>CAWEUJ010000001.1:0-15196 GCA_963812205.1 uncultured Actinomycetes bacterium
CGTAGTCGACGCCTTGGTCGATCCGTTCGGGCGTGAGCCCGACCACGTCTCGGAACGGGTTCGCATAGCCGCTCGACGACGATGACGACACCGGCGGCGGCGGCGACGACGACGACGACGACGTCGGCCCGGGCGACACGGCCGCGGCCGCTCTGGCCGAGACCGCCGGTGACAGCACGAGTGGCGCGGACGGCGGAGACTGTGCCGCCGCCGCAAACGCGCGTTCGGCCGCGACCTGCTCGGCGTGACGCCGTGCGCTGGCCGCGGCCAACAGCGAGCGAAGGTTCCCCTTGACGCTGATGAGCTTCGCCTCGTCCGCGTTGATCGCAGCCGTCGCCGCATCGTGCGCGGCTGTGAGCTCGCCGAGGGTCTTCTTGGCTTGGGCTTGCTCGGAGCGAAGGCCGCGCTGGTCATCCTGCGTGCGAGCTTGGGCCAGGCGCAGCGCGGTGAGCGCGGCGCTCTGCTTGTCGCCTACGGCACCGAGGTACTGGTTCTGTTCGAGCAGCGTCGCGATGTTCGACGTGCCGCCGAGCATCGTGAGCACCGGCGAATCCATCCCCGAGCCCGACACGTACGCCTTGATGGCCAGGCGTCGCAACGTGTCCGTCGCGGCCGACTCCACGACCTTGTCGGCGGCGACGAGTCTCTGGTCGTGCGCGATCTGCGCGTCGATCGCGTACGCCCGCGCCTGCGCCTCGTTGAAACGGCCCACGAGCACCTGCGCTTGCGCGCCTTCGGCCGCGATCTTCTGTTCCAGCTGAGCGATGTTCGCCTGGTCCGAACCGACAGTCGCTCCCGCCGACCCCGACGACGAGACCAGACCGGCGACCACGAAGCTCAGCACGGTCAACGTCACCACCGCGCCGCGAACCCGGCCGGACGCCCGGCGACGAGTCGGGCTCCACCACGGCATGGGGCACGAAACTAACCCGCTCTCGCAACACGTGTCACATTCAACGTGCGATTGCCCTGGTCCGAACGCCTATAAAAGCCGCGAACCGGACAGGCTGTGTGCCGACCTGGCCCGTCGGCACCCCGTTCGACGGAGGCGGCGGATCGCGTCGCCCGGGTGGTCGTCGGCCTCGCGCACTCCACCGCGACGAGCAGCGCCTGGCGCGCGACCTGGCCGGTCAGAACGTATCGGTCCGAACGTCGAGGACGCCGCCTCACGCCCGTGTCGCGACGAGCCGCAGCCATCTCGTCGCTCCGCTCCCGGAGGTAGTCACCTCGGGCGCTGGGACGGCTCGCATCGTCGCAGCTCAGGTCGGCCCGCCCTACGGCCGATCAGTTGTCTCGATGAGCTGTGCGACGGGCGAGGCGCGTCGTGATCGGAGCTGATTTCGACGCGATTCTCGTCGCGGCCAAGTCGGGAGACGAGTCCGCGGTGCAGTGCCTGTACCGCGACCTCAACCCAGCCTTGGTGCGATTCTTGGGCGCCCAAGCCGCCGGCCAGGGAGAGGATCTTGCCCAAGAGGTCTGGCTGGCGGCAGCCAAGGGTCTCCCCTCGTTCTCGGGAGACGAACAGGGCTTTCGTGCATGGATGTTCACCATCGCCCGGCGGCGGCTCATCTCGCATTGGCGACAGGACCGCCGGCGCCCCCAACGCACAACCGATCCGGCCGACGCGGCGGAGCTCGCAGCACGATCCGATGACGAGCCCGACTCCCGTCTCTTGGCGGACGAAGCCGTCATGGCGCTCGTCGCCGGCCTCCCCCACGACCAGGCGGAGATCGTGCTGCTGCGCGTCGTCGCCGGCCTCGACGCGGAGACGGTCGGGGCGATCGTCGGGAAACGCCCCGGCACGGTGCGGGTCCTTCAGCATCGAGCGCTCCGCACCCTCGCCGAGCAATTCTCCTCCGAAGCTGTAACGACATGAGCGCAGAACGCGATCTGGACAATGAGATGAAGCGCTTCGCTCTCGACGATCTCACCGCCGATCGGCTCCTGGCCGGGAAGCTCGCGCCCGAGGACGCGCCTCCCGGTTACCAGGCGATCGCGCAGGCGGTGCAGACCGCGGCCGGTACCTCACCGGCGATCGAGACGACCCGCGACGCGGCGACGGTGGCCGTCGTCGTCGAAGCGCTGCGCTCAAGTGCCAAGCCCCCTCTACGCGCTCGGAGAAAATCGATGCTTGCTCAACTGCTCAGTGCCAAGGTTGCGGCGATCGCGGCAGTGACCGTCCTCGGCGCGACCGCCGCCGCGGCCGCGACCAACACGCTGCCCGCACCGGCACAAACCGCCGTCAGCGATGCCGCTTCTCACGTCGGCCTCGCGATCCCCAAGCCCGACAGCCACGCGAACACGCACGCCACCGATCATCCGGGGCGGCCCGCGAACAGCGCGGCCACCGCCCACGCGACCGGGCCGGACGCGACCGGAAACGCCAAGTACGGACTCTGCACCGCGTACGCCGCCGGTCCGTCGACAACCAACCCGCACAGCCAAAGGGACAACGCCGTTGCATTCCGGAACCTCGCGACTTCCGCGGCCGCGGCCGGCCAATCGATCGGCGACTACTGCAAGGGCGCCACACCCCCGACTCACGACGGCACGACCGACACGACCGACACGACGGTCGCGCCCGGATCGCAGAACCAGTCGAACGGACCGCACACCCCCGGCTCCAAGGGTCAATCGTCGGACCACACCTCGGTACCGGGATCGGAGCCGGGCACCGGCGGTGCGCACACCCCCGACACGGCCGGGAAGTCGTCGGAGCACACCACTGCCCCCGCGTCCGCGCCGAACGGCGGTGACCAGATCACCGCCCCGGCCAACGCCGCCACTGCGCACATGCCGTAGCCCTGCGACGTTCGGGTCAAGTCGCCTTCTCGTCCGCCCGCGGAAACGCCGTACCGACGACAGCACGCGACCGCCGGCCCTCGAGTCGGAGCCACGCGACACTGCGCGCGTGGCTCCGGGCGCCGTCGCCGCGCATGGATTGGGCGCGGAGGACTCGTTCAGGGCACCGTGATCAATCGCCGCCTCGGAAGGACCGCGAAATTGCCCGCCGCGGTGACGATCCGGTAGGGACCTGTGCAGCGGCGAGCACGCTGATCAATCGGGCGTCGCTGCTCAACTGGCAGTTCGCCGGCATCGCCGTCACGACGGTGACTCGGCGCGACCGCAGCGGAGCACCCGGAGAAATCGGGTCGGATCACGCCATCGGGTTCGACCCACTCCGCGACCGAACTCACCGCGAAGTCCGAGCCGCGTCGCCACCCACGTCGTGAGCGCGACTCCGCGGACTTGCGAGCGCGACGGGGCGCGCCGGACGCCATACAGCAACTCCGCAATCCTGCGAAGCATGCAGTCACGCCCAGTTCACGCTCGACGCGCCGGCCGGCGGGCAGTCGTTCGTTGCTGACTCGGCCCGTTCAAGACGCGGCACGTTCCCCACGTCCCTCGTCGACCGGGTTGTTCGTCCCCAGGGTCATCCGGCACCGACGCGGTCGTTGTATGCCTTGATCGCCGCGTCGGCTTCGCTCTGCGCCTTCTGGAGTGCCGCGGTCGGCGACAGCCCGCCGGTCAGCATCGAGAGCATTCCGTCCTTGACCGCGTCGCGCACGCCTTGGTAGTCGCCGATGAGCGAACCGGCGGTCGACGCGTCCTCCGCACCGGTGGTCAGCTGGTCGTAGCTGACGCGGTAGATGGGTTCCGCGGCCCACTTCTGCGCGAGCACGGGAACCGTCGTCGCGTCGGTCCGGATCGGTGCGAAGCCGCCCGCGACGGCGAGTGACGCCTGCTGCTCGGGCGCGGCCATGTACTTGATGAACTGCCACGCCGCGGCGCGCTTGTCGGGCGACGACGACTTCGGGATCCACAGCGATCCGTCGCCGACCGGAACCCCGCCGCCGCCGTTGATCGACGGGAGCGGCGCGGTGCCGATGCGCACGGTCTTGTACTGCCCTTCTTCGAGCACGCTCTTGACGGTGCCGAGCACGCCGCTCGCCTCCATCGTCATTGCCGCGTCGCCGGTACCGACGGCGAGCATGTGATCGATGTTCCCGTCGGCGCCGCCGGTGTTGAGTGCGAGCCCGCTGTGCACCATGTCGTTCCACCACGACCAGATCTGGGTGGCGATCGGCGTTTCGAACGTCGCGGCGGTCGCGCGCGCTTCGCGGCCGTTGCCGTTGTTGACGAGCGTTCCACCCGACTTCGCGTTCAAGAACTCGAAGATGTACGGCTCGACCCGCAGCGCGATGCCGTGCTTCGCCGCGCCGCTGGCGACGATCTTCTGCGAGTACTCCTTGACCTGCGCGAGCGTCTGCGGGGGCTTGTTCGGGTCGAGGCCCGCCTTGACGAAGGCCGTCTTGTTGTACCAGAGCACCGGGTTCGACAGGCTCCACGGCATGCCGTAGAGCACGTTCTTGTACGAGAAGTACGCGGTCGCCCGCGGGAGCAGCTTGGCCAGCGAGTAGTGATCCGCGTCGACGCAGGCCTGGACCGGCATGACGCTCTGGCTGTCGATCATGCGCTGGACCGTCGTGTCCTCGGGTTGGAACAGGTCGGGCAGCTCCTTCGTCGAGAGGCCGGAGAGGTACTTGGTCAGCAGGTCTCGATAGTTCGCGAACTGTACGAGTGTGACGTGGACGTCGTGTTGTGATGCGTTGAACGCGGCGGTCTCCTTGACGAGCCAGTCGGCGTTGGCACGCGACATCTCGTGCCAGAACGTCACCTCGACCGGCTTGGTCGCCTTCGCGAACGCGTCGAGTCCGCACTGGGCGGGATCCACACCACCGGTGCCGCTCGGGCCCGTCTGTGTGCTGGTGGTGGTCGACGACCCGCCGCCGCCGCGCGGCAGCAAGCGCCAGCGCACCTGCGAAGACAACCGTCAGTATCGATCGCGTTCTCGTCATACTCGGACGGTACGACCGGCGCCGCGCCGCCGGGCAGGGCCCGAACGACCCAACGGTAGGGTCCTTCGACTCATCTGCGTCGACACCGCGCGCTAACCGACACGGCTGTTGTACTCCGCGATCGCGGCATTGGCCTCTGCGGCTGCGCTCGCCACCGCCTGTTCGGGTGTGAGCTTCCCGGCGAGCATGCGCGAGAGCCCGTCGACGACCGCGCCGCGTACGCCCTCGTTGACCGAACCGTAGGCGCCGATCACGGGTCCGGCAGTGGCCGCGTTCACGGGTCCCGCGAGGAGCTGGTCGTAGGCGATCTTGTACTCCGGTTGTCGCGCGTACTGCTCCGAGAGGGGCGACATCGTCGCGGCCGACTTCGACACCGGGACATACCCCGTTGCTGCAGCCCATGCCGACTGCGTCGCGGGCTGGGCGAGGAACTTCGCGAACTCGTACGCGGCGGCCTGCTTCGCCGGCGACGATTTGTTCACGACGTAGTTCGCCGCGCCGCCGACGAGCACGCTGCCGTTCGGGCTCGTCGGTCCCGGCATCGGTCCGACGCCGAGCTGCACGTTCTTGTACTGCCCCGCCGCGAACAATTGCGAGATCGTGCCGAGCGCGGCCGAGGTGTCGATGGTCATCGCCGCCTGGCCGTTTCCGACGGCGAGGTAGTGGTTGTAGTCATTCGTACCCGTGCTCAACGCCAGCTTCGACTTCACCATGTTGTCGATCCAGGTGAAGATCGAGACACCGGTCGCGTCGTCGAAGGTCACCTTCGTCGCGCGGGCCTTCCGGCCGTTGTCGTTGTTCACGAACGTCTCACCGGCTTTGGCCAGCCAATGCTCGATCGGCCAGGAGTCGGTCTTGAGGGCGATGCCGAACTGCGCGGCACCGCTCTGCACGATCTTGCGCGCGTCGGCTTCGACCTCGGCGAACGTGACCGGCGGCTTGTCCGGATCGAGCCCGGCACGTCGGAATGCGATCTTGTTGTAGTAGAGGACCGGGTTCGAGTCGTTGAACGGCATGGGGTACAAGACGCCGTTCACGCTGTAGTACGCCACGACGCGCGGGATCAGGTCGGAGCTGGTCGCGCCGTCGGATTGCAGGCACGATGCCACCGGGAGGACCGCCCGCGAGTCGATCATCGCCTGCACGCTTGCGTCGTCGCCCTGCATGAGATCCGGCAATACGCCGGTCGACAGCCCCGCCTTGAACCGCGTGAAGTTGTCGGCGTAGCTCGCCGACGCCGACAGGGTCACGTGCACGTCGTGCTGTTGCGCGTTGAACTCGGCGGTGAGCTTCTTGATCTCGTCTTCGTTCGCGCGGACCAGTGCGTGCCAGTACGTGATCTCGACCGGCTTCTTGGCGTCGCGCAACGCGGCGAGCGGGCACGCGGGCAGCGACGGCTTCGCGGTCGACGGCGCGGTGCCCTGCCCCGTGCCCGTCGAGCTCCCGCCACCGCAACCCGCGAGCGCGATCGCCAACGCTCCCGCCACCGTCATGTGTCGAAGGCTTCGCCGAGTCATGTCGATCTCCCGTCAGCCCTTCACGGCGCCGGCCGTGAGACCGCGC
The DNA here is from genome assembly GCA_963812205.1 of uncultured Actinomycetes bacterium. Taxonomy (GTDB): domain Bacteria; phylum Actinomycetota; class Acidimicrobiia; order IMCC26256; family PALSA-610; genus PALSA-610. The sequence goes on from CAWEUJ010000001.1 coordinate 6,423, forward strand.
ACCAGTTGCTTTTGGAACACGAGGAGCAGGAGCAACAACGGCAGCGCCGCGAGCACCGTCCCCGCGAACGTCACGTTGATCTGGTCGAGGCTCACGCGGCTCAACTGGCGCAGCCCGACCTGCACGGTCCGGTAGTTATCTGTCACCACGAGCGGCCACAGGTACTGGTTCCAGGCGTCGAAGAACGAGAAGAGTGCGAGCGCGGCGATCGTCGGTCGCGCGAGTGGTACCGCGACCCGCCACATGAAGCGCAGGTGCCCGTAGCCGTCGAGCGCGGCCGCGTCGCGCAGATCGCGAGGCAACGACAGGAACGCCTGGCGGACGAGGAAGGCGCCGAAGCCCGTCGCAAGGAACGGAACGACGAGCGCACCGTAGGTGTCGTAACCGAGGAAGCGCCCGACGAGCGGGAGGTTTCCCATGCTCGTGACGGTCTGGAGATTCGTGAAGAACACGACTTCGAACGGCACCATCATCGTCGACAGGAACACGACGAAGATGGTGCGCTTCAAGGGGAACTCCAAGAAGGCGAACGCGTACGCGGCGCATATCGATGTCACGAGCTGGCCGGCGACGATGAGGAACGTCACGACGAAGCTGTTGAACAGGTACGACGACACGTGGCCCTGTGTCCAGGCCTGCGAGTAGCCACTCGTCATCAGGTGCGTCGGGAAGAGTGTCGGTGGGCGCGCGGCAATCTTGTCGGCCGGCAGCAGCGAGTTGACGACGGTGATGTAGATCGGGAACAGCACGATCAGCGAGAGCACACCGAGCAGCACGTAGCGGTTGATCGCGCGGGCGCGACGCGCGAGCGCGGGGCCGGCCCGCCAGCCGACGACCGCCAAGCCGATCGAGGCCACGAACAGCGCGGCGACCACGACGAGGAAGTGTGCGAACCCCGGCGCGAGCGTGCTCAACGAGCGCGGCGTGGTCAGCGCTCATAGCTCACCCGCCGCTCGAGGAGGCGGAGCTGTACGAGCGTCAGCACGCATGGTGATCGCGAAGAGGGCGATCGCGAGCACCGCGGCTTTGCCGTTGTTGGTCTCCTGGAAGACGGTCCGGTAGATCGCGTAGACGAGGACGTTCGTGTGGTTCTGCGGGCCGCCCTGGGTGAGCAGGTCGATCTGGCCGAACGAATGGAACGCGAGAATCGACCCGACGATGGTCGCGAAGAACAGCGTCGGCGACAGCATCGGGAGCGTCACGTTGCGAAAGCGCGACCAGCGTTCCGGCGCCGTCGACACGCGCGGCTTCGAGCAACTCGTCCGGTACCGCTTGCAGGCCGGCCGACATGATGATGAACGACAGACCGAGGTTCTGCCAGATCGTCACACCCGCGACGGCGATGAGCGCCCACTTCGGGTCGTCGAGGGGCGACAGGCTTCCGGTGCGGCCGAGCCAGTAGTTCAACAGCCCGATTTGCGGGTTCAGGAGCGTCAGCGAGATCAGCGACGCGACCGCGACCGAAGTGACGACGGTCGACGAGAAGATCGTCCGGAAGATCGTGATGCCCCGGAGCCGTTGATGCGCGAGCACGGCCAGGAGGAGGCCGAGCGCGATACCCATCGGCACGGTGATCGCCACGAACTCCACGGTCACCCGGAGGCTGTTCGTGAACAGTTCCGATGTCAACACGTCGCGGAACTGCGACAGACCGACCCACGTCCGGGGCAGGTTCGGGAATGGTGGTGTCCGGTAGAGGGCGAGCCAGAAGTTCTTGACGAACGGATAGATGATGAACGCGCCGAACACGAGCAACGACGGCAGCACGAGCGCGTATCCGAGCAGCCATGTCGCGCGTCCGGCGGCTGAATCGGCGCCGGCGCGCGGCGCGGCGGCGTCGCGACGGCGGTCATGGCGCGCCGACCCGGTCTCCGCTGTGCGCGTCGAACACGTGGAGGTACTCGGGCTCGGTCGTCAGGCGCACGGACTCGCCGACTTCGGGCCGGGGCGCGTCGATGTCTTGGCGGGTGATCACCAGCGTCGCGTCGTCGAGGCGGCAGGCGATGTTCCGCTCGTGGCCGAGCGACTCGACGACGGTGACGGTTGCCGGCACGAAGCCGTCGTCGGAGAGGAGGAGATGCTCCGGGCGCACGCCGACGGCGACATCCTCGAGACCCCGGGCCGCGATCACGCTCGCGAGTGGTTCCGGCAGCGGCACGCGCGCACCGGGAAGGCTGACTGCGAGCCCCTCGCCCTCCTTCACGACGCGCGCGTGGATGATGTTCATCGGTGGGGTCCCGATGAACCCCGCGACGAAGAGGTTCGCCGGCCGCTCGTACACCTCTTGCGGCGGCCCGACCTGCTGGAGCGCGCCGTCGGCGATGATCGCGATGCGATGTCCCATGGTCATCGCCTCGACTTGATCGTGCGTCACGTAGACGACGGTCGTCTTCAGCCGCTCCTGCAACTCGATCAGGTCGGCGCGCGTCTGCACGCGCAGTTTCGCATCGAGATTCGACAGCGGCTCGTCCATCAGGAACGCCTGCGGCCGCCGCACGATCGCACGCGCCAGTGCGACGCGCTGGCGCTGCCCTCCGGAGAGCTGCGCCGGTTTGCGTTCGAGGAAGTCGCTGAGCCCGAGTGTTCCCGCCACTTCCGCGACGAGCCGGGCCCGCTCGTCGCGCGGCACTTTGCGGCTCTTCAGCGGGAACTCGACGTTGCGCCGTACCGTCATGTGCGGGTAGAGGGCGTAGGTCTGGAACACCATCGCAACATCGCGGTCACGCGGCTCGACATCGTTGACGACCTCGTCGCCGATGCTGATGGTGCCCTCGGTCGGGTCCTCGAGGCCGGCGATCATGCGCAGGGCCGTGGACTTCCCGCAGCCCGACGGGCCGACCAGCACCAGGAACTCCTGGTCGGCGATCTCGAGCGTGAGATCGCGCACCGCGACGACCTTGCCGAACCGCTTCGTTACGTGGTCGAACGTGACTGCCGCCATCTCTTTGAGTCTCGGTGGGCGACTGGGCACCGGTGTACTGCCGGTGTGCTCCCAAGCCCGGGCCGAAGGTCACGATTCGGCGCCCTACCGGCGAGCACCTAGGTTCCCGGGGCGTGCCTTGGTCTTGCGGCTTGCGAGCCCGCGTCCAGCCGTCCGGCGGGCTGCCCGTCGACGTCGCCGTGCGGGAGCCCGGCCGCTACGAGGTCGGACCGGTCTTCGTCGACGTCGCCGGCGACACCCGCGAGCTGCAATGGTCGGTACACGCCCCGGCGCGGGTCGCGCTCGACGCCGTCGGCCTGGTGTGGGACGCGGGGCCGGCCGGCGACGACCCGCGGATATTCGTGAACGGGTACCAATCGTGGTCGCCCACTCGCACGATGCGGCTCGGCGTCGATCGGGACCCTTCGCACGATCCGCGTCCGCTCCCGCTGGTGCGGGCCGCGTTCCACGCGGATCCGGGCGTCGCGCGCGCGGGCGAGCTGCGATCCGAACAGGTCACCGTGCTGGCGACGGCCGCGCCACATCTGCGTTGTGTCGGCTTCACCGGCGGTGAGCACCACGCGGGCACCTTGCGGGCGCGGATCGTCGACGGCCGGGTGGAGTTGTGTGCCGAGGCGTGGCTGGGCGGCGCCGTCTTGGAAGCGGGCTCGTCGCGCACGCTGCACTCGATCGCGATCGAAGACGGCGACGACGCGTCGGCGCTGTTGGAAACGTGGGCCGCGCGGGTCGGCGCCGCCGAGCGCGCTCGTGTCGGCGCGCCGTTCCTCGTCGGGTGGTGCTCTTGGTACCAGTACTTCGGTGACGTCAGCGAGCGCGTCGTCCGTGACAACCTCGCGCTCGCCGACGCGTGGCCGTTCGACGTGTTCCAGGTCGACGACGGGTATCAGCGAGCGATCGGCGATTGGCTCGATACCAACGAACGGTTCCCGTCGGGCATCGCGGGGATCGCGGCCGACATCGCCGCGTCGGGGCGCACGCCCGGGATCTGGCTCGCGCCGTTCCTCGCGGCACCGCACAGTGAGCTGGCCCGGCGCCATCCCGAGTGGCTCGCCCGCGCGCCCGCCGGGGACGGCTTCGCGATCGGCATGTACAACGACGAGTGGGGCGGCGTCATGGCCGAGCTCGACACGACCCGGCCCGAGGTGCTCGATCACCTCGCCGCGACCGCGGCCGCCCTCGTGGACGGCGGGTATCGCTACCTGAAGCTCGACTTCACGTTCTCCGCCTGCGATGCCCGGCCGGTATGCCGATCCGACGCGCACGCCCGCCGAGCGCGTCCGCGCCGGCTACGACGCCGTGCGCCGAGGGGCCGGCGACGACGTGTTCGTGCTCGCGTGCGGTGCGCCGATCGGAGCCGTCGTCGGGACGGTCGACGCGATGCGCGTCGGCGCCGACGTGGCACCGTGGTGGACCGCGCCCCCGGGCCAAGGCGAGCTGCAACCCGGGTACGAGGCGACGACGCCGGCGACGCGCAACGCGTTCGTCAACACGTGCACGCGGAGCTTCATGCATCGTCGGCTCTGGTCGAACGATCCCGACTGCGTGATGTTGCGCAGAGACGGAACGCAGCTCACCGAGGCCGCTGCCACCGCCTGGGGCGACACCGTCGGCTGCTCGGGTGGCCTCGTGCTCGTCTCCGACGACCTCGCCCTGCTCGGGCCCGACGCGCGGCGGCGTCTCGACGACATCGTCGAGCACGGGCGCGCCGCCGACGCCGGTTCCCTCGCCGGCCATCCGCCGCGGTGCGACGGCCTCCTCGACATCGCTGGCCCGACCGGCCTCACCGGCGCCGGTGGTCGGACGCGCGTGGATCCCGCAACGGGCCGCGGCGGACTGGTCTGACGCGCGCCGCCCAGATATCGGTCGGCGGGCAGTTGCCCGCCGCCTAGCATTGCGTGCGTACTCATCCAGAGGACCTGAGGGGCCTGGCCCGTTGACGGTCCGCCAACCGACCCGCGCGGGCACGGTGGCAACGCCGGGAACGATGAGGAGAACAATGGGCGACGGTCAGTCGTTCGAGGTCTGCGGGTGCTGCTATGAGCTCCGTGGACCGTTCGACTACACATGGAAGGGCACGCAGTACACGTTCGTGCAGGAATGTCGTTGCGAACGCGATGCCCGCCCCGACGATGCACGACCGCCGACGTGGATCAGTTTCGATTTCAACACGCGTGCCGAGCTCTGTCGTGGCTGCGGTGTCGAAAGTGTTGCGGAGCGGATCGCGTTGGTCGGTCTGGTTCTGCGCCGCGTGCAAGGAACGCGCCATCGCATTCAACAATCGCGCCGTCGTCGCGCTGGTCCCGATCGGCCGGCACTCGATGATGCACCGCACCGGGCTGCAGACGACTCCCGCGCCGTCCGACAACGCGATCGGAGCGTTCGTCGCCCAGTTCGGCCATCTCGTCGACCGGATGCGGCGGCTCGACGCTTGGGCCCACGAAGTCGTACGACGCAACTTCGTCGACATGGGCTTCGACAAAGAGCCGGACGATCACGTTGTCGCTCTACCTCGCCGCCGGGTCGCAACATCGACCGCGCGAGACGATTCGACGAGATGCTCGAATGGACGAAGTAGCGCGATGCTCGTGGGTTACCACGGCAGAGTCACCGACCCCTTCGGGTTCAGCCCCCGAAGTTGCAACTCGACACACGGCGCTGGGGGTATCGGCGCCGACGGGTCGAGGTGGATCCGGTCCTAGCAGTCGGTGGGTTCGTTCCGCGGCGGCCCGAGAACGATCCTGTCCGGCGGGCGTTGGCGGAGGCTGCGGTATTCGCGTCGTGCGAGCTCGAGCTCACGGGAGATCCGCTGACTGATGACGCTCACGCGATCGATTTCTTTCAGCGCCTTGTCGGCTGCCTTGTGGCGTCTCCAGGCGTCGGCGACGGCCTCGGTTGCTCGCTTGTCGATGAGCTCCACGACCCACGGCACGGCGTCGGCGCGGCTGGCGAAGTGGTGTTCGACGTACCACTCGACCCGGGATTGGCTCGACAACGCCATGACCTCGGCGGGTTCGGGTTCGAACACGCTCGCGAAGAGTGCGTTCAGCGCAGCACGGCTGAGCAAGTGGTCGAGGATGTCGTCGAAGTTGACGCCGGTGACGTTGCCGTTACTGAGCCACAGGGCGAACCTCCACGCGTTGGTGAGCGACGCTTCAAGCTGTGCACGGCTCGGGTTACCTCCGGGTGCGAGCGGTTCGGGAGCGCCGAGGGTTTCGGCCTCGAGGAGGTTAAGGCGAACGGCGCGGACGTGGCATAGGGCGATGCGGCGGGCGACGCTGAGTTCGTCCTCGTCACGTGGCGCAAGCGATTCGATGATGGCCTCGATGTAGCACTCGAGCTCGGCGGGATCCTCGGCGAACGTGCCCCGCCGGAATCGCGACCGACCGGTTTGCGAAACCGCCGTGTTTCAGCGCATTCATCGAGCTGCGCTGCTTCCCGTCGAAGGTCTGCGGTCCCGTGGATCGGCGGGCGTTCTCGGCATTGGCACGGGCCTTACGGTCAGAGACATCCGCCGGACGCTCGGGCACCTCATCAGCATTCAGAACAGACATGACTTGCTTCTCCTTGACGCCGCATCTCGGCGTCGCACCATTCATAAGTGACTCCGCGAGCGAAGCGGTGGACTACCCACGATGTTTGAAGGTCCCTCCGAACCGGCCGCGCCCGATCAAGACCGACTGCGCACAATCGCCCGCCGGTGCGGGGCGACGAACCACGACGAACCGCGACGACGTCGGCGCTACGACGCGCACGCAGCCGAGGTGAACCACCAGCCCGACGCCAGCTTTCGATCGCGGTGGCCATCATGACACTCGACGAGGTGAACGGCTCAACAGCTCGGCCGAACGCACACGGTTGTCGCCGCGTGTCTGATCGCTGGGGGAAGATCGGTCGCGATTGACACGTTGAGCGTGGCATGGCACGAAAACGCCGTCTGGACCGGCATCTCGCAAACCTTCGATCCGTTGCACACGTTGACCGCAAGACGCGCACTCGTGGGCACCTGCGGGCCTTGCCTGATATGCCACAGCTACTCCCCACCCTCGTTCCCGGGGATGACGAAGACCGGGAGGTCGACGCGTACGAGGTTCTGGAGATGAGCCTCCCGACGGAGACGCTGCAGATGCTCTGGGACGCCGGCCGGAGTGTGCAGGACGTCCTCGACGGCAAAGTTCCGGGCCTGGATCCGGACGAGATCGTCGCCAAGGCTATGGACGAGACCGGGAGTCACAACGGACCGTGGACCCCGTTCGAGTGACGTCACCGGGCTCGACGAGCCTCGGCGACCTTCGGGGCTGCGCTGGCGAAGCACCCGGCCCGGGCTCAGCATGGAACAATCGGAGGACTCGAGCGCCCGTCCCAATCGTCACGGAGCGCGAGGCATATCTGATAATCTGATGGCATGCCCGACGTTACGGCCACAGATGCCGCTCGGAACTTCGCGGATCTCCTCGACGCCATCGAGCATCGCGGCGAGCACTTCACGATCGTGCGACGCGGCAAGGCGATTGCGCACCTCGAGCCGATGAACCGAGGCCTTGGCGCAGACGTGAAAGCGCTGTTACACCGCCACCGGCCCGACCCGGACTGGGCACGCGATGTCGACGAGATCCGACGACTCCTCGAGGTTGAGGAGCGATCATGACCCGGCTTTTGTTCGACACCACGTTCCTCATCGACGCCGAGCGAACCGGCGGAGAGTTGGAGCACGTCGTTGATGATGACGACGATGTAGCCATCGCAGCGATCACAATCGCGGAGCTCCACGTGGGCGCCCTCCTCGCAAACCGAAAGCGTAAAATCGCAAGAGACACCTATGTCAATGACGTCATCGCCACCATCCCAGTGCTCGACTACGACGTCGAGGTCGCAGAAGCTCACGCGAAACTTCTCGTCGAAGTTCGATCCCAGGGCAAGCCGCGCGGAGCTCACGACCTCATCATCGCCGCCACCGCACGAGCGTTCGATCGAACGATCGTAAGTGCAGATGACACCGCGTTTCGCGACCTTACCGGCGTCCAGATTCGGTCACGACAGTAGGACTTCGGGCCCTCGACGCACGACCGCCCGTGTCCACCGCGTTAGCCCAACGCCCACGTCGCTAGGCGCGAACCACCGCACGCCCTTAGCTTCGCGCCCCTTCTTCGGGCTCGAGGCCCGAAGATCCGCGAACGCGCTCGAACCTGCGGCGGGCGCGCGGCTCTACGGCTCACCCGTCTGCGCCGCAACGGAAGTAGCAGTTCGAAGACCTTCGCGAGCTCAGAGTGCTCGAGACACTCGATGGCGCTGGCCATATCGCCGTCGAGCATGGTCCGCACTTGCGATGCGTCGCTTCCGGCGGCTCACGACGATGGTGTCGCTCTGCCGGCTTCGGGCGCGGCTACGGAGTTCACAGTGGCGATTCGGCGATCGCACCTCCATGTAACTAAGCACCTTTAGCGGATAAGCGGACGGACTCGAAAGGTCGGCGGAGGGGTGGCGGATCGAAGCCTCGCCCTCGAACCAGTCCTGGACAGCACCGATGTCCTCTTCGGTGAAGACGAGGCGCAGGGTGACCTCGTTCACCTCGTCGAGGTAGACGTGCGGGTAAACCGCCCCACGCTCTTCGCGGCTCATCCAGCGCGTCGTCCGTCGAAGGATCGTTTCAGAGGGCTGACGCCCCCGTCGGTCGAGGCCTCTTCGATGGCCAGCGAGAGCACGAGGGGGAAGTCCTGCGTGAGTTCGTAGATGGCCGCGCGCCGACCCTCTGGTATTCCCCCCGCCGCCATCGTTGCCGGCGGCCGTCTCCGCGTCGAACGGCCGGAGCCGTATCTGGTCGGTGAGGTAGCGCTTG
>CAWEUJ010000002.1:0-845000 GCA_963812205.1 uncultured Actinomycetes bacterium
CGGCTTCGGCCCGGTCTACGCGATAGGCAACGGCGTCGTGCTCAGCACCGTCGGATCCGGGTGGCCGGGCGGTACCTTCATCGCCTACCAGCTCACCGACGGCCCTGCGAGCGGGCTCGTCGTCTTCGTCGCCGAAGACGTCGAGCCGAGCGTGCAAGTCGGTGCGACGGTCACGTCCGGCAGCGTGCTGGGCCGGATGTACGCGGGCCCGTCCGGCATCGAAACCGGCTGGGCGGATGGCTCCCGGTTACCCGACACGATGGCGCGCTCCTCCGGGCAGTTCGACGGATCGAACTCGAGCGCGTTCGGATACAACTTCTCCCGGCTCCTGCAGTCTCTCGGTGCTCCGGGCGGCATCCTGAACGGTTCACCCAGCGGCACGCTCCCGGCGTCGTGGCCGCAGTGGTGACGGCCCGCGCCGCCGAACACCTCCGCCCGCGGTAGCCGACCGCCGTCTCGCACGAACGCCCGGCGCGCTCAATCGCCGACGTCGGCGCCTGCCGTTCGCAGCAGCGACCTCACTTCGTTCACGTCGACATCGCGCACGCCGACGCCGGCGGCGACCGCTCTCGCGGCGGCGGTGCCGGCGGCTTCGCCCGTTGCCATCGCCGCGGGGATCTCCTTCGTCGCCTGGTGAACGTAACGCGACGTCGAGATGCACCGCCCGGCAACGAGCAGGTTCGCCACCGCCGGTGTGGTGAGGCAGCGGTACGGGACGTTGTAGACGACACCGCGCTTCGTCCAGTGACCGGTACGTGCGATCGTGTCCGGGAAACCGCAGTCGTGTTCTTGCTTGGCGAGCACGTGGTCGCCCACCAGTCGCCGGCTCTCGGTGATGCCGAGCATGCGCGCGTAGTCGTCGAGCCACGCGCGGGCGAAGGCAGGATCCGACGCGCGCAGACCGGCGAACGCCGCGGCGGCACCCTCCCGGCACGCGAGCTCCGCGCGGGTCATGTCGTCGGGATCGCACGGATCGACGCGCTCGGCGTGCGGGCCCCACGGCACGAGCACCCGTCCCGCGTCGACGGTGTCGAAACCGAACTGTCGCGGCCCGTCGTCGACGCCGCCGACGCGGAACCACAGATGCGGCGGAATCGTCACCCGCTCGTAGTCGGCCCCGGCCGCGACGAACACGTCGCCATCGCCGGTCGCGTCCACGACCGCGCCGGGCACGATCGCCTCGCGGCCCTTCTTCGACTCGACGATCACCGCACCGATAGCGCCCTCGGCGAGCCCGACGCCTGCGAACCACGTGTGCAGCCGGAGCCGCACCCGCGTTTCGCGCAGCGCCGCGAGCGCCACGTCGACGAAGGCCTCCGGATCGAACGCCACCGAATAGCGCACCGACTCGGGTGCGCCCCACACGAGACCCCAACCCCGCCAACGGTCGACGAGATCCGGGTCGTCGCGGTTCCACTGGTCAGCGGGCGGGAAGCGGCACCGGCCGAGCACCGCCAATCGATCGACGAACTCCTGGCAGAGACCCGCGACGACTTGATGACCGGCACCGTCATCGAGGGTGAGCAGCAGGCTGATGAGGCCGGAGGTCGCCAGGCCTCCGATCGACGAGGACCGCTCGATCAGCCAGGTCTCGGCACCGTGACGCGCCGCGGCGAGCGCCGCCGCGACACCGGCCGCGCCCGCCCCGACGACCAGCACGTCGGGCCGGCCGATGATCGTGACCTCGCGCGCGGGTTCCGGCCAGGTGTCCACCCGACCATCATGGACCGACGGGCGGAGTCGTCGCCGCTCTTGGCGCGTGTCGCGAGGTGGGTCCGCCATGGTGCGAAGGTGACCTAAGCCTCTGGGATCGGGGCCGACTGCGTCGGATACTCGCGATGCAACGACGCAGGAGGTGTTGCCATGGCTCGGGACTCGATGGAGGGCATGATCCTGCTCGACGTGACGTCCGGCGGCGACGTGTTCGACCAGGCGATGCTGGAACGTCTCGGGCATCCGGTGAGGGTGTGCCACGGACCCGACCATGGCGCGCTCTGCCCGATCCTCGCCGGGAAGAGCTGTCGCGATTTCGAAGACGCTCACGGCATCCTCTTCGAGCTCGATCTCGACCGGCCGCAGCACCGGGCAATCGTGCGCCGCTACCGGGAGCTCGCGCGTCAGGATGTCCCGATCCGCGTCGTCGTATCGCCCGAACATGCCGAGCGCTACGCCGACGAGCTCCGCGGCATCGAAGTGCTGACGCACTCGTCGACGGTCGCGGATCTGGACGGCTTCGCGGCCGAAGTCGAAGCCGCCGACCGCACCTGAACCCGGATTCCGGCCCGCGGCCTCCCGGCCTCAGTGCTCCTTGAACACCAACACCTTGCCGTCGTGCGCGCGCTCGTCGACGTAACCCGTGTCGTAACGGTTGACGACGTCGGCCGGCATTTCGTCGAGGTCGCGCGCCCGGCGGAAGTCGCGTAACGAGGTTCCCTTGCCGTTGGAGTCGACGTTCGCGGGACCCCGGCCCGCGCGGAGATCGCCGAGGTGCACGACCCGCCAATCCAGGGAGAATCGCGCAACGCCGGTCTCGTTGCCGACCGCGCCGTGGTACTGACATCCGGCGAAGACCTGAGCGCCCCCAACCGGGACAACCAGCCGGAGCTTCTCGCCGAGCTCGATCGGGACGATCGCTTTGGGTTGTCTGCGAGTGTCGGCCCGGATCATCGTGGCCGCGGCCGCGCGCCCGTTCGCGTTCCAGTCGTAGTAGTCGAACTCGTTCGAACTGTTCGGCACGGCCGTGTCCCACCACTCGGGGAAGTACTCCATTCCGCTCGAGCCTTCGTACTCGTAGATGGGCATCCAGAGGTTGATCTGCTGCATCGGAGCCGACCACCACGTATCGCGATGCGGGTGGTGGGCGTAGCCGACGCCCGTGGTGAGATAGCCATGGCTGGTGACGCCGCGGAAACGCGGAACGTCGATGTACCACTGGTCCATGTCCCAGCCGAGGTCCTCGATGACCTCGGACAGGAGGCGAATCGTCGTCGGGTCGTGCATGAAGCGCGGCTTCAGTGACGCGAAGATCTCGACCCACCGCTCGACCGGCAGGTGCTCTTGGGCGGTGAGCGGTTCGAGCGGAGCGAACGCCTCGCAGAGCATCGATCGTGCGTGGTCGATCACGGCCTCGATACGGTGACGCGCCGAGTAGACGATCAGTTGGCCGTCGTAGAGGCGGTCACGGATCCACGCATCGTCGTGGGCCGGATCCAAGTAGACGGTTGTCGGCATCGGGCACCTCCCTGTGCGGCACGCTTCGCCGGCGCGGGTCGCGAACCTTCGCCGGCACGAATAGCGACAATGGTGACCCGCCTTTGCCGAGTCGGTGCAGGGTCGGAAGTCCCGAGCTCGAAGGCCTTTCGGGCGAGGCGGCGACGGCGCTACATCGGGGCCGGTGCTGCGACCGCGGGAGCTGGTCCGAGCGGATCTACGCTCCGGCGCCGACAGGTTCCGCGCCCGGACTCCGAGGAGATCGATGACTCAGCACGCGCAGGCTTCCCGTTCGTCGCACCGCCGGACCGTTCCGAGCGTCGACCCGATCACGGGCGCGGTGGAGGCGCCGGCCGCGAATCGTGAGCCCCGGTTCGTGCTTGCGGCGCGGGACCAGGCCGCGCAGGCGAAGCTCGACGAGTTCGTGACCCGCGCGGGGCGGCGCCCGAACGTGCTCGTGATCCTGATGGACGACGTCGGCTGGGGCGACTTCGGCTGCTACGGCGGTGGCGTCGCGGTGGGCGCGCCGACACCGAACATCGACCGGCTCGCGCGCGAAGGGCTGCTCCTGACGTCGTGTTACAGCGAGCCTTCGTGCACGCCGACGCGGGCGTCGATCATGACCGGACGGCTCCCGATGCGTCACGGCCTGCTCATCCCGCCGATGTACGGGATGCCGGGCGGGCTGCAGGGCGAGGTCACCCTGCCGCAAGTGCTCTCCGACGCCGGCTACGTCACGCAAGCGGTCGGTAAGTGGCACATGGGCGAGAATCGCGAAAGCCAGCCCCAGAACGTGGGTTTCGACGACTTCTACGGCTTCTTGTCCGTGTCGGACATGTACACGGAGTGGCGTGACCCGTACTTCTTCCCCGAGGTCGTGTACAGCGAGGCGCGAACCGACTGGGTGAAGAACATCCCCTTCAACAAGTGTTTCGTGCATGCCGAACGCGAGGGTGAGCTCGAGGAGGTGGAGGAGGTCACCATCCCCGTGCTGTCGTTGCTCGACGACAAGTGGTGCAGTTACTCCGAGGCGTTCATCGAGCGTATGGCGGAATCCGATCGACCCTGGTTCTTGTATCACTGCACGCGCGGGGCGCACTTCGACAACTACCCGCACCCCGATTTCCTGGGCCGGTCGCCGGCGAAGCATCCGTACAAGGACGCGCTGGTCGAGCTCGACGACATCTGCGGTCGCCTGGTCGACACGCTCGAACGCACCGGGCAACTCGATTCGACGATGGTGGTCATCACCTCCGACAACGGACCCGAGATGGAGACTTGGCCCGACTCCGCGTTCACGCCGTTCCGCTGCGCGAAGGGCTCGACGTGGGAGGGCGGCGTGCGCGTCCCCGCGATCTTCTCGTGGCCCGGGATGATCGACCCCGGCCGCGCGAGCGACGGCATCGTCCACCTGCTCGACCTGTTCGCGACCTGCGCGACGCTCGCGGGCGCGCAGGACCGGTTACCGGCCGATCGTTACCTCGACACCGTCGACCAGACGTCGTTCCTCTTGGCGTCGGCCGGCGAAGGAGAGGTGGTATCCAACCGGAAGTACCAGCATTACTGGCTCACGGCGCACTACTCGGCAGTGCGGGTCGGCGAGTACAAGTACATGTCGACGTCGATCACCGACGACGACACCGACGTCGTGAACCCCGGCGGCTTCACGGGTTCGGTACAGCACTACGGATACGGACGGCTCTACAACCTCTACCTCGATCCGAAGGAGTCGCGGTCGTACATGATCCGCAAGCTCGTGTACATCGACGCGATCCTCGCCGAGACCGCACGGCACCGGCGGACCTTCCGCGACTGGCCGAGCAAACCCGCGCAAACGCCGATCCCTTCGCCGTGAACGCGCGAATCGGCGCCGGCAACCGAGCCGCCCGGCTCAGTTGCCCGGCGGATTCGCGATGACGGCGGTGGTGCGGCACGGCTGGCCGCGCAGTGACGGGCAGGCCGGGAGCCCGGGCGCGACATCCACGCCGGACACGACCGGCAGGACGATGCGCGACGCGTACGCGCCACCGCGGCCGATCGTGTCGACCTCGTGGCCTTGGGCCCGCAGATCGTCGAACTCCCACGCCGGTCGCGAGCCGCCGGGCGCGTCGATGATCACCCGGATGCGTGAGCCGGCGCGGAACGTGTGCGCGAACGGGAACACCTCGACGCGCGCGAGTGCGAACGTGCCCGCCGGCAGGTTCTGCGCGGCGGCTTGCGTGAAGGGGTGGGTCGGGCGCAGCTCGGTCGCGTCGGGTGCGAGCGCGCGGTCGCTGGCGCGCAACCAGCCGTTCTGCACGAAGGTTTCCTTGCCGTCGGGCCGCACCTCGGTGATCGTCACTTGCACGTCGGTGTCGGCCGCGGTCGACTTCAGCCAGAGGTCGACGCTCGCGTTACCGATCACCGTGACGTCGTGGGCGAGGGGTGCGGTCTCGTAGGCGAGGGCCGTCCCCGCCGCCGGCGGGTTCCATCGGAAGGCCGGCAACTTGACCCACGGCGCGCTCTGGCTGCCGCCGGAAATCGTCGTCTCGTGTTGGTGGGACGGGTCGTACGTGTACGAGTCGGCGGCGGTCGTGCTCGGTGCGACGTCGACGAGCGTGCCGCCCGAACCGAAGTACCACGGTGTCGCGGTGATACCCGGCACCGGCCATGAGGGGTAGTCGGCTTCGAAACGCGGCGCCGGTGCTCCCGCGTCGGCGCCGCCGCCGTTGTCGAACAGGATGCGCACGCGCGGGAAGGCTTCGAAGACGCGTTTCGCCTCCGCGTACGTCTTCACGTTCGCGAAGGGATCAGGCGGCAGCGGCGCGCTCGTCCCGAAGGCTTCGTTGGCGATCGTCGACGCCGCGAGGCCGATGAGCCCGGTCTGTTTCGGGACCCGCTGCGCGACGAAGATCGAGAGGAACTGCACCCAGCGCGCGAACACGACGGGGTCGAGCGGGTCCGCATGGCTGCCGTTCTGCGCGGTCAACCAGACGTCCTTCGATCCTGTGAACTGACCGAACAGGTTGGCGAAGTAGCCGCCGGTCTGCTCGTCCTGCCAATCGCCCGCGAGATACACGGGCACGTTGATCTTGTTCACGAAATGCTCGGGTGACAGTGGGAGCCCGATCGCATCGGTCCAGAACTTCTCCGTCTTGATCATCTGGAGGATGTCGGGCGCCTGGCTGTGCAACGCCTGGTTCGCGAGGCACGTCTTGTCGCCGGCCTTGATGCGGTCAGTCGCCCACGACTGACCGCCACCGGGCGCGGGCGCGGCATCGTGCTGGCGGTCCTTCGCCCACGAGACCGCGAAGCCGGAGTTGAGGATGCCGCCCGGATCGAGGGTGCCCTTGATCGTGTCGTCGATCACCGACAATGGCGCGATCGCCGCCAGGTGCGGTGGCTGGAGCTGCGCGACGAAGAGCTGGCTGATACCGGGATACGAAAGGCCGACCATGCCGACGGTGTGGTGCGCGACCCATGGTTGGGCGGCGATCGTCTCGATCGCGTCGTAGCCGTCGGTCGACTGCAGCTGCTCGAAGAAGTCGAACGCGCCGCCCGAGCATCCCGTGCCGCGCATGTTGATGCCGACCGTCGCGTAGCCGAGGGCCTGTGCGATCTGGGTGCTCGGCTGCGGCGACTTCGGATCGGCGGGCGAGTACCCGGAGTACTCGATCACCGTCGGGTACGGACCCTTGCTCACGGGTCCCGGGAGGTGCACCGTCATCGACAACGAGATGCCGTCGCGCGTCTGCAGGTAGCCGTAGCCGGGGCCGATGTGCTGCGCCGCGTAGAACGACTGCGGTGGGGGTGTGGTCCACGACGTCACGCGCAACGCGTTGCTCGCGGCGAGGGCGGCCGCGGTTCCGGTCGCGACGCGGTACCCGTCCGCCACCGGCACCTTGCGGAAGACGTAGCCACCGTGCGCGTCGGCGCTGGCGCGCGCGATCACGCCGCCGTCGGCGCGCACGAGCTGGAGACTCTCGCCCGCGTGCGCGCCGAGCACGTAGACCTGCCCGACGCTGCCGCGGGCGGTGAAGGGCGCGGCGGTCGCGTGGCTCAGGTCGAGCGTGACGAGGGTGGACGGATGCGCCGATTTGGCGCCGGAGCTGCTCGAGCACGCGCCGAGCGCCAGCGCGAGTACCACGATGACGGCGGTGACTCCGCCGATTCGACCATTCGATGCCGACACGCGGCTCCCCCCGACAAGATGCGGCGCGGAGGCTACCGCGCGGCCGTGCCCGCGCTCGCCGAACCCATGGCCCTTGCCGGTCGGGCCGAGGGGCGGCGTAGCCTGTCGGAACTGCGGCGCGCCCGGAAAGCGCGCCCGGAAAGGACGTTCACGCGATGACGATCAACTCGGCGAATCGACGGGTGCAGGTGAATCCCGTGACCCGCATCATCGGCGCGGAGGTCGCCGGTCTCGACCTGCGCGAGCCGCTGGACGCGGAGACGGTCGCCGAGATCTCCGACGCCCTCGTGCGCTGGAAGGTGTTGTTCTTTCGTGACCAGCCGATCTCCTACGACCAGCAGATTGCCTTCGCGAGCAACTTCGGCGAGCTCACCCCGGCGCATCCGATCGAGCCGGGCCTGAAGGAAAAGCCCGAGATCTACGTCGTCGACTCGCGTGAGGAGAAGGCGCTGTTCGGGCACGGTCGAAAGCGCGACCCGTTCGCACCGCCGCGCATGACCGCGACCGGCTGGCACACCGACATCACCTTCGTCGCCAATCCCGCGCTCGCATCCGTGCTGCGCGGCGCAGTCGTCCCGCCCTTCGGCGGCGACACGCTGTGGACGAATCTCGTCGCCGCGTACGAGGACCTCTCGGCGCCGATCCGCGATCTCGTCGACCACCTCCAGGCCGTGCACCGCTGGCACGGGTTCACCGGCGAGACTCGGGAGGGATACGACCGCAACCAGCCGCCGCCCGCGGCGGTGCACCCGGTCGTGCGCGTGCATCCCGTGACGGGCGAACGCGCGCTGTTCGTCAACCCGGCCTTCACCCGCTACATCGTCGGCGTGACCGACCGCGAGAACAGCCGCATCCTCGACTTGCTGTTCGACCAGATCGCACGGCCGGAGTTCACCGTTCGTTTCCGCTGGGAGACCGACAGCCTCGCGTTCTGGGACAACCGGTCGACTGCACACCTCGGGCCCGTCGACCTCGCTTCGAGCGACTTCGATCGGCGAGTCGAGCGAGTGACCATCGCCGGTGACCTTCCCGTGGGGCCGGACGGCTTCGAGTCGGTGGCGTTGCGCGGCGAGCTGTTCAACTAGGGCGAGGAACGCTCCAAGGAATCGTTCAACGCGCCTTGCGGGAGGATCTCGTAACCCACCGTCGCCGGTTGCGAGAGCGGGCGCAGGATCGCGGTGATGTACCTGCCGTAGCGGTCTGCCTTGTCGGCCGACTCCCACACGTACAGCCCCGCGTAATCCGAAGTGTCTCGGTTCACCATCCAGAGCTTCACGAGGAAGCCGTCGAAGCCGGCGAACAGGATTGTGTTGACGACGCAGAGGCGCTCGAACAACCAGCGCCGGAGGCGCGCGCCGGGCGGTATCGCGCGAAGGTGGAACCACACCGCCAAGGTGATCGGGTATCGCGGCGTCGGCGCGTCGCGAGCCGACTCGCGAAACACGACGTAGGTCCGCCCGTCCGGGAGCATCGAGCGGAGTCCCACCCGCCCCGCGCGCAGGTGCAAGCGGCGGCGGGCCAACAAACGCGTCGCTCGAGCCGCGCAACGAGTCGCGTCACGGACGAGTGTCACGGTCTCGCTCACCCACACAGCGTGTCGCGTCCGTGGACGGTCCGGCGCCCCCGGTCGGCCCTATCGGGAGGGACCTTCGTCGCTGGCTTCGGGTGGTCCGTCTGGTCAAGCTTGACGCGATGGAGACTCGGGTGTGACCGCGGCGATCTCGGTGTCAGGACTCGTCAAGACGTTCGGTTCGACGCGCGCGCTCGACGGGCTCGATCTCGTGGTGGAAACCGGCGAGGTGCACGGGTTTCTCGGGCCGAACGGAGCGGGCAAGACGACGACGATCCGCGTCCTCCTCGGATTGTTGCGCGCCGACGCCGGCCGCGTGGAGCTCCTCGGCGGTGACCCGTGGCGCGGAGCCGTCGAGCTGCACCGGCGGCTCGCGTACGTGCCGGGCGAGGTCAGCTTGTGGCCGAAGCTGAGTGGCGGCGAGGTGATCGACGTCATCGCCCGGTTGCGCGGCGATCTCGACGTCCGCCGCCGCGACGCGTTGTTGGAGCGATTCGAGCTCGATCCCACCAAGAAGGCCCGCACGTACTCGAAGGGGAACCGGCAGAAGGTGGGGCTCGTCGCCGCGCTGGCGTCGGACGCCGAGTTGTTGATCCTCGACGAACCGACATCCGGTCTCGATCCGTTGATGGAGGCGGTGTTCCAGGACTGCATCCGGGAGATCAAGGCCGAGGGCCGAACCGTGTTGCTGTCGAGCCACATCTTGGCCGAGGTGGAAGCGTTGTGCGATCGCGTGAGCATCATCCGCGCCGGCCACACCCAAGAGAGCGGAACGCTCACCGAGCTGCGGCGCCTGACCCGAACGTCGATCACCGCGGAGACAG
Source organism: uncultured Actinomycetes bacterium (assembly GCA_963812205.1). GTDB lineage: Bacteria > Actinomycetota > Acidimicrobiia > IMCC26256 > PALSA-610 > PALSA-610. Next base: position 9,776 of record CAWEUJ010000002.1, read on the forward strand.
CGCGGCCTGCCGGCGACCTCGGTGACCTGGCGGGGGTGCACGGCCTCCACGTCGACGGCACCCGTGTGCGGTTCGACGTCGACACCGTCCACCTCGACGCGGCGGTGCGCCGTCTCACCGAGCTCGGTATCCGAAGCCTCGTCAGCCATCCGCCCACGCTCGAGGAGCTGTTCCTGCGCGAGTACGGCGACGAGGTCGCGCGCGAGCGGGAGCTCGTCCGGCGCGACCGTGTCGATCGGAGATGATGGCGACGACGATCGACCTCACCGGAACCTCGCGGCTCGTGCGCTTCGTCGTGCGCCGCGACCGGGTGCGGATCGTGGTCTGGATCGTCGCGATTCTCGTTCTCGTCGGAGCGACCGTCGCCAGCATCAAGGGGCTGTACCCGACGCAGGCCGACTTGCAGCAGGCGGCGACGGCCGCGCAGGGCAACGCGGCGGCGATCGCGTTCAACGGCCCCGCGCAGGGGCTTGACACCGTGGGCGGAGAGGTCGCGTTCCAGGCGGGCACGTTCGGGCTCGTCGTCATGGCGCTGATGAGTTTGCTGATGGTCGGCCGTCTCACCCGGGGCGAAGAGGAGGCCGGTCGTCTGGAGTTGCTGCGCTCGCTGGCGATCGGACCGTACGCGCCTGCGACCGCGGCAATCCTGGTCGTCGCCGCGATGAACGTCGTCGTGGGCGGGCTCGTCACGATCGTCCTGCTCGGTCAGGGTCTGCCCGCCGCGGGCTCGGTCGTGTTCGGGTTGTCGTTCGCGCTCGTCGGCCTCGTGTTCTGCGGAGTGACGCTCGTCGCCGCGCAGGTGAGCGAGAACGCGCGGGTGGTGTACGGAATCGCGGGCGCCGTGCTCGGTGCGTCGTTCGTGTTGCGCGCGATCGGCGATATCGGCAGCGGCGCCGTCTCCTGGTTCTCGCCCATCGGCTGGGCGCAGAAGTCGCGACCGTACGCGGGTGAGGCGTGGTGGCCGTTCGGCGTCCTCGTGGTCGCGACCGGCGCGCTCGTGGCCGCGGGCTTCGCGCTTTCGCGCCGGCGAGATCTCGGTGGGGGATTGGTGGCGCCGCGCCCCGGTCGCCCACGCGCGTCGCGCGGGCTCGGCCGTCCGGTGGGGCTCGCGCTGCGCCTGCAGAGGGGCAGCCTCGTCGGCTGGAGTACCGGTGTGCTGTTGACGGGAGTTGCCTACGGCTCGATCGCCGACAGCATCAACGCCTTCGTGAAGGGCAACAAGGCACTGACCGACGTCCTCGCCGCGCACGGCGGCGCGAGCCTGGCCGACTCGTACCTGGCCATGTCGTTTCGCGTCCTGGCTCTCGTCGGCGCGGGCTTCGCGATCCAGTCCGCGGCGAGGCTGCGCAGCGAGGAGACCGCGCTGCACGCCGAGGAGATTCTGGCGACGGCCGTCTCGCGTCTTCGGTGGGCGGCCAGCCATCTCGCGATGGCGTTCGGCGGCACTGTCGTCGTGCTCGCGGTGGCCGGCGCGTCGGTCGGAATCTCCGATGCCGCGGTCACCGGCGACGCCGGCGTCGTCCTCCGGTCGCTCGGCGCCGCCCTCGCCTACACACCGGCGATCTGGCTGCTGGTCGGGCTCACCGTCGCGCTGGTCGGGCTCGCGCCGCGGGCGACCGCGGCGACGTGGGGATATCTCACCGTGTGCTTCGTCGTAGGAATGCTCGGGCAGGTACTGAATCTCCCCGCGTGGGCCCAAGACGTCTCCGCCTTCCAACACGTACCGCAGCTGCCCGCCACCAGCCTCCGGGTGGTGCCGCTCCTGGCGATCACCGCCGTCGCCGCTGCGCTCACCGCAGCCGGCCTCGCCGGCCTTCGCCGGCGCGACGTCGGGTAGGCGGTCGGCTACGGCGCGAGGACGTGCTGCAGGCGACGCGCCGAGACGGCGAGCAGCACCGCCGCGAAGCCCGCGAGCACCAGCAGGTCGCCCCGGATGTCGCCGACCGTGCCCCCGCGCGACAGGAGCGTCGTCCACGCGTCGACCGCCCACGCGTGCGGCGTTCCGTGACCGATGGTGCGCATCGCGGGTCCGACGATCGCGAGCGGCCACATGCAGCCGCCCAGCATGCCCAAGACGATGCCCACGGTTGGCGCGATCGACGTCGATTGCTCCGGCGTCCGAAAAAGCGTCCCGGCCAGCATGCCGGCCCCCGATCCGACGAGCGACCACGTGATCACGAGAAGCGCGGCCGCGAGGGGATCACCCCAGTGCACGCCGAACACGACCGCGCCGACGAGCACGATCAGGAGCGACTGCGCCAGCGCGATGCACAGATAGACGGTCGCTTCGCCGATCACGATCGCTCGTGTGGTGACCGGGGCCGCGACCATGCGGTTGTACATCCCGAGTTGGCGCGAGCGAATCATCGCCGCGCCGGCCGCGAGCGAGTTGAGGAAGACGAACAGGACGAGCATCGTCGGCGCGCTGTAGCTGTAGCCCTGCGGCAGGAACCGGCTCGTCGAGTCGACCGAACGAGTCGAGATCTTGACCGTCGACGCGTCCGCGCCGACGCGCTGCGCGATCGCCAGCTGCGAATCGAACGGCGCGCCGACCTGAGCCGCCGAGAACGTGGCGGCCTGGACGCGGGCACCGTTCGCGGCGATGACCGAGGAGACAGCCGCGACCGCCGCTTGTTGATCGGAGTTCGTTTGCTCGCCGTAGGCCACGATGTCGACCGACTTGCCGGCGCGCAGGCGGGCGTCCGTGCCGGCGGGGATCTGCACGAGGGTCATGATCTCGGCTCGGCGCAGCGCCGTCTTTCCCGTCTCGACGGAGCTGAACTCGTGCACGTCGAGACCGCTCGAACGGTTGAGATCGTTCACGAGCGCCGACGACAACGGTCCACGATCGAGATCGACGACACCGACGCGGAACTGGCCCAACCCCCCGACGATCGCCCCGACGATCACGATGACCAGGATCGGCAACACGATCAGGAAGAACAGCGCGATGCGATCGCGCACGATGCTCCGGGCGCGCACGCGCGCGATCGCCAGGAACATCATCGGGCCACCATCCTGCGGGAGAGCAGCACGGCTCCCGTGCCGACGACCAGCGAGAAGGCGAGGATGGCGAGAACGGGCTGCACCACGACCGCGAGTCCGTGCGCGCCTGTCGACAGATCGATGAACGCGCGCAGCGCCCAACCGTTGGGCGTGAAGAGGGACAGCCGGCGCATGAGCGGGGGTGCCGCCGAGATCGACACGAAGTTTCCGCCGAGGAGCGCGAGCCCGAACGTGATGATCGACGAGAAGCCTTCGGCCTGGCGGTCGGTGCGCGCGACGGTGATCACCAGCGCAGTGAGCGCGACGACGGAGACGATCATCGCCAGTGATACGACCGCCACCGAGACGGGATTGCCGTAGTTCGCGCCGAAGAGCACCGACGTGAACACGAGCACGGTCGTGAGGCTCGCGACGCCGTACACCAGTACCGACAGGGCCTTGCCGAAGAGCAGTGCGGCAGGCCGGACGGGCGCGGCGGAGATGCGGTCGATCATCCCGTCGTTCACCTCGGAGAAGAAGCTGCGGGAGGTGAAGCCGATCGCGAACAGCAAGAAGAAGATCGCCATGGCGGGGGCGTAGTAGTTGACGGCCGAGAGCGGTCTCGATCCGATCGGGAGGTTCACGATGTTCTCCGGGACCCGAAGTTTTGCTGCGGCCGCGCCGAGCTCCGCGGCGCGCGCCGCAGGCGCGCCCGCGCTGATGGCCGTCACGACCGAGATGCGGTCGGCGTTCACCTGGTTCACGAAGGAGCCGGCGAGCGAGCGGGTGACATCGGCGGCGAGCACGCTGTCGGTGCTCGTGAGCACGACGAGCTCCGTCGCGCCCGAGCCGGCGATCGCCTGCTCCGAGAATCCCGCGGGCACCACGATCGCCGCGCCGAGTGCGGTGCTGTGCACCTGTTTCGACGCCGTCGACTCGCTGTCGAGGGTCCGGACGGTGACGACGCCCTTCAGGTCGGGGCTCTTCAGGTAATCGGCAAAGGCAGTAGAGAGCGCGCCGTGGTCGTGATCGACGATGCCGACGGTCAGGTGGAAGTGCTCGGCGCCGCGGAACGCGAAGCTCATGAGCGCCGCGATCGCGAGCGGCGCGACGAATCCGAGCACGATCGCCGATCGGTCGCGGAAACGTTGCCGCAGGTCCTTGCCGGCAATGACGAGCACGGAGGACATCGCCTACTCCCGCAACGCCGTGCCGGTCAGGTGCAAGAAGACGGCTTCGAGGTCGGGTTCGACGAGCTCGACGCTGTTCACGGTCGCACCGCTGTGCTCGGCGGCTTCGAGCACCGCGGGGAGCAGCCGGCGCCCGTCGCGCGCGAGTAGCTGAACGTGGTTGTCGGTCACGGTTGCGCCGTCGACCCCCGTGATCTTGCGGCTGGCCTCGACGAAGGCGGCGAGGTCGCCGACGGCGCCGAGCTCGATGCGGTCGTGTTCCTCGAGTCGCGAGACGAGCTCCCGGCGGGTTCCTTCGGCGATGAGACTCCCGCGATCGATGATGCCGACCCGGTCGCAGACCCGGTCGGCCTCCTCCATGTAGTGCGTCGTGTAGAGAATCGCCATACCGCCCTCGCCGAGTGATTGCACGCTTTCGAGGATGGCGTGGCGGCTCTGCGGGTCGACACCGACAGTCGGCTCGTCGAGGACGAGGAGATCCGGGTGGTGCAACAGTCCGCCGGCGATGTTCAAGCGCCGCCGCATCCCCCCCGAGAACGCGTCGACGCGGTCCTTGCCGCGGTCCGAGAGGTCGACGAGCGCGAGCACTTCGTCGACGCGTGCGCGCAGCGTCTTGCCACTGAGGCGATAGAGCCGGCCGAGGAACTCGAGGTTCTCACGCGCCGTCAGATCGGGGTAGAGCGCGACGTCTTGCGGTACGTATCCGATGCGCGCCTTCGCGTCGAGCGCGCGCTCGTTCATCTCGAGGTCGCCGACGTGGATGTCGCCCGCGTCGCGGTGCAAGAGGCCGCACACCATGCGGATCGTTGTCGTCTTGCCCGCGCCGTTGGGCCCGAGCAACCCGTACGTCTCACCCTCGGCGATCGTCAGGCTCACATTGTCGACGGCGACGCGATCGCCGAACCGTCTCGTCAGGTTCTCACAACGCAGGACGATCGCCATGTGGTCATCTTGGTGCAGAGGGTCGCGAGCGGGGAGGGCCGAAGGACCCTGCCCCCCGGGCAGACGGCAGGTTGGCCGGGCTAGATCGGTGTCCAGCGGGTAGCGGGCGCGGCGAGCCATTGCAGCATCTCGCGCCGGCTGGTCGGCCCGTTCGGCCGCGTGGACGCCGGGAGCGCGCCTTCGTCGCGCAGGTGTGCCGCAGTGGTGCGCGCGTTGGCGATCGGGTCGCTCGCCAACGCGCAATGGGTGGCGTGCGCGTCGAGGCGAAAGAGGTTCGCCGCGTTCAGTCCCAGGACCTGCGTCTTGATGGTGTTCGTCAATGCGGGATAGCCGAAGCGATCCTGGAACTCGTTGGAGATCGTGAACGCGCGGAACGCCTGGATCTGCGACTGGGGCGACCCGTACCAGATTGCGTCGGTGCCCCAGAGCACTCGGTGCTCGCCGACGCGTTTGAGCAACTTGCCGAGCGTGTGCGCCGCGGTCGTCGGATTGCGCAGTACCTCGCGCCAGACGGTTCCGACGTCCACCCACACGTTGTCGTTCGGCGGTACCGCGTGGACGTCGAGCGCGCGCAGGAACGTGTCGATGCCGATAGAGGCATTCGGGTCGTAGGGGCCTTCTACGTGGTTCTTGTCCCAAGCGCCGTGGAAGACGACGAACTGCATATCGGGAAACTGACGCGAAACCGCGACGATGTCGTCGGGACGGTTGTGCGACGCGTCGAACCGGACGAGCGGAAGTCCCTTGTGCGCGATGAAGACCCGCACGCCGAGGTCGTGCGCCTTTTGGATGACCGGGAGACCGATCGCCGGGTCGTCGAGCGCGAAGCCGTGCTGATTCGGGCCCCACGCGGTGTAGACCTTGAACGCGGCCACCTTCGCGGATCTCGCACTGGCTTCCATCTCGTCGAGCCGAGCGTGCAGGTCACCGAAGTTCGGCGCGATCACGTTGTGCACCAGCACTCGCGGAGCGCCGCCGTGGGTGAGCTGGGCGGCCAGCTGCTGGGTCCCGAGCTGATCCAAGAACGGCACCGGCGCGTCGGCCGGGCCGGAGTTCGGCACGTCCGAGAGCATCGCGACCGTTGTGTCGCTCGCGAGAAAGAGGTCGTGGAGATACGCGGCGCGGCTGGCGCATTCGAGCCGATTCTGGGCGGCGCACACGGGGACCATCCCGAGAACCAGCTGTACGGTGTCCGGGGCGTTCTTCGTCCAGACGCCGTCGGGCATCACGTGATGCGTGTGCACGTCGACGACGAGCTCGCCGTTGCCGCCCAGGGCGTGCTCGCAGGCCTCGATGTCGTGGGCCGGCGGGACGGTGAACGATCCTCCGGGTCTCGGCACCGTGGATCGTGCCGTGGATCGTGACGTCGACGTCGGCGGAGTCACACTCCGCGCCGACGAGCTGCACGCGGCCAGGTCGATGGTGGCCAGCACCGCGGCAACCCCACCCGCCGTCCGCAAGAACCGTCGCCGATCCATGCCGACGCGCTCGGCCACGTCGTCCGCGTCCGCGAGCGCCGACATCTCGACGTCGAGGTCGTAGCGCGTGGGTGGATCGGGGACGTACTCGCCGTTCGTGGCCGGCAGCACGCCCAACGGCAACCGGACGTCTTCGTCGGGATCCTCAGGGCCGCGCCGGCGCGTCACGGTGCAGACGATAAATCGGTGCGGGGCGCAAGTCTCGGCGCCCCCACCCGTGGGACGCTCGCGAAAGCCGCTGGTAGCGTCGCCGCGGTGCGTGTGCTTCGAATCACTGTTCGATGTTGACGCTCTACGGCGTCGTCGTCATCACCTTCATGATGCTCATGTACGCGTTCGAGAACCGCGGCGCGCGGTTCGTCCTCGCGTTTGCCGCGGGATGCGCGCTCTCGAGTTCCTACGGGTTCTCGAGCGGGGCGTGGCCCTTCGGTGTGGTCGAGGCGATCTGGGCGGTCATCGCGCTTCGGCGCTACCTGAGTGTCCGGAGCTCGGCGCCGTCGCCGCCCGATCCCTAGGGTTGGTCTGCCGAGGAGCACTCGGGCGGTGTTCGATCTTCCGGAGGGCACGACCGGGCGCAAAGAATCCGTCGCGAGGGCGCTCCGGGGCACAAGAAACGCGTAAGGACCGCTGTTTCTCGTTGCCTTCGGGCGTAGAAACGGTGAAGCACCGCACGCGCTGCGGTCCCTCGGGAAAGGGGGCGCCGATGCTCGGATCGTCGAACGGGTCGGCACCCAACTGGTGGGAGTCGCCGGCTACCGAACCCGTCCTCTACGCCACCGCGAACGCGCCTGGTCGCGATGCTGGAGTTGTGCGCCTGCCGGTTCGAGCCGTTTCCCTTCGAGGTGCAACTGCCCCGGATCGAGCCGGGGCGCATCGTCGTCCCTGTCGAGGAGCCCGGCGTCGCCGCGTGGTCGGGTCAGGCCGGTGTGGAGCTGCCGGTGCACCTCTCGGGCTTCACCGTCGGCCGGTTCGTGCTCGTGCCCGCGCGCACGACGGTCGGGGTCGGCTTCTCGCCGGCCGACCGCGCCGAGGCAATCGCGATGGCCGAGGAGCTGGGTCCGGTGATCGCGGCGGCCATGCGGGTCGAGCCGCCCACGATCACGACGGTGGCGGGCAACGAGGAATCACCGCGCCCGAAGCAGCAGTAGCTGTCGCTGTCAGCCGGTGAGTACGGGTGCGAGCTCGCGCCACTCCGCGCGGGGGAGCGCGTCGTCGGGCCGGATCACCTGGACGCACACGTGGTCCGCGCCCGCGGCGCGCATCGCCGCGACCCGGTTGGCGATCGCGTCGAGGTCGCCCCAGGCCACGATGGCGTCGACGAGCCGGTCGCTCCCTCGCTCGGCGAAGTCATCGTCGCCGAAACCGAATTCGCGCAGGTTGTTCGTGTAGTTCGGCAGGTTCACATACGTCGCAGTGTGGCGGCGGGCGGTCTCGCGCGCAGACGACGGGTTGCGGTCGACAACGACGGCGAGCTCGACCGCGATCGTTGAGCCGGCACCGAGAATCTCGCGCGCGCGGGCCACATGCTCGGGTGGCACGAAGTAGGGATGCACACCCGCGCTGCGATCGCGGGCGAGTCCGAGCATCCTCGGCCGGAGCGCCGCGAGCACGCGCGCTTCGACCGGGAAGGGAGCCTCCGCGGCGTCGAGACCATCCAGGTATTCGACCATCTTCGAATACGGCTTGGTGTAACGACCGGGATGCTGGTGATCGATGAGCGGCGCGTGGCTCACTCCCAGTCCGAGCAGGAACCGCGCGCGCCATGCGTCGCTCCAGGACGCTCGCCGTTGCGCGACCTCGGACGGTTCGTGCATCCAGATGTTGAGGATGCCGGTGGCCACGACTGCGCGCGGCGTCGCGCGCAAGAGGAGCTCGACCGAGCCGAGGACGTCACCGCCGACATCCGGGATCCACAACGCGCCGTAACCGAGGTCGTCGAGCTCCGCGGCCGCCTCGCCGATCTCTGCCGCGTCGCCGTAACGCAATTGACCCGACCAGATGCCGGTGCCCGAAAGTCGCATGTCTGCTCCCGATGGCTCGGTGGTGGCGTGTCACGCTAGATCGTTCCCGGGAGGCTTCGGCCTCCGGGCCCGCTTTACCTTCCGCTTACGCGACCCGTGGTGGCCTGAGCGGATGCCCAAGGTCCGTATCCGACCGCTCACCATCGTGCTCGTTCTCGTCGCGGTGGCCCTCGTCGCGGGTGCAGTCATCTACTTCTCGAAGCCGGCCGGCGACCTGCCGGCCTTCTTCCCGGGTCATGTGGCGCATTCGACCAAGCACCATGACAAGCACGGCATCGCCCTGCTCACGCTCGCGGTCCTGGCGCTCGGCGGCGCGTGGTTCACGACCGCGCCCGAGCGTCCGGCTTCCGATGCCGACCGCACGAACGCTGCATGATCGAGGGCGACCTAGGCTCTGGCACAGGCCCGACCGGATGCGGGGCCACCGACCTCACGCCCGGCACACCCATGGCTGCTAAGAACCCAACCCGGATCCTCCTGATCGAAGACGAGGAATCCATCGCCGTGCCGCTCGCCGATGGTTTGACGCGTGAGCACTTCGACGTGACCATCGCGCGCAGCGGCGCCGACGGGTTGGCGGTTGCCGACGACGCCGAGCTTATTTTGCTCGATCTCGGTCTTCCCGACGTCGACGGTGTCGACGTATGCCGGCTCCTGCGGGCCCGCAACGACACGCCGATCATCGTGCTGACCGCGCGCGGCGACGAGCGTGATCGCGTACGCCTGCTCGAGATGGGGGCCGACGACTACGTCGTGAAGCCCTTCGGATTCCGCGAGCTGGTCGCGCGCATGGGCGCGGTACTGCGGCGTTCGCAGTCGGGGCTCGTCGGCTCGACGGCCGAGAACCTGAGCGTGCAGGAGCTCGGCCCGTTGCAGATCGATCATCGCTCGCGTCGCGTCACGATGCACGGTCGAGAGATCAACCTCAGTCCGAAGGAGTTCGATCTGCTGGCCCGCCTCGCGGCCGAGCCCGGCGCCGTCGTGCGCCGGGAACGCATCATCGAAGAGGTGTGGGACGAACACTGGTGGGGATCGACGAAGACGCTCGACGTGCACATCGCCTCGTTGCGCAAGAAGCTCGGAGATCCGTCGCTCATCGTGACGATTCGTAGCATCGGCTACCGATTGGACGCCGAGGCGTGACCCGGCGGCTCATCGTCGCCTACGTGACGTTGACCGCGTTCGCGCTCGCGCTGCTCGCGACCCCGCTGGGCATCACGTTCGCCCACCGGGAGCATGATCGCCTGCTCTTCGACGCCGAGCACGATGCCGACACGGTCGCGGCAATGATCGACGATCCGCTGGAAGCGCGTACCCCGCTGCCTACCGCTGCGATCGCAGCCTCTGCGCAGCGGACCCACGCGCACGTCGTCATCGTCGACGTGCACGGGATCGTCGTGTTCGACTCCGCGTCGCCGAGTGCGGTCGGGCGCGTGCCTGCGGTCCTCGGAAACGACATCAGCGCCGCGTTGAAGGGGTCGCGCGTGTCGGGGCGCGGCGAGCTCCACCCCAACGATGCCGTCGTCGCCTACGCAACGGTGCCGACGACGAGTGAAGGCGTGGTCGACGGCACGGTTCGCGTCACGTACCCCACCGCGACCCTCGACGAACGCGTGCGCGACGTGTGGCTCCAGCTCGGTCTGCTGTGCCTGGCCGTCCTGACCGCGGTCGCGGCGGTCGGCGTGGTGCTCGCGCGCGGGATCACTCGACCGCTCCGCAAGCTCGAGCAGGCGACCGATCGAATCGGGCGCGGCGATCTCGCGGCGCGACTGGACGAGAACGACGGGCCGAAGGAGGTCCGGCGCGTCGCGGGGACCTTCAACCGGATGGCCTCGCAGCTGAGCGATCTCATCGAGTCGCAGAGTCAATTCGTGGCCAACGCGTCGCATCAGCTGCGGACGCCGCTCACCGCGCTCCGGTTGCGTCTCGAGAACCTCGATGCCGACGCCGACGTCAAGGACCGCGACGCGCTCGAGGCGGCATCGGCCGAGGTTGCGCGTATGAGCCACCTGGTCGACGGTCTGCTCCTGCTGGCGAGTGACTCGGCTCGACGTGTGCCCCTGCAACCGGTCGACGTCGCCGCCGTCGCTCGTGATCGCGTCGCGGGGTGGAACGACGTCGCGCGCGAACAGGACGTCGAGATCGTGCTCGAGGCACCGCAAACGGCGTGGGCGTACGCGGTGCCCGCCGCGCCCGAGCAGCTGCTCGACAACCTGATCGACAACGCGCTGATCGCGTCGCCCGGAGACTCGACGATCAAGGTCGTCGTCGAGCGGCGTGGGCGCTGGGTCGACCTCCGCGTCCTCGACGAAGGACCGGGCCTCGCCCCGGAGGCCCGCGCCCGCGCCTTCGACCGGTTCTGGCGCGCCCCCAACGCGCCCGCGGGCGGGACGGGCCTCGGGCTCGCGATCGTGCGCCAACTCGCCGAGATGTCCGGAGGCAAGTCGCACCTCGATGCCCGGGCCGGGGGCGGCCTGGCCGCCGAGGTCACCCTTCCGGCCGCCCGCGGAGGCGCGGGCCCGGCGTCGTAGCGGTCGCCGGCGCGCGTCGAGCCGCGTCGAGCCGCGTCGAGCCGCGTCGAGTTGTGTCGCGAGTAGCCGCGGCGTCGGCTACACGTCGACTACACGTCGACGGGTTCGCCGATCTCCCGCAGCGCCGTCGCGAGCGCGGCGCGCAGGCGGCGGGTTGTCGCGGGGCTCAGGTGGCCGACGAGTCCGGTTCCCGGCTTGCCGGCCTCCTCGACGGTCAACTCGATGCGTGGGTCCACGCACTCGTCGCAATCGTCGAGCACTGCGACGATCCAGGTGACCTGGACGCGCTCGGGATCGTCCGGCGGGTGGTCGTCGACGCCGTAATCGGCCAGCTTCTTCATGCCCCGAGTCAATCACCCCCTGAGAGACGCCTGAGCTGTCGTTCGACTGAGGAGGTCGGGACCTTCGGCCCGTCGGTGAGGGCGTATCCCCGTGTTTCACTAGGTGAGGCGAGGAGAGTCGCCGCCAGGAGTCGCCGTCAGGGAGTCGCGATGACCAGTCGGGTAGTGGTGCTGGGCAGTGGGACCGGCGGAACGTTGGTCGCGAACCGGCTGCGCCAGCGGTTCGAGGTCGGCGACGCGCAGATCACGGTCGTGGATCAAGACGACGTCCACGTCTACCAGCCCGGGTTGCTGTTCGTGCCGTTCGGCTTGGCACACGCCGAAGAGATCGTGCGGCCGCGGCGTCGCCAACTCCATGGCGACATCGACCTCGTCATCTCGCCGATCGAGCACGTCGATGTCGAGGCGAACGTGGTGCATCTCGACAACGGCCAAAGACTCGACTACGACGTGCTCGTCGTCGCGTCGGGTGCCGTCTTGGTGCCCGAAGAGACCGAGGGACTCCTGGGTTCGGGGTGGCTGAAGAACGTGTTCACGTTCTACGACCTCGACGGAGCCCGCGCCCTCGCCGACGGTCTCTCCCGCTTCGACGGCGGGCGCTTGGTCGTGAACGTCGTCGACATGCCCATCAAATGCCCCGTCGCGCCCCTCGAGTTCTGCTTCCTTGCCGATTGGTACTTCCGGGAGCGGGGAATCCGCGAGCGCGTCGATATCACCTACGTCACCCCCCTCGACGGCGCGTTCACGAAACCGGCCGCGTCCGAGGCGCTCGCGGGACTCCTCGAGCAAAAGGGCGTCGAGCTCGTCACGGAGTTCAACACCGGCGAGGTCGACGAGGCCGCCGGCCAGATCGTCTCCTACGACGGCCGGACAGTCCCGTTCGATATCGCAGTCGTGGTGCCGCTGCACGGCGGCGCGCCGTACGTCGGACGGTCACCGGGCCTCGGTGACGAGCTCGAATTTCGTGCCCACCGACGACAGCACGTTGCAGTCGAAAGTCCGGCCGAACATCTTCGTCATCGGTGACGCCGCGAATGTGCCGGCGTCCAAGGCCGGCTCCGTGACGCATTTCGAGGGCGAGGTCGTCGTCGAGAACATCGCCCGCTTCATCGAGGGCAAAGAACTCGACGCGTCGTACGACGGGCACGCGAACTGCTTCATCGAGACCGGTTTCCACAAGGCGCTGCTGATCGACTTCAACTACGACACCGAACCGCTGCCCGGACACTTCCCGGGCCCGGTCGGCGTACCGCTCTTGAAGGAATCGCGCCTCAACCACCTCGGCAAGCTCATGTTCCAATGGTTCTACTGGCACGTTCTCCTGCCGGGACGTGACATACCGGGTATCGGGTCTGCGATGCCGCACGCCGGCAAGAAGGAAGGAGCGTCTTCATGACATCCACGACGATCGCCGGCCACACGGTCGAGGTCAACGACGAGGGCTTCTTCGTCGACCCCGAACAGTGGACGGAGGACATGGTCCCCGAGTTGGCGCGGGCCGAAGGGATCGACGAGGTGTCGGACCGGCACTGGCAGGTGATCCGGTTCATGCGCGCCGAGTACCACGAAAAGGGGACCGGCCCGACCGTACGCGTCCTCGGCAAGACCTCCGGCGTCACGGTCAAAGAGCTGTACACGCTGTTCCCGAAGGGACCGGCGAAGGTCGCCGCGAAGATCGCGGGGATTCCCAAGCCCCGCGGATGCATCTGACGAAAGGCATCACCTCATGGGCAACGAACCGATCACCAAGGTCTCGATCATCATCAGCAAGGGATCGCTCGAGGGGGTCTACCCGGGGCTGATCATGGCCAACGGTGCGCGCGCCGAGGGGATCGAAGCGGACCTCTTCTTCACGTTCTTCGGCCTCGACGTGATCCACAAGAAGCGCCACGAGCACATCAAGCTCGCCACGGTCGGCAACCCCGGTCTGCATCTCGCGACCTGGCTCGGCGGGGTCCCGGGCATAGCCACGGTCATGACCCATTACATGGAGCATCAGATCGACAAGCTCGACATTCCCTCGATCCCCGAGTTCGTCGAGATGATCGCCGACACCGGCGCCGGTATGTACGCGTGCAAGGCATCGGTCGATCTCTTCGGTCTCGACAAGGACGACCTCATCGACCAAGTCCAAGAGGTCATCACCGTCGGCGAGTTCTACGAGCGCGCCGCCGGGGGCCAGATCATCTTCACCTGAGCCGGCCCATGAACCCGGACCGCCCGCTCGGCCTGAATCGGTAGCGGTCTCGTGATTGCCCTCGCGGTCGTTGTCGTCGTGATCATCGGCCGTCTCGCGGTTCGACGAGGCTGGCGCGGGACGAAGCGAGCTCGGTCGTGGTGGGAGGCGAACCGCGCTGCCATCCTCGCTTGGGTGCGCGGCGCGCCCGCGACGTTCATCTATCTCGCGATCTTGTCGGTGACCACGTGGGTGCTCGTCGGGACGAACCCACAGGTGGCCCACGCTTTGCTCGAGGATCAGAGTACGAATCTGCATCACCTGAGCCACGATCCCGTCCACGTGTTGGTGCGGAGCGCCTTTTGGCTGAGCAGTTACGAGTTGCTCTTGTGGGTCGTCTTGTTCCTCGTCGTGCTGGCACCGGCGGAGCACTGGTTGGGCACGTCGCGCTGGCTGGTGGTGTTCGTGAGCGGGCACATCGGCGCCACGATATTGACGGCGGCCGGGATCTGGTTGGCGATCCGCAGTGGCGTCGCGTCGCACCGACTCGAAGACGTCGTCGACGTCGGCGTGAGTTACGGCTTCGCCTCGCTCGCGGCGATCTTCGCGTTCCGCCTCGAAGGCCGTTGGCGCCTCATCTGGATCGCCACCCTCGTCGCCGTGGTCGTTGTCGGGATCGCGTTCGACGCCAGCTTCACCGCCTACGGTCACACGGTTGCGGTGGTGATCGGTTTTTCGCTCTACCCGCTGACCCGCGCACCGTCGGTACGTGCCCGCGCGCGCCTTCCGATTCTGGACACCGCGCACCGCCGCTGAGCCCGGACGCGGCGCGTGCAGCATCCGGCCCGGAGGTTTGCAAGACTGCGGTCTATGACACTTGTGCACCGGGTGCTGTATCCGACACCGATCGAGTCGCTCGACGAGTACCTGAAGGTGCGGGGCGGCACGGGTCTCGAAGCGGCACGCGAGCTCGGCGCGGACGCGATCATCGCCACGATCGAGGCCTCGGGGCTGCGGGGCCGGGGCGGCGCCGGCTTTCCCACCGGCCGCAAGTGGCGCACGGTGCGCGACTACTGCTCCAACTTCGAACGCACGTCGGTGGTGGTCAACGCGGCCGAAGGCGAGCCGGGCACCTTCAAGGACCGCACGATCCTGCGCAATGATCCGTACCAGGTGCTCGAGGGCGCGCTGATCGCGGCGCGTGCCGTCGGTGCCGACGAGATCGTCGTCGCGACCAGCACACGTTCTCGGCCGAGGTCGGCCGGCTCCGCGCCGCGATCGCCGAGGTCGTCGACGCGGGTTGGTCGCAGGGCATCGAGATCTCGGTCTTCGCCGGACCCGACGAGTACCTCTACGGAGAAGAGACGGCGTTGCTCGAGACGGTCGACGGTCGGTACCCGCTGCCGCGTATCGCACCTCCGTATCGCCGGGGCGTGCGCGAAGTCGTCGAGTCGGAGGCCGACGTCGACACCGGCAGCGGCTTGTCGGGGCACGTCGAGATGGCGGGACCCGGCGCGGAGTACGACGCGCCGCCGACGTTGGTCGACAACGTCGAGACGCTCGCCAACGTGGCCCGGATCCTGGCGCGGGGCGCGGAATGGTTCCGGACCGAGGGAACCCCCGAGTCGCCGGGAACGATCGTGTGCACCGTGACCGGATCGACGGCCCACGCCGGTGTGGGTGAGGTCATCATGGGTACGCCGCTGCGGGAAGTGATCGAGGCGATCGGCGGCGGCGCCCGCCCCGGTCGGCAGATCCGCGCGGTACTCCCCGGTGTCTCGAGCGCGTTCATCACGGGCGCCGACCTCGACTCCCCGGTCAGCTACGAATCACTCGCCGCGATCGGCAGCGGTCTCGGGTCGGCCGGTTTCCAGGTGTTCGACGACAGCGACGATCTCGTCGCGGTCGCGGCCGGGGTGTCGCGCTTCCTCGCCGTGGAATCGTGCGGGCAGTGCTCGCCGTGCAAGCTCGACGGGCTCCGCATCGCGGAGCTGCTCGCGACGATGACGCGCGGCGATGCCACGACCTTCGATCTCGACGAATTGCGCTTCGCGCGTCGCCAAGGTCGCCGACGGCGCCCGGTGCTCGCTCGCCACGCAACAACAGACCGTCGCGGCGAGCCTGCTCGAGCACTTCTCCGAAGACGTCGAAGCGCACCTCGAAAAGCGCGTGCACTCGGCGGCGCCGCGCCCGATCGCAGAGCTCGTTGACATCGTCGACGGTTCGGCCCGGATCGACGAGCGTCACGCGAAGAAGCAGCCCGATTGGACGTACGACCCCGTCGACTCCGCCAAGACACCCGCGGAACGGCTCGGGGAGCATCGCGAACCACGGACGCTCGACGAGTAGCGAACGGGCGTTACGGCGAGCGGCGTCGTGGTGTGCCGGCCCAAATGGCCCGCTCCCGAGCGCGACGACGCCTCCGGCGGCTATGGCAATGCGTGAACCGGAGGCGTCGTTCGGACGACCGCGCGTAGAGGGGTTGCGGGCGTCACAGAGATTGTCGACACCGCGACGTGAATTCTGTAGCGCCCCGACCGGATCGCGCGCTTGGCTTCATCTCGGGGGGATCGGCGCCGACGACAACAGCGTGAATCTCTCGCAATGCCCATACGACGGCGCCAAGGTCGAGGTCGAGATCTCGTCCGGGGGCTCCATGTTGCTGACGTGCGTCGCCTGCGAGGCCGTCTGGGAGCGCCACGGAGCCTGGACCGGACGCGTCCGCGAGCCCGACCGGGAGAAGCTCCGGGTCGCTCGTCGCCAGGCCTTGCCGATCGCGCCCGGAGAGCCGCTGCCGATGGTGCAGCCGCAATTCGGGCCCCGAGCGTCGATTTCCGCCTCCTGAGTTATTGCTGAGTCCGCGCACCTTTCGCGTCTCTATGTACCCGGCACGCTTGAGTCGGCGCGAATGTGGGAAAAACTGACGCGGGTTTGATCCAAACGACTGATCGCGTTACGTGTCATCGGGTCGTGCGGTGTTCTTGCTCACCACAACAGGTTGTTGTCTAGAGCAGGTTTCTCGTGGTTCCGCCCGCGTGCCGTTGGTCGTTTACGGTGTTGTCAGTCGACCAAACTGAAGGGGTTCATCAATGCCGCGTTATCGAGTTACGTTGAGAAGATCGTCAGTGGAGATCGTCGAAGCCGCGAACCAGTACCAGGCGGCGATCGTCGCTCGAGACCTCTTCGGCGACAGTGTCGAAGTCGCCGACGTCGCACCTGCGGTCGGCCGGCCTGCCGTCACGAAGGGCGCAGGCGCCGCGAAGGCGGCGAAGAAGGTTGCGAAGAAGCGCCGCCCGTTGTCGCCGGAAGCTCGCGCCAAGCTCGCGCAGAACCTCGTGAAGGCGCGCGCCGCCCGCGCCGCGAAGGCGAAGGCCACCAAGCGCGCCGCGAAGACGTCGAAGCCCGCAAAGCGCGTCGCCAAGAAGCGCTAGGGCGGTTCGGCCCGCCCGCGACCACGGACACCTCGGCGCGGCGACCGCGCTCGGCGGGGTGTCCGTTTGCGCGCGGTTGCGACGAATTATGACAAGGGCCACAGTCGGGGTCGTGGCCCTTGTCGAGGCACCGTGATCGGTCCGATGATCGATCGTCGATGCTGGAGCTCCGCCTGATCGCCGATGCCAAGCAGATCGCGTCCATGCGCGACGTGATCCGGCGCGAGTGCGAACGCGTGAATGCAGGGCCCGATCACGCGGAGATGGTGGGGTCGGTCGCCGAGGAGCTGGTCGCCCGCCCGAGGCGGGGCCGGGCCCCGAAGGTTTTCGTGATCGTCACCGTCCAATCGGACGCGACCATGCTCATGGTGCGCGAACCGGAGCCGGATTGCGCAGAGCTGAGCGATCGCCGCCGGCGGGTGCTCGAGGAGTGCACCGAGCGCTGGACGACGATGTGCGGGCGCGATGGTCGCACGATCTGGGCCGAGATCGCCCGCACGGCTCGCCGCGAGCCGGCAGCGGCCCTGACCACAGTCGTCCCGAGAACCTCGGCGCGGCCGCGTGCGGCCCGGGTGCAGGACGCCGCGCGCGGGCTACCGTGCGCGCCGTGACCCAAGCCGGACCGATCAACGATCTGCTCGCGCGCGTGGGCGATGGACTGTTCCAACAGGCGTATGTCGTCGCCGACTTCGACGGTGCGCGCCAAGCAATGCGTGCGACGCTCGGATGCAGCGACTTCGTCACGTTGCCCGCGACGGATATCGAATACGACTTCCGCGGCGGGCGCACCACGTGTGCGATCGAGATCGGGTTCGCCCGCAGCGGCAACGTGCAGATCGAGCTGCTTCGCCCGGTACGGGGTGTCGGGTTGCACTCGGAGTTCCTCGAGTCGAACGGCCCGGGCCTGCACCACCTCGGCTTCCTCGTCGACGACATCGACGCGGAGGTCGCGGCGGCGAACGCGCTCGGCTTCGAGCGAGTGCAAGGCGCGACGTTCGGCGCCCTGCGGTTCTGCTACCTCGACACCTTTGCCGCGCTCGGCCTGTTCGTGGAGCTCGTCGAAGACCCCGAAGCGATGATGATGTCGCTCATGGCCTGGCGCTGACGGATCAATCCGGCGACCGAGAAGTCGCCGTCGACCGGGAGGTCTTGACCGATGCTGTCGTCGGGATCGAGGTCGAGTGTCGCGACCTGCACCGGCGCAGCGCGCCGGCCGGGTCGACTGGGATGCGCACGCGATCGGTTGTGGACCTCGGCGGAGGTTACGAGATCCCGACGGGATCGCCCCGGCGCGCGGCGCCGCCCGCGGTGACGAGCGCGTAGACGCCCACGCACGCGCTGGGTCCGAGGCCGGGAATGTCGAATCGGTTGTGCCGGGCGACGGTCTGCAGCACGCCCGGGTCACACGGCAAGCCGGGTTGCGCGAGGGTGGTCATCACGCAGCGCGGCGCCGACAGGAACACCGAGGCCTGCAGGTCGGGGCCCACCGTCAGCGTGTGGCCGACCCAGTCGTTCTCGACGAATCCATGCTCCGCGTCGACGGCCACGACGACGTTCGGCCGAAAGCGCGGGGCCGGGAAGGAGTGGTCGGGTGCCAGCTCGCGCAGCCGGGCGAGGGTCGCGGTGGTGACGACGTGCAGCGGCGCGGCGTCGAAGAACGTACCCGGCGCGACGACCGCGATGTGTGCGTCGGCGACAGTGTCCTCCTGCGCATCGGGGAATCCCGGAATGACCGGTGAGTACACCTCCATGACGGGATCGTCGGGCGGCCTGGTCTCGATACGGACGGGCCGCCCCAAGGCTTTCGAAAGCGTCGCGTGAACGTCGCGGTCGTCACTGTCGACGGAGCTCCCGTCGGGCATCGTGATCCGCACGGGCGGGAGCTCGGAATCCGCCCGGGGCTCCTCGACGAACGCCGCGCAGAACCCGAGCAACGCGCCCCAGCGGCGGGGGTTCTTCGCGCTGGCGACCTTCCCGGTCTCTTGATCGATGAGGGCGTAGGCGCGGTCGCCGAGCAGCCCGCGCTCGCCGACGGTGGTGGCTTCGATCTGCTCGCCGAGCATCGACTTCACCGGGTAGCGGAACAAGGCGTCGATGCGCGTCGGTGCGGGACCCGGCTCCATCGGGGTGTGACGCTATCCCGAAGCCGCACCGCCCGTCGCCCGCCCGTCGCCCGTTGTCGCGGGCGGGTCGCCCGCTCGGCGAACGGGCAAGCTGGGTCGGTGACGACCAGCCCCGGACCCGGTGCCTCGGCTTTCCCCGACGGCTTCTTCGCCCGCGGCGACGAGTATGCCGACGCCGAGTTCTATTCGTTCGCGCGTTTTGTGAAGCACATCGACGACGGCGCGATCGCGGCGGTCGGCGCGCTGTACGACGAGTTGGGAATCGCCGGGGCCGTGCTCGACCTCATGAGCTCGTGGGTGTCGCATTTTCGCGTGGCGCCGACCGCGCTCACTGTGCTCGGCATGAACGCCGACGAGCTGGCGGCGAACCCCCAGGCCCGGAGGTGGGTCGTTCACGACCTGAACGCCGATCCGCGCATGCCGTTCGACGACGACGCCTTCGACCACGCGACCTGTTGCGTCTCCGTCGACTACCTCACACGCCCGATCGAGGTCTTCCGCGACCTCACACGCGTCGTGCGTCCCGGCGGCCTCTTCGTGTGCACGTTCTCGAATGAGTGCGTGCGTGTAGGATACGGACATGGCAGCGAAACGCACCCGTAAAGCCGAGTCCCGTCGATGCGCGCTCTACGTGCGGATTTCCAAGGATCGGGCGAACGAGGTTTCGACCGACGTGCAAGAGCAGGCGTGCGCGCGGTATCGCCGCGGATCGCGGGCTGGGCCGTGGTCGAGGTGTTCGCCGACGTCGGGCGGTCGGCCTACAAGGCCAACGTTCGCAGGCCCGCGTTCGAGTCGATGGTCGAGGCCGTGACGGCGGGCGAAATAGACACCGTGATCGTGTGGAAGTTGGATCGCATCTCCCGATCGGTCCGGGATTTCAGCAACTTCTCGCACCTGCTCGGGGATCACGGCGCGGAGTTTGTCAGCGTGACCGAAGGCTTCGACACGACAACCGGCATCGGCAAGGCGATGATCACGATTACCTCGGCGTTCGCGGAGCTGGAATCCGACGTGAAATCGGAGAGGATTCGCGACGCTCTGGCATACCAGCGGGCCCGTGGATCGGCCACGAACGGCCCGCGCCCCTTCGGCCTCTCCGCGGACCGAAAGACCGTCGACAAGGCCGAGGCGAAGCTGCTCCGCGAGGCGGCGAAGCGGGTCATCGGCGGCGACTCACTCCGCGAGATCGTCAGAGACTGGAATGGCCGCGGGATCGTGACCGCGCGCGGAGGCGAATGGGGCCGGCGCGGGCTCGCGTTCGTGCTCGCGAATCCAACGACGGCGGGATTGCGCACGATCGACGGCTCCCTCGTCGCGGGCACGATGCCGGGCGCGCTCGACCGGGCCACCTGGGACCAGCTACAAACGGTCCTGAGTGACCCTGCACGGCGGATGGGAACCACGAACACGACCTTGCACCTACTGACCGGCGTAGTCCGCTGTGGGGCCTGTGGGGCACCGATGGCCGCGAAGCCGCACCGCGAGGGCTGGCGGTACGTGTGCGCCCCGCGGAAGGGCTACGAGGCGTGCGGCCGGGTGAGCATCGACGGGGCGAAGGTCGACCACCTCGTTTCGGGCGCAGTCGTCGCGGTGATCTCCGAATCCGACGCGGTACACAAGGCCGGAACGCCGTCCAGGTCTGGCGCCAAACCTGCGGCGACCTCGATCGACGACGACCTCGAAGCGTTGGCCGCCGATTTTGGCGCGGGGCTGCTCTCTCGCCGCGAGTGGATGGCCGCGCGCGCTGGGGCTCGAGACTCGGCGCGTCGAGCTGGAATCCGAACGGGCATCGGGTCGCGGCTCCGCGGCGTATCGGAAACTGGCGACGGCGAAGGACGTGGGCGCGGCGTGGGCGGCGCTCGACGTCACAACGCGGCGGGGGCTACGACGCGGCACTCTGGTCGAATCAATCGCGGTTGACGGGGCCGGCGCGCCCGAAACCTTCGCGCGCCGCGACCAACGGCTAGCCCAGGCGAGCCGCGACCCGCGGTTTACTGACCTTCCCGACCCCGACCGTCACGTCACGATCGCGGATCGGGTCGCGATGACCTGGCGCGTCTGAGGGTGTGCTCATGTCCCGCTCGCGCGGCCTGGACCATCCGTTCCCACTCCGCCGGGTCGTCGGGCTGTTCGACGAAATCCCGATCAATGTGCAGAACGTCGGGACCATCGTTCTGAGCGTGGACCCAGGAAGCGGCGAGATCGGCCATCACGATCGTCCACTCCCGGCGGCACGCTTTGCGACGACATCGCAGAACGCGGACCCTCGCACGGCCGTCGCCCGGATCGTCAACATCGACACAGCGCCCGCGGGTACCGCGCGGTTCATGGATCGAGTCGTCATAGACCCAGCGGTCGAGCTCGGCACCGCACGCGCATTTCACGTACAGGATCTTGGATCGCCGGGGTGAGCATCCCTGTACCGACACACGCGCCATGCTAGGTTCGTTGCTGTAGCTCGGCGGTGATGCTTTCACTAGCCGACGGGTTCGGAGTGGCTTGCCCGGCCGAAAGCCCTCCACGGTCGTCTCACGGGGACGGCAGTGGAGGTGAATCGCGCCGTGAGTGCTTCCACTCGCAGAGAAAAGAGGAGAACAACGGAAGAGAGAGGAGAAGAAGAGCAAAAGAAAAGCAGAAGAAAAGGAAAAAAAAGAACAAAGTGACAGTGAGAAGCAGAGAAGGTTTACACGGAACATAGAAAAAGTGAGACACAGAAGAAAGATGAAGTTTGTGAGTTTGAGTGTAGTTGTTTTGAAAAAGAAAAAATGAAGAGCGAGAAGATGTAGGTAGATGAATGAAAAGGAAGGAATCACGCAGAAAAGAAAAGATCGGAGATGAAAGAGAATGCGGGAAGTAAAGGGGCGGCAGTGAGTGTGTCGAGTAGCGGTGAGTGAGGTGGATATGGAAGGAAGGAGCAAAAGCGATATGCTTTAGGGCGCGGGTTGGAGAACGGAGGAGGAAAGAGAAGGAAGTAGGGAAAAGAGTGATGTAAAGGTATTGATGCGTGGAACGTGGGAGGCGTGGCTTAGAACATGTATTTGAGAGAGAGGAGTATGGGGCGAACAGATGAATTAATGTGAATAATTGAAGAAGTGACGCCCTGGGGCGCACGGTCGCGCAGTGGATGGGGCCGTGGTACAAGGATCACGCGCGCGCGGCCGGGATCGGTCAGCAACGCGTCGGCATCGCCGACCAGGCCGCGCTCGGAATCCTGCGCGATGCCGACGACGACGCGCAAGCGTTCACGGGGTCCATCTTTCAGTGGCTCGCGGCCGCGGGCGTCAATGTCGGGATTCTCGGCAAGGACCAGAACGGCCGGGTGGCAACCGACCCGATCCCCGCGGGCGTCACGTTCGCGAAGATTCAGCTTGTCGGCGCGGCCTACGACCCCACGCTGTGGTCCGCGACGTATGTCGAATACTCGGGCGCGAATCCCGCCTACGGGGTGGGCGTCAGTCCGCCCGCGACCACCCAATACTTCTACAACCTGGCCGCCACCGCGACCTGGGCGTCAGGTGAAGCGCGCGTCACGACAACGATTCAGCATCGGTTCCGGGTTGGTGACACCGTCGCGGTCAACATGAACGTGGCCGGATACAACGGTAATCAGTTCGTGGTCAGCGCGGTTGAATCGGCGACGGTCTTCCGGTATGCGGTCGGTGGCCCGCTCGGCTCCACGTCGGGATTCGCGTACAACCGGCAGACCTACGGGGCGATCCAGCTGGGCGGCTGGGCAACGCAGTTCTTCGACGTGCAAGCCGACACTGATCCGTTCTTTCTCTACATCGCGCCGCACTCACCGCACGAAGACGAAGGCGGCGGGTACGGCAGCGCGATAGAGAAGCTGTACGCGGGCGCGGTCGACCCTTCGGCGGTCGCACCGGGCGGGGCGCTGACGACGACGTACGCGGAGCAGATCGCGGTCGGGTACGTCGCGACGTCGACACAACGAACGACCTACGAGGACCGCCAAGAACTCATGGCGTCGATCGACGACATGGTAAAGACGCTCGTCGACTACCTCACCGCGCGGTGGGGTGACAACTGGACGATCATCTTTACGACCGACCAGGGCATTCAGAACGGCGAACAATCCGCGTGGGGAACGGCGCGATCAAAACCGCGGTCTGGGAAGGTTCGACGCGTTCCATGCTCATCATGCGCGGCCCGCAGTTCAGCGCGGGCGCAACCGTGAACCGGATGAGTGTCCACGCTGATATTCCGCTCACGATCCTCGACCTGTTCGCCCTCACGGACCACCACGCGCACCAGGACCGCGATGGCCGCTCCCTCTTGCGGGTCACGGACCCGTCAGATGTTGCCTATGGCCGGTGCATCCCCTTGTACGGCGACTACAAGACCGGGAACGGTTCCGGGTTCATCAAAGAGGACGGCCGTAAGTACATCCTCCTGAACGGCGTGCACAGTTCGGCGAAATGGTGGTCGCCGATGGTCGATTATGAGGCCGCGCAGGCGACACCGACGACAACGGAACTCAGTGTGAACGGCCCGCGGTTCGACGCGATCGCGGCGGCACGCTGGAACCCGTCAACGAACACGAACCCGGCCAACAACGGGACGATCTGATGACCGCGCTGGCAGTTACCGGCATCGAATCGACCACGGGCAGCTCGACGGCATCTCTGGGCCTGTCGGCGCTCGGTGCGAACGTCGGCGATCTGCTCGTCATCGTGCAAGAGGGCACGAACTCCGGGACCGGCGTCACCGGCACACCGACCGTCAACGGCTCGACAACGGGCGTACAACAGGACCTGATCCAAACCGCGGGCGCGACCAGCGGCAACGGCCGACTCATCATCTGGTCAAAGATCCTCGTCTCAGGTGACACGACCTCGAACGTGCAAGTCAGCCTCACCGGCTTCACCGTGCACCGATTCCAGCCGTACATCATCCCCGCCACCGAAGGCTGGGACGGCTCGAGAGTCGCGCAGGCGATCCAGTCGTCAACGAACGGCACCGCGTCCCTGTCGTGGACGACGAACCCGGCGCGTCGTTGCGTTGCGATCGCGGGCGGGTCGTTCGTGTCGGTCTCGGCCGGGTTGCAATACACCTACGACGGTGGAGCGGCCCGGGACCCGTACTGCGATGAGTCGTCATCGACGACGACGGACGGCGCGCACGGACACCACTACGGCACCACGAACACGAACACGTCGTCGGACTGGAACGGCTACGACGTCGCCGACACCCCGGCGTCGGTCGCATGGTCGGCCGGTACCAGCAACTCGACACACTCCATCGGCGCGGTGCTCTACCAGACCGCACCCCCACCGACTGAACTCGGACCCGCGAAGGCGAACGCGGCCTACTCGGCGAAGGCCAGTCTTCTCGGCGTTATCCTGCTCTCGGGGAAGTCGTCCGCGGCATTGTCCGCCAAGGCCGTGTTCGGTGCGCCGATCCGGCTGACCGCCTCCGCGCCGGCCGCGATGGCCGCGACCGCAACCCTTCCGAATCCGCACCTTCCCGACGCGGCATCGCCGCTCGCGATGAACGCGAACGCGTTGCTACATGGCGCGGCGCTCGAACTCGGGACCTCGAAAGCATCGTCTGTCTTCGACGCGGGCGCGGCAGCACTGTTCCTCCCGATCACGGTCGGGCCCACGAAGGCCGGCGCGGCACTGTCCGCCAAGGCGACCCTCGGAAGCGCGCGCACACTGACCGGCAAGGCGAACGTCGCGATGGCGGCAAAGGCCGCGCTCTACAACCCGGGGCCGACGTGGAGCAGTACGTCAAGCCTCGCGATGTCGGCGACCGCGACGCTTACCCCTTCGATCCATCCGCGCGATGTTCGATTCTCCGCGGGCGCGCCGCTCCGATCGTGGTGGTCGGCCGGCGCGCCGCTCCGCACCGTGTGACTTCGAGATCCCGCGCGGGCGTTTCCCGAAGTGGTCGACAGTCAGCAGGTGCCGATAGCGGTCGCCGCGTTGACGATGGCGTTGTAGTCGGGCGCGTCGCCGGTAGAGATCGCGACCTTCGCCCGGCCGATCGCGTCGGCCATCGCTTGGAACTTTGCGTGCATCGCCGCGTCGGTCGTCGCGTCCGCGTCGCCTTGGATGCCGTTCTGAGAGCCGTTCAGCTTCGATTGGAACTCGTCCTGGGTAATCGTGCCCTTGGATTCCTGGCTGATATAGCCGACGAGCGCGGCACCGTGTGAGCAATAGTCATTCCAGATCGACGCGTCGACACCGGCCGGTTTGGTCGACGAGGAACTGCCCGATGTCGTTGACGAACCGCATCCGGCCGCAACGGCTGCACATGCGATCGCAAGGATGATCGTTCGTCTCACGGTCGGGAAGCCTGACCGCCACAGGCGTTGGCGTCAACGTGAGAACCACAGCCACAGCGCGACGGGGAAGATTTATTCAATGGGGGGCTTCCCGACGCAACGAACAGCCAGTGGCTCATGGGGGCCAAGCTCCGGCTCCGTGAACGACGATAGAGGGGCGGGACCCGGCAGTCGCGCATCGGAAGGATTCCGTAAAGATGTTCCGGTGCGGCACTGTGGAAAACCCGCAGCGGCGTACGTTGCGCCTGTCGTGATTGACGAACCAGCCGGCGAGCAGCTCGGCGACCGGGTCCACCAAGCGCAGATGCTGGTCGCGGCGCAAGCCAACTGCGACATGCTCGCCGCGCTCGCCGCGCTCATCATCAAGGCCACGGAGACCCACCAAACACTGAACGAGACCGCGCTGGACGTCCTCGACGGCATCATCCGGTTCGACTCGTAGGAATCTGACGGGGGCGTCAGGCTCTCATAATCTCCCGCACGGGCCGCGTCCGGAGCGGGGGAAGTACCCGCACTCCACCAGTCCGGGCGCGGCCCACCGATCGGGTTAGGTCAGAACGTCGGGAGCGCGCGCGGGCGCGCCTATCGCGTTGACGGCCGCTACACCTTGGCTGGGCGACCAGGCCGCATATCCCGCCGTCGTTGCCGGATTCGCATGGCCGAGAAGCTCCTGCGTCAGCCGCAGATCCCGGGACACCCCATAGATCGCGGTCCCGAACCGGTGACGCAGCTGGTGGAACGTCGCGCCCGCGTGCTGCGCGCGGAGATGACGGTTCGCAAGCTCCGAAACGAGACGGGCAGACACGTTCTCGCCCGCGGTCCCCGGAGACCTCGTCGTGACGGGTCTGCCAGCACCCCGCCGTACGAAGAGCCAACCGCGCGCGGGCAGGGCCGCGCGGTCGAGCGCGTCGGCGACACGATCATGTAACGGCACTACCCGTGACTTTCCGCCCTTGCCGTCGGCCACGATCAGCACGGGCGGATCGTTGTCGGGTTTCACGTCTTCGGCGCGCAGGCGACTGACCTCGCACGCTCGAAGACCCGCATACGCGGCCAGGTACAGCCACGGCCGGATTCGATCGTTTGCCGAGTCGATCACGGCCGCGAGCACGTCTTCGGCGATCGGTCGCGGCAGCGCGCGCTGTCGCCTCGGCGAATCGACCCGCGCGGTCGGGTCCGCGGCGATCAGCTCGAACCGAACGCCCCAGGCGTAGAAGCTGCGAAGGTGGCTGAGGATCACGCCGCGGGCTGAAAGCGAGATCGTCAAAGCCGACCACCAGGTCTCCAAATCGGTCCGTGAGGCGTTGAGTAGTGGGCGGCCGATATGCGCGTGAACCTGGGCCAGATAGTTCCGACGACCGTAGAGCGTGGTCTCGCGCAAGCCACGCTGACGCGCCCAGGCGAGATGGTTCTCAACGATGGCAGCGGTCGGGTCCGCAACCATCGCGGACGGCGGTATCCAAAGCCTCCCCGCCGCGACCGGCTCCGCGAGAGTCATGCCTCACCGCGCGGGATCTCGAAACTGCCGTGCTCGGGCGCGACCATCGGCAGTTCGCGCGCTTGGCGGTCGAGCGCGGCGACGACCTCGGGCATCGTGCCGATGTAGCCCGCGGTCAGATGCGCGACCCGTTCCGGGTCTTCCGCTTGCGCGTCGAGGAGTAGACCGATCAGCAGACCCAGATTCTGGATCTCGTCGAGGTCGAGCGCCTCAGTGAAAACCCGATGGGCGTCGTCGATGTCACAGCGGAACCGTTCGACCAGCGCGAGACACCAGCGGAGGCGTTCCGCGACGGGGATCACTTCGAGGATCAGGGCGCGCAGTTCCTTGCGTACCTGCTCGATCTCGGCGACCTCTTCGGGCTCGATCAGGACGTCGAGGTTCAGCCAGTCGGGGACGGGCCGACCTACGGTCCGGGCGAAGGTGGTCGGGCTCATTTCGCGGATGCGATCCCGCGGGGCTACGATCTTTCATGTTGGCTCTCTCCCGCCAGGTGGGGTTGCTGACACTGGCCCGGGCACCGTCGCAAGCGGTCGCCCGGGCTTCTCTGCGTTATGGGTGGTCGGCATGGCCTCGGACCGATACGCCTAGCCCGGTAGCGCCGATACGCGTAACGCACCGACCACACCGACCACCGTTGACCACGCTAGACACCTTGCGTACTGCCGTCAACAACTGGCAAACTTGGACATGCCGCGCGGGCGACCCGTAGCGTTTCACTGTGGGCAGGCGCATGGACATAGACCAGCTGGTCGGATCAGCCGAGATCGCGGCGCGGACGACCGCGGGCAGTCGTCAGACCGTGCACGCGTGGGTACAGCGCGACAAGACGTTCCCGGACCCCGTACTGCGGTTGAGCATGGGCGCGCTCTGGTCCTGGCCCGACGTGCGCGCGTGGGCGAAACGGACCGGTCGACTACCGAAAGGCGCGTGATCCCGTGGGCGTATTCGTCGCGATCTGGCTCGTCTGTGCATTCCTCGGGCTGATCATCGGCAATGCCAAGGGCAAGCCCGGTCTCGGTTTCATTCTCGGGCTACTCCTCGGCGTGTTCGGCGTGCTGATCATCGCGGTAACGAGCCCTACGCCGGAGGTGCAGGCCGAGCGCGAGCGCGCGGTGGCGGCAGCTGCGCAACAACTCGCCGCTGGTGGCGCGACGGGCCTGGTCCCGTGTCCCTGGTGCGCGGAGCAGATCCAGCCCGCCGCGAAGGTCTGCCGATTCTGCGGTCGAGACGTTGAACTGCCCAAAGATGCGTAAGCGGGCTCGAGAATCGCCCTAGACCGTCTCAGGTTGCGCGAGAATGCGCCCCGATGCTGGCGCTTACCCCGGTCGTCGACAACCTGCTCGACTCGATCGGCGATATCCCGGCATGGATGCGGGACGCGCTCTGCCCCGAACACCCCGAAACCGCGGCCGCATTCTTTCCCGAACGAGGACACTCGACGCGGCCGGCGCGGGCGCTCTGTCGGCGATGCCTCGTCCGTGCCGAATGTCTCGGGTACGCGCTCGACCACGGACTCGATGAAGGGATCTGGGGCGGCTCGTCACCAGCGGAACGCGCCCTGCTCGCCAAGCGCGGCGTGACGGGCGATCTCGTCAGACGGTTCGGTTCGGATGTCGACGCGGGTCGGGAGCTGCTCATCGACGAAGCCGCGTTCGGGTAGGTAGCTTCGCTCTCGGTTCGGGCCGTCCGCGGTTCGTGCTCGTCGACTCTCGGGCCGCGGGCGGGCTCGAACCTAGGCCAACTGGGCTGTATCCGTTCGGTACGTACTCTAACCGGCTGTTCCCGACCAAGGCCGTCCGCGGTTGGCTCCACGCCGAGAGCGCGGCGCGTGTGCAGATCGTCGCGGAGTATTTCGCGGCCGCCGGCGGGTACGAGCCCGCACAGGCGCGTCGGTGCCCGACGCCGGCCGGCGGTGATCCGCTGTTCGGGGTGTGGGCGCGCGTGCGCTGAAGCCGCGTCAGATTCCGGGCCCGAAGTTGACACTGCTGCTTCATCGGTGCGACACGCCGTCGATCCCGTCCTGGGCCAAGTTGGTGTGGTGGGCGATCTTCTCGATGCGTATCAACCCATCGACGCATGGGACGAGATGTTCGACGCGGCCGGCGACACCCGGCTCGACTACCGCGCGCTCTACGAACATGTCCAGACGCTGTCGAAGCAGGACTTCGACGAGCGGTGCGCAACCCGCGATCGCGTCTTTCGCGACCAGGGCATCACGTTCGCGCATTCGGGTGAGGAGCGGCCGTTCCCCCTCGATCTGGTGCCGTGGACGGGGGCGTGGCAGCGCGTCGACCCGACGAGCGGCGCCGACGTCGCCGAACGGCACGTGCTGGTCGCCCGGGGTCGCGACTACGGCGACGTCACCCCGCTGAAGGGTGTGTACAACGGCCCCGCGGCACACTCCAGCGACGTGCGGGTGACGATCCGCCGCGTCGCCTGAGCGGCGCGCCCCGACCGGTCGCCGCGCCTGGAATCGTCGCACCGAGGCCCTACTCTGGCGCCGGTGACCGAGCACGCCCCGTTCGACCTCGAGACCGTCCCACCGCTCCCACCCGGCCCGGTCTCGGGCGGGGGCACGGGTGGGACAGCTCATCCCGATCGGCGCGGGCCGGTGGCGGCGTTGCTGGCCGCGCTGGTCGTGGTCGCGCTCGTGGTCGGATTCGGTGTCGCGACGATCGTCTTGAACGCCCGCGACTCCTCGACGAAACAACCGGCAGCCGCGCCGGCCACGACCGTTCCGCCGAGGGGGGCCGTCCCCGGGACCACGCCGTCGACACTCCTGCCGACCGATCCCCGCGACAGCGTCCTCGCGGGCTTGATCGTCGGCCAACGAGACGTCCCCGCCGCCGATACGGTCAACCACCTCGACCACGGCGCCGACACGACCGTGGCCACCCTCGACCTCTGCAACGGGACCTTCCCGAGCGAAGCGCTGCGGACGGCCCGCCGCCAGGTCGCGGTGACCAACCAGCAGGGAAACATCGTCCTCAGCACCGAAGCGGTGCTCTACGCCAAGCCCGCCACCGGGACGCAGGCGTTCGCCGAGCTGCGATCGGTGCGAGCAAAGTGCCCCTCCGGCCCGGTGACCAGCCCCGTCGGCGAGGGCACCGCCACCACGACCTTCCGCGCCCCGCCCGACGGTGCGTGGCCCGAGAACCCGTCGGTCGAGCGGCTCGCGTACGACTTCGTCACCACCGACGCCACGACCCACGCGTCGTTGCACTCCATTGCCGTGTACCTGCGCCGGGGCCGGGTGCTCATGGGTGTCTACTTCGCGCAGCCCGACGGCCCCCAGATCGCGGTTGACGGGCACACCACGATCGCCGGCATCGTCTCGGTCTTCGAGACGCGCCTGGCGCAGCTCCCGGTGAGCGTCGTCCAGGGCTGACCCACCCGCGTCGCGCTCGACCCGGCGCGTTACCGTGCCCGGGTGAACCGGGTGGCGGAAGGGGAGAAGGCGACGCGGCCCCTCATCGTGGCGCGCGCGATCCGCGCGTTCGCCGACGGCTTCGCGAGCGTGTTGCTCGCCCGGTACCTCCAGCACCTCGGCTTCAGCGGCTTCCAGATCGGCGCGATCATCACCGCGACGCTCCTCGGTTCGGCCGCGCTCACCCTGTGGGCCGGCTTGCGCCTGAACCGCTGGGGCGCGCAGCGCGTGCTGTTCGCGTCGTGCGTCTTGATGGCGCTGACCGGCGTGGGGTTCTCGAC
This sequence comes from uncultured Actinomycetes bacterium, assembly GCA_963812205.1. Lineage (GTDB taxonomy): Bacteria > Actinomycetota > Acidimicrobiia > IMCC26256 > PALSA-610 > PALSA-610. The sequence continues at coordinate 40,510 of CAWEUJ010000002.1, forward strand.
GGTCACGCGTTTCGCGCCGCTGCTGGTCATTGGTTTCATCGGGACGTTGAACCCTTCGGGCGGCGACGTCAGCTTGTTCCTCCCGACCGAGCAGGCCGTCCTCGCTGATCTCACCGAGACCGACCGCCGGCCGCACTTCTTCGCGATCTACAACGTCGCGGCCTCGCTCGCAGGCGCCGCGGGCGCGCTGGCGTCGGCGCTCCCGGCCCGGATCGCATCGGCGAACGGCTGGGACATCGCCACGGTGGAACGGCTCTCGTTCCTGTTGTACGTCGTGACGGCGATCGGCGCGGGGATCGCGTACCGCGAGCTCCGGGACCACGCGGCGGTCGAGTCGCCGCGCCGGGGATTGCATCGCTCGCGCGCGATCGTGATCCGGTTGTCGGCGTTGTTCGCCCTCGACTCCGCGGGCAGTGGCTTCGCGGTGCAGTCGCTGCTCGTCCTCTACCTCGATCTCCGGTTCGGGCTATCGCCCGCCGCGACCGGCGCGACCCTCGCAGCCTCGGGCGTGCTCACCGCTTTCTCGCAGTTCCTCGCGCCCCGGCTCGCGTCCCGCCTCGGCCTCGTACGGACGATGGTGTTCACCCACCTCCCGGCCAACGGGTTCTTGATCCTGGCCGGGATCGTGCCGAGCGCGCCGCTGGCGGTGACCTTCTTGTTGCTGCGTTCCCTGTTCTCGCAGATGGACGTGCCCGCGCGCCAAGCGCTCGTGATGCGCGTCGTCGATCCCGACGAGCGTGCCGCCGCCGCGAGCATCACCAACGTGCCCCGCAGCCTCGCCAGCGCGGCAACGCCCGCGCTCGCCGGTTTGTTGCTCGACCGCACGAGCTTCGGGTGGCCGCTCATCATCGGCGGCGCCCTGAAGATCCTCTACGACCTCTTGTTGCTCGCCGCCCCCCTCGACCGCGACTGAGCCCTCGTCCCGGCGCGGGCTGATCGTCGACAGGCCCGCGGGTCGGGTGCGATCATGCGCCCGTGCAGCTCCCGGGGGCCAGGGTGGTGGTGACCGGAGCGTCGCGCGGCATCGGCGCCGCGCTGGCGACCGAGTTGGCGCGGCGCGGGGCGCGGGTCGTCCTCGTCGCCCGTTCGGCGGGACCGCTCGACAAGCTCGCGGCGGAGATCGGGGGCGAGTCGTTTCCCGCCGATCTCGCCGACGCGGCCGCGATCGAGCCGCTCGTGCGCGGAATCGAGGCCGTCGGTCCGATCGACGTGCTGGTCAACAATGCGGGCGTCGACCTGACCGGTGATCTCGTCGACCTGCCCACTGCCGAGATCACCCGCCTGCTCGCGGTCAACCTCGGCGCGCCGATGCTCCTGTGCCGGGCGGTGATCCCGGAGATGTTGCGCCGGGGTCGCGGCCATATCGTCAACGTCTCGTCGTTGGCCGGAACCAACGCGCTGCCCGGCGTGGCGCCGTATTCCGCGTCGAAGGCCGGGCTCAGTCACTTCACCGCGGCACTGCGCGCCGATCTCGCCGGGACGCCGATCGGTACGACACTCGTACAGATCGGGCCGGTCGAGAGCACGATGATCGCGTCACTGCGCGCGCACGGTCCGACCCGGCGCGCACTCGCCCGGCTCGAACGGCTGCACCTCACGTACGACCTCGACATGGATGTCGTCGTCACCGCCGTGGCCGACGCGATCGGAAACGACCGGCGCCATGTCCGCCTGCCCAAACGCGGCGCGCTGTTCCCGTTGATCGTCGAGGTGCCGCGGCGCCTCACCGAGATGCTCCTGGTAGGTGTGCGATGACGATTCCGAAGACGATCGATGACGTCACCCCGGAATGGCTGAGCGACACGCTCGGCCGATCCGTGACGCGCGTGACCAAGGAGCCCATTGGGGTGGGTGTCGGCCTCGTCGGCCAGCTGCACCGGCTGCAGCTGGATGGCAGCGGTGCACCGGCGACGGTCATCGCCAAGCTGGCGGCCCCCACCGAAGACGGCCGGTTCGTCGCGACGGTCCTCAACATGTACGGGCGCGAGGTCGGGTTCTACAACGAGTTGTCGCCGCGCACGTCGATCCCGCATCCCGAGTGTTACTTCGCCGCGCACGACCCCGTGACCCAGGACACGATCCTGTTGCTCGAGGACGTGTCCGAGCGCGGCCGCGGTGGCGACCAGGTGAGCGGCTGCACGCTCGCCGAGGCGCGCAACGCGATCCGCACGCTCGCGCGGTTGCACGCGTGCTTCTGGGACGATCCGACGTTGTCCGCGTCGACGTTCCTCCTGAGACTGGCCGACGATCCCTACCCGTCCGCGGTGGCGATGGCCTACGAGATGGCGTGGCCGCGCGTTCAGGAGTTGTTCGGCGACATGATCGACGACCGTGTCCGCGAGTTCGGTGCGGAGTACGCGCGACACATTCCTGCGCTGTTCGCCAAGCTGTGCGACGGGCCCCTCGTGCTGTCGCACTCCGATTGGCGGCTCGACAATCTCTTCTTCGCCGACGACGACGTGATCGCGGTCGACTGGCAACTCATCGATCGATCGGTCGGGCCGCGTGATCTCTCGTACCACGTCACGCAGAGCCTCAACATCGACGACCCCGCGGGATACCGGAACGCGTTCGACTGGTACATCGAGGATCTGCACGGCTTCGGTGTCGATGCCGATCGGCGGTGGGCCTGGGAGATGTACCGCTACGGGACGATGCTCGGCTTCGTGTACCCGGTCATCGCTACCGGCGCGCTGACGATCGACGATCCCCGCCACGTCGAGCTGACCCGCGCGCTCTTCCGGCGCAGCCTCGCGGCATTGGACGCGCTCGACGCCTTCGCACTCCCATGCTGATCACCTGGTTGCTCGCGCAATGACTGCTTCGGGTGCGTATCGAATGCGGCGGGTCGTGACGTAGACTTCCCGGTACGCACCGGCGACGTCCGGCGCGGTGTCTGGCGACCTCCTGGTATCGGGGCTGGTGGGAGCACGACCGCTCACCTCCTGTCTTCCTGAGAACCGAGACGCCATGGCTGCCCTGCTGGATTCACCGACACGTTCCGACCGCGCGCCCGAACCGGCGCCGAGCCGGGCCAGCGTCCGCGCCGGGCGACTCGTCACGGGACTGCTCATGGTCAGCCCGCCGATCGCCCTCGCGATCGCGATCCCGTTGCTGTGGGGTCACGCGGTGAACCTCCTCGACATCGTGTTGGCCGCCATCTTCTACGTCGTGACCGGTTTCGGCATCGCGGTCGGTTACCACCGGCTCTTCACGCACCGCAGCTTCCGGGCCGTCCGCTGGCTCAAGATCCTGCTCGCGTCGACCGGGTCGATGGCGGTCGAGGGGTCGGTCGTCGGTTGGGTCGCGATCCACCGCCGCCATCACGTCTACAGCGACAAGCCGGGCGACCCGCACTCCCCGCACGAGTACGGGCCCGGTCCCCGAGCGCAGTTCCGCGGTTTCGTGCACGCGCACGTCGGCTGGTTGTTCAAGGCCGACCCCACGTCCGCGCAGCGTTACGCGCCCGACCTCCTTGCCGACGCCGACACGATGATCATCAGCCGGCTGTTCCCGATCTTCGCGATCGCGTCGCTCGCGGCGCCGTTCTTCCTCGGCTGGACGATTACCGGCGCGCTGAGCGGTGCACTGACCGCGTTCTTGTGGGCAGGCCTGGCCCGCATGATGCTGCTCCACCACGTGACGTGGAGTGTCAACTCCATCTGCCACATGTTCGGGCGCCAACCCGCGACGCAAAAGGACTCCAGTACCAACTTCGCGCCGCTCGGCATCATCTCGTTCGGTGAGGCGTGGCACAACTTCCACCACGCGTTCCCGCGGTCCGCGCGCCACGGCGCCCTTGCGCACCAGGTCGATCCCGGCGCGGCATTGATCCGCGTGTTCGAACGGGCGGGTTGGGCAACCGATGTGCGCTGGCCCACCGCGGCGCAACTCGCCGTCTGCAGGTCGGACTGACGCATGTGCTTTTCCCCTGACGCCGACGTGGTGGTCGGGGGAATCGTGGTCGTCATCGGCGCGGACGCCCTCCGCCATGTTCGTGAACCGAAGCAGATCCTCATCGCGTCGCTCCCGCTCCTGTTCGGGCTGCACCAGATCGACGAGGCATTCGTCTGGTGGGGGCTGCAGGGCCGCGTGTCGGAGTCGATCGGGCGGGTCGGCATCTGGGCCTACCTCCTGTTCGCACTCGCCGCGCTCCCGGCCCTCGTGCCGCTCGCGGCGCTCGGGATCGAACGGGTCGCGGGGCGCAAGCGCGTGATCGGCGCGCTCTCGGTGCTGGGCATCGCGGTAGGCGTGTCGCTCGGCGCCGCGATGTTCCGCGGGTCCGTGAACGCCGTCATCAGCGGCCGCCACATCGCGTATGACGTCGAGCGCGTTACACCAAGGCGGCCAGCTGACAGCGCTCTATGTCGTCGCCGCGTGCGGTGCGCTTCTCGCGTCCAGCCACCGTGACATGGCCATCCTCGGACTGTTGAATCTCGTCGCGGTGCCGGTCCTCATGTGGATGACCGTGAGCGGGTTCATCTCGTTGTGGTGCTTTTGGGCCGCGATCGTCAGCGTCGTGATCGATGCCCATATGCGGCGCCGGGCCGGACTGAGAACACGCGTGAGTTACGTTCCGAACGTAACGTGATCACATGCGTGTACTCGTTGTTGGAGCAGGTGGCGTCGGCGCGGCGATAGCACGCGCGGCCGCGGAATCCGAGGTGCTCGAGCACGTCGTGGTCGCCGATGTCGATGCCCGGCGTGCGACTGCGGCCGTCGAGCGCTGCGCCGATGCGAGATTCGTAGCGCGCGCGCTCGACGCGTCGAACGCCGGCGATATCTCGGAACTCGCGCGCAGCGAACGCGCCGACGTCGTGATGAACGCGTGCGATCCCCGGCTCAACCCTTCGATATTCGCAGCGGCCTTCGACGCGGGGTGCCACTACATCGACATGGCGATGACGCTGTCGGAACCGCACCCGCAACGCCCCTACGAGTTGACGGGCGTGATGCTGGGCGCCGCGCAATTCGAGGCCGCGACCCGCTGGGAGGAGCGCGGGCTCCTGGCACTGGTGGCCATGGGCGTGGAGCCCGGCCTCTCGGACGTCTTCGCCCGGTACGCGGCCGACCATCTCTTCTCCGAGATCGACGAGGTCGGGGTCCGCGACGGCAGCGACCTCGTGATCGACGGGTACGACTTCGCCCCGACCTTCTCGGTCTGGACGACGATCGAGGAATGCCTGAATCCGCCGGTCGTGTGGGAGCACGACCGCGGCTGGTTCACGACCGAGCCGTTCTCCGAGCCGGAGACCTTCGTGTTCCCGGAGGGCATCGGCGCGATCGAGTGCGTGAACGTGGAGCACGAGGAGGTGCTCCTGATACCACGGGGTGTCGCGTGCCGGCGCGTGACGTTCAAGTACGGGCTCGGTGACGAGTTCATCGAGGTCCTGCGCGTGCTGGCCAAGACGGGATTGGCCTCGACCGAGCCGGTGCGCGTGCGCGGTGTCGAGGTGTCGCCGCGCGACGTCGTCGCCGCGGTGCTGCCCGACCCGGCGTCGCTCGGCGACCGCATGCACGGCCGCACCTGTGCGGGAACGTGGGTGACGGGAACGGGCGTCGACGGTCGGCCCCGCGAGGTGTACCTGTACCACGTCTCCGACAACGCCGACACGATGGCCCGCCACGGGTCGCAAGCCGTCGTGTGGCAGACCGCGATCAACCCGGTCGTGGCGCTCGAGCTGTTGGCGACGCGGGTGTGGGAAGGCGCAGGAGTGCTCGGCCCCGAAGCGTTCGATGCCGTCCCGTTCCTCGACCGCCTCCGCGCGCGCGGCGAGGAATGGCACGTCGAGGAGCGCTGAGCTGCCCGCCCGGTTACCGGGCGCGCACGCTGCGCAACTCGGTGGTGCGCCAACGCGCGAAAGACCCGGTGGTGCACGGGCTGCAGCACTTTCCAGTAGACGAAGCCCGGTACGCCTTTCGGCCGGAGCGCGCCGACCTGGACGAGCTCGTGCTCGTCGACGCGGTATCCGAGCCAGCCCTCCCCGGGGAACCACCCGATGCTGCGCAGCACGAGGGTCCCGGGGTCGCGGCGGGTGACGATCCACCAGTCGACCGTCGCTCGTTCGACGATCTCGGGCGCACGGACGAGATTCCAGCGCTCCCCGACGAGCCGGCCGAGGAGTGCCCGTGCCCGCCACGCCCACGGGAGTCCGTACCAGCCGAAGCTCCCGCCCACGCGGTCGAGGTCGGCGTCGATCCGCGTCGACGTTCCGGCCGGGAGCGGTACCGACACGCGCACGGTGTACACGCCTTCGCCGAGCCCGCTCTCGAGGGCGAGCAGATCGTGGTCGAGTGCAGCCGCTTGGGCGTCGAGCGCGACCGACAGCGCGTCGGCGAGGCCAATGACGTCGATCCCGAACGCGGCGTCGGTGCGCGCCTGGTCGGTCACGACCACTTCGGTGACGAGACTCTCGATGAGGGCGTGGCTGACGCGGCGATCGACGGGGGTGACCAGGTCCAACCAGTGCGACGACAACCGGGGAGTCAGGTACGGCACGTCGAGGATCCGGCGCCGGTGAAGTCCGCGGGCGGTCGCGTAGGCCGCGATCATCTCGCGATACGTGGTGATGTCGGCGCCGCCGATCTCGTAGATGCCCGGCTCCACGGTGAGCGAGCCGACGAGATAGCGGATCACGTCGCCCAGCGCGATCGGCTGGATCGCGGTGCGGACCCAGCGGGGGCAGATCATGAACGGGAGGCGCTCGGTGAGGTAGCGGAGCATCTCGAACGAGACGCTCCCGGCGCCGAGCACGACCGCCGCGCGCAACTCGACGACCGGGACCCGAGCACCCGCCAGCGCGGTGCCGACTTCCTGACGGCTCGCGAGGTGTTCGGATGCCGGGTCGTGGCCGAGGCCGCCGAGATAGACGATGCGGCGGATACCGCTCGCCGCGGCCGCCCGCCCGAATCCCTCGGCGAGCCGGCGGTCGTGGGCGCGGAAGTCGCCCGCGCCGAGCGAGTGCACGAGGTAGTAGGCGATCTCGTATCCGGACAGGGAGTCGCGCAGCGCGTCCTCGTCGCCTACGTCGACCGCGTGGCCCACGGCGCCCGGCAGGTCGGGCGGGTGGCGCGCGCGAACGCGCCGACCTCGTGTCCCGCCCCGACGAGGGCGCCGCAGAGCGCTCGGCCGACGAATCCGCTCGCTCCGACGACCGCGATACGCATGCTCCGAGCCTGCCCACCATTGCCTCGCGTCAACCCGCCGCCGCGGTCGACCCGTTGGACCGATCCGGTCTGATCCGGTCTGATCGAGGCGCGGAACGCTCAGATGCGGGACCACGCCTCGGTGAGCACGGTGCGCAGGACCTGTTCGATGTAGTCGAACTCGGGCTGGCCGATGATGAGGGGCGGGGCGAGCTGGATCACGGGGTCGCCGCGGTCGTCGGCGCGGCAGATGAGGCCGGCGTCGTAGAGGGCGCGCGACAAGAAGCCGCGCAGCAACCGCTCGCTCTCTTCGGCGTCGAACGACGTCCGGGACGCCTTGTCCTTCACGAGCTCGATGCCGTAGAAGTAGCCCGCGCCGCGCACGTCGCCGACGATCGGGAGGTCGCGGAGCTTGTCGAGGGTGGACCGAAACGCACCTTCGTTCGCGCGCACGTGCTCGAGGAGCCCTTCGCGCTCCATGAGGTCGAGGTTCGCGAGCGCCACGGCGCAGCTCACCGGGTGACCGGCGAACGTGATGCCGTGGAGGAAGGTCTTGCGGTCGCGCAGGAACGGCTCGACCAGGTGGGGACGGACGATCATCCCGCCGATGGGCGAGTACCCGGAGGTCATGCCCTTCGCCATCGTGATGATGTCGGGCTGGTACTCGTAGCGCTGCGAGCCGAACCAGTGCCCGAGGCGACCGAACGCGCAGATGACCTCGTCGGAGACGAGCAGCACGCCGGTCTCGTCGCAGATCTCACGGACGCGCTGGAAGTACCCGTCGGTGGGCGGGAAGCAGCCGCCGGAGTTCTGCACCGGCTCGAGGAAGACCGCGGCAACGCTCTCGGGGCCTTCCATCTCGATCGCCAGCGCGATGGCTTCGGCCGGATCGATGGGCGCGGGGCGATAGGGGTTCGTGTTGACGACCCGCACCGCACCCGGCACGAGCGGCTCGAAGGGCTGTTTGATCGCGGGCACGCCGGTGATCGAGAGCGCCCCCATCGTCGTGCCGTGGTACGCGATGTGGCGACCGATCACCTTGTAGCGGTGCGGTTGCCCGATCGCCTGGAAGTACTGGCGGGCGAGCTTCCACGCCGACTCGACCGCTTCGCTGCCGCCGGTGGTGAAGAAGACGCGCTCGAGATCGCCGGGCGCGAGATCGCAGAGGCGTTCGGCGAGCTCGATCGCGCCCGGGTGCGCGTAGCTCCATACCGGGAAGTAGGCGAGCTTGCGCGCCTGCTCGGCCGCGGCCTCGGCCAGCTCGGTGCGGCCGTGCCCGACCTGCGAGACGAACAGCCCGGCCAGGCCGTCGAGGTAGCGCTTACCGTTCTGGTCGTAGACCCACGCGCCTTCACCCCTGACGATGATGGGGATCTCGGTGTCGGGATCGGACGACATCGGCGTGAAGTGCATCCACAGATGGCGATGCGCGGACGCGCTGAGAGACTCGGACGATGTCGTGGTCATCACGTTCCCCAGGAATAGGTCTGCTTCTCGAGCCGCAGGTACACGAACGTCTCCGTCGAGCGAATGCCGGGGATCGACCGGATCTGCGAGTTGATCACTTCGAGGAGATGCTCGTCGTCGTGCGCGGTCAGTTCGACGAGCAGGTCGTAGGTCCCCGAACAGATCACGACGTAGTCGATCTCCGCGTTCGCGCTCAGCTTGGCTGCGAGCTCGCGGACGTCGCCGTCGACTTTGATGCCGACCATCGCCTGGCGGTGGAACCCGACACGCAACGGGTCGGTGACGGCGACGATCTGCATGACGCCGGCATCGAGGAGACGCTGCACGCGCTGGCGGACCGCGGCTTCCGACAGGCCGACGGTCTTTGCGATCGACGTGAACGGGCGGCGACCATCGCGTTGGAGCTCCCGGATGATCTGCATCGACACGTTGTCGAGCAGCGGCGCGGGAGTCCGGTCGAGCAAGGGCGCAGGAGTGCGAATATCGTCGTCAGATATCTGGGCCACAACGATCTACTTGCATAGACAGCGGTTGATCTGCGAATACTAGCTTTGGCTCGGCGAAGCGTCAGTCCACAGAGAACTGTCGTCCGGAGAGGGGTCTCGATGGAAGTCGTGCAGAACGTGGTGAACGCCAAGTTGGTCGACGCCCGCGACGGCGCCACCACCGCGCTCGTCGATCCGAGCACCGGCCTGACCTACGGCTCGGCGCCCCGGTCGAGCGCGGCCGACGTCGACGATGCCGTCGCGGCCGCGCAGGCGGCGTTCGACGGCTGGCGCTCGAGCACCCCGTCGGAGCGCAGCCTCGCGTTGTTGCGGATCGCCGATGCGCTGGAGAAGGACGCGGATCGGTTCATCGAGGCCGAGTGCCGGAGCACGGGCAAGCCCAAGGCGCTGATGGCGGCCGACGAGATCCCGCCCGCCGTCGACCAGCTCCGGTTCTTCGCCGGCGCGGCGCGCATGCTCGAAGGTCGGGCCGCGGCCGAGTACATGAGCGGGCTCACGTCGTTCATCCGGCGCGAGCCCATCGGTGTCGTGGCGCAGGTGTCGCCGTGGAACTACCCGCTGATGATGGCGATCTGGAAGATCGCACCCGCGCTCGCCGCGGGCAACACGGTGGTGTTGAAGCCGGCGGAGAGCACGCCCGAAACGACTGCGATGCTCGCCGAGCTCGCGGCCGAGTTCCTTCCGGCGGGTGTGCTGAACGTGGTCTGCGGCGACCGCGACAGCGGCCGGGCACTCGTGTCGCATCCGGTTCCGGGACTCGTGTCGATCACCGGCAGCGTGCGCGCGGGCATGGAGGTCGCGGCGGCCGCCGCCACCGATCTGAAGCGCGTCCACTTGGAGCTGGGGGGCAACGCCCCGGTGATCGTGTGCGACGACGCCGATCTCGAGGCGGCCGCGGCCGGCATCGCCGGGGCGGGCTTCTACAACGCGGGCCAGGACTGCACGGCCGCGACGCGAGTCCTCGCGTCGGCGGCGGTGCACGACCGCTTCGTCGACCTCCTCGTCGCCGCGGCGCGCGCCAAGAAGGTCGGCGGCCCCGACGTCGAGGATGCCGATCTCGGACCCGTGAACAACACGAGCCAGCTCGAACGGGTGCAGGGGTTCGTCAGCCGGCTGCCCGCGCACGCGCAGGTCCTCACCGGGGGCGAGCGGATCGGCATGGCCGGGTACTTCTTGGCCCCGACCGTGGTCGCCGGGTTGCACCAGGAAGACGAGATCGTGCAACAGGAGGTCTTCGGTCCGGTCATCACCGTGCAGCGCTTCGCGGAGGTCGGTGATGCCCTGCGCGACGCCAACGGCACCGACTACGGGCTGTCGTCGAGCGTCTGGACCCGCGACCACGCCAACGCCATGCGCCTGTCGGCCGCGCTCGACTTCGGGTGCGTCTGGATCAACACCCACATTCCGCTCGTGGCCGAGATGCCGCACGGCGGCTTCAAGCACTCCGGCTACGGCAAGGACCTCTCGATGTACGCGCTCGACGACTACACGCGCGTCAAGCACGTCATGAGCTCGATCGAGTAGGTCAGGCGCGCACCGCGGCCTCGAGCGCGTCGAGGCCTTCGTCGAGCAGCGCGTCGCTCAGCACGAGGGGCGGCAGGAGCCGCACGACGTTGCCCATCGTGCCCGCGGTCAGCACGATCACCCCCTGGGCGTGGCACGCCGCGCAGATGCGCTTGGCCCGGTCGGCGTCGGGAGTGCCGTCGTCGTGCACGAGCTCGATCGCCACCATCGCCCCGCGACCCCGGACGTCGCCGATGCCCGTGGTGCCGCGCTGCAAGACGGTCAGCCGTTCGAGCATGCGGTCGCCGAGCTTCCGGGCGCGTTCGGCAAGCCCTTCTCGTTCGATCACGTCGATCGCCGCGAGCGCGGCGGCGCAGGACACGGGGTTGCCGCCGAACGTGCTGCCGAGGCCGCCGGGGTGAACCGCATCGATGATCTCGGCCCGGCCGGTGACGCCGGCGATCGGCATGCCGCCGCCGAGGCCCTTGGCCGTCGTGACGATGTCGGGGACCACGCCTTCGTGCTCACTCGCGAACCAGGCGCCCGTGCGCCCGAAGCCGGTCTGCACCTCGTCGGCGACGAAGACGACGCCGTTGGCGCGGCACCACGCCGCGATGCCGGCGAACCAGCCCGGCTCGGGGACGACGAATCCGCCTTCACCCGCGATCGGCTCCACCACCACGCACGCGATCTGGGTCGCGTCGACACTGGCTTCGATCCACACGATGGTCTCCGCGAGGCCACCGGTTCCCCGGAACGGGTACGAGAAGGGCGCTCGATAGATCTCGGGCGCGTACGGGCCGAACGACTTCTTGTACGGCACGACCTTGGCCGTCAGCGAAAGGGTGAGCAACGTGCGACCGTGGAACGCCTGGTCGAACGCGATCACCGCCGACCGGCCGGTCGCGGCCCGGGCGATCTTCACCGCGTTCTCCACCGCCTCCGCGCCGGAGTTCACGAGCAGCGACCGCTTCTCGTGCGTTCCCGGCGTGCGCTGGTTGAGCTGCTCGCATACCGCCACGTATTCCTCGTAGGGCGTCACCTGGAAGCACGTGTGGACGAAGTCGGCGGCCTGCTTGGTGATCGCCTCGACCACCGCGGGGTGGGCGTGGCCGACGTTCACCACGGCGATCCCCGCGCCGAGATCGATCAGGCGGTTGCCGTCGACGTCTTCGACGATGCCGCCCTGCGCACGCTCGACGAACACCGGCAATGTGGTTCCGACCCCCGCAGGGATCGCCCGCTCCCGGCGCGCCCACAGCGCGCGCGAACGCGGCCCCGGGATCTCGGTGACGAGCTTGCGTTGCTGTTCCAAGGTGTCCCCGATCTATCCGAGCGTGGACGCGTCGATGGCCACGACCCCGCGCCGTGCCGAACGCACGCTGAGGATCCCGCCGATCGTCAACAGGACCAACGCGGCCGCCAGCACGATCGTCGAGAGCGCGTTGATCGAGGGCGACACGCCGAACCGGAGTTGGCCGAAGATGTACAGCGGCAAGGTGGTGGAGCCCGGGCCGGAGGTGAACGACGTGATCACGACGTCGTCGAGAGAGATCGTGAAGGCGAGCATCGCGCCGGCGAGGATCCCGGGCATGGCGAGCGGCAGCACGACCCGGAGGAACGCCTGCACGGGCGTGGCACCGAGGTCGGCGGCCGCTTCGACGAGCCGGCGGTCGAACGCCGTCAAGCGCGCTTTCACGACGACGACCACGAACGGGATGCAGAACGTGATGTGGGCGGCGATCACCGTGTAGATGCTCAACTCCACGTGCGCGAAACGCCGGAAGAAGGCTGTGAGGGCGACCGCCATGACGATCTCGGGCATGACCAGGCTGATGAAGATCAGCGTCGAGTACGCGGAACGGCCACGGAACTGGAAACGAGTGAGCGCGAACGCGCCGAGCGTTCCGATGATCGTCGAGATGATCGTCGCGCTCACGGCGACCTTCATGGTGTTACGGAACGCCTGGAGCGCGAGTTCGTTGTGTATGAGATCGGAGTACCAACGGGTCGAAAAGCCTGTCCAGTCGGTGCTGCTCTTGGCGTGGTTGAAGCTGAACACGACGAGCACGATGATCGGCGCGAACAAGAAGGCGAACACCAAGACGGCATGCAGCGTTGAGGTAGCGCGGTCGCAGCGCGCTCTTGCGGCTCACAGTGCGTCCTCCCCGACGCGCCGGAGATAGACGAACACGCCGGCGAGGATGAACACCATCATCAGCACCGACATCGCCGAGCCCAGCGGCCAGTTGTTGCCGCTGGTGAATTGGTCGTAGACCGTGTTGCCGAACATCTGCGTCTTCACGCCCCCGAGCAACTCGGGCGTGACGAAATCGCCGACCGCGGGGATGAAGACCAGGAGGACGCCGGCGATCAGGCCGGGGGAGACCGTCGGGATGATGACGCGAAACAGCGTGGAGACCTTGCCGTGGCCGAGGTCGTAGCTGGCTTCGACGAGCGCCTTGTCCATCCGTTCGATGGACACGTAGAGCGGCAGGATCATGAACGGCAAGAAGCCGTATGTCAGGCCGAGGATGACGGCGAAGTCGGTGTTGAGGAAGACGTGATGGTTGCCGAGTCCGAGCGATCCCAGCGCGGAGTTCAACAACCCGTTCCCGTCGAGGATGAATTGCCACGCGTACATGCGGATCAGGTAGCTCGTGAGGAACGGGATGATCACGAGCACCAGGAACAGGTTGCGGAAGCGTCCCGCGAAGCGAGCGATCCAGTACGCGAGGGGGAAGCCGAGGAGCACGCACGCAACCGTCGAGATCAACGCGTACCTGACCGATCGCAAGAAGATCGGCAGGAAGCTCGGGTTCAGCGCGGTGTGATAGTTGGAGTAGACGAGGTTGCCCCACGCGAACTTCACGGGAACGATGTAGCCCCGCTGCCCCAGGCTGTACGCGACCACGAGCAGCGTCGGGATGATCAGCAGGAACAAGAACCACACGCTGGTCGGGAGCAGCAGCAGGTTGCCCGCCAACCAATCCGGCACGCGCCGGCGCTTGCGCGCCGGCGCCGCCGGTGTTTCGATCTCCGTCGCGCTCAAGCCGATTTGACCGCTGTCCAACGGTCGGAATACGCGAGCTCGGCGTCGCCGATGTCCTTTTGGAACGGGAGCTTCGCCAACACGTCGGCGGGCGGGTAGATCAACGGGTTGTCGACGATGTCCTTGTTGATGTACGGGAGCGCGGCCTTGTTCGGGCTTCCGTAGTTCACGAAGTTCGTGAGCGCGGCGCCGACCTTGGGCTCGAGCATGTAGTTCATGAACGCCTCGGCGTTCTTCGGGTGGCCGGCGCCCTTCGGGATGGCCATGGAGTCGACCCACGAGAACGCGCCGGAGGTCGGGATGACGTAGTCGATGTTCTTGTTGTCGGTCTGGATCGTGAACACGTCACCGGAGTACGCCTGGCAGAGGATGAGCTCGCCGCTCTTGAGCGGGTCCTGGTAGTCGGAGGTGATCTGCTTGATCGTCTTCTTCAAGTCGATGAGGTAGTTCTTGGCGTCGTCGAGGTCGGACGTGTTCGTGGTGTTCGGGTCCTTCTTCAGCGCGAACAGGGCCATCGCGAACACGTCACGCGCTTCGTCGAGGAACGACGACTTGCCCTTGATGGCGGGGAGCTTGAATGCGTCCCAATCGGTGACGCTGCCGCCGACCTTGGTCTTGTCGAACCCGATCCCGGTCGTGCCCCACTGCCACGGGATCGAGTACTGGTTGCCGGGGTCGTACGCGGCGTTTCGGAACCGGGGGTCGAGGTTCACGACGTTGGGGATCAGCGAGAGGTCGAGCGGCTCGACCAGGTTCGCGTGCTTCATCTTCACGAGCGTCGCGTCGGTGGGCACGATGATGTCGTAGCCCGTGCTCCCGGCCGACAACTTCGCGTAGAGCTCGTCGTTCGAGCTGTAGTTGTCGTAGGTGACCTTGATCCCGGTCTCCTTTTGGAAGTTCGGGATCGTGTCGTCGGCGATGTAGTCGGTCCAGTTGTAGAAGTTGAGGACCTTGGCCTCGGGCTTGTTCGAGAACGTCGGCGGCGTCGTCGAGCTACTCGAGGCCGTCCCACCCTTGCTGCTGCTGCCGCACGCGGCGACGAATCCGGCCGCGGACGCGAACGCCATCGTCCGCATGAACGTGCGCCGGCTGAAGTGCGGAGACGCCGTGTCCCAGATGAAGGCCAGGGATACGCGATCCGGATCACTCATGACGTCAACTCCTTGTCGAGGGTGGGTTGGTCGGAAAGCACGACGTTGAACTCGGGGTCCCAGACGAGGCGGGTCCGCGTTCCCGGTACCCCGGCGTCGCTGACCCGTTCGCTGTTCTGGCGGAATACCACGAGGGTGTTCCCGGCGTCGTTCCGCACGACGAGTTGGGTCGACATCCCCTGGTAGACGACGTCGACGACCGTTCCACCGATCGTGCAGAGCTTCTCGGCGACGGGCTCGCCGTCGGCGGCGACCACTCGCAGCTTCTCGGGCCGCACCGTGAACGCCACGGTGTCGCCGGGGCTCAACGGGCGGCCTTCGGGGGCCGGGACGAGCAGCCGGTCGCCCGGCGCGGCTTCGAGCTGGAGGAGCTCGCCCGCTCGCCCGGTCACCTTGGCCTCGACGATGTTCGAGGTCCCGATGAAGCCGGCGACGAAACGGGTGGCCGGTCGCTCGTAGATGTCTTCGGGGAAGCCGATCTGTTCGACCTTGCCTTGCGACATGACCGCGAGGCGATCGCTCATGACGAGCGCCTCTTCTTGGTCATGGGTCACGTAGACGAACGTGACGCCGACCTCGCGCTGGATGCGCATCAGCTCCAACTGCATCTGCTTACGGAGCTTGAGATCGAGCGCGCCGAGCGGCTCGTCGAGGAGCAGCACCGCGGGCTCGTTGACCAACGCCCGGGCCGAGCGCGACGCGCTGCTGCTGGCCGCCCGAGAGCTGGGCCGGCCGGCGATCGTCGTACCCGTTGAGCTCCACGAGATCGAGGTAGCGCTTGACCCGGTCGCGGATGTCGCTCTTCGAGACCTTCTTGCGCCGTAGCCCGAAAGCGACGTTGTCCGCGACGGTCAGGTGCGGGAACAGCGCGTACGACTGGAACACGGTGTTCACGTTGCGCTTGAACGGCGCGACGCCGACGATGTCGCGGCCGGTCAGCTCGAGGCGCCCGGAGTCGGGCTCTTCGAATCCCGCAATCATTCTCAGCGAGGTCGTCTTGCCGCATCCTGACGGCCCGAGCAAGGAAAAGAACTCACCGCGGCCGACGGTGATCGTCACGTCGTCGACCGCGACTGTTCCGCCGAACCGCTTCGTCACGCCATAGAGGCCGACTTCGACGGGCCCTTCGGGATCGGTCACCCGGCCTCCTGCCAGCATCGGGGAATTGTGGGGCACCATCGCAGATGCGGCGCGGCACTGCAACACAGATCATGTACCGCCTGAATTGCCGGAAGGTGACGCGGGCGCCACTTCTCCTCGGCGCGTGAGCCGGTCGCCGACCGCGCTACGAAATTCGTAGGCGGAGATTCGTAGGCGGTTCCTCAGAGCCCGAACGCCGGCTCTGGGAACGCGAAGACCTCGCCCCGGCCGCTTCGGGCGAGCGACTGATAGTGGCGCTGCGCGAACCACCACCGGCCGTCGACCCGGCGATAGTCGTCCTGGTAGACGCCGAACGCCTGGGTCGAATGGCCCGACGCCGCGTCCTGGCGGAGCTCACAGATGTAGAGGCGTGCCGCCGCCCGATCCACGTCGCCGCCGATACGGAGCTCGACGTGTGTGCTCAGCGGGACGAACTCGAAGAACTCGAACCGCTCGACCGCGGTGCCGATGAAGTCGCCGACTTGTCGGGGCCCGGCGAGCTCGATGACGGGGTTGGTGACCGTGTCGACCCGCACCGGCGCGTCGGCGAGGAACAGATCGTGGAACTCGCTCCACGCCCGGCGGGTCACGGCGTCGGCATAGGCGTTTTGCAGCCGGGTGATCGCGACGTAGTCGACGGTGTCCTGCAGGTCGTCCGCCGGGTCACTCATCGGGGGCGGGAGAAGTCGCGATTGGGGTGCTTCGGGGGCATGGCGACGTCGGGCACCGTGCACTTGCTCGCGCGCATGTCCTCGAATACGTGGACCATGTTCAGCAGATCTTCCTCGTAGGAGAACTTGCCGTTGCCCGCGTACACGAGCGTCGAGACGCCCGACTGTTCCCACGGCCGCCCGTTCGGTCGCCGGCCGGGCAGCTGTTGGCTCCATTTGATGACGACGGTGTCGCCGTCGATCGCGTAGAAGTCGACCGGGAACTTCCACTCTTCGAGGCCCACCATCGCGTCGCCGAATACGGTGGCCTTCATCTCCTCGATGCCCTCGACCCGGCCCCAGGCCGGGTCGATGAACACTGCGTCGTCGGTGAAGTACTGGGCGAGTGCGCGCCAGGTGGCGCCGCCCGCGTCGATCACCTTGCGCGTCTCCACGTAGCGCTCGACGGTGGCTTCGATCTCGTCTCGGGGATACGGCATCGGCGCGGCCTCCTGGCAGATGGCTTCGGTGGTGGGGAGAATCTACGCCGTGGGTGCGTCGGCGATCACCGCGATGATCTCGTCGCCGTAACGTTCGAGCTTGGTGGGGCCGATGCCGGTACAGCCGGCGAGCGCGGCGAGCGACTCGGGCCGGCGGTCGGCGATGCCTTCGAGGTGGGCGTCGCTCAAGACGATGTAGGCGGGCACGCCGTCGCTCGCGGCGCGTTGGCGGCGCCACGCCTTCAGCGCGTCGACGAGCGCCGGTGACGCATGGCTCACGTCGGCGCCCCGGCCGCGGACGAGCTGGACCCGGCGGCCGTCGACCTCCACCCGCTCTCCGTACGGGATCACGACCCGCGTGCCGTTGGTTTCTTCCAGTACCGCCGCGTCACCCCGGAGCTCGACGATCGGGCCGCTCGAACCCGCGAACGACACGTGCAACCCGACCTCGGCGTCGAGGGCGGAGCGGGCGCGTCCCGGCGCGGGCGGGCGCGCGCGTTCGGGTGGCGCCGGTGCGGTCAGCTCGTCGAGGAAGGGTCGCCGCACGGTCCCGTCGGCGATCACGTGCACCGCGGTGTCGCCGCGGGTGATGGCGACGTGGAAGATGCGACGTTCCTCCTCGACGTCGTCGGCGAGGGCGTGGGGCATGAGGCCGTCGTGCGCGCCGAGCACCGCGACGTAGGGCCACTCCATGCCCTTCACGCGGTGCACGGTGGACAGCGCCACGCCGTCGGTGCGGGCCGGCTCGTTCGTGGCCCGCAGCCGCGCGCGCAGCCACGGTTCGAACGCGGCGGGATCGGCCTCGAACGTCGCCACCGCGATGAGCGCGTTGAGATCGTCGCGGTGACTGGCGTCGGGCGACTTTCCCGACTGGTCGAGCGTCGCGAGCGCGGCGCCGAGCCCGACGTCGTCGCGGATACGTGTGAGCAGGTGGTCGGTGGTCGCGCCCGAGTCCAGCGCGCGCCCGAGTGATTCGAGGTCGTCGCAGAAGATCTCGAACTTGGCCGCGGCGGACGCGTTCAGCCCGTCGGCCTCGCGGCGGAGTTGGGGCAGCCGCCACTGCTTGCGTTCGAGTCGCTGCATGACCTCCCGGCGCAGCGCGCGGCTCGGCCGCCGGGCCGCGAGCGCCAGATCGCTGCCGGCGAACGGTGTGTTGGCGGCGGCCGCTAGCGCGAGCCGCAGGTAGGCGAGTGCCGTACGCGTGCCGGTCCGGTTCAAGACCGCCACGCTGACCGGTGTCCAGCAGGCGACGTCAGCCTCGCCGAGCAGCAGTTGCACGGGGAGGAGGACCGAGTTCACCCGGCTCAACAAGGCGATCTCGGTGGGCGCGGCGCCGGCGGCGAGCCACGCGCCGACGCGGTCGACCGCGGCGCGCGCGACGCCTTCCGGCGCAGTCGTGACCACGCTCAGCGCGTCGCGCTCGGGTCCGGTCTTGGCCGCGACGATCTCCTTGTCGATACGGCGCCGGTTGTACGAGAGCAGGTTGCGAGTGGCGGTCACGACCGGCTCCGGGCACCGGTAGTTCGTCGACAGCGCGTGGTGCGTGCCCCCGGGGAAGTAGCGGTCGTAGTTGATGAGGAACTCGGGATCGGCCCCGGCGTAGCCGTAGATGACCTGGTCGTCGTCGCCAACCCCGAAGACGTCGTACACGGGCGCGGCGACCAGGCGCAGGAGCAGGAGTTGCGCGGGGGTGAGGTCCTGGAACTCGTCGACCAGCAGGTGGCGGGCTTCGCGCTGAAACGCGGTGCGGACCTCGGGGGCGTGCAGGAGGGTTTCGATCGCGCCGTAGATCTGTTCGTCGTGATCGATGGCGCGATCCGCGTGGAGCTTGTCGCGGTACTCGTCGAACATCGCGCCGAACCCGGCGATGTCGTCGCGCTGGGCCTCCACCACGTTCGGGTCGACGAGCCCGAGCCGTACCTCGCTCAAGGCCTCGAGGTACGGCGCGTACATGTCGATGTTGGCCCGAGGCTTCACCGGGACGAGCGCCTCGATGCGGCGCCGCACCTCCCATTCGTCGATCAGCGTGCTGTTCGTGCCCGCGCGCCGCAGCACGTCGTTGCCCAACGCGTGCAGCGTGCGTACCCGGCGTCGCGCGCCCTCGGGCATGTCGGCGAGGCGGGCGCGCATCGTGTCCTTCGCCCGCACGTTGTACGCGACCGCGGTGATGGAGCCCGGGTTCCAGCCCCGGGCGACGAGCAGCCGGAACCGCTCGGTCAGCACTCGGGTCTTGCCCGAGCCCGCCGGTGCGATGACGCGGGCCGCGCCGGTGTCGTGCACGACCGCGGCGAGCTGGTCGGCGGCGAGGTCGGCATGGGGCGCGACGGCCCGGTCGGCGCCGAGCACGCGTTGCTCGAGGTTGTTGCGGTGCACGAGCGCGTGACCGGTTGGCACCGGGGTCGCCCCACGCGCGGGCCGCCGTCGCACCACGCGGGCGTGCCGTCGGGGAGCACGGCGTCGGCGCCGGTGCCGGCGGCCGCGCTCGCGCCGAGCCGTTGTGCCTCGACCGCCGGGCCCCACACCATTCGGCCGACGCGGTCGTCGTAGTTGTTCGCGCGGGCGAGGAAGTAGAGGCGCTCGCGGCCGAACTCGAATCGGGGCGAGAGCGAGTACGCGGGCTGCGTCGGGGGCGGCTCCGGCGCGCGCAACTCGGCGGGCGCGCACTGGAGCTCGACCACCACGGGGACGCGCTGCGCCCAGTACCGGTGCAACGTGTCGAGGGCGGCGGCGGGGTCGCGCAGTGTCGCGTCGTCGATGACGACCCGGTCCGCGCCGGTCCAGTGGTCGGGCGCGGCCGCGTCCGGGCCCACGATCACGCCCCGCCCGAGGCGGGTGATCACTTCCGCGTCGGGTAGGTCGGCCACGGGCGCATCATGCCCGAGTGGTGTGACGCCCGGTTCAGCCGAGGGCGTTGCCGACGATCGACACGAACGAGACCATCTCGCCCGGGTAGCCGCCCAGGTTGTGCGTGAGCGCCAGGCCGCGGTCGGCATGCGCAATCGTGCGCTCGGCGGGCGCTTCGCCGCGCAGCTGCAGCCAGGCCTCGAACACCATGCGCAGACCGGACGCCCCTACGGGGTGGCCGAAGCTCTTCAGACCACCGTCGGGGTTGACGGGCAGGGCGCCGGCGAGGTCGAACGTGCCGTCGAGCACTTCCTTCCACGCGGTGCCGCGCTCGGCGAACTGGAGGTCTTCGTAGATGAGGAGCTCGGCGGGTGTGAAGCAGTCGTGCACCTCGGCCATCGCGAGCTGTTCGCGCGGGTTCGGTGATGCCGGCCTGCGCGTACGCGTCGCGCCCCGTCGCGGCGATCTCGGGAAAGGTCGTGTAGTCGTAGTCCGGATCGGCGTTGCCCGAGCAGTTGCCGGCGACCAGCGAGAGCGCCTTGATGAAGAGCGGCTTGTCCGTGTAGTTGTACGCGTCCTCGGCCCGCACGATGATCGCCGCGGCCGAGCCGTCGGCCACGCCCGAGCAGTCGAACACGCCGAGCCCACCGGCCAGGAGCGGCGCGTTGCAGATGGTCTCCATCGAGACCTCTTTCCTGAACTGCGCCCTCGGGTTACGCGCACCGTTGTAGTGGTTCTTCCACGCGATGCGCGCCAGCACCTCGCGCATCTGCGCATCGTCGAGGCCGTACTTCTTGCCGTAACCGGGTGAGCACATCGCGAACATCGCCGCCGCGGTGAGCGTGCGGCCCGTGCCGTCGGTCGGCGTCTTGGCCGCGCCGACGAGGCCTTGGTAGCCGCTGTCCTTCACCTTCTCGACACCGATCGCCATCGCCACGTCGTACGCGCCGCTCGCCACCGAGTACGCGGCGTTGCGCAATGCCTCGGACGCCGTGGCGCAGAAGTTCTCGACGTGCGTGACCGGCTTGTCGTGGAGCTGCAGCGGGCGGGCGAGCGCCATGCCGCTCATGCCCGACATCGCGGTACCGAGCCAGTAGGCGTCGACGTCGTCCTTCGTGATTCCGGCCGACGCGAACGTGGCTTCGGACGCCTCGACGAGGAGGTCGTCGGTGCCCTTGTTCCAATGCTCGCCGAACGGCGTGCATCCCATCCCGACGATCGCAACGCGGTCTTTGATTCCGTGTGAACCCATGGCGAAGCTCCTTGGCTCCTAGCCCCGAACGGGGCGGGCCTTCCAGAAGTAGTTGTGGATCTCGTCCGACGTGAACAGCTTGCGGAACGTCATCTCGACGCGGTCGCCCATCTGGAGCGTGGCCGCGTCGACGTCGGTGAGCTCGACCGGGAGCCGCCCGCCGCCGTCCCAGTCGACCACCGCGAACACGATCGGCGGGCTCGGCGAGTAGGCGATGCGGTCGACGGTGATCAGCGCGATCGTTCCCTCGACGTCGGCCATCGGCGCGGGCTGCATGTCGTCGACCGCGTCGCCGACGCGTGACACGCGCGCGGGCGGCATGTGCAACTCGCCGCTCGTGCGGTCGCGGGAGCCGACGAACCCGTACTTCCACTCCTCGGTGCGACCCGACACCGATGCGGAGATGCGGTCGGGTTCGGGGCGGCGGGGCGGCTCGAGCGTGGCCTCGCCCCGCCAGCTGAGGAACTTGCCGTAGGGGAGGTCGGACGCCCCCTCGATCTGGGCCGCGACGGTGCGGACCGGTGCGTACGCGGCGATGGCGTCGGTGGTCCGGAACAACAGCACGTCGGCGCCGTCGGCGAGCACGACCAGCGCGATGACCTGACCGGGTTGCGCCGACTCGAGCGTGTCGGCGAGGAGCAGGGCGGCGTGCGCGCTGCCCGTGTTGCCGACGGTCAGGGCGCGATCGTCGACGAGCGCCTCTTTGGCGGTGCCGAGCCGGCTGCCGATCGCGCGAGCGGCGCGCGTGTGCATGCCGGTCACGATCACACGCGACGATCTGGTCGGCGGAGAGATCCGTCGCCTTCAACGCGGCGTTCCACGCCTGCTCGGCGAGCGGCGCGTACTTGACCTCGCCGAACCGCTCCTCCCACGCGCGTGAACGCGTGGAGCCCGGCGTGCGCCAGCGCTCGAGGAACTCCTCGGTGGCGCTCGCGCCGCCGAGGTACTCGGCGATGACGGGGCCCGTGGTGTCGTCACCGACGAGCAACGCGGCCGCGCCGTCGCCGGTCGCGGACTCGTCGCCACCGGTCGGAAGGCCACCGCGTTGGTCGGAGGTGACGACGAGCGTGGTGTTGGCCCCTTCGAGCGCGCTCCGCAGGGCGCCGACGCCCGAGCGCAGCGCGCCCCCGAAGTCGAACGCGGGAACGTCGGTGTCGAGTCGCAGTGCGGCGTGGATCGTCGACGCGTTGTTCTTGTCGAGGTAGGCGGGCGACGCGGTGGAGAACCACAACGTGTCGGGCGTGATACCGCCGGGTGCACTCCGCAGCGCGAGTCGCGCCGCTTCGACCCCCATGGTGGTCGTGTCCTCGTCGTACGACGCGACCGAACGCGTCCCCTTGCCGCCGCCGCTCCCGAAGGTCTTCGCGATCTCGGCTCGCTGAAGGCGCCGGAACGGCACGTAGCCGCCGGCGCTGATGATGCCTCGCATGCCCCGGAGTCTATGACAGCGGTGTCAGCTCGCCTTCGAGCGGCCGGCGCCTGGCACGCGGCTCCCGGGGGCCACCGCCGGTTCCCGAACTCGGCTTCGGGCGGCGCCGGCCCTGCTACCTAATGTGGCGAGATGCGGCTGGGCGACGTGGCAAACGAGGGTGCGCGGCAGTACGGCAAGCCGCTCGACGGTGTGCGCGTGCTCGCCGCGGAGCAGATGCAGGCCCTGCCCTACGCCACGCAGTTGCTGGCCCGACTCGGCGCCGACGTGGTGAAGGTCGAACATCCCGTCCACGGCGAGTCGGGACGGGCGTCCACCCCCGCGATGCTCGACCCGAACGGGCGATCGGTGGGTGCCACCTACTTGCGCAACAACTTCAACAAGCGCAGCGTCGGTATCGACCTGAAGATGCCCGAAGGCCGTGAACTGTTCCTGGCGCTCGTGCCGAAGTTCGACGTGGTCGCGGAGAACTTCAAGGCCGGAACGATGGAGCGGATGGGTCTCGGCTACGACGTCGTCGCCCGCACCGCGCCCGCGGCGATCTACGTCTCGATCTCCGGCTTCGGCAACACCGTGGAGACTCCGTATCGCGATTGGCCGGCATACGCATCGATCGTGGAGGCCATGTCGGGCATCTACGACTACCGGCATCCCGATCAGCCTCCGGTGACCATCCCCGTGGGCGCGCTCGGTGACATCAGCTCCGCGCTCTTCGGGGTGATCGGGATCATGGCGGCCCTGCGCCACCGTGACCGCACCGGCGAAGGCCAGTACGTCGACATCGCGATGTTCGACGCGATGGTCGCGATGACCGACATCGTCACGAACTTCTGGTCGCTCGGCGTCCGGCCCGAGCCCGAGAAGGGCTTGCAGGTGATCTGCGAGGGCTTCCGGGCGTCCGACGGCTACGTGGTCGCCCAGATCGTGCGCGAACACCAGTTCTGGAACCTCGGCGACCTGGTCGGCCGGCCCGAGTGGCGCGACGACGCGCGATTCGCGACGCGCGCGGGTTGGGCCCCGCACCTCGAGTCCGAGATCCGGCCCGCGGTCGACGCCTGGGCGTCGAAGTACACCAAGCTCGAAGCTGCCCGCCTGCTCACCGAGGCCGGCGTGGTCGCGGGCCCGAGCAATCACGCTCCCGACGTGATCTCCGACCCGCACGTCGCCGCGCGCCACATGCTCGTCGAGATGCCGCGCACCGACGGTGTCTCCGAGCCCGTGCTCGTGCCGGGGAACCCGGTGAAGCTTTCGAAGGTGAGCGAAGGGCCCGAAACGCGTGTTCCCTGGGTCGGGGAGCACACCGCGGAGGTGCTGTTCTCCGAGCTCGGCCTCGGCGAGAGCGAGCTGGCGGGTCTGCGCGAGCGCGGCGTCATCGCCTAGGCGTCGGCCCGGGCGCCTCTCGTACAATCCCCGACCATGGACTTCGATTTCTCGCCCGAGCAGCGCGCCTTCGAGCAGGAGGTCATCCGCTTCCTCGACGAACACGACGATCCCGAGATCTTCGACCTGACCCGGGAGAACATGGCCCAGATCGTCGACACGCCGAAGCGGCGCGCGTTCATGCGTCAAGTCGGCGAGCGGGGCTGGCTCGGACTGACGTGGCCGAAGGAGTACGGCGGCTCCGAGGGTGAAGGCGTGTACGAGTACCTGCTCAACGAGCAGCTCGCCGCGCGCGGTGGCCCGCAGATCGGCAAGGGCGTCGGCATCATCGGCAAGACGCTGATCAAAGAGGCGAGCGAGTTCCTGAAGCAGGAGTTCCTGCCCAAGATCCTGCGCAACGACGTGGAGTTCGCGGTCGGCTACAGCGAGCCCAATGCCGGCTCCGACGCGGCGTCGATGCGACTCAAGGCCGAGCGGGGCGAGCGCGACGGGAAGTCGGGATGGATCCTGAACGGGCAGAAGACGTGGACCACGTCCGCGCACTTCGCCGAGTGGTACTGGCTCGGAACGCGCACCGACCCCGACAACAAGCACATGGGTATCACGCTGATGCTCGTGCCGCTCGACCAGCCCGGCGTGACCATCAAGGGGATCTGGACGATGGGCGACGAGCGCACGAACGAGGTCTTCATCGACGACGTCTTCGTGCCCGACGAGTACGTCGTCGGTGAGGTCAACCGTGGCTTCCAGTACATCTCGCAGGCGCTCGACCTCGAGCGGTTCACGATGTTCACGTTCTCGCCGATCAAGCAGCGACTCGACCTGCTGATCGACTACGTGAGCACGGCGGAGCGCGACGGGATGCCGCTACGCGACGACCCGGTGGTACGCCGCAGCATCGCTCGCCTCGTGACCGACGCCGAGGTCGCGCGCGTGCTCGGGCTGAAGGTCGTCGCCGCGTCGATGAAGGGCGAGAAGGTCCCGGGTACTCCACCGCCCACGGTGGAGTCGTCGAAGTACAAGCTGTTCGCGACGGAGTTCTCGCGCCGGCTCGCCGAACGCGTCGATGGACATCGGTGGTCCGGGAACGCAACTCCGGGTCCGCACGAAGACCGCGCCGATGGAAGGCCGGGCGGAGTCGACGTACCGCTACACCGTGATCGACACGATCGGTGGCGGCGCGTCGGAGATCCAGAAGAACATCATCGCCCGGCGCGGGCTCGGGCTCCCGAAGAACTTCTGACCCTGTGCTTGGAACGACGCTGTGCTCCAAGGTGTGACGGTTCTCGATCTCGCGTCGGTCGGCCCCGCGGCGCGCACGTCGCGCTGGCTCGCCGACTACGGCGCGACGGTCGTGAAGGTCGGCCCGCCGCCCGAAGCAGTCGGGTGTGCAGATCGTGCCGCCGTTCTACGCGTACAGCGGGCACCGCGGCATGGAACGGGTCCTGCTCGACTTGAAGACCGGAGGCGGCCGCGACGCGTTCCTGCGGCTGGCGGCCAAGGCCGACGTGGTGATCGAGAGCTTCCGCCCCGGGGTGATCGAGCCGCCTCGGTCTCGGTGACGCGGCGGTGCGCGCCGTGAACCCGCGCATCGTCTACTGCTCGACGAGCGGGTACGGCCAGACCGGTCCGCGCTCGCAATGGGCGGGCCACGACCTCAACTATCTCGCCGTCGGCGGCTACCTCGACTGCTCGGGCCGCGACGCCGAGGGCGGGCCCGCGCTGCCCGGTGCGACGATCGGCGACGCCGCCGGCGGCGGTATGCAGGCGGTGGTCGCCATCCTCGCGGCATTGGTGCAGCGAGCGACGACCGGCGAGGGCGCGTACCTCGACGTTTCGGTGGCCGACGGTGTCGTCGCGCTGATGTCGCTGTACGTCGACGAGTACTTCGCCACCGGTGTCGTACCCGGTCCCGGCCACAACATCTTCACCGGTCGCTACGCCTGCTACGACGTCTACCGCTGCGCCGACGACCGCTGGGTCGCGGTCGGCGCCATCGAGCCGCAGTTCTACGCGAATCTGTGCCGGGCGCTCGATTGCGAGCGATGGCTCGCGCACCAGACCGACGACGCGGTGCAGGACGCGATCCGCGCCGACTTCCGCGCCGCGTTCGCGCACGCGAACGTGCGCGACGAGTGGGTCGCCCGCGCTCGGTCCGGCCGACACGTGCGTGTCGGAGGTGGCCTCGGTGCCGGAGTTGGTGCACGACGCGCACTTCCGGCAGCGCCGCGTGTTCGTCGAAGCGACGGCACCGGACGCCGACCACGCGACCTTCGAGCAGGTCGGCTGGGTGCTCGCGGGCATGGACCGGAGCCAGCCGGGGCCCGTCGTGCGCGCGGCGCACGGTCACCGACACCGACGCGCTGCTGGCGGAAGTCGGGTACACGGCCGGGGAGATCGCGGCCCTACGCGAAGAGGGAGTCGCGGCGTGAGTGACCTGCCGGCCGAGGTCGAGAAGCTGATCGACCAGGTGCAGTACGAAGAAGCGGGGGAGTTCCCGGTCGAGCGCGGCTACATCTACACGTCGTGCTCGTCGGTCGAGAACGGCAATCCGCTGTTCTGGGACGACGACGCCGCGCGAGGAGATCACCGGTGGTCCGATCGCGCCCCCGACGATGATCTCGGTGTGGTTCCGCCCGCACCAGTGGTCGCCGGGCCGGACCGAGCCCGCGGTGCCGTTGCAGGTCGCACTTCGACCTGAAGGAGATCTTCGGGCTGCCCGAAGCGGTCATGACCGACAACACGATCATCTTCCACGAGCCGGTCCGACCGGGTGACCGTCTACGCACGCGTCAGATCCTGCGCTCGGTGAGCGAGCCGAAGACGACCAAGCTCGGAACCGGGCGCTTCTGGGTGATCGACGTCGAGTACCTGAACCAGCGCGACGATCTGGTCGGCGTGGAGACGTACACGGGATTCGGCTACCGGCGAGGTGAGCAATGAGCACGACCACCACACCGCTCACCCTTGCCGACGTGCACGTCGGCGACGCGTTGCCCGAGCTCGTGTACCCCGTCACCGCGACGACGATCGTGCTCGGCGCGCTCGCGGCACGCGACTGGCGCCCGATGCACCACGACTACGACTTCGCGGTCAACCGCAACGGTACGAAGGACATCTTCATGAACACGCCCAACCAGGCGGCGTGGTTCGAGCGGTTCCTGACCGACTGGTCGGGACCGAAGGGCCGCCTCGGGCGCATGAAGTTCCGGATGAAGGGATCGGTGTTCCCCGGCGACACGATGGTGCTCGCGGGCACCGTCGAACAGGTCGAGACCGACGACACCGGTTGCGGTTGGGCCACCGTCCTCGTGCGTCTCACCGTCGACGGCGACCTGAAGACCGATTGCACCGCGCGCATCGCGCTGCCCACGAACGCCGACGACAATCCCTGGACGCGCCGCGGCGACCAGTGGAAACCGTGACCCGCAGGACGTAGGAGTCAAACGATGGATCTCGACCTGAACGAAGAGCAGGAGATGCTGCGCGACATGGTGCGCGGTGTCTGCAGCTCGTACGCGAGCCTCGAGACGCTCCGCGAGCTCGAGGACGACCCGATCGGTTACCCGGCCGAGCTGTGGAAGCAGATGGCCGAGCTCGACCTGATCGGTCTCATGGTGCCGGCCGCGTACGGCGGGTCGGGGATGAGCGCGCTCGAAGGCGCGGTCGTCTACATGGAGCTCGGACGCGCGCTCGCGCCTTCGCCGCACTTCGTCAGCGCGGTGATGAGCGCGGGTGTGTTGCTGCGGGCGGGCAGCGAGGAGCAGAAGCAGTCCTGGATGCCGCGCATCGTGTCGGGCGACGCGATCGTCACGACCGGGTGGCTGGAGCCGGGCAACGGATTCGGTGCGCGCGGCGTGCAGACGCGAGCACGGGCCGACGGCGACGGCTTCGTGCTCGACGGCGTGAAATGGCACGTGCCGTTCGCGCAGGCGGCGACGGCGATCGTCGTGCTCGCTCGTACCGGCGACGGCGACACGGACGTCGACCTGTTCCTCGTCGATCCGTCGGCGGCGGGCGTGTCGAGGAGCAGCAGCTCACGCTCGGCTCCGACAGCCAGTTCGCGGTGACGCTGTCGGGGGTGCGGGTCCCGGCGTCGGCCCGCATCGGCGGCTCGCAATCGGGCTGGGCGACCTGGCACGACGCCATGCTCGACGGGGCGATCATGCTGGCGGCGCAGGCCATCGGCGGCGCGCGCTACGCGCTCGACATCACCGTGCAGTACGCCAAGGACCGTGAGCAGTTCGACAAGCCCCTGGGTGCGTTCCAGGCGATCTCGCACTATCTCGCCGACGCGGCCACCGCGGTCGACGGCGCCGAGATGCTTGTGTACGAAGCGGCGTGGGCGCGTGCGAACGGCCGGTCGGTCGACCGGCTCGCGCCGATGGCGAAGCTGTTCGCGTGCACGACCTTCCGCGACGTGACCGCGATGGCGCAGCAGGTCTTCGGGGGCGTCGGCTTCACCGTCGAGTACGACATCCAGCTCTATTTCCGCCGGGCGAAGCAGCTGCAGATCTCGTGGTGGGACGATCGCGCCCTCGAGGAGCTCGTTGCCGCCTCGGTGTTCGACGCGTAGGCGCGGGTGCCCATGCCGGGCCGGCTCGCCCGTACCGAAGACGCCGACGCGATGACCGAGACGATCGCGACCGCGTTCTTCGACGACCCGTTGTGGAGTTGGGCGTTCGCCGACCCGGCCCGGCGCCCGGAGCAGTTCCGGGTGTGGTGGCGAGTGTTCGTCGACTCGTGCTTTCGCAGCGAGTGGACGTGGGTGACGAACAACTGCGAATCGGTGGCGATCTGGGCGCCGCCCGGGACGTCGGAGCTGACGCCCGCCGAAGAGACGCTGCTCGTCGCGCTCGTCGCCGACCTCATCGGGGGCGATCACGGCAACGAGGTGTTGCAGGTGCTGGCGCGTTTCGAGGCCGCCCACCCACACGAGGCGCCCCACTACTACCTGAGCATCGTCGCCACGCACGACGATCACCGCGGCCACGGGATCGCAGAGGCGCTCCTGGCCGAGAACCTCGAACGGGTCGACGCGGACCACATGCCCGCGTACCTCGAGTCGAGCAACCCCAAGAACCTGCGGCGCTATCAGCGGCTCGGCTTCGAACCGACCGGCGAGATCTTCGTCGCCGACGGCGTTCCCGCCGTCACGACGATGTGGCGCGCCGCGCGCTGAGCAGTCAGCTCGAACGCGACTGCACCCAGCGCGTACCGTTCCACGCTGCGGTCCAATCGGTGAAGGCGGTGCCGTTCCAGTAGTGCAGCGTGGCCGCGTCGGTCCGGTACCAGCCGGGTGGGCTCTGGCCCGCGACGGGAACCATCGCGGGGAGCGCCCCCGCGCCCGAAGCCGCGGGCGCCCCCACTGCCGCGGCTCCGCCGCGGCGGCGATCGGCCGACTGCGCCAGTGCGTGGAGGTCGACGGGCACACCGGTGATCGTCTCGTCGACCGGACCCCGCCCGTTGGGGTCGAGCCCCTCGAGCTTGCGCAGGATCGCGATGCGCTCGTCGAGCGGCGGGTGCGAATCGAACATGCGGTTGAGCTTGGCGTGGCGGTCGTCACCCTTGTTCTGCAGCGGCGTCACGAGCCACAGGTGCGCGGTCGCGTGCGAGATGTGATGCACGACCGTGTGATCGGCCTCGAGCTTCTCCAGGGCCTTGCGGATCCCGTCGGGCGAGACGAGCTCGGCCGCGCTCACGTCGGCGAGCTCTTCTCGGTGCCGGGAGATCGCGAGTGACAAGATGCGCGCGCCGAACGCCAGCGCACCCGCGAGCGCGGCGACGGCAATGAGCGCGACCGCACCGTTGTCGTTGTCGTCGCCCCAGTCGGCGAACCAGCTCATGCGGGCCGCGATCTCGGCGACCGCGACGAGGATCCCGACGGTCGTGACCGCGAGCGTCGTGACCTGGACGTCGCGATTGCGGATGTGCGACATCTCGTGCGCCAACACGCCCTCGAGCTCCCGGCGCGACATGAGGTTGAGCAACCCGGTCGTGGTGGCGACGCCGGCATTGTTCGGCGACCGGCCGAACGCGAACGCGTTGGGGGCCGGATCCTCGACGATGTATACCCGCGGCTTGGGGAGGCCCGTGCGGATGCAGAGGCCCTCGATGACGTCGTGCAGCACCTTGGCCTGCTCGGGTGTGACCTCGACCGCATGGGTGAGCGCGATGGTGGCGCGCACGGCGAGCGCCCAGCCGATGACGTCGACGACGATGGCGACGGCGGCGCCGACGATGACCCCGACGGTCAGCGACCGGGTGACGAGGATCCCGATCGCGGCGCCGAGAATGCCGATGAGCAAGAACTCGACGGCGAGCATGAGCAGCGAGGTCCGCCGGTTCTTGGCGATCAGCTCGACGTGGGTTACCGGGGTCGTGGTGCTCACAGGGCATCCATCGTCGCGCAGATCGCGGCGTTCGCCCGTCCACCGCAGGTCGGAAGCCCGCCGGCCGGTCGCTAGGGTCCGACCATGCCCGGATCGATTCTCGGAACCGCCGTTCGCCGCGTCGAAGACCCGGACCTGCTTTCGGGCCGGGCCCGGTTCGTCGACGATCTCCCGATCGACGGCGTCCTGCATCTGCATTTCGTCCGCTCTTCGTACGCGCACGCCCGCCTCGTCTCGATCGACACCGACGGCGCGCGGGCGTGCCCCGGGGTAGTAGCCGTGTTCACGGCCGCCGATCTCGGTCTGGCGCCCTACGAAGGCCTGATGCAGCTCAACGCGCAGTGCGTGCGCCCGCCGCTCGCGGAGGACAAGGTGCGCTTCGTCGGCGACGCGGTCGCCGTCGTGGTCGCGCGAGACGCGCGCGGCCGCGGCCGACGCGGCGGAGGCCGTCGTCGTCGAGTACGACGCGCTGGCCGCCGTCGCCGATCCCGAAGCCGCACTCGCACCGGATGCGCCGATCCAGTTCGAGGAGCTCGGCTCGAACCTCGCGGCCGCGATCGGGCGCCGCGACCAGGGCGACGTGCTCGAAGGTGCCGACGTGATCGTGAAGGCCCGCATCGAGAATCAGCGCATCGCGGTCATGCCGATGGAGGGAAATGCGATCGCCGTGGTCCCCGGCGACGACGGCGCGGGCCACGACCTCACCGTGTACGTGTCCACGCAGATGCCGCACGGCTTCGCGAATCGTGTCGCTCCGGCGTTCGATCTCGATCCGGCCCGGCTGCGCGTCGTCGCGCCGCACGTGGGCGGTGCGTTCGGAGGCAAACCCGGGTTCGCGCCCGAGCACAGCGTTGCCGTCGGAGTGGCGCTGCGACTGCAGCGGCCGGTCAAGTGGGTCGAGACCCGATCGGAGAACCTCGTCTCGATGCCGCACGGCCGCGGCCAGGTGCAGTACGTGCAACTCGGATGCAAGCGCGACGGCACGATCGTCGGCATGCGCTGCCAGATCGTGGCCGACGCGGGCGCCTACGCGGGATTCGGTGGCGCGCTCGCCATGGGCCCGACCCGCATGATGGCGCAGGGCGTGTATCGCATCCCCAAGATCTCGTACGAGTGCGCGGTCGCGCTGACCAACACCACGCCGATGGGTGCGTTCCGCGGCGCCGGACGGCCCGAGGCCGCGGCCATGCTCGAACGGATCGTCGACATCGCCGCGCTCGAGCTCGGCATCGATCCGGCCGAGATGCGCCGCCGGAACTTCCTGCGCGCCGACGAGTTCCCGTACACGACGGTCATGCGGACCGAATACGACAGCGGCGACTACGCACTCGCGCTCGCCGAAGCATTGCGCGCCGCCGATTACGACGCGCTGCGCCGCGAGCAAGCCGACCGAAGGGCGCGCGGCGATCGGGTCGTGCTCGGTATCGGCGTGAGCGCGTACGTGGAAATCACCGCGGGCGGCGGCGGAGCCGAGTACGGGTCGGTGACGGTGAACGCCGACGGCACCGCGACGATCCGTGTCGGCACTTCGGCGCACGGGCAGGGCCACGCCACGTCGTTCGCAATGATCGTCGCCGACCGGTTGCAGATCCCGATCGAGCAGGTGCAATTCGTGCAGTCGGACACCGCGGAGATCCCGACCGGTGGGGGCACCGGCGGATCCCGGTCACTGCAGCTCGGTGGCTCGGCGGTGCTCGACGCCGCCGAAGCGGTCGTCGCGAAAGCACGCGAGGTCGCGGCGACCATGCTCGAGGCCAATCCCGACGACATCGTCGTCATGAGCGGTGGTGTGGGCGTGGCCGGTGTCCCCGCGAGCGCGCTCACCTGGGCGCAGCTCGCCGAGTCCGAGCCGATCCACGCGGTGTCCGAGTTCTCCCAACACGGCGCGACCTTCCCGTTCGGTGCGCACGTGGCGGTCGTCGAAGTCGATCTCGACACCGGCCGGGTCACGCCGCTTCGCCATGTGGCGGTCGACGACTGCGGCCGCATCCTGAATCCGCTCATCGTTGCGGGTCAGCAGCACGGCGGTATCGCGCAAGGCGTCGCGCAAGCACTCTGGGAGCAGTACGTCTACGACCAAGACGGCAATCCCCTCACCTCCACGCTCGCCGACTACGCGATGCCCAGCGCGGCCGAGCTGCCGTCGTTCGAAGCATCGAACACCGAGACGCCAACCCCGCGGAACGCGCTCGGCGCGAAGGGAATCGGGGAGTCGGGAACGATCGGATCGACGCCCGCGGTGCAGAGCGCGGTGGTCGACGCGCTCGGTCACCTCGGTGTGCGGCACATCGACATACCGTGCACCGCGGAACGCGTGTGGGCCGCGGTTCGTGACGCCGAAGCCGGACGCGTTCCGTCGCCGTGGCGTGAGCCCCCGGCCGTCTTCGACAACCTGACGGCGCCGAAGACCCGCGCCGACGCCGAGGCTGTCGACATCTAGCGCGCCCGATACCGGCGCCCGGCGACGGGCGTGGGATGTTGGGCTCGACCGGGTACGTTGCCTCTCCGAAGACCCGGTTCGGCTGAGGGAGCTCCATTGCGCTTCGGACTCGACATCGCCCAACAGAGGATGCCCTGGAGCGAGGTCGCGGGCCGCGCGCAGTTCGCCGACGCCTGCGGATTCGACGGGATATGGGGTTTCGATCACTTCCAGCCGATGTACGGCGAAGGCCCGGGCGAATGCTTCGAGGGCAGCACCACGCTCGCAGCCTGGAGCGGGATCACCGAGCACGTCCGCCTGGGCTTGCTCATCGCGGGCATGACCTACCGCCACCCCGCGGTGTACGCCGCCGAGGCGATCACCATCGACCACGCCTCGGGCGGGCGGCTCGAGCTCGCCTACGGCGCGGCGTGGTTCGACAAGGAGCACCACCAGCTCGGCATCCCGTTCCCTCCACTCAAGGCACGCATCGACGCGTTCGAGGAAGCCGTACAGATCGTCCGGGGCCTGCTCACGACCGATGCGTTCACCTTCGAGGGCGAGCACTTCCAGGTGACCGGCGCCACGTTGCTGCCCCGTCCGGTGCAACAGCCGCACCCGCCGATCTGGATCGGCGCGTCGGGGGAGAAGCGCATGATGCCGATCGCGGCGCGCTACGCCGACGTCTGGCACTCGTGGGGAACGCCGGAGTCGATGGCGGCGAAGTCGCAGCGGTTGAGCGCGCACGCGGTGGCCGCGGGTCGCGATCCCGACGAGATCATGCGCGCGTCGTCTCTGTCGCTCGAAGACGACCTCGACACGATCGCGAGCAACGTCGACGCGTGGGACAAGGCCGGCATCGAGTATCTCGTGTGCGGCTGGCCGGCCGGCGGCCGGTCCGTCGTCGAGCAGTTCGCCGAACGGTTCCTCTAGCCCCGGCGTCAGGTTCGGGCGTCAGGTTCGGTCGAGCTCGAGCATCCTGATCGCGTTGCCTCTCAGCACCTTGTACGCGATCTTGTCGTCGAAGTCGGCGAGCATCTTCTGCGCGTACTCCTTCGATGTCGGCCACGTCGTGTCGGTGTGCGGGTAGTCGGTCTCGAAGCAGATGTTGTCCTCGCCGACCTCTCCGAGCGAGTGCAAGCCGTGGTAGTCGGCCGTGAAGCAACCGAAGACGCGGCCGTAGTAGTAGGTCGACGGCGGCTCGGGGATGCGCTCCTTCGAGTGTTGCCAGCTGTCGTGGTGCTCCCAGACCGTGTCCGCGCGTTCGAGCACGTAGGGGATCCAGCCGATCTGGCCTTCGGAGTACGCGAGCTTCAGCTTCGGGAACTCGATGAGTTTGGCCGAGAACAACCAGTCGGCGAGCGACGCCATCGAGTTGTTGAACGCGAGCGTGCCTCCAACCCCGCTGGGGGCGTCGGGTGACGCGGCCGGGTTCGTCGACGACGACCCGATGTGCATGCACAACGTCACACCGGTGTCGTTGCAGACGCGCGAAGACCGGGTCCCAGCCGCCACTGTGGATCGTCGGCAGCTTGAGGTGGTGGGGGAGCTCACTGAAGCAGAAGGCGCGCACGCCGCGTTCTGCGTTGCGTCGAATCTCGGCGGCCGCGAGCTCCGCGTCCCAGAGCGGCATGAGGCACAGTGGGATGTTCATGCCGTTCGACGGCCCGCACCACTCCTCGACCATCCAGTCGTTGTACGCCTTCACGCAGGCGAGCCCGAGCTCTTTGTCGTCAGCCTCGTAGAACGTCTGGCCGCAAAAGCGCGGGAACGTGGGGAAGGGAAGCGAGCCGTCGACCCAGTTGCGCTCGAAGTCCTGGATGCGCGCGTCGCGCTCGTAGCAGCCGGGACGCATCTCGTCGTACGTGAGCGCTTCCATGACCATCTTCGTGCGGTCGAACCGCGCGAGGTCGCCGTCGGGGGTCGCCTCCAGGGGGATCGCCACGAAGCGCTTGTGCACGTAGATGAGCCGGTCCTCGAAGTACCAGGCGTCGCCCCAGAGGCCCGTCGGGGTCCTCGGTGTTGACGTACTTGGCGCCGGGCTTGTGCGAGAACGGACCCCAGCGTTTGCGCTCGATGCGCGGGCCCTTCTCGCGGTACTTCTGCGGCAACCAGGTCTGCCAGACGTGTGCGGGCTCGACGACGTGGTCGTCGACGCTGATGATCTTCGGCAGCTCCATCGAAGTGCTCCCTCGGCCGGCCTCGGCGGTGTGTTCCCTGACGTTAGCGTCAGGTTACGCACACGTCTTCACGTCGATGTTGGCCAGGCCGTTGGGTGCGTACGGGTCGGGGTTCGCGGCGCCGGCGAAGCGGTCGGCGATCCAGTGGATCATGTCGCCGGCCGACGGGCCGATCACGCCTGCGTGGCTCTGGCCCGGATACACCCAGCGCTCGAGATCTTGGTGCAGGCCGCAGAGGTGGGTGGCGAGGAGCTGCGTCGATGCCACCGGGATCTGCTCGTCGCTGCCGCCTTGGATCATGAGCAGCGGCACCGGGCTCTTGGCCGTGAAGGTGCCGGGATCGTTGGCCTCGAGCACGATCTTCCACTTCGCGACCTTGAACGGATCGGTCTTCGTCACCTGCGAGATCGGGATGGCGGCGAGCTTGCCGGACACGTAGCCGGAGCAGCCCTTGTCGAGCTCTTTGACGAGCGCGAGTCCCTTGGGCGTCAACACCTCGTCGAGCGGCGCCGCGGCGTTGCCGTAGGCGGTGTTCAGACCGCCCGCGGCCATCAGCAGGTAGTACTTGAACGGGCTCGTCTGCAGGAACGAGTAGATCGCGAAGAACTGCGACGGCGGCGCGCCGGCCACGACTCCCTTCATGTGCAGCTCGGGTGCGTAGGTGGTCCCGATGTGCAGGGTGAACATGGCGGTCTGGCCGCCCTCGCTGTGTCCCCACACCACGTAGTTGTCGCTCGCGTGGGCCGCGGGCATGTTGCGCGCGGCCCGCACGATGTCGATGGTGTTGCGGGCTGCGCTGTCGCCGGCGATGTACGGGAGCAGGCCGGGGGTGCCCTCGCCCTGGTAGTCGCTGGCGGTGACCTCCCAACCCTTGTCGAGGAGCATGTTGATCAGCGGAACGGCCGAGTCGGGAGTGAGCGATGGCGCGCAGGAGTCGGCCATGCCGTTGGTACCGTGCCCCCACGACACGACCGGGTAGCCGCCGGCGGGCGCGGCCGCCTTCGGCACGAAGACCAAGCCCGTGACCGGAGTGGGCGTGTTGTCGATGGTGGTCGACGTGTACAGCACGCGGTACACGTCGCCCTTGATGTTCGGGGCCGCGATCTGTGCCGATTTGATCAAGGTCCCGGGCTTGGTCGGGATCGGTTCGCTGAACGAATAGAAGGCCGGGAGGCCCTCGGGCGCCGCCACGATGGTGGTCGAGGTCGTCGAGCTCGACTGGGGCGATGACGACTTCGACGAGGAGCCGCAGGCCGCGAACGCGAGGGCGGCGGCAACCGCGGTGATGAGGACTTTCGTGGCGCGCATTTGCGCATCGTACGCAAGGAACGCGTCAGGCGACCGGCACCGGTGTCGGGGAGCGCGCGTAGGCTGAGCGATCGTGGATCTCGATCTTCCCGCCGGCCGCACGGGTGTGCTCCCGTGCCAGTACCTCGAGCGCGCGATCGCGGCGCGGGTCATCGACGCCGGCCGTTTCACGATCCCCGGCGACAACGTGCAGCCCGCGAGCCTCGACCTGCGGCTCGGCGAGGTGGCTTACCGCATCCGCTGCAGCTTCCTGCCCGGCCGGCAGTCGGTCGAGCGGCGGGTGAAGGACTACGTGATCGACGAGCTCGACCTGCGCAAGGACGGCGTGGTGCTCGAGACCAAACGCCCGTATCTCATCCCGTTGAAGGAACGGCTCTCGCTGCCACCGATGATCCGGGGGAAGGCCAACCCCAAGAGCTCGACCGGGCGCATCGACGTGTTCACGCGCGTGATCACCGACGAGAGCTACCGCTTCGACGAGATCGCCGCGGGCTACGACGGTCCGCTGTACCTCGAGGTGGTGCCGCTCTCGTTCCCGGTGCGCGTGCGCGAAGACCTCTCGCTCAACCAGCTCCGCTTGTCGGTCGGGTCGGCGTTGCTCTCCGACGACGACGTGCGCGCGTTCCACGACGACCAGCCGCTGCTGTTCGAGCACGGTGCGCCCGTCGCGGGTTCCAAGCTCGCGTTCGGCGGTGGTTTGTTCCTCGGGCTCGACTTGCACGGTGACGCCGAGGGCTACGTCGGTCATCGCGCCCGCGACAACGCGCCGCTGCTCGACGTGGCCAAGGCCGCCGCCTCACCCGTCGACCCCGAAGCGTTCTGGGAACCGGTCAAGCACGAAGAAGGCGATCGGGTCGTGCTCACGCCGCAGCGCTTCTATCTCCTGATGAGCAACGAAGCAGTGTGCATCCCGCCCACCTTGGCGTCGGAGATGACGGCGTACGACCCGACGAGCGGCGAGCTCCGTACGCACTACGCGGGATTCTTCGACCCGGGCTTCGGCTTCGATCCCGGAGGCCACTCGGTGGGGTCGCGGGCTGCGCTCGAAGTGCGCGCGCACGACGTCCCCTTCATGATCGAGCACCATCAGCGGGTCTGCAAGCTCACGTTCGAGCAGATGCTCGAGGCGCCGGCACGGTTGTACGGCCAGGGCATCGGCTCGAACTATCAAGGGCAGATGGAGACGCTCAGCAAGCACTTCGCCCGCCCGCCCACGGGATAGGGCGGGTTCAGCGGCGACCGCGCGCGGTCTCGATGAGATCGTCGAGGATCTCGCCGGCATGGTCGATGATCGCGAGGTGGCCTTCGCCGTCCCATAGCGAGAGCCGGGCGCCGGGAATGCGCCGGACGAGCTCGTCGGTATGTCGCGGCGGGACGATGCGGTCGTCGGTCGCGTGCCAGCAGCGCACCGGCACCGTGATCTCCTCGACTGCGAATCCCCACGGCCTGCCGACCGCGACAAAGTCGGCGACCATGCCGTCGGCGCCGCGTGTGCAGGCCTGACTGAAGACCGCGAGCGCGGCGCGCGCTGACGGAAACTGCGCCATGACGGCGCGATCGGCGTTCGACATCTCGAACTGCGCGAACCGCAACGAGGCCTTCGGGGCAACGCGCGCGGCGCGCGCCGAAATCGACAACACCGCGCGGGCGAGCGCGGGAACGTGGTCGGAGAGCTGGGTCAGCCGCCGGTCGGTGATCTCGAAGTCGCGGAGCGACGCCCACACACCGACCTGACCCGCGCCCGACACGACGGCCGCAGCCCGCACACGGTCGGGGAGGGCGCGCGCCGCCGCGAGCGCGTATGGACCGCCGCCCGAATAGCCGAGGACCGAGAACGTGTCGATGCCGAGCGCGTCGGCGAACGCACCCAACGCCGGTGGGTAGTCGGTGACGCTGCGGCCGAGGCCTCGTTCCCAGGGGTCGGAGCAGCCGACTCCGGGTCGGTCCGGGGCGAGGAGCCGGATGCCGCGCACCGCGCTCGCTCGTCTGCCCACGCGAAGCCCGCGCCGCACCCCGGAGTCCCGTGCAGCGCCACGACCGGAGTGCCGCCGGGGTCGCCGTACGCGTAATAGCCCACGGCACGTCCGCCGGCGGTCCGCACCGACGAGGGTTCCGGCGTGTCGACGACGTTCACCATGCGCGCCTCATCATGCCCTGTGCAGATACTGCGCTGCGACTCTGTAGATCGTTGCGTCCGTGAACGGGTGCGATCAGGTGGTGACGCGCAGGTGCACGGCAAAGAACTCGAGGAGGCGGGCCCACGCGTCGGTCGCCGCGGCGTCGTCGAAGCTGGAGGACCCGTCGCGCATGAAGCCGTGACCGGCGTCTTCGTAGACGATCACCTGACCGGGATGGCTGTTTTCGACGAGGGCGATCTCGTCGCGCGGGATCCACTCGTCGCGGCCGCCGAAGAAGCAGAGCAGCGGGCAGTACGGGTCGCCGAGATGCTGCGCGATGCCACCGCCGTAGAAGGAAGCCGCCGCGTCGACGTCGACTCCCGACACCGCGGCCATGTATGCGTAGCCGCCGCCCATGCAAAAGCCGACGATGCCGACGGTCTCGGCGCCGAAGCCGCGCAGCCGGCTCACGACTTCGACGATATCGGCGCGTCCGTCGGCGTGGTGGAGCCGGCCGAAGGAGTTGTCACCGGCCTCCGGATTGCTGCCGCCGAAACGCCAGTAGAGATCGGGCGCCGCCACCGCGTAGCCCTCCGCAGCGAGTCGTTGACACACGCGCAGAAGTTGCGGCTTCATGCCGTCGCCCTCCATCACCACGACGATTCCCGGCCAGGGTGGCGGGGACGCCGGAAGCGAGCAGAAGAACGGGACGGCGATATCGGTCATGGCGCGCACGCTAACGCGGCGCGTCACCTCGCCGGTACGCGGCAGTGACCTCGTTCAACCGCTCGACGAGATCGTCGTCGAGGTGCGTGTCGACCGCGGCGATGGTCGCGTCGAGTTGCTCCGGACGGCTCGCGCCGACGATCGGAGCGGTGACCGCCGGGTGGCGGAGCGTCCACGCGACCGCGAGCGTCGGCAACGCAATACCCGCTTCACCTGCGATCTTCACGAGCTCGTCCACCGTGTCGAACACGTTGTCGTGCCAGTAGCGGTCCTGGTACGTCTTGGCCGCGTTGCCCAGCGTGAAACGCGTTCCCTCGTCGGGCGCCTTGGTGCGGTCGTGCTTGCCCGACAGCATCCCGCCCGCGATCGGGTTGTACGGGATCACGGCGATGCCCTCGTCGACGCAGAGCGGGAACAGCTCGCGTTCGAACTCGCGGAACAACAGGTTGTAGCGCGGTTGCACGGAGACGAAGCGCGCCAGCCCGAGCACTTCGCTGCGGCCGAGCGCGCGGGCCAGCCGGTAGGCGAGGAAATTCGAGCACCCGACGTAGCGGACCTTGCCCACCCGGACGAGATCGTCGAGGGCCCCGAGCGTCTCGTCGAGCGGGACGCCGGGGTCGTCGAAGTGCAGCTGGTAGAGGTCGACGAAATCCGTCTTCAGCCGGCGCAGCGACGCGTCGATCGCATCCATGATGTGGCGGCGACTGTTGCCCATGTCCCACGGATTGCGGCCGGTCGGCGCGAAGCACTTCGTCGCGACGACGTAGTCGTCGCGCTTGCCCGACATCCAGCGGCCGACGATCTCCTCCGTGTGCCCGACCGTGGAGAGGTCGCCGCCGAGCGGGTACACGTCGGCGGTGTCGAGGAAGGTGATGCCGTCGTTCGCGGCCTTGTCGAGGATGGCGCGTGACGATGCCTCGTCGACCTGCAACCCGAAGGTCATCGTGCCGAGGCAGATCCGGGACACTTGCAGGCCGGTGTTTCCGAGCCGGACGTGTTGCATGCTCAGAGATGTAGCACTGCGAGCGCCACGACGCACAATGCGGTCGTGGCGGCGAGGACGATCACGTCGGCGACCCGAAAGCGCGCACCGGGGAGATTGCCGCCCGCATGGAGCCCGCCGCGGGCGACGATGGCGTCGGCGAGGTCTCGCGCCCGCCGGATCGACACCACGATCGCCGTCGACAGCAGGTCGTGGGTCTCGATCAGCGCCTGGCGGATCGCGGCGCGTGGCGTCTCGCGTACATCGCCGGCCGCCTGGGCCCGCAGCCGTCGGGCCGCGCCCAGTATGCGGATCTCGTCGATGAGCAGCGGCAGGCACCGGATCGCGAGCGCGATCGCGATGATCCACTCGTCGACGGGCAGGCGCAGCCGGCGCAGCGGCCGGCCCAGCCGTTCGAGCGCGGGCGCGACTTCGCCCAGGGGAGTGGTCCACCCGATGAGCGCGCCCGACACGACGAGCACGATCGCGAGCGCTGTGAACAGGGCCCACTCGTTGAGCGCGCCCATGCTCAGCGCGATCCCTCCGACGCGCGTGATCGGCTCCTGGCTCGACCACATGCTCAAGAGCGCGCTGACCGCCAACACGCCGAAGATCCAGTTGGGTAGGCGGGGGAACGCGCCGAGGGGGATGCGGGCCACGACGAGCTCCAGCCCGACGACGGCCGCCGCGGTGCCCACCATCGGCCAGGTCGGCGAGATGGACACCATGAGGGCGAGCTCGGCCGCGACGAGCAGCTTGGTGCCCGCCCAGAGTCGGTGCACGGGCGAGGTTCCCGGGACGAGGCGCAAGAACGTGAGCTCCGTCTCGCGGCGCGCCTTGGGCGGTCGCGCGGCGACGACGCGGCCGGCTGCGGGCCGGTTCATGGCTGAGCCTCGGGGAGCCGGTTCATGGCTGAGCCTCGGGGAGCCGGTTCATGGCTGAGCCTCGGGGAGGATGTCCTCGAGGGGTTCGTCACGCGTGATGCGCCCGGCTTCGAGCTCGACGATCCGGTCGACGAGCCCCGCCGGAAGGTCGCGGTCGTGCGAGACGATCACGAGCGCGAGGTCGTGGGTGCGCCGCAACTCGCCGAGCACGGTGTCGAGCTCCGCGCGCCCGGTCGCGTCGAGTCCGGCGAAAGGCTCGTCGAGCACGATCGCGCGCGGTCGGGAGGCGAGCACGCCTGCGAGTACGACGCGGCGCATCTGCCCGCCGCTCAACTCGTCGACCCGCCGGTTGGCGAACTCGGCCGGGTCGAGGCCGACCGAGGCCAGCGCGGCGCGCGCCGCGCTCTCGCCGACGCCTCCGGCCGTGGCCACCTCGTCGGCGACCGTCGGCCGGAGAAGCTGCAGCCGGGCGTGTTGGAACGACAAGCCGACCCGCCCGACCTGTTCGACGATCGGACGGCCGCCGAGGTTGGCCGCGCCCTCGCTCGGGCCGAGCAGACCGGCGAGTATCCACGCCAATGTCGATTTGCCCGAACCGTTGTGCCCGACGACCACGATGCCCTCGCCTTCGCGGATCGTCAGGTCGACGGCGGTGAGGGCGCGGTTCGACCAGGGCGTGTTGCGCGAATAGACGTGCCCGACGTGTTCGAGCGTGATCAGCGGCGGGCCGAGCTTCACCGCGGCGCGCCGGTCCAGCGTCGCGATCGCATCTTCGGTACGCAAGCGCGCGGGAGCATCGACGACCCGACCCGCCGCGAGCGTGACGGTGCGGTCCGCAGCCGCGGCTTCCGCGGCGCGGTGGGTCACGTGCACGACGCCCAGACCGTCGTCGTGCGCGAGGCTGCGAAAGAGCTCGACGAGGAGCGCACGGCCGGCCGCGTCGACCATCGCCGTCGACTCGTCGGAGATGAGGACCTGCGGCGCGCGGGCCAGCGCGGCGGCTATTGCGAGTCGTTGCAGCTCGCCGCCGGACAGCGTCGACGTCTCTCGATCGGCGAAGGCGCGCAGCCCGACGCGGTCGAGGTACGAGTCGACGTCGACCCGCTCCGGATGCGGCATCCCCCACACCACGTCGTCGCGCACGCGGACCCCGAGCACCTGGGCTTCGGGGCGCTGCGACACGATCGCCGTTCCGCCGCGTTCTCCGAGCCCGACCGCGACCGGGCCGTTCGATCTCACCGCCGCTCGGCGCGCGCCGACCGGCGAGGATGCGCGCGAGTGTCGACTTTCCCGAGCCGTTCGCGCCGACGATCGCGGTCACCTCCGCCGGTTCGAGGTCGAGTGTGACATCGACGAGGGCGTCGCCCGGCGCGTTCGGGTAGCGATAGCGCACACCGCGCAACGAGGCCGGCAACGGTTCCGGGGCCAGGGGCCGATCGACCGCGGCATCGCCCGCAGATTCAACGACGTCGGCTTCGACGAACGCGTCGCCGAACGCGCCGCGCACGCGGCGCAATGCGGGAGTCGAGAGACCCTGCGCGAGCCAGATCCCGAACCACAACAACAACAAGAAGGTGAGCGGAACGCTCACCCACCAGTCGCGCACGACCCAGGTCACGAAGTGTTCACCGGGTCGCGCGATCCGCACGAGCCCGAGGTTGCGCATCAGGTGGAACAGCCCGCGCCAGCCGTTGCGAACCTGGTCGAGGATGAGCTTGCGCAGGCCGGAGAACACGAAGAGGGCGACGTCGAGGATCGCCGCACCCGTCGGCCCGTAGACCGCGAGCCCGAACACCGTCGTGCGCCGTCGGCTCCAGCCGCGCCGGTCGGCCGCGCCGACGAGCGCGCCGAGCGCCGCGCACGCGCCCATCGACGTGAACGCCGCGCTTCCGATCACCAAGAACCCGACCGCCGATGCCGCGATCGTCCCGGTCACGACCGCGCGCAGCCGATGGCGCGCCGCGACCACTGCCAGCGGGACGATCGCCGCCGCGAGCAGCGCGCCGCCGAACGGCACGACCTGGCCGACGACCGTGAGGGCGAGGGCGACGTCGGCGAGCACCACGGCTTCGGCGAGCTCGCCCGGGCCCAGCCGCCCGTGGGCAACCGGGGTGGTTCGCGGCGGTCGCATCCCCCAGGTTCGCGTACGCGGGCGGGCCGTGGCGGCGCGCGGCTCCAGCCCGGTGCTGCCGGCGCCGATAGGCGACCGTGGAATCGGAGCAGCCCCGGTCGTCCCGTGGGGGTGTCGAGGCCTTCGACGCACTCCTGGCCGAGGTGCAAGCGGGCCGGCCGTCGGCCTGGGACCGTTGTTACCGATGGCTCGCGCCGGGCGTCGCGGGCTACCTCCGGCTGCAGGGTGCCCGGGAGGTCGACGACCTGACGAGTGAGGTGTTCCTCGCGGTCTTTCGCAACATCGGCACGTTTTCGGGCACCGAGGCCAACTTTCGCTCGTGGGTGTTCGTGATCGCCCATCGCCGGCTGCAGGACGAGCGCCGCCGCCGGTCCCGCCGCCCCGCGCCCGACATGCTCGACGAGGGATCGATCGAACGCCTCGGTCGGATGGCCACCGCCGACCCCGGATGCCCGGGGCCCGACGCATCGGCCGAAGCCGAAGCGCTGCGGGCGATATCGGCCGATCGAGTCAGCGATCTGTGCGCCCGACTCGCCCCGGATCAGCGCGAGGTCGTGCTCTTGCGCATCCTCGGTGATCTCACCGTCGATCAGGTGGCCGAGGTCCTCGCCAAGAGCAGCGGCGCGGTGAAACAGCTGCAACGGCGAGCCTTCGAGGCGCTGCGGCGGATCGTCGACCGGGAGGGCGTACCCCTATGAGCCCCGTTGGCGATGACGGGTACGAGATGCCTCGACCCGGTTCCTTCGACGACGACGCCATCGACGCCCTGCTGGCGGGTACATCCCGCACTGGGGACGACGCGGGCCTGGCGTCGTTCATTGCAGATCTCCGGGCCTCGGCGGAAGCGGTTCCC
The DNA here is from genome assembly GCA_963812205.1 of uncultured Actinomycetes bacterium. Lineage (GTDB taxonomy): Bacteria > Actinomycetota > Acidimicrobiia > IMCC26256 > PALSA-610 > PALSA-610. The sequence continues at coordinate 84,522 of CAWEUJ010000002.1, forward strand.
ACCCCTTCTCCCATGCTCGCGGCGGCGATCGCGGCGGGCGGCATCTCCACTGTCCAGCCCCCTGGTGCCAAGTGGAGGAAGTTCGGAATGCAGATCAAGGGATTCCTGGCCGGTCTCGGCGTGGCCGGCAAGCTCGCCCTCGGCGTGGGTGTCGCGGCGGCCGCGACGACCGGCGCCGGTGCGGCCGGCGTGCTGCCCGGGCCGGTCCAGCACGTGATGGCGAAAGCAGTCGGCGATGTCACGCCGTTCTCGATGCCCGACCCCGCCCACCACGGGTCGAACGACGGGATGCTCGCGGGCGGCGAACCCACCACGACGACCGCGGTCGAAGCCGACACCACGACCAGCGTGCCCAAGGAATCGCTCGACGGCACCGGTGACGCGCACGCGGGCGACGGATCGGGCGCGATCGTGACCCCCACGACCGTCGCCGAGCACCACGGTGACGGCAATGGCGACGCCAACCGCGGCAACGGCGACGGGAACGTGACCCCGACCACGCACGACGGAAGCGGCACGAACGACGGGGGTGGTTCCAAGAGCGACAACGGAACCACCGAGAACCACAACGGTGACGGGAACGGCACCACCCCCACGTCCGTGTACCACGACGGCGACAACAACAACCCCGAGTCGTTGTCGATCACGTGCGCGCCGTCCGCAACGAGCATCTCGTGCACGTGGACCGCGTCGGCGAACGCCGACCACGCCAGCTACCTCCTGGTCCGGATCGGTGACGATCAGAGTCGGGTGATGATGCAGAGCGCCGACGCGCTCAGCTTCACCGACTCGTCGGTGAAGCCGGGGGTCGAGTACCAGTACCGCGTCGACTCGTTGCGGGCCGACGGTTCGGTCGACTCGCACAGTGCGCTGGTGTCGGCTCAGGTGTCGGCGGACACGACGACGACGACGACGGGCGGTTTCCACTAGCAGAACGCGAAACGGCCACCGGAGGCGACGATGCTCCGGTGGCCGTTCTCGTTGTCGACGTCGATCAGAGCGGCGGGCCGACGACGAGTTTCACGTCGGCGGTGTGGGAATTCCCCGAGGTGTCGACCCAGCCGACGCTGACCGAGTCGCCCGGATGGAACTTGACCAGGCCGAGGCGCAGCGACGCGGAGTCGGTGATCGGCTTGCCGTTCAGTGTGGTGAGAACGTCGTTGGTCTGGATGCCCGCGTCGGCGGCACCGGTGTTCGGCTGTACGCCGACGACCAGGGCACCCGAGGTCGCCTGCGAGTTCTGTCCGTTGAGATCCTGGACCTGTACGCCCAACAGCGCGCGGTCGCCGATGTGGACCTTGTCGGTCTCGGTGCCGCTGCGGATCTGACTCACGATGCCGACCGCGTTGTCGATCGCGATCGCGAACCCGACGTTCGAGCCGACCCGGGCGTTGAACTGCCCGCCGCCCGCGGCCGCGGTGTTCATCCCGATGACCTTGCCGCTGGCGTCGACGAGCGCACCGCCCGAGTCGCCCGGTTGGATGGGCGCGTTGATCTGGATCATTCCTTCGAGCGTTTCTTGGGTCCCGCCCTCGTCGCCCGCGGTCACCTGCTGATCGAGCGCGGTCACGTGGCCTTGCGAGGCCTTCGGTGTCCCGCCTTGTCCGAGCGCGTTACCGATCGCGACGACCGGATCACCGACCTGGACTTTCGACGGGTCGCCGAACGTGATGGTGGGAAGGTTCGAGACCTTGTCGGTGATCTGCAGCAATGCGACGTCCTCGGTCACGTCGTAGCCGACGACCTTCGCGTCGTAGGTCGCGCCGGTACCGCCGATGGTCACCCTGATGCGCGTCGCGTCGGCGATGACGTGGTTGTTGGTGAGGATCTCTCCGGTCGACGAGATGAGCATGCCGGTACCCGCGGCGCGACCCTGCGCGAGGGTGGTGTTGATGTTGACCAGCGCGGGATCGACCTTGGCGGCGATGGCGTTCGTATCGAGGGTTCCGGACCCGAAGGGGACGGTTCCCGTTCCGTTGTTGCCGGACGTTCCGTTGTTGCCGAAGCCGCCGTTGTTGCCGAGTCCGCCGTTGCCCGACGGTGTCGTGTCGGCACTGAAGCTGCGCGTGTCGGAGTTGTTGTGCACCGCGATGGCGACGCCCGCGCCGACGCCGGCCGAGGCGAGCACGAGCGCGAGGGCGGCGAGCGCGGCCACGCCGCGACGGGCCTTCGTCGGAGCGTGGGGTGCTGTCGGCGCGGTCGCGACCGGCGGCACCGGCGGGACCGGAGGCCACGCGGCAGAACCGGTCGGCCCGGCGCCGCCCCATCCCGGCGGCGGTGGGGTCCACGCCGCGTCACGGCCGCCCGAGTACGGATCGCCGGAGTACGGAGCCGAGGCGTAGGGCCCCGTCGCGGGAACCGTCGGGTACGGCACTGTCGGGTCCGTTTGGACAGGCGGGTCGGGTTGGACGGGCGGCCACGAGACCGATGGCCACGGCTCGGGCGCTCCGGACTCCGCCGGGGTACCGGGTGTGGACGCCTCGGACACCACGGGCGGCCAGGTGTACTGCGGCCAACTGGGGTTGGCGGGTTCGGGGCCGCGGTCGTCCGCGTTCCACGTCTGGTCCGATTCACTCATCGGTCGTGCCTCGAGTTCGTGAGTTCGCGCCCGGGGGTGGCGCGTGTGTTGCGATTCTGGTCGGCGCGAATGGGAGCGGGCTGTGAGCTTTCTGGACGAAGACTCGGTATCGCGAGGCTACGGCCGTCGTGGACCGCTCCGGTCGCGCCGGCTCAGGGCCACAACGGCTCCGGCACGTCGAACCCCACCGATTCTCCCCACTGGTTGCGATACGACACCTCGTGTACCGGGCGCCGGGGGGCGACGCCCCACTTCCCGGTCGGGTAGCCGAAGGTCACGCACGACGAGAACAGCCAACCTTGCGCTTTCGGGATGCCGAGGATCTCGAGCACCGGGTCGATTTGGAACATGAAGACGCTCGTCAGCGACGACCCGACGCCTTCGGCCCGCGCGGCGAGCATCGCCGACCAGGTCGCGGGGAAGATCGATCCGCCCGAGGGGTCGAACTGCACGAAGCTGAACAACAACAGCGGGTATTGCTCGAAATGGTCGGCGAGATGTTGCGCGGACCGCTGGACCCGGAGCATCTGGTCGTTGTCGGCGTCGGACGGATCCGCGTTCGCGATCTCGAGGCGCTCCTTGTAGATCGTCGCCCACAGCAGGCTCAGGCAGTCGCGGTAGATCGGGCCGAGCTTGGCCTTCACGTCGGGCGCGTCGACCAGCATGAAGCGCCAGTTCTGGGTGTTGCCGCCGCTCGGGGCGCGCACGGCCGCGTCGAGGATGCGCTTCTGCACGTCGATCGGGATCGGATCGGGTTTGCAGCGGCGCATGGCGCGCGTCGTGTACAGCGCTTCGTAGACGTCCATCGATCGCTCCGTGGTTCTGCTCGGTTCGGTTGCTACCAGGCGTACGCCTCGGGCGCGGGACCGCCCGGGCCGGGGAATATTTCGTCGAGCGTTGCGAGCGCGTCGGCGTCGAGCGCGAGATCCAGCGCGCGCAATGACGCGCCGACGAGTTGTTCCATCGTGCGAGGGCCGATGATCGGTCCGGTCACACCCTCTTGGTGCAGCAGCCAGGCGAGTGCGACGGCAGCGGGCTCCTCCCCCAGGTCGGCGCAGAACTTCTCCCACCGTTCGAGTTGCGGGCGCACGCGCTCGTACCGCGGTTGCACGCTCTTGCGGCGCGCGGTGTCGCCGGTGGTGCCCATGCCGCCCAACATGCCGCCGGCGAGCGGGCTCCACGGGATCACGCCGAGCCCGTAGTTGCGACACGCGGGAAGCACCTCGAGCTCGATCGTGCGGGACGCGAGGTTGTAGAGGCTCTGCTCGCTGACGAGCCCGAGGAAGTGGCGCGACTTGGCGGCTTCGTTCGCCTGCGCGATGTGCCAGCCCGCGAAGTTGCTGCTGCCGACGTAGAGGATCTTGCCCTGGGTGACGAGCGTTTCCATCGCCTGCCAAACTTCGTCCCACGACGCGGCCCGATCGACGTGGTGCATCTGGTAGAGGTCGATGTGGTCGGTCCTGAGCCGGCGCAGGCTCTCGTCGCACGCGGCGCGGATGTGGCGGGCGGAGAGCCCGCCGTCGTTGGGCCATTCGGTCATCGGGCCGAACACCTTGGTCGCGAGCACGACCTTCTCGCGCCGCCCGCCGCCCTGGGCGAACCAGCGCCCGAGGATCTCCTCGGTCGTGCCCGGGCCCTTCGGCCCTCCGTAGCGGTTCGCGGTGTCGAAGAAGTTGATGCCGAGCTCGAGCGCGCGATCCATGATGGCGTATGCGTCGGGCTCGCTCGTGAGCGGTCCGAAGTTCATAGTCCCGAGACAGATCGGGCTGACGCGCAACGCGGTTCGGCCGAGGCGTCGATAGTCCATGGGTGCCCTCCGGGCGACATGCGGCGGTGGTGGACGATTCCGCCGCGACGCTACCCACCGGGCCGACCCCGGCACCATCGCCGGTCGGCTTTGCGCCCTGCCGATGGCGGCGACAAGCTCCGGCCATGAGCACTCCGGTGACGACAAGAGGTATCGCGGCGGCTGTCGCGCTCGCGAGCTGTGTCCTCGCGTTCGGTGCGTGTTCGTCGTCGTCGAAACCATCGGCGCCCGCGTCGACCGGCGCCGGTACCGCCGCCGCCACCACGACCATCACCACCACTGCATCCGGATCACGCCCGATCGGTCACGTGTTCGTCATCAACCTCGAGAACGAGGACTACGCGACGTCGTGGGGTGCAAGCTCGCCCGCGCGCTACCTCAACACCACACTCGCCGCGCAGGGCAAGCTGCTGACGCAGTACTACGGCATCGGGCACGTGAGCCTCGACAACTACATCGCGGAGATCAGCGGTCAGTCGCCCAACTCGGCGACGCAGAGCGATTGCATTACCTACAGCGAGTTCGCGCAGACGGGTACGGCCGAGTACGGCCAGGCGCTCGGGCAGGGTTGCGTGTACCCGAAGTCGGTGCAGACGATCGCGGACCAGCTCACCGCGGCCGGGAAGACCTGGCGGGGCTACATGGAGGACATGAAGACGCCGTGCCGGCATCCCGCGATCGGAGCGAACGACACGACGATCGCGCCCAAGCCCGGGGATATGTACGCGACGCGCCACGACCCGTTCGTCTACTTCCACTCGATCATCGACTCGCCGACGTGCACCAAGAACGTGGTCGACTACACCGCGCTGGCGACCGACCTGAGGTCGGTGGCCACGACCCCCGATCTCGCCTTCATCACGCCGAACGTGTGCCATGACGGCCACGACGAACCCTGCGTCGACGGCGAACCCGGAGGGCTCGTTTCGGCCGATCGCTTCTTGTCGACCGAAGTGCCGAAGATCCTCGCGTCGCCGGCCTACAAGGCCGACGGCATGCTCGTCATCACCTTCGACGAGGCGGGAATCGCGAGCACGGCTGCGTGTTGTCATACGCCTCCGGCGCCGAACGTGGCGAAGCCGGGGCTCGGTGGTCCCGGCGGCGGCCGGATCGGGACGCTCGTGTTGTCGGCGCGCGTGCGGGGCGGCACGACCGATCCGACGCCGTACAACCACTACGCGCTGCTCTGCAGCCTGGAGGACGTGTTCGGGCTCTCACATCTCGGCTTCGCCGGCGCGCCCGGTCTCGCGTGCTTCGGCAAGGACGTCTACGACGCCCCTTCGTAGGCGCGTTCACACCTTGGCGATCACCGAGTCGGCGAAGCGGCCGAGGAGGTCGATCTTCTCCTGCAGCGGCTGCGTGTCGGGGTCGACCGTGTACGGGTACCGGAAGCCCACGATCACGTCGGTGACACCGAGGTCTTCGAGTTTGTGCACGCCGTCGACCGAGAAGGCGTCGAGCGAGATGGCGTGTACCTCGAACGGCTCGGCCGCGCGCCCGTACTCGGCGCGCAACGCGTGCACGCGTTTCACCATGTTGCCCAGCTCCGCAGGATCGCCGCCCGCGTGGATCCAACCGTCGCCCGCCCGCGCGGCGCGGCGTAGCGCCACGTCGGCGTGGCCCCCGACGAGCAGCGGGATGGGAGTCGCCGGCGCCGGGCAGATCTTGCAGCGCTCGAGGTCCAACACCTCGCCGTGGAACTCGAACCAGTCGCCGGTCATGAGGCCGCGCAACACGTCGACCATCTCGTCCATGCGCTTGCCGCGTCGCTCCCACGGTACGTCCATCGCCGCGAAGTCCTCGGGCCACGGGCTGATGCCGACGCCCAGCCGAAGGCGGTCCTCGCTCAGCACCGCGACGCTCGTAGCCTGCTTGGCGACCAGCACGACCGGCCGGACCGCGAGCTTCAGCACGAACGTGGTGAAGAGGATCCGCTCCGTCTGCGCCGCCAGGTAGGGAATGAGTGCGAACGGTTCGATGATCGGCTTGTCCTCGAGGAAGGCGCGGTCGCCGTCGGCGGTGTATGGGTAGAGCGTGTCGGACTCGGCGGGGAAGATGAGGCTGTCGGGCACGACGAACGAGTCGTAACCCGCCGCTTCGGCGGCCTGCGCGAGCGGCGCGAGGAACGTCGGATCACAAAAGGTCTCGGCGTAGCTGAATCGCATGGCCGTGATCTTGCCTCACCGCGGGTCGATCAGGCGGCACCGAAGGGGCCGGTGCCCGGCTCGCTCGCGTCTCGTTTCAGCGTCGCACGCGCTCGAGCAGCAGTGCGAGGGTCGGGCACGCGTCGGTCGCCCGGCGCGCGTGTTCCTCGAGCTCGGGCGGGATGGGCTTGGAGTCGATGATCGGGTAGCCCCAGTCGTCGAGCGTGATCCGTTCGGGGAACAGCTCCGCGCACAGGCCGTGGGCGACGCACGTGATCGGGTTGAGGCGCAGCTCCGTTCGGCGCTTCTTCATCGCCATGACCGTTCGGCGCGGGGGACGGGCAGCGCCGCCGGTTGACCGAACGCCGCGCACCGGCCGTGCGCCGCGTGCTCGGCGACGTGATCGGCGAATACCGTGAGCCCGCTCGAGACGAAGCGGACCGCGCCGTCGGGGAGCTTGCACGCGCCCCGACCGGCGACCATGTCGAGCCAGCGCCGGGCCGCCGCCTCCGCGTTGCCGTTCCGGTCTCCGCCCGTGGCGACGTGCTCGATCGCGCCGGCGATCGCGGGGAGCCCGTTGGCGCACGATCCGCACTGTCCGGCCGACTGGTTCGCCAGCCAGCGGGTGACCCGCGCGAGCTCGGCGAGCGGGCACGCGTCGGTGCGGAGCGCCGCGATCGCGCCGCACCCGAGCCCGGCGCCCATCGCCTTCAGGTCGTCGACCGACAGCGTCACCATCGCAGCCTGACGCGGGGTGAGCCACGTGCCGAAGTATCCGCCCACGAGCACGCCGGCCACGTCGTGCGCGCCGGCATTGCGCAAGACGTCGCGCAGCCCGGTGCCGAGCGGGACTTCGTAGACGCCCGGCCGCGTAACCCCGCTGAGTGTCACGAGCATGGTGCCCGGGTCGCTCGTCGTTCCGGCGCTCCGCCACCACTTCGCGCCGAAGCGCGCGATGAGCGCGACGTGCGCGAGCGTCTCGACGTTGTCGACGAGCGTGGGTCGACGGTCGACGCCGCGCTCGAAGGGCCGCGGCGGTGTGAAGGTGGGCTTCGCGTCGCCGCCGTTCAGCCAGTTGACGAGCGCAGTCTCCTCGCCGACGATGTAGCGCGCGGGCGTGGCCGCGGTTCGCAAGGTGATGCCATCGGCGAGGCGCCGCCGTTCCGAGATGGCCCGCTCGACCGCCTGCAAGACGGGTCGCGCGTTTCGGTCGATGCACACGACGGCTTCGTCGGCGCCGACGGCGTGTGCGGCCGCGACCATCCCGTCGAGCACGAGGTGGGGGGCGTGCACGAGCAGGGTCTTGTCCTTGACGCTGAGCGGCTCGCCCTCGGTGCCGTTCGCGACGACGATCGGCGTGCGGCTCTTCACGAGGCGCGCGCCGCGGTGGCGCACGGCCTCCATCTTGATCGCGGTCGGGAAACCCGCGCCGCCGCGTCCGCGCAGACCGGCCCGCTCCACCTCGCCGATCAACTCGTGTCCGAGCCGCGGGGCCGGGCCCAGACGTCCGAGATGATCGACGAGGCGAGGAGCCGACGGCCGCGGGAGGAGCCGCGGCGCTGCGGTTCCTGCGGTCGCGGACGCTTGGGCAGTGGCGGTCATCGGGCGGCACTCCGGTAGGCGACCGCGCCCGCCGGGCGCTTCGCCGACGCCACCAGCGCGGCGGTGGCCCGCCAGCCGATCCCGGCGACCACCAAGGTCGCGCATGCGATGTAGACCGAGCGCGCCCACGGCGTGCTGACGTCGGAGCCCGCGTTCAGGCCGTGCAGCATCGCGACGGGCCAGCACGCGTACGCGCCCCAGTGCACCGCCCGCCAGACGCGGTAGCCGATGTGCTTGCGTAGCAAGCTCGTGATCACGAGCGCGGCGAGCAGGTCGATCGCGACGACTCCGAAACCGATTCCAAGCGGGCGGTACCGACCGGTGAACGGGATGATCGCGTTCAGGAGGTGAACCGGTGAAACCGGGTCGAACAGTGTCGCCGCGATGTGGACGGCCAAGAAGACGACCGCGAGCAGCGAGATGTTCTTGTGCAGCATCGCGATGACGAACCTCGGCCACTCGGCCGCGCTCCAGCGCATCGTCGTGATGATCCCGAGCGTCACGCTGATCGTGAGCGAGATGACCGCGACGAATCCGGTCCCGCGCGCGATGTACCAGAGGGTCGCGTTCGGGACGAGCGCGCCCATCACGAAGCTCCGGAGACGATCGACACCGATGCTTGTGACGTGTCCGGCACGTAGACCACGGGAGGCTGGGTGGTCGTCGTGGTCGCCGGCGCGGTAGCGGGGGTCGTCGCCGCCGAGGTCGCCGCCGTTCCCGATGTCACCGCGGGGGAGGAACCGCCGCCGGACGTGGTCGGGGCCGCGGCCGTCGATTTCGTGCTCGTGGACCTCGTGCTCGTCGACTTCACGCTGGTCGGTCTCGTGACGGCCGGCCTCGTGGTCGTCTTCGCGGCCTTGGTGGTCGCTCCGCCGGCCTCGGCGGCGAGGCCGGCGAATATGCCGGTCCCGGTCAGGGCGCCGACCAGCGACCAGCGGGTCAGCTGGCCGATCCGGAGCAGCCCGGCGTCCCGGTCCCGGCGGAGGCGGCGGCTCTGGGGGGAAGTACTCATGACAACAATCATCGTCATTTCGAATGAGGGTCAACTCTGAGGTCGGTAAGGATTGGGACAAAGGTTGCACGAGCCGGGCGTCGAGCCCGTGCCTCCTTGGTCCCGGCCCCGTTCAGGTCCCGTTCAGGCGGCAAAGACGAGGATCGCGCCGCTGTAGCACGCGACCCACACCCGGTGCTGCGTGGGTTCGTAGGCGATGCCGATCGGGTGATCGGGAACCCCGAACGTGTGCACCACGCTGAGATCGGAGGCCTTGAGCACCGACACGGTGTTCGACGCGTAATTCACGACGTACAGCGCCTGACCATCCGACGAGATGGCCATGCTCCGGGGCTGGGTCCCCGTCGCGGTGCGCTCGACCACCTGGCCCGTCGCGGTGTCGACGGCGACCACGCGGTTGTCGCCGTTCAGCGTGACGAACAGGCGGCTGCCGTCGTTCGACAACACGAGATGACGCGGTGAGTTACCGACGCCGCGGAAGTACGACAACGCGAACGTCTGCAGGTCGATGCGAGCTACGTCGAAACTGCCCATCACCGCGACGTACGCGACGTGCCTGGCTCCGTCGACGGCGATGCCCCGTGGATACGCGCCCAGGTGGATGCGCCGGACCTCGTGCAGCGTTTCGTAGTCGAGGACGCTGAGGTCGTAGCTGCACCAGTTGCTGACGAGCACGTACTTGTCGTCGGGCGTGACAGCCACGTACTTCGGCACCATGCCGACCTGGCCGACCTTGTCGATGGTGAGCGTCTTCAGGCTGACCCGGTAGACGTAGCTCGGGCTCAGCCCGCCCGGACCGCTGCAATTGTCGGAGCCTTCGGGCCCGAAGTTCGCGCCGTACATCGAGTAATTGCTCGCGAACATGTACTTGTGGGCGTAGTCGGCCGCGGCCTCCACCGGCGCACCGCGCGACACGCCGGGATGGCCCGCGATCCCGAACTGCGCGAGATCGACACCGTCGGGGATCGTCTTGACGAGAGCACCGGTGGCGGCGTCGTAGACGGTCATCGTGTGCTGGTACATCATGTTCTGCGCGAACACGAGTCCGGTGTCGGTCGCGTCGACGGACTTCGGCGAGATCCGCCCGTTGATCGTCGTGACGTGGGTCAGCACGAAGTCGTCGGCCACGCGGTGCGGGGCGGTGGTGGTCGTCGTGGTGGCCGGGACGGTCGACGTCGGGGCGGCGGTCGACGACGGGGGAGGGGTTGTCGCCGACGTGGACGCGGCGGCCCGGTGGGGGTCGGTCGCGGTGTTGTTGTTCGGCGAATCGTGCTTGGCCACGACGACGACGGCACCCACGGCGGCCGCGACGGTGAGCGCGATTCCCGCGCTCATCCGGCTTGCTTGCACGCCGGGAAGTATTGCCGCTGGAGGCCGGATTGACGTGCCCTTCTCACGCCGCGATGCTGCCGATGCACACGGTGACGCCCGATTCCGAGCCCGTAACCGAACGAGGAGGCCGTGCAGTGGACGTGCGATCGATCCTTGATGTCGAACCGGAGGTCGAGCACAACGGCACGGTGCCGGTCTGGTATCTGGTGCATCCGCGCGAGATGAAGGATCTCACCGAGGGTGGTCACCTCGAACTGGTCAACGAGTTCGAGGTCGCGAACGGCGGCTACGTGTTCCCGCACTCACATCCGACCCACGAGTTCTATTTCGTGATGTCGGGGCGCGGGGTGATGACGATCGACGGCGAAGAGCGTGACGTCGCGCCCGGCGATCTCGTCTACATCCCCCCGGACCAGGTGCACAGCCTGCGGCCGACCGGCGGCGGAGCGATCCACTGTTTCTGCTTCGCGGTCGCGGTCAAGGGCGCGGGCGAGATCGACTACACGTCGCATTGATTGCGGGTCGCGACTCAGTCGGGGCAGGGAGTCCCCGCGAGCGACTGCGTGAGGGTCACGGTTCCGAGCGGCAGACCGTGCAAGAGCGTCCAGCCGTCGTCGGTCGCGTCGGCACAACCTCCCGGACGTACCGCCCAATGGCTGGTGGCGCGCACGCGCAGCACGACATCGGACGTCCCCGATACCTGCAGCGTCACGCGGTCGGGTGACATCGACTGCATCGTGGCCGGCCCGTCGACGAGTCCGCCGAAGTCGTCGACCCGCCACACACGCCAGTGCGCATCGTGCCAGACCGGCTGGAGGTACGGCAGACCATTCGTGATGAGTGCGCGCTCGGCCAGCGAGGAGCTGTCGAGTCGCGCGTCGGGCAGCGCGACGAACTCCACGCCGTTGGCGTGGAGCCACATGTGGTACGTCCCGGCGGTGAGCGGCTCGGAGTAGAAGATCGGGTTGTACGCGATGTCGAGCTGGCGTTCCCAGCCGCGGGCGAGCAGCACGTGCGGCGCCGCGTACGCCGCTTCCCAATGCCGGTACGTCGACGGGATCTCGACGCGCCCGAACGCGGTCGTCCCGCGTTCGAGGAACGAGAGGACGGGTGTGTAGTAGCTCGAGCGCGTCGACGGGTCGGTGCGCGCGAACGCGATCCCGTCGACCGCGGGGAACCACTGCCAGATCAGCAGCGGGACGGCGAGGATGGCGAGTACCAGGCGCCGGCGGGGGAGCAGCGCGCACGCGAGGAGCGGCCCGGCGACGTATTGATCGAACCGGCTGACGTTGCCACCGAGGGCGCTGGGCACGACGAACGACGCGAGCGCGACGAGGGCGAAGAGCGCGGCGCCCAAGCGCGCCATCTTGTAGCGGCGCAAAGCGATCGCGACGATGAGGCAGAGGCTGAGGTCCCAGATCAACGCCCACGGTTCGTACGGCTCCGAGCCGGCGGTGGGGAACATCAGTGCGATGGCGGCGATCGGCACGGATGCGCCCGCGAGGAGCGCGAGAGCCGGCTTGCGTTGCGCGGGCTGGGCTGCCGCCCACGCCAGGGCGACGATCGCGAGGAACCCGCCGGCGAGTGGGCTCGCGAGCGAAGCGAGGATCGCGCACGCCACGGCGATGACGGCCCGGCGATGTTGCAGCGCGTAGATCGCGGCGAGCGCGAGGGCCACGCCGAACGCGTACGTGGTGCGGCCGACGATGAGGTTGACGACGGTGCCGAGCGCGAACCACAGGCTGCCGAGCCATGCCGTCGGGCCGAACGAGAAGCGCAGGATCCTTTCGAAGACGACGGCAGACGCGATGCCGCTGATCGCGCCGAGCGCGAGCGGGCCGATCGGCGCGCTGACGGCGGGAGCGATGACGCTGTAACCGAGGAGCGTGTGGCCGCCGAACCATTGGCTGTTCCAGAGGACGAAGCCGTCCTGGCGGAAGAGCTCCGTGCGGAAGACCTGCGCCGGCAGGTCGGAGCCGCGCCAACCCAGTGTGATCGCGAGGATCGCCAGCACTCCCGCGACCGCGAGGACGACGGTGACCATGGGCCAGCCCTCGACGCGTGGCAATCGGCGCGGGCGCGGGGGAACGACGAAGGTGCCGCTCATCTCGGACCTGCCGAGCGGATGGCCATTCGGGAATCGCTTCCGTCCACGTCGCGCACTGTGCGTCGACGGTAATCGTGATCGGTCGGCGAGTACCGAGCAGGCGCCCTCGCGGCCCCAGCCCGGCGACCACAGGCCGATGTCAGATTCTGATCATGGTTGGCGGAAATCGGCAAGGTCACCCTCGTGTGCGCCGCTAGCGTCGCTCGCCGTGACTGCTCCGATGATCGAGGCGCGGGCGCTCGTGAAGCGCTTCGGCTCCTTCGTCGCGGTCGACGGCATCGACTTCTCGATCGAGCCGGGCGAGGCGTTCGGCTTCTTGGGCCCCAACGGGGCGGGCAAGACCTCGACGATGCGGATGATCGGGTGCGTCTCACCCCGTTCCGGCGGTGAGCTGCAGGTGCTCGGGCTCGATCCCGCGCACGACGGCCCCGCGATCCGGTCCCGGCTCGGCGTCGTGCCCCAAGAAGACAATCTCGACACCGAGCTCACGGTGTGGGACAACCTGATGATCTACGGCCGCTATTTCGACCTGCCTCGGGCGGAGATCCGCGAGCGGGCGACCGAGCTGCTCGACTTCGTCCAGTTGAGCGATCGCCGCGACTCGCGCGTCGACCCGCTCTCGGGCGGGATGAAGCGCCGCCTCACGATCGCGCGCTCACTGATCAACCGGCCCGAGGTCCTGCTCCTCGACGAGCCCACCACCGGTCTCGATCCGCAGGCGCGTCACCTGCTCTGGGATCGGCTGTATCAACTCAAGCGCAGCGGCGTGACGCTCGTATTGACCACGCACTACATGGACGAGGCCGAACAGCTCTGCGACCGGCTCGTGATCATGGACAACGCGCGCATCGTCGCCGAGGGCTCCCCGCGCCGGTTGATCGCCGACCACGTCACGCGTGAGGTCGTGGAAGTACGGCTCCCCATCGACGTCGACGGCGTGTCGGCCGCGGCGAAGCTCGAGGGGTTCGGGGAACGGGTCGAGGTCCTGGCCGACCGCGCCCTCGTCTACTCCGATGCCGGTGACGCGACCGCCGGCGCGATCGCCGCCGACGGTTTCGACTCCGACTCGATGTTCGTCCGGCGCGCGAGCCTCGAGGACGTGTTCTTGATCCTCACCGGCCGCACCCTCGAGGACTGAGCGCGGTGTCGACGCCACCCCTGTTCCGCGTCGTCGAACGCGAAGCCCTCGTCTACGCGCGGTTGTGGCGCGGCCTCGCCTTCACGACGTTCGTGCAGCCCGCGCTGTACCTCGCGGCGATGGGTGTGGGCCTCGGCGGGCTCGTGCGCGCGCACACGGGTTCGGTCGGCGGCCTGACGTATCTCGACTTCATCGCGCCCGGGCTGCTCGTTGCGAGCGCGATGCAGCTGGCCGCGGGGGAATCGTTGTGGCCGGTGCTCGGCGGCGCGAAGTGGATGCGCCAGTTCCACGGTGTCGTCGCGACCCCGATCGGCCCGGGTGAGCTCTATGGCGGCTTCGTGCTCTGGACCGCGCTGCGTTCCATGCTCGGCGCCGCCGCCTTCCTCGCCGTCGCCGCCCTTCTCGGCGCGGTGCCGTCGGTGTGGGGGATCCTCGCGGTCCCCGCCGCGGGCCTGTGCGCGGCCGCGTTCTGCGCGTTGCTCGCGGCGTACTCGATCACCGTCGACTCCGACGCGTCGTTCCCGATGATCATGCGCCTCGGGGTGTTGCCGCTGTTCTTGTTCTCCGGCACGTTCTTCCCGATCAGCCAACTGCCGAGCGGCCTGCGCCCCCTCGCCGTGCTCTCGCCCCTATGGCACGGAGTCGAGCTCGGGCGTGCCGCGACGACGGGACATTTCGACGCGGCGCCCGTGGCTGTGCACGTGGCCGTCCTCGTGGGTTGCATCGCGGTCGGTGCATATCTCGGCGTGCGGAGCTTCACGAAGCGGTTGAGCTCGTGACCGCGACGCACAGCACGACCCCGGTGTTGAGTGCGCCGTTCGTACGGTGGCGGCGGCGGCCATGGCGACTCGTCGAGCGCAACGTGTTGGCCTACCGCCGCATCTGGTACATCTTCTTGAGCGGCTTCGTCGAGCCGCTGCTCTTCTTGTTGTCGATCGGCATCGGCGTGGGCAAGCTCGTCGGCGACCTCGATGTCGGCGGCCACGTCGTTGCGTACCGATCGTTCGTGGCACCCGGCTTGCTCGCGATCGCGGCGATGAACGGGTCGTTGCTCGACACGACGTTCAACTTCTTCGTGAAGATGAAGTACTCGCACACGTACGACGCGGTGCTCGCCACCCCACTTTCTCCGCGTGACGTCGCGGTCGGTGAGGTCACCTGGGCGCTGTTGCGCGGCGCGACGTACTCCGGCGCGTTCCTGCTGACGATGCTGGCGTTCGGCGATCTGCATTCCGGTTGGTCGGTGCTGGCGCTGCCCGGGGCGGTCCTCATCGGATTCGGGTTCGCGGGTGTCGGGCTCGCGGCGACCACCTACATGCGGTCGTTCGTCGACTTCGACTACGTGAACATGGCGATGATCCCGCTCTTCTTGTTCTCGGCCACGTTCTTCCCGCTGTCGCGCTATCCCGCGGCGCTCCAGGCGGCGATCAGGGTCACGCCGCTGTATCAAGGGGTCGTCTTGGAGCGGTCGCTCGTTCTCGGCGACCTCCACTGGACGCTTGTCGCGCACGCCGCCTACTTGGTGGTCATGGGCGCGGTCGGCCTGCGGGTGGCCTCCCGTCGCATCGGGTTCCTCTTGCAGCCGTAGCCGCCGGCGCGGCCCGATTCCTCAAGGCGACAACCGGCGGTCCCGATCCTTTGGTGGTGGCCGAGGATGACGACGGGCCGGGGCCGTTGAGCCCACGGGGGCAAGCTCGGGCGGCGACCGTTGTCGGTCAGCTCGAGCGGATGCGCCCGGACGCGTTCGCGCACGCCCGACGCGTCGCCACGCTCGCGGTCCGGGTCGCTCGCCACGCGCACCTTCCGCACACGCTCGTCTCGCAGATCTACTGGGGCGCGCTCGTGCACGACGTCGGGGAGCTGAGCGTGCGGCCGGCGCTGTTGCACAAGGACGTCGTGATCGACGAGCGTGAGCGGATGGCGATCTGTGAGCACACGATCGTCGGTGCACGCTGGCTGTCGGGTGTCCCGGAGCTCGCGCCGCTCGCGCCGTTCGCGCGCTGGCACCACGAGCGGTTCGACGGTCTCGGCTATCCCGACGGCGCGACCGCGCACCGCGTTCCGCTCACGGTCGCGCTCGTCGGTGCGTGCGATGCGTGGGACGCGCTCACCGAGCCGCGTCCGTATCGCGCGCCGCTCAGTCCCGAAGCAGCCGCGGCCGAGATGGCCCGCCACGCCGGGCGGCAGTGGAGTCGCGCGCTGGTGACGTGGACGATCGAGTGCGCGCAGGAGTTGCCCGCGCCCGGCTCCGACGCCGAGTGGGCGGATTGACGCGAACGCGGCTCGGTACCGAACGCCGGTCAGTACGGAATGATCGCGACGATCGGGGCGCTGGGTTTGGCTCTTGACGGGAGGCTCGACGGTTGTGCGCCGAACGTGTACACCCTGCCGTCGGCGCCGGTGAGCCAATAGCCGCCTGCGGAAGACCCGGCAATGCCCACGACCCGACCGCGCACGTGCGTGCTGGGGAGATCGCCGCGGAACGGGGCACCGAACGCGTAGACGTGACCGTCGGAGGTTGCGAGCCAGTAGCCGCGCCCGTCGGGCGTCGCCGCGATCCCCACGACGCGCGCGGCGCCGGCCGCGAGTTTCACGCCGCCGAGCCGGGGTGCGCCGACCGCGACAACGGTTCCGTCCGAACGGGCGAGCCAATAGCCGTCGGACGTCGGCGCGGCGGCGATGCCGACGACGCGCGCCTTCGTCGTGGCGACAGCCGGCTCCGGGCGCACCGGTGCGCCGAGCGTGAACACGTGCCCGTCGCTGCGGGCGACGCGATACCCGTGCCCGTCGGCCGCGCTCGCGATACCGACGACCGGCGCAGCGCCATTGCCGAGCGCAACGTCGCCGAGTGCGGGCGCGTTCACCGCGTACACGTGCCCGTCGGTCGCGGCCATCCACACGCCGCCCGTGAAGGCACCCGCGGCGCCGACGATCCGCGCCCGGGGCCGGCGCGCGGCCGCGGCCGCGGCCGCGTCCGCGCCGGCACTCGACGTTGCCAGGGGCGGGCGCGTCAGATCGCCGAGCGGGTAGAGCCGGCCGTCGGCGCCGACGAGCGCGAACCCGTCGCGCGGAGGTGTCGCGGGAACGTCCAGGGACGGCGTGACCGGCGTCGTGCGGGCGCTGCTTTCGCGCGTCGACACGTAGCCGATCGTTCCGGCCACGATGAGGACCACTCCGACCAGCCCCGTCGCCGCGGGTCCGAAGATGGCGATCCGGGCGTGCCGGACCTGCCGGGCGCGTACCGCGTCGACGGTCATCTGGTGTCGACCGGCACAGACATGCGGTCGAGCTCGCGGACTTTCTCCTCGAGCTCGAGGACGATGGCCACGGTCGCGGTGTCGTGCCGCGTCCGGCGCCAGACGCGCCGCTCGTGGCGGGTACGCCAGGCCCACGCGACTGCGACGACGGCGAGTACGGCGCCGATGCCTTGCATGGCGACGAAGTAGGCGCTCACTCGACGCAGCGTAGGCGGGCAACGCGGCGCGTCCGCGGCATGTCGATGGGTAGCGGGCGGTCAGCTCACAGCGCGCGATCTTGGCGCACGCACGCTGCGACGCGTACCTTCTCGGTTGTGATCCGCCGGCTGTTCAAGAATCTCGCCGTGCTCGATCCCGCGCGGGCTCCCGGCGCGGCAGCGCAGCTCGAACGGGACGGTTACGTGCGGTTGCCGGGAGTGTTCGACGCATCCGAGGTGGCGCAGATGCGGCGCGAGATCGACGCGGTCTTCGAGACGGTGGCGCCCGAACGGGTGCGGACCGACAAGGACGAGTTCCGCTACGAGATGTTCAACCGCAGCGCCGCGTGCCAGTCGGCGGTGAGCCATCCCGAGATCCTGCGCGTCATCGAACCGCTGCTCGGTGACGATTGCCATGTGATCGCGAATACGGCCTGGCGGAATCCTCCCGACTTCGTGGGTGGACCCTGGCACTGCGACGCCGGGCCCCACGTGCCCCGGCCCGACGGCGTCGAGTGGGACGACAGCATTCCGTACCCGGTGTTCGCGGTCGCGGCCCACGTGTATCTCCAGGAGTGCACGCGCGCGGACGGCCCGACCGCGGTCGTGCCCGGCAGCCATCGCTCGGGCCGTCTCGCGCCCGTCGACCAGATGAACGCCGAGGTGCTCACGTACGACGGCCGGCCGCCGGTGCGGTTCGAGGTCGGCGCCGGCGACGTCGCGCTGTTCGTCTCGGACGCGTGGCACCGGGGGCTGCCCGCCGGCCCGGGCGGCCGCGGTCGGTATTTCCTTCAGGTCCACTACGGCCGGCGCGACATCGCCCAGCGCGTACGGACCACTGCGCAGTCGAACCAGGTCTCGCCCGAAGCCGCGGCGCGCGCGAACACCGAGCGGGAGCGCACCGTCATCGGGCTGCACGAGCCGTTCTTCTACGACGCCTGAGCGCGCTCCGGCGGAGGTTTCGACGCGCGTCGTTACGGGACGATCTCCGGGTAGTAGTTCTCCGCGCCGATCTTCTTGAGGTCCTCGAACCAGCTGCTGTCGTACACCGCGGTGGGGCCCTGGCGGAACGGGTCCTCGAACTGCCAGGCCTGGCGCTTGTAGGTCCAGTTGTCCGGGTACAGGCGGTGCGCTTCGCGCCAGTGGGCGATGGCGGCCGCGTGGTCGCCGGACCGGTGCAGGTACTGACCGAGCTCGAACTCCGCGGCCGCGGTCGCTTCGGCATCGGTACGCCGGCCGGAGCGCCGCACGACCTCGTCGGGGGAGAGCGCGTAACGGCTCGCGGCTCCGTGCGCGATCCAGTCGTCGACCATCTCGACATAAATGTCGGGGTCGCTCTTGATCTTGCGCGCCTCGACGAGCATCTCCGCGATGTCGGGCGGCACGGTCGTCAGGTCGACCTTGCGGAACGACTCGTTCGCAGGATTCCGACCCGGGTGCGCGGGCTCGGCCGGCCGCACGATCATGCCGTCCTCGTCGATCCACACACCGTTCGGAACATTGACGAAGCCGAACAACTCGTCGCAGACGTGCGCTTCGTCGATCAGCGACGGATGTCGCGGATGCGCCTTCTCGATGAAGGGGCGGGCCTCGCTCGCCTCGACGTCGAGCGCGACGGTCACGACCTCGACACCCTTTGGCGCCCAACGGTCACGCAGGCCTTGCCAGAACGGGAGGTCGAAGCGGCATCCGCACCACGAAGCCCAGGAGACGAGCACGACCTTCTTGCCCCGCAGGCTCGACAGCGTGAAGGGATTGCCGTCGGCGTCTGGCAGTTCGAGTTCCGGTGCGACGGCCGAGGACAGCACCCGACTGGTGATCGCGGTCTCCGGGCCGAGCGCCCACAGACCGCGAGCCTCGTCGGCGACCAGGGGCATGCCGAGCCGCTCGGCGAGCATCGTGACATCGAGCCGGCCGTCGTCGCGCCGCACCGCGCCCGGAAGTGGAACGCACAGCGCGGCCTTGCAGGCGCCCTCGGGTTCGATCGCCCAACCGGTGCGGGCCTCGAATTCGTGCTCGTCAACGCTCAGGCCATGCAGGATCACAATCGCACGATAGACGCCGACGCGAGACGGCTCATGCGTGAGCACGCGCTCGCCCCGTCGGCTCGTGTGACGGGCCCGGTGACGTTGGTCATTCGCCGAGCCTGGACGTTCCGGGACTTTCGGCACTGGCATCCCGAGGCGCGCCCAAGTTCGATGTTGCGATGCTCCGTTGGTACCCGGTGTACTCGCATCCAGCCGGCCCGACCGGCGAGCCGTGGTACGTCATGCATGACGCGCTCGGTGCTGCGTGCCCTCACCCATCCGGAAGGGCCGTCGCACATGCCCTATTTCCGCGTCGATGGCGAGGACGTGTTCTCCACGGAGCATCATCCGGCCGGCGTCTCGACGCAGCCGCGGTACTCGTTGCGCGGAAGCCTGCTGTACCCGGCTGCCGGTCATACGTGGGGTGTCTCGGTCACACCCTGGTACCAGGCTCGCTGAGCGCAACGGTTCTATCGGTTGCGGTAGGGCATCACGATCTCGGTGCGCCAGGTCGCGGGGTCGGAATCGGCATCGGGCTCGGTGAGGTACACCTCCCACGTGTCGCCGACCGGCTCTCCGTCGTGCGCGCGTACCCACTCGGCGAGCGCTGCGTATGCGGGTTCCATCGCTCCGTACGGCCCGACGTGCACGGTTACCGCGGCGAGACCTTGCGGCAGGTCGGACGGTTCGACGTCACCTTCCCCCGACGTCGGTGTCGTCGCCGGAAAGCCGGCTTCCACGTCGAATCGGTCATCGGCGACGCGGTGGTAGCGCGCGAACGGCATCCCGGCCGGGCCCGCGCCCTTGCGCCCGAGATACGCCGCCACCTCGCGGAACGCTTTCCCCAACCATGGTCCGATCTCTGCGACGGCGAGCGTCGCGTACTCGACGGCCGTGTCTTGCTCGTCGAGCGTTCGTGTTTCGATGACGTAGTCCGGCATGCGTTGATCGTCGACCGCGACGAGCGCGTCGGGTAGGGGCGAACGTCCCACGTCGGCGAGGGCTTGGCACAGCAACTGATGAGCGGCCTCGGGGCCGCGTCCGACGGAGACAACCGGTACACCCCGCCTGGCTGCGTCTCGAGGTAGGCGGTTGTTCAGCGGGGCACCGCAGCTCGCTACCGGAGCGCTGCGGGCCACGGTCGGGGGTCGTGCGCCGCAACGATCTGCCGTGGGTCGAGAGCCATGAGGCGGTCGAGTGATTCCTGCCCGGCGTCGACGAACGTGCCGTCGTGCATGTTGTCCGGCGCGATTCGTCGTGCGCCGACTTCGTCGGTCTTGTACACGCACTGCCCGGCGAGGACGATCGGACCGGCATCCGTTTCGACGACGAGGGACTGGTGCCCCGGTGTGTGTCCGGGCGTTTCCATGATCATCACGCCCTCCGCCAGTTGTTCGTCACCGTGTACCCGTCGGACCGAACCTTCGGGAATCAGTGCCCACTCGGGAACCGAGTATCCGAAGGTCCGTGTCATCTCGATCTCGGTTGCTTGGCTGTACATCGGAACATCGCGTCGCGAGAACACCGCGTTCTGACCGCAGTGATCGAAATGGAGGTGGCTATTGACGACAGCGACAACATCGCGTTCGTCGATGCCGAGCTGCTCCAAGGCGGTCAGTATCGAGATGACCTTCGGCTGGTACAGGTCATCGATGAAACTGTTTCCGGTCCCGACCCCCGTGTCGAACAGGATGATCCCGTCCGGGTGACGGATGACATAACCGAAGACAGGACAACCACCCTCGCCGACGCGCGGGTGCCAATCCGGAAAACGCACCTCGGCGAGCAACAAGCGATCGACCCGCGTGCTCCTACTCTGCACACGAAAAGTGTGCCCGCGCCGGAACCACGCTGCATGGGCCTACGGTCGGGCACGCGATCGCCTATCCGGCGCGGGCCGGTATCGCTTCGCTAGTGCGAGGCGGTGAGGTTGTTGCAGCGTTCGCAGACCTCGTTGGGCACCACGCCGGCGCGCATCAACATTGCGAAGATCTTGCAACCAAAGCAGAAGCCGAGCCCCGACTCGAGCGTGGCGGCGACGATGATGAACGCGACCAACACGTACGCGGCGCCGGTGAGGCCGAACCCGAAGTGCAAGACGGCGGCCGTGATCGACAGGGTCGCACCGATGCACTGGGCGAAGCGCTTGGGCGGACCGGCTACCGGGCGGGGCTCCAGGTCGAGCCGCGGCGTCAGCACGCGGGTCACGAGCTGGCCGAGTGGGCTCAGCGTCGGCCCGGTAAGCGCCCGCGCGACGAAGCCGTATGCGAGCAACGCCAGCAGCCAGGGTTCGTCGAGGGCGAGGATCGCCGTCGCGAAGACGACCACACCGGCGGCAACGAGCCTCGACGACACCTCGTTGACCGGGTCGGGAAACTCGAACAGCGAGACGCGCACGCCTGAAAGCCTACCTTCTGGGTCGGATTTCGACCATTCGCCGGAGCGGTCGTACTCACCGACCTTCCTCAGCCACGTGGCCTCGCGTGCATCGAGACCGCGACGTTCGGCTTCGATCTCGTCGAGCATGGCGAACATACGCTCGATGCCACCCGAATACCCCTTGTGAAACAAGGAGAATCGCGTACCCCACGCATCTTCTCAGGGCGTTGCGACGCGCGGTCGATACCGCGGGAGTGACGATCTACGGGCGGCGAAGGCTCCTCTTCATCCCGATGCTGAGCGCGGCGGTCTGCGGATTCTCGGCCGTCGCCGTTCAGCCGCTCCCGGCTCGCGTCTTCGAGTTCTTCTGGATCGCGGGCTGCGTGTGGCAGCTCCACGACATGTGGACCGATCCGGCGCCTGTCCGCCGGTGTTCAGAGCCCGGTCTTGCGGAACCACCAGCCGAGGCCATTGCGGCGGACGACCCGGCGAACCCTGCGCTTGGCGTAGCGCTCGGCGCCGTTCTTGCCGCTCAACACCTCGAAGTCGCGGGTCGTGCGTGACGCCTTGTAGAGCCATGAGGACAAGGGCGAACGGCGGGCCACGGCCCAGAGTCTGGCACGGGTGACCCCCTCGGTGCACTCGGGGCCGTCCGCACACTCTTCGCCGCGCCGAATGCCGGAACCGCCCCAATCGGCAGCCCTGGTCCGCCCGGGAAACGCCGACGCCTGCCACTGACTGTGACATCGGGCTTAGGGACGGGCCTGCACCGGCCGACAACCCAAACCGGTGGGCCGTTCCCGACTCGGCTCACTCCACAACTGGACGCGGGCAAGGGATCGCTGGTGAAACGCAAGCTGACGATCAGGACGAAGTTGGCGGCGACGTTGGCAGTGCCGCTTGCGGCGTTGGCGAGCTTCGCAGCACTGCAGGTGCGCGACGCCTACAACCGGTCCGAGCAGGTCAAGCTCGAAGCCGGTCTCGCGACCTCGGCGACCGGCCCGACCGGGGTGCTGGTGGCGCTCGAGAACGAGCGCGACTACGAGGCGCTGCGTGCGATCGGCCTGCAGGGCCTGGTCGCGGAGAAGAACACGAAGTTCTCCGCCCAGGTCACCGCCCGGACCGACATCGCGCTCGGCAACTTCCGCACGCTCCTCGGCAGCGTCGGCGGCAATGCCGAGGACAACTACTGGCTCACGCTCAAGCAGGTGAGCACCGGTCTCGCCCCGCTTCGTCAGCAGGCCGAGGACGACGCGTCGCGGACGGTGTCGTCGGCGAACGCGACGAAGGCGAATGTGATCTTCGATCGCTACACGGGTCTGATCGGGCAGCTGCTCGACGCGGCGCAGCGGTCGGGTGCGACGATCGACGACGGCCAGCTGCGCAGCGGCGCCGAGTTGCTGAGCGCGATCGCTCGTCAAAGTGACGTCGAGTCGGCGGTCGCCGTCAAGGCGGGCCTCGCGTCGATCACTCACGATCCGGCCGCGGTTCTCGATGTGCTCCGACTGGCCGACCGCCAGGTCCAGGGCAGCGCCGACCTCCACGTGCGGGCCGACGGTGTGTTCGAGCGAGCGGTCCTCAGCGCAGTCGATGCGCCCACGCGCATCACTGCCGTCAAGCAGCTGACGGCCGCGTCGCGAGACCCGCTGCACGCCGACCTCGTGACGCTGCTCAAGATCCGACCGGACTCGCTCAACCTGCTGCGGCTCGCGCAGACGAACTCTGCTTCGATCGTCACCGCCCGGACGCGCAGCCTGACGTCGGCGGCGCAGGACGAGGAGCGCAACTGGATCGCCATGACCATCGGGTCGGTCATGCTCGCCATCGCCTTGCTGTGGCTCACGAGCCGCTGGATCACCCGGCCGTTGCGGGCTCTCGCCGATCAGGCGATCGCGATGGCCGGACAACGACTCCCGGCCGCGGTGCAGGAGATCCTCGAGACGCCGGTCAACGAGGAGATCGTCCAGCCCGAGGTCGAGCCGGTGCGCGTCCACGCCGGTGGCGAAGTGAACGACGTCGAGGTCGCGCTCAACAAGGTGCAAGACAGTGCAGTGTCGCTCGCGGTGGAGCAGGCAACGCTGCGCCGCAGCGTCGCCGACGCGTACGTCAACCTCGGCCGGCGCAATCAGAACCTGCTCTCCCGCCAACTCGAATTCATCACGCAGTTGGAGAACGACGAGTCGGATCCCGAGACGCTCGAACACCTCTTCCGTCTCGACCATCTCGCGACCCGGATGCGCCGGAACGCCGAGTCGCTGCTCGTGCTCGCGGGTTTGGCCCCGCCGCGCACGTGGAGCGCGCCGGTGGCCATGGGCGATGTCGTGCGCGGCGCGCTCGGTGAGGTCGAGGGGTACCGGCGGGTGCGGCTGCGCCACGTCGACGACGCGCGCGTCGACGGAGCCGCCGCGGCGGATGTCAGCCACGTCGTCGCCGAGCTGGTGGAGAACGCGCTCTCGTTCTCGCCGCCGGATGCAGACGTCGAGGTCTACGGGCGCCGTGACGATCACGGCTACGTCATCACCATCGTGGACTCCGGCATCGGGATGCACGAAGACGACCTCGAACGCGCGAACGAGCTGATCTCTTCCGCCAATGCTGTCACCCTTGCCCCGTCGCGTTTCCTCGGTCACTACGTCGTCGCGCAGCTCGCGGCTCGCCACGGTCTGACCGTGCAGCTGGCGGCGTCGCCGGCCGGGGGCCTGACCGCGATGGTCGCCTTGCCCGGCGCGTTGCTCGGCCTCGCGCCCGCGCAGACGAACGAACCGCCGGCCGAGGTCGCGGCGCCGGTTGCGACGCCGAGCGGGGAACCGGAGCGGCCGGTCACAGCACTGCCGCGCCGAGAGTCCGGCGCCGAGACGCCGCCGGCCACAGGTCGCGGATCGGCGGCGCCGATCTCGTTCCGGGCCGCCGCCGCCCCGCCGCCCGAGCTGCAGCTCGTCGCGCCGATCGACGACGAAGACGGCGACGACGTCATCGACGTGGCCTACGATGCGGACCCGGTCGAAGCCCTCGAGGGCATCGACGACGACGACATCGCGGTGGGCGCGCCCGAGCCCGAACCCGAAGCGGCGCCGTCGGCGGACGCGACGCCGGCCACTCCGGTGCCCCCCGCCCCCGCCCCCGCCCCCGCCCGCCCCCGCCTCGGTCTCGGCAGCTTCGCCGACCTGCGCGGTGCGAAAGTGCAGCCGGCGCCGGCCGAGGCCGCCGACGAAGCACCGGCCGATGCGCCGCCGGCGAGCATGCCCGCCCCCGCGGCCGCGTCGGGCGCGGACCCGGACCGTCCCGCGACCCTCGCCCCGGATCGCCGCGCGTCGTTCGCCGAGGTTGCCGAAGCCGTCGACGTCGCGGCCGGCCGACCCGCGGAGTCGAACTCCGGATCGCCGTTCTCGGAGGATCTGATCCCGCAACGCCTGCCGAAGCGCGGTCGGCGCAACTCGAAGCTCGAGACGCCGTGGGTGCGACAGCGCCCTGTCGTCAGCGCGCCCCCGCCGAAGCGGTCCCGGGCGCAGACGTGGCGCCCGCACCTGCCGATGCAACTCCCAACGGTGCGACTGGCGCGCCGCTCCCGTCGCGCGCGCCCGGCGAGACCCCCGCCGCAACCGCGCCCGTGGCTGCGACGAATGGTGCTCACGTTCCCGAGCCCGACCCGACCGCGTCGGCGCCCGTCGACGGCGGCGAGCGGTTCGCGTTCTTCGCCGCCTTCCGCGCCGCGGCCGAACAGGCTCGTGAGGAAGCTGGTATCGATGATCGGAGAGGGCATTGACGGTGCAATCAGACGGAGCGAATGCCATGAGTGCCAGCGCCGACGTCCGGAACTTCAACTGGTTGCTTTCGAGCTTCGTCGACGCGACGCCGGGCGTGACCGACGCGGTCGCGGTGTCGTCCGACGGCCTCCTCATGGCGATGTCGAGCTCACTCGAACGCGCCGGTGCCGAGCAGCTGTCGGCGATCATCGCCGGTATGACGAGCTTGGCCGAGAGCACGGCTCGCTGTTTCGCGCTGGGTGAGCTCGAGCAGGTGATCGTCGCGATGCAAGAGGGGTACCTCTTCGTCTCGTCGGTCTCCGACGGGAGCTCTCTCGGTGTCGTCGCCGACCGCCGATGCGACGTGGGCGCGGTCGGGTACCAGATGACCCTCCTTGTGGAGCGCGTCGGTGCCGCACTCAGCCCGGCGCTGGTCGCGGAGCTCAAGGAGAGCGTGCTCCAGTGAAAGGCACCCGATGACGGACGAGCTTCCGCCGCGCGCGACGGCCCACGACTTCGTACGACCGTTCGTCATCACGGGCGGCCGGACGCGCGCGGCCGATTCGTCGCTCAAGATGGAGACGATGGTGCAAACCGTTGGCAAGCCGCGTGACGATCTCAGCTTCGAAATGGCGCGTATCGTCGATTGTTCCTACGAGCCGATCTCGATCGCGGAGATCGCGGCGGAGCTCGGTATCCCCCTCGGTGTCGCGATGGTCATCGTCGGCGATCTCGTCGACGAGGGCCTCCTCGAGACCACCTACAGCGACCCCGTCGAGATCGAGCTCTCGGCCCTCACGAGGATGATCGACCGTGTCCGGGCCCTTTGAGCCGGCCGGCACCGCGGCGACGCGGCCGGTACCGGCGACTCGACCGCAACCGTCGAGCGACCAGTCCGCGTCGCGCGCGCGCAAGGTCACGTCGGTCAAGCTCGTGGTCGCGGGCGGATTCGGAGTCGGCAAGACCACGTTCGTGTCCGCGGTGTCGGAGATCCCGCCGCTGACGACGGAAGCCGCGATGACGACCGCATCGAAGGACGTCGACGATTCGTCGCTCGTGAACGCGAAGGTGACGACCACGGTTGCGATGGACTTCGGGCGCATCACGGTCGACGACTCGCTCGTCATGTATCTCTTCGGGACGCCCGGACAGGAACGCTTCGCGTTCATGTGGGACGACCTCTGCGACGGTGCTCTCGGCGCCGTCGTGCTCGCCGACACCCGTCGCCTCGCGGACAGCTTCGTCGCGCTCGACTACTTCGAAGCGCGCAATACGCCCTTCGTCGTCGGTGTCAACCACTTCGCGGGCTCCTACCACTACCCGATCCCCGAGGTGCGAGAGGCACTTGGTGTCGCCGACCACATCCCGGTCGTCGACTGCGACGCCCGGAACCGCGAATCCGTGAAGGTCGGGCTCATCACGTTGTTGCAGCACGTCTACGAGCTGCGCCGCGCGGCTCTCGCCCGCTAGACATCTGCGCCGGCTCCGCGGCCCGGTCGGGAAAGAACAAAGCCGCCGGCATGCGGCCGGCGGCTTCGTCTCGCAAGCTGTGAACGTCAGACGGGGCGAACGTTCTGCGCTTCGTCTCCCTTACGACCGGGAGCGACATCGAACTCGACCTTCTGGCCCTCTTCGAGCGTCCGGTAACCGCTTCCGGCGATGTTGGAGTAGTGGACGAAAACGTCCTTGTCGCCGCCTTCGAGCGAGATGAAGCCGTAACCCTTTTCGGCATTGAAGAACTTGACCGTTCCAGTTGTCACTACACGTACCTTCTGTCTACGCGGCACGCACCCTACGCGCACCGTCGGAACCAGGTTACGGCACCGGCGGTCGGTGGGCGAAGGCCCCGGGTCGGGCGAAGGCGGGCCGTCAGTTCCAGTGTCTGCGTCGGAAATACCGGAGCCGGAGCGCAGCCGTGAGGATGCTCAACGCGCGGACGGGCTCGTCACGACGTACAACCCGATCGCTCGACCGCATCGACCTGCCAGCCGGTTCCCCCCGCGATCCGGCGCAGGTGCACGCCGGCGACGGTTGTCTGTTCCAACGATGCGATCATCACCCGCTCGTTCGTATGGCGGCCGGTGTCGTAGCTGTCGTCGTGGATGATCTGGTCGATCTGGCGGTCACACAACAGCGTCGCGTAGTCACGTGTGTCGCGGAAGCTGCGGATCGCCATGCTCTCCGGGAACAGCTCGGAGTCGAGCCGGCCACCGGCGCGCAGTACGCGGTAGAAGCCGATCTTGCCGTCACCGCCGCGCAGCACGCGGTAGGTCGCGCCGGGTACGAACTCGGGTGAACGGAGGTAGGTGTCGAGCGTTGCCGAATCGGTACCGGTGTGCACGAGCGCGCTCCACTGCAGACCGACGTTGAGCGGGATCTCGAAACCGAGGTGCGCGATCAGGGCCAGGCCGAGCCCGATCGGCGCGAGCGCGCGGGTTCCCGTGCGTTGCACCAGGACGCAGATGATCGGGAGGCCCACGATGAGGATGCGCGGTCCGAGCGTGATGAAGAGGTTGGAGATCTCCACGCTCAGGGAACTCTGTGCGGTGGTGGGGGACGCGAAGACGAGCCACACGGCGGGCAGTGTCATCGCGCACGAGAGCGGGTACCACCGCAGCAGCTCGCGTTGTTCGGTGGAGACGACGTACGCGTAGACCACGAGGAGCACTCCGATGGGGAGGACGATCGCGGCGTGGTCGGCCTGACCGATCCCCACGAGGATCGCGGCCCATGCGAAGTGGCCGCGCCGCCAGGCGGCCACGCCGAACAGCAAGAACATGGCGCCCCACGCGAACGACTGCTGCCCGAACAACAGCGCTTCGAGGATCGCCGGGTTCGCGAGCACGGCCGCGGCCCACCAGCCGCGGCGAAGCTCGGGGAACGCGGCGAACGTCGCGATGATGCACCCGACGGCTCCGAGCGCGGTCCACAGTGTCACCGTCCAGTCGCCGAACAGCGGCCAGAACAGTGATGCCGTGGTCCAGTTGACGAAGCCGTACGGGTACGCGTACGCCTCGCCGTGCGCGAGCACGGGCATGCGCCAGGGCAGGCGCGCGTGGTGCCACAGATCGTGCGCGATGTACCAGACGTGGACGTGGTTGTTGACGCTGTCCGACGAGAGCACGATCGAGTGCCGGAGATAGAGCGCCAGCACCACGATCCAGGCCGCGCCCAGGAGGGCGACGGCGGTGCGAGCGACCCCGGAGGTATCCGTATCGGCGCGGTCGCCGGCGTGCGTGTGCACGCGGTTCAGCTGCGCGGGCTGGTGCAGGACTGGTAGGCAGGCCCGCCGACGAGCTGGTCGAGCCGGACCGGCCGCAGGTTGGCCGCGCGCAGCCCGTCGAGGATCAGGGGCAACGCCGCCACGACCGCGGTCCGGTGCGCGGCCGACGCGCCGTTGGTGCCGGCGTGGAGGTCGATGATGGATCCGCCCTTCACCGAAGCGAGCACCTTGTTCGCGATCACCTTCGGATCGTTGGTGCCGCGGTCGCTCACCGACACGTCCCACATCGCCATGCGCATGCGATGGTTCTTGACCACGCGCGCCATCAGCGGGGTGCGTTGCCCGTTGGGCGGGCGGAACCAGACCGGGCAGGTCCCGATCTCACGCGCGAAGGCCTGCTGCGTGCGCTCGAGCTCGGGATAGGTCGGGTCGAGCCAGCGCCAGTCATCGTGGTGAAAGGAGTGGTTGCCGACGAGTTGGCCGTCGGCGACGAGATCGCGCACCAGCTGCGGCGACTTTTCGACCGTCGTGCCGACCATGAAGAACGAGCCCTTCACGTGCGCGGCGTCGAGGATCTTCACGATCGACGAGGTCGCGCCGCCATTCGGAACGTCGTCGAAGGTGATCGCGACCTCGCTCGACGCGCGCGGCCCGTGGACGACACCTCCGCCGAACCAGGTCGCGCCGACCGTGCTGGCCCCGAAGTAGCCGGTGAGCCCGCTCACGACGACGACGAGCGCGCTGCCCAGGGCGAGCGTGCGCAACCGGTGGGTGGTCCGCCGTAAGCCGATCCGGCCGAAGCGGGACGCGATCGCGGCGACGAACACGGCGGCGACGGCGAACCCCAAGACCGTGTCGCGTGAACCTGCGAACGCGATGACGACGAAGGTTGCGAACGCGCCCGCGATCACGAGCGGACGGGGCCGGCGTACCGTCGGGGCGGCCAATGCCGCGCCGACGCCGAACACGCCCGTGAGCACGATGGCGCTGCCGGGGTCGGGGCGCTGGGGGAGCAGCCACGCGGCAACGAGGGCGAGCAGCGGCCCCAGCAGCGCGAGCGACGGGCGCGGCACGGAGCGCCGCAGGAGTGCTCCCAGTCCGAACGCGGCCAACGACGCGAGCAGCAGCGTCGGGATGGTGTCGGTGGAGTGTTGGTAGGTGAGCGCGAGGAGGACGCCGAGCACGCCCGCGATCGACAGGTGCGCGATGGCGTCGGTGCGGAACGCTTCGCTCGCGCGGTCGTGCCGCCAGACCCGTCCCGCGGCAACGGGTATCACCGCGAGGTCGATCGCGGCGTCGCGTAGGCGGGTGCGCGAGCGGGCGACCGGTACGGGCACGAGGTGGTCGTTGCGGACGTTGTACCCGAGCTGGCAGAGCACGACCGCGACCTCGACGGTCTCGCTGTACTGGTAGCCGGAGTAGAAGTCGAGCGCGTGCGCCAGCGCCCCGAGGCGGAAGATGCGATAGCCCGACTCGACGTCGTGCAGGGGTGCGCCGGCCCACCCGCTCGCCCATTTCGACAACACCCAGTTGCCGGTGCGCTTGAACGGTCCGTGATACGAGAGGTCGCGCCGGGCGATGTTCGCGTCGAGACCCTCGGCGCGCGTCATCTCGACGAGCTCGTGGAGCACGTGCAGGTCGTGCTGGCCGTCGGCGTCGACGGTGAACACGAGGTCGTCGGCGCTCAACTCGCTGCGTCCGAGCCGTTCCCGCAGCTCCGTCAGCGCCGTGTGGTACGCCTCCGACATGCCGCGGTTGACCTCGTGCACGAGGAGGCGGCACTTCGGGCGCCCGCGCGCCATCCACTGTTCGATCTCGGCACGCGTGTTGTCGGTGGAGCCGTCGTCGACGACGACGAGCTCGTCGACGAGCGGGTAGAGCTCCTCGAGGACGGCCGCGACCATCGGCTCTTCGTTGTAGGCGGGAACCACCGCGATCCGGCGCGGGGTGGGATCGCTCACGAGCCGGCTTGCTGCTCTCGATACCAGGCCAGTGTCTCGCGCAGCCCTTCGGCGAAGGTATGCGCGGGCATCCAGCCCAGCTCCTCGCGCGCCCGATCGCTCTGGACGGTGCGGGCGCGATAGTCGCCGGGCCGGGTCGGTCCGAACGTCACCTCGACGTCGCCGACGAGGTCGCGCACGGTCTCCGCGAGTTGCCGGATCGAGATCGCCTCGGACGACTCCAGGTTGTACGTGCGGTTCTTGGCCGCGGGCTTCAAGGCCAAGACGTGCGCGGCGGCGAGGTCTTCGACGTAGACGAAACGACGTTCCTGGGAGCCGTCGCCGTCGATACGCAGTGCTTCACCGCGCATCGCGCGCAACAAGAACGCGGCGACTACGAGATCGCTGCGCATGCGCGGCCCGAACGGGATGCCGTAACGCAACACCGTGTAGGGACGACCGAACAGGGTGGCGTAGTCGCGACAGAACATCTCGGCCGCGATCTTCTGCGACACGTACAGGTGGCGATCGGTCTCGAGATCGAACGGTGTCGTCTCGTCGACGACGTCGCCGTGGGTGGCGGCGTAGACCCACACGGTGCTCGAAAGGATGACGCGGCCCGCGTCGGCGCGCCGGCCGGCTTCGAGCACCCGCGCCACGCCGAGCGTGTTGAGGGCGACGCTCTCGGCCGGGTCGGCGACGATGTCGTTGACGTCGGCCATCGCCGCGAGGTGGAACACCGCGTGCGCGTTCTTCAGTGCGTCGGTGACCGAGTCCTGGTCGAGCATGTCGACGTCGGCCCACTCGACGTTCGGCTGCAGCGGGGGCTTGGGGTCGATGACTCGCACTTCGTAGCCCGCGCCCAGCAGCGCGTCGACGACATGGGAGCCGACGAAGCCGGATCCCCCCGTGATCGCGATCAGTTCGTTGCTCAATGCAGGCCCATCTCGGTGAGTGCGGTTCCCAGGGACTCGATGACGTAGTCGGCGTCACTCTCGCTGAGCGACGGGTACAACGGTAGACAGATATGGCGCGCGCCGATGAACTCCGCGCCGGGCAGCGGCCGGTCGGCGAAGGGTTCGAACACCGGTTGCAGGTGCAGGGGCGTGTCGTAGACCTCGCCCGAGAGCCCGATGTCGAACCGCTCGCGCAGGGTCTGTTTCAGCGCGGCGCGGTCGATGCCCTCGGGCAGGAACGCGATGTACTTGTAGTAGTTGCAGTGCGCGTCCGCGGGAATGTGCAGGGCCCGCAGCCCGAGATCGTCGACCGCGGCGTCGTAGCGCTTGGCGAGGGCCTGGCGCGCGGCGATGAACTCGTCGAGCCGACCCAGTTGCGACCGCACGATCGCCGCGTGCGGCTCGCTCATGCGCCAGTTCGCGCCGAGACGGGTGTGGAAGTTGGCGAGGAACGATCCCTTGCCCTGGTCGCGGTAGGTGTGGGCGGCCTCGACGATCGCCTCGTCGTCGGTCACGATCATGCCGCCCTCGCCTCCGGCCATGACCTTGGTGGGGTAGAAGGAGAACGCGCCGGCGATGCCGAACGTTCCCGCGCTACGGCCGCCGAGGGCGCTGCCGTGCGCGTGGGCGGCGTCCTCCACCAGGTGCACTCCGCGGTCGTGGCACAGCCGCGCGAGCGCCGGTACGGCCGGACTGATGAGTCCGCCGATGTGGACGGCGATCACCGCGGCGGTTGCCGGCGTGATGTGCGCCTCGACGTCGGCGAGGTCGAACGCCATCGTCCGCGGGTCGCAGTCGACGAAGACGACGCGCGCGCCCGCGTGGACCGCCGCCGCGGCCGTCGCGAAGAACGTGTTCGCGGGAACGATGACCTCGCGACCCTCGACATCGAGCGCGCGCAAGATGATTTCCAGTGCGCTCGTCCCGGAGCTCACTGCGACTGCGTACTCGGTCGAGTGCCGTTTGGCGAACGCCGCCTCGAGCTCGCGTCCGATCGGTCCCAAGGTGAGCTGGCCGCTCGCGAGGGCTTCGTCGATCCGAGCGAGGATCTCGGCGCGGTCTTCGGCCGGGAAAGATACCCGGGCAGGGGGCACGCGCATGAGCATGGAATCTATCGAAGCGAGGCCCTCTGTGGCCGACTCCAGGTGGATCTACCCTCGTCGACGACCTCCGACAGTGACCTCCGACGGCGGGCCGGCACGCCACCTCGTGCTCGGTGGCCTCGTGGGGTCGGCCGAGACGGCGGTCGGACGACCCCTGGCGGCGGGACTCGGACGACGGCGCCTCGGAGGCGCGGACCCTGCGAGCCGGCCTCGGGTCGTTGCCGAGATCAGATCGGCGCGCGGACCATGAGCGTCTCGAACGCGGCGCGAACCTCGAATCCGAGTGACTCGTACACGCGGATGGCGGCGTGGTTCGCCGCCAGCACGTGCAGGACCGGTGTCTCGCCGCGCCCCTCGATCCCGGCCGCGACCGCGCGCACGAGCCGCGTCGCGAGACCGCGCTTGCGGGCCTGGTCATCGGTGCAGACCGCGCTCACCTCGGTATAGCCGGTGAGGTGCACCCGTTCGCCCGCCATCGCGACGAGTCGGGCGGCGAGACCTTCGCGATGGCCGATGTACGTGCCGAGCTCGATCGTGCGGGGGCGGAACGGGCCCGGACGATTGCGTTCGACGAGCGCGAGCATCTCTTCCACGTCGCCGGCGCCGAGCCGAGCGAACGACTCGTCGGGTTCTCCGATGGGCTCGGTCGCGACCATCTGCAACGAGTTCATGCGAACGGTGATAGCCCAACCCGCGGGCAGCCCCGTCAGCGGTGCCGTCCGGGACAACACCGCGGTTGCGCCGGGGCCGACGAGCGCGCCGAGAGCCGCGAAGGCATCCGGACCGGCTTCGTCGGGCAGGGCCGAGAACACGGCCACGTCGGGTTGATAACGCAGCGCGAGGCCGCTGCCTTCCGAGAACGCGGCGTGCGGACCGGTCAATGCATGCCATACGTGGTTGTCGAGCAGGTCCACGCCCGCGATGGTGGCATGGTGCAGGTCGCGCAACCCGCGATTTTCGATCAGGCCCGGATCGACGTCGGCGCTCGACCGCTCTTCCCTCGACCGCTATTCCAGCGTGACGGGCGCGCAGTCGGAACCGCCGCCGGGCGCGGGCCGGTGCCGGACCGCGCGCTGCGGCGTGATCAGCACCGTGGAACCCTCGACCGACGCGCGACCGTCGACGATGAGGGAGTAGTCACCCGGCCCGGCCGGTGGCCAGAGCAGCGACACGTTCGGCCGCGCGAGGGTGTTCGCGCAGCTGCGCCTGCCCGCCTCGCACGTGATCGAACCGTCGTGGATGGTCGGAGTGATCGCGACCGCGTGTGCGCTCGCATCGTCGGAGACCGTGAGCAGATACGCGAAGGGAGCCTGCTCGGCGGCGATGCCGCGCAGTTCGTTCAGCTCGACCTTGATGCTCATCGGCTCACCTTCTCGACGCACGTGAGAACTCGCGCGGCTCGTAGTAGCCCGGCTGGGTGTCGCGCCGGCCGCGCTTGGTCGTATACCGCCACTGCGCGGAGATGCGGCCCCGCACGGCGCGGCGGGTCTTCGGCACGCCGTGGAGCCAGTCGGACTGGAAACGCCCTCCGAACACCATCAGGTCGCCGCTCGCGGGGGAGAGGTCGCGCGCTGTCGACGCGTCGCGGGTGCTGCGCCGCTGCACGAGGAACGGCCGCTGCGCGCCGAGGGTCAGGATCGCGACCACGGTGTCGTCGAGCCAGCGCATCTCGCGGTCGCGATGCATGGCAACGCTGTCGCGCGAGTCGCGGTAGTACGCCAAGCCGAAGCCGTCGAAGTGCGCGCGGTACCTCGTCGCGATCGCCGTGTGCGCATCGGCGAGGACGGGATGGCCGGGACGGGCGGCGGAGCCACCCGCGCCCATGCGCGGTTCGTCGATCCAGCGCTCGTAGCGCCACACGCGCCCCTGCTTCCACGCGACGTTCGCCACCAGGTGGGCGTACACGTCGTCGGCGCCCTGCAGCCAGCCGCGTGCGATGTCGACCCACGAGGTGTCGTCGAGCTGCAATCGGTCGAATGGCGCGGTCCGGTCGATCGCGGGCGCCGCATCCATGACACCCAGGGTAGCGACGACCCGATGCGCGCGAGTCGGCGCGGCGAGTGTTACCGGATCGCGGCGTAGCAGGCGTTGATGAGCTCGTAGCTGCGGATGTCGCCCGCGAGGCCCAAGTCCATCCGGTTCATCACGTAGCCGAACGCGAGCTCGGCTTCGGGGTCGGCCCAACCGACGGAGCCGCCCGCGCCGAAATGCCCGAACGCGCGGGGCCCGCCCAGCTCGATGAGCCCGCCGCGCAGCATGAATCCGAGCCCGAACTGGATGTCCATGTCGAGCAGCACCGTGTTCGGCCCGGTGGTGAGCTGCGTCGTCGCCTTGTCGAGCTGGTCGGCGCCGAGGATCCGGATCCCGTCGACAGCTCCGATACACGCGGCGTACATGCGTGCGAGTCGAGCGCGCGTCGCCGATCCCGTTGGCCGCGGGAACCTCCGCGGCGTGCAGCACCCGGCTGTTCCACACGTCGGGGTCGGTCGAGCGCGCCGCCGGGAGCGAACAGCGCTTTACCGAGCGTCGTGTCCGGTCCCATGATCGCCTCGACGAACGCGCGGGTCTCGGGGTCTTCGGTGATCATCGGGTCGGCGAGGCCGCCGACCAGCGGCGCGACGCGGGGTTCCTCCGACTCGGGGAGACCGATCCAGAAGTCGAGCCCGAGCGGGGTCGCGATCTCTTGGTGGAAGTAGGTGCCGACGCTCTTACCGCTGATGCGCCGGATCACCTCGCCGACCAACCAGCCGTAAGTGGTCGCGTGGTACCCGTGCTGCGACCCGGGTTCGTAGTGCGGGACCTGTTGCGCCAACGCGTCGACGACCGGGTCCCACGACAGCGCTTCGGCGAGTGACATGTCGCCGTCGATCCAGGCGAGGCCCGCCTGGTGCGACAGGAGGAACTTCACGGGGATGTCGGCCTTGCCGCCCGCGGCGAACTCGGGCCAGTAGCGCGCGACCGGCGCGTCGACGTCGAGCGCGCCTTCCTGCGCGAGCTTGTTCGCGCAGATGGCCGTCGCGCCCTTGGTGGTGGAGAAGACCAGGGCGAGCGTGCGTTCGTCCCACGGCCGGCCGGTGTCGACGTCGGCGGTGCCGCCCCAGAGGTCGACGACCTTGCGACCGCGGTGGTACGCCGAGAACGAGGCGCCGATCTCGAGCCCCTTCGCGAAGTTCGCCTCGAAGACCTCGCGCACGCCTTCGAAGCCCGCTGCCGTCGTGCCGTTGCTCTGGGTCATGTTGCGGTGGTCTACCAAACCGCAGTCGTCCGGGCCACCGCCCGCGAATGGGCTCGCGCTCTCCGCACGGCGCCTTCGCGTTCTCCTCACAATCGCCGGCGATCTTTCAGATGACGGTTTCGCCCGCGCCCTGCGGGGACCCATCCAGGAGGACACCATGAACCTGAAGCACATCGCCACGGCCGGGGCGTTGACCGCGGCGCTCTTGGGTGCCGGCGCGACGAGTGCATTTGCCGCGACCGGTACCACGAGTACGAACCCGGGCAATGCGAGTGGCGCCGCGTCGACGTGCCTTCCCGCCGGGCACGACGACGTCTGGCCGGTCTCGGCCGACGGGCGTCCCGGGCGTGATCCCGGAGTGAGCGTGTGGCACGACGTGACGGGATGGCACGTGCGGGTGACGCACAACGCCGTCCACGACCGGGTGTTCTCCGGTGAGATCGTCACCACCGGCGCACTCGTCGACGTGAAGGCCGTGCGCATGGAGAAGAACGACTACCTGGCCCTCGCACCGAACGCGCACGCGCTCCGGTTCCGCTTCAACAACTACGGCGGGACCGACGGGTTCGACTTCGCCACGAGGTGCGCGCCGTTCCTCGGCTTCGGATTCGCCACGGACGGCCACGCGCTGTCGACCGCGCACATCTCGATCGGCGCCGCCGGCCGTCACCCGGCTCACGATCCGTTCGTGATCACCCGGCTGCACTGAATCCCCGGCGTTTTCGCCCTGTAACCCCGGTGGGGGTGCGTCCCCGGTGACGGGGAGGCACCCCCACCGCCCCTACACTGGAACTCCCCCCGAATTGGAGTTCTTCTATGACCGCGCGCGACGACCTTCGCAATGTTGCGATCATTGCCCACGTCGACCACGGCAAGACGACGCTGGTCGACGCGCTGTTGTGGCAATCCGGCGCCTTTCGCGCGAACCAGGACGTCAACGAGCGGGTCATGGACTCGAACGACCTGGAGCGGGAGAAGGGCATCACCATCCTCGCCAAGAACACCGCGGTCCGGTACGGCGACGTGACCCTCAACATCGTCGACACTCCCGGTCACGCCGACTTCGGCGGCGAGGTCGAGCGGGCGCTCGCGATGGTCGACGGAGTGCTCCTGTTCGTCGACGCGAGCGAAGGCCCGCTTCCGCAGACCCGGTTCGTGCTGCGCAAGACGCTGGAAGCGCACTTGCCCGTCATCCTCGTGGTGAACAAGGTCGACCGCCCCGACGCGCGCATCGCCGAGGTCGTCGACGAGGTCTACGAGCTCTTCATCGATCTCGGCGCAGACGAACACCAGATCGAGTTCCCGATCGTCTACTCGAACGCGCGTGCCGGTTGGGCGTCGCTCGATCCCGAAGTCGAAGGGAGCGACCTCAAACCGTTGTGCGAGCTCGTCCTCGAGCGCATCCCCGCCCCCGAGTACGACGAGGGCGCGCCCTTCCAGGCGATCGTCACGAACCTCGACGCGTCGCCGTACCTCGGCCGGCTCGCGCTGTGCCGGGTGCGCAACGGCCGGGTGCGCAAGGGCCAGCAGGTCGCATGGTGCCGGATCGACGGAACCATCGAGCGTGTGAAGATCGTCGAGCTCTTCCTCACCGACGCGCTCGATCGCGTTCCCGCGGAGGAGGCCGGGCCCGGCGACATCATCGCGGTTGCCGGCATTCCCGAGGTCACGATCGGCGAGACGCTCGCCGACGTCGACGATCCTCGGCCGCTGCCGCCGCTCATCATCGACGAGCCCAGCTTGTCGATGACGGTCGGCATCAACACCTCGGTGTTGGCCGGTCAGGACGGCAAGAAGCTCACCGCGCGCCAAGTGGAGAACCGGCTGCAGCAAGAGCTCGTCGGCAACGTGTCGCTACGCGTGCTCCCGACCGAGCGACCCGACGCGTGGGAAGTGCAGGGCCGAGGCGAGCTGCAACTCGCGGTCCTGGTCGAGACGATGCGTCGCGAGGGCTTCGAGCTCACGGTCGGCAAGCCGCAGGTCGTGGTGCGCGAGATCGACGGCAAACGGCACGAGCCGGTCGAGCTGCTCACCGTCGACGTACCCGAGGACTACCTCGGGGTCGTCACGCAGCTGCTCGCGCTGCGCAAGGGGCGCATGGAACAGATGGTGAACCACGGCACCGGGTGGGTGCGCATCGATTTCCGTGTCCCCGCTCGCGGCCTGATCGGGTTCCGCACCGAGTTCATGACCGAGACGCGCGGCACCGGCATGTTGCATCACGTGTTCGACGGCTGGGCCCCGTGGTTCGGTGAGCTCCGCACCCGTCCGACCGGCAGCCTGGTGGCCGACCGCCGCGGGATGACCACGGCCTACGCGCTGATGAACCTGCAAGAGCGCGGCGCGATGCTGGTCGGTCCCGGAGTCGAGGTCTACGAGGGGATGATCGTCGGTGAGAACGCGCGCGCCGACGAGATGGACGTGAACCCGACGAAGGAAAAGCAGCTGACGAACCACCGGGCTTCCGGGTCGGACGATCTCGTCCGTCTCGTTCCGCCCCGGGCCATGTCGTTGGAGCAGGCGCTCGAGTTCATCACCGACGACGAGTGCGTCGAGGTGACTCCCAAGAGCGTGCGGCTGCGCAAGGTCTCGTTGTCGCAGAACGATCGCGGGCGCGCCCGCAACTCGCTCAAGCCGCCGCGCAGCTAGCGCGCCACGAATCCCGTCAGCGCGCCGAGGGTGATGAGGGTCACGATGACGTTGTAGGTCGCGTGCGCCACCATGCCCGCGCCCAGGCGGCCGGACTGCACGCGCAGCCATCCGTTGAACAGGCCGAGGACCATGACCGTCCCGCACCGGACCGCGGCCTCGTTGAACGTCATGCCCAGCTCGAAGTGCGCGAGGCCGAAGAGCATCGCCTGCAAGACGATGGCCGGGCTCGTTCCGAGGCTGCGCGTCATCACCGACTGCACGAGACCGCGGAAGAACAGTTCCTCGACGATCGGCGCGCCGACACAGGCGAGCAGCCCGACGACACAGACGAGCGCATAGCTCGGGCGGCTCGACACGAAGAGATGGGAACCGCCGTTGTCGGGGAACAGCGCGGCGCAGACCGAATCGCGACCCGGCTCGCCACCATGATGCCGACGACGCCGACGCCGAGCCCGACGCCGATCTCGTTGCCGGTCGGGACCGCGAAGCCGAGATCGGCGAGCGTCCCGCCGGACCGGCGATGCGTGACGAGGTACGCGGTCATGCACAGTCCGGTCCACAACCCGAACTGGGCGGCGACCACGTTCGGCACGGTGAGCGACCGGGCGCCGGCGAAGACCGCGAGTTGTGCGCAGATCAACGAGAGCGCGAGCGCGCCCGCGAACCCGAGGACGGCGATCCCGCCGCCGCGGAGGTCGTCTCGGGCGCGCACGCCGTCTCGGGTGCCGGGCAAACGGTTCGCGGGTGGGGTTGGCGGATGCGGTGCGGTGAAGCCCGTCCACGTGATGCCGTCCCACCAGCGGGTGGGCGCGACCTGCCACGGATCCGGGTACCAGCCCGGCCGCGGCGCGCCGGCGCCCGCCGATGGATCGGTCGATTGCACTCCAGTGTTTCGGCCCTGCCGCAGGCCGACTTGCGGCTATTTCTTGGTGAGGAGCCGCCGGGCGGTCCCGCCCAGGAACAGGGCCATCGCCTCGTCGTCGAGAGGGAGGGCCCGGGCTTCGGTCAGTGAGCGGCGCATGGGGAACCACGGCTCGTCGCTGCCCCACAGGACCCGTCCGCGGTACGTCTTGGTGTTCATGAACGCGACGAGATTCGGGTCCATGTAGCGCGGCGCGTACGCGGTGCACGACAGGTAGAGGTTCGACCACTTGCGCACGTAGTTCATGAGCAGCTCTTCGTAGGGATGCCCCATGTGCGCGACGATCACCGTGAGATCGGGAAAGTCGATCAAGACGTCTTCGAGCAACTCCGGGTGCTGCACTCGCGACCGCACGCGTGGACCGGGGATGCCGGCGTTGATCCCCACCGGGATGCCGAGCTCTTCGCACACTTGGTAGATCGGATAGTGCCGCGCGTCGTTGGTCGGTACCTGCGACGCGAGCGGCATGACGCGCACCATGCAGAACGCAGGATGCTGGGCGAGCTCGCGCAGGCGTTTGACCTGCCGACCCGGTCGCGACGGATCGCCGACGCCCCCCGCGACGAGGAAGCGGCCGGGATGGGCCGTGCAGATGTCGAGCAGCTTGTCGGTGCCGCGATCGAGACCGCCGGTGAACACGCCGGTCGCGACGCCGAGCTCGTCCATGATCGCGAGGAGCGACTCGACTCCGACCGGACCCTGATTGCTGCCGAGGTAGCCGGGGATGTTCTCGTAGCCCTCCTGGGTCACGAATTGCTCGGCAGACTGCTCGGTGACGAGGTTGACCCAGATATCGAAGATGTCCATGAGCGGCCGAAGCTATCCAAGGCCGGCGAACACGTGCACGGACTACGTTTGGCGCATGCGTGCAGCTGTGCTCGAAGCGCCGGAGAAGCCCCTCGCGATCGTCGATGACATCGACATCGAAGACCCCCGCGCCGGCGAGGTGCGCGTGCGCGTCTCGCACTGCGGTGTGTGCCACTCCGATCTTTCGCTGGTCAACGGCACGTACCCGTTCGTCGCGCCGGTCGTGCTCGGGCACGAGGCCGCGGGAGTTGTCGACGCGGTCGGCGCGGGTGTCACCTCGGTGGAGCCCGGTGACAGGTGGTACTCACCCCCATCCCGGTGTGCAACGCGTGCTACTGGTGCGCGCGCGGTGAGTACGGCTGCTGTGTGAACGCGGTCTCGATCAACACGGGCACGCTCGTCGACGGCCACACCCCGCTGAGCCGCCAGGGCCTCCCCATCCTGCGCGGCGTCGGTCTCGGCGGCTTCGCCGAGTACGTGATCACCACCGAGACCGGGGCGATCAAGGTGGCGCCCGACACGCCGCTCGACGTCGCGTGCGTCATCGGCTGCGCGGTGCAGACCGGAGTGGGCGCGGTGCTCAACACCGCGCGTGTGCCCGAGGGGGCGACCGTTCTCGTCGCGGGCGCGGGCGGCATCGGCGTGTCGATCGCCCAGGGCGCCCGGGTGGCCGGCGCGACCACGATCATCGTTTCCGATCCCGTCGCCGAGCGGCGGGAGATGGCGAAGCGTTTCGGCGCCACCGATGTGATCGACCCGACTGCCGACGACCTGCTGGGCGCGGTGCAGGAGCTGACCGGGGGGATCGGTGTCGACTTCGCGTTCGACGCCGTGGGCGCGGGCCCGGTCATCGAGTCGTGCATCTGGGCAACGCGCAACGGCGGAACGACGGTAATGGTGGGTGCGGGCGGCATCGATCAGACGGTCACGCTTGCACCACCGGTGCTCTTCACGTTGACGGAGCGCAAGTTGATGGGCTGCCTGCTCGGGAGCTGCAACGGCCGCCGCGACATCCCGCGCCTCCTCGCGTCTGTGGCGGGCCGGTCGCATCGACCTCGAGGGCATGATCACGGCCCGGCGCCCGCTCGCCGAGGTGAACGAGGCCTTCGCGGACATGACGGCGGGTCTCGGCCTGCGCACGGTCCTCACCGTCTAGGAAGGCACACCATGGACGTGTCGCTGCCGCCCCAGCTCGAGGAGTTCGTGCGCGCGCAGGCGCGTAGCGGGCGTTACGCCGACGAGCAGGAGGTCGTGCGCGACGCGGTACGCCAGATGCGCACGCTCGTGAAGGCGGCCGAGGACCCGACGGTCTCCGGCCTCGTGCGCGACGCAGTGGGGCTCGCGAACCAGGCGCAGCGCGACGTCGCGCACGTGCTGCAGATCGCCGACCGCGAGACGAGCGTCCTCGGGGAAGTCGTCGGGCACGCGGCGTCGCTCGCGACCGCGGCCGTCGACGCCGTGCGCAAGGTGCCGGGCGCGCGCGAGCTCGACCGCGTCGTCCGCGGACCCATCGAGCTCCTGACCGCGACGGCAGAGCGGGGCGAGGTCCAGGCCAAGGCGATGCGCCAGAACCTCGAGGCGACGGCGAAGGCGCTCGGTGTGCTCACGGCGGTGCTCGAGCGCGTCAACAGTGCGAGCCGTTCGGTGAACGCGGTGATCCTGCCCGAAGCAGGCGCGGGTCCCAAGGCGGGCGCCTCTCCCGAGACCGGCCTCGCTCCCGAGACACGCCGGCAGTGACGGCGCGTGAGTTGAGCGCGGCGGACGCCGCCGCGCTGCTCCGACCGACCGACACGCTCGCGCTGCCGCTCGGTCCGGGCGCTCCGACCGGGTTGTTGCACGCGCTGGGCTCGCGCGACGACTGGCAGGCACTCGACGTGTTCGGTGCGTTGCTGCTCGATTTCTTCACGGTGTTCACCAAGCCCGGTGTGACCCTGCGCAGCGGGTTCTTCGGCCCGGCGGAGCGGGTGCTGCGCGACTCCGGTGCGAACGTCGAGTACATCCCGGCCGACTTCCGCCGGTTCGTCACGATCGCCCAGCAGTTCGCACCACGCGTGATGACCACCGTGGCGACCCCTCCCGACGAGCGCGGGTTCATGAGTCTCTCCCTGCACGCGGGCGCAACCGTCGGGGAGCTGCACCGGGCCGCCGCGAATCCGGATCGACTCGTGATCGTCGAGGTCAATCCCCAGTTGCCTCGCACGCTCGGTCTCCCACCGCGGTTCCCGCACGCACTGCACGTCGACGAGGTCGACGTGATCATCCACGACGACCGGCCGCCGTATGTCCTCGACGAGCCTCCACCGAGTGACGTCGACCGCGCGATCGCCACCTTCGCCCGCGACTTCGTCGCCGACGGCTGCACGTTGCAGACGGGTATCGGCGGCGTGCCATCATCCATCGTGGGCGTGCTCGCCGAGGGCAGCGGTGGCGACTACGGCGTGCACTCGGAGATGTTCACGACGGGCCTCATGCACCTGCATCAGGCGGGCAAGGTGACCAACGCGCACAAGGGTGAGTACCCCGGTGTCTCGATCTCGACCTTC
The DNA here is from genome assembly GCA_963812205.1 of uncultured Actinomycetes bacterium. Lineage (GTDB taxonomy): Bacteria > Actinomycetota > Acidimicrobiia > IMCC26256 > PALSA-610 > PALSA-610. Next base: position 127,226 of record CAWEUJ010000002.1, read on the forward strand.
GCGCTCGGTACGGCGGAGCTCTACGAGTGGCTCGACGGGAACCCCGATGTCCGGTTCTTGCCGGTTGACGTGGTCAATGCCCCCGACGTGATCGCCCGGAACCATCACGTCGTGTCGATCAACGGCGCGCTCGCGGTCGATCTCTACGGTCAGATCGTCGCCGACCGCCTCCACGGCCGCCAGTACTCGGGGATCGGTGGTCACGAAGACTTCGTCGCGCAGTCCGGGCTCGAGCTGAGCGACCGTTCGCTGATCTGTCTGCCGTCGACCGCGTCGGTGAACGGCCTGACCGTGTCGCGCATCGTCGCGAACCTCACCGAAGGAACGACGGTGACGTCGCCGCGCCACCAGGTCGACGTCGTCATCACCGAGCACGGCGTGGCCGAACTGCGGGGCCGGACCGTGCGAGAGCGGGCGATGGCAATGGCGGATATCGCGCATCCCGACTTCCGCGACGGGCTGCGCGCCGCGGCGGCGAACGTCGCGGTGTGATGAACGAGCTCTGGGTCGTCCGCCACGCGGAGACGGAGTGGAGCGCCGGCGGACGTCACACCAGCACGACCGACGTTCCGTTGAGCCCCGCGGGTTTGGCCGGGGCGGGCGAGCTCGCACCTGCGCTCGCCGCCCATCGATTCGGCCTCGTGTTGACGAGCCCGATGGCGCGGGCGCGCGCGACGGCGGCCGCGGCCGGCTTCGCCGATGCCCTCGGTGACGACGATCTGTGCGAATGGGACTACGGCGACCTCGAGGGCCTGACCACGCCCGAGATCCAGGCGCGCGGCGGGGAGTTCGACGGCTGGACGATCTGGCGTGGACCGGTCCCCGGCGGCGAGACGATCGCCGAAGTCGCGGCGCGCGCGTCCCGGGTGCTCGAGCTGGTCGCGCACGCCGACGGCGACGTGTTGTACTTCGGGCACGGGCACGCGTCGCGGGTCCTGGTGGCGCTCGCGCTCGGGCTCGATCCACGCGCGGGCGCCCGCTTCGCGCTCGATCCGGCGACCGTCAGCGTGGTCGGCTCGGAGCACGACGAACGGGCGCTACGCCTGTGGAACGCGCGACCGGGAGCGTCCGGCTAGCCGGGACGAGCTTCGCGGCGCGAGTCTGCTCCGTGGTCTCGATCCATACCGTCACCGATCTTCCGTCCCTTCTCGCGCTCGAGAAGGTGAAGCCCGACGCGTACCTCGGCGGCGGTCCCGTGCTCGGCTGGGGTCGGCTGTACGGTGGTCAGGTGGTGGCGCAGGCGTTGCGCGCCGCGTGCCTGACCGTCGACGCGACGCATCGGCCCCAGTCGTTGCACGCGTACTTCGTGCGCGCCGGCGACGAGCACCAACCCGTGCTCTACGAAGTCGAACGTGTGCGGGACAGCCGCGCGTTCGCGACCCGCCAGGTCGTGGCCTACCAGGCCGGGGGTGCGATCTTGAACCTGATCGCGAGCTTCCACGCGCCCGAAGGCGGGACCGAGATCGAAGCGGTGGTGGCGCCGGCGGAGGTCGCGGGGCCCGAGGCCCTCCCGGACGAACCGACCAGCTTGTTGTTCGAGCGGCGAAGCATGGTCCGCCGGGCCGATCCCGAGCCCTACGAGCTCGCGTGGATACGCGCCCGCGGCGATCTCGGCGCCGATCCCGCGCTGCACGCGTGCGCGTTCGCGTACCTGTCGGACGAGTTCCCGCTCGGCGCCGCGCTGGGCGCGCATCCGCAGGTCCCGATCTGGGAGAACGTCTTCACGGCCAGCCTCGACCATGCGATCTGGTTCCACCGGCCGCTGCGCGCCGACGAGTGGTTGCTGTTCGAGCTCCGTGGTGGTGGGGTCGCGGACGCCCGCGGTCTCGGGACGGCGCGGATCTTCGACCGGTCGGGCCGTCACGTGGCGTCGATCGCTCAGGAGGCGCTCGCCCGCGACCGCCGCCCCGCCTAACGAACTCTTCACGAAACGCCTCTCAAGACCTCACGTTCCTCGTCGAACGTCGGGACATGCAGATCAAACGACACCGGAGCGCCGCGGCGGCGATGGCCGGAACCCTGACGCTCGTGGCCCTGGCCGCGGGTTGCGGTGGAGGTTCGTCGACGCGGACCACACCGCTCGAGACGTCCACCAGCGTCACGACGCCGACGACGACCGTCGGGAGCAGCGCCGGGAGCAGCGCCGCCCCGAAAACCACCGCCGCGGGGAGCGTGCCCGCGGTGAAGCCGACCCCGGCGCAACTCTCGGCCGTGGACCAGGACCTCACCCAGGCCGGGAGCTCGCTGTCGGCGAGTGACGCGGCCATCAACAGCTCGGACGTGAACCAGGCCAAGGCCCAAGAAGGGAGCGCACCGTGATCCGCGGAGCAACGAAGATCATGACCTTGGCGACCGCGGCGCTGGCCCTCGGAGTCGTCGGCGTCGCCGGTCCGGCCGGCGCGGTCCTGAACGACACCGCGTCGTGCAAGGGTGTCGACGTCAAGCCGGTGGTGCACAACGACGCGCTGCGGCGGGAAGCGACGCTGTCAGGCCTCGTTGCCGAGCTGGCGGCGCACGCGGACCCGTACGGTCTCAACGGCCCGCAGCGCTCGGCGCTGCAGTCGGCGGACACGGCGATCGCCGCGCTCGACGCGCAGATCGCGAGCACGTGTTATCCGACGCTCGCGGCGCTGAAGGCCGACGCGACGAAGCTCTTCGTCGACTACCGCGTGTACTGGCTCCGGCTGCCGCAGACGTCGGTGGTCCAGGCAGCCGACTCGCTCGCCCAGGCCCGGGTTCGCCTGGGCAAGGCGGCGGGCAAGCTCGCCCCGCTTGTCAGCTCCAACGCGACCGCACGAGCTGATCTCGCGGCGATGAATCAGGCATTGGCGAGCGCCGATGCCAAGCTCGGCGCCGGGAGCACGCCCGGGCCGACGATCGCGGCGGCCGCGGGGTTGGTCCCGGCGGCCGATATGACAGCCGATACCGCGGCGCTGCAGGCGGTCCATGCCGACCTGCTCACCGTCAAGGCCGCGCTGGCCGGCGCCCGCGCCGACGGCCTCAAGGTGGTCAGCGACCTGCAGAACTGATCACGGGTCGTCCGATGGCCATGGACCGCGCGCGAAATCTCCCGGGGTCGATCAAGAAAACGCGGACTGTGGCCGAAATAACACTTGGCATGCGTGGGTCAGGCGTTCACTGGCCGGCGGCCGTCGTTCCCGACACGACGCGCCGCACGGGGGGATCGCGGTTGCTTCTCGACGAGCTTCTCGCGGAGAGGGAACGCGCCAAGATGCCGCCGACGCCGCCACCGGTGCTGAGCGTCGATCCGGTTGTCGTCCCGCAGACCATCGAGACGGGCCGCCGGGCCACCCGCCAACGTCTCGCCGAGCTCGAGAGCGCGGCCCGGCGGAACTACCGGTCGGCCGAAGAAGCGCGGCGCGTGCTCGCCGACGAGCACCAGCGGCTCGAACAGGAGCTGAGCGCCCGGACGCACGCGCAACAAGAAGCCGCGGCACTGCGCCGCGAGGTCGAGCGGTTGAGTTCCGAGGAGGCGCGACGTACCGCCCAGGAGCGGACCCGGGCCGAACGGGCCGCGCGTGCCGAGATTGCCGACGAGCTGAAGCGGTTCCAACAAGAGCACGACCGCGTGGTGCAGGAGATGAAGGCTCTACGGGGCTCGCTCTCCGAACACGACGGGTTGCTCGACGAGTACGCGACGCGGCTCCGCGAAGAACAGGGGGCGCGGGCCGCGTTGCGTGCAGAGCTGGAGCGGGCGGAGGCGGCGCGGTCGCTTGCCGAACGCAGTCTCCAGCGCGCGACCGAGAACGCGCGCCACGGAGCGGAAGACGAGATGATCCGATTGGCGACGGCCGAACAGAAGCTCGCCGATGCGCTCTCCGACCGTGACCGGTTGGCGAAGCAGGTGGCTGATCTGACGGCGACCGACGGCGCGATCGGGCGCCTGACCGCGCAGGTCGAGCAGAGGGACGCGGAGATCGGCCGGCTCGGGGTGCGAGTGGCCGACCTGAGCGCGCGGATCGATGCGTCGGAATCGGGCGCGCTCGACGCGCTCGCGGCCCGCGCCGATGCCGAATCGGCGCTCGCCGTGGCTACTGCGCGCATCGCGGAGCTCGAAGCGGAGCTGAGGGAGCACATCGAGACCACTGATGTCCGGTCTCGGGAGATCGACCGCACGCTGGGAAAGCTGAGGCGCGAGGCGCGGGACGCGTCGAATGCACGACGTGCCGCCGAAGCGGCGTTGACGACGCTCGAGAGCGAGCGCGACGCGCTCTTGGTCCGGGTGGGCGAGCTCGAGGCCGATTCCGATCGAGCGCGCGCCGACAGCGAATCGCTGCGGGCGCACGCGGTCGTGCTCGGTGACGAGCTTGCGGCGGCGCGGGCTTCTGTTGCTCCCGCCGCCGCCGCCGGTGCCGCTCCCGCCGCCGGTGCCGCTCCCGCGGTCCGTGTCGGGGAATCCTTCAAGGATTCCCCACAACAGGTCTTGCCGGTGGCATCTGAGGAGCCGGCCGCGTCGCAGTCCGCGGAGCCGCAGCCCGCGGAACCGCAATCCGCGGAACCGCAATCCGCGGAACCGCAATCCGCGGAACCGCCGCCGTTGCCACTGCGCATCGCCGGCCGCCACGCTCCCGCACCGCCGCTCGCTCGCCGCCGGCCCCAGAAGCAGCCCCTGCCTCAACCTCAGTCCGCCCCCATCGAGCCACTCGTCGGGCGGTTGGAGATCGCCCCCGAGGAACCCCCTGCGCCCGAGCCTCCGGTCGCGGAGCCGCCGCCGGCGCCGATCCCGAACCCGCACCGGCGGATCGCGCTCGCGGAGTTCACTGCGCTGGCCAGCAGCGGCGGCGACGAGTTCACCCCGCGCCGTCGCTGATCCTGCGGCCGCCCCACGCCGCCCGCTGCCGCGCACTGCCGCCCCGCCCGGGAATATTTCGCCAAGCTAGTTAGCTATGCTAACTGTATGGCGGATACCGATCAGCACATCCGGAGCACCGAGCTGGCGTCCCAGCTCCGCTTCGCGGTCATGCGCCTCAGCCGCAGGCTCCGCCAGCATGCTCCCGAAGACATCACGCCGTCCCAGCTCTCCGCGCTCTCGGTCATCGTTCGCGACGATCGGCTCACCTTGTCGCAGCTCGCCGAGGCGGAACGCGTCCAACCGCCCACCATTACGCGCGTCGTCGACATGCTCGAGCAGAAGGGCCTCGCCATTCGCGTTCCGTCCGAACACGATCGACGGGTCGCGTTCGTCGAGTCCACGCCATCGGGCCGGGCGCTCGTCGAGACGATCCGGCGCCGCCGCGACGCCTACCTCGCTCGTCGCCTCCGCGCCTTCTCCGCCGAAGAGCGGGAGCTGCTCGCTGCCGCCGCCACCCTGCTCGAGCGACTGATCGAGGATCCCCGACCGTGACCCGGGCGCGCCTCCTCGGTCGCGCGACCTTCTCGTCGCTGAAGAACCGCAACTACCGCCTGTACTTCATCGGCCAGATCACCTCGGTGAGCGGCACGTGGATGCAGCGCCTCGCCCAGGCCTGGCTCATCTTGCGCCTGACGCACAACAACGGGTTCGCGCTCGGCGTCGAGTCGGGCCTGCAGTTCCTGCCTGTTCTCCTGTTCGGCGCGTGGGGTGGTGTGATCGCGGACCGGTTCGACAAGCGCATGTTGCTCTACCTGACCCAGATCGTCGCGGGACTCTTGGCGCTCGGCCTGGGCCTCATCGTCGCGGCCGGTGCGGCAACGGTCTTCCTCGACTACCTGTTCTCCGTCTTGCTCGGGTTCGTCAACGTCGTCGACAACCCCGCCCGGCAGACCTTCGTGATGGAGATGGTCGGGCGCGACGAGCTGCCGAACGCGGTCGGGCTCAACAGCGTGGTGATGAACAGCTCCCGCGTGGTGGGTCCGGCGGTCGGCGGCATCGTGATCGAAGCGGTCGGACTCGCGCCCTGCTTCTTCTTCAACGCCGCGTCGTACCTCGCCGTGCTGCTCGCGCTCTGGATGATGCACGCCGACCAACTGCGGCCCGTCGCGATCGTTCCGCGGGCCAAGGGCCAACTGCGAGAGGGCTTCCGCTACGTGTGGTCGGATCGCGTGCTGCGCACGACGCTCGTCATGATGGCAGTCGTCGGCACGCTCGCCTTCAACTTCCAAGTGGTCATCCCCTTGATCTCGACCAAGATCTTCGGTCTCGGCGCCGGCGGGTTCGGCGGGCTCACCTCGGCAATGGGCGCGGGCGCGGTGCTCGGCGGCCTCGCCGCCGCGTCTCGGCGCGGAGTCTCGTACCGCCGCCTGCTCGCGCTGACCTACGCGACGGGCATCTCGATCCTGGTCGCGGCGGCGGCGCCCACGCTGTCGACCGAGGCGGTCGCGCTGTTCGTCATGGGTGCGGTGTCGTTCGCGTTCGTCGCGACCGCGAACACCACGCTGCAACTCACCGCCCGGCCCGAGATGCGTGGCCGCGTCATGGCGCTCTACGCGATCGCGTTCCTCGGCAGCACGCCGGTGGGGAGCCCCATCATCGGGTGGATCTGCACGGTGTGGGGGCCGCGTGCAGGCTTCGCGATCGGGGGTACCGCCGCGATCGTCGCCGCGTTCGCGGCCGGGCTGTCGTTTTCCCGCCTACGCGCCGAGCGCGAGCAGCGCCTCGAGGCCGTCACCGTGCAACACGGCTGACGGCTGAGCCCGCCGGTACCGCCCGCGGCTACTGCGTGGGACTACTGCCCGTAGCTACTGCCTGCGACTACTACCCGTGGCTACTGGAGGTATCCCTCGACCGTCTTGGGATCGCGCTCGCGGGCGTCGCCCGGGTTGCGGTTGAACTCCTCTTGGCCACGCCGCTGGCGCAGAAGGTCCCAGAGCTGGTCGAGCGTCACCTCGAGCTTGCGGAGCTCCGCCGGATCGTGATCCGCGTTCTCCTGCATCTTCTGCTCTTCGGCGACGAGGTGAGTGATCCGGTCGATCAGATCGCGGTCGTCCACTTCGTCCTCCCATTCACGGGCGTGGGTTCGCCTCCGTTGTACCAGGTAACGTCTCCCGCCGTATCCAGCAGGGCGCCGGCTCCGGCGCGGTGAGGAAGCGGTGTGACCGTGGAGTTCGGGCTCTTCAACAGCGCGTGCGTGTTGCCGCAGTTCAACGGCAACGAGCATCGCCGGATCATGGACGAAGTCGCGATCGTGCAGACCGCCGACAAAGTCGGCTTCAAGTACACGTGGGCGACCGAGCACCACTTTCTCACGGAGTATTCGCACCTCTCGGCGAACGAAGTGTTCCTGGGCTACCTCGCGGCGGCGACGTCGTCGATCCACCTCGGGTCGGGAATCTTCAACGTCACGCCCCCGGTGAACCACCCGGCTCGCATCGCGGAGCGCGTCGCGATGCTCGATCACCTCTCCGAAGGGCGTTTCGAGTTCGGGATGGGCCGCGGCTCGTCGACGACGGAGCAAAAGGGCTTCGGCATCACCGATCCCGACCTCACGCGGGATATGTTCGACGAGGTCGTGGGCGAGTTCCGCAAGATGTGGCGGCCCGAGGAGTACCCGGGTTTCGACGGCAAGTTCTTCTCGATGCCGGCGCGCAACGTGTTGCCGAAGCCGTACTCGTCGCCGCACCCGCCCATGTGGGTCGCAGCTGGCAATCCCGCGACCTTCACGAAGGCGGCGCGCATGGGTCTCGGCGTGCTGTGTTTCACGATCGGTGGGCCCGAGTCGGTGAAGCCGCTCGTCGAGCTCTACAAGAACGAGATCGCGAACGCGGAGCCGGTCGGCGACTTCGTGAACGACAACATCATGGTCACCACGCAGTTGCTCTGCCTGGAGGACGGCCAGCGCGCGCGCGATCTCGGCGCCGACCTCGCCATGGGCTATCACCGCAGCCTGTTGCTGCGTTATCTCGACACCTTTCCGCGACCGGCCGGGATCCCGGAGTGGCCCGCGCTGTTGCCCGATCCGACGCCGGAACAGATCGACGAGTCGATCAAGGCGGGCGACATGCCCTACGGCACGCCGGACGAGGTCGAGGTCGCGATCCGCAAGTACGCCGACGCCGGCGTCGACCAGGTCGTGTTCGGCCTGTTGTCGTCGTCGATGGAGCGCGACCTGGCCACCGAGACGATCGAGACGTTCGCCAAGCATGTGCTGCCCGCGTTCGACACCGACCCGGTGCACCGCACGACGCGCCAACGCGAAGCCGCCGCGGCGCGCGCCGCGAAGTAGCGGGAGAAACGCCCGGCCCGTGTCCGCCCCGACGTTCAACCTCGCAGACCTCTGGGAGACGCTCTGCGACGCCGGGCCCGACGCCGAGTGCCTCGTCGCGCCGCCCGTCCGGCACACACGCGGCTCGCTCGACCGGGCCGCGAACCGGATCGCGAACCATCTCATCGCGACCGGGGTCGCACCGGGTGACCGCGTCGGCATCTACGCACGGAACCGGGCGGAGTACGTCGAAGCCTTGCTCGGCTGCTGGAAATGCGGGGCGGTTCCCGTCAACATCAACTGGCGGTACGTCGCCGACGAGCTGAAGTACGTCATCGACGACGCGGCGCTCGTCGCGATGATCGTGGAGGACGAGTACCTCCCGTTGCTCGACGAGCTGGGGTTCGAGCGGCGCATCCGCATGGGCGACTGGCGCGGCGCGAGCGCCGAGCGCGCGTTCACCGGTGTGCCGCGCTCGGCCGACGATGTGTACATGCTCTATACGGGTGGCACCACCGGCATGCCCAAGGGTGTGATGTGGCGGCACGAGGACTTCTTCTACGCGTGCTGCCTCGGTGGTTCCGTGTTCGATCCGATCGCGCAGCCCGCGCAGATCGCGCGGAACGCGCAGCCCGCGTTTCGTATGAGTCCGCTCGTGCTCGGGCCGCTGATGCACGGCGGTGGTCAGTGGCTGACCCTCATCGCGCTCTACGGGGGGAACCGTGCGGTCGTGTACTCGGAGCGCGGGTTCGACGCGGCGCGGGTCCTCGACCTCGCCGTGACGGAGCACGCGACGACGATCGGGATCATCGGCGATGCGATGGCGCGACCGCTCGCCGAGGCTGTGCTCGCCGAGCCGGACCGTTGGGACCGTTCGGAGATCATCGGTGTGGGCAACGGCGGCGCGATGTTGAGCGCGTCGGTCAAGGCCCAGATCGCGCAGGCGTTTCCGAACGCGGTGTTGAACGACAGCTACGGCGCGTCGGAGACGGGCGCCGCGGGCAGTGAGGTCGGTGCGAGTACCGAGCAGGATCGGCCCCGCTTCTCGACCGACGGCCGGACCTGGGTGCTCGACCCCGAAACGCTGGAGCCGCTCGAGCCGGGCTCGGGTGTCGAGGGACTGTTCGCGCGCAAGGGCCACATCCCGCTCGGGTACTGGAACGACCCGGTGAAGACGGCCGCGACCTTCCGCACCGACGAGCACGGCGTGCGCTGGGTGGTTCCCGGCGACTGGGCGACGATCGACGACGAAGGCCGGATCGTGCTGTTCGGGCGCGGTTCGGGCTGCATCAACTCGGGGGGCGAGAAGATCTTCCCCGAGGAGGTCGAAGCGGCCGTGCGCGCCCATCCCGACGTGTTCGACGCCGTCGTGGTGGGTGTCCCCGACGATCGCTTCGGCCAAAAGGTGGTCGCGCTCGTGAAGCTGCGCGACGGCGTTTCCGGGCTCACGCTCGACGCGCTGCAGGAGCACTGCCGGACGAAGATCGCGGGCTACAAGGTGCCGAGGGAGTTGTTGCTCGGCGACGCGCCGCGCACCAACACGAACAAGCCCGACTACTCGACCGCGCTGGAGATCGCCCGCGCCCGGCTGGGCTGACACCCCCGCCGCGGAGCCGGCTTTGGCCGACGGGATCGGCTGGGCCATGCTGGGCCCATGCAGACTCGCTCCATCGGTTCGCTCCAGGCGTCGGTCGTCGGTCTCGGGTGCAACAACTTCGGCGGCCGGATCGACGAGGCCGCGACCAAGAAGGTGGTCGACGCCGCGCTCGAGTCGGGCATCACGCTGTTCGACACCGCCGACATCTACGGCGGGACCCTCAGCGAGGAGTTCCTCGGCCGTGCGCTGGCCGGCCGGCGGGACGAGGCGTTGATCGCGACGAAGTTCGGCGGCCCGATCGACGACGAACGCAAGGGTGGTGCGAGCGCCTCGTACGTCGTGCAGGCGTGCGACGACTCGCTCCGCCGGCTCGGTACCGACCGCATCGACCTCTACCAGCTGCATTTCCCGGACCAGACGACTCCACTGGAAGAGACGCTCGGAGCGCTCGACGCGCTCGTGCGCGCGGGCAAGGTGCGCGAGATCGGGTGCAGCAACTTCTCCGCGGAGATGATCGAGAACTCCGGGCGCATTTCCGCCGACAACGGCTGGGCACGGTTCGTGAGTGTGCAGAACGAGTACAGCCTCTTGCGCCGCGGTCCGGAGAAACAAGGTGTGCTCGCCGCGTGCGCCGAGCACGATGTCGCCTTCATCCCGTACTTCCCGCTCGCGAGCGGTGTGCTGTCGGGCAAGTACCAGCGGGGCACGGCGCCGCCCGCCGGGACGCGGCTCGCGGGCATGCCGGCCGATCGCCGGGAGCAGGCGCTGTCCGACGCGGTCATGAACCGCGTCGAGGCGCTCGACGCGTGGGCCGTGCAGCGCGGTCACTCCCTGCTCGAGCTGGCGTTCGCTTGGTTGTTGGCGCGGCCGGTGGTCGCGAGCGTGATCGCGGGCGCGACCAAGCCCGAGCAGGCCGTCGCCAACGCTGCCGCGGGCGCGTGGGTCCTCACCGAGGCCGAGCGGGCCGAGATCGACGCCGTGATCGACTCCGTCGCCGACTCCGCGAAAGGTCGCTGACCATGGAGCTCGAGGAACTGACCCGCGCCGAGCTCGCCGTGCTCGGCCGCGAATGGCTGTTGCACGGCCACCTGCAGGATCGAGTCGGCATGCCGCTCGTGCACACGGGCCGGACGCGCGAGGAGATGGAGGCGATCGCGATCGAGGAGTGGATGGCGGCCAGCCCCGTCTACTCGATGCGTACGCAGCGCGCGCTCGACTTCGGCGGCGGCGACGTGCCGACGATCCTCAAGAATATCCAGATCGACGTCGGCGCTCCGCCGCACTTCATGGACTTCCGCTGCCGCGTCGACGATGCCAACCACGGCGAGTTCTGGCTGGCGCACTGTGGCGCGCTCCTCGACGTCGAGCCGATGGGCGAGGACTACGTGCACGGGATGTGTCACGCGATCGAGGACCCGACCTTCGACGCGACGGCGGGCGCGACGAATCCGCGCGCCCAGGTGCGGCCGGTTCACCGGCCGCCGCGCGTCCCTGCGGGCCGGGAGCCGCACTGCCACTGGACGATCACGATCGATCCGGACTACCCGCCGGTCGACTCGCATCCCTACCGCGCGATCGTGGAGCGGTCGAAGATCGCGACCATCGCGGTCGAAGAGCCGTCGGCGGCCGGTTCGGAAGCGGAACCGGGTGGATGGGACGACTACGCGGGCGACTTCGATCCCGACTTCGAGCTCGAGGATCTCTCGCATCGCGCGCTCGTGATCGTGTTGCAGGAGGTCGCCGTGCAGAGTCACCTCCTGTTCCGGGGGTTCCTGATCGCGGTCGCGGCGCGCTACGGCGAGGAGACCGCGCTCGAGTTGGTGCCGCAGGTGTTCACCGGTCTCGCGGGGATGACCGCGCAGCGTCTCGTCCCGGTGCTCGGTCTCGAGACGCGCGACGCGAACGACATCGCCCGGTTGCTCGCGCTGCACCCGATGTTCTGGCCGCGCACCTACGTCGACCTCCGCGTCGAGGTGATCGACGAGCGGCACCTTCGGTTCGCGCTCGGGCCGTCGCCGGTACTCGAGGAGGCCGACGGCTTCACGTGGTTCTCCCAGCTCGGTGGGGCGGGCGACCGCGCCCTCGATGCCATCGTCCAGGCGGTCAATCCGAGGGCTGCGTGTCAGCCCGCGGCGACGCGGGGCGACGAACAGTTCGCGTACGAGGTCACGATCGACCCCGACGCGGAGCCGGCCAAGGAAGCGCCCGAGATCGCGCTGGCCAAGATCAGCGGCGGGGCGACCTTCGTGTTCACCCCGCGCCGACCGGTCCGGGTCGACTGATCGACGCGCTCGCGCGAACGCCGGCCGGCCGCAGTGCGCCCGGTCAGAAGACCCCGGCCTCGAGTCCCGCGGCGAACGTGATGCCGAGCTCGTGGCACCGTTCGACGGCGGCGGCGTCGATGTCGCCGACCACGAGCACGGGCGCGAGCACGGGCTTCCACTGCAACCCGGTCACGACGCGCTCGACACTGCGGATAGCGCCTTCGCCGTCGTGACCCCCTTTCACGAACAACGCGTAGGGGAGCCCCCGCGTCTCCTCCAGCAGGTCGTAGTAGATGCGTTCGAAGAAGTCTTTCAACGCTCCGCTCATGTAGCCGAAGTTCTCCGGCGTTCCGAGCACGATGCCGTCGCACCAGCGAACGTCGTCGGCGGTCGCGTCGAGTGCCCGTTGCACGCGCACCTCGACGTCGTCGATCTCGGCGCTCGTCGCTCCGGCGATGGCGGCGTCGGCCAATGCCTGCGTGCCGCCCGATCGCGAGTGGAACACGACGAGGAGATGGCGGGCGGTGGCCGCGTTCACCGGGCGGACACTACCGGCGCCGGCGCGGGCTATTTCGGGAGCTTGTCCCGGAACGCGGCCAGATCGAACGCGAGGTGCTCGCGCACGTCGCCGACGTGATCGACCACGATGTGGCGGCGTGCGAATCGCCAGCCGCGATTCGCACGCGCGAACTCGTCGCGGTAACGGCCCGTGACGATCGGCTGGAGCGGCAATGTGGGGGTCTGCTGGAAGACGACGAAGCTGGAGCGCGCCGTCGCGGTTCCCGCCGACTCGTCGATGTCGACCGAGACGTTGGCGGTGAGGTGCCGGGTCCGGAGCGTCCCGTCGTCGTGCACGCGGTTGGTGCTCAGGTAGAGCTGCTTGATCGCCTCGCCGCCCGCGATCTCGCCCTCGACGCCCTCGTTCGTGATGACGGCGTCGGCGAAAAGGCCGGCGATGCCGTCGAAGTCGGCCGCGTCGATGTATTCCGCGTACCGGAACATCAGCGTGGTGATCGCATGGTGGCTCTCCCACGTGCCGGCGCCCATCGCGTCACACTAGCTTCGAGACCCGTGACCGGCTCCTCACCGTACGAGTTGCGAGTTCCCCCCGAGCACGCGTTCGACGCGACCATCGGATTCGTCGTCGACGAAGGCGGCGAGATCGGCCGGTGCAGCGGGCACCTGCCGGTTCGTCCGGGCGTATGCCAACCGATGGGCATCATCCACGGAGGGGTCTACGCCGCGATTGCCGAGACCCTCGCGTCGATGGGAACCGCGCGCGGCGTCGTTGCGGAAGGTCGAGTACCGCTCGGGATGTCGAACAACACGAGCTTCCTCCGGCCCGTGAGCTCCGGAACGGTTCACGGTGTCGGCGTCGCGATCCATCGCGGCCGGATGAGTTGGGTCTGGGACGTCGAGATGCGCGACGACGACGGTCGGCTGTGCGCCACCTCGCGCGTCACGATCGCCGTGCGCGACCACGGGCCGAAATGAACAAGATCAAGGTCGGCTTCTTCTCGTTCACGGAGGTCACGGATCCGAACGAGCACCACGCGTACAACGAGTGGCATCAGCTCGATCACATGCCCGAGCAGTACCCGCTCGACGGCATCGCTTTCGGTCAACGCTGGGTCTCGACTCCCGCCTGCCGCGCGGCGCGGGCCGTCAGCGAACCGCCGCTCGACGCGATCCACTACACGACGCTGTATCTCATGACCGATCCGATCGAGCGCACGTTGCACGAGTTCATGCAGCTCGGGCGCGACCTGCACGCGGTCGATCGCTTCCACCTGCACCGCAAGGCGTGGCTCTCCGGACCGTTCCCGTTCCGGGGCTCCGCGGTCGCACCGCGGGTGCTGATCTCGCCGGAGGCCGTGCCGTATCGCCCGAATCTCGGCGTCTACGTCGAGGTCGAGGAGATGGCCGACGAGCCCACCGATCCGGCCGACGAGGAACGGATCCGCACCGCGCATCTCGGCGCGCTGTGCGCCCAGTCGGGTGTCGCCGGGGCGTGGGCGTTCGCCGACGAACGGCGGCGCGTCACCGTCACGTGGCTCGATGCGCCTCCCCTCGAGGTGGTCGAACGCCTGGCGCCCATCGTCGCCCGCCGGCGCGCCGAATCGACCGGTCGCACGGTCTTCGCGGGGCCGTTGGAGACGATCACGCCCTGGCAGTGGGACTGGTTCGACACCGACTGAACGTCGCGCCCGATGGGCCGCGTCTCAGCGGGGGCGGAAGCGAAGCCAGGTCGCGGTCATCGTGGCGCGCGTCTTGGCGTCGACCTCGAGCTCGGAGGTGACGACGATCTCCGACTCCGCGATGCTCACCGGAGAGGCCGTGAGCCGTACGGGGGGTCCCAACGGTGTCGGGCGCCGGAACCGGACCTCGAACCCCGCGGTGATGAAGGGCACCGGCGCTCCCGGCGGCGCGACCCACCCGTGTCGCGCGGCTTCGTACATGACAACGGCTGCACCGTGGCAGTCGAGGACGGTCGAGATGATGCCGCCGTTCAGAAAGCCGAACCCGTTGTCGTGTTCGGGACGGGGGGTGAACTCGGCAACGGTGAGATCGCCGTCGCGGTAGCTGCGCAGGTGGAAGCCCTCGGGATTCGCGTGCCCGCACCCGAAGCACGTCAGCTCCGGGTACAACGATTCTTGGATGCTCAGCCTTTCGCCGAACGCCACGTGCGCATCGTTGCCGATCGCGGCCGGTCTGGCAAAGTCCGACCGAGGCGCACGACCGTACGCGCCCGGCTCGGTCGTCGCCCTAGTGTCTCCTCGCCACATGGGCCGACGAGAGGTGAAGGGTGATGGGAGGACCGACGGTAGGCATCATCGGCGTCGGCGGTGTGGGCGTCGCGACGGCGTCTGCGCTGATCATGCGCGGACTCGCGGGCCGCGTGACGGTCTACGGCCGAGACGGCGACTCCGCTCGCGGCCTTGCCCTCGACTTCATGCACGCGCGCCCGCTGCTCTCGCATATCGAGGTGCGCGGCCGCGGCCTCGACGAGGTCGAGCACGAGGACATCTTGGTCATCACCGCGGGCCATCACACGATGCCGGGAGAGAGCCGGCTCGATGTGCTGCAAGAGAACATCAAGGTCATGGAGTCCGTTGCCGCCGCGGTGGAATCAGGCGCGCTGCCGCGCATCGCGCTGGTCGTGACGAACCCACTCGACATCATGACCGAGTACCTGACTCGCCGGTGGAGCGACCGGCCCGTGACGGTGATGGGCTCCGGGACGGCGCTGGAGACGCTCCGATTGACCGACTCAGTTGCGCGCGAGTGCGGCGTGCACCCGCGCAGTGTGCACACGTGGGTCGTCGGTGAGCACGGAGACTCGTGCGTGTTCCTCTTCGACTCCGCGGTCGTCGGGACGTTGCCCCTCGTGGAGTTCGCGGCCCAGCGCGGTGTCGACCTCACCGCGGATCGCCTTGCCGCGATCGAGCACGACGTGCGTACCGCGGCATATCGAGTGCGCGATCTGAAGGGCTCGGCGGTGCAGGGCATCGGGCTGACCGTCAGCGGACTCGTCCACGCCCTCGTTCACGAGGTCGGTGCTCTCATCCCCGTGTCACGCCGGGTCGGCGACGGTGTGTGCGCCAGCCTGCCTTGCGTGCTCGGACCGGACGGTCCGAGTGCGCCGCTGTGGCCCCAGATGACGGCCCACGAACGGGAAGGGTGGGAGCGCTCGCTCAGCGTTCTCGTCGCCGCGAACGAGTCGCTGCCGATCTGAGGATCAGGCGGTCGCGACGGCGCGCGCCCACGCGTAGTCGGCCTTGCCGGCTTCGGTCCGCACGACCGACTCCACCACGTGCGCGGCGCGCGGCACCTTGTAGCCGGCGAGGCGGGCGCGGCAGTGTTCCTGGAGGGCGGCGAGATCCGGAACGTGCTCACCCGCGGCGGCGGCGACGATCGCCACGACGCGTTGGCCGAACTGCACGTCGGGAACACCGACCACCACCGCGTCGGCCACGGCCGGGTGCTCCTTCAGCACGGCCTCGACCTCTTCGGGATACACCTTCTCGCCGCCGGTGTTGATGCACAGTGAGCCGCGGCCGAGGAGGTGCACCGTCCCGTCGGAGTCGATCGTCGCCATGTCGCCGGGGAGCGACCAGCGAACGCCGTCGATCTCGACGAACGTGCGCGCGCTGCGATCCGGGTCCTTGTAGTAGCCGAGCGGAACCCGGCCGCGTGTGGCGAGGCGTCCGACGATCGCCGAGCCCCGGGGAACGGGCCGGAGATCGTCGTCGACCACGATGGTCTCGGCCTTGGCCGCGAAGGTGAGCGAGCGAGTCGGCGCGGCCGGGTCGGATCGCTTGGTGACCGCCACTGCCTGCGCCGGCGATTCCGACGAGCCGATGCCCTCGACGATCGCGAGTACCGAGGGCAGGCCGGCCATGAGCGCGGCTTTGGCGTCTCCGGAAAGGATGCTTCCGCCGGAGCCGAGCATCCGTAGCGAAGACGTGTCCCAGCGTTCGGGATTTCCGGCAAGGGTTGCGAGCAGGGGACGCGCGCTCGCGTCGCCGACGAGATTCATCGCGTTGACGCGTTCGCGTTCGACGAGGTCGAGCACGTATTCCATGTCGACGTGCGCGCGGTCGTGGAGCACGACTTTGCCCCCGCCGAGCAGGGTTCCGATCGCCGACCACTGCCCGCTGGCGTGCATGAGCGGTCCGAGCGCGAGGGAGACGAACTGGTCCGGTCCGAGGTCGCCTTCGGGCAGGAACGGTCGGAGTCGCTGCGCGGGGTTGTCGATCACCGACACCGTGATGTCGTCGGGCCGCTCGATCGGGGGACCACCCGGATTCCCACCGCCCATCGCGCCGAAGAAGATGTCCTCGTGCCGCCACAGCACGCCCTTCGGCATGCCCGTGGTGCCGCCGGTGTAGAGCACGTAGTGATCGTCGGACGAGCGGGGGCCGAGGTCGCGCGCGGGCGACGCCGCCGTGAGCTCCGCGGCGAAACCCGCGCCCTGCACGTCGACCACGAACTGCACGGCCGCGCAACGGGTCGCGACGCGCTCGGCCCGTTCGCGCACGCCCGAGTCGTGGACGATGCCAACCGCGTCGGCATCGTCCAGGAGGTATTCGAGCTCGTCATCGACGTAGCGGGAATTCACGTTGACCGGCACCGCGCGGAGCTTGTAGCACGCGAGCATCGCCTCGAGGTGTTCGATCGAGTTCTGCATGTACAACGCGATGTGCGCCCCGGGCCGTGCGCCGCGCGCCGCGAGGACATGCGCGAACCGCGTCGAGCGCTCGTCGAGCCCGCCGTAGGTGCGCCGAGCGGGGCCGCACACCACGGCCTCGCGCCCGGGTACGGCGTCGGCCACCCGTTCGAAGAGATCTGCGAGGTTGAACTGCAACGCGCCCCTCCGCTCGCTACTACAGTCCGATTCTGGCATGACCGACCTCCAGTCCCTGCTCGTGAGGCCCGACGGCTTCGTGCCGAAGGAGCGATACACCACCCGCGAGTTCGCCGATCTCGAGCAGGCGCGGCTGTGGCCGCGCGTCTGGCAGGTCGCGTGCCGCGAAGAGCAGGTCGCGGCCCCGGGCGATTTCGTCGAATACGCGATCGGCGACGAGGCGGTCGTCGTCGTCCGCGGTGAGCCCGGAGTGCTGCACGCGTTCTACAACACGTGCCTGCACCGCGGTCGCCGGCTCGCCGAGGGCTGTGGCTCCTTCGTCGACGGCACGATCCGGTGCACGTATCACGGGTGGTGTTACGCGCTCGACGGTCGGGTGGTCGAGGTTCCCGATCGCGAAGAGTTCACCGGTCTCCCCGACGACCTCGCGTTGGCGCCGGTTCGGGTCGACACGTGGGGCGGGTTCGTGTTCGTCAATCTCGACCCGAACGCGGAACCGTTGCTCGACTACCTCGATCCGCTACCGGCGCTGCTGGCGCCGTATCACCTCGAGCAGATGCGCATGCGCGCGTCGCTGAGCACGATCATCGATGCCAACTGGAAGGCGGTCGTCGACGCGTTCAACGAGGGTTACCACGTGCAGGGCCTGCACCGGCAGATCCTGCCGTGGACCGACGACGTCGGCATCGAGTACGAGCAGATCGGCAAGCACGCGCACTACGGGCGCCTACCCGGCGCTCGTCGCGAGCTGCGTCCGAGCCCGCGCTTGCACCTCACGTCCGACGAGTACGACGAAGGCGAGATCCTCGCGAACCTGGTCGGCGGGCTCGGCGGTGCGTTCCTCGGCGAGGAGCGCGCCGCGGTCGAAGGGCTGCGCGCGACTGGACCGCCGCCGGGCTCGACACTGCTCGAGGCGTACCAGGCGCGGCGCATGCAGCTCCTCGAAGCGCGCGGGTTCGACGTGTCCGGCCTGTCGCGGGAGCTCATGACGAGCGCCGACGACGTGTTCTGTTTCCCGAACGTCGTCGGCCCGATCTACCCGGGAAGCGCGATCTTGTTCCGCGTGCGGCCGGACGGCCGCGACCCCGATCGTTCGATCAAGGACACGTGGGTGCTCGAGTGGCGTTCACCCGACTCCGCCGACGAACCCCGGGTCCGGCCGAAGTTCTACGAGAACTGGCGCGACCGCAACTGGGGCGAGATCACCGAACAGGACTACGAGAACCTCGGGAACGTGCAGCGGGGGATGCGTTCGGCCGGATGGACCGGCGCACGTTTGAACGCGCGCCAAGAGGGCAACATCTTGCATATGCACCGCGTGGTCGATCAGTACATCGCCGACGCGGGCCGGGTGGGTGTGGGGAGGGGTCGTGACTGACGACAAGCAGGAGAACGCCGGTCAACCGCGCGAGACGGCGCGGCTGATCGCGGCGGTGGTGCTGTTGGCGTTGCTGGTCGCGTTCGTGATCGGCAACACCCGCGACGTCAAGGTCGGGTTCGTCTTCTTCGACCACACGACCCGGATGATCTACGTCCTGATCGTCACGGCCGCCGTCGGCGCGATTCTCGATCGGCTCTGGCAACGCCACCGCCGTCACTGATCACCGCTCGCGCGCTTGCATCCCGGGTAGGGTCGATGCATGACGCTCGGGAGTCGTGCCTCGGTCCTGTTGCTCATGCTGCCGGTACTCGCCTTGGGCGCATGCGGCGGCAGTTCCAAGAAGGTCGATCCCGCCGCCGACCTCGCGTTGGCGAAGGCTGCGGTGTTCACCGGCGCCGACCTCCCCGGATACACGGGGAAGCCGCACACCGCTTCCGACAACTTGCCGGCCGAGGCGAAGAAGAACTTCGCGGATTGCCTGAAGGTGTCCACCACGATCTTCGACGACACGCCCGGCGCGCAGAAAGCCGATTCGCCGGACTTCTCGAAGGGCAACGCGTCGGCGTCGAATTCCATCGAGATCGATCCGAAGAAGAGCGACGTCGATCAGGGCTGGAACCAGTTCTCGAAGCCGGGAGTCGAGCCGTGCCTGGTGCAGCTCTTCGAGGCTGCGATCAAGACGGGAGACACGAGCGGCGCGACCTTCGGTGTCCCGACCGTGACCCGCTTCGACGTCGGCGTCGGGTCCCGGTCGGTCGGGTACTCGGTGAAGATCACGGTTTCCGCGGGCGGCCAAACCGCGGCGGTCTTCTCCGACATCGTGCTGGTCCAACGCGACCGGGCCGGGATGACCTTCGAGTTTTCCGATATCGGTACGGCCGTCGACCGCCAATTCGAGATCACCCTCGCGCAGAAGGTCTACGACCGCATCGGCAACAAGGCGTCCTGATCGCTCGAGCCGTCGCTACTGCTCGGACATGATCGCTTCGTATTCGGCCGCGGGGTCGCGGTACGGAGTGCCCGAGACGTCGACCACGACGCGATCGATCTCGACGTTGGCGGCGAACGGCGCGGCGTAGCCGTCTC
Organism: uncultured Actinomycetes bacterium; assembly: GCA_963812205.1. Classification (GTDB taxonomy): domain Bacteria; phylum Actinomycetota; class Acidimicrobiia; order IMCC26256; family PALSA-610; genus PALSA-610. Next base: position 147,063 of record CAWEUJ010000002.1, read on the forward strand.
CGATCGCCGGCCCGACCTCGTAGCCGCACGTGAGCCCCCCACCGGTGTAGGAGAACGTCATCGGTGTGAAGTGAGGGATGTCGCCCGCGCCGACGAGACGGCCGTCGACGAAGAGCTCGCCCCGGCCCGTGAACTCCGCAATCTTGGTGAAGACGAACGCGACCTCGTGCGCGCCGGCCGCCAACACAGCATCACTCTCGATGACGTCGCGGCTCGCGCCGTAGAGGTTGTGCACGTAGCGGGGCCGCCCGCTGCTCAGCTGCAGCGTGAATCCACCGAGCACCGAGCCGAGCGCGAGCAGCGTGCCCTCGGCGACGATGCCGTTCGCGACCGAGATGGTCGCAGTGATGGAGTGCGAACGATTGCGCACGTTGACGGCAACGGGCTCGGGTACGGGTGCGCTGTGCGGGTAGTACACGTACATCGAGCGCGCCTGGCGTGTGGTCGGTCGTGGGTTCATGATCGCGAACAGCGGTCGGTTGTCCAGGGGAAGCACGTCGTTGCGCTCGGCTTCCTCCCACCACAGGTCGATCATCGTCGGCGAGGCGTCCAGGTTCGGTTGCCGCGAGGTCGTTCGTCTCCGACGGATCGGCCACGACGTCGTAGAGCTCCCAGACGTCGTCGTCGAACGGGGCCTCGGGGTCGAGATCGTCGTCGTACATCGCGCCGAGCGGATGGAACGTGACCGCCTTCCAGCCGCGATGATAGATGCCGCGAGAGCCGAGCATCTCGAAGTGCTGGGTCTCGTGTGTCTCCGGCGCGGCTGCATCACGCAACACCGATGCGAAGGACTTCCCGTCGACGCGTGACTGCATGACGCCGTCGAGGTCGGACGGCGCCTCGACGCCGACGAGATCCAAGATCGTGGGCAGCACGTCGATCGCGTGCGCGAACTGGCGGCGGGTGCCGCCGCCATCGGTCACACCCGGCATCGAGACGATGCACGGATCGGCGACGCCGCCCTCGTGCACCTCGCGCTTCCAGCGCTTGAACGGCGTGTTGCCCGCCATCGTCCAGCCCCACGGATAGTTGTTGTGCGCGGTCGGGCCGCCGATCTCGTCGATCCGCGCCCGCAACTCGCGCCGGCCCGCGGGCGCGCCGTTCATCAGCCGCCCGTCGTTGATCGATCCCTTCGGGCCGCCTTCGGCGCTGGCGCCGTTGTCGGAGACGGCCACGACAATCGTGTTGTCGAGGTCGCCCGTGCGCGCCAGGAACGCGAGCAGCCGGGCGATCTGCGCGTCGGTGTACGAGAGGTACGCGGCGAAGCACTCCATGAACCGGGCGGCGACGGCGCGGTCCTCGGCCTTGAGCGACTCCCACGCCGGTACCCAGTGGGGGCGGGGCGAGAGTTGCGTATGCGCAGGGAGGACACCGGCGGCGATCTGGCGGGCGAACGTCGCTTCGCGCCACACGTCCCAGCCCGCGTCGAAGTGTCCGCGATAGCGCTCGATCCATTCCGTCGGCGCGTGATGCGGTGAGTGGCACGCACCGGTGGCGAAGTAGCAGAAGAACGGTCGTTCGGCGTCGACCGCCCGCAGGTCGGAGAGGAACCCGATTGCGCGATCGGCAAGGTCCGCACTCAGGTGGTACCCGTCTTCGGGCGCGCGGGCGGCAGTACCGAATGGTTGTCGTGGTAGAGCGACGGCACGAACTGATGGGTCTCCCCGCCGTGGAACCCGTACCAACGGTCGAAGCCACGTGCGATCGGCCAGCTCGCGCGGGACGCGGCCATGTGCGTCTCGTCGTCGGGCGTGAGGTGCCACTTGCCGACCGCGTATGTCGCGTAGCCGTGCATGCGCAGGATCTCCGACAGGAACCCGTTCTCGCGCGGGATGCGGCCCCAGTAGCCGGGGTAGCCCACTGCCAGGTCGGCGACCCGGCCCATGCCGTTGCGGTGATGGTTCCGCCCGGTGAGCAGGCACGAGCGGGTCGGCGAGCAGAGCGCGGTGGTGTGGAAGTTCGTGAGGCGCACACCACGATCGGCGAGTCCGTCGAAGGCCGGGGTCGAGATGTCGGAGCCGTAGCAGCCGAGCTGCGCGAAGCCGACGTCGTCGAGCACGATCATCAGCACGTTGGGCGCACCCGCGGGCGGTTCGGGATCGGGTGGCCACCACGGCGTCGACGTCCGCCAGTCCCGCCCGATGACACCTTCGAAATGCCGGTCCATGCTGTGAGTCTGCCAAGCGCGCTAGACCATGCGCATGAAACTCGGACTTCAGCTCGGCTATTGGGGTGCGCAACCGAACCCGTTCTCGATCGCGTTGGCGCAAGAGGCGGAGCGGCTCGAGTACGACTCGGTCTGGACGGCGGAGGCGTGGGGCTCCGACGCCTTCACCCCCGCCGCGTGGATCGGCGCGCACACCTCGCGCATCCGTTTGTGTACCGGCATCGTCCAGATCTCGGCCCGCACGCCCGCGTCGTGTGCGATGCACGCGCTCACGCTCGACCACCTGTCGAACGGTCGCTTCACACTCGGGCTCGGCGTCTCGGGACCGCAAGTGGTCGAAGGCTGGTACGGCCAACCGTTCGGCAAGCCGCTCGCGCGGACGCGCGAGTACGTCGACATCGTCCGCCGCATCTTGCGTCGCGAGGAGCCCGTCGAGTTCCACGGCGAGCACTACAACATGCCCTACGACGGCCCGGGCTCGTGGGGGCTCGGCAAGCCGTTGCGTTCGATCACCCACCCGCTGCGTTCCGATCTGCCGATCCTGCTCGGCGCGGAAGGACCGAAGAACATCGCGCTCGCGGCCGAGATCGCCGATGGTTGGATGCCGCTCTACTACTCGCCGTTCCGCCAGGACGTGTACACGGAATCACTGAAGCCCGCGGCCGCCAAGCCGGGCTTCGAGGTGTGCGTCAACGTCATGGGCTGCCGCATCGGCGACGACATCGAAGAGGCGCTCATGCCCACGAAGGCCGCGCTCGCGTTCTACATCGGCGGGATGGGCGCGCGCGACCGGAACTTCCACATGGAGCTGATGAGCCGTATGGGCTTCGAAGCCGAGGCCCACAAGATCCAGGACCTGTTCTTCGAGGGCCGGCGCGACGAGGCGATCCCCCTCGTGCCGACCCAGTTCGCCGACGAGATCTCGTTGGTGGGATCCAAGGCGCGCATCCGCGACCGGCTCGAGGCGTGGAAGGAGAGCCCGGTCACCACGATCATCCTCAACGGCGACATCGAGACGCTGCGGACGATGGCCGAGCTCGCGCTCTAGGGCTCCTCGTGCTCTAGGGCTCGACGAGCACCTGGGCGACGGCCCGGTCGAAGCGACGGGCGACATCGCCCCAGTCGAGGACGTTCCAGATCGCCTTCACGTACTCGGGCCTGCGGTTCTCGTACTGCAGGTAGTACGCGTGCTCCCAGGCGTCGATGACGAGGAGCGGTACCCCGCCCTGTCCGACGTTGCCCTGGTGGTCGTAGATCTGTTCGATGAACAGACGCTCGCCGAGGGGTTCCCACGACAGCGCCCCCCATCCCGAGCCCTGCACGGTCGCGGCCGACTGCGTGAGTTGGTTTCGGAACGCGTCGAACGAGCCGAAGTGCTCGTCGATCGCGGCCGCGAGCTCGCCTTCGGGCCGATCGCCGGCGACCGGCGAGAGGTTCTTCCAGAACAAGGTGTGCAACACGTGGCCGGAGAGGTTGAACGCCAGCGTCTTCTCCAGCCCGACGATCGCGCTGAGGTCGCCGGAGGCGCGGGCGGCGGCGAGCTTCTCCAGGGTGCCGTTCACCCCGTCGACGTACGCCTTGTGATGCTTGTCGTGGTGGAGCTCGAGGACACGGGCGGAGTAGTGCGGCTCGAGGGCCGCGTAGTCGTAGTCGAGCGGGGGGAGCTCGTAGGGCTTCATCATTCCTCCAGTAGATGTGCAGGCGGTCGGGTCGCCACGAGATGCGCGCCGCCGAAAGGCTCCTCGCCGGCGGCTTGAGCGAACTTGTTGAGCGCAACCACCACCGCGCGGCGATCGTCGTCACCCATCCGTTGCACCACGTCGTCGAGCTCCTTGCGGCGCGCCGCCATGACGCTCTCCACTACCGCTGTACCCATCGTCGTCAGCGCGATAACCACTTCGCGGCGATCTACGGCAGAAGGCGCGCGCACGACGAGCCCGCGTGTGACCAGCCGGTTGCACATCCGGGTCATGGTCGACGCATGCACGGCCAGCCGGTCGGCGAGCGCGCTCACGGTCTGTGGGCCGGCCGTCGCCAACACCACGAGGGACCGGAACTGCGGCAGGGTGACGTCTGCGTTGACGGACGACAACGAGCGCGCCGTGATCGCCATGAGCGCGCGGCTCGCGCGCAACAGCGCGTCGACCACCGGATCCGCGGCTGCATCGGGCATGTCGATGCTCTCGCCGCTCATCGACTCGTCCAAGCCGTATTCGGGTACATGGGGGCGGTACCGTCCCTTCGCCGGGTCTGCAAAGACCGATCCTACGGCGGTGGCCGACACGGGAGCCGACGCGGGCACGAGCGCACGCCGCGACGCCGGTCGGGCTTGACCCGTACGGGCTGGACGCCTACACAGACGTGATGGCTGACCTGGAAGCGCGGCTCTTGGAAGTGCTGGACGTCCGGCACGTGGAGTTCGGCGACGCGATCGGCGACGACTACACCCACGACGAGGCGTTGACTGGCGTTCCGGTGCGCCCGCTCGCGGTTGCGCGACCCGTTTCCACCGCCGAGGTCGCGGCAATTGTTCGCGTGTGTGACGAGTTGCACGTGCCGATCACGGCGCGCGGCGCGGGAACCGGGCTGTCGGGCGCGTGCACGCCGCGACCCGACGGCATCGTGCTCGCGCTGGAGCGGATGAACGAGATCATCGAGATCGACACCGAGAACTACGTCGCGGTCGTGCAGCCCGGCGTCAGTCTCGATCAACTCGATGCCGCGCTCGCGCCGCTCGGGCTCGTGTATCCCGTGTACCCGGGCGAGAACAGCGCGTCGCTCGGCGGGAACGTCGCGACGAACGCGGGGGGCATGCGCGCGGTGAAATACGGCGTGACCCGCCACCAGGTACTGGGTCTCGAGGCCGTCCTCGCGAACGGCGACGTGATCCGTACCGGCGGGAAGTTCGTGAAGGCGACGACGGGATACGACCTCACCCAGGTCATCATCGGATCGGAAGGCACGCTCGCGATCGTCACCGAGGCGGTGCTCAAGATCTATCCGCGACCGCAGCACAGCGCGACGATCCTCGTGCCCTTCGCGTCGGTCGACGAGATCGCGTCGGCCGTCCCCAAGATCGTGCGCAGCGGTGTGAACCCACTCGTGCTCGAGTACGTCGACGGCAGTGGCCTCGCGACGCTCGCCGCGAACGTCGGGCTCGATCTCGGCATCGCCGCCGATGTGCAGGCCGCGGCCAGCGCCTATCTCGTCGCGGTGGTGGAGCAGCACGCCGAAGCGCGCCTGGAAGAAGACGTCGCCGCGCTCGCGGAGCTCGTGAGTGAACTGGGCGCCATCGACGTCTACGTCTTGCCGCCCCATTCGGGCGCGCTCCTGCTCGAAGCACGCGAGAAGGCGTTCTGGGTCGTGAAGGCGCTCGGAGCGAACGACATCATCGATGTCGTGGTACCCCGCGCGTCCGTGCCGCAGTATCTGCAGGCGGTGAGCGCGATCGCGGCCGAGCACGACTCGTTCGTCAGCGCGGCCGGGCACGCGGGCGACGGCAACATCCATCTCTCGGTGTTCCAACCCGACGCCGAGGTGCGGCACCGGGTCATGCACGGCATCATCGCCGCCGGCGTCGGGATGGGTGGCGCGATCTCGGCCGAGCACGGCATCGGCAAGGAGAAGAAGCAGTACTTTCTCGAGCTCGAGGATCCCAACAAGATTGCATTGATGCGCCGGATCAAGGCCGCGTTCGATCCGAACGGCATCCTCAACCCCGGCACGCTGTTCGACTGAGGTCAGGAGACCGAGATCATGAATGGTGCGCACGCAGTGCTCCGCACGCTCGTGGCGAACGGCGTCGACACGTGCTTCACGAATCCCGGGACGTCGGAGATGCACTTCGTCGCCGCGCTCGACGACGTTCCCGAGATGCGGTCCATCCTCGCGCTGTTCGAGGGCGTCGCGACGGGAGCCGCCGACGGCTACGGCCGCATGGCGGGCCGGCCGGCCGCCACGCTGTTGCACCTCGGGCCCGGCCTCGGCAACGGGCTGGCGAATCTGCACAACGCGCGGTCGCGCCCGCACGCCGATCGTCAACATCGTCGGCGACCACGCCTCCTATCACCAGGCGCTCGACGCGCCGCTCGCCTCCGACATCGTGGGGGTCGCCCGGAACGTCTCGCGCTGGGTCCGGGAGTCGACGGGTCCCCTGAGCGTCGGCGCCGACACGAGCGAAGCCGTGGTCGAGGCGAGGCGCGGCGGGGTCGCGACGCTGATCCTGCCTGCAGACGCCTCGTGGACGGATGGCGCGGAGCCGGGTCGGACGGTTGCCGTCGACGACCTGACGGTCGACGGCCCTGTCGACGCGATCGAGCTCGCGGCCAAGGCGCTGCGCAGCGGCGAACCTGCCGCATTGTTGCTCGGCGGCGGCGCCCTGCGGGAGGACGGTCTGGTCGCGGCTTCCCGTATCGCCGAGGCGACGGGCGCGAAGTTGTTGTGCGAGACGTTTCCGGCCCGGCTCGAGCGGGGTGCCGGCCTGCCCGCGGTCGAGCGGCTCGGCTACCTCGCCGAGTTCGCCGTCGCGCAATTGCACGGGCTGCGCCACCTCGTACTCGCCGACGCCAAGGCGCCGGTGTCGTTCTTCGCGTACCCCAACGTGCCGAGCGTGCTGACGCCGGAGGGCTGCGAGATCCACGAGCTCGGGTTCGGTCCGGCCACCGGACACCTGCTGGAGACGCTCGCCCGCGAGCTCGGCGCGCCGGCTGACGGTGCGCAACGCGCGCCCGCGGCCCGGCCCGGGCGGCCGAGTGGGGCTTTGAATCCCGAGACGATCGCGCAGGCGATCGGGGCGCTCTTGCCCGAGGGAGCGATCGTCAGCGACGAGGCGAACACCGCGGGATTGTTCGTGTCCGGCGCGACCGCCGGCGCGCCCCGCCACGACTGGCTGACGCTCACCGGCGGTGCCATCGGCCAGGGCATGCCCGTCGCGACCGGAGCCGCCGTCGCGTGCCCCGATCGCAAGGTACTGAGCCTGCAGGCCGACGGCAGCGCGATGTACACGCTGCAATCGCTGTGGACGCAGGCGCGCGAGAACCTCGACGTCACCACGATCATCTTCAACAACCGCGCCTATGCGATCTTGAACCTCGAGCTGTCGCGGGTCGGCGCCCGCACCGACGGCAACGCGGCCGATCTGTTCGACCTGTCGCGCCCGCCGATCGACTTCGTGTCCCTCGCCCGGGGGATGGGTGTCGACGGAACGCGCGCCGAGACCGCCGATGAGCTCGTCGCCGCGCTCGAGCACGCGCTCGGCGCTCGGGGTCCCTATCTCATCGACGCGATCCTGCCCGCCCGGCTCTGACTCCCGTCCACCGAACACCAAAGGAGCGTTGCGATGCCGCACCGGTTCAACCACATGGAGCTCACCGTTCCGCCCGGCTCGCTCGACGAGGGCGCGCGGCGCGACATCGCCGCGTTCTACGGAGAGATGTTCGGGTGGTCGGGCGTCGACGTCGAGCTGTTCGACAAGCGCAACTTCCTGCTCACCGGCGACGACGGCTCGCAGCACTTCATCTTGTTGGCCGAGTCCGACAAGTACATGCAGGCGCCCGGTTACGACCATCTCGGCGTGCTGTGCGACACCCGGGAGGAGGTCGACGAACTACTCGAGCGGGCGAAGCGCTGGCGCGACAAGGACGACCGGGTGCAAATCAAGGAGTTCGCCGCGGATCTCGAGCAGGGCCCGGTCACGGTGCACGCGTTCTATGTCCGGTACCTGCTCCCGATCCAGTTCGACGTCCAGGTCATCGAGCACGCACCGGGGAGCGAGCCGCAGAAGCGCTGGCAGTACCTGTAGGCGGGTGGCGACCACTGGTTCAGTCGACGATGAGGTGGACATCGCCGAACTCGTGCCAGAGGTAGCCCTCGCCCGACGCGGCCGCGTACGACACGTCGAGGAGGTCGCGTCCGGCGATCGCCTCCAGCATCCGGAGGTGCGACGCCTCGGGTTCGTGCCAGCCGGTGAGCAAGCCGTCGGCCGCATGTGCGCCCCGCTCGGGTGTCACCACGACGTCGGTCCAACCTTCTCCGGCATGCACGGCGCCGCGCCGGTCGACGACGGATTCGAGTGCGCGCACCACGGTCGTACCGATCGCGATCACCCGGCCGTCGTTGGCGCGGGTCTCGTTGATCCGGGCTGCGGTCGACGACGGGACGCGGAACCACTCGGGGTACGGATGCTCGTTCGCTTCGAGCGACGACACGCCCGTGTGCAACACGAGGGGACTGATCGCCACGCCTTTGGCGACGAGGCGCGTGACGAGCTCCGGCGTGAACGGTCGGCCCGCGCTCGGCATCTCCGCGCTGCCCGGCTCGCGTGCGTACACGTTCTGGTAGACGTCGAGCGGCCAGTCGCGCGTCACGTAGCCGTAGCGAATCGGTCGGCCGTGCACCGCAAGGTAGGTGAGCGGCGCGTCGGGCAGCGCGAGGGTCGCGACCCATAGCCGGGCCGAAGACTCGAAGCGGGTGCTCAGGTGGACGAAGCCGCCCCCGACGAGCTGCAACGTGGGGCTCGGCGGGTCTTCGAACCAGGGCTCGGTGGCCCGGCCGTTCGGGCGGCGCAGCTCGACCAGCCAGAGTCCGGCCGGCAGACGCTGCGAGAGGTGCACGACGAGTGGAGTTCCGTCTTCGGCGATCGCGTCGAGCGCGGCCGCCAACGTTCCCGACGTGTTCACCACGACGAGATCGCCCTCGTCGAGGAACTGCGGGAGATCGTGCGCGTGCGCATGCACGACCCGGAGGTCGGCGCGGTGCGCGACCATCATCCGCACCGCGTCACGGGTGATCCCGCGCGCTTCGGGCGGCTCGGTCGCTTCGCGCACGGTGACGACGCTCATGACGACACCGTCGAGAGGTCGCCGGCGCGGTAGCGCCCGCTCGGCGGCATGTCGCGCAGCAGCCGCGACAACGCGGGGACGACGGTCTCGGGCTCGGGCCGGTCGGAGATGTCCTCGCCGGGGAACGCCTCCTGATGCATTTGCGTGCGCATGTCGCCGGGGTCGAACGTGTAGAAGCGTACGAGCGGTTCCTCCGCAGCCAGCACGTTCCCGATCTGCTCGAGCGCAGCCTTCGACGATCCGTACCCGCCCCAGCCTTCGTAGGCCTCGATCGCGGCATCCGAGGTGACGTTGACCACGACGCCGTGGCGCGCCCGGAGATGTGGGAGCGCGAGCTGGGTCAGCGCGACCGGGGCCAGCGTGTTGACCCGGAACACGCGCGCCAACCCGGCGAGGGGGTAGTCGGCGAGCCGCGGTTGCGGTGACGGGCCGAGCGCGCTCGCGTTGTTGACGAGAAGATCGATGCCGCCGAGGTCGACGGCGGCGGCGACGAGATCGCGGCGGTGCGAATCCACCGAGACGTCGCCGGGGACGGCCCGCACGACTCCGGTCGGCGCGAGCGACGCGGCCGCGGACGCGAGCGCATCGGCGTCGCGGGCGTCGACGACGAGATCCCAACGCTGTGCGGCGAGCGATCTCGCCACCGCGAGACCCAGACCCCGGGAGGCGCCGGTGATGATGGCGACGGGCATGGTGTTCCTCCTCGTTCCGCTGCATCTTGCTCGTGTTCGCTGAATAACGCAAGTAGTAACTTGTGATATTTCCCGGGACGGCGGGCGCGAGCCCGCGCTCGACCGGGCGCCGTTCGGTCCGGAGCGCTTCTCGGACGCGCGTCGACGAGCGCGGCTAGCGCTCGAGCTTGAGCGCGCGGTCGGCGATGATGTTCTTCTGCACCTCGGTGGGACCGGCACCGATCGTGGTGTAGCGCTGCCACACGTAGTTGCGGGCCCACATGCCGCCGTCGATCGCGCCGGGCGCACCCTTCAGCAACGCGCCCGTGGGCCCGAGCACGTCGAGTGCCAGCTCGGCCAGCCACAGCGAGATGTATCCCCACTGCAACTTCGCGAGCGGGACCTCGGGCCAACCCTTCTCGCCCTTCAGGACCTTCGACAGCGCTCGAGCGATGAGCAGGCGCGTCGACTCGATCTGAATGTGCAGTTTGGCGACGCGCTCGCGGATCGCGGGATCGCGCAGCGCGTCCGGATTCTCGGCGCGCGCCGTCTGCAGCAACGCCCGGAGATCCTGCGCCATCGAGATCGCCTGACCGGCGCTACCGACGCGCTCCTGGCCGAGCGCTCCCATCGACACCAGCCAGCCGTTGCCCTCGTCGCCGAGCCGATCGGCGACCGGGATCTTCACGTCGGTGAAGAAGACCTCGCAGAACAGCGAGTCGCCGGTGATCTCGCGGATCGGGCGCACCTCGATGCCGGGCAGCGCCATGTCGACGATGAACGTGGTGATGCCCTCGTGCTTCACCCCGCGCGCGATCGCGGTCGGGTCGGTGCGCATCAAGAAGAGGCCCCACTTGGCGATCTGGGCGGAGCTGATCCAGGTCTTTTGACCGTTGACGACGTAGTGCGACCCGTCGTCGGAGAGGATCGCGGTCGTGCGCAGGTTCGCGAGATCGGAGCCCGCCTGCGGTTCGGAGAAGCCCTGGCACCAGTGCTCGCTCGCGTCGAGGATCCCCGGAAGCCAGCGGGCCTTTTGGTCGTCGGTGCCCCAGGCGATGATCGACGGACCGATCTGCACGATGCCGTTCGCGTTGAAGATGCCGGGGGCGCGGTACTTCGCCATGACCTGCGTGTAGATGACCTGCTGGGCCGTCGTCGCGGCCCGCCCGCCCCATTCCTCGGGCCAGAGGATTGCCGCCCAGCGCCCTTCGTTGAGCTTGTTCTGCCAGGCCTTGCGCTTTTCCATGACGCCCATGACGCCGCGCGACGCGTCGAGGTCCTCGTTGTCCGACCACTGCTCGATGAACGGCGGCATCTCCTTGTCGAGAAACGCCTCCAGCGCTTCTTTGAAGGCAATGTCCGCGGGTGACCACGAGAAGTCCATCCAAGCTGACATTACCGTCAGGTCGCACTACCGTGAATCCGTGGACTTCACGTTCTCGTCCGACCAGGAAGCGTTGCGCGATTCGGTGCGGGCATTCCTCGCGGCGGAGGCGCCGAAGGCGTACGTCCGGCGCATGGCCGAGCATGACGACGTCGGGATCTCCCCCGAGCTGTGGGGCCGGATCGTCGACCTGGGCTGGACAGGGCTCCTCGTGCCCGGCGAGCTCGGCGGGCTGGGCCTCGGCGTCATCGACGCGGTCGTGGTGCAAGAGGAGATGGGCCGCGCGGTGTTCCCCGGCCCCTACTTCTCGTCCGCGATCGTCGCGACACTGGCGGCGCGGGCGCTCGGTCTCGACGACCGCCTCGCCGCGCTCGCGGCCGGGACGGAGCGCGGCACGGTCGCGCTCGACGAAGCCGGTCACGGTGATCCCATCGAACGCGTCCGCGTGCGCGCGTCGGGGCGCGGTTCGCGGCACAAGCTCGACGGCGTCAAGCCGCTCGTCATGGACGCCGGATCCGCCGACTGGGTCCTCGTCCCGGCGCGCACGCGCGACGGGCTGCAGACGTTCCTGGTCGAGAACGTGAGCGAGTACGCGCAACCGGCGCCGTCGCTCGACGTGACCCGCAAGTTCGCCCGCCTCGAGTTCGACCAGACGCGCGGCCTCCTCGTCGGCCCGCCCGGTGATCACGCGCACCTGTGGCGGCGTATCGCCGACGACGCCGCGGTACTCATCGGCGCCGAGTTGATCGGGGTGAGCGAGGCTGCGAGCGCGCTCGCGCTCGACTACGCACAGGCGCGTGAGGTGTTCGGCAAGCCGCTCTCGAAATTCCAGGTGACGCGGCACAAGGCCGTCGATATGCTCCGCGAGATCGAGATCGCGCGCGTCGCCGTGCACTACGCGGCGTGGGCGTCGGAGGTCGACGCGGCCGATCGCGAGATCGCGGCCGCGATGGCCAAGGCCCAGGCGGCGAGCGCCGCCAACTTCGTCACCGCGGAATGCATACAGGTCCACGGAGGCGTCGGCTACACGTGGGAGAACGACGCGCACATCTTCTTGCGGCGCGCCAAGGTCGACGACCTACTGATGGGCGCGCAGGGCTGGCAGCGCGAACGCGTGGCCGACGAATACTTCGCGACCCTCTAGCCGGGGAGCCATGAAAGCAGCCGTCTACTACCGAACAGGCGCACCCGAGGTCTTCTGCTACGAAGACGTTCCCGATCCCGAGACGACGCCGGGCAGCGTCTTGATCGACATCGAGGCCATCAGCGTCGAGGGCGGCGACACGCTGAATCGCGCCGGCGGCGACATGGCGACCGTCCCGCACATCGTCGGCTACCAGTGCGCGGGCACGATTCGTGAAGTCGGAGAAGGCGTCACCGATCGCCATGTGGGTCAGCGGGTCGTCGCGACCGGGCTCTGGGGTTCGCACGCGGCGATGATCGCGGCGCCGGCGGTGCTGACGTGGCCCATTCCCGACGGCGCCGACCTCGTGAAGTGCGCGTGCGTTCCCGTCGCGTTCGGGACGGCACACGACTGTCTCTTCGAGTTCGGCCACGTGCAGGCGGGGGAGACGGTGCTGATCCAGGCCGGGGCCGGTGGTCTCGGGGTCGCGGCGATCCAACTCGCGAAACGTGCGGGCGCCACGGTGATCGCGACTGCGTCGAAGCTGGAGCGCCTGGCTCCGCTCGAGCGGCTCGGCCTCGATCACCCGGTCGACTACTCGGTGTCGGGGTGGGTCGACGTGGTGCGCGGTCTGACCGGTGGGCGCGGTGTCGACCTCGTCATCGATTCGGTCGGAGGTCGCGTGCTCGCGGGCAGCGTGCAATGTCTCGCGTACCGCGGACGCGCGATCACGGTCGGCAGCGCGGGACGCGATCCGCAACCGTTCGACGTCGGTGTGCTCTCGATGGGGAACCAGTCGATCACCGGTGTGTTCCTCGGTGCGGAGATCCTCAACCCGCGCACGCACGCGATGATCGCCGGGCTGGTCGACGACGTCGCGGCGGGGCGGCTCGAGGTGCTCGTGGACCGCACATTCGCGCTGCGCGACGCGGCGGCTGCCCACGCGTACATCGAGAGCCGCCGGGCCGTCGGCCGGGTCGTGCTGATCCCCTGAGACTGCTCGGGAGAGCTAGGCGGGCCGCCGCGCGGTCAGCTCGCGCGCGTTGTCGCGCATGATGCGCTGGCGGCTGGCATCGTCGAAGTGCTTGACCTCGACCGCGTAGTCGAGCGGGCGCGGCATGCCTTCGATGTGCGGCCAGTCGGAGCCGAAGATCACCCGATCCGCACCCATGTGTTCCACGACGACGTTGACATCGTCCTCCCAGAACGGGTTGATCCACACGTTGCGCTTGAACGACTCGACCGGATCCTCGGTGAAGTAGCCGGGCATCTTGTGATCGGTCGAGCGGAGCTTGTTGAACAGGTCGCCGAGGAACTCCGCGCCGTTCTCGACCGACGCGACGCGCACGTTGGGAAAGCGCTCGAACAGCTTGTCGAACACCAGCGTGATCAGGAAGTCGTACGCGGCCCGCTCGATGTGGAAGGCCTTCACCGACGGCGCCCAGCGACCGTTGCCGCCGAAGCCGGCCGCGAAGCCGTCGATCGCGTAGCCGTTGCTCGAGTAGCCGCTGTCGCCCGCGTGGATCACCACGGTGATGCCGGCTTCGTTGACCCGCGCCCAGAACGGATCGTTGCGGGGGTCGCTCGCCGGGATCTGCCCGGAGGCGGTGTGCGGTGCGGCCGGGCGCATCACCACGTGGCGCGCCCCGTTGTCGATCGCCCACTCGAGCTCGCGTACGGCCCAGTCGAGGTCGGCGAGGGTGATGTACGGCGACGAGAAGATGCGGCCGTGGTAGTCGAGGCCCCAGTCGTCGTCGAGCCAACGGTTGAAGGCAGTGAAGAGCGTGGTGACGGCTTCGATGTCGTGCTTGATCAGTTCCTCGTAGAGGATGCCGAGGGTCGGGAACAGCCATACGGCTTCGAGGCCGAACTCGTCGAGCTTGGCAATGCGCGCGTCGCGGTCGCGGTACTCCGCCGGGATCGGCTCGCGCTCGCGCAGGAATTCGTACGGCTGCAGCTTGTTCGGGTTGCCGCGGAAGTAGTCGTGCATCGCGCCGGCCTTGGCGACCGGGTCGAACGTGGGGTTCACGACCGCGTGGCTGACGATTCCGCCCACGACGTGGTACTTGCGCCCGTTCATCTCGCACCACTGGACGCAGCGCGGCTGCATCCTCGGGTCGACGTAGCGGGTGAAGGCGTCGAGGGCCTCGTAGTAGTGATTGTCGGCGTCGAACGCGGCGTAGGGAAGCTCGCTCACAGTCCCAGCTTAGGGGGCGGATGCATACACTCGCCCCGTGCACGACCTCGTCGATCTGGATTGGTCGGTGGTCGAAAAGGGCCGCCGGCAGATGCAGGAAGCCGGCGCGTGCGAGATCCCCGGATTCGTCCGGCCCACGGCGCTCCACGAGTTCGTCGCCGACGCCCGCCGCCTGGCCCCGCTCGCGCACCGTAGCGGTGGTCTCGGCACGATCTATCTCGGATTCCCCGACGAGGCCTTCGCCCCCGACCATCCGCGTCAATGGCTCGGGAACTACGGCGTCGGCGCGGTGGCCTACGACCTCTTCCCGGACGACTCGCCGATACGCCAGTTGTTCGAGTGGGAGGAGTTGCGGGCGTTCGTCGCCGCGATTCTGGAGCTCGACAGGATCTACCCCTACGCCGACCCGCTGGGCGCCCTCAATCTCGCAGTAATGGCCGCGGGCGACGAGTTGCAGTGGCACTTCGACCAGACCGACTTCGTCGTCTCGCTCGCGTTGCAGGACGCGGACGAGGGCGGCGATTTCGAAGTCGCCCCACTCATTCGCAGTGCCGGCGACGAGCGCTACGACGATGTTGCCCGCGTGCTCGCCGGCGATCGTGAGCCGCTCACTGTGCTCCCGATGACCCCGGGAACCTTGCTGGTCTTCGCCGGCCGCAATTCCATGCACCGCGTGACGCCCCTTCACGGCCCGACCGACCGGCTCGTCGCGCTCTTCGGCTACGACACCGAACCGGGCACGATGAGCAGCGAACTGCTCAAAGCCGTGCGTTACGGGCGGGTCGCGTGACGTTCTCCATCGGCGAGGGCTTCGCCGGTGCCGGTGTGAACGCGGCCCACGTCAATACCGCGTTGGGGGCCAAGAACGGTCCGGTCGGGATTGCATGGGCCACTGCGCTCGCCACACCACGCGCGGGGCATGCCGCATTCGTCGTGGTCGTGGCGCCCAACATCGCGGTGAAGCCGATGACCCTGTTCGTGAACAAGGCGACCATCGATACCGCCAACACCCGTCATGGCGAGCTCACGTGGGGCGCGGCCCAAGCCGGCGTCGCGGCCGGCGTGATGGACGCTCACCGCAAGGGCGTACTGCGCGCCGACGACGCCGACGATCTCGTGCTGGTGGCCGCGGTCTGGGTGAATCCCGACGCCGACGACGAGGAGGCGGTGTACGCGAACAATGCGGAGGCGATGCTCGCCGCGCTCACGGCCGGCCGCGACGACCTGCCCTCTGTCCGGACCGTTCTCGACGCGGGCGAACCGCGGAACCCATACTTTCGCGTATGACCCCCGAGCAGACGGCCCATGAGCTGCGCGAAGCGATCGTGCGTATCCCGGGCGGCTTCATGACCGATGCCGCCACCTACGCGCGGGGCGGCGAGCTCGGATTCGACGGCCTCGACTTCTACATGGCGGGTCGCGGCGGTGCGCTGGGCGACGTGCATGCCGACGTCGTCGTCGCCGCTCTCGTGTTCTTCGCGCCCGAGATCGTCCACGAGGCGTGGGCGCGCGCGGGCGAGGTGATGGCCCGCGGCCAGGCGGCGCGCGAGTGGGCCGCGGTCGCGCACGCATGGGCGACCGCGCACCTCCCCGACGAGATCGACTGGCAAACGGTCGCCGCGCTCCTCGGCCGGGTCGTGAGCGCGGCGCCGGTCGCGGGCGCGCCGTTGTTCGCCGGCTGGCGCGCGCTCGGCGAGCCCGAAGGCACGAAGGCGCTTGCCTTGCACCGCATGAACGCGTTGCGCGAGCTGCGGGGCGCGCTCCACGGCGCGGCGGTGCTCACCGTCGGCCTCACGCCGATCGAAGCCATCGTCGTGCGGACGCCGGCGATGCTCCCGGTCTTCGGCTGGCCCGAGCCGTATCCGGAGCCGAAGCCGCTCCACGACCGGTGGGGCCTGGCCGAGGCCCGCACCGACCGGATGTTCGGCCGGAACCTCGCCGTGCTCGACGACGACGAGCGCGCCGAGCTGGTCGAGTTGCTGGCACCGCTGGTCGAGTCGGGGGGTGCCGCGTGACCTGGCTGCGCGAGGAAGCCCGCGGCGCGACGCCGCTCGACCGGGTGTTCGGCCTGCGGCCGAACGCGTACGCACGCTTTCGCGAGTTGCTCGACGGTCTTGCCGACGGCGGGATCGACGCCGCGACGCTCGACGCCTGCCGGGCCCGGATCGACGCGCTCGTGCGTTGCGAGCCGGATCCCACCGGCGCGCTCGATCTCACGGATGGGCAGCGCCGCGCGGTCGGTTACGCGGAGCAGTACGCGCTCGACCCGCACGGTTTGCGCGACTCCGACTTCGAGGCATTGCACGAGCACTTCGGCGACGCCCAGCTCGCGACGCTCACGCTCGCGGTTGCCATGTACGACGCGCTCGCGCGCTTCTCGGTTGCCCTGGAGGTGTGATGCCGAGAGTCAGATCCCCGCAAGGCGGTCTCACGCCGTTCGATCATCACCCACGGCTGTGGGAGGCGTTCAACCGTTACTACGGGACCTTGTGGTCGGACGGCGTCGTCGACGACCCCACCAAGGAAGTCGGTCGGTTGCGCAACGCGCGGGTCACCGGTTGCGGGATCTGCAAGAACCTCCGGTTCGCGACTGCGCGCGAGCAGGGTCTCGGCGAGGAGCATGTCGAGCTCATCGTCGACGGTTATGCCGATAGTGAACTGCCCGCGCGTTGGATTCTCGCGGCGCGTCTCGCCGATGCGCTCATCGCCGACGCGCGTGTCGACGTGCAACTCCGGGAGGAACTGCTCGCGGAGTTCACCGACGCGGAGATCGTCGAGCTCACCGCGACGATCGCCACCGCGATCGCGTTCTCGAAGGCATCCGTCGCCTTCGGCGCGCCCGACGAGATGCCCCTCGTGGTCGTGCCGACGCCGAGCCTCACCGGAGACGTCGTCCGTTGACCGACGGTGTCGCCAGGCCCGAGGAGCTGATCCTCGTCTCGGTCGACGATCACATCTGCGAGCCGGCGGGCATGTTCACCGCGCACGTGCCCGATCGTTACCGCGAGTTCGCGCCGCGTGTCGTCGACGAGCCGGACGGCTCGCAACAGTGGTACTACGGCGACATCCGGGGCCGGAACCTCGGCCTGAACGCGGTCGCGGGGAAGTCGCCCGATTTCTTCAACGTTGATCCGCTGCGCTATGAGCACATGCGCCCCGGTTGTTACGACGTGCACGAGCGTGTGCGCGACATGTCGGCGGGTGGCCAGCTCGCGGGTCTCAACTTTCCCAACTGGACCGGATTCTCGGGCCAGGTCTTGAACCAGGGCCCGGATCGCGATGTCAACCTCGTCATGATCAAGGCCTACAACGACTGGCACGTCGACGAGTGGTGCGGCGCGTACCCGGAGCGGTTCATCCCGTGCGGGATCCTCCCGCTGTTCGACGTGCACGAAGCCGCCCGCGAGGTGCACCGGCTGGCCGCCAAGGGGTGTCACGCGGTCACGTTCTCGGAGAACCCCGCCGGTCTCGGCATGCCGAGCATTCACACGAACGAGTGGGATCCGTTGTTCGAAGCGTGCTGCGACACCGCGACGGTGTTGTGCTGTCACGTCGGGTCGTCGTCGAAGAGCGCGTCGACGTCGCCCGACGCTCCCGCGCCCGTTCCGATGAACCTCTCCTCGGTGATGGCGATCTACACGCTCGGCGATCTGCTCTGGGCCGATTTCTGGCACCGCTTCCCGGGGTTGCGGTTCGCGCTGACCGAGGGCGACATCGGCTGGATCCCGTACTTCTTGTGGCGGGCCGAGCACACGCTCGACCGGCACAACGGCTGGATGCGCCACGTTCGCCCGCAAGGGTTGTCGCCGACCGAGCTCTTCCGCGAGCGGATCCTGTGCTGTTTCATCACGGATCGCATCGGCGTCAAGCTGCTCGACGAGCTCAACGCCGACAATGTCTGTTGGGAGAGTGACTACCCGCACTCCGACAGCTCGTGGCCCGACGCTCCCGAACGCTGCGCCGAGCTGCTCGCCGGGCTCGACGCCGAGATCGTTGCCGGGATCACGCACCGCAACGCTATGCGCCACTACCAGTTCGACCCGTTCGTTCGGCGCCCGCCCGAGCGCTGCACCGCAGGTGCGTTACGGGCCGAGGCGCCCGACGTCGACCCGGTGACCCGGGTCGGCCGCCCCGCCGACGACCGCGACCTCGCGACCTGGCAGCGTCTTACCAGGCGTTGACGTCTTACCGGCGTCGACGTCTTGCCCGGCGTCGAAGGGGGGGCGTCCGGCCGGACGTATTTCGCCGGTACACTCGGGTCATGCTTTCGGAGATCATCGGCCCCGACATCTTGATCGTGTTGGTCGTCATCCTCGTGTTGTTCGGTGGCTCGCAGCTTCCGAAGCTCGCGCGTGGACTCGGCTCGGCACAACGAGAGTTCAAGAAGGGTCTCGAAGAGGGTTCGGCAGACGACGAACCCAAGAAGTCCGAGAAGTCCAAGTCCGACTGAGCCCGCGACTCGCGCCGCGCGCCCAGCCCGACCGTCGACCTCCCGCCTACCTCGCCTTCCACTCGGGCGGCGGCGGGTCCGCGCGTTTCGCGCTCGCTCCGAACAGGCGCGGGATCTCGTGGCGGTATTCGTCCGCGGTGAAGCCCTGCTCGGTGTTCTGAACGGTGTCGCGCACCGACCACGTGTCGATGTGCTCGACGACACCGCCTCGCACCTGGAACGTCTGGCCGGAGATCCAACCGGCGTCGGGTGACGCGAGATATGCGCCGAACTCCCCGACGTGCACCGGATCGCGCGGGTCGAACCCGCTGCCTTCGGCGAGCGCAGCGGCTTCGGTGCGGGCCATGCGCCAGCCGATCTGCGCGAGTCGCGTGTTCGCGCCGGGCATGATCGTGTTCGCGGTCACGCCGTACGGCGCCATCTCGGTGGCGACGGCTTCGGTGAACGCCTGCACCCCGGCCTTGGCCGCGACGTAGTTCGACTGCCCGGCGCCGCCGTAGATCAACAGGCCGCTCGCGGTGTTGATCAGCCGGCCGTAGGTGCTCCCGTCCTGTTTGGCCCGCGCGCGCCAGTGGCGGCACGCCGGGCGCGACACCGCGAACGTGCCGCGAAGGTGCACTCGGATGACGTCGTCCCATTCGTCGTCGCTCAGGTTGAACACCATGCGGGGACGCCCGAAGCCGGCGTTGTTGACGACGATGTCGAGCCGGCCCCAGGTGTCGAGCGCGCACTCGACGAGCGCGTCGCCCACCGCCGTGTCGCCGATGTCGCCCCGGTGCGCGACCGCCTCGCCGCCCGCGGCCATGATCTCTCCGACGACCTCCGCGGCGGGGTCCTCGGCGGTCGCGGTGCCGTCGGTCGCGACGCCGGCGTCGTTCACCACGACCCGCGCTCCGTACGCGGCGAGGCGCGTGGCGTGCGCGCGGCCGATGCCACGGCCCGCGCCGGTCACGACCGCGACCCGCTCCCCAAGATCGATCACTCGTTCGTCCTCTCGGTGCCCCACGGGTTTCGGTGAACCCGGCCCTTCGGCCTGGTCGGATCGCCGATCCGGGCGGTCCGCGTACCGGGTCGGAACCGCGCTCGATGCGGTCGCCGACGGTGACGCGGCGATGGTAGGTCGGGCTCGGCGCGGGCCGCCGGTACACTTCTCCCTCCTTATGCAGAGCACCATCGAACCCGTCGAGACCGACGAGGAAAACGACGCGCCGGACGACAGCCCCGCCGGTGTCGCGAGCCGGGTCAAGTTGCACGTCGTCGTTCCCGCATCCGAGTTCGAGCGCGCGATCGACGCCGCGTTCCGCAAGCTGGCGCGCGACGTCCGTATCCCCGGATTCCGTCCGGGCAAAGCGCCGCGGCGGCTGCTGGAGGCGCGCCTCGGCACCGACATGGCGCGCGAGCAGGCGCTGCAGGACGCGTTGCCCGAGTACTACGTCGATGCGGTGAACGAACACGACGTCGACGTCATCGCACCGCCCGAGATCGAGATCACGGCCGGCCAGGACGACGGCGACGTGGAGTTCGACGCGGTCGTCGAGATCCGGCCGCAGGTCAAGCTCGTCGGTTACGACGAGTTGCGGGTCGAGGTGCCGTTCCAACCGGTGTCCGACGAGGACGTCGATCGGCAGGTCGACGCGTTGCGCGACCGGTTCGCCGACCTTGCCGACTCCGAGTTCCCGCTCATCGACGAGGCGTACGCCACCATCGATATCGCCGGCACCATCGACGGCGAATCGGTCGAAGGCCTCACCGCCACCGACTTCTTGTACCGGGTCGGTTCCGGGATGGTCGTCGACGAGCTCGACGACCAACTGCGGGGGACCAAACCCGGCGCGATCCTCGAGTTCTCCGCCAAGCTGCCCGAGCGATTCGGTGAGCTCGCCGACAGCGATGCCAGGTTCCGCGTGATCGTCAAAGAGGCGAAACAGAAGGTGCTCCCGGATCTCACCGACGAATGGGTGGCCGAAGCGAGCGAGTTCGAGACGGTCGAGGAGCTGCGCGCCGACATCCGCACGCGGGTCGAGACGATGCAACGCTTGCAGGCGCAAATGGCGCTGCGCGACAAGGTGCTCGAGGCCGCGGCCGACCTCGTCCCGATCGAAGCGCCCTCGACCCTCATCGATTCCGAGACGCGCCGGCGGGTCGAGGATCTGGCCCACCGGCTTTCGCACCAGGGCGCGAGCCTCGAGCAATACCTCGAGATGACGGGACAAGAGCCGCAGGCCTTCGTCGACGAGATCAAGGTCGGCGCGGCGCGGGCGGTGCTTGCCGATCTCGCGCTGCGCGCGGTCGTAGTCCAAGAAGGCATCACTGCGAGCGACGAAGAGCTCGAAGCCGAGCTCGTACAGCTCGCCGAGCGCACCCAGCAAAAGGTCGCAAAGGTGCGACGCGAGCTCGAACGGAGTGGGGCGCTGGAGGCGGTACGCTCTGATGTCGCACGTGGAAAGGCGCTCGAGTTCCTCGTCGGGCACGCAACTGTGGTCGACGAGGGCGGCAACGAGATCGACCTGACGGTGCCGGACAGCGAACTGCACGACCACGACCACGATCACCCGCACGACCACGATCACCCGCACGACCACGAAGCCGAAGCAAAGGAGTCCGAGGCGTGAGTATCCGCAACGAATACGTCCCGGTCCCGCGATTCATCCAGGACACCCCACGTGGACGGATGGAGTGGGATCCGTACTCGCGTCTTGCGAACGACCGGATCATCTTCTTGGGAACCCCTGTCGACGACAGCGTCGCGAACCTGCTGATCGCGCAGCTGCTGATCCTCGAGTCGGAGGACCCGGAAAAAGACATCATCATGTACATCAACTCGCCCGGCGGCGAGATCACGGGCCTCTTCGCGATCTACGACACGATGCAGTACATCAAGCCCGACGTGCAGACCTGCTGCATCGGGCAGGCCGCGTCCGCGGCTGCGGTCTTGCTCGCGTCGGGCGCGCCGGGCAAGCGCTTCATCCTCCCGCACGCACGGGTGCTCATCCACCAACCGCACGGCGGCGCGTCCGGCCAGGCGGTCGACATCGAGATCCAGGCCAAGGAGATCGTCCGGATGCGTGAGCTCCTCGACGAGATCCTCGCGTTCCACACCGGTCAAGCCCTCGACCGGGTGTCGAAGGACACCGACCGCGACTTCATCATGAGCGGGATCGAGGCCAAGGAGTACGGCATCGTCGACGAGATCCTCACCAACCGTGAGCTCGCCGCGGTACCGTCGGCCGAAGGTACGAGCTAGGGCGCTCGAGGACCCAGGGGGAAAGGGGCCTTTCCGTGGCAAAGTTCGGTGACGGTGGCGACCTGCTGAAGTGCTCCTTCTGCGGGAAGAGCCAAAAGCAGGTCAAGAAGCTCATCGCGGGTCCGGGCGTCTACATCTGCGACGAGTGCATCGATCTCTGCAACGAGATCATCGAAGAGGAGCTCTCGCAGAGCACCGAGGTCCACTTCGACGAGCTCCCCAAGCCGCGGGAGATCTACGACTACCTGAACGACTACATCATCGGGCAGGAACAGGCGAAGAAGATCCTCTCGGTCGCGGTCTACAACCACTACAAGCGCGTGCAGGTCGGCGCGTACGGCGACCCCGACGTCGAGCTGCAGAAGTCGAACATCTTGTTGATCGGCCCGACGGGCTGCGGCAAGACGCTCCTCGCGCAGACGCTGGCGCGCATGCTGAAGGTGCCGTTCGCGATCGCGGACGCCACCGCGCTCACCGAGGCGGGCTACGTCGGCGAAGACGTCGAGAACATCTTGTTGAAGCTGATCCAGGCGGCCGACTACGACGTCAAGAAGGCCGAGACCGGGATCATCTACATCGACGAGATCGACAAGATCGCGCGCAAGGCCGAGAACCCGTCGATCACCCGCGACGTTTCGGGCGAGGGCGTGCAGCAGGCATTGCTGAAGATCCTCGAGGGCACGACCGCTTCGGTTCCGCCCCAGGGCGGCCGCAAGCACCCCCACCAGGAGTTCATCCAGATCGACACGACGAACATCTTGTTCATCTGCGGCGGCGCGTTCGCCGGCCTCGATCGCATCATCGAGGCCCGCGTCGGCAACCGGGGCATCGGATTCGGCGCCGATGTCCGCAAGAAGAACGACCTCGAAGAGACCGGTCGCTTCCTCGCCGACGTGCTGCCCGAAGACCTGTTGAAGTTCGGGCTGATTCCGGAGTTCGTCGGTCGTCTGCCGGTCGTCGGCGTGGTGCACAACCTCGACAAGGACGCGTTGATGCGCATCCTCATCGAGCCGAAGAACGCGCTGGTGAAGCAGTACCAGAAGTTCTTCCACTTCGACGACGTCGACCTGGTGTTCGGCGACGACGCGCTCGACGCCATCGCCGACGAGGCGCTGAAGCGCGGTACCGGCGCTCGTGGGCTGCGCGCCATCCTCGAAGAGGTGCTCCTCGAGGTGATGTACGACCTCCCGTCGCGAACCGACGTCGTTCGGTGCGTCGTCGACAAGGAAGTCGTCTTGCGCAAGGTCACCCCCACACTGGTGACCGAAGACGAGTCCCGCCGCAGCGCGTAGCACGGGGCCGGGTATGGCGGACCGGCGCGAGCGCGAACCGGTCAGTCGAGCCGCGCGGTGTAACGGCCGTCGCGTTCTTCGACGTGGAGCGAGAGGTCGTACGCGTCGCTGAGGATCTCGGAGGTCACCGCCTCGCGCAGCGGGCCCGAGGTGAGAATCCGGCCACCCTTCAGGACGAGGGCATGGGTGAACGCCGGGGGGATCTCCTCGAGGTGATGGGTCACCAGCACCATCGCCGGGCGGGTGCGATCGCGGGCCCAGGCCGCGAGGTCGGCGACGAGCTCTTCGCGCCCGCCGATGTCGAGGCCGGCGGTCGGCTCGTCGAGCAGGGCGAGACCGGGTTCGTTCATCAGCATGCGGGCGAGCAGGACCCGTTGGCGCTCGCCCGCCGAAAGGGTGGTGAACGGGTGCGACGCCAGCGCTCCGCAGCGCCACTCCTCGAGCAGGCCCCGCGCCCGGGCGCGGTCCGCGTCGGTGTACCGGTGCCACCAGGGGGCGAGTGCGGCGTAGCGCGCGGTCATCACCACCTCGGCCGCGGTCATCGAAGGCTCGAGCTTGGCCGAGAGCGCGGGTGAGGAGAATGCGATGCGTTCGCGCAGGGTGCGCACGTCGGTGCGACCGAGCCGCCGGCCGAGCACGTCGACGGTTCCCGAAGATGGATGCTGGTAGAGCGACGCGATGCGCAGGAGCGACGTCTTGCCCGCTCCGTTCGCTCCGAGCACCACCCACCGCTCCTCGGCGTGCACTGTCCACTCGATACCGTCGAGGATTGTCGTGCCGTCGAGGACGAGACCGACGCCGGCGCAGTGCAGCACCGGTTGATCGTTCACAGCTCTCCCTCCCCTCGGCGGTAACGACGGTCGGGAGAGCCTAGAGGGTTGGTTGCTTGCCGCCGGGGCCGCTTCGTGTCAAGGTCGATCGATGGGTCTCGACGACACGGTCGTACAGCCGGCACGGCCGCACGATCGCTTTCCCTGCTTCGACGGCGTGCGCGCCCTCGCCGCGATCATGGTCGTCGTGTACCACTCCGTGTTCTTCAACGCCGACTTCCTGACCCGGGGTGGCGCGCTCTTCGCCACGTTGAACGCGGGCGTGTGGATCTTCTTCGTCACGTCGGGGTGCTTGTTGTACCTCCCAGTTCGCGGCGGCGCACCTGAGCGACGGGCGGGGCGTCGATGCCGTGGGTTACGCGGTGCGGCGGATCACGCGGGTGTACCCGGCGTACTGGCTGGTACTGGCGTTCTTCACCTTCATCGTCCCGCGGGTGAACATCTACGGGCTCCACGGCTTCTTGCTGCACACGACGCTCACGCAGACCTACGTGCACATCAATCCGTTCGTCGACGGGCTGCCGCCGGCGTGGAGCCTCGTCGTGGAGGTCTCCTTCTACATGTTCCTCCCGTTCTATGCGGCCGTGATCGGCGGCTTCGCCCGGCGGTGGCGCGCGCTGACGGTCGAGCTGACCGGCGTGGCGGTGCTGTTCGCGATCGGGATGATCGCGATCGTCGCGATCGCCAACGGGCACGACGCGCCGTGGATCACCGTCCTGCCCCAGCATCTCGGCGCGTTCGGACTCGGCATGCTGTTGGCCGTGCTGAGCTCACGCCGCTGGGATGCCCGCACGGCGACCCGGCTCGAGAACCTCGGGCGGCCGTCATGGATGTGGTGGTCGGGCGCGCTCGCGGCGCTCGTCGCCATCCCGTACGCACTGCGGCTCGATCCGCTCGCCGGGCCGAGCGCGGGCCAGGCGATCGGCCTGAACGTGTGCCAGATGATCGTGGGCTTTTGCGTCGTCGTGCCGGTAGTGCTCGGGCCGCAGGACTGCGGTGCGATCCGGCGCGTGCTCCGATCGCGTCCCGCGGTCTACCTCGGATTGGTCAGCTACGGCATCTACCTGTGGCACTGGTACATCCTGCGCATCGTCGCCGACTGGCTGAACTGGCCGCTGTACCACGGCAACTGGTTCGTGGTGCTGGTACTCGCGTTCCCGATCGTCGTCGTGGCCGCGAGCGCGAGTTGGTTCGCACTCGAGCGGCCGCTGTTGCGTCTCGCGCACCGCGTCGCGCCCGGGAGCAGGCGTCACCACGAACCGAAGGCGCGTGACCGTCACGCGCTGCGCGACGCGTAGCGCCTTCCGTTGTCCGAGCCGAGCTCTCTGACGACGCGCCGCCGTCGCGTCTCGCCCTGCCCGCTTGCAGAGGCGGGCGTCTACGCCGTCGCGATCGTCCTCGTGGTGTGGCCGGGCGTGCTGCACGCGCGCACGCAGATCCTCGGTGCCGGCGACGACGCCCGCTACTACACGTGGCTCGGGTGGCGTATGGGTCGCCTGATCGCGGCCGGGCACATCGTCCCGTTCCACGTCGGCGACGTGATCCGTCCGTTCGGGCTCGATCTGCGCCTGCTCGACGGCTATTTGCCGTCGTACATCTCAGGTCTGTTCAACCTCGTCGTGGGCCCGGTTCTCGCCTTCAATCTCACGTTCATCGTGGGTGCGATCCTGAACGTGCTCGCGGCGCGATCGCTCGCGCGCCGGCTCACCTCATTGCGCTTGGTGCACACGATCGCCGCCGTCGCCTTCGTGACCGCGCCGCCGATCGCGCTGAACGTGCAACTCGGACTGCTCCCGTTGTTCTGGGCTTTCACCGCGCCTCTGCTCGTCGCCGACGCTCTCGACGTCGCGTCGGGGACCCGGGGAGTCAGACCCGTGCGGCTCGCGGCGCTGCTCGTGCTCGCATATCTGTGCAGCGTGTACTTCGTGGTGTTCGGCGGCCTCGCGTACGGGCTGATCGTTCTCGTCGCGGCCGTGCGAAACCGCGATTGGCGCATCGTTCGCGCGACAGCTGCCGCGGTGCTCATCGCGATCGTCGCGCTGTTGCCGTTCATCGTCCCGCGCATCGAGTTCGACCACCAGGAGTCGGCGCACGGCGTCGACACCCAGCTGCTCGCCGACGCGAACTTCTTTTCGGCCGACGCCGTCTCGGTCGTCGCGCAGCCGACACGCTCGACGTTTCTGCTCCCTCGGCCGACGTTCGTCGAGAAGAGCATCGTCCGGCTCCCCGACGTCCGGTACGCCATCGAAGCGACGATCTTCCCGGGCCTGCTCCTACTCGCAGGGTTCGTGCTGTTCCTCCTCGGACCCGAGCGGCGTCGCCTCCCGCTGTGGGTGGCCGCGGCCGGGTTGTTCGTGTTCGGCCTCGGCCCGTCGTTGAAAGTCGCCGGGAACTTCGTGTGGAAGCACGGTGGTTCGCCCGTGTCGTGGTTGCCGTACCGGCTCCTGCTCGCGATCCCGGGCCTGGGTGCGCTGCGAGCACCCGTGCGGGTCGAGTACGTGCTCGTCGCTGTCCTCGTCGCGGCGACGGTCCTCGCATTGGCGCGTTTCCTCTCCGGTCGGCCCGCCCGCGCCGCGCTCGTCGGCGCCGGCGCCGGAGTGTTGCTCGCGACGAACCTGCTGGTTCCACTGCCGACCACGACCTTCAAGACCTCGGTCTCGAGCGAGCGGGCGCTGCGTGAGATCGCGCTGGTGCGGCGACCGGGTGACACGGTTGTGAGTGTTCCGGCCGATTGCGACCCGTCATTCGTAACCTTGCAGGTGTTCCACCACGCGCCGGTCGTGGGCTGCGCGGGATCGTTCGCGGCGAACCCGTGGTCGAAGTTGCGGGCCGATACCGACAGCGCGTCCTTCGACAAGTTGCTTTGCGATCCCACGACCTACGGTCGCCTCACCCCGGCGGCGCGACCCGATATGCCGTTCGGTCCCGCCGATGTCTCGGAGCTCCGCCAACGACTCGGGGTGCGCTTCGTGGTGGTCGACCACACGAAGCTCGGACCGTCCTGCCACCGGCTCGACGCGGCGCTCGCGCTGCTGCGCCGCTACCGCTCGTTGGGTGGCGACGCGCGCTACGAGGTCATCGACCTCGCCGCGCCCGCGGGTTAGTACCGCGTCAGGCAACGTTCGCCCGGTTCCGCTGCGGCACTCACGGAACGACGCGGGCGCACTCCGCCCCATACGCGCCGGTGCCTTCCACCCCGACGCGGACGCGTCACCGAAATCGGTCAGCCAACCGCGCCCATATCGTGCGGGCCGCCGAGGGCAACGCGGCGTGAGCGTTATGTGCGGCCTGGCCCGACGGGGGCCACTGGCAGAACGCGCCCCTACCGGGCATTCTGTGCGGGTAGATCCCGCCCAGCTCACTAGACAGTCGTTACCTGCGCGTGGGCAAGATCACCCAGTTGCCTGCGAGTTCGGAATGGGTGGAACTGCCGATGCGGCACCCGGCCCGCCGGGCCAAGGATCGAGCCGTGAAGAATGACACCAACGGAGGAATCGAGATGACAGAGTTTCCCGCCATTACTCACGTCGCGCTGACGGTAAGCGACCTGAACCGAAGTGTTCCCTGGTATCGAGCCCTGTTCGGAACTGACCCGGTCATCGACGAAGACACTGGATCGTTTCGCCACGTCGTGTGGATGCTTGGCGGTCCGACGCTCGTCGGACTCCACCAGTTCGCGCAGCCATCGAGCAACGAAGCGTTCAATGAGCGGCGACCGGGACTCGACCACCTCGCTTTCGCGTGCGCGAACCGCAGCGACCTCGAACAGTGGGAAACCAAGCTCGGCGAGTTGGGCATCAAGAACGGCGGGATTGTCGATGCGCCCTACGGCTCCGGTCTGTCGTTTCGCGATCCCGACAACATTGCGCTGGAGTTCTTCGCACCGCCCGGATAGTCACATGCAGCTAACGACATCATTCGACGCCGAGGAAGTCGGCGTCGGTCTGTCCGGACTCGGCTGAGCCACAGCCAGTGGCGCGCACCGGTTCACCGAACGGCCCTCGATCTCGGTCGAGGGCCGTTTCGCATTTCGCCGGATGCCAAGCGCACCGAACTGCCGATCTCGCGCGCCCTCCCGGTGTGCGCCGCCGAGCAGAACGCGTGCACCGAACACGTCTGCGGTCGAGGTCGAGGCGACCATGCATTCTGTGTGGTCTGGTCTGGTGGCGTAACGCGCCCGGAGTGGCATTATGGGCGCGTGGTTCCTTGGCGCACGACCGCCTACTTATTGCCGTTGGCGATGGTCGTCGCTGCGTGTGGTTCAACCAACGGTGCCGCTGCACCGGCCTATCCCGCCAACGCGACGGGTGTGACTTCGACGGGGCCCGCCGCCTGCGCGGTGCTCAGCCAGGCTGATGTCGGACGCATCTTGCACACTTCGGAGGTCGGTGTCGATCGGGACATGCAGAATCTGCCGCGCTGGATGTGTATGTTTCAGACGACGAAGCTGCCAGTGTCGAGCCTTGCCCTCGCGGTCCACACCGCGACCCCCGCAAAGCTGGCGGCGATGTTCCACACGCTACGCGTCGGAAAGATGCGAGTCGTCGCCGTCCCGCCCGCACCGACACCGCCCGTGATCCGTCCAATGGTGATCCCGCACATAGGCGATGAAGCTTTATGGCAGCCGGGCGCAGGGTTGCTCGTTCGTTTCGGCCCGTACGAGATCGAAGTCACGGTGAAACACTGGAACACTGAGGATCGAGCGAGCGAGATCCCGGCCGCGCGGCTCGCAGTCCAACGACTGACCACGAAACATCGCTAGTTGGGTAGAGCGGTTCGACCGCAGCGCCAGATCTGCCGATCTCGCTCCCGTCGCCGAGGGCGTAGACACGAACAGAACGAGCCGCACATGACGCGCGCCGGAGACGATGGTGTATCTGGTTCCGAGTCCGTTCCGGAAGCATCGCAAACGGTGCCCGACACGGCACTTCAACGAGTTGCCGACCCTACCGAGCGGGCGAGCAGCGCAGGAACAGCTCGAAGCCGTTGCCGAAGTCGTCCTTCAGGCAGAAGTCGCGGTGCAGTACCTCGGCCGGACCGGGATCACCGGGCTTCATCGCGTCGTTCGGCTCGTTCCAGGTGAGCCACCGATCAGACGAGATGAACGCGTCGGCGCGCTCCATCTCACCGGTGAGCGTCGTGCCCTTGCGGTTCGTCAGCCCGGGCTCGAACTCCATCGACGCGGTGCCGGGTGTGTAGTCGGGCAGGAGGTAGTAGAGGAACGTGTCGTTGTACGGCACGCGGCGCATGTCGGTATTGCCGACGATGATCCGGCTCCCCGGCTTCACGTCGCGCGCCACCGCCGCGAGGAGCGCGTCGACGCTGGCGGCGAATCCGGCATCCGCGCCGACGTACCACGATCGGCCCTCGTTCGTAATCTCGATGCTCTTCGGGAGATGAACCGAGTCCTGTACCGCGCTCACGTAGCGCCGCGCTGTGTACGTCGGGAAGAGCAACGACACCGCGACGATCACCCCGAGTCCCGCGCCCAGCGCCGATCCGCGTCACGCTCCACTCGGGCCGGATTCCGCCGACGAGCTCGGCCAATGCGGCGGGGAGGAGCACGACGATCGTTCCGCTCACCCACGCGAGGTGCGCGGAGTCGGCGCGCTGTAGCGCCTGCGGGAACATGCCGAGACCGAAGAGCGCGCCCGCGAGCAACACCCGGGGCCGCAGCCCGCCCGGATCGCGTCGCACGCGCCAGACCGCGAACGCCACGAGCGCCACGGCGGCCAGCGCCAAGAGCACGAACCACACGAAGAGTTGCTGCGCGGGCGACAAGCGGGGGAGTGGCCACGAGCGATCCACCGCGGCGATGACACGGGCAACACCGACGAGGTGCCCCGGGTCGGGCGGGACGGGCAGATGTCGCGCGGCGCGCAAATGCACGATCGGGTCGATCAACATGCCCCGCACGACGTTTCCCGGTCCGGCCAGGGCGAGATGTACGAGGTACGGGGCGAGACCGATGCCCGCGCCGAGAGCGGCGCGCTTGATGATCGGCCGGGGCAGCGCCCACACCGCGACCGGGCCGCCGAGCGCGAGCGCGAGGCCGAGATCGATACGGAACAACATCGCAAAGCCGGCCAGGACGCCGCCGGTGAGCGCCCAACGCCCCGCGCGCTCGCCGCCGCCGGGCGTGCCGGCTTCCGACCGAGCCTGCACCAGCGCGACCAACGCGAACAGCGCGAGCGCGGCGCCACCCGTCCAGGGGATCGCGGTGAGCTGCAACGCCGGCATCACGAACACGACGTTGAGCAGCACGGCCGCGACGGCGACGGCCCGGCCCCACCAACGCACGAGCAGTCCCGCCGCGATCGCCATGCCGACGAGCTGCACGAGCCCGGCCATGCGCTCGACGACGAGATGGGTGCCGAAGACCTTGTACACGGCCGCGAGCGACCAGAGGCTGCCGGGACCGTAGAGGTACAAGAAGTCCTTGTTCGGAACCGCCCCGTGCAGCACGCGGTCGGGAAAGACGAGCATGAAGCCCTCTTCCATCGCCGAGCCCGGTGCGTGCAGCAGCGCCCGCAGCGGGAGGAGGTACGCGACCAACGCGACCGCGACGACGATCCAACCGGTGGCGGGTCCGGCGGCCGCGGGTTCGGCTGCCGCCGCGGCGTCGCTGCTCACGAGCAGAGGACTGTAACGGGCCGGCAACGAGAGGAGCCGCGCCGAAGGTCCCTCCTACAATCGGGCGCATGGCCGCCATCCCCGACAAGCCAACGCTCGACGGACTCGAAGCGCGCTGGTCGGCGGTCTGGGAGGAGCGCGGGACCTACCGGTTCGACCGCACGCACGGGCGCGCCGAGATCTTCTCGATCGACACCCCGCCCCCGACGGTGAGCGGCTCCCTGCACATGGGTTCGGCGTTCGGCTACGTGCAGACCGACGCGATCGCGCGTTACCAGCGCATGCGCGGACGCCACGTGTTCTACCCAATGGGTTGGGACGACAACGGCCTGCCCACCGAGCGCAGGGTGCAGAACTACTTCGGTGTGCGCTGCGAGCCGCATCTGCCCTACGACCCGGCGTTCGTGCCGCCGGAGAAGCCGGGCAAGGAAGTCATCCCGATCTCGCGCCCCAACTTCCTCGAACTGTGCGAGCAGCTCGTTGCCGAGGACGAAGCCGCGTTCGAAGAGCTGTGGCGCCGCCTCGGTCTGTCGGTCGACTGGAGCCTCACCTACACCACTGTCGGGCCCGCGGCGCGCCGCACGAGCCAGCGCGCGTTCCTGCGCAACCTCGCTCGTGGCGAGGCGTATCTGTCGGCCGCGCCCACCCTCTGGGACGTCGACTTCCGCACCGCGGTCGCGCAGGCCGAGCTCGAGGACCGCGAGATGCCCGGCGCCTATCACGCGCTGCGTTTCCACATGGCCGACGGCTCCGGCGACGTGCTCGTCGACACGACCCGCCCGGAGCTGCTCGCCGCGTGCGTGGCGGTCGTCGCCCACCCCGACGACGCGCGCTACCAGCCGCTGTTCGGTACGGACGTGATCACACCGCTGTACGGCGTGCGCGTGCCGATCGTCGCGCATCAGCTTGCCGATCCCGAAAAGGGCACCGGCATTGCGATGATCTGCACGTTCGGTGACACGACCGACGTCGTGTGGTGGCGCGAGCTGCAACTCCCGACCCGGGCCGTCCTGGGTGTCGACGGACGGTTCAAGGCCGACCCGCCCGACGTGCTCGGGGCCGCCGGCGCGGCGGCGTACGAGGCGATCGCGGGTCGCAACGTCAAACAGGGCCAGAAGATCGTCGTCGAACAGCTGCAGGCGTCGGGGGAGCTCGACGGCGAGCCCCGGCCGATCACCCACCCGGTCAAGTTCTTCGAGAAGGGCGAGCGCCCGCTCGAGATCGTCACGTCCCGCCAGTGGTACCTGCGCAACGGTGGCCGTGACCTCGATCTGCGCGCCGAGCTCCTCGCGCTCGGACGCGCGCTCGACTGGCACCCGCCGACCATGCGAGTCCGCTACGAGACCTGGCTCGAGGGGCTCAACGCGGACTGGCTCGTCAGCCGGCAGCGCTATTTCGGTGTGCCGTTCCCGGTCTGGTACCGCGTCGACGCCGACGGCAACCCCACCGACTTCGAGAACCCGCTGCTTCCCACCGAAGACGCGCTCCCGGTGGATCCGTCGACGGATTGCCCGCCCGGTTACTCGCAGGATCAGCGCGACAAGCCCAACGGATTCGCCGCCGATCCCGACGTGATGGACACGTGGGCCACCTCGTCGCTGACGCCACAGATCGCCACCGGTTGGGTCGACGATCCCGACCTCTTCGAGCGCACCTTCCCGATGAACCTGCGCCCGCAGGGTCCCGAGATCATCCGGACCTGGCTCTTCGACACGGTGGTACGGGCGCGGCTCGAGCACGGCGCCCTGCCGTGGACCGACACGACCATCAACGGCTGGGTGCTCGATC
Source organism: uncultured Actinomycetes bacterium (assembly GCA_963812205.1). GTDB lineage: Bacteria > Actinomycetota > Acidimicrobiia > IMCC26256 > PALSA-610 > PALSA-610. The sequence goes on from CAWEUJ010000002.1 coordinate 179,681, forward strand.
CGGATCGCAAGAAGATGTCGAAGTCGAAGGGCAACGTCGTCACGCCGATGCCGCTGGTCGAGGAGTACGGCGCCGACGCGCTGCGTTACTGGGCGTGCAACGGCCGGCCGGGCGTCGACACCGCGATCGACTTCGGCGTCATGAAGGTCGGGCGCAAGCTCGCGATCAAGGTGCTCAACGCTTCGAAGTTCGTGCTCGGTGTCTCCGGTCAAGCCGCGGAGGACGTGCGCGAGGTCGTGACCGCCGTCGATCGGTCGTTGCTGGTCGCGCTCGCGGATCTCGTCGACGACGCGACCGCGGCGTTCGAGTCGTTCGACTACGCGCGGTGCCTGGAGCGGACCGAACGGTTCTTCTGGTCGTTCTGCGACGACTACGTCGAGCTCGTCAAGAGCCGCGCGTACGGCGATGCCGACGCCGATGCCGCGACGGTGCGGTCGGCCGCGGTGACGCTGCGCATCGCGCTCTCCACCTTGCTCCGGCTGTTCGCGCCGGTGCTCGCCGTACACCAGCGAAGAGGTGTGGTCGTGGTGGCGCGACGGTTCGATCCACCGCGCCGAGTGGCCCGACGCCACCGAGCTGCGGACGGCCGGCGCCGACGCGCTCGTGTACACGGTTGCAGCCGACGTGCTCGCCGAGGTGCGCAAGGCCAAGTCGACGCAGAAGATCTCGCTCGCGGCTCCTGTCGCGCGGGCGCACGTCGTCGACACCGCGCAACGGATTGCCGCGCTCGAAGCCGGCCTCGGTGACGTACGCGACGCGGGCAAGATCGCCAACCTCACGACCGAGGTCGGTGCGGTCTTCGCCGTGACGGTCGAGCTCGCGGACCCGGCCGGTGCCGGATCGTGAGCGCCCCCGGACACTTCGACGGCCCGAGCTGGCTGAGCTCGCACGTCAACCTGGAGAGCCTCAACGTTCCGGCCGGCAGCCGCCGGGGCCCGCCCACCCTGGAGCGGATCACCACCTTGATGCAGTACCTCGGCTCGCCCGAGGTGGAGTTCCCGGCGGTCCACGTCACGGGCACCAACGGCAAGACCACGACCGTCCGGGTGCTGACCGAACTGCTGACGGCGCTCGGCCTCAAGGTCGGGGCATATACGAGCCCGCACCTCGTGCACGTCAACGAGCGCATGTCGATCGACGGCCAACCGATCGACGACGACGCCCTCGAGGAGATGCTGTACGCGGTCGCCCTCGTCGAGCAGTCGGTCGGCGTCGACGCGTCGTACTTCGACATCGTCACCGCGGCCGCGTTCCGTTGGTTCGCCGACGAAGCCGTCGACGTCGCGGTGGTCGAGGTCGGCATGGGCGGCGCGTGGGACGCGACGAACGTCGTCGACGGGGCGGTCGCCGTCGTCACCAATGTCACCATCGACCACGTCGAATACCTCGGGCCGACGCGCGAGCAGATCGCGCAGGAGAAGGCCGGAGTGATCAAGCCGGGCGCAACGCTCGTCCTCGGCGAGACCGACCCGGACATCCAGGCGATCTTCGAGGCACGCGACGCGGCGCGCGTCTTTCGCCGCGACGTCGACTTCGGCGTCGCCCGCAACGTGCTCGCGATCGGCGGCCGGTTGATCGACCTCCGCAGTCCCGGTGCGGAGTATCCCGACGTGTTCCTGCCGTTGCACGGCGCGCATCAGGCCGACAACGCGGCGATCGCGTTGGCGGCCGCCGAGAGTTTCGTCGAGGCGCCACTCCCGTTCGAGGTCGTCGCCGACGCGCTCGTCGCGCGTCCAGTCTCCGGGCCGGCTCGAGGTGGTCGGCCGCCAGCCGCTGATCCTGCTCGACGGTGCCCACAACGTCGCCGGCGCGCTCGCCCTGCGGCGCGCGCTCGACGAGGAGTTCAGTGAGGGTGCGCGCACGCTGATCGTCGGGATGTTGCGCGAGAAGGATCCGGTCGAGATGCTGACCGCGCTCGGCGTCGACGAAGTCGCCGGACTGCTCGTGTGTTGCCGGCCACCGACACCGCGCGCGCTCGAGCCGGCGTTCATCGCCAAGGCGGCACTCGATCTCGGGCTCCCGGAGGAGCGGATCGAGGTCGTCGACCGCGTCGAGGACGCGCTGAGCACCGCGCTCCTGGCCGCACCGGCCGACGGCCAGATCGTGATCACGGGCTCGCTCTACGTCGTCGGTGCGGCCCGCGCCGTCCTCGTTCCCTGATCCGGCCCGCGATCGGGCCCGAGCCGGCTCCGCCCCGGCGACGGGGTCGTTTGTCGGAGTCGAGGTGTCCCGTCCTAGGCTTGCTCCCTTATGACCGATCGCACGCTCGTTCTCTGCAAACCGGACTGTGTCGAGCGCGGACTCGTCGGCGAGGTCCTCGCCCGGCTCGAGCGCAAGCAGCTGAAGCTCGTGGCGCTGGAACTGCGCCTGCTCGACGAGGCCACCGCGAAGCGCCACTACGCCGAACACGACGGCAAACCCTTCTTCGCCGACCTGGTGGCCTTCATCACCCGCTCACCGCTGGTGGCGATCGTTGCGGAAGGTCCGGACGCGTACAAGGTCGTACGCACGCTGATGGGCACCACGAACCCGCGAGAGGCGGCGCCGGGAACGATCCGGGGCGATCTCGCGATCGAGCTCACGGAGAACCTCGTTCACGGAAGTGACGGTCCGGAGTCGGCTGCGCGCGAGATCGCACTGTTCTTCCCTGGTCTCTCCGGGTGAGCTCACGCGACGGTTGGCAGCCGAGCCGCAGGGGGTGGCAATCGAACCGACAGGCTCCTAGCCTGGGCGCGACCCGCCGTCGGAAGATGACTTCGGTGAGCGAACCGTTTTACGCAGGATTGCTCGGCCGCGACATGGCGGTCGACCTCGGGACCGCGAACACCCTCGTCTACGTGCGCGGCCGCGGTGTCGTGCTCGACGAGCCGTCGGTGGTCGCGGTGAACGCCCGTGACGGTCGTCCGCTCGCGGTCGGCATCGAGGCGAAGAAGATGATCGGCCGCACGCCCGATCACATCATCGCCATTCGGCCGCTGAAAGACGGCGTGATCGCCGACTTCGATATCTGCGAGAAGATGTTGCGGTACTTCATCCAGCGCGTGCATCCACGTAAATGGGCGAAGCCGCGCATGGTCATCTGCGTGCCGTCGGGGATCACCGGTGTCGAGCAGCGCGCCGTGCAAGAGGCCGCGCGAGCAGGCCGGCGCGCGCGAAGAGGCCTACATCATCGAAGAGCCGATGGCCGCGGCGATCGGTGCCGGCCTTCCGGTGCACGAGCCCGCGGGCAACATGATCGTCGACATCGGCGGCGGCACGACCGAAGTCGCGGTCATCTCGCTGGGTGGCATCGTCGCGAGCGAGTCGATCCGCATCGCCGGCGACGAGCTCGACGAGTCGATCATCAACTTCGTGAAGAAGGAGTACTCGCTCGCGCTGGGCGAACGCACCGCGGAGGAGATCAAGATCGCGCTCGGCAGCGCGTTCCCCCTCGAGACGGAGCTGTACGCCGAAGTGCGCGGTCGCGACCTCGTGACCGGACTCCCGAAGACGATCGTGGTCTCGACCGAAGAGATCCGCGACGCGATCGAAGAGCCGGTTGCCGCGATCGTCGACGCGGTGAAGGTCACGCTCGACAAGACACCGCCCGAGCTCGCAGCCGACATCATGTCGAACGGCATCGTCGTGACCGGTGGCGGTGCGCTGCTGCTCGGTTTGCGCGAGCGCCTGCGCTCCGAGACCGGTATGCCGATCGTCATCGCCGACAATCCGCTGCTCTCCGTCGTCCACGGCTCCGGGCAGTGTCTCGAGAACTTCGACGTCCTGAAACACGTCCTGATCTCATCCGCCCAGCAATAGCCGCGGCGGTACGAAACGATGGCCGGTGCTCGACGCGCGAGCCGACGACGCTACGTCCTGGTCTTGATCGTGCTCACGTGCCTGACGCTCATCACCCTCGACTCCCGCAACGGCCGCTCGGGACCCATTGGGGCGCTGGGCCGCCTGGCCCACCGGATCGTCTCGCCGATCGGTGACACGGTCGACCACGTGGCCAGCCCGGTGAGCGACTGGTGGAACGGGGTCACCGACGGCGGGAACCTGAAGAAGCGCAACCGCCAACTCGAGCAGGACAACGCGGCGCTGCGCGGCAAGCAGGCGCAGGCCGACGAGGCCATCAAGGAGAACAGCGATCTCAAGGCCCTGCTGAAGCTCACCGACGCGCTCACGGTCAAGAACGTCAGCGGCCTCATCGTCGGTCGTGATCCGGGCAACTTCGATCCGACGCTGACGATCGACCGCGGATCCGAGACGGGTATCGCGGTCGACATGCCCGTCATCGCGCCGGAAGGTGTCGTCGGAAAGGTGATCGAAGTGTGGCGCGGCGGCGCCAAGATCCAAGTGCTCACCGATCCCAACTTCTCCGTCGGTGTGCAGACACCCGGGCACCCCGGCTCGCCCGCGACGACGGGCATTGCGTCGGGTCAGGTCGGCTCGCACGACCTGACGGTCGAGTTCGACGCGGGAACGAAGGTGTTGCCCGGCGATCAGATCGTGACGTCACCTCAGTCGACGTTGTTCCCGTCCGGTCTCGTGATCGGGACCGTCAAGACCGCGACGGTGCAGCCGGGGGACACCGGAGTCAACGCGACGATCACCCCCTACGTGCATCTCGGCGCGCTGCAGTACCTCACGGTGTTGTTGTGGGCGCAGGGGATGCCCCCGACGGTGTTGCCTACGACGACGACAACCGTTCCTGCCACGACGACCACGACGCTTCCCGGCTCGACGACGTCACTTCCCGGCTCGTCGCCGACCACGACGCGGACCGGCGGATGACCCGCTTCGTTCGCCTTGGCGTGCTCGTCGTGTTCATCGTGGTCGCGCAAGTGACGGTGTTCCCCCATATTCGGCTGTTCGGTGTGGTTCCCGACCTCGGTCTGCTCGCCGCGCTCGCGGTCGGGTACCACGAGGGCCCGGAGGCGGGCGCCATCGTCGGTTTCGCCGCAGGGTTCGGCTTCGACCTCTTTCTCGAGACGCCGTTGGGACTCGACGCGCTCGACGTACGCGGTCGTCGGTTACAGCATCGGCGTGTTCGAGTCGGGCCTGTTCCGTTCGCCGCGTTGGTTGCCGTCGTTGCTGGGCGCCGCGGGCGGGCTGGCCGGCGGATTGTTGTTCATCGGTATGGGCGTGCTGGTCGGTGTCGATGCGGTGAAAGGTGTTCAGGGTGTCGTGACGATCTCGTACGCCGCGCTGTACGACGCCCTACTCGCGCCGTTCGTGTTCGTGCTGGTCAGGCGGGTACTCGGAAGCGAATCCCGCGTGCGAGACGCCTGGTCGGCGCGCTGACGGAACGGCCTGGGGGCCGACCGGACGGTCGCCGCGGGTTCCCACTAGCGTGCGAGGCGTCTCGATGAGCCTTCTTCTGACTGCATGAGCGACAACAGCCGCGTCCGGGTGAGCATCGTCGGCGTCGTCATCGTCGCGCTGTTCGCCTCACTCTTCGCGCGGCTGTGGTTCTTGCAGATGGGTCCCGAGCAGAAGCTGGGCAAGGTCGTCGAGCACACTCGGCATTCGTGTGATCCAGACCGAGTCGCCGAGGGGTGAGATCCTCGACCGCAACGGGAAGATCCTCGCCCAAGATGTTGCCGCGTGGGCCGTCACCGTCGACCGTGACCTCGCGAAGAAGACGCTCGACCAGGTGCTGGGCCAACTGGCCGAGGTCCTCGGCACGAGTGAGAAGACGCTGCGCGCGAACTACGACAGCGTCCGCCAGTCGCCGCTCACGCCCGCGATCGTCGACGTGAACGTCCCGCTCGCCGCGCAACTCGCGATCCGCGAGCACAACGAGGACTATCCCGGCGTGAACGTCGTGGAGCTGACGATCCGCAAGTACCCCTACGACGGTCTCGCGTCGCAGTTGCTGGGGTATCTCGGTGAGGTCGACGCCTTCGGTGCGAAACAACTGAAGGTGTTGGAGGCGAAGGGCTACGCGCCCGGCGACCTGATCGGGCGCGACGGTGTCGAGGCCGCGTTCGAGTCGGTGCTGCGCGGCAAGCCGCGGCGCGAGACGGTGCAGGTCGACCCGACCGGGAAACAGATCGGCCCACCACTCCATGTCGATCCGGGGACGGTCGGCGACAACGTCAAGCTCACGATCGACATCACGGTGCAACAGGCCGCGGAGAAGGCGCTCGCCGAAGGCATCAGCGTGGCGAGAACATTGAAGAACCAAAAAGTCCTCGACCATTACGAGACGCTGAAGCCCACCGGTGGCGCGGTCGTCGTGCTCAACGTGCACGACGGGTCGGTGGTGGCGATGGCGAGCAACCCCACCTATCCGCTTTCGTGGTGGGTGGGCGGGATCTCGACCGATCACTTCGCCCTGTTGAGCAATGCCGCGGCGCACAATCCACTGCTCAACCGCGTGACCGACGGTCAGTACGCGCCCGGTTCGACGTTCAAGTTGGTCCCGGCCGTCGCGTTGAACGCCTACAACGTCTTGCCCGCGTCGCAGTACGTCGCCGACAACGGTTCGGTCAACCTCGAAGGGACGGTGTTCCACAACGACAACGGCACCTCGAACGGTCCGGTCGACCTGCAGAAGGCGTTGACGGTCTCGAGCGACGTGTACTTCTACAACGCCGGGAACGAGTTCTGGAAGATCTGGCAGCTCGACCCGACAGCGCGGGCTCGGCATCCAGAGCGTTGCGAGTCAGTTCGGATTCGGGCACTCCACCGGGATCGAGCTCGGCGACGCGGCCGGGCGCATCCCGGACCCCGCGTGGCGCGCCGCGTTCGCGAAGGCGAACTACAAGACGAAGGCGGATATCGAGCAGTACTCGATCTGGTACCCGGCCGACAACATCTTCGCCGCGGTCGGCCAGGGTGACGACTTCGTCACCCCGTTGCAGCTCGCGAACGCGTACGCGACCTTCGCCAACGGATACGGGACCCACGTCGGGACGCTCTGGACGCCGCACGTACAAGAGGCCGTCACGGACCCGACGACGAACAGGATCGTCGAGCAATTCGCGCCCAAGGCGCGCGGCACGATCAACTTCGGCGATGCCTACGGCCCGATCGCTGCGGGGTTCGCGGGGGTGGTCTCAGATCCCCTGGGCACCGCGTACGACGCGTTCCGGGGCATGGCGACTCCGGTGGCCGGGAAGACCGGTACCGCCGAGATCGCGAACTCGGGCGCGACGGTGATCGGCTCGACTTCGGTGTTCGCGTCGTACTTCCCGGCCGAAAACCCGCAGTACGCGGTCGTCGCGCTGGTCGAACAAGGTGGCCACGGTGCGCAGGTCGCGGCGCCGATCGTCCGCCAGGTCATCGAGTCGATCACGCAACCGGCGCTTCCACCCACCCCGATCCCCACCCACTCGACGGGCAAGGACTGATGGCCGGCATTGCCGCGCCGGGCGGTCGTCGCCGTACCGGCCCGAACGCGCATCTCTTCGCGCACATCGACCTCGCGCTCCTCACCCTGCCGATCGCGATCAGTGTGCTCGGGCTGCTGATGATCTTCGACGCGTCGCACCACGAGACCGCGAGGGCCGGCCTGTCCCGGCTGTATTACGTCGAACGCCAAGGCGTGGCAGTCGTGCTGGGCCTGGTCGCCATGGGCGTGATCATGGCGATCGACTACCGGCGTATCCGCGACGCGTGGCCACTCGTGTATCTCGCCGTGCTCCCGCTGCTCGCCGGGGTGGTGGTTCTCGGCCGTAGTCACGGCGGGGCCCAGGCGTGGTTCCAGGTCGGCCCGTTCCAGTTCCAGCCGTCAGAGGTCGCCAAGGTTGCGCTCGTGATCGCGATCGCCGGCTACTGCCATCAACACCGCGGTGATCTCGATGCGTGGCGGGTCGCGGTGGCGATCGGGTTGGCCGGTCTCGTCATGGCCATCGTCTACGCGCAACACGACCTCGGCACGATGCTCGTGATCATGGTGTGCGCGGCCGCCGTGCTGGTCATCGCGGGTCTGAAGCCCGTGCACATCGTGGTCTTGTTGTTGCTCCTGGCGTCGCTCGTCGGCGCGGCCGTGGTCACCGGGAAGGTGCAGGCCTATCAGCTCGACCGGCTGAGGAACTTCACCAACCAATCGACCGCGCACCTGTCGGCCGCGCAGCAGACCCCGACCCAGTTGAACCTCAGCGCCTCGAAAGCGGCGATCGCCTCGGGTGGGTTCGAGGGCGCCGGCTTCGGGCGCGGGGTCCAGACCAAGAACGGCTTCGTGCCCGAACAGCACACCGACTTCATCTTCACCGCGGTGGGTGAGGACCTCGGTTTCATCGGGGGCGCCGCCTTGTTGTTGCTCTATGCGCTCTTGGCCTGGCGGTTGTGGCGCATCGCGTTGCTGTCGTCCGACTTCTTCGGGACACTCGTGGCCATCGGCATTCTCGCCATGTTCGCGATCCAGATCTTCGAGAACGTCGGGATGACCATGGGCATCATGCCGATCACGGGAATCCCGCTGCCGTTCATGTCGTACGGCGGCTCGTCGGTCATCGCCTCCTTCCTCGCGATCGGCCTCGTGCTGAATATCCACATGCGGCGTTTCGCCTAGCCACTCCCACGTCGGGTGAGTCGCGGAGAGTGGTCACCGGAGCTCGCGGCGCGCCCGGGCTACACTGCCCGGAGATGTCAGACCTGTGGCCGCGGATAGAACCGCTGCTGGCCCGGGTTGAGAAGCCCGCTCGCTACATCGGTATGGAGATGGGGACGGAGCCGGGCAACCTGGCGCCCCGCCACGGGAGCGGCCGGGCGGCCTTTCTCCTGATCTATCCCGACACCTACGAGATCGGGCTCCCCAACCAGGGGCTCCAGATCCTCTACGAGTTGCTCAACGAGCGCGAAGACTCGGTGGCGGAGCGGGCCTACGCGCCCTGGACCGACATGGAGGCCTCGATGCGCGCGGCCCGGGTGCCGCTGTTCAGCGTCGACACCCACCGCGCCGCGGCCGACTTCGACGTCTTGGCGTTCAACCTCTCCGCCGAGCTCGTCTACACGAACCTGTTGAACCTCGTCGACCTCGCGGGCGTGCCGGTTCGCAACGCGGACCGTGCGCCCGCGCACCCGATCGTGATCGCGGGTGGCCACTGCACCTACAACCCCGAGCCGCTCGCCGACTACGTCGACGCGTTCGTGATCGGCGACGGCGAAGAGGTGATCGCGGAGCTGGCCGAGGTGGTCGGCGCGTGGAAGCGCGGCGGCCGCGCAAGCAGGGAAGCGGTGCTGCGCGACCTCGCCACGATCCCCGGCGTCTACGTCCCGTCGCTCTACGACGTGGAGTACGACGGCCCCGTGGTCCGGTCGATCACGCCCCGGTACCCCGACGTTCCCGCCGTCGTCGACAAGCGCACGGTCGCCGACCTGGCGCAATGGCCGTACCCGAAGCGCCAGCTCGTCCCGCTCGTCGAGGTGGTGCACGACCGGCTGAACGTCGAGATCTTCCGCGGTTGCACCCGGGGCTGTCGCTTCTGCCAGGCGGGGATGATCACCCGTCCGGTGCGGGAGCGGCCCGAGGAACAGGTGCGCACGATGGTCCGCGACGGCCTGCGCCGCACCGGCTACGACGAGGTCGCGCTCACGTCGCTGTCGAGCGCCGACTTCTCCGGGATCGAAGGCGTCGTCGCCGACCTGGTCACCGACCAGGAAGGCACGGGCGGTGTCAGCGTCTCGCTGCCGAGCCTGCGGGTCGACGCGTTCACGGTGGGGATCGCGAGCGAGCTGCAGAAGGTGCGCCGCAGCGGCCTCACGTTCGCGCCCGAGGCGGGAACGTGGCGGCTGCGCCAGGTGATCAACAAGCTCATCATCGAAGACGATCTCTACTCCGCGGTCGACGCCGCGTACTCGCAGGGTTGGCGGCGGGTGAAGCTCTACTTCCTCACCGGTCTGCCCACCGAGATGGACGAGGACACGCTCGGTATCGCCGAGCTCGCGACGAACGTCACCGACATCGGGCGCAAGTACACCAAGCAGGCGAGCTGCACCGTGTCGGTCGGCGGCTTCGTTCCCAAGCCGCACACACCGTTCCAGTGGTTCGGCCAGAACGGCGTCGACGAGCTGCGACGCAAGATCACGCTGCTGCGCGACGCGGTGCGCGGAACCCGTGCCCAGGTGAAGTGGCACGACCCGGAGGCAACGTTCGCGGAGGGCATCGCGTCGCGTGGCGACCGGCGGATCGGCCGCGTCATCGAGCGCGTCTGGCGGGCGGGCGGCACGTTCCAGGAGTGGAGCGAGGGTTTCGCGCTCGACCGGTGGCTCGACGCCATGCACGCCGAGGGCCTCGATCCCGACTGGTTCGTCACCCGTCACCGCACCCGTGACGAGGTGCTGCCCTGGTCGCACATCGCGGCGGGCTTGCACTCCGATTTTCTCTGGGACGACTGGCAGGCTGCCCTGAAGGCCCATGGGCTCCCCGATTGCCGGTGGACTCCGTGCTACGACTGCGGGGTGTGCACCGACTACGCGCTCGAGCACGTCGTGGCCTCGCCGATGGCGCCTGCGGGCGGCTCGCAGGGCACGGGCCAGGACCTGAGCGCCCGAGCCGGTGTCCCGGTGGCCTTTCTCGGCGCCAAGCCCGCGGGAGCGCGGGCATGAGGGGCGGCGCCGCGAACCCGGTGCGGCTGCGGTACACGAAGCTCGGCAAGGTGCGCTGGATCAGCCACCGCGATGTCGCTCGTGCGCTCGAACGCGCCTTTCGGATCGCGCAGCTTGCCGCTCGCGTTCACCGAGGGCTTCTCGCCCCGCCCGAAGGTGAGCTTCGGGTTGGCGCTCTCGACCGGGCACGAGAGCGAGGCCGAGTACGTCGACCTCGTGTTCGCCGAAGAAGTCGAGCTCGACTCGCTGGCCGCCCGGCTGACGCCGGCCCTGCCGGACGGCATCGCGGTAACCGGTGCGGTGGCACTCGCCGACCGCGCGCCCGGCGCTGCAAGAAGCGGTGACGTGCGTCGAATGGCGGGTCGACGTCGCTCACCACGACCTGACCGACGTCGATCCCGCGGAATTGCGCCAACGGGTCGACGCGGCGCTGGCAATGCCCACGCTCCCGATGACCAAGCGCCGCAAGGGTCGCGATGTCGTCGAGGACGTGCGGCCCGTGATCCGTCGCATCACCGTGTGCGACGAACCCTCGAAGGCCCGGGTTCCGGCCGTCGAGCTTCGGACATGTATCGAGATGGAAATGTCAACCCAACCGCGCGGCGCGAAGCCGGGTGAGGTTCTCGCGGCAATCGGCGACTTCACCGACATGCGCGCGCTGCGCACGCACCAATGGATCGAGCGCGACGGCGCGCGGCAAGAGCCGCTCGACGCCGACACGCGCCCGCGTGTGCCCGAGGCATACGCGTCATGAGAGAAGGCAGCGATGTCAGATCTGAACCGTCTCGACGACGAGACGACAACCGACGCTCCGCCGGCCCGCGAGGGTTCGTTCGAGCTCGAATCGCGCGGGTCCGAGCATTCCGCGTCCGGGCCGCGGGCGTCGGAATCCGGTAGCGGCGAACCGACGGTCGACCCGACCGCAACGGCCGGGCCCGCCGGCGCTGCCGGCACCGACGGTGAAGCGCCGCGCAAGAAGCGCCGGCGCGGTACCCGGGGCGGCCAACGGCGCAAGAAGCCGGCCGGTGCGGGCTCACCCGGAGGCGGCGGCGCACGTGCCGCCGGAGGCGGCGCCGCGACGGCGCGAGTCTCCGCGTCCGAGGGCGACGACAACGGTGACGACGATGGCGACGGTTACGACGACGGGCACGGGGACGGGCACGGGGACGGGGACGATCGTGAGTCGATGTCGGGCAGCGAGGACTGGACGGCCGAAAGCGCCGATCGCGGGCTGACCGACGACGACATCGCTGAGCAGGCACGTGAGGACGCGGGCCTGAGCCGGGCGCCGTCGCCGTCGCGTCCGAAGATCGGTGACAGCCGGCCCGCTCCCGCGGCGCCGGCCGCCGAGGGGGAGCCGGCCGGGAACGGCGAGACCGGGCCCGACGGCGCGCCCAAGAAGCGCCGGCGCCGCCGCGGCGGCCGGGGTCGGAGCAAAGGTGGCACGGGTGGCGCAGCGGGTACCGGCGGTGCCGGCGCGGGTCCGCGCCGGCCAAGGCTCCCGGTCGCCAGGGGGGCGGCGGGCAGGGCCGGGGTCCGGTCCAGTACGTCGACGCGGGCGAGTTGGGTGACGTCGACGTCGACGGGACCGCGCTGCTCGACTCGCTCGACGAAGAGACGCTGCAGCGCCGGCGGGGGACGAGCCGCAAAGGCCGTCCGGCCGGTCGCTACCTCATGGTCGTGCACGTGCGCGCCGACGGGTATCGCGCACATCGGCGTGCTCGAAGGCCGCCAGCTCATCGAGCACTACGTCTCGACGCCCACCGACGACAACACCTCGATCGACGGCAACATCTACCTCGGGCGCGTCCAGAACGTCCTGCCGGGGATGGAAGCCGCGTTCATCGACATCGGCACGCCCAAGAACGGTGTGCTGTACCGCGGCGACGTCGCCTACGACGCCAACGACGTGGAAGGCGGCGAGAAGCCGCGCATCGAGCGTGTGCTCCACAACGGCCAGGCGATCATCGTGCAGGTCACGAAGAACCCGATCGCGCACAAGGGCGCCCGCCTCACGCAGGAGGTGAGCCTCGCAGGCCGGTTCGTGGTCATGGTCCCCGGCCAGCCCCAGACCTACGGCATCTCGAAGCGGCTCCCCGACGACGAGCGCAAGCGCCTGCGCCGCGTCCTCGACCGGCTCCGCCCGGCCGACGCAGGCCTGATCGTGCGCACCGCGGCCGAGGGTGCGACCGAAGAAGAGCTCGAGCGCGACATGCTCCGCCTGAACGCGCAGTGGCAGCAGATCTCGACGATCGCCAAGAAGGCGAAACCCGGGAGCCTCCTCTACAAGGAGCCGCAGCTCGCGATCCGCCTCATCCGCGAGGAGTTCACGAAGGAATTCCGCGGTGTCGTCATCGACAACGCCGCGATGTACGAGGAAGTGAAGTCGTACATCGACGCGATCGCCCCGGAGCTCGCGGAACGGGTCGAGTTCTACGACGCCGAGGCCGAGAACCTTCCCGTCTTCGAGAAGTTCCACGTGCACGAGCAGTTGCACAAGGCGCTCGACCGCAAGGTCTGGCTGCCGTCGGGTGGATCGCTGGTCATCGAGCGCACCGAGGCGCTGACGGTGATCGACGTCAACACCGGCAAGAACGTGGGCACGTCGAACCTCGAAGAGACGGTGTACCGCAACAATCTCGAGGCGGCCGAGGTGGTCGCCCGCGAGCTGCGGTTGCGTGACATCGGCGGCATCATCGTCATCGACTTCATCGACATGGAGATCAAGCGCAACCGGGAGGCTGTGGAGGACGCCTTCCGCCAGGCGCTCGCCCGCGACAAGACCCGTACCCAGATCTTCCCGATCTCCGAGCTCGGCTTGGTCGAGATGACCCGCAAACGGGTCTCGGAAGGCCTGGTCGAGGCGTTCTCCTCGACCTGCCCGCACTGCAACGGCCGCGGGTTCGTCGTCGACGAGTCCTTGTTCGAATAGCCGCTCCACGCGGCCCGGCTCCCGGCCCTCCCGACCAGGTCGGCTATCCTTTCCCGGTTCCGAGAAGCACTCCGAAGAGGCATCGCGCATGTACGCAGTCATCCACACCGGCGGTAAGCAGTACCGCGTCGCCGAGGGCGATCGCCTCGACGTCGAACGCCTCGACGGCGACGAGGTCACGCTGCGCCCGGTGATGCTGGTCGACGGCGACAGCGTGCTCGCCACGCCCGCCCAGCTCGGTGCCGCATCGGTGACCGCCCGGGTCGTCGGCGAGGCGAAGGGCCCGAAGATCAAGGGCTACACGTACAAGAACAAGTCGAACGAGCGCAAGCACTGGGGTCATCGTCAGAAGTACTCGACGATCGAGATCACCGGGATCACGAAGGGCTAGGGGAGCGGACCATGTCGAAGAAGAAGGGCGCCGCATCCTCGCGCAACGGCCGCGATTCCAACGCGCAGCGGCTCGGAGTGAAGCGTTACAGCGGTGAGGTCGTCACCGCGGGCACGATCATCGTGCGCCAGCGCGGGACCCGCTTCCACCCCGGCTACAACGTCGGCCTGGGCAAGGACGACACGTTGTTCGCCAAGGCCGACGGTGTCGTGAAGTTCGGCACGCGGCGCGGTCGCAAGCTCGTCGACATCGTCCTCGCCGACGCCTAGCGCAACCCCACCAACAGTTGGTGGGATTTCCGGCCCGTAGCGCACGTTTTCCCACCAACAGTTGTGGGGATTTCCGGCCCGTAGCGCACGTTTTCCCACCAACAGTTGTGGGGATCTCCGGGGTCAGTCGCGGCGGGGAGTGAGGCCTTCGGGGAGGGCCTCGGCGTGCACGACGGTGAGCGTCTTGGTCGTGCGGGTGATCGTGACGTAGAGCAGCCGGAGCCCGGCGCGATCCGCGTTCACGAGTTGCGCCGGTTCGACGACAATGACGTGGTCGAACTCGAGCCCTTTCGCGCTGGTCGGGTCGAGTACCGCGATCGGCGCGTCGAGGGCGTCGGCCGGGGTCGACACGGCGCCGGCGTCGGCGAGCGCCGCCACGATCTGCTCGTGTAGCGCAGGTGGTGCGATCACGGCCACGGCGCCGGTGCGCCGGAGCGCGGTGCGCGCCTGCTCCGCGGTGGTCGATACGAGGTCGCCCCGGTCGACGTCGACGAAGGTGGGGTACTCGCCGGTGCTGCGCACCGACCGCGACGGTTCAACGGTCGGCGCGGCGACGGCGAGGAGTCGCGAGGCGACTTCCATCACCTCCGACGGCGTGCGGTAGTTGATGCTGAGCGAGACGAACCGCGTGGCGTTGTGGGTCGGCACGTGCGACAAGACGTCGTCCCACGACGCGACGGCACCCGGCTTGCTTGCCTGACCCGGGTCGCCGACGAGTGTCATTGATCCGGACGGGCAGCGCCGGGCGAGCATCCGCCATTGCATCGCCGTGAGGTCTTGCGCCTCGTCGACCAGCACGTGGCCGAACGTGCGCGGCTCGAACGACGGCTCGGCCGTATGGCCGTTCCCGTTGCCGGCGTCGCCGAAGCGGCTCGCGAGCGTCGCCGCGTCGGCGTATCCGTGCAGCCCGAGGTCGTTGATGACCCGCTCGGCGGTGTCGAAGGTGTCGTCACCGTTCCTGCGGCGGCGGGCGACGGGCCGGGCCGCCTCCACCGGTCCGAGCAGCGCGTCGGCTTCGTCGACCAGCGCGAGATCGGCCTCGGTCCACGGGGCCTTGGTGACGTCGGGATCGCGCCGGCGATGCAGGAGCTCTTGTTCTTCTTCGGTCAGCGTCGAGCCCGACGCCGACCGCACCAGGGCCCGGAAGCCGAAGAGGTCGTTCACGAGCTCGGCGCCCGAGAGCACGGGCCACATCCGCTCCAGCGCTTCTTTTACTTCGGGGCGGCTGCGAAAGCGGGCCCGCAGCTCCTGTTCCCAACCCTCGGGGGTGGGTTCGCCGCGCGCGAGCGTGCTCGCGATCGACGCGTCGAGTGTGGAGTCGCGATCGAACATGCTCGTCACGTTGTCGGTCGCGCCGCTGGTCGACGAGTCGATGCTGCGCTCGCGGTACGCGCGTATGGCTGCGTTCTTGTAGCGGGCGACGAGGAGGTCGTGGAGCCGGCGGGCGACGTACTGGCGGTTCTCGTTGTGCGTGGCGCGCCGCCGCCGGGTGCCTTCGATCACGCGGGCGGTGTCGGAACGCGACAACCGGACGCGAAGCCCGTCGATGAGCACGAAGAGGTCGCGTGCCAACGGCCGTTCGCGATCCGCGACCGCCTTGCGGATCACGGCCGCCATCCGGGCGTCACCTTTCAACGCCGCGACCGCGGCCGCATCGCCGGCGACGACGCGCATCCGAGGCTTCAACCCCGAGATCGTCGAGAGCTGCACGTCCTGTTCGCCGAGCGAAGGGAGGACCTGCTCGATGTAGCGGAGGAAGACGGGGCTCGGCCCGATCAACAAGACGCCCTGGTTCGCGAGGCGCCGCCGGTGCGTGTAGAGGAGGTACGCGGCCCGGTGGAGCGCGACGGCCGTCTTGCCCGTGCCCGGTCCGCCGGCCACGACCAAGACGCCATGGATGTCGGCGCGGATCGCTTCGTCCTGTTCCGACTGGATGGTGGCGACGATGTCGCCCATGCGGCCGGTCCGGTTTCGCTCCAACGCGGCGAGCAGCGCGCCCTCGCCCGCGACCCCGAGCCCTTCGTCCTCTACTGCGATCTGGTCGAAGACCTCGTCGTCGAGGCCGGTGACCTCGCGGCCCTTGCGGGTGATCAGGTGGCGGCGGCGGACGACGGCCATCGGCTCGACCGCCGTCGCCCGGTAGAAGGGCTCCGCCACGGGGGCGCGCCAGTCGACGACGAGGGGCGTGTGGCTCTCGTCCTCCACTGCGAGCCGCCCGACGTACCAGCGCACGCCCCCTTCGAGGTCGAGGCGCCCGAACACCAGGGGCGACTCGCCGATGTCGAGGTCGGAGAGCCGGCGCTGGGTCACGTCCCAGGCGATGTCGCGCTCGAGCCGGGCCTGATGCGTCCCGCCGGCGCGCACGTCGGCGTATGCAGTTCGGACCCGTTCGGCCGCGGCTCGCATCGCTTCCAGCCGCGCGTAGGCGGCCGTGACGTAGGCCTGTTCGGCGGCCAGTTCTGGGTCCGTGCGGTCGGGCAAATCGCTCCCCTGCCTTGGCGGAACGAGATTTCAGGATGGGTCAGCCTAGTCGTTCGGCCCTCTGCCCCGGCCCGGGCCTGGTCCCGGGCCCGCGTCCGGCCGCGGCTCGCGCCGGGGTGGGTTCTAGGCTCGGGGCGATGCCGACCGCGCTCTTCTTCACGCCCGACGCCGACGCCAACCGCCTGCTCGCGTCGGAGCCGCTCGCGGTGATGATCGGCATGCTGCTCGACCAGCAGGTCCCGATGGAGTGGGCCTTCACCGCGCCCGCGCTGTTGAAGGCGCGCCTCGGCGGCGGTCCGCTCGACGCGGGTGCGATCGCGAGGATGGCCCCGGAGGCACTCGAGGAGGTCTTCCGGGACAAGCCCGCGCTGCACCGCTATCCCGGTTCGATGGCGAAGCGGGCGCATGCCCTCTGCGTGCACCTCGTGGAGCACTACGACGGGCGCGCCGAGGGGGTTTGGGTCGGGGTCGCAACGGGCGACGAGCTGTTCGCCGCGCGTGGTCGCGCTGCCCGGCTTCGGTCAGGCCAAGGCCCGGATCTTCGTCGGGCTCCTCGGCAAGCGCCTCGGCGTCCGGCCGGCCGGGTGGGAGGTCGTGGCGGCCGACTGGCCGTCGATTGCCGACGTCGATTCCTTCGAGCGCGTCCTCGAGATCCGCGAGCAAAAGCGTGCGATGAAGGCGGCCGCGAAGCAAGCCGCGCCGAAGAAGGCGCCAACACAGAAGAAGGCGCCGGTCCGCAAAGGCTGACGGCTAACCGACGGTCGAGGTCACGGTCCGGGTCGCCGTCGCGGTCGCGGTCGCGGTGTGGGCGGTGAGCGTGTACGTGTGCGCCTTGCCGTCGCACGCGAAGTACTCCAGGTGATCTTGGGCGCCGCCGGGGTAGCTCGCGAATTTGGCGCCGTCGATCGCGAGGTCGACGCTCGTCGCGCCAGGCGCGTTCCACTGCAGCTGGACGCTCGTCGGCGCGTTGCAGACCGGCGACGCCGGGCTGACGGTGAATCCCGTGATCTGCAGGCCGGAACGGGCCGTGGTGGTCGTTTCCGGGTTCGTGGAACCACTGGTGGACGAGCTGGTCGACGGGACCGAGGTCGTCGTCGAGGCCCCGAATGTGGTCGAGGTGCTCGAAGCAGACGTGGTCGTGGTCGTGGGCACGGTCTTGTTGTGCCCGCTGCTGCACCCGGCCAGAGCGAGGATCACCGAGCGCGGGGGCGAGAACCGGACCGATGTGACCCACAAAGGGAGGCTACGACGCGGCACCTCCGTATCCTGGTCATGTATGTCCGGCTTCGTCGATACCGCGCAGAGCAACGTGAAGGGTGGCGACGGCGGCGCGGGCTGTGTCGGCTTCCGCCGCGAATCCCACGTTCCCAAGGGCGGCCCCGACGGCGGGGACGGTGGGCGTGGTGGTGACGTGTGGCTGCGCGCCAATCGCAATGTGGCCTCGTTGTTGGCGTTTCGCGACCATCCGCACCGCAAGGCAGGCTCGGGGACGCACGGCAAGGGCCAGAAGCTGCACGGGAAGGGCGGCGCCGATCTGATCGTCGACGTACCGGAGGGAACGGTCGTGCGCTCGATGGACGGCGAGCTCCTCGCCGACCTGATCAACCACGGCGACACCTGGCTGGCGGCGCGCGGTGGGCAGGGCGGGCGGGGCAACGCGCGGTTCTTGTCGAACGCGCGCCGGGCCCCGAGCTTCGCCGAGCAAGGTGAGTACGGCGAGGAGCGGTGGCTCAAGCTCGAGCTCAAGTTGATGGCCGACGCCGCGCTCGTCGGGTTCCCGAACGCGGGGAAGTCGACGCTCATCTCCGTGGTCAGCGCGGCCAAGCCCAAGATCGCCGACTATCCCTTCACCACGCTCGAGCCGCATCTCGGTGTCGTGCGTTGGCAGGACCACGATTTCGTCCTCGCCGACATCCCGGGTCTCATCGAAGGCGCGGCGGAAGGGCGCGGGCTCGGCCACCAGTTCCTGCGCCACATCGAGCGGGCGAGAGTGCTCGTGATCCTGTGCGACCTCGCGCCGGTCGACGGCCGTTCGCCCGCCGAGCAGGAGCGCGTCCTGCTGGACGAGCTGCGGCGTTACCGTCCGGAGCTGCTCGACCGTCCCCGTCTCGTCGTCGGCAGCAAGGCCGATGTCGCCGCGCCCGACGTGGAGTTCGACGGGCTGCGCGTCGCGAGCGTGACCCGCGCCGGCCTCGACGAGTTTCGTGGCCGCCTCGCGACGATGATCGAAGCGGCGCGCGCCGCCGAGGGGCAGGCCGAACCGTACGTGGTGTTCCGGCCCGAGGAGCAAGGCTTCTCGGTCGTGCGCGAAGGCCCCAAGGAGTGGCGGGTGCAGGGTCGCCCGGCCGAGCGTGCGGTTGCGCTCGCCGACCTCACGAACCCCGAGGCGATGGCGTACATCCAACAACGCCTCCAGCGCATGGGGGTCGAGAAGGCGCTGGCCCGTGCGGGCGCGACCGACGGCGACACCGTGCGCATCGGAGGTCACGAGCTGGTCTACGAGGAACCGGCGTAGTGACTCCGGTTTCCGTCGTCAAGATCGGCACGTCGTCGATTGCGAAGGAGTCGGGTCAGCTCGACGACGACGCGTTGACGAAGCTCGCCGGTGACATCGCGAAAGCGCGCGCGGAGAACCACGACATCGTGCTCGTGATGTCGGGTGCGATCGCGGCGGGCATGCCCGCGCTCGGCTTGAGCCGGCGTCCGACCGACATGGGAACGCTGCAGGCGATCGCCGCGGTCGGCCAACCGCGGCTACAGGCGCGGATGAACGCGCTGCTCGGAGAGCTCGGGATCGTCGCGGGCCAGGTGCTCCTGACGCCGTACGACTTCGCGCACCGCAACCAGTACCTCCACGCGCGCGAAACGCTGCGGCGGTTGCGCGAGCTCGGGGTGCTGGCAATCGTGAACGAGAACGACACGATCGCCGACGACGAGATCCGTTACGGCGACAACGATCGCCTCGCGGCGCTGGTCGCGCACCTCGTGCACGCGGAGACGTTGCTACTGCTGACCGACACCGGCGGGGTGTTCACCGCCGACCCGCGCCTCGACGCCGGCGCATCGCTCATCGAGGAGATCATCGAGGTCGACGAGGCCCTCGAACGGGCCGCAGGCGGCGCGGGGACCGAACGCGGGAGCGGGGGAATGGCGAGCAAGCTCGCGGCCGCGAAGATCGCGGCGTGGTCGGGCGTGCGCGCGGTCATCGCGTCGGCCGGCGTCCCGAACGTGATCGTCGACGCGCTCGCGGGGCGAGCGGTGGGCACCTCGTTCGCGCCGCGGCCGACACGCCTGTCGTCGCGCAAGCTCTGGATCGCGTTCGCGCAGGGCTCCGACGGTCGGATCACGGTCGATGCGGGGGCGCAGCGCGCCCTCGTCGAAGGCGGAAAGTCGTTGCTCGCCGCCGGCGTGCGCGAGGTGTCGGGTGCCTTCGACGTCGAGGCCCCCGTCGAGATCGTCGGCGACGACGGTCGTGTGTTCGCGAAGGGCCTTTCCCGGTACGGCGCCTCGCAGCTCCGGTCGGTGGCGGGCAAGCGCACCGCCGACCTCCCGAACGGGTCGCCGCACGAGGTCGTCCACCGCGACGACCTCGTCGTCCTGCCCTGAGTCGGCGTCCCCCGAGCGCGCTTGTCGGTTCACGTCGTCCGCTGATCGCGTGCACGCCGGCCGATCGCGATGAACACGACGCCGATCACCGCGTAGCACGGCTGCAGGAAGCTGAACTCGCGTATGAACGCGACCTCGACGACGATCCAGCCGACGAGCAGCGCGCCGGCGACGACGGCAGACGCGCCCGCGCGCGCGTCGTGGCGCCGGGCCAGGATCGCGACGACCGTGGTCGGAAGGCCCACGATCACCGCGAGGGCGCCACCCCCCAGGACCGGCGAGTGGAAGGGCAACCGCTGCTCGAGCTTCGCGCCCAGGTCGAGCGTCCCGGTGACCAGCCCGAGCGCGCCGGCCCACGCCGAGACGGCGACCACCGCCGCGAACACGGCCGTTCCGGTCGCACGGCGCGCGCCGGAGCGCCCGACAGGTCGGGTGACGGAGCCGGATGCGGCGTTCGGGGTCATGCCTGCATGATCCGGCCGGCCGCTCGGGTGACGCAGAGACGAAAGTCCCGAGCCGGCTGCAGGAGGTCGGAACTTCGGGGTCGACGGCGGAAATCCCCCGGACTTGACCGTTGGGTCAAGGGGTAGCCTGGCGGGATGACACCCGTCATCGAGCTCGGCCGCCGGGCGAAAGCCGCCAGTCGCCTGCTCGCCGGGGCGCCGACGCCCGCCAAGAACGGGATGCTGGTGACGGCGGCCGACCTCTTCGCCGAGCGGGCGAACGAGCTGCGCGCCGCGAACGACGCCGATCTGGAAGCCGCCCGGGCGGCGGGGATGGCCGACGGCCCGCTCGACCGTCTCCGCCTGACCGACGCGCGGATCGAGGCGATGGCGAACGGCCTGCGCACGGTCGCCGCCCTGTCGGATCCCGTCGGCGAGGTGCTCGACGGGTGGCGGAGGCCCAACGGGCTCGAGATCGTCCGCACGCGCGTCCCGCTCGGCGTCGTGGCGATCATCTACGAGAACCGTCCCAACGTCACGAGCGACGCGGCCGGGCTGTGCGTGAAGTCCGCCAACGCGGCGCTGCTGCGGGGGTCGTCGTCGGCGCTGCGCTCCAACATCGCGATCACCCAGGTGCTGCGCGACGCGTTGGTCAAGAACGGGCTGCCGGAAGACGCGGTGATCCTCGTCGAGGACACCGCGTACGAGACGGCCACCGAGGTGATGCAGCTCACCGACTACGTCGACTGCCTGATCCCGCGCGGGGGGCCGGCGCTCCTGCAAAGCATTCGCGACAACGCCAAGGTGCCGGTCATCATCGACGGTGACGGCAACTGTCACGTGTACGTCGACGCGTCGGCGGATCTCGACGAGGCGTTGAAGATCGTTCTCAACGCCAAGACCCAGCGCCCGAGCGTGTGCAACGCGGCCGAGTCGCTCGTGATCCACGCGTCGGTAGCCGACGCGTTCGTGGCACGCGTTGCCGACGCGCTGCACGCCCACGGTGTCGAGCTCGTCGGTGACGCCGAAGCGCAGCGGCGCTCGGAACACGTCACTCCCGCGACCGACGACGACTTCGGTCGCGAGTTCTCCGACCTCAAGATGTCGATCGCGATCGCCGCCGATATCGGGGCGGCGATCGCGCACGTCAATCACTACGGCACCGGGCACACCGAGGCGATCCTGACGCGCGATCTCGCGGCCGCGCGCCGCTTCACGAGCGAAGTCGACGCGGCGGCGGTCGTGGTGAACGCGAGCACGCGATTCACCGACGGAGAAGAGTTCGGCTTCGGCGCCGAGATCGGTATCTCGACGCAGAAGCTGCACGCGCGCGGCCCGATGGGCCTGCGGGAACTGACCACATACAAATACGTCATCTGGGGTGAAGGGCAGGTACGAGGGTAATGGGCGAACGGTTCGCATCCGTCGACGCGACGGCCGCACGATTGCGCGAAGTCGACTATCTCTCCGATTCGGCGATCGCGGGAGTCGTGTTCCTTGCCGACCGGCTCGGAAAGCCCGTGCTCGTCGAGGGCCCTGCGGGAGTGGGCAAGACCGAGCTCGCCAAGGCCGTCGCGACGACGCTGGGCGCGCGGCTGATCCGGCTGCAGTGCTACGAGGGCCTCGACGAGTCGAAGGCCATCTACGAGTGGAACTACAAGAAGCAACTGTTGCGGATCCAGGCCGACCGCGAGCACGAACGCGATTGGGAAACCGTCGAATCCGACATCTTCTCCGAGGCGTTCTTGTTGACCCGGCCGTTGCTCGAGGCGATTCGCGCCGACGAGCCGGTGGTATTGCTCATCGACGAAGTCGACCGGGTGGAGATCGAGACCGAAGCGCTCCTGCTCGAAGTGCTCTCCGACTTCCAGGTCTCCATCCCCGAGCTCGGCACCATCACCGGAAAGCAGATTCCGATGGTGTTCCTCACGTCGAACAACACGAGGGAACTGTCCGAGGCATTGAAGCGGCGTTGCCTCTTCTTGCACATCGACTACCCCGACATCGAGCGCGAGAAGGAGATCGTGCGGGTGCGGGTGCCCGAGATCGACGCCGCGCTCGCGCAGCAGATCGCCAAGGTCGTCAACTCGATCCGCAACCTCGACCTGAAGAAGTCGCCGTCGATCTCGGAGACGATCGACTGGGCGCGCACCCTCGCGTTCCTGGGGCGAAACGAGATCACGCCCGAAGTGCTCGGCGAGACGTTGCACGTGTTGCTGAAGTACCAGAGCGACATCGCGAAGGCGCGCAAGGAACTCGGCGTCGACGCGCCTGCGGTCCTCAAGAAATAGCCGGTGCAATGGGGCAAGCTGGACTACGCCACGCGCACCGGCGCGATGGCGAGGGGGAGTGGTGACGTGACGATCCTGCCGGCCGAGCCGCACATGCTCGACGTGTTGCAGGGCTTCGTGCACGAGCTACGCACCGCGGGGCTGCCCGTGTCGATGACAGAGAACCTCGACGCGATGCGCGCGATCGAGTACGTGCCGCTCGACGATCGTGACGCGTTCAAAGCCGCGCTCGGTGCGACACTCGTGAAGAACGCCGGCCACTACCGGGTGTTCGAGACCGTGTTCGAGGTGTTCTTCTCGATGTTCTCGCCCGGCGTGAACGCCGAGGGCGAGGCCGATCTCGATCCCGAGGCACAGGCGAATTTCGACGAGCTGCGCGCCGCCATGGACCAGGGCGGCGCCATGAGCCAGGTGTCGAACGAGGAGCTCTCGCGGATGCTCCTCGACGCGTTGATGCGCATGGACCAAAACGAGATGCGGATGCTGGCGGGGGCCGCGGTCGCGCGCTTCGCGGGGATGGAGCCGGGCCGGCCCGTCGGCGGCGCGTACTACCTCTACCGGACCTTGCGTCAGCTCGACGCCGACGGTCTCGTCACCAAGATGATGGCCCGGGCGCAAGAAGACGAACAGATCGGCGGGGGCGCGTTCGACGAGCGCCTCGCGCGCGAAGACTTCGAGGGCCGGCTGAAGGTCTTGAAGGAGATGATCGAGGCCGAGATCCGCAAGCGGCTCGTCGCCGATCGAGGAGTCGAGGCGATGGCGCGCACGCTGCGCAAGCCGTTGCCGGAAGACGTCGACTTCATGCATGCGTCGCGCGACGAGATGCAACTGCTCCAGCGGGCGATCTACCCGTTGACCCGCGCGCTCGCCGCTCGACTCGCGCAGCGGCGTCGGCACCGTCGCCGCGGTCAGCTCGATTTCCGCCAGACGGTCCGGCACTCGATGTCGTACGGCGGGGTGCCGGTGGAACCGAAGTTCAAGCGGCCGCGGCCGTCGAAACCCGAGATCATGGTCGTCGCCGACATCTCCGGGTCGGTCGCCTCGTTCGCGCGCTTCACGCTGCAGTTCGTCTACGCGATGCAGAGCGAGTTCTCGAAGGTGCGGTCGTGGGTCTTCATAGACGGGATCGACGAAGTGACCCGCTTCTTCGAAGAGGCACAAGAGATGAGCGAGGCGATCAGTCGCGTCAACACGGAAGCCGATGTCGTGTGGGTCGACGGTCACAGCGACTACGGCCACGCGTTCGAGGTGTGGCACGAGCGCCACATACGCGAGGTGACGAAGAAGTCGACCGTCATCTTGTTCGGCGACGCGCGGAACAACTATCACGCGTCGCAGGCATGGACCGTGGCGGAGATGCAAAAGCGTGCCCGCAAGGTGTTCTGGCTCGACCCCGAGCCGCGCGGCTACTGGGATACGGGCGATTCGATCGTGTCGGAGTACGCGCCGTATTGCGATGGCGTCTACGAGGTGCGGAACCTCCGCCAGCTGCAGAAGTTCGTCGCCGACGTCGTCGAGGCCTGAGCGCGGCGTGCCGCGGGCGGCGCGTCGGTGCGACCGCTAGCGGGACTGCCTCGAAAGGGTCCACACCGGCGGCAGGCCTTCGACCTCCACCTTCTGCACCAGCTCGAACCCGTGCCGCGCGTAGTACGCGAGGTTTTCCTCCTTCTGCGTCTCGAGGTAGGCGGTGACGCCCTCGTTGTCGCAGGTCTCCAACACCGGTCGCAACGCCGCCGTGCCCGCACCCGTCCGCTGGTACAGGGGATCGGTCCCGAGGATCCCGAGGTAGTAGTGCGGTTCGCCGATGTCGTGGTGCACCTTGTCGAGCGCCGCGAGGAGCCGGAACGCACCCGCGAGGCGCCGACCCGTACGAACGAAGGCGGGGGCGCCGCGCAGGTTCGTCATGAGGTCGCGCCGGACGCCGCGCGGATAGGCTCCGGGCGGAAGCCACACCGCGGCGCACGCCACCTTGCCGGTCGTGTGCGCGACCCAGATCTCGCCGAACGGCGCCGCATCGGCAACGGCCGCCCTCATGTAGTGGATCAGGCCCCTGCTCTGCGCGACCAGGTCGGGCAGGAAGTAGCCGAAGAGGGGATCGTCGTAGAACGCGCGCGCGAGCGCTCCGATCAGAGCAGTCTTGTCGCCGGGCTGCATCCGGTCGACGTCGAAGGTCCGAGGTGCCATTTTCCGAGCGTACGCTGGATCGATGCCCGCGACCGAAGACACCGCGCCCGCCCGGGCCGCGTTGGCGCGGCTCGGCTGGGACGAGCACCTCGCCGCGGCGGCCTCTGCCGATATCGCCCACGCCGGCGCGCGCCCGGGCCGCGTCGCGCGCGTCGATCGCGGTTGGGTCACCGTGATGACCTCGACCGGCACGGAGCGCGCCCAGCTGGCTGGTCATTCGGTGGCGACGGGCGACTGGATCCTCGTCGAGAACGGCAAGGTCGCGGCCGCGTTACCGCGGCGTTCGGCGTTCGTTCGGGGCGACGCGGGCGAAGGACGGTCCCGCCGGCCGCAGGTGGTGGCCGCGAACGTCGATCTCGTGTTCGTCGTGCAGTCGTTGAACAACGGGCCGAACGTCCGTCGCCTCGAACGGGAGCTCGTTCTCGCGTTCGAGAGCGGGGCCGCGCCGGTCGTGGTGTTGTCGAAGGCGGATCTCGCCGATCGGTCCGAGGTCGACCGGGCCGTCGCCGTCGCGCGCGCTGCCGCGTCCGACGTCGAGGTGGTGACCACGAGCGCCGTCACGGGCGAGGGACTCGACCGTCTGCGCGCGCTCGCGGGCGCGGGTCGTACCGTCGCGCTCATCGGCGCGTCGGGGGTGGGGAAGTCGCGGCTCGTGAACGGGCTCGTCGGAGCCCACCAGCAGGCGGTCGGCGAGGTGCGCGAGAACGACCAGCGCGGTCGGCACACCACGACCGCGCGCGAGCTCGTGGCGTTGCCCGGTGGCGGCTGGCTCGTCGACACACCCGGCCTGCGTTCGGTCGCGCTGTGGGAGGCCGACGACGGGTTGAGCCGGGTGTTCTCCGACATCGAGGAGTTGGCTGCGCAGTGCCGATTCACGAACTGTTCGCACGGGTCCGAGCCCGACTGCGCGATACGGCGCGCGATCGAACGCGGTGAGCTCGACGGCGCCCGCTACGAGCACTACCTCCGGCTCGATCGGGAGCTCGACGAGAACGCGCGGGCCCGCTAGCCGGAGCGGCCGCTAACCGGGGAGAATCGTGCCGACACGATCCGAGATGCGTGCGAGCGCGAGGAGCTGACGGCGCTCACGCCGGCGGAAGGGATGCCCGTCGCGGCCGACGAGCAGCACGACATCGTCGGTCGGGAGGGGTGCGACCGCGAGGTCGTCGGGGCCGGCGTCGCCCGCGGCGACGATCGGCGATGCTGCGGTCCCGGCGGCGAAGGCTTCCAGCACCGACGGGTCGGGAACGTCGGCTCCCGAGGACGCGAGGGCTTCGTTGCCGCGCAACAACACGGCCCAGTCCGCCGAGAATTCGTCGCACACGCTCTCGACCAGACGCTGCATGAGCTCGGCGCGCGTCCCGCACCCGAGAGATGCTCGACCGACTCCAGCGCGTCGAGGCGCGGATCGGGAAACGTGCCGACCTCTCGCCACTCCTCGACCGACGCGCCGTCGACCTCTTCGATCTCGCGCACCAACAACGCGATGAGGTCTTTGTCGGGGAGCATCACTGCGAATTCGTCGACAGCTACGTGCTCGCTGCGTTCGAGCACGTCGATGCCGACGATGTCGCCACCGATCGCGCCGATGCGCGACGCGACCAGACCGAGCGCGCCCGGACGGTCGGGAAGCCAGACGCGTACGACGAGGCTGGGCACAGCTGCAGGATACGGCCGAATCCCGGCGAGTCGGCGTCCGCAACACGGTGTTCACAAGGCCTTCTCGTACACTCGCCCGGTGGAGCGCCTCGGGATTCTCGGCGGCACCTTCGACCCCGTGCACGTGGCACATCTCGCGGCCGCCGCGGCGGCTCGCGACCAGCTCGGGCTCGACCGGGTGCTCCTCGTGGTTGCGGGTGATCCGTGGCAGAAGCGTGGTCGGGTCTGTGCGCCGGCCGAGATCCGCCTCGAGATGGTCGCGGCTGCGATCGAGGGGGTCGAGGGGCTCGTCGTGTCCCGGCTCGAGATCGATCGCCCGGGCCCGACCTACACGATCGACACCGTCGAGTCGCTCACCGCCGAAGGCCGCGAGTTGTTCTTGATCGTCGGCGGCGATGTCGCGGCCTCGCTCGCGACCTGGCACCGGGTCGACGCGTTGCGAGCCGCGGTGACGCTGGCGCTGGTCGACCGTGAGGACGTCGTACCGACCACCGCCCCGCCCGGCTGGCGGAGCGTGGGCGTGCACATGCCGCGCCTCGACGTGTCGTCCACCGACCTCCGGCGCCGCATCGCGGCAGGAGAATCGGTCGACTTCCTCGTGCCGCCGCCGGCGGCGCGGGTATTGCGAACACACGGTCTCTACACTGGGGCGTGATGGCCCGAGCGCGCACGACGACCTCCAACCGTCGTCCGCGGCGCGAGCGGTGGCGGGTCGCGGGGGTGGTCGTGTTGGCCGCGGTGTCCGGGCTGCTTGCCGCCCATTTCGGTACGCGGCGCGCATGGGAGAACGCGCCCGGCTCGTCGCCGAGCTCGACGGTGCCCACGAGTCCAGTCGTCGACCAACCGAGGAATCCGTGACCGAAGCCCACCGTACGACGAGCACCGAACGCGCGCGTATTGCCGCCCGGGCCGCCGACGACAAGAAGGGCGAAGACATCGTCGTGCTCGACGTCGCCGAGATCATGGGCATCGTCGACGCGTTCGTGATCGTGCACGCCTCGAACACCCGCCTGGTCCGGGCCATCGTCGACGAGGTGAAGAAACAACTCCTCGAACAGGCCGGCGTGAAGCCGCGTTCGATCGAGGGTGTCGACGACATGTCGTGGGTGCTGCTCGACTACGGCGATCTCATCGTGCACGTGTTCCTCGAGGAGACGCGCGAGTTCTACGGGCTGGATCGCCTGTGGTCGGACGCAGCTCGGATCGTCTGGAACGGCGCCGCTGCGGTCTGACCGTGTGCTCGGCATGCGGCCGTCGGTGCATGACAGACTCCGGAGATGCGTGCTCCCCGATCCCGTGGTCTGATCGTCGCCCTGCTCGGGGCCGCATTGATCGCCGCCGGATGCGCAGGCTCGTCGAAGGCGGTGCCGACGGCGACGACGCGTCCCGTCCCGGCCGATCCGGCGCCGTATGCGAAGAGGGGATCGTTCGCCGTCGGGTACACGACACTGCATCTCGCGGGCGGTCGCCGCGTCGTCGTGTGGTATCCCGCCGATCCCGCGACCACGGCCGGGCATACGGCCGAGACGATCGATATCGCGAGCCTGCTGAGTCCCGCGCTCCAGGCCAAGATCCCGGCCGGCCGCCGGCCGCTGTACAAGGCCGACGCGTTCGAGAACGCACCGGCCGCGACCACGCCCGGTCGGTATCCGCTCGTCGTGTTCAGCCACGGCTTCGCCGGTTACCCCGAGCAGTCGGTGTCGCTCACGACCCATCTCGCGTCGTGGGGATTCGTCGTCGCCGCGCCCGATCACGTGGAGCGCTCACTCGACGGGCTGCTCGGGACCGCGACGCAGGGTGTGCCCAAGTCGACCGATCTCGCGGTGCTGCAGGCGACGCTCGATCTCGTGCTCGAGACCTCGAGCGGACCGGGAGTGCTGCACGGCCTGGTCGATCCGGATCGCGTCGTCGCTGCGGGCCACTCCGCCGGCGCGGGCGCGGCGTACCAGTTCGCCTCCGCCGATCCGCGCGTCAAGGCATGGATCTCGTACTCCGTCGGATTCGGCGGACAGGGCGGGCCCGCTCCCGCCGCGCCGAAGAAGCCCGGAATGGTGATGCTCGGCACCACCGACGGGATCATCCCGAAGGCGTCGAGCGAGCAGGTCTACGCCGGAATGTCGGCGCCGAAGTACCTCGCCGAGATTCCCGGTGCCGGGCACCTCGTGTTCTCCGACATCTGCCTCATCGGCCGGAGCCAGGGGGGCGTCATCGGCATCGTGAAGGCGATCAAGCTCCCGATCCCGGCGGAACTGCTGAAACTCGGCTCCGACGGCTGCACGAGCGATCACCCTCCGGTCGAGAAGGCATTCCCGGCGATCGACCAGTTGAGCGTCGGCTTCTTCCGTTGGGCGTTGCGCATCGACGCGCAGCCGGTGGGGCTCAGCACGGCCGCGGTCGCCGGTCTCGGCGGGTCCGTGACGGTCGCGCATCAGGGGTGATCGCGGCCGGACCGGCGGCATCCTCGGCGTTCGGTGACGAAACGGGTGGAGGCGATGGGGATCGAACCCACTACCTCTTGCATGCCATGCAAGCGCTCTACCAACTGAGCTACGCCCCCGTGGGTCGGCCACGCTACCAGCCTGGTGCGACCGCGGTCCGCCGGTAGCCTCGGCACCATGGCCGACGACGTTCCGCCGCAGCGCTACACCGCTGCGCTCGCCAACGAGATCGAGCACCGGTGGCAGGACCGCTGGGACGAAGAGCAGACCTTCTACACGCCGAATCGCACCGGTCTCCTGAGCGACGACCCGCACGGCGTCGCCGATCGGCCGCACATGTTCGTCCTCGACATGTTCCCCTACCCGAGCGGGGTCGGGCTGCACGTCGGCCACCCGCTGGGCTACATCGCCACCGACGTCTACGCGCGCTTCCAGCGCATGAACGGGTTCAACGTCCTGCACGCGATGGGCTACGACGCGTTCGGGCTGCCCGCGGAGCAGTACGCGGTGCAGACCGGCACGCATCCGCGGGCGACCACCGAGCAGAACATCGCGAACATGAAACGCCAGCTCCGCGCGCTCGGACTCGGCCACGACCCGCGGCGCGGGCCGGCCACGACCGATGTCCAGTACTACCGGTGGACGCAGTGGATCTTCTTGCAGATCTACAACTCGTGGTACGACGAGGATGCGCAGCGGGCGCGGCCGATCGGCACGCTCGTACAGGAGTTCCGCGCCGGTCGTTTCCCGACACCCGACGACATTCCGTTCGACGATCTCGGTCCCCTCGAACAGCGTCGCCTCGTCGACTCGTACCGTCTCGCGTACGAGGCCTACGCGCCGGTGAACTGGTGCCCCGGGCTCGGTACGGTGCTCGCCAACGAGGAGGTCACCGGCGACGGGCGCAGCGAGCGCGGCAATTTCCCCGTGTACCGGCGGCCGCTGAAGCAATGGATGTTGCGCATCACCGCGTACGCCGACCGTCTGCTCGACGACCTGGAATCGCTCGACTGGACCGAGTCGATCAAGCTGATGCAGCGGAACTGGATCGGCCGCTCCACGGGCGCGTCGGTGCGCTTCCCCGTCGCCGGCCACGAGGGCCTCGACATCGAGGTGTTCACGACCCGGCCCGACACGTTGTTCGGCGCCACCTACATGGTGTTGGCGCCGGAGCACCCGCTCGTCGACGTCGTTACCGCGAACCAGTGGCCCGACGACGACCTGGGCAACGACTTCGGGAGCAACCCGCTCGACGCGTGGAAGGGTGTGTTCGGCGCGACCGACCCACCGCCCGACGCGGTCCGCCGGTACCGCGAGTTCGCGGCCGCGAAGACCGATCTCGAACGCCAGGCCGATACCAAGGAGAAGACGGGCGTCTTCATCGGTGCCTTCGCGATCAATCCGACGAACAACGAGCGCATCCCGATCTTCGTCGCCGACTACGTGCTCATGGGCTACGGCACCGGCGCGATCATGGCCGTGCCCGCGCACGACGAGCGCGACTTCGAGTTCGCGCGCGAGTTCGAGCTGCCCGTCGTGCCGGTCATCCGGCCGAGAGACGAATGGCTCGCCGAGCACGGCGTCGATGCCACCGACACGACCGACTGGCCCGACGCGTACGTGGGCGACGGCGTCGCGCAGAACAGCGCGAACGAAGAGGTGACCCTCGACGGGCTGCGCGTCGACGACGCGAAGCTCGCGATCTCCGACTGGTTGGCACGTTCCGGCCTCGGCGAACCGACCGTGACGTACAAGCTCCGCGACTGGCTCTTCAGCCGCCAGCGCTACTGGGGTGAGCCGTTCCCGATCGTGTACGACGACGCCGGGCCGATCGCCCTGCCCGAATCGATGCTCCCCGTCGTGCTCCCCGAAGTCACCGACTTCGAGCCGGTCACCTCGGACGATCCCGACGCGCTGCCGGAGCCGCCGCTCGCGCGCGCGGTCGACTGGGTGGAGGTCGAGCTCGACCTCCCCGGCGCGGCGTGGGCCGGCTACGGCGACGGGCCGGTCGTCTACCTGCGCGAGACCAACACCATGCCGCAGTGGGCCGGATCGTGCTGGTACTACCTGCGCTATCTCGATCCGACCGACGAAGACGCGATGGTCGACCCGCAGGTCGAGCGCGGATGGGCCGAAGGCACGCGCGGTGACGGCTCACCGAAGGTCGGTCTCGTCGATCTCTACGTCGGTGGCGTCGAACACGCGGTGTTGCACCTGTTGTACGCGCGCTTCTGGCACAAGGTGCTGTTCGATCTCGGCCACGTCTCGACGCTCGAGCCGTTCCAGCGGCTCGTCAACCAGGGCTACATCCTGGCGTCGGCGTACATCGACGACCGGGGCGCGTACGTCGACGCCGAGGCGGTCGAGGAGCGCGACGGGCGGTACTTCTTCGAGGGCAAGCCGGTCGCGCGCGAGTTCGGCAAGATGGGCAAGAGCCTGCGTAACGCCGTCGCTCCCGACGACATCTACCGCGACTACGGCGCCGACACGCTGCGTCTCTACGAGATGTTCATGGGTCCGCTCGACAAGGAGCGACCGTGGAGCACGGCCGACATCGTCGGCGTGCATCGCTTCCTGCAGCGGCTCTGGCGCAACTTCATCGACGAGAACACGGGCGCGTTCCGCGTGTCCGATGCGCCCGCCGACGACGAAACCGCCAGGCTGTTGCACCGCACGATCGAAGCGGTCGGCGCCGACATGGCCGCGCTCAGCTTCAACACCGCCATCGCCCGGTTGTTCGAGTTGAACAACCACCTCACCACCGTCGTGCAGGCGACCGGCGCGATACCGCGCGAGGTCGCGTCGCCGTTGGCGTTGATGGTCGCGCCGCTGGCGCCGCACATCGCCGAGGAGTTGTGGGCGCGCCTCGGTCACGACCGCACGCTCACCTACGAGTCGTTCCCCACGCCCGACCCGCGTTGGCTGGTCGACGACAAGGTCGAGGTGCCGGTGCAGATCAACAACAAGGTGCGGGCCCGGGTGGAGGTCGCGGTCGGCGCCGACGCAGCCGCTCACGAAGCTGCCGCCCGAGCCGAGCCGCGCATTGCCGAGCTGCTCGAAGGCGTGACCGTGCGCCAGGTGAAGGTCGTGCCGGGCAAGATCGTGAACTTCGTCGTCGCCTGAGCCGGCCGGCGTCCGGCGTCGGGCGCACGTCGGCGCCGCGCCACTTCTCGGTGGCGCACGGTCGCGATAGCGTGCGGTCGCTTCCCCCGGACTTCCTCCGCCCGTTGTCGCGCGCCCGGAGGTCGTCGTGGCGAAGGAAGTCCCGCGTCCCTTCTCGGAGCCGCCGCACACCGCGTGGGGCACGCGCTGGCAGGAGTGGCGCGCCGATCGGCGGATCGCGGCGGCGCTGTTCGCCTGCATCGCAATCGCCGCGGCCTTCGCCTGGTTTCGCGGTGGCGCGCACTCGTCGTCGGCGTTGCCGCGCCCGACGCCGGCCGGTGTCCCGGGCGACACGTTCGCCGCGACCACCAGCACCACGCGCGCGTCGTCGGCGATCGTGATCGACATCGTCGGCGCCGTCCGCCGCGGCGGGGTCGTGCGACTCGCGGCGGGCGGCCGGGTCATCGACGCGATCAACGCGGCCGGAGGTGCGACCGCCGACGCCGATCTGACCCGGCTCAATCTGGCAGCTGCGCTGACCGACGGTGCCCGGGTCGCGGTACCGCGTCTCGGCGCGCCCGCGCCCGGGCTCGATCCGGCCGCGGTCATCGGTGCGCCCGCGCCGGCGGGCGACGGCGGACCATCGCCCGGGTCACCGGTGAACCTGAACTCTGCCAACGCGGCACAACTCGACGCGTTGCCCGGAGTCGGTCCCGCGACCGCGGCGGCCATCGTCAAGGACCGCGAGGCGCACGGTCCGTTCACGTCGGTGAACGACCTCGGGCGCGTGCGCGGGATCGGCAACTCCAAGCTCGACCAGCTCCGCGACCTCGTGGCGGTCTGAGGTGGAGCTCGGACCCGTGGTGGCGCTCGGTGCCCTGGTTGGCGGCATCCTGGTCGGCGAGCGCGCCGGACTGCCGGGCGCGAACGCGGCGCTCGTCCTCGGCGCCGGCGCACTCGGTGCGGCGTGGTTCACCCGATCACGGCGCCGCGGCGCGATCGCCGCGATCGCGTGCGCGCTGCTCGGCTGCGCGATGACCGGTCGCGCGCTCGACGGGCAGGCGCGTTCGCCGCTGCACCGCGCGATCGAGCGCCGGGAACAGACGACGATCCGCGGCGTGGCCACCGAGGACCCGGGCGGCCCCCGGTACGAAGCCAGCGTGTTGATCCGGGTCGACGCGGGCTCGGGGGTGCACCGCACCCTCCTCGCCCGCGCGACGGGAGCCGAGGTCGCGGCGTTGCGGGTCATCGATGCGGGCGACCACGTGGAGCTCACCGGGCGGCTCGCACCTCTCGGCAGTGGCGCGTACGACGATCGGGCGCGCTGGCGGCACGCGATCGGTCGCCTCGACGACGCCCGCGTGCTGGAGCTGGCGCCGCCGGGCGGACTGTTCGCGGTCGCGAATTCGATCCGCGCCGAGATCCTGCGCGGGACCCGGTCACTCGCGCCCACGCCGCGCGCCCTCGTTGCCGGGTTCCTGCTCGGCGACACGCGGGCGATCCCGACGCCGGTCGTCGACGCCTACCGCAACTCGGGGTTGTCGCACCTCCTCGCGGTGTCGGGCGAGAACGTCGCCTTCGTCATGGCGCTCGCCGCGCCGTTGCTCCGCCGCCTCCGGCTCGGCGCGCGCACCGGTGCCGCGCTGACGATCGTGGGCGTGTTCGCGGCGATGACCCGGTTCGAGCCGTCGGTCCTGCGCGCGTCGGCGATGGCTGCTATCGCGCTCCTCGCGACGCTCGGCGGCCGGCCGGCGTCGAGCATTCGCGTGCTCGCCTACGCTGTGATCGCTCTCCTGCTCGTCGATCCGTTCCTCGTGCATTCGGTCGCGTTCGCGCTCTCGTGCGGCGCGAGCGCCGGGATCGCGCTCTTGGCGCGCCCCGTCGGCGCGCGTCTGGCCGGTCCGCGGTTCCTGCGCGAACCCCTGGCCGTATCGATCGGCGCCCAACTCGGCGTCCTGCCCGTGCTGCTGTGGGTCTTCCTGACGTTTCCGCTGATCACACCCGTTTCCAACCTCGCCGCCGCGCCGGCCGCCGAGGTGCTCGGCGTCTACGGATTCTTCGCGTCGGCGCTGACGGGGGTCGCGCCCCGGCTCGGACCGCTCGCGCAACAGCCGACGGCTCTCCTCGTGGCATGGATCACCGCGGTCGCCCGGGTCGGTGCCGCGGTCCCGTTCGCTCTCGACCGCCGGGCCGCGCTCGGGCTGGCCTCGCTCCTCGCGGCGGGGGCATCGGTAGCCTGCGTCCGTGCCCGTCGTGCCGTTCCCGATGCTTCGGCTCGGTGACAATTCGATCGACGTGCGCAAGCGGGTCCTGGTCATGGGGATCCTGAATCGCACGCCGGATTCGTTCTACGACCGCGGCGCGACCTGGGCCTTCGACGCGTTCGTGCGCAAGGCGGAACAGCTCGTCGCCGATGGCGCCGACCTGCTCGACGTCGGCGGGGTGAAGGCCGGTCCCGGGCCCGAGGTCGTCGAGGACGAAGAGCTCGATCGTGTCGTTCCCGCGGTCGAGGTATTGCGGGCCCGCTTCGACGTCGCCTTGTCGGTCGACACCTGGCGCGCATCGGTGCTCGACGCCGCGTGCGCGGCGGGTGCGGTCGTCGGCAACGACATCTCCGGCTTCGGCGATCCCGACTACCTGAAGATCGCGGCGAAGCACGACGCCACCGTGGTTGCCACCCACATCCGCCTGCGGCCGCGCGTCCCCGATCCCGATCCGCAGTACGACGATCTCGTCGCGGATGTCACGGGCTTTCTGTGCGAGCGCGCGCGGCGCGCCGAAGCTCTGGGTCTGCGGCCCGAGCAGATCGTGCTCGATGCCGGTCTCGACCTCGGGAAGTCGCCCGCTCAGAGCGCGGTGCTGCTGCGCGAGAGCGCGCAACACGCCACGTTGGGTTACCCGCTGTTGCTTTCGGCGTCGAACAAGCGGTTCATCGGTGAGTTGCTCGCCCGGGAGATCGACGATCGCCGCCCGGAATCGCTCGCGGCAGTTGCCTATGGCGCGATGCACGGTTGCCGGGTCGTCCGGGTCCACGACGTCGCGGGCACCGCGCGGGTCTGCCGTACGATCGAGGCGTTGTTGTGAGCACGATTCTCGTTCAGGGCGCCGATCCGGTCCTACGCGATCGCGAGGTGCAGCGACTCGTCGACGAGCTGCTCGCGGGCGTCGACCGTTCGTTCGCGCTGGACGATCACACGCTGGCGAGCCGCCGGCGCGCGGGGAGAGTGCGAGCGAGGCCGCCGATGACGACGACGACTCCCGCGCGTCCGAAGGCTCCACCGAGCTCCCGGCGTTCACGGCGCTCACCACCGCATTGCAGAGCCCGCCGTTCATGACGTCGACTCGGGTCGTCGTCGTGCGTGAGATCGGGAACGCCACGACGGAACAGGCAAAGTGGCTGGCGTCGTGGATCGCCGACCCGCTCGAAGGCGTACATCTCGTCCTGGTCGCGGGCGGAGGCCGCACGCCGGGCGCGCTCGACAAGGCGACGAAGGCGAATGCGCAGATCACCGGCCCCGCGGCCGACCAGACGGCCGACGTGCTGCAGCGCGAGCTGCGCGATGCGCACCTGAAGCTCACGCCCGACGCCGCCAAGCAACTCGCCGCGCACCTCGGTGACGACGCCGGGCGGGTTCCCGAGCTGGTCGAGTTGCTGCACGCGACCTATGGCGACAACGCGTCGTTGTCGCTCGACGAGGTCGAGCAGTATCTCGGTGAGCTCGGTACGGCGGGCCGCTTCGACCTGACCAACGCGATCGATCGCGGCGATCTCGGTGCCGCGCTCGAAACCCTGCACCGGATGCTTACCGCGGCCAGCTCGGCCCAGCCCAAGCCGCTCCATCCCATGCAGGTGATGGCGTCGCTCGTGTTCCACTACCAGCGGTTGTTGCGTCTCGACGATCCGGCGATCGTCACCAAGGAGCACGCCGCGGCCGCGCTGGGCATGAAGAGCGCGGGCGGCGCCCGCTTCCCGCTCGAGGCCGCGAAACGACTCGGCAGCGACGGTCTGCGCGACGCCGTCCAACTCCTGGCCCGTGCCGAACTCGACCTGCGCGGCGCCGGCGGCCTCGATGAACGAACCGTGATGGACGTGCTCGTCGCGCGCCTCGCGGCGTTGAGCCGGCGGACGGCTCGGCGTTAGCAGCCGGGGATCGGCGCAGACCGGGGTCAGGCGGTCTTGGCCGCGCGCTTCATCAGGCGCGACGCACGGCGGGCGGCCGCGTTCTTGTGGATGACGCCCTTGGCGCCGGCCTTGTCGATGCGCTTCTGCGCGGCCTTCACCGCGTCCTCGGCACCGGCGTCGCCGTTGGCCACGGCCTCGACCGCGACCTTCACGCGCGTCTTCAGCTCCGAGCGGACGGCCTTGTTGCGGACGCGTCGCTTCTCGTTCTGACGGTTGCGCTTCTTCTGCGACTGGATATTGGCCATGCGAAGGGGCTCCGAACCTGTTCGTGAACCGGGTGAGGCTACCAGAGCAGGTCGGCGCCGGGAGAACCCCGGTTCACGGACCCGTCAGGCGCCGAGCAGGCACCGCGCGCGCGGGCGGCAGGGCCCCGCGCGGCACGACGATCGTGGGCGCGCCCGCGGGCAGGCGGCCGACCCGGCGACGACCTCCCCGCCGGGCACGAAATGAAGGGAGTGGGTGCCAGGAGGGCGACGGCGATAAGCGACAATGGACGGATCGTGACTGCACTCGACCGGATTCGCTGCCTCAGCATCATCGCCCACATCGACCACGGGAAGTCGACCCTCGCCGACCGGCTCCTCGAGCTGACGGGCGCGGTCGACGCCCGAGACATGCGCGCCCAGTACCTCGACACGATGGATCTCGAGCGCGAGCGCGGTATCACGATCAAGGCGCAGAACGTCCGGCTCGAGTGGAACGGCTACGTCGTCAACCTCATCGACACGCCCGGTCATGTCGATTTCGGGTACGAGGTCAGTCGTTCACTCGCAGCTTGCGAAGGCGTGATCCTGCTCGTCGACGCGTCGCAGGGCATCGAGGCGCAGACGCTCGCGAACTGCTACCTCGCGATGGAGAACGACCTGACGATCGTCGCGGCGCTGAACAAGATCGACCTCCCCGCGGCCGAACCCGACAAGCGCGCGCAGGAGATCGAGCGCGTGCTCGGCATCCCCGCCGACGACGTGCTCCGCATCTCGGCGAAAACGGGTGTGGGAGTGGCCGAGCTTCTCGACGCGGTCATCGAGCGCATCCCCGCGCCGACCGGTGATGCCGACGCGCCGCTGCAAGCGCTCATGTTCGACTCGATCTACGACGCGTATCGCGGCGTGATCTCGTCGGTCCGTGTGTTCAACGGCGTGCTGCGCAGTGGGGCGCGGTTGCGCTACGTGAATGCGCAACAGGACCACGACGCCGAGGAGATCGGCGTTCGTCGCCCCGCGCTCACGCCCGTTGCCACCCTCGGGCCGGGCGAGGTCGGCTACCTCGTCGCGGGGATCAAGGATGTCGGCGAGGCCAAGGTCGGCGAGACCGTCACCGATTCGGCGCGGCGCGCCGAGGCGCTCGCGGGTTACCGCGAGCCCAAGCCCATGGTGTTCTGCGGTCTGTATCCGGTCGAGGGCGATGAGTACGCAGACCTGCGCGAGGCGCTCGAGAAGCTCCGGCTGAACGATTCGTCGTTCACCTACGAGCCTGAGACCTCGGGTGCGCTCGGGTTCGGGTTCCGGTGCGGTTTCCTCGGCCTGTTGCACATGGAGATCGTGCGGGAGCGACTCGAACGCGAATACAACCTGTCCCTCGTCGCGAGCTCGCCCAACGTCGAGTACCGGCTGGAGCTGACCGACGGCACCGTCGAGGTCGTCGACAACCCGTCGGCCATGCCGTCGCCGCAGCAGATCGAAGCCATCGAGGAGCCGTACGTCCGCACGACGATCCTCACGCCGAGCGAGTTCGTCGGCACGCTGATGGAGCTTTCGCAAAACCGGCGGGGCGTGATGGAGAAGATGGAATATCTCTCCGAGGATCGTGTCGAGCTCGTCTACGTGCTGCCGCTCGCGGAGATCGTCCTCGACTTCTTCGATCAGATGAAGTCGCGCACGCGCGGTTACGCCAGCCTCGACTACGAGCCGGTCGGCTACCGCCGGTCCGACCTCGCCAAGGTCGACGTCTTGCTCAATGCGACGCCGGTCGACGCGTTCTCCGCGATCGTGCACCGCGACAAGGCGTACGAGTACGGCAAGAAGATGACGTCGAAGCTGCGTGAGCTCATCCCGCGCCAGCTCTTCGACGTGCCGATCCAAGCCGCCATCGGCGGCCGCATCATCGCCCGCGAGACCGTCAAGGCGAAGCGCAAGGACGTGCTCGCGAAGTGCTATGGCGGCGATATCTCGCGCAAGCGCAAGCTGCTCGAGCGCCAGAAGGAAGGCAAGAAGAAGATGAAGCAGATCGGCCGCGTCGAGGTGCCTCAGGAGGCGTTCGTGGCCGCGCTCCGTCTCGACGAGTAGTCACGCGCCCTCGGGGTACGCGGACAACATGCACTGCGCAGCCAGAATGTCCGGTCGGGAACCGTTCCCAACCGGAGGCGCAGACATGCCCAAGCTCGACATGAACATTCCGCACAGTCCCGTCGTCGTCAAACACGTCGAAGAGCGGGCGTCGGACCTCCAGCTCCGCGTCGCCGACGCCATCACCGCGTTCGCGGGCTCGATGATGTTCGTGTACATCCACGCGGTGCTGTTCGCGGTCTGGATGCTCGTGTTCGAGAAGAGCCCGTGGCCCACGCTCACGCTCGTGGTGTCGCTCGAGGCCATCTTCTTGTCGACGTTCGTGATGATCGGCCAGAACCGCGGCGCCGCGTTCCAGCAGGCCAAGGCCGACCACGACTACGCCGAGGAAGAAGCCCTGCTGAAGGAGAACACCGACCTCACCCGCATGATCCACGAGCTCACCGAGCAGCTGCACCAGAAGCTGGTCGGATCGGCACCGTCGGGCGGCGCAGGCGAGTGACCAGGGCGCGCACCCGGCGCTCGAACAACGCCGCGAGACCGGCGACCATGACTGCGACCACGCCGTCCAACCAGTAGTGGTTGCCGGTCACGACGACGACGATCATGGTGACGCACGGATGGGCGAGCGCGATCCAGCGCCAGCGCCTCGTCGACGCGACGACGATGCCGACGCCGACGATCGCGGCCCACGCCACGTGCACCGAGGGCATCGCCGACAACTGCGCCGGTCCCGACTTGCCGAGCGCGGGATACACCGTCTGGCCGTAGAGCGCCGGCGTGTCGAAGATGTGCAGCGCGGGTACCAACCGGGGTGGTGCGACCGGGACCAGCTCGATCACGAGGCACCACAGCGTCGTCAATGCGATGACGTTGCGGATCGCGGGGTAGTGGTCGCGGTGGCGGAGCCAGAGCCACACCAAGAAGATGCCCATCGACGGGATGTGCACGGTCGCGTAGAACACGTTGCACGCCTGGATGAGCGTCGAATTCTGCAGGAAGAGGTGCTGCAACCCGTGCTCGCTCGGGAGGTGCAGTGTCCGCTCGGCGTCCCAGATCCGTTGCCCGGCGTCGATCGCGTGGTCGACCTTCAGGACCGAGATCGTTCCGACGACGCGCCAGAGCGCGTACAACACGAGCACGATCGCGAGCTCGGTGGCGAAGGGCGCGAACCGCGCGAGCCAACGTTGGCGCGATGTGCGCGCCGCGATCCCCGCGGTCCCCACGACGGCGCCGGCTTCGACCGCGATGTTCCACGGAACCCAGCCGAGGCTCACGGCCCCGACCCGCGATCCGACTCGAGCTCGGCCCGGGCGAACGCGTCGGCGACGTGGGCGCGCAGGAGATCCACGGCGCGTGCAAACGCGGTGTCGGCGGCCCACGGGTCGAGCTCGACCCAACCGGACTCGCGAAGATGGGGCCAACTGGACTCGCGGGGATCGGAGACCTGCGGCTCCGCCCGTCGCAGCGCGCCCGCCGGGAGCCTGCTGCGCACCGCGACCCACGACGTTCCCATGGCGACGGCGATGGCTCGGCCGCCGGGGTGATGGACCACCGGGCAGCCGGCGACGAACGTGCGCCGCACGTCGCCGACCGGTCGCGCGACGAGTGCGAGGCGCGCGACGAGGTCGGAACCGCACCGCAACGCGTCGGAAGGCGGATCGGGCGCCCAGCCGGCGACGGGCTCGTGCTCGAGCACCAACCATGCGAACAGGTCGGGGTCGAGAACGTGAGGCCTACGGTTCACGGGGGAGTCCGAGGACCTTTTCGCCGAGGATGTTGCGCTGGACCTCGCTGGTACCGCCCCCGATCGTGAGCGCACGCGCGTACATGTAGCCGTACTGCCAGCCGGCCTGGTCCGGTTCGCCGAACGGCCCGCAATCGGAACGCAGACCGTCGGTGCCCGCGAGCTCCATGGCGGTCTCCATGACGTGCTGGCCGTGCACATCGGAAAGCGCCTTGCGCACAGATGCCTCGGGGCCCGGTTCGAGCCCGCGCACGCGCGCGGACACCGTGCGCAGGCGTATGAGCCGAAGGATCTCGGACTCGGTGTAGAGGCGAGCGAGTCGTTGTCGCAACCGCGCGTCGCTCGCGCCACCGTGCTCGCGTACGAGCGTCAACACGTCGTTTGCCGTCGGGCCCCGGCCCCACAACGCGCCTTCTCCCGAGAGTGACACGCGTTCGTTGCCGAGCGTCACCTTTGCGAGCCGCCACCCGTCGTGTTCGGCTCCGACCACGTTGGCAACCGGTATGCGTACGTCGGTGAGGAAGACCTCGTTGAACTCGTGCGTGCCGGTCATCTGCACGATGGGCCTGACCTCGACGCCCGGTGCGTGCATGTCGACGACGAAGTACGTGATGCCGTGATGGGCTTCCGCGTGCGGATCGGTGCGCGCGAGCAGGATGCCCCACCGCGCCACGTGTGCGAGCGTGGTCCAGACCTTCTGGCCGTTCACCACGTATTCGTCTCCGTCGAGCGTCGCCGTCGTCGCGAGCGACGACAGATCGCTCCCCGCACCCGGTTCGCTGAACAGCTGGCACCAGATCTCCGTGCCGTCGAGCAGGCCCGGGAGCCAGCGCGCCTGTTGGGCCTCCGTCCCGGCAACGAGGAGCGTGGGGCCGGCCCAGCCGATCCCGATGGGATTGAGCGGGCGGGGGACCCTCAGCTCGCGCATGACCTCGTCGAGGTCGAGTTGCTCGGCCGGGACGGCGCCGAGCCCCCACGGAGCCGGCCAGTGGGGTGCCACGAACCCGGCCCGGGCCAGGCGGGTGGCCCAATCGGCCGGGAATTTCCCGAGAGGCGCGACCTCGGCAACCAGCGCCCGCAGCCGTTCGGCCGGAGAAAGTGTGCTCGTGCGGCCCACGGGCGCGAACCTATTGCATCCGAGCCGCAGAACCGTTCCGAACACCTCACATGCGAAGTGGGGCTCG
Organism: uncultured Actinomycetes bacterium; assembly: GCA_963812205.1. GTDB lineage: Bacteria > Actinomycetota > Acidimicrobiia > IMCC26256 > PALSA-610 > PALSA-610. Next base: position 221,415 of record CAWEUJ010000002.1, read on the forward strand.
TGGGTCGACCACGACGTCAGACGCGCAACGCCGCCAGGCCACAGACGGCGATCTGGCCGGCTTCGTCGGCCGGGGTGACCGACTCGCGCTCGGCGAGTTGTACGCCCGTCACGCCGGTCCCTGCTTCGCGCTCGCCCGGCGCGTGCTCGCCGACCGGGTTCTCGCCGAGGACGTCGTGCAGGAGGTCTTCTTGCGCGTGTGGCGTTGGCCCGAACGTTACGACGCGACGCGCGGCTCGATGCGCGCCTTCTTGTTCGCGCAGGTGCACGGACGCTCCGTCGACCTGCTGCGGGCCGAGACCGCGCGCCGGGCGCGAGAACACAGCACCGCGTTCCACAGCCCGACGGTCGACGACGATCTGGAGCGCGCGGTCGCCGACTTGAGCGAGGGTGAGGCCGTGCGGCGCGCGCTCGCGGAGCTCTCCGACGGCGAGCGCGGAGCCATCGAGCTCGCCTACTTCGGCGGGCATACGTATCGCGAGGTTGCGCAGCTGCTCGAGATGCCGGAAGGAACCGTCAAGAGCCGGATCCGCGCCGGCCTGTTGCGGCTGCGCGCCGCGCTCGTCGACGCGGGGGCGATGGAATGAACGAGCCGGCCCCGAACGACCCGGAGCTCGACGCCCTGCTCGGCGCCTACGTGCTCGACGCGCTCGAGTCGCACGAGCGGCTCCGCGTCGAGGCGTATCTCGCCCGGAATGCTCGGGCCCGTGACGAGGTCGACGAGCTGCGGGAGAGCGCGGCATCGCTCGCGCTGGCACCGGTCGAGGACACGACGGCACCGCCCGGGCTCTGGAACCGCATCTCGCGCGCCATCGACAGCGAGACCGTGCCGGACGTCGCGGGTGGCGGTGACGAGCTGGCGGAACGGCGCGCGCGCCGGGCGGGTCGCGGAGTGATCTGGATGTCGTTCGTCGCCGCGGCCGCCGCCATCTCGGCGGTGGTGCTGGCGGCCCAGGTCGTGTCGTTGCACAGTCGCCTCGACAGTCGCGCAGGTCGGCGAGCGCGACGCCGCGGCGGCGTTCATCCGGGCCGGGCATGTCGGGGCGCGAGGAAGGTCTCGTTGGTCGTGACCGGCGGGGCAGAGGTCGCGCGGGTCGTGCTGCTGCCGGACGGCAGCGGCTACCTGCAGAGTGACGGACTGGCCCGGCTCGCCTCCGACCGCACCTATCAGCTGTGGGCGCTCACCGGGAGCGCCGGTCACCCGGTCGCGATATCGGCCGGCGTGCTGGGCGCGCACCCGCAGGCCGCCGCGTTCCGCACGGTGCTGGACGTCCGCGGGCTTCGCGCTCACGATCGAGCGCGCCGGGGGCGTCGCGCAGTCGACGCAGACGCCCTACGCCAGCGCCACCCTGTCGTAGCCCGGTTGCTCGTGATCGGACCGGCCCGCGCCCGCGCGACCATGGGGTGTGTCCCGCAGTGTCGGCCCTCTCTCGGCAGCGATTCCTCCCCCGGTGTCGACGCGCGCTTCGGCGTGTACGTCCACATCCCGTTCTGTGCTTCACGCTGCGACTACTGCGACTTCGCGACCTGGACCGATCGCGATCACCTGATCGAGCGCTACGTGCATGCCTGCGTAGCCGACCTCGCCCGCCGGCGGGAGGCGGGACAGCCCCGCGCGACGAGCGTGTTCTTCGGTGGCGGTACTCCGTCGTTGATCCCGGCCGAGGACCTGGCGCGGATACTCGGCGCGATCGAGCGGGCCGACGGCGCCGAGGTCACGGTCGAGTGCAATCCCGACACCGTCGACGCCGCGAAGCTCGCCACCTACGCGGCCGCCGGCGTCAACCGCCTGAGCATCGGCGTGCAGTCGATGGTCCCGCACGTCCTGGCGGCGCTCGGTCGCACGCACGATCCCGTGAACGTGGTGCGCGCCGTGGAACTCGCGCGGGCCGCGGGATTCTCGCGGCTCAACGTCGATCTCATCTACGGGACGCCGGGTGAGTCGCCCGACGACTGGCAACGATCGCTCGACGGTGCGCTCGCGCTCGGCGTCGACCACGTCAGCGCGTACGCGCTGACGGTCGAGCCTGCCACCGCGCTCGGGCGCCGGGTGGCGGCCGGTGCGCCCGCGCCCGACGACGACCTCCAAGCCGACGCCTACGTGCAGGCCGATGCGGTGCTCTCGGCGGCCGGGCTCGAGTGGTACGAGGTGTCGAACTGGGCGGCGCCCGGCGAGGAGTGCCGGCACAACGAGCTGTACTGGTCGGGCGACGAGTACGTCGGCATCGGCTGTGCCGCCCACGGCCACACCGCCGGGACCCGCTGGTGGAACGTTCGCACTCCCGAGCGCTACATCGCCGCGATCGAGGCACGAACGTCGCCGGTCGGGGGTTCGGAGACGCTCGATCGGGCGACCCGGGCCGAGGAGTCGTTCGCGCTCGCGCTCCGCCGCCGGGCGGGGGTTGTCGCGGATGCCCGGGCGGCGGTCCTCGTCGCCGACCTCGCCGCGCAGGGATTCCTCGAGCGTGCTGGCGGCGACCGGGGCGGCGAACGGATCGCGCTGACCCGGCGGGGGCGGCTGCTCGCCTCCGACCTGACCGCCCGTCTGCTGCTCGCCGGAGCCGCCGGCCCGGGGCCGGCCGGCGCCGCGGGTCAACCGGCGCCGCTGGCACTCGGTACGATTGAGTGCTAACGGCGGCGAGGGGAAGCGAATGAGCGAGCTCGACGAACGCAAGGCGGCGGTGCTGCGCGCGATCGTCGAGCAGTACGTGGATACCGCACAGCCCGTCGGCTCCCAGACGGTGACCAACACCACCGGCCTGGGGGTCTCGGCCGCGACGGTCCGCAACGAGATGTCGATGCTCGAGCGCGAGGGCTACATCGCCCAGCCGCATCCGTCGGCCGGGCGGGTCCCGACCGACCGCGGCTACCGGTACTACGTCGATCACCTCGCGGGCGCGGGCCAGCTTCCCGCGACCGAGCGCCGCCGGATCGTCGAATTCTTCAGCAGCGCGACGCTTGCGATGGACCAGCTCTTGTCCCAGACGAGCCAACTGCTCGCGGGCGTGACCGCGCACGCCGCGGTCGTCGTCGGTCCCGAGCCGCAAGCCGTCGTGGTCCGCGCCGCGAATCTCGTCTTGTTGCAGGATCGGGTCGTGCTCGCGGTGGTCGTGCTCTCGAACGGCTCCGTCGAAAAGGAGGTCGTGGTCTTCGACGACGACATCTCCGACGACGACCTGGCCGACGCCAGCGCCCGGTTCGCGCGCCAGCTCGGTGGTCGCCGCCTGGCCGACCTCGCCGCGCAACCCGACGCGCGCGCGGCCGTCGACGACCGTGTCGCCCGGATCGTCGATGCCGCGACCATCGCGCTCCGCACGCGGCTCGCAGAACATCAGAACGAGCCCCTCTACGTCGGAGGCGCGAGCCGCCTCGCCGCGGAGCACGACGCGTTCGTCACGACGAGCACGGCGCGGTTGCTCGAGCTCCTCGAACAGCACGTGGTGCTCGCGTCGTTGATGCGAGAATTGCTCGGGCCCGGACTCACCGTGAGGATCGGCTCGGAGAACACCAGTGTCGACCTGCGCGAATGCTCGCTCGTCCTCGCGCCCTACCTCGTCGAGGGGGAACGGGCCGGAACGGTCGGCGTCCTGGGTCCGACGCGGATGGACTACCGCAAGGCGCAGGCGGCCGTCGCGGCGGTATCCCAACAGCTCGGACGCCAACTCTCCCGATGAGCCGGGACGAATGAATCGCGATGCGTCGGGCATGATGAGTTGGCGATGAGCGAGCCGAACCCGAACTACTACGAGCGGCTCGGCGTGTCGTCGAGCGCGACCGACGACGAGATCAAAAAGGCGTTCCGCGCGCTCGCGCGCCAGTACCACCCCGACGTCAACTCCGATCCGGCCGCGGTCGAGCGCTTCAAGGAGATCAACGAGGCGTACGAGACGCTCTGCGACCCGGAGCGGCGCCGGCGCTACGACATGTTCGGCCCGGAGGGCGCGAGCGCGGGCGGCTTCGGCGGCGGGGGTCCCTTCGACGCGGGCGCGTTCGGCCTGAACGACCTGTTCGATGCGTTCTTCGGCGGCGGCGGCGGCGGCGGTCCGCGCGGCCGGGGTCCCGGCGGTGCGGCACGTGGCCCCGACGCCGAGACGGTCCTGGATCTGACGCTGGAAGACGTCGTGTTCGGCGCCCGCAAGACCCTCGACCTGCAGATGCCGGTCGAATGCGAGGTCTGCGGGGGCAGCGGGTGCGAACCCGGAACCCATCCCGATCGCTGCCCCACATGCGAAGGCAGCGGCGAGGTGCGCCAGGTGCGCCGCTCCCTCCTCGGCCAGATCGTGACCGCCGGTCCGTGCGCCGCGTGCGACGCCACCGGCCAGGTCATCCCCAATCCGTGCGCCCACTGCGGTGGCCTGGGCCGCGTCAACGGCAAGAGCTCGATCGAGGTCGACATCCCGCGCGGGATCGACGACGGCCAGCAGTTGCGGCTCGCGGGCCGGGGCCCGGCCGCGCCGCGAGGCGGACCCGCCGGCGACCTCTACGTATCCGTTCGCGTCGCGCGCCATCCCGACCTCGAGCGGCGCGGCGACGAGCTGTGGTACCGGCTGGCGATCTCGATCGTCCAGGCCGCGCTGGGAACCCAGATCGAGATCGAGACACTCGACGGAGTGCGCGAGATCGACATCGCCGCGGGAACACAGCCCGGCGCCCTCATCCGTCTCCGCGGGCTCGGCGTGCCGTCGCTGCGCGGCGCGCGTCGCGGCGATCTCGTCGTCGAGATCCGCGTCGACGTCCCGATGCGCCTCACCGACGAGGAAGCCGAGTTGCTGGCGAAGTTCGCCGAGCTGCGCGGTGAGAAGGTGAGTTCCGTACACGAAGGGCTGCTCGCGCGCATCCGGTCCGCGTTCAAGCCGTGACCCGCCAAGAGGTGACGGGCACTCCGTGACGAGACGTCCGGTCCGCGAACCGGCCGACACCGACGCGGTCGCGCACGTGTTCGTCGAGGTTCTCGACGAACGATGCGAGATCGCCGGTGACGACGGCCACCATCTTCAACGTGTGCGCCGGCTCGCGGTGGGGGAGATCGTCACCGCGGCCGACGGCTCCGGCGCGTGGCGGGAGTACGAGGTCGTTGCCGTCGGTGACCGCAGGCTCACGCTCGCGGCGCTCGCCGGGACCGAAGTCGCCGACGACCCGGGCCCCGGGGTCGCGCTCGCGGTGGCGCTCACCAAAGGTGGCCTCGACGACGTCGTCGCGGCCGTCACCGAGCTGGGCGTCGTGCGGGTGACCCCCGTCCGCACCGATCGCGTAGTCGTGCGGTGGGACGCGGCGCGCGCGCAACGCGCGGTGCAACGTCTGCGTTCCGTAGCCCGCGAGGCGGCGATGCAGAGCCGCCGGGCGCGCGTGCCGGTCGTCGACGACGTGGTCGCGCTCGTGGACTTGGTGGACCGGCCGGGTCTCGTGGTCGCGGGTCGCGACGGCGTCGCCGCGTCGCAACTGGCGCGGCCCGGCCCGGCGGGGTGGACGGTGCTCGTCGGGCCCGAGGGAGGGCTCGCGCCGGGCGAGCTCGAGGCGCTCGCGGGGGTCGCCCGGGTCCGGCTCGGACCGCACGTCCTGCGAGCCGCGAACGCGCCGATCGCCGCGGTCGCAGTGCTCGGTGCCGAGATGGAGCGGCTGCGACCAGAGTGACCGGTGTGGTTTCGCCGAACACTCCGTGGCAGTTGTTGGAGGCGATGAGAAGCATGACTTTCACGGAGCGTGCTGTTATCATCGATTCGCCACGCTCTGCGCCGTTCGCAGAGCACGGTTTGCGGGACCTGGCAGACGCGAGGTCCGGGCGAGGGAGCATCGAATTGGCGAACACTGGGGCGCGGGTCGGGGAGAGACTTCGAGCGATCCGGCGCCAAAAGGGCCTGTCGCTCCACGATGTCGAGGCGCGTTCCAGCCTCGAGTTCAAAGCATCCGTCCTCGGCGCGTACGAACGCGGTGAGCGGGCGATCTCGGTCCCGCGATTGCTGCGCCTGGCCGAGATCTACGAGGTTCCGGCCGACCAGCTCTTGCCGCGCGAGCTCGAAGGCGAGATCAGCCTGGTCGAGACCAGTGCCATCAACGGCATCGACGCGAACGCCAAGTTCACGATCGACCTCGTGCGCCTGCACGAGCTCGACGACCCCGACGCCCACATTCTCGACCGGTTCGCGACCTCGTTGCAGCGTGAACGCCAGGACTTCAACGGCCGCATGCTCACGATCCGCCGTTCCGATCTCCGGGTGCTGGCGTCGTGCATGGGCCGCAGCCTCGAAGAGCTCGGGTCGCGCCTCGAACAGCTCGGCCTGCGCGCCGCGGTCGCTGCCGGCTAGGGCTTCCACTTCCCGAGTACGGCCGGGTCGGGGGAAACGGGACTCCTCGCGCTCGACTACCCTCGTTTGCACCTTGGCACGCTCGCACGCCATCGGTACCGCCTCTGGCGGCGCCGCTCCTGGCACCCCCGCTTCCGGAACTTCCGCGGCTCGCAACCCGGATCGGGACGCGTCCGTGAAGATCCTCGTGCCGGGCAATCACCTCATGGTGGGCCTGCTGGGTCAGCGCGACGAGCTGCTCCGGCTGGTCGAGGCCGAGTTCGCCGTGAAGATCCTGGTACGGGGCAACGAGATCAACATCACCGGCAAGAGCGTCGAGGCCGATCGGGTCGGCCGGCTGTTCGAGGAGATGGTGGTGCTGCTCGAGCAGGGCCACGAGCTCGACCGGGACAACCTCGGACGTTCGATCGAGATGATGAAGGCCGATCAGCGCCCCACCGACGTGCTGACCACCGAGGTCGTGCGCGGGCGCAAGACGATCCGTCCGAAGACCGCCGGCCAGAAGCACTACGTCGATGCCGTCCGCGACAACACGGTGACCTTCGCCATCGGCCCGGCGGGTACGGGCAAGAGCTACCTCGCGGTGGCACTGGCGGTGCAAGCGCTCCAGGCCAAGGACGTGAATCGCATCATCCTCACCCGGCCCGCGGTCGAGGCCGGCGAGCGACTCGGCTTCCTGCCCGGCGACATGATGCAAAAGGTCGATCCCTACCTCCGTCCGCTCTACGACGCGCTCCACGACATGGTCGAACCCGAGGTCATCGCCCGGCTGATGGAGCGCGGCACGATCGAGGTCGCGCCGCTCGCGTACATGCGCGGTCGCACGCTCAACGACTCGTTCATCATCTTGGACGAGGCCCAGAACACCACCCCCGAGCAGATGAAGATGTTCTTGACCCGCCTCGGATTCGGATCGAAGGTCGTGGTGACCGGCGACGTCACCCAGATAGACCTGCCCGAGGGCCGCGGCCGCTCCGGTCTCATGCAGGTGCGCGCCGTGCTCGAAGGCATCGACGGGCTCGCGTTCGTCGACCTCGGTTCGCGCGACGTGGTTCGTCATCGCATCGTGCAAGACATCGTCGACGCGTACGAGGCTCACCAGAGATGACCGAAGACGGAGCAGTGGTGGAGACGGAGTCACCGTCGGTGTTCGGCGCCGACGAACAACACGAAGTCGACGTCGACGTCGCGCGCTGGGTCCGGCTCGCACGCCTCGTACTCGACAACGAGCGTGTCAACGAACGGTACGGATCCGACGTCGAGATGTCGCTCATGTTCGTCGACGAGACGACGATCGCCGAGCTCAACGTGCGATTCCTCGGCGGCGAGGGACCGACCGACGTGCTGTCGTTCCCGCTCGACGAGGAGTTGCCCCCGGCGGGGCGCCAGCCCGACCAGGGTGGCCGCGGCCCGGGCTCGCCGTCCGATCCGGGCGACCCTCCCACCTTGCTCGGCGACGTGATCGTGTGCCCGACCGTGGCCGGCCGCCAGGCGCTCGAACGCGGAGTACCGGCCGACGACGAGATCGCGCTGCTCGTCGTCCACGGCGTGTTGCACCTGCTCGATTACGACCACGTGGAACCCGAGGAGACGGCAGCCATGCGCACGCGCGAGCAGGAATTGCTCGCGCGTTTCCGCGAAGTCGAGCGTGGGACGTTCGGGGCGTAGGTCCGTGGGACGCGGCGCACCCCCAGATACCGTTTGCTCGTCTATGACGGCGAGCGGGTCGGAAGCGTTCGGATGAACGCCGTCGCGATCGTCTCCGTGGCGCTGCTCTGGACGCTCTCGGGTGTGCTGGCGCTCGCCGAGACCGCGTTCACCCGCGTCAGCCGGATCCGGTTGCTCGCGCTCGAAGAAGACGGTGACCGCCGAGCCCGGCGGGTCACGCGGCTGCTCGAACATCCGGAGCAGACGCTGAACAGCATCTTGTTGCTCGTGCTCGGCTGCCAGATGATCGGTGCAACCCTCCTCGGTACGGTGCTCCAGCCGTCGCTCGGCGCGGCAGGGATCGCGGTCGGCATCTTCATCGAGATCTTTGTGGTGTTCACCCTCTTCGAAGTGGTCCCGAAGACCTTCGCGTTGCAACACAGCGAGCGCACGGCACTTGCCATCTCGCCGCTGTTGGTGTTCGTCACGCGCTTTTGGCCGTTGCGGATGCTGTCGCGGGTCTTCATCGGCTTCGCGAACGTCGTGCTCCCCGGGAAGGGGATGCGCCTCGGGCCGTTCACGACCGAGGCCGACATCCTCACGATGGCCGACGTCGCCGCGCAGGAGGACACGATCGAGACCGAGGAACGCGAGCTCATCCACTCGATCTTCGAGTTCGGCGACACGGTGGTGCGCGAGGTGATGCTGCCGCGCACCGACATGGTCGCGGTCGAGGCCGACGCGACGGTCGACGAGGCGATCGCCACCGCGATCGAAGCCGGCAAGTCGCGGCTCCCCGCCTACGAGGACACCCAGGACGAGATCGTCGGCTTGGTGTTCTTGAAGGACCTGGTCGCGCGCAGCGCGTCGGGTCAGGGCGTGGAGGCCGTGCGCGAGAGCCTGCGCCCGGCGCACTTCGTGCCCGAGTCGAAGCGGGTCGCGGAGCTCCTCCGGGAGATGCAGACCGAGAAGTTCCACATGGCGATCGTCGTCGACGAGTACGGCGGCACCGCGGGCCTCGTGACGATGGAAGATCTGTTGGAGGAGATCGTCGGCGAGATCACCGACGAGTACGACCTCCCCGAGCCGGCCGTCGAGCGCGTATCCGACGGTGTGCTGCGCGTGCCCGGCCGGACCCCGATCGACGAGGTGAACGAGTTGCTCGATGTCGACTTGCCCCAAGAGGAGTGGGACACGGTGGGAGGCTTGGTGTTCAACACGCTCGGCCATGTCCCCGTCGAAGGCGAATGCCTGAACGTCGACGGCCTGGAGTTCCGCACCGAACGCGTGCAGGGTCGCCGGATCGTGTCCGTGATCATCACCCGGGTCCCGGCCCCGCAGGGCACCGAGGCGTCGGCCACCGCCGATCGCGGCGACTGAATGGGCGTGCCGTCAGGTACCGAAGGAGGCGTGCCGTCGGGTACCGAAGGAGGCGTGCCGTCAGGTACCGACGAGTTCCGCTCCGGGTTCGTCTCGCTCGTCGGGCGGCCGAACGTCGGGAAGTCGACGCTGCTCAACCAGATCGTCGGCAAGAAGATCTCGATCGTCTCCGACCGCCCCCAGACCACGCGCACCCAGGTCCGGGGCGTGCGCACCACGGCCGCGACCCAGGTCGTGTTCCTCGACACGCCCGGTGTGCACAAGCCGCGGACGCTGCTCGGCGAGCGCGCCAACGACCGGGCCCTGGCCACGCTCGGCGAGGTCGACGTCGTGTGCTTCCTCATCGAGGCCAATGCCCCGATCGGACCGGGTGACCGCTTCGTCGCGGCCCGGCTCGCCGAGGTGACGACACCGGTGGTGCTCGCGGTGAACAAGATCGACGCGGCGACGCGCGATCAGGTGTTCGACCACCTCGCGCAGGCGTCGGGGGAGCTCGGCGACTTCGCCGCGTACGTACCGCTCTCCGCGCGCGACGGCGAAGGTGTCGACGCGCTTCTCGGCGAGATCGAGTCGCGTCTGCCACCCGGCCCGCATTACTACCCGGAGGGCGTGGTCTCCGACCAGCCCGAATCGTTCCTGGCCGCAGAGTTGCTGCGTGAGCAACTGCTCGCGATGGCGCGCGAAGAGCTCCCGCATTCGATCGCGGTCACCACCGACGAGATGGAGGAACGGGAGACGCCCGACGGACCACTGCTCGTGGTGCGTGTCATCGTGCGCGTCGAGCGAGATTCCCAAAAAGGGATCGTGATCGGCCGAGGCGGGGCGGTGCTCAAGGCGGCGGGAACCGCAGCCCGGCTCGAGCTGGAAGCCCTGCTGGGGACGCGTGTGCACCTGGAGACGCGGGTGAAGGTCGACCCCGATTGGCAGCGCCGGGCGGGTGCGCTCGACCGGCTCGGTCTGTGATCCGCCGGCCGGACGCCGAAGCCGCCTTCCGCTTGTGATCATGCGCGTGCCACCACGGCGCGCGGCCGGCGTGCCAGAGTTGAGTTTCGGAGAATCGACCGCTGTAGAGTCCGGCCGATCTCCCGCACATAATCGTCGCCGAGAGAGGCTGATGTTGGACCGCACGCAACGGTTCCGGCGCGCAGGCACGACTGCCGCCATCGCGATCGCCGCGGTCGCGTTGGGGAGTTGTGGTGACAGCACCGGACCGAACAACAAGCAGAACGCACTGCGTCCGGCCGGGAAGTATTCGCGCCAGATCCTGCACTTGACCGAGCCGTTCTTCTGGATCGCGGTCGTCGTCGGGGTGGGCGTGATCGCCGGCACGTTCTTCGTCGCCCTGCGCTTCCGGGAAAAGGCGGGCGAAGAACGTTCGCCGGTACAGGTGCACGGCAACACCGTGCTCGAGATCAGCTGGACGGTGATCCCCGCGGTCATCCTCGCGATCATGGCGGTGCCGACCGTCGCCACGATCTTCAGCCTCGCCAAGAAGCCGACGGGCCCCAACGTCGTGCACGTCACGGTCACCGCGCGGCAATGGTGGTGGGAGTTCCACTACGACGATCCGGGCAACGGCGTCGAGACCGCGAACGAGTTGCACGTCCCCGCGGGCGCACCGATCGAGCTCACGCTGCAGACGCCCATGTGCTCACCGACGCCCTGTTACAACAACGGCGTCGTGCACTCGTTCTGGGTGCCGGAGCTCAACGGCAAGAAGGACGTCGTACCCGGGCGGCATCAATACCTCAAGATCGAGGCCGACAAACCCGGCGTATACCAGGGACAGTGCGCGGAGTACTGCGGGCTCTCGCATGCCGATATGCGGCTACGGGTGATCGCGGAGACGCCGGCCGATTACCAGGCCTGGGTGCAGAGTCAACTCGCGCAAAAGACCTCGGAGGCGGCGCTCGAGACCGGTGTCAACAACACCACGTATCAATGCGCGAGCTGTCATAGCTTCAAGTCCGGCACGCCCGGCGTCGTCGCACCGAACCTCACGCACCTGGCCGACCGGACCGGCTTCGCCGGCGACAAGTACCTGCTGAACTACGACAATCTCTGGAGATGGGTGTACGACGCGCCCTCGCGTAAGCCGATGGGCAAGTTGTACCAACACATGCCGAACTTCAGTGCGCTCGGCATGACGCAAGCGGAGGCGCAGAAGATCGCCTGCTTCCTGCTGACCGATACCGCCACGAATCCGAGCCCGACACCGCTTCCGGAGTGTGTAGGCAAATGACGACTGTCGAAGACGCAACTGCGATCGTCCAGGCTCCGGGGCGGCGCGTCCGGCTCCTCGAGCGGCCGCGCGCGACGACCGGCAAGTTCAGCTGGGTCACCACGGTCGACCACAAGAAGATCGCGATCATGTACGCCTCGCTCGCGCTGGTGTTCTTCTGCGTCGGTGGCATCGAGGCGCTGTTCATCCGGTTGCAGCTCGCACAGCCGAACGGGACGATCCTGAGCGCGGCGCGGTACAACGAGTTCTTCACGATGCACGGCACCACGATGGTGTTCCTGCTCGGTATGCCGATCGCAGCCGCCTTCGGCAACTACCTCGTTCCGCTGATGATCGGCGCCCGCGACGTCGCGTTCCCGCGGCTCAACATGCTCGGGCTTCTGGGTCTTCGGGCTCGGCGGCCTGTTCATCTACTCGTCGTTCGCGCTCGGCGGCGCGCCCGACGGTGGCTGGTTCGGCTACGCGCCGCTCACCAGCACCCCGCTCGCCAACGGGTACCTACCGGGCCGGGGAACCGACTTCTGGACCGTCGGCCTCATCATGCTCGGCATCGGCTCGGTCGCGACCGCCGTCAACTTCTTCGTGACCATCCTCAACATGCGCGCGCCGGGCATGACGATGATGCGCATGCCGGTGTTCGTGTGGATGATGCTCGTGATCGCGTTCCTCACGCTGTTCGCGATGCCGCCCATCACCGTCGCGCTGATCCTGGTCTTCATGGACCGCAACTTCCACACGAACTTCTTCAACGCGGCGGCCGGCGGCGATCCGCTGCTGTAGCAGCACCTGTTCTGGATCTTCGGCCATCCCGAGGTGTACATCCTCATCCTGCCGGGCATGGGCATCGTCTCCGAGATCCTGCCGGTGTTCTCGCGCAAGCCGCTCTTCGGCTACTCGATCGTCGTGTTCTCGGGGATCGCGATCGGCTTCCTCGGCTGGGGCGTGTGGGCGCACCACATGTTCGCCTCCGGTCTCGGCCCGGTCGCCGTCTCCGCGTTCGGTCTGTCGACGATGCTCATCGCGATCCCGACCGGCGTGAAGATCTTCAACTGGCTGGCGACGGTCTGGGGCGGCGCGGTCCGGCTCCGAACCCCGATGCTGTTCGCGCTCGGCTTCATCGCGCAGTTCACGATCGGCGGCCTCTCCGGCGTCATGCACTCGATCGTGCCGAGCGACACGCAGCAGACCGACACCTACTTCGTCGTCGCCCACTTCCACTACGTGCTGTTCGGCGGCCTCGTCTTCGCCGTGTTCGGCGGCTTCTACTACTGGTGGCCGAAGGTCTTCGGCAAGATGCTCAACGAGAAGATGGGCAAGCTGAACTTCTGGCTCATGGTCATCGGGTTCAACCTCACGTTCTTCCCGATGCACTTCCTCGGCTTCGAGGGTCAGCCCCGCCGCACGTACACGTACCCGTCGGGCATGGGTTGGGACACGCTCAACCTCCTCGCCACGATCGGCGCGTTCATCATCGCCACCTCGGTGCTCGTGTTCATCGTGAACGTCATCTTCACGGCGCGGCGCGGCGAGAAGGTCGGGCACGACCCGTGGGACGCGCGCACGCTCGAGTGGAGCATCCCGTCACCGCCGCCCGAGTACAACTTCGCCGTGGTCCCCGTGGTCACGAGCCTCGACGACTACTGGCACCGCAAGTACACCGAGGACGACGAGGGGCGGCTGGTGCAGGCTCCCGGCCGGTGGCGCCGGTGACGAGGAGCTCACGCCCGCCGGCTTCGATCCGAGCAAGATCCACATGCCGTCGCCGTCGTACTGGCCGCTGATCTTCGCGCTCGGCGCTGCCGATCATGGGCTACGGCTTCGTGTTCAAGAACTGGTACCTGCTCGGCGCCGGCGTGCTCGTCGCGTTCTTCGGGCTCAACGGTTGGGCGATCGAACCGTCGACCGAGCCCGATGCGCACGGGACGGAGGTGCACTGATGACCCAAGCAGTCGTCACGACCGGAACCGGCGGGCTCGCGCCTTCGGCCGGCCACGCCGGCCACGCGCACGACACCAACACCGGCGTCAGCAACTCGAAGCTGGCGATCTGGCTGTTCTTGTCGTCCGAGGCCCTGTTCTTCGGCGCGTTCATCTCCACGTACTTCCTCTACCGCGGTCGCGACGCGCAGTTCTTGAAGGGCCCGACGCCCGACAAGCTCCTCAACATCCCGTTCACGTCGGTGACGTCGTTCGTGCTGTTGATGAGCTCGCTCACCATGGTGCTCGCCTTGGCGGCCATCCAGCGCGGCGATCACCGGCGCCTGCGGATCTGGCTGCTCGCCACCGTGCTTGTTCGGCGCGACGTTCATCGGCGGCCAGGTCTACGAGTTCACCGAGTTCTACCGCAAGGGCCTGCACCTCGGCACCAACATGTTCGGCACGACGTTCTTCGTGCTCACCGGGTTGCACGGCGCGCACGTCACGATCGGCATCATCTGGCTGCTCTTGTTGTGGGGCCGCTCGATGCAAGGAGGCCTGTCGAGCGAGAAGTCGGAGGCGGTCGAGATCGCCGGCCTCTACTGGCACTTCGTCGACGTCGTGTGGATCTTCATCTTCACCGCGATCTACCTGATCCCGACGCACTGAGGGCGTTCGCATGACCGAAAGCACCGATCTGGTCACGCTGTCGGAAGGCGGTCTGCCCGCGGCCGGCGCGATCGACGAGCTCGCCCCGCTCGGCGATCAGCGGATGGTCGTGGCCGAGGAGCATTCGCACCCCGGTCCGCGCCAGTACGTCCTGATCGCGGTCGTGCTCGTCATCCTCACCGCGGTCGAGGTCGCAACGTCGTATCTCGAAGGCCACGTCAACTCGAACCTGCTGATCGTCGCGCTCGGGATCATGGCGGCAGTGAAGTTCTTCCTCGTCGCGGCCTGGTACATGCACATGAAGCAGGACTCGAGCGTGTTCCGGCGTCTCTTCATCGCCGGACTCATCCTCGCGACGGTCGTGTACGGCGTCGTGATGTTCTTCTTCTCCAGCACGGTCCTGAAGTCGTAGGCGATCGTGCTCGCCGACGTCGCCTTCCCCGCCTGGGTCACCTCACCCCGAGGTCTGGCTGCTCGTCGGCGTCGATCGCGGCCGGCTACGCGGTCGCGGTGCACGCGGCTCGGCCCGCGGCTCGCGCCGGTCGGGTTCGCCCGTCGTGACCCGCTTCCAGGTGGCGACGTTCTCGGCCGGGCTCCTGGCGATCTGGGTCGCGTCCGACTGGCCGATCCACGATCTCGCCGAGCACTACCTCTATCTGGGTGCACATGGTGCAGCACACGGCGTACGCGATCATCGCCGCGCCGTTGTTGCTCATGGGAACGCCGGCATGGCTGGCGCGCTGGCTGTTGTCGCCGCGGTGGCTGCTGCGCTCCGTGCGCTACCTCACCCGCCTCATCCCCGCGACGATCCTCTTCAACCTGGTCGTCATCGTCACGCACATCCCCGCCGTGGTCGACGCCACGCTGCACAACGGCCTCCTGCACTTCGGCGTCCATGCCCTGATCCTGCTGTCGTCGCTCATCGTGTGGATGCCGCTGCTGAGCCCGCTTGCCGGAGGTGCCGCGATTCCAGCCGCTCGTCCGGATGCTGTTCCTCTTCCTGCAGTCGATCGTGCCGACGGTCCCGGCGTCGTTCCTCACGTTCGGCGACCACCCGCTCTACAAGTTCTATGAGACGGTGCCGCGCCTGTGGGGCATCTCCGCCCTCGACGACATGCGCTTCGCGGGCCTGATCATGAAGATCCTCTGGGGCTTCAGCCTGTGGATCACGATTACGGTCATCTTCTTCCGGTGGCACAACGCCGAGGAGAGTGGATCTCCGGCGCGACGCGTGTCGCGCGACCTCGACCGCGAACTGATGGAGTTGCAAAAGCAATGACGAACACTCCGACCGACGAACGCGAAGTAGCGACCGACGACACGACTCCGGTCGCGGCGACGGCGGCGGGCGCGCCCGCTCCCGCCGACACCGAGCCGATCCCGTTCTGGCAGCGTCCGTACGTCGAGCGCTTCTTGGTACCGTTCCTGCTCCCGGTGGCCGTGATCGTCGGGCTCGTCGCCTACGTGCTCAACATCTCGCGGCTGTTCTTGTCGGGCCATGGCCACATCCCGATCTTCGTCGGATCGGCCATCACCGTGATGATCCTGCTCGGCGCGACGCTGCTCTCCGCGGGCGCACGTCGCTTGCGGTCGTCGGCGATCACCCTCATCGGTGCCGCGTTCATCTTCTCGATCATGTCGGGCGGGTGGCTCGTGCTCGGGCACGCGCAGCCGGAGAAGACCGGTCCGACGACGTTGCCGGCGACCTTGAAGGTCGCGCAGCCGGTCCTCAAGGTCACGGCCGCGCCGGGCAGCAGGTTGGCGTTCGCCCCGGACGCGCTCACGGCCAAGACCGGTCTCGCCAAGATCGAGGTGAGCGTGGCCGGGGCCGGGCACACGTTCAGCATGCACGACCCGACCACGCTTGTGGCAGTCGCTCAGCCTCAATGCCGCGGGGACGACCGACTCCGGTGTCGCCTTCTTCGCCGAAGGCGGGGACCTACGCCTTCTTCTGCGCGATCCCGGGCCACGAGGCCGCGGGCATGAAGGGCACGATCACGGTGACGGGCCCGACGATGACGTTGGCCGCGGCGCTCAAGGCGTCGGGCAACCCGCCCGAACGCGGCGGGCTAGGGAACGCGGACGGTTCAGCGCGGCGCGGACGGCTTCCATCGTTCCGGGCAGCGGTCCGACTCGCTCACCGTCGGCGTAGACCTCCATCGGGATCGACGGGTCGAGCGACTCGAGCTCCACGCGCGCGCCGCGCAGCGTGGTGACGTTCGGGTTGCCGACATGGTTGCCCTTGAAGACCTTGGGGAAGTTCCAAAGGAACTCCGGCCGCGTCATCGCGCCGACGATCGTGACGTCGAGCAGGCCGTCGTCCAGCCGGGCGTCGGGCGTCACCCGCATGCCGCCCGCGTAGGCGGGGCCGTTGCCGACCGCGACGAGCCAGGCCGTGGTCTCGAGCGCGTTGCCGTCGACGGTCACACGGAACTTGTGGGGCTTGTACACCGCGAGGGTGCGCAGCACCGCGGCGACGTAGAGGGTCGTGCCGGAGAGCCGGCGCACGGTGTTGGCCCAGCGGTTCGCCTCCGCGTCGAAACCCGACGCGGTGACGCACGTGTACCAGCGGCCGTTCACCCGCCCGAGGTCGACGACCCGGTCGTGGCCGCTCGCGATCGCGTCGAAGGCGCGGATCGGGTTCTTGTGGTCGTACCCGAGCACCCGCGCGAAGTCGTTGCCGGCGCCGGTGGGCACGATCGCGAGGCGCCTTCCCGTGTCGGCCGCGATGCCCGCGACCTCGGTGACGAGACCGTCACCCCCGCACGCAACGAGGTCGTGACCCTCGTCGACGGCCGCGAGCGCGAGCTTGGTGGGTGCACCGGGCTCGGGGGAGACGTGCAGCGTGATGCCGGCGGCGCTCGCGGCGCGCTCGAGCTCGGGCAGCAGCTTCTGGGTCCGGCCTCGACCGGCCACCGGGTTCACGATCACCGTCCACGGCACGGCCGGAAGCTACAGGGTCGGCGCGGGTAGCGTCCCGGTTCGTGTCCTTGTCACCGCCGGAGCTCGACGCGACGCGGATGCCCGCGCACGTCGCGATCGTCATGGACGGCAACGGCCGGTGGGCCCAACAGCGCGGGTTGAAGCGCACCGAAGGGCACGCCGCGGGGGAAGAAGCGCTGTTCGACACCGTCGACGGCGCGCTCGACATCGGGTTGCAGTGGCTCACGGTGTACGCGTTCTCGACCGAGAACTGGCGCCGGCCGCTCGACGAGGTCCGCTTCTTGATGAACTTCAACGAGCGCCTCCTGCTCACGCGGCGCGACGACCTGAACGAGCGCGGGCGTGCGGGTGCGGTTCATCGGCCGTCGCGGGGGCCGGGTGCCGGGCCGGGTCCGGCGGCGGATCG
This sequence comes from uncultured Actinomycetes bacterium, assembly GCA_963812205.1. Taxonomy (GTDB): domain Bacteria; phylum Actinomycetota; class Acidimicrobiia; order IMCC26256; family PALSA-610; genus PALSA-610. The sequence continues at coordinate 238,919 of CAWEUJ010000002.1, forward strand.
AGGAGACCGAGGAGCTGACCCGGGCGAATCGTCGGCTGACGCTGACGTTCGCGTTCAACTACGGCGGGCGCGCCGAGATCGTCGACGCGGTCCGCTCGATCGCACGGGCCGCCGCCGACGGCCAGATCGACCCGGCGAAGATCGACGATCGCACGATCTCCCGCCACCTCTACGCCCCCGACATGCCCGACCCCGACCTGCTGGTGCGCACCTCGGGCGAGTACCGGATCTCGAACTACCTCCTGTGGCAGCTCGCCTACGCCGAGCTCGTCTTCACCGACGTGCTCTGGCCCGACTTCCGCACCCGCGACCTCGTCCTCGCCATCGCCGAGTACCAGCGCCGCGAACGCCGCTTCGGCGCCATCTAAAAAACCCCACCAACAGAACCCCACCAACAGTTGTGGAGAAAACAGGCTCCTGGGCCCGGAAACCATGCCAACTGATGTCAGGAAAACAGGCTCCTGGGCCCGGAAACCATGCCAACTGTTGGGGAGAAAACGGGCTCGTGGGCCCGGAAACCCTGCCAACTGTTGGGGGGTGCGAATTACACTGGTGTAATGCCGGGGCTGTATCGGGACGAGGGCATCGTGCTCCGGACGATCAAGCTCGGTGAGGCCGACCGCATCGTCACGGTCCTGACCCAGGGCAACGGCAAGGTGCGCGCCGTCGCCAAAGGCGTCCGCAAGACGTCGAGCCGCTTCGGGGGCCGCCTCGAACCCATGAGCCGGGTCGCGCTCCAGTGCTACCGCGGGCGCGAGCTCGACGTGGTCACCCAGGCCGAGACGCTCGAGGCCAACCGGGTCCTGCGGGAGGAGTACGGGTTGTTGACCCATGCGATCCCGATGCTCGAAGCCGTCGACCAGGTCGCACAAGAGCACGAGCCCTACCCGGCGCTCTACCGGATGCTCGCCGGCGCGCTCCGGGCGCTCGCCGACCTGCAGAACCCGGTCGTCACTTCCGCGTTCTTTTGGAAGCTGCTCTCACTCGAGGGCATTCATCCGATGCTCGACGGCTGCGCCCGCTGCGGTGGCGAGGCGGGCACCGGCGACGCCGATCTGGTCGCCTTCGATCTCGACGAGGGTGGCGCGTTGTGCCGGGCGTGCGCGCGTGGGGGTGGATGGCCACTGTCGTACCCGGCGCTCGACCTGTTGCGCCGCATGCTCGGTGGCGGGTTGAACGGCGTGTTCGCACAGTCGCCGGGCCCCGAGACGCACGAGGTCGAACAGCTCGGGATCCGCGCGGTCGAGCATCACGTCGAGCGCCGCCTGCGTTCGACCGCGCTGCTCTAGGAGAGCTCTCGTCCGCGGGCACACACCCTTCCGGGACCGGGTCGGCGACGGCCTGACGACTAGCCTGGCTGCCCTATGGCACCGGTCGGCGACCCCAAGCTGATGGAGCGCGTCGTGAACCTGGCGAAGCGCCGGGGCCTGGTGTTCCCGTCGTCGGACATCTACGGCGGCTTCCGCTCCACCTGGGACTACGGGCCGCTCGGCGTGCTGCTCAAGCGCAACGTGAAGGACGCCTGGTGGCGCTCGATGGTGCAGCTGCGCGACGACGTCGTCGGGCTCGACGCGGCGATCCTGATGGCCCCGAAGGTGTGGGAGGCGAGCGGTCACGTCGCTACCTTCACCGACCCCCTGGTCGATTGCCGCAACTGCAAGGAGCGGTTCCGCGCCGACCAACTCCCGGAGTCGGGCGCGTGCCCGAACTGTGGCGTCAAGGACAGCTTCACCGAGGCCCGCAACTTCAACCTGATGTTCAAGACGCACGTCGGGCCGGTGGAGAACGACACGTCGGTCGCGTATCTCCGGCCCGAGACCGCGCAGGGCATCTTCGTCAACTTCAAGAACGTGCAGACCACGACGCGCAAGAAGCCGCCGTTCGGGATCGCGCAGCTCGGCAAGTCGTTCCGCAACGAGATCACTCCCGGCAACTTCTTGTTCCGGACGCGTGAGTTCGAGCAGATGGAGATGGAGTTCTTCGTCCCTCCGGACGAGGCGCCCGAGTGGTTCGAGTACTGGGTCGCCGAGCGCTACCGCTGGTATCGCGATCTCGGAATCGCCGAGGACAAGCTGCGCATCCGGCCGCACGATGCCGAGGAGCTGTCGCACTACTCGGCCGGTACGAGCGACGTGGAGTACGCCTTCCCGTGGGGTTGGGGCGAGCTCGAAGGCATCGCGAATCGCGCCGACTACGACCTCACGCAGCACGCCAAGTTCTCGGGCGAGGACCTCTCCTACTTCGACCAAGACAAGAACGAGCACTACCTGCCGTACGTGATCGAGCCCGCGGCCGGTGCCGACCGCGCCACGCTCGCCTTCCTGCTCGCCGCGTACGACGAGGACGAGGCGCCCACGGGCGAGGGGAAGGTGGAAAAGCGCACGGTCCTGCGCCTCGATCCGCGCCTCGCCCCGATCAAGGTCGCGGTCCTGCCGCTCTCGAAGAAGGACACATTGCTCCCGTTGAGCGACGAGGTCGCGGCCGCGCTGCGCCCGCACTTCATGATCGACGTCGACACCGCGGGCGCGATTGGCCGGCGTTACCGCCGCCAAGACGAGATCGGCACACCGCTGTGTGTCACGATCGACTTCGACACGATCGACGATCGCGCCGTCACGGTGCGCGATCGCGACTCGATGGCACAAGAACGAATTCCGCTCGACCGGCTCGTCGGCGAGCTCCACGACCGTTTGGGTATGGCTGGCTGATGGACGACTACTACTCGCTCTTGGGTGTCGACGCCGACGCGTCGGTCGACGACATCCGCGGTGCATACCGCGTCCGCAAGGAGGGGCTCGACACCGCGACCGACGCCGGCAAGGCCGACGCGGCCCGGCTCAACAAGGCGTGGAACGTGCTCTCCGATCCCTACCAACGGGGACGGTACGACGAGCAGCGCGAGGTCGAACGGGGGCGGCGCCGGCGATGACGACGACGCCGCAATTGCCGGCTCCAATGGTCGCACGTCCAACACGCCCGAAGCGAAGGGGTTGCGCGCCCAGGCCCGCAACTCGCGCCAGGCGCGCCAGCAATCGACCCGCGACCTCCGGGCCGAGCGTTTGAAGAACGCCGCGACGATCACCCCGCCCGCGGGCACGCATTTCCCGACGACCAAGCAGCGCATCCTCGCGATGGTCATCGACCTGCTCGTGCTGATCGTGCTCGTGAGCGCCAGCCAGGTGATCGCGGCAAAGTGTCGCCAAGTCGCAAAAGCCCGACATCGTCCACACCGTCGACCAGCTGAACAGCGACATCACGCAGGCGAACAAGGACAAGAACACCGCGGACAAAGCGGTGAGCGCCGACAAGAAGGCGAACAATCCCGCGCAGCAGGCGATCGACCAGAAGAAGTCGAACGACCTGAAGACCAAGATCAGCGATCTGACCAAGCAGCGTGACGACGCGGCCAACAAGCTCAATCCCTATTTCCTCGGGGGGCTCGTCATCGCGTTCGTCCTCGGCTTCTTGTATCTCGCGATCCCGAGTGCAATGACCGGGCGAACGCTCGGGAAACGCGTGCAGCACCTGAAGACCCTGCGCGAAGACGGTTCACCGCTCGGGCTGCGTACCGCCGTGGTGCGCTTCGGTCTGATCGTCCTGGTCACATTCACGCTGTATCTCGTGCTGCAACAGATCGCCGCCGTCATCGTGCTGTTCGGTGTCACCATGTGGATGCGCAATCCGAACATGCAGGGCCTGCACGACCGCTTTGCCCACACGATCGTCGTCAGTGACGCACCAACTACCAGCGACGCCAAGAAGAATTGAAAGGTTCGTCGATGTCGGAGCAATCTCGGGAGAAGTACGTCTACGCGTTCGAAGAAGGCGGTCGCGATCAGAAATACCTGCTCGGCGGGAAGGGTGCGAACCTCGCCGAGATGACGAATCTCGGGCTTCCCGTCCCTCCCGGCTTCACCATCAGCACCGACGCGTGCAAGGCGTACATGGCCCTCGGTGACGAGCTCCCGGCCGGGCTGATGGCCGAGGTGGCGGTCGCGCGAGAGCAGCTCGAGAAGAAGATGGGCAAGACACTCGGCGACGCCGACGACCCGTTGCTCGTCTCCGTCCGCTCCGGCGCGCCGTTCTCGATGCCGGGGATGATGGACACCGTCCTCAACCTCGGTCTCAACGACGACTCCGTGAAGGGCTTGGCCAAGCAGACCCAGAACGAGCGCTTCGCCTACGACAGCTACCGGCGCTTCGTGCAGATGTTCGGCAAGATCGTGCTCGACATCTCGGGCGAGCTGTTCGAAGAAGCGCTGCTGGATCTGGTGGAGCACAAGGGCGTGAGTGTCGACACCGAGCTCACCGCCGAGGACCTCGCGGGCCTGGTCCAGACGTTCAAAGGCATCGTGAAGTCCGAGAAGGGTGTCGAGTTCCCGAGTGATCCGCAAGAGCAGCTCGCGTACGCGATCGACGCGGTGTTCAAGTCGTGGAACGGTCGCCGCGCGCGCGACTACCGCCGGATGGAGAAGATCCCCGACGACCTCGGCACCGCGGTCAACGTGCAGGCGATGGTGTTCGGCAACAAGGGTGACGACTCGGGCACCGGAGTGGCGTTCACGCGCAACCCTTCGACCGGCGAGCACAAGCCCTACGGCGACTTCCTCAAGAACGCCCAGGGCGAAGACGTGGTGGCGGGCATCCGCATCACCGAGCACCTCGACGCGATGAGCAACGAGTTTCCCGAGCCGCACAAGGAACTGCTCGCGCTCATGCAGCTCCTGGAGAACCACTTCCGTGACATGTGCGACATCGAGTTCACCATCGAGCAGGGCAAGCTGTTCATGTTGCAGACGCGCGTGGGCAAGCGCACGGCTGCGGCCGCGTTGCGGATGGCGGTCGAGATGGTCGACGAGGGCCTCATCGACACAACCGAAGCCGTTCTGCGCGTGCAGCCCGCGCAGCTCGACCAGCTGTTGCACCCGCAGTTCGACCCGAGCGCGAAGTTCACGGTGTTGGCCAAGGGCTTGAACGCGTCGCCCGGTGCGGCCGTCGGTCGGGTCTACTTCACCGCCGACGAGGCCGAGGCGCGCCACGAGGCGGGGGAGCGCGTCATCCTCGTGCGCCCCGAGACCTCGCCCGACGACCTCCACGGCATGATCGCGGCCGAGGGCATCCTGACCTCGCGCGGCGGCCTCGTCTCGCACGCGGCGGTGGTGGCCCGCGGTATGGGCAAGCCCGCGATCTGCGGCGCGGAAGCGGTGAAGATCGATCTCGCGGGCCGGACGTTCACCGCGGGCGGTACGACCGTGCGCGAGGGCGATGTCATATCGATCAACGGCACGTCGGGCGAGATCGTGCTCGGCGAAGTGGCCGTCGTCACGCCCGAACCGAGCGGTCCCTTCGGCATCATCTTGGGCTGGGCCGACGGCCTGCGCCGGCTGAAGGTACGTACGAACGCCGACCTGCCCGAAGACGCCCGCAAGGCGCGGGAGTTCGGGGCGGAAGGCATCGGGCTGTGCCGGACCGAGCACATGTTCCTCGGCGACCGGCTCCCGATCGTGCAGCGCATGATCCTTGCCGATACCCCCGACGAGGAAGCGTCCGCGCTCGAAGAGTTGCGCGCGCAGCAGGAAACCGACTTCGAGGGCATTCTCGAAGCCATGGACGGGCTGCCGGTGACGGTCCGGCTGCTCGACCCGCCGCTGCACGAGTTCCTGCCCGATCACGAGGAGCTGATCATCAAGCAGGCGAAGGGCGAGATCACCGACCGCGAGCTGAAGCTGCTGCACGCGTCCGAGTTGTGGCGTGAATCGAACCCGATGCTCGGGACGCGCGGTTGCCGGCTCGGCATCATCAAGCCGGGTCTCTACCGCATGCAGGTTCGGGCGCTGATGCAGGCGGCGGTGACGCGCCGGCGCGCGGGTGGCAACCCGATCGTCGAGATCATGATCCCGCTGATCGTGAGCGAGCCCGAGCTGAAGTTGCTCGAAGTGTGGACGCGCGAGGAAGCCGACAAGGTGCTGCGGGAAGCGAACCTCGAGATCGACTACCTCGTCGGCACGATGATCGAGACGCCGCGCGCGGCGTTGGTTGCCGACGCGATCGCCGGTGTCGCGGAGTTCTTCTCCTTCGGTACCAACGACCTCACGCAGATGACGTTCGGATTCTCCCGCGACGACATCGAGGGTCGCTTCATGAGCGAGTACCTCGAGTACAAGCTGCTGGCGGCGAACCCCTTCGAGACCCTCGACGTGGAGGGTGTCGGCCAGCTCGTCCGTATGGGGTGCGAGAAGGGACGCGCGCAGCGGCCCGGGATCAAGCTCGGGATCTGCGGTGAGCACGGTGGCGACCCCGCGTCGGTGGCGTTCTGTCACGAGGTGGGGCTCGACTACGTGTCGTGCTCGCCGTACCGCGTGCCGATCGCGCGTCTCGCCGCGGCCCACGCCGCGGTGGGTACCGGTGGTCCCGGCGCGTCGGCTTGAGCGAGCGCTGACATGTCGACAACCGGGCCCGAGGGCGCGATCCGGCTGACGGCCGCCGAGATCACCGGGTTCCTGAACGAGGTGTTTCCCGGAGCCATGGAACGCTTCGTCATCGAAGCCGTGGAGCCGATGCGCGCCCGGGTCCGGATGGTGTACAACGACCTCCAGTTGCGGCCGGGCGGGACGATCAGCGGTCCGTCGCTCATGACGCTCGCCGACACCGGCTTGTGGGTGGCGCTGCTGGCGATGATCGGCCGTGAACCGCTCTCGGTCACGTCGCACCTCGACATCGATTTCCTGCGCAAGCCCGCGCCCCGCGACGTGCTCGCCGACACCACGCTGCACAAGATCGGCAAGCGCCTCGCCGTCGGGACGGTGCTCATGCACTCCGCGGGAGAGAGCGTGCCCTGCGCTCGAGCATCCGTGACCTACGCCATCCCCTCCGTCCGGCTCGATCCGCCGCCGGAGTGACGGCGACGTCGTCGTCGCCGACGGCTGTCTCACCCGCTCGGTACCCTTCGATCATGCAGGTCGACCACGAGCTCGTGCGGCAGGCGCACAACGGCGCCGAGGCGTTCGTCGGGCGCCCCGTGGCTCGCCGCGAATCCCGGGAAGCCGAGCTCGATGCCGCGCTCGCGCCCGGCGCGACCCGTCCGGTCGGTGCAGGTCGGCGGGCGCGCGAGGAAGAGCCTGACGCGTACCGGCTGTGTTTCGAACGTGACCTCGACCGGGTGAAGCACTCGCACCCGTGGCGGCGGCTCGCAGGCAAGTGCCAGGTGTTCATCGCACCGGAGGACGATCACCTGCGCACCCGGCTGACGCACGCGGTCGAAGTCGCACAGGTCGCCACCGGCATCGCGCAGGGTCAGCGGATTGTGCGTCCCCCTCGCCGAGGCGATCGCGCTCGCGCACGACTGCGGCCACGGTCCGGCGGGCCACGCGTCGGAGGCGGCGTTCTCGCCGTACGTGCCCGGCGGCTACGACCACGCCGTCTACGGCGCCGACGTCACGCTCGCGCCACTCAACCTCTGCGCGGAGACGCTCGACGGCGTCCGGAACCATTCGTGGCGCCGGCCCGCCCCGTCCACCCCCGAGGGTGAGGTCGTCGCCTGGTCCGATCGCATCGCCTACGTGTGCCACGACTTCGACGACGCGGTCCGGGCCGGCATCCTGACGCCGGCCGACCTGCCGGAAGCCGTCGCGGCCGTCGTCGGGCGCAAGGCCTCCCGACAGATCGGCGTCTTCGTGACGGCGGTCCTCGACGCCATCGATCGAACCGGCCGGGTCGGGATGACCGAGCCGGCCGCCGGGGCCCTGGCCGCGTTCCGGGCGTTCAACTTCGACCGGATCTACCTGCGCCCCGCCGCCCGGCGGCAGGCGGAAAAGGTCGTCGGCCTCCTGAGCGGCCTCGTCGACTTCTTCGTCGACGCGCCCACGCGTATGCCACCGGCCGCCACCGGGATGCACGCCGACCTCACGCCGAGCTCGCTCGAGGCGGCCGCGGTCGCGGTTCGCTACGTGAGCGGCATGACCGATCGCTACGCGCTCGGGCTCGGTGTCGAGTTGCTTGGGTTGGCGTCCCGAAGACCTGCCTCGGGGCGTGTGAGCCTCTCCGCGAGCCCATAACCTGCAACGCGATGGGCATTCTCGACGACGACGTCGCGCGAGTGCGGGAGGCGACGGATCTCGTCGCGCTGGTGAGTGAGCATGTCGCGCTCAAGCGCGTCGGGCGTCGGTTCCAAGGTTTGTGCCCGTTCCACCAGGAGAAGACGCCGTCATTTTCGGTGAGCCCTGACAAGGGCGTCTGGCATTGCTTCGGTTGCCAAAAGAGCGGCGACGCGATCACGTTCGTGCGCGAGGTCGAACATCTCGATTTCGTCGAGACGATCGAACGCCTCGCCGGCGCGCGCCAACATCACACTGCGTTACGACGACGCGTCGTTCTCCGAGGAACGCAAACGCAAACAACGACTGCACGAAGCCGTACGCGGCGGCGATCGACTTCTACCACCAGCGCCTGATCGAGGCGCCCGACGGCGGCCTCGGCCGGCGCTACCTGCGCAGCCGCGGCTTCGACGGCGACGCGGTGCGCAAGTTCTCGCTCGGTTGGGCGCCCGAGGGTTACGACCCGGTCGAGCGCGCACCTCCAAAAAGCGAAGTTCTCCCGCCAGGACATCGTCGATGCCGGCCTCGCGTTCGTGAACCGGGCGAACAAGCTGCAGGACGCGATCCGCGGGCGCCTGATGTTCCCGATCTGGGACACGCGCGGCGATCCCGTCGGGTTCGGCGGCCGGACGCTCACCGATGAGGGCCCGAAGTACAAGAACACGGCCGAGACCGCGATCTACCACAAGTCGCGATTGCTCTACGGCTTGAACTTCGCCAAGGGCGAGATCGTCGCGCAAGGTGAAGTGGTGATCTGCGAGGGCTACACCGACGTCATGGCGTTCGCGCTCGCGGGCGTTCCCATCGCCGTCGCGACCTGCGGCACCGCGCTCGCCGACGACCACTTCCTCACGCTGAAGAACCTTGCCCGGAAGGTGACGCTCGCGTACGACGCCGATGCCGCCGGCCAAGCCGCGGCCGAGCGGTGCTACCAGTGGGAGCAACGCTTCGAGGTGCAGTTCCAGGTCGCGGATCTTCCCGCAGGTCGCGATCCCGCCGAAGTGTGGAAGGACGATCCGCAACAGCTCGTCGGGGCCGTGAAGGGTGCGATGCCCTTCCTCGAGTTCCGCCTCGACCGTCTGTTGCGTGCGGCCGACATGTCGTCACTCGAAGGGCGGGCGCGCGCCGCGCAAGAGGGCGCGGTGCTCATCGCCGAACATCCGAACGACCTCGTGCGCGATCAGTACGTGATGAAGCTCGCGGGCCGGCTCGACATCGAGCCCGATCGGGTGCGAGAGGCCGTCGGTCAGGTGCGCTCCAAACCGCACGTCCGCGCCGCGTCCGAATCGGCGCCAAATCCGGTCGAGCCGTCCGTCGATCGGCGTGAGCTCGACGCGTTGCGTTGGGCCGTGCAGGCGCCGGAGCTCATGAGCGGCCGTCTCGACGTGGCTCTGTTCGCCGATCCTCTCGCGCGCGCGGCGTTTGCCGGCATGACGGAGCTGCCCTGGCACGAGTGCCTCGAGCGCGCGATCGCCCGAGGTCGCGGGCCTGTTGCAGCGGCTCGCAGTCGAGGATCTCGACGATCGCGGCCCCACCGACGAACTGGCAACCCGCGTGGTGGTCAACCTGGTCGAAGCGTCAAGTCAGCGACTTCTGTCGTCGATGCTGAGGCATGAAGACCCACGTACCTCCGAGATCAAGACGCGCCTCGACGAGCTCACGAACGCGCGCGCATCGGAGCATTGGGACGCGGCCGAGGTCGTGGCCGAGCAGTTGGTAACGTGGATCATCGATGACGCAGACTCCGGAGCCTGATATCACCGGGTCCGGCGACGGGCCCGACGTTGTTGCGGAAACCGTGTCGATCGAGACCGTCTCGATCGAGACCGCGTCCGCGTCGACCGGCACCACCTCGACCGATGACGCGCCCTCGGCCGTCGACGACGTGCTCGCTCAGGTACGCGAGCGCGGCTTCATCACGACCGGTGAGATCTTCGCCGCGTTCCCCGATCTCGAACCCGACGCCGACGAGCTGCGCGATCTCTGGGACATGTTCGAGTCGCGCGGCATCAAGGTGCTCGACGAGATCGCCGAAGAGCTCAAGCTCGAAGACGAGCGGCGCGGTACCGGTGCCGCGGTGGCGCCCGCACCCGCGCCCGCGCCGAGGCGAGCCGAGCACCGGCCGAGCGCGGCCGCGCGGCCGGGAGCCGGATCGCGCGGCGCGTCGTACGACGAGCCCGATCCCGATCTCGTGTCGGTGCGCGCCGCGGCAACGTCCGACCCACTCCGAGAGCGGGAGCTTCGACCCCGTCCGGATGTACCTCAAGGAGATCGGCAAGGTCCCGCTCCTCACGGCCGAGCAAGAGGTCACGCTGGCCAAGCGGATCGAGGCCGGGCTGCTCGCGCGCGAGAAGCTGAGCGGTCTCGACGCCGACGGAGAACCGATCGAGATCAGCGAGAACCAGCGGTCGAGCCTGCATGCGGTCAAGCGCGACGGTGAGCTCGCCCGGCGCCAGCTGACCGAGGCCAACCTGCGTCTCGTCGTTTCGATCGCGAAGCGTTACGTCGGTCGCGGCATGGCGTTGCTCGATCTCATTCAAGAGGGCAACCTCGGTCTGATCCGTGCGGTCGAGAAGTTCGACTACACGAAGGGCTTCAAGTTCTCGACGTATGCCACCTGGTGGATCCGTCAGGCCATCACCCGTGCCATCGCCGACCAGGCCCGCACCATCCGTATCCCGGTGCACATGGTCGAGACGATGAACAAGGTGCTGCGCATCTCGCGCCAGATGCTGCAAGAGCTCGGGCGCGAACCGACGGTCGAGGAGATCGCGGCCAAGGTCGAGATGACGCCCGACAAGGTGCGCGAGATCCAACGCATCGCGCAGGAACCCGTCTCGCTCGAGACTCCGGTGGGGGAGGAGGACGACAGTCTCCTCGGTGACTTCGTCGAGGACCCCAACGTGATCGCGCCGGCTACGGCCGCGGCGCGCGCGTTGCTGAGCGAGGCGATCGAAGAAGCGCTGCAGGAGTTGAACGATCGCGAGCGTGCGGTCGTGCGTCTGCGCTTCGGTCTCGACGACGGCCAGATCCGCACGCTCGAAGAGGTCGGCAAGGAATTCGGTGTCACCCGTGAGCGCATTCGCCAGATCGAGTCGAAGACTTTGGCGAAGCTGCGTCATCCCACCCGCTCGCAACGGCTCCGCGACTACCTCGAAGAGTCCTAGCCCGCCCGAGAGGCACTGCTATTGTCGGGCGCCATTCCGGGGTAGCTCAATTGGCAGAGCGGCGGACTGTTAATCCGTAGGTTGAGAGTTCGAGCCTCTCCCCCGGAGCCCATCGTTGTCCCCGGGTGTCACATCCGGTCGTTCCCGGGCGTCCATGTCGTGTGTGGGACAGCATGGAGCGCACCGGTGCAGGCGGGGGTGGGGCCCGGGTGGGATGCGAAGAGCGGTGGGATCCCGAGGCGATCCAGCGCCTACGGACGTTGTACGAGCCGCTCCGGCGCTTCGCGGCCGTCATCGGCCGCTGGGACGTCGATCCGGACGACCTCGTCCAAGACGCGCTGGCCAAGGTGCTGTCGAGGGACCCCGGTGAGATCCTCGACCTCGGGCCGTACCTGCGCCGGGTGATCGCGAATCTCGCCACGGACGAGCGCCGGCGGTCGACCCGGACCAACGGCGTGCTGCGCCGGATCGAGGCGGCGCCCGCCACCGCCGACACTTACCCGAGCGATCTCGGAGATCTCCTGCGGGTGCAGCCGCGGGTCCGCGCGCTCATGTATCTCGTCGAGATCGAGGGCCAACCGGTCGCGGAGGCGGCCGACGTCGTCGGGATGTCGAACAGCAGCGCGCGCGTGGCGTTGATGCGAGCCCGGCGCCGGCTGCGGGCCGAGCTGACCATCGGAGGTCGAAGGTGAGTGACATGCACGACGCCTTGAACGACGCGTTGAACGAGCTCGCGCGGCGCGGCACGCCGCGCGGCTTCGACGAGGTGCTGGCCGCGGCAACCGATGACGCGAACGCGGCCGGATTCACCGGCTCGGCCATTGGGCGCGGTGTCGCGAGCGACGACGGTGATCTCGATCCGATCCCGTTCGTGACGGCCGAACCGCCGGCGCGGCGCCGGCGCCGACCGCTGGCATCGATGGTCGCGGCGGCGGGTGTCGCCGCGCTCGTGCTGGTCGGCGCGCTCGCCGTGAGTGCTGCGGTCGGGGGCGGCGGCGGTTCCAGCTCACCCGAGGGCGCCGTGCGACAGTTGGCCGACGCGATCTCGCACGAGGATCCGCTGGCCGCGGCCGACGTGCTCGCGCCCGACGAGGTGCGCTCCCTCCACGGAACCCTCGATGCGGCCGCGAAGAAGGCGAAGGAGCTGGAGCTCGTGCAGACCGCGGGTGCGCCGCTCGCGGGCGTCGACTTCGCAGTCGCGGGATTGAATCTCTCCACGCAGACACTCGGCGACGGGTTCGCCAAGGTCACGATCGACGGCGGCTCCCTGTCGGCGAGCACACACAAGGCGCAGTTCTCCGCGATCATGCAGAAGGTGTTGCGCGGCGCGCACGACGATCACGTGCAGTACGACCTCGCCAAGGTCGCCGACCACACCAACCTGCCGACCTTCGTGGTCGCCGTGCGTGAGGACGGGCACTGGTACGTGAGCGTGGCGTACACCGTGCTCGAGTACGTCCGCGAGTACCACCGGGCCGCCCCCGCCGATTTCGGTTCGGGCGTGCGGAACGTCTCGAACCTCGGCGCCGATTCCCCCGATGCGGCGGTGCAGGATTCGATGCGCGCGCTCGCACGCGGTGACTGGCCGAAGCTCCTGACGATGCTCCCGCCGAGCGAGATCCCGGTATACGACTACCGGGCTGCGATCATCTCGCTCGTCGACCAAGGTTCCCAGTCGAACTTCACGATCGATGCGATGACGACGACCGCTCAGGTGAGTGGGGACACGGCCAAGGTAACCCTGCAGGCGTCGGGCACCGCCGAGAGCGGCAAGTGGTCACTCGACGGCGGCTGCTTCACCCCGCCGCACTCCGGGGTCGATACGTACGTGGGTCTTCCGTGCGGCTCCCAGTCGTTCGCGTTCATCTCGCCGCGGGCCATGCTTTTCCAGAGCGTCGACCGCAGTTCGCAGATCAGCGTGGTGAAGCAGGGTGGTCGGTGGTTCGTCAGCCCGGTCGGAACCGTCCTCGATATCGTCGACCGCTTCGTCTCGTCGATCGACCGGCGGTCGCTGTTCACGATGCTGAACATCCCCGACCAGATCCCGCCGGATGGCTCGCTCACCCTCGGTCGGCCCATCGTTGTGCATTCGGGTGCCCTCAACGGCATTCGGGTGCTGACGTTCGCCGGTCATGCGGGGGAGCAGTTGCTCGGTCTCGCGACGTCGCCCGCGACGTCGACCGCCAAACCCGCGAGCCCTTTCTCGGACATCCCCGCGGCCGGTGTTCGGATCTTCGCTCCGGGCGGAGCCGAGCTGGACGAAGCCGCGGGCATCGTCGGGGGCCAGCCGCTGACGCTCCCCGCCGACGGGACCTACATCGTTGTCGTCCAGCCCGATGGCTTCGGCGGCCCGGGCGACACGACGGTGACGATCTGGGACGCAGCCGACGCACCGGCGCGCGCGAAGGTCAAGACCAACACGTTCGGGTCCTGTTCCTACGCGATCACCGGCTCGTCGTGTTCGTCGTCGGGGAGCGCGAGCGGGGACCTCTCGGTCACCGCTCCGACGGCGCCGGCCGCTACCTGCGGCGCCAACGGCTCGAGTCCTGGCGTGTCGATCGGTCCCAACGGGGAGCTGATCGGCCCGGACGGCAAGCCGATCGTCCTGCCCGGGGGAGTTGACCCGGGGACGAGCATCAAGTGCATCGGTCAGAACGGCGGCGGGTCGTACAGCTCCGCGACGAGCTCGGTTCCGGGTGGATGAGGGCGCACGTCGGCGCGTGTTGCTCGCCGACGCCTGCTACCTCGCGGGGGGCGGCGCGCTCGTCGCTTCCGCGTTCGTGCATTGGATTGCGCGTGGCGCGGGAAGCGGGCTGCGCGGTCACGCGCTCGTCGACGCGCTCGTCGCGTTGGGCCGCCACGACCCCGCGTTGTCGTCGGGCCGGCTGACGGTGCTCTGGTACCTCGTGCCCGCGCTGGGCGCGGTGAGCTGGATCGCGTTCGGGGTGCTCGGCGCGCGTGAGCGAGCGGCGCGGGCCGTTGCCCTTGGCGCGCTGCTCGTCGTGCTGCTGACGTGCGCAGCGTTTCTTCGTCTGGCCGGTCTCGCCCGCCTGGGTCTCGGCCCGAAGCTCGCGCTGGCCGGTGGGGTGATGGTGGTCGTCGGTGCGTGGGCGCCGACCGTCTCGGTATCCGTTTCGGCAGTGCTCGGGCGCCGCCACGTACGCTCTGACGCGCAGGGCCTGTAGCTCAGTGGTCAGAGCAGGGGACTCATAATCCCTCGGTCGCTGGTTCGATCCCAGCCGGGCCCACGCACCTTACCTGGGGAAACCGTGTCCGCGACTTGTCGCGACGTGCATCGTTGTGATCGCCTGCTCGGCGACACTGCGACCGAGGGATGCCCGGCGGTCACGTGAGGAGGGCAATCGTGACGGACAACGACGCCGAGCGTCGACGTTGGAATGACGAACACTGGACGTCGGCGTGGCCGAAGCGCGAGAGGCTCACCGGCGAGGTAACGCCGTATCTGCTCGACGCCGTGTCGTTGCAGACAGGCGAGCGCGTGCTCGACATCGGGTGTGGCGGCGGGCGGACGACGATCGCGGCGGGTCGCGCGGTCGGCGCCGACGGTGCAGTTGTCGGCGCCGATCTCTCGGGCCCGATCACGAGTCTGGCCGAGCAGCGTGCGCGCGACGCGGGTGCGGCCAACGTCACCTTCGTGGTGGTTGACATGCAATCCGCGTCCGTCGACGGCGGCCCCTTCGATGTCGCGATGAGCCAGTTCGGCGTCATGTTCTTCGACGAGCCGGTGGCGGCATTCACGAACGTCGCTCGACACCTCAAGCCCGGCGGTCGCATCGCGTTCGCGTGCTGGCGATCGCTCGAGGAAAACCCGTGGTTCGTGGGGGCGGCGATCGCCCGGTTCCTTCCGGCGCCGCCGCCGTTGGTGCCCGGGAAGAGCCAGACCGGTCCGTTCTCGTTCGCCGATCCCGAACGGACCATCGACATCCTCCGCTCGGCCAACCTCGTCGACATTCGACGCACCCCGCACGACCTGACGGTCGATGTCGCGCGCGAAGTCGTCGTCGACGACGCGCAGCTCACCTTCATGGGCGTAGGCGAAGCGCAACTGCCCGACGCGCGAGCCGCGGTCGAAGAGCACATGGTGCAGTTCCGCATCGACAACGAGACGTCGCGCATCCCGCTCGCGTTCCAGATCTTCGAGGCGACGACACCGAAGCGGTAAGCGCGGATTCGACGGCCGGCGTCGCGTCGCGCGAACCCGGTCACGGCCTTGGCGCTCAGGGAATGCACATGACGTGCACCGTGCAACGATCGCCATGCCGTCGGTCGCGAACGCCCAGAAGCCAATGCATTGCGACCCGAGGTCGTACAATGACGTTGGTGCCGGCCGCGTGGTCGGCATCCGCGCGAACAGCGCTCCGCAAGGACCATCGACCACACGTCAGGAAGTCCCCATGAAGCACCGTTTCGCACGCCTCGCCATTGCCGGGATGTGCATCGCAGGCCTCACCGGTTTGGCGGCTCCCGCGACTGCGTCGGCCTCGACGGTCAACGACAAGAAGGCGGAGGCCGCCCGGCTCCAACAGGCGATCGACACCAACGGCGAGAAGATCTCGATGTTGGCCGAACGGTACGACGCCGCGAAGCTGAGTCTCGACGCCGAGACGGCAAAGATCGCCAACGTGCAGGCGCGCACGCGTGCTGCACAAGCCGAGACCGATCGCATCGAGCGAATGGTCGGGCACCGCGCCGCGTCGATCTACATGAACGCGGGAATCCAAACGCCGCTCGACTCGATCAACGTCTCGAGTGTGAGCGATGTCGCGAGCCGGGCGAAGTACGCCGAGACGACCGCCGAGCGCGACCGGCGATTGCTCGGCCAACTCACCGCATCCCGTCAAGACCTTCAGGCAAGCCGCACCGCACTTGAGATCGCGCGCAAGGGCGCTCAGGCGCAGGTCGACGCGATCGATGCCAGCCGCGGCGAGGTCGAGTCCGCGAACCGTGCGCAGGCCCGCCTGCTTTCGCAGGTGAAGGGTGAGCTCGCGACACTCATCGAGCAGGACCGGGCGCGCCAGGCCGCGGCCGAGAAGGCGCGCAGCGATGCCGAAGTCGCGCGCCTGCATCTCCTCGCGGCGCGCTCGACCGCGCCCGCCGCGGACAACACATCGCCGGTGCCGGCGGCGTCGAACGCGTCGCGCGGTACGCCGGGCGCCGACCCCGCGAATCTCGCCGTCCCTAACGCCCCTGCACCGTCACCCGGCGCGGCGACCGCGGTGGCGTACGCGAAGGCCCAGCTCGGCAAGCCCTACCGCTATGCCGGCGTCGGGCCCGACGCCTACGACTGTTCCGGCCTCACGATGATGGCCTGGGCGCAGGCCGGCGTGTCGATGCCCCACGGATCGATCGCCCAAGGCAACATGTTCCCCCGGGTCCCCGACAACGCGCTCGAGCCCGGCGACCTCGTCATCTATTACCCGGACCATCATCACGTCGGCATGTACGTGGGCAACGGCATGACGATCTCTGCGACGCACACCGGCGACTTCGTCCGGCTCCAACCGGTCTTCCGCAGCGGCTACCAGTTCGCCGTTCGCCCCTGAGACGCACCGAACCTATGATCCAGCGGATCGGTCGGCGCGGCAACGGGGGACGACGCGGTCAGATGAAGCCTGCATCATCGTGTTCTTCGAATGACGAGGTTCCCTCGTGACCTCGATCGCGACGCGGCCCGGCGACGACGCCGCGGCTTCGGCAGGCCGCGTCCGTGGATTGCTCGCGCGCCACTGGCTTCGCTGGACGTTGGCGGCGGTCGCCGTGGCCGCGACGGCGGTCGGCGTATACGCGTGGCGGGAGTATCGCACGCTGACGTCGGCGAAGTTCAGTGTGGTCAGCTACACCGTTCCGCCCGCGCCGCATCTGGTTGCCGGCGCGGGCGAGAAGATCTATCGCATCGATCCGACTGCCTCGAGTGTCACGTACGCGGTCGACGAGAAGCTGTTCGGTCACAGCGCGAACCGGGCCGTCGGTACGACCAACGGGATCGCCGGCGACATCGCGGTCGACGCCGCGCATCCCGCGGCAAGCCGGATCGGCCAGATCGTCGTCAACGTCGAACAGCTGCACTCCGACAACAACCTCCGCGATGCTCGTATGCGCCAGGACAACCTCGACTCGCACGACTACCCGCTCGCCGACCTCACCGCGACCGGCTTTACCGGCATGCCCGCGTCGATCGCCGACGGTACGCAGTATCACTTCTCGATGGCGAGCCGGCTCACCGTGAAGAAGACGACCGCGCCGGTCGCGTGGAGTGTCGACGCGGCCGTCAGTTCCGGGAAGCTCACCGCGACCGCGACCGCGAAAGTGAAGATGTCGACGTTCGGCATCGGGCCGGTCAGTATCGCGGGCCTCGTCAGCACGTCCGACGACGTCACGCTCACGATGCAGCTGACCGCGCTCGATCCGTCGAAGTTCACCATTCCCGCCTCGATCGCCGCCCCGGCATCGGCGCCGCGTCCGAAGGACAGCCCCTCGTTCGCGAGCGTGATCATGCCGGCGCTGCAGGCCAACTGCGCGTCGTGCCACACGCCCGGCCAGGTCGGCGCGGCGCACTGGTCGCTCGCGACCGCGGCCGACGCGGCCAAGATCTCCGACGGCATCGGAACGGTCGTCGAGGGCGGGTACATGCCGCCGTGGCCGGCATCGGCGCACGGTGTCGCGTTGATGAACTCGAAGCGCCTCGACCAGCCGACGATCGACGCCATCGTCAAGTGGGCGAAGGCCGGCGGTCCGCTCGACGTCCCCGCTTCGACGCCGATCACGCCCAAGGGTGGCCCGAAGGTGCCCGCGCCCCGGCGCGACGTGGTGCTGCAGATGCCGCAGGCGTACGCCGGGTCGCTCACCGTGCCGAACGACTACCGCTGTTTCGTTCTCGACCCGCACGTCACCAAGCCGACGTTCATCACCGGCTACCAGGTCACACCCGACCAGCGCGCCGAGATCCACCACGTCCAGCTCTTCCATATCGACGCGTCGCAAGTTGCTGCGGGGCGCGCGATCTCCGGTCGCGACGGCAAGCCGGGCTGGAGTTGTTACGGGACAGTCGAGCTGCGGTCGACGCAGCACGATTCGACGCGGCACCGGGTGCCGGGGTTCACCGGTCAGGCCGGGCTCATCGCCGGTTGGGTGCCCGGCCAGGACCCCGTGCAGTATCCCGAACACTCCGGGATCCTGTTGCAGCCGGGCGACGCACTCGTGCTGCAGATGCACTACCACTACGACACGACGCCGGTGCCGGACCGCACCACCGTCGCGATCCAGACCGATCCGGGTACCGCGCACTTCAAGACGATCGACATCATCAATCCGATCGCGCCGGTCGAGCTCCCGTGCATGCCCGGCCAGACCGCCCCGTTGTGCAACCGCAACGCCGCGCTCGCCGACGACGTCCGCCTCTACGGCGGTATCGGTGCGGGCGCGGAAACGGCGTTGCTCGGGCTCTGCGGCAAGACGGCCGACCAGCTCGCCGCGACGTTCCACGACGGCATGGCGTCGTCGACGTGCGACTACACCGTCGCGGAGTCGGGCACGATCGTGTCGGTGTTCGGGCACGAGCACACGCTCGGCAAGACGTTCCGGTTGACGCTCGATCCGCAGACCGCACATCCGACGGTGTTGCTCGACATCCCGACATGGAACTTCGACTGGCAGATGAACTACGCGCTGGCGAAGCCGATCCACGTCGACGCCGGGCAAACGATCCGGATGCAGTGCTCGTGGGATCGCGCGCTCGATCCGAACCGTCCGCCGAAGTACATCGTGTTCGCCGAGGGCACCGAAGACGAGATGTGCTTCTCGACCTACGCGATCATCCCCGACCAGCAGTCATAGCCCGGGTCGTCGCCGGCCGGCGAGATGTTTCGCGGCTGCGATGGAACTTTGCGCGGCCCGAACGCGACCTGAACGCCGATGGCTGGGAAATCGCCAAGGACTCGCGCCGGCCACGGCGGCGCCCGGAGTGCTGAGGTCCGGGCGCGCCAACGGCGAGCGGGTCGCATCCCGTGGGTTGCGATCGTGGTCGTCGTTGTGCTCGGCGCCGCCTGGGCGATCGCGGCGAGGAGCGGTTCCGGAACGGCCGCGGTGCGGTCGCCGGTGCCCGCACCGCTGCTCGCGAAGGTGACATCCATCCCCGCGTCGGTTTCCGCCGAGGTCGGTGCCGGAACGTCGACCCGGTTGCCCGACCGCATTGACGGCGCCGCCCTGACGACGGACGGTATGCCGCGGGTCATCTACATCGGTGCCGAATATTGCCCGTACTGCGCCGCGGAGCGTTGGGCGGTCGTCGTTGCGTTGTCCCGCTTCGGAACGTTCAGCGGCTTGTCGTTGACGCATTCGTCGGGCTACGACACGTTCCCGAACACGAACACCTTCTCGTTCTACCGGTCGGCATACTCCAGCCGCTATCTCGTGTTCGAACCCGTGGAGCTGAATACCAACCAACTCGCGAGTGACGGCAGCTACAAGAAGCTCGAGACGCCGACACCGGAACAACAACAGCTACTGGCGACCTTCGACGCGCCGCCGTACGTGAGCGCGACCTCGGCCGGCGCCATCCCGTTCGTCGACTTCGGTGGCAAGTTCCTCATCAGCGGCGCGACCTACGACGCGGCGGTCCTGCAGGGCAAGTCGGCAGACGAGATCGCGGGCGCGTTGTCGGACCCGACCGCTGCGATCGCCCAGGGGGTCGTCGGCGCGGCGAACACGATGACCGCGGCCATGTGCACCTTGACCCACGACCAGCCGACGTCCGCCTGCGCCAACGCGACGATCCGCCAACTCGAGAAGCGACTCGGTTGAGTGCGCCGTCAACTGGCGTCGGCTTGGCGAACCGCGGACGCCAGGTAAGCGCGCGCCCTCGCCACGCGCGACCGAATCGTTCCCACCGGGCACTCGCACACGGCGGCCGCTTCTTCGTACGACATCCCCACGACTTGCGTCAGGATGAACGCGGTTCGCTTCTCGTCGTCGAGCGCGCGGACCAGTTCACCGAGCTCGACGTCGGCCAGGTCGAGGTTCGTCTCCCCGGGCGACGCAACCTTCTGTTCGATGGGCCTGCGGCGGACGCGGCGCCGGATCTGGTCGGCGCAGACGTTGCGCGCGATCGCAAAGAGCCACGCGCGCACAGGTGCGTCGAACCGGAATCGGGGGAGCGCCTGGAGCGCCCGGAGGTACGTCTCCTGGGCGAGATCCTCTGCCTCGGACGGCGACGAGAGAACTGCGCAAAGCCGAAGTACGGAATCCTGCGTCGCGACAACGAGCTCCCGTAAGGCCCGGTCGTCACCATGAGCTGCGGCCTGCGCAAGCAACGTGAGGCCGTCGTCGGTCATGACGACATTGTGGCGGAACGGCGCTGGTCGGCCGGAATGGCGCAACTTTGGAACTCGACGCCCGCACCGGGCGACCCTGCGTGCATGGAGTGCGAAACCATCCAGGCTGCGTTGTCGGCCCGGGCTGATCAAGAATCCGCCGGGATTCCCGGCTCGGTCGTCGCCTGGCATCTGCAAGGCTGTGCCGATTGCGCGGCGTTTGCCATCGCGCTCGGGGGCATCGGCCCGCGGCCGGCCGAGCACCGGATCGACCTCTCGGCCGGAATCGTCGCAATGGCGGCCCGGATCGAGCGGGGCGAGGTCTGGTGGGGCATGCGGGCGGCCCTCCTCCTGATCTCGATAGGTGAGTTGGTACTCGCCGTCCCGGACCTGGTGGGGCACGCGTCGACCGTGGCCGGCGACGTGCACATGCAGCGCCATCTCGGTGCGTTCCAGATCGCCTACGCGATCGGGCTCATCGTCGTCGCTCTTCGGCCCGCGAAGGCGCGGGCGTTGGTGCCCCTGACTGCCGCGCTGGCCGCGGCTATGGTCGGCGCCGCGGTTGCCGACATCGTTCAGGGCATCACACCGGCGCTGGGTGAGACCCAGCACGCGCTCGAGCTATCCGGATTGCTTGTCGTCTGGCTGCTCGCGGCGCGTCGCGGTTGGCCGGGGCGCACCCGAAGGGCCGACCATCCGCGACGAAGGTGGGATCGGAGTGCCCGACCGCCCCGACCGACGTTGATCGTGAACGACGATCCGGGCGGCGTTCGGTCGCGGCGAACTGCGTGAGCCGACAGATCCGCGTTGCCGCAGGGCTGCCGGGAGCGCCCGTCGGTCGTCCGCTTCGATGAGCACGTCGTCGTTCTCGCTGTTCTTCGCGCTTCTCACCATCGCCGCGTGGGCGGCAACGGTCGGGCTGTGGCTCCTTGCCGCCGTGCACCGGCGCGCGCCGGATTCGTCGCTCGCGGTCGTCTTCGATGATGTCGGCCACGTCGCGCTGTGGATAGCGGCGCTCGTCGCGATCGTGACGACATGCGGCAGCCTCTATTTCTCCGAGATTGCGCACTTCATCCCGTGCAAGCTCTGCTGGTACCAGCGAATCGCGATGTACCCCCTCGGCGTGACGCTCTTGGTGGCCGCGTTCCGCCGCGACGGGCGGGTGTGGTGGTATGTCGCACCTCCGGCGCTGATCGGGGCGGCGTTCGCGATCTATCACACGCAGCTGCAAGCGTTCCCGAGTCAACACTCGTCGTTCTGCACCGTCACCGAACCGTGCACGGTTCGGTACGTGTGGGAGTTCGGGTTCATCTCCCTACCGCTGATGGCGTTGTCAGCGTTCGTGTTGATCATCACCCTCGTCCTGACCGCGCGCGTCGTGCTCGGCGGATCGCACCGCGAACGCGACGACACAGCCGGCGTCGCTACGGGCCGGACGTGATCGCGATGGTCGCCTGGGTGCAGTACGTGCCGGCCAGGCTGTTCGCCGGAACGATGAGCCGGAGGATCTCCGGGGCAACGTCGTAGGTCCCGGCTCCGTCGCCGGCCGCGGCCGCGATGATCGTTCTCGGCGTCGTGAAGTCGGTGAATCCCGCCGACGTCACGCCGGTCATGACGGTCAGCCCGTCGCCGGGAGTCACCACGGGCGCGTTCATCGAGACGTTCGCACCCGCGATCGCCGCCGTCGCGCCCGTGGAGCAATCCGCGCCGGTGCCGTTTTGGAAGTCGGGGACGGCCAGTGTGACGTGCCAACCGGCAAACGTGCCGGAAGAGTCGGTGATGACGAACGGGGCGATGCTGGCCGAGGTGAGCTGTTCGGTGCCGTTCAACGTGACCGGATTGAAGTTGTCGACCGTCGGGAACCCGGCTCCGCTGTCGAACTCCGGCGGCGCCGCAGGTGCGGGGCTCGCGGTCGCAACGGCGACGAGCGCGACGGCGATCACGGCGCCGACGACTCTTGCTCGCGTGGACATCTGTGTGGCGTTGCGCATACCCGACTCGCCGACGGTGCTCGCGTGGCCCGTTCTCGGGCTCACATCGGCCTTGGCTGCCGACGGCTGAGCCCGTCCCCGGCGATTGCCACCCAAATGTCCGTGTGCGCACCACGGTTCGTGACAATTGACCGCCGGCGGCCGCCCGGCGAGAGCGCTTCGTGGCATCGGGAGGTCGTTCCATTCCGGACGCTTGCACCGGATTGGGCGCCGATCGCGCTCCGGTTCGCCGCTAGCGTTTTGCCGGTGGCGGTCGCATTCGTTCTCTCGGGGGGCGCGAGCCTCGGCGCGGTCGAGGTCGGGATGCTGGCGGCGCTGGCGGAGCGCGGAATCCGCCCGGATGTGATCGTCGGGACGTCGGTCGGGGCGCTCAACGGCGCGTGGCTGGCGGGACACCCCGACGCGCCGATCGACGACCTCGCCGAGGTGTGGAAGCGCCTGCACCGGGGCGACGTCTTCCCGGCCGATCCGCTCCGGGGGTTCTTGGCGTTCGCGGGCCGACGCCGCAGCTTCTTCGACGCCGCGCCCGTTACGCGCGTTGATCGATCGGCATGTGTCGTTCGCGCGCCTCGACGAGGCGCCCGTCCCGTTGCACGTCGTGGCGGTCGAGGTGCTCACGGGCCGCGACGTCTTGCTGTCGTCGGGGCCGGCGGTGGATTCGGTACTCGCGAGCGCGGCGCTCCCGGCGCTGTTCGATCCCGTTCGGATCGCGGGCGTCGCGTACATGGACGGCGGAGTCGGCAACAACACCCCGATCTCGCACGCAGTCGCGATGCCGGGCGTCGACCAGATCTGGGTGCTGTGTGCCGGGCACGCGTGCGCGCTCGCGGAGCCACCCGCGAGCGCGCTCGCGATGGCGCTGCACGCGCTCAGCCTGTTGCTGCACAAACAGCTCGCCGTCGATATCGATCGCTACGAATCACAGGTGGAGCTGCGGGTCCTGCCCCCGTTGTGCCCGCTCGACGTCTCCCCGGTCGACTTCTCGCATTCCGCCGAGCTCATCGACCGCGCGTACGCCGCCTCGAGCCGCTGGCTCGACGAGGACCACGCGCCCACGGGTCAGGCCCGGTTCCTCGCCCCGCACGACCATCTCCGGACGTGACGGCATCTCCGGACCTGACGGCAGCTCCGTGCGAGCAACCTCACATCGTGTCAGCTCGCGGCCGCTTGTTGGACGTACCGGACCCGGTTGTCATTCGGTGTCGCGGAACGCCAGCGTCCCGTCGATGCCCGCCACTCACGTCCGCGGAACGAGACCGTCGTGACCCGGTACTGCCGGGCGTGACCGACGAGCCAGCTCGCCACCGTCCACCCGCCCGGCACGCTGAACGCGGCATCGAGTGACGTCACGCCGAGCTCGTTGCCCAGATCGGGCTCGATCGCCGGCGGGGCATCGTGCGAACGGGCGAGAGCGAAGCGGCACACGAGAGCGGCTTCGGTCTCGCCCGTGAACGCCGACGCGAGCGCGCGCGCCTCGGACTCCCATTGCGCGTACGCGGTGGGGGCGCCGCTGATCTGCACCTTCTGCGCGGCGACCGTCAGCGGCAGCGTCTGCCAACCGCTGACCTTCTCGAGCGCGCGGTAGAAGGCGGCCGCGGCGTAGCTCGGCGTCAGGATCTCGGTCGCGGTGCCCCAGCCCTGCGACGGCCGCTGCTGGAAGAGGCCGAGTGAATCGCGGTCGCCGTACGACAGATTGCGCAACCGCGACTCCTGCAAGGCGGCCGCCAACGCGATCGTGACCGCGTGATCGGGCAGGCCGAGGCGCTTGCCGACTGCGGCGATCGTCGTCGCGTTCGCGGCCTGGTCGGTCTCGAGCGTGTAGGTGATCGTGCCGGTGTGTGCGGTCACCTGGCACAACGGATTCGGGGGGCCGTGGTGACGGAAGGCCAACACGACGATCACCGTGGCCACGATCAGTGAAACGGCGGCGACGCCGGCGCCGATCCGCCGCACCGTGGTCCCGACGGCCATCCGGCGAAGCTACCGCGATCCGGCGACGACGAGCACGCGCCGGGTCAGGCGGCGGGAGGCTCCGACGGGCGTGAACGCGCGGTCCACGCGCCGGGAACCGCGATGCGGAGCGCGTCGCCCGTCTGCGCGATGCGACCGCGGCGGCGGTACTCCTCGATGGCGGTCGCGAGATCACTGCGGATCCAGGCGCGCACGGGCCGCCACGCGATCGCGATCGCGAGGACCGTCAGTACGACGACCGCGGCCATCAACACGACATCGGGCATCGACGAGCCCGAGGGTTGCACCGTGATCGACAGCACCACCGAAGCGAAGATCGCGAACCCGCGCTCGATGCGGCGGCCGACGGCGGCGAGCACGACCAGACCCCAGAGTGCATACCAGGGCAGGACGATCGGACCGAGGGCGACGATGAGCGCGAGTGCGATCCCGCACGCCCGTGCGGTTCCGATCTTGGGCGCGCGCCACAGCAGGTACGTGACCCCGACCGCAGTAGCCGCGGCGCCCGCGGTACGGACGAGGTTGAGCACCTCGGTCTCGTGGCCGACGCCCACCGATATCCAGTGGGCGACGAACGTGGTGGGCGTGAGCAGCGTCCGGTTCGTGCCCGGGATGCCGAGCGCGCCGACCCAACCCCAACCGAGGTTGCAGGCCCACGCGACGGCGACGAAGAAGAGGGAACCGAGGCCCGACAGCTTGGTGAACAACGCGACGCGCCGCGTCGCCGGGGCGTTGCGCGCCGCGTCGAGGATGATGAAGCCGGCGGGGATGACGGCGGGGATCTTGATCGTGGCCGCGAGCATGCACAGGCAGACTCCGAGCAACGGCCGGCGGGCGCCGGTGGTCGCGACCGCGAGGCCCGCCACGATCAGTCCGATCATCAGCGCGTCGTTGTGACCTCCGCCGATGAAGTGGAACAAGATGAGCGGGTTGCACACTCCGAGCCACACCGCGCGGCGGGGTCCTTGCCGGCCGCTCGCGCGAGCGCCGGCAACGAGATCGCGATGAGTACGACTCCGGCGACCTCCAGCAGTCGCAGGATCATGATCGAGGTGACCACGCTGCCGCCCGAGAGCCGTACCGCGACGTTCGTGAGGCGCAAGAAGAACGGCCCGTACGGAGATGGCGTCGTCAGCCACGCGTGGCTGACGGGCGCGAGGAACTTCGACGCCCCGAGCGAGGCCGGCCCGTTTGCGTACGGATTGATGTGGCGGACCACCATCATCCCGTCGGCCGCGTAGCTGTAGAGATCGCGGCTGAAGATCGGCGGCCCGACGAGGAGCGGCGCCGCCCACGCCAACGTGATGCGGTGCAACGGTCGGAGGTCGGAGCCGCGTCGCAACAGCAGGCCGAGGACGATCCACGCACCGAGGACGAGGATCAGACCGAGGGTCATCGTCAGCGCACCGAGTGCGGTCGCGGCCGTTCCCTTCGGCACCAGCGCGAGGATGCCCCGCTCGACCGACGAATCGGTCGGACCGGTCGGCCCGACGGCGACGCCGGAGACCGTGATCAGCACCATGCCGATCGCACCGGACGCGCCGAGGGCGACGGTCGTGCCCCGCGGCCACCGATTGCCTTCGCTCTCGCCCAGGACCGAGCTGTCGATACTGTCCACCACCGGCCTTCATTATGGTCCAACGAGGTAGCCGGTGGCCGGTCTGGCGCCCCGAGCCGGGTCACGGCCCCCCGAGAGCTCGACCGGAGTGCCCGGGCCGTCCCCCGCGTCGGGCGACGGGGTCGCAGAGCGGGCGGTCGCCGAGAACTCAGGCGAGACCGGACCGGTCACGCACGATCTTGCCGAGTGCCGAGAAGTCCTCGCGCCCGTACCCGGCGGCGACCGCGGCCGCGAGCACGGGTCGGACGAGGTCGGCACTCTTCGCGGCGACACCGGCGCGCGCCGCTTCGCGCAGGACGAGGTCGACGTCCTTGGCCATCAATGCGGTCACAAGGATGTGGCGGGTCATGGGCAGGCCCATCGCGCCGAGGCCGATGAATCCGATCCTCATATCGAGCGGCAGTACTGCGATACCTTGCCGCGGATGCCGGGCGCGGTGCGGCGGTGATCACCGTTGCCACGCAACCGAGGTGCCGGGTTCTCGGGAGGGGGCAGTGAGCGCGATCGACGACCGGCTGCGAACGTTGGGCCTCGAGCTGCCCGGGCCGTACCCGCCGCATGACCCGCTCGACGCGATCGTCGTGCACGGCGACCGGGCCCGCACGTCCGGTCAGCTCCCGCGCGATACCGCCGGCAAGCTCGTGCATCCGGGCGTATTGGGTCTGAGTCTCTCCGTGGAAGACGGTGCCGAGGCGGCGCGCTGGTGCGCCTTGAACGCGCTTTCGGTGCTGCGTTCCGGCTTGGGTTCCCTCGATCGCATCGGGCGGGTCCTCACGGTGCTCGGCTTCGTCGCCTCGGCGCCGGGTTTCGTCGAGCAGCCCGCCGTCGTCGACGGTGCGAGCAAGCTGCTCTTCGAGGTGTTCGGTGAGCCGGGCCGCCACACCCGTTCCGCGATCGGGGTCGCGGCGCTGCCCCGCGGTGGCGCGGTCGAGATCGAGGTCGAGGTCGCGCTCGCGGTGTGACCGCCGCCGCCCCAGTCGGCCCGCCGGCTCTCGCGTCTCGACGCGTAGGATCGCCCGCATGGGGATCACGACCGCGTTGCCGGCGTCGGTCCTGCGCCGCCGGGCGAACGCGACGTTGCACCTGGACGCGGACTCGCCGGCGTTGCTCGAGCCGTGAGCGCGCCTTCACCCGACGACGCGCGCTACTCCCAGGTCGTCTCGTTCCCGAGCGCGAGCCAACTGCGGCGGCGCATGCCTGCGCTCGTGTCGGGACTGTTCGTCTTGGGCTTCGCGATCTCGGTGTCGGTGCGTGCCCAGCTCGGCGTCTCGCCGTGGGACGTGCTTCATCAGGGACTCGCGCACGCGACCGGCCTCTCGTTCGGGCTCGTCGTGGTGCTCGTCGGGCTGGTGGTGCTGCTCGCGTGGATACCGCTGCGACAGCGCTTGGGCGTCGGGACCGTGTTGAACACCCTTTCCGTCGGTTTCATCGCGAACCTCGGGATCTACCTGATCCCGCAACAGCATCGGCTGGCGGTGCGGGCGCCGATGCTGGTCGTGTCGATCGTGATGTTCGGGGTGGGCGGGGGTCTCTACATCGGCTCCGGGTTGGGACCGGGACCGCGCGACGGCCTCATGACGGCCATCGCCTCCCGCGGACATCGCATCTGGGCGGTGCGCACCGTCCTCGAGTGCAGCGCGCTCGGGGCCGGATACCTCCTCGGCGGTCACGTCGGGGTGGGAACCGTTCTCTTGGCCTTGACGATCGGCCCCGTCACCCACGCGGGCCTGCGCCGATTCCATTTGCCGGTCGGCGACACCGCGCCGGAGGTGCTGGGGGAGTGAGAGTCGCAGTCATCGGTGGCGGATTCGGGAAACGGGTCGTGGCGCCCGTGTTCGCCGAGACCGAGGGTTGCGAGGTCGTCGACGTCGTGTCGGCGCGTGACGAGGCGGCCGTCCGCGCGCTGGCGACCCGGCCCGACGTCGATCTCGTCAGTGTGCATTCGCCGCCGTTCCTGCACGCCCCGCACGTGCGACTCGCGCTCGCCGAAGGCAAGGCCGTGTTGTGCGACAAGCCCTTCGCGCTCGATGGCGACGAAGCCGCCGAGCTCGAAGCCGAGGCGCGTGCGGCCGGGGTCGTCGCGCTGTGCAACTTCGAGTTCCGCTACGAGCCCGCGCGGGCACTGCTCCGGCAGATGATCGAGGAGGACGCGATCGGCCACGTCGAGCACGTCCAGATGACCCGCCTCTCCGCGGGGTCCCGGATTCCGCTGCGGCCGTGGGGATGGCTCTTCGACCGCGCGCAGGGCGGTGGGTGGATCGGTGCGTGGGGCTCGCACGCGATCGACACGCTGCGCTTCGTCCTCGGCGCGGAGGTGACCGAGGTGCAGGCGTTGCTGCGAATCGACCTGCCCGAGCGGCCGGATGCTCGCGGTGAGCTACACGTCTGCACCGCCGAGGACGGGTTCAGTGCGTCGCTCGTGCTCTCGAGCGGCGCGTCGGTCGCCATCGACAGTGGCTTCGCCGCGGTCGCCGACGTCGCGCCGCGCTTCACGCTGTTCGGCGCGAACGCGGTGGCGGAGGTCGTCGGCGAGTCGCGCATCACGATCCGCCGTGCGGACGGATCGCGCGAGTCGATCGATTTCGGAGGTACCGACGAGCCCGACGCGCATCTCGCGCCGATGCGCCGCTTCGCGGAGGTCGTGCGCGACGCGGTGGGGTCCGGTGAGATCCCCGCCCACGCGCCCACGTTCTCCGACGGGCGCGCGTGCGATGCCGTGCTCGACCGGCTGCGCGCGGCGCCGTTCGCTCCCGGTCCGATCGATCCCGACTGATGCCCGCACGACCGTGAGGGACGAGGCCGGACCGCGGCCCGAGCCTGCGAGCTCGGGGTTGCGCGAGGTCGTCGCGGTGATGGCCAAGCTCGGAGTCATCGGGTTCGGCGGGCCGGCCGCGCACCTCGCGCTCATGCGCGACGAGGCCGTCGTCAAACGCGCGTGGGTCTCCGAACAGGAGTTCCTCGACCTCGTCGGCGCGGCGAGCGCGCTCCCGGGCCCGACGTCGACGCAGGTCTCGATGCTCCTCGGAAAACGCCGCGCGGGCTGGGCCGGCCTCATCGTGGGTGGGAGCTGCTTCATCCTTCCGGCGATGCTGATCGTGCTCGGCCTCGCGGTCGCGTACGAGCATTGGGGTACGACCGTCGGCGCCACCGGCGTGCTCTACGGGATCAAGCCGGTCGTCATCGCCATCGTCGCCCAGGCGGTGTGGAGCCTCTCGCGCACGGCGGTTCACGGTCGTGTCCTGCTCGCGACCTGTGGCTTCGCGACGGGCGCGGTGTACCTCGCCGGCGGCAACGTGCTGTTCGCGCTCGTCGGTGTCGCGGTCTTCGTGATGCTCGTCGACAATCGCCGGCGGCTCGCGTCGGGTCTGCCCGCGTTCCTTCCCGTCGCCGTCCTTCCCGCCGCAGTGGTCGGCAGCGGCGCGCGAGTGCGACCGTCGCCGCGACTCCTCGAACTCCTCTTCGAGTTCCTCAAGCTCGGGTTCGTGGTGTTCGGGAGCGGCTACGTGTTGCTCGCGTTCCTACGCCGAGATCTCGTCACCGACTACCACTGGATATCGACCCGCCAGTTGCTGGATGCCGTGGCGGTCGGGCAGTTCACGCCCGGGCCGGTGTTCACGACCGCCACGTTCGTCGGCTACCTCGTCGGCGGCTTCGGGGGCGCGCTCGTGGCGACGCTCGGCATCTTCGTGCCTTCGTTCGTCATGATGACGTTGCTCGCACCGCTCGTGCCGCGGCTGCGCCGTCTTCCCTGGACCAGTTCCGCCCTCGACGGGCTCAACGCCGCCGCGGTCGGGCTCATGGTCGGCGTCGGTATCGATCTCGGGCGCAGTGCGATCGTGGATCCGCTCACCGGCGCGCTCGCGGCGGCGGCGCTGGCCGTGCTGGTGCGGGGCAAGGCGAACACGGTGACGGTGCTCGCGGCCGGCGCCATCATCGGTCTCGTGCACGCGCTCGTCTAGGTTCGGCGCCATGCCGAGCGACATGGTGTTGAAGACGATGAACGGCGTCCACCGCGCGCTGCTCAAGATCAGTGGCGGACGGTTGGGGTGGCAGGCCTCCGGGATGCCGGTGCTCGAGCTCACCACCACCGGTCGCAAGAGTGGCCGGCCGCGCTCGGTGATGCTCACGTCGCCGGTACAGGAGGGCTCGACGATCGTGGTCGTCGCCTCGCGCGGTGGTGACGATGCGCATCCGGCGTGGTTCCTCAACCTGCAGGACAACCCCGACGTCGAGGTGGCCTACAAGGGCGCGCCGAGGCAACGCATGCGGGCGCGGGTCGCGTCGAGCGAGGAGCGGGCGCGCCTGTGGCCGCTCGTCACGGCCGACCACAAGAACTACGCCGGCTACCAGACCAAGACGACGCGCGAGATTCCGCTGGTCCTGCTCGAACCCGCCCCGTAGCGCGCGCGAGCTACGGCCGGCGGCCGAGAAACGCGAGCAGGCGCTGTTGATCGTCGGCGTCGGGTGGCGGTTCGAGCGCGGGTCCGAACGCCTGCGGGCTGCGCATCGCGTCGCCGAACGATTCCGCGGCCGCGCGTACCCGGGCGACATCGTTCGGCCCGATGTGATCGTCGAGCCCGGTCGCTCGGGCCAGATCCCAGCCGTGGACGACGAGATCGAAGTTGAGGAATCGGTCGACGGCGGACTCGAACGTCATCTGCCCCATGGCGCCGACGAACTCGGCGGCGGCCCGGTCGGGATCTTCGAGGTCGCGCTGCACCACCGTGCGCGCGGCGGTCCACGCCGCGAGGGGATCGTGGTCGACCGAAGGGATGTCGCCGAGCTCTCTTCCGACCGGCCCGAGGAACATCCCCTGGGTGGTGACGACGTGGCGGACGACATCGAGCGCAGTCCAATCGGGACACGGCGATTGCGCCGACCACCGGTCGTCGGGAACGGCCGCGATCTTCGCCGCGAACGCGTCGGCCAGGCGTGCATATCGTTGCGATATCTCGGTCATCTCGACCCTCTCTGCGCTTGGACCCCTTCCAGGGCCACCTCGAACACGCGCCGCCAGCCCGCTCCCGTGATCTGCAGCGACGCGAGCTGACGCTCGGCGTCCTCCCGTGTCGCGCGCGCGTCGTCCTCGCCGAGCGCCTCCACGACGCACGCCCGTGCGAGCGCGGCGATCGCGTGCTCCAGCCGGGCGTCGGTGGCGGTGGCGATCGCGTGGGCGGCGTCGACACTTCCCCGGCCGTCGCCGCTTCCGGTCTGGACGTGCACGAGGCTCTCGGCCCACAACGCGATCATGCGATCGGCATAGGTACCCCCCGTGCGCTCATTCAGCTCCTGCAGGACGTCGCGCGCGTCCTCGCAGCGGTGCGCGGCCGCGTAGGTGAGCGCGAGCCGGCATCCGACCCCGAGCTTGGGGCCGTCGTCGGTGGCGACCCGGTACGCGCCCTCGAGCGCGGCCAGTGCGCCCTCGATGTTCGCCGAGTTGGAGTTGCGCGAGCCCGAGCGCGGCGGCGGTGTCGGCCGAGCCGAGCTCGTTGGGATCGTCGAGCTCGACCGAGCCGAGGATGCGCGTCGCGTCGGCGGCGTTGCCCCGCTGGAGTTGGACGGATGCCTCCACCAACGCGGGGAATTGCCGCATGCCCTCGTCGGGCATCGTCCGGGCCACGTCGTAGTAGCGCTCGAGGGTCGACGCGTACTCGGAATCGTGACCGAGCTCGGCGTGCGCGCGAACGAGCGACGCGGTCGACATCACCTCGCCCCAGTTGTCGCCGATGTCACGGAACAGCTCGACCGCGTCGTTGCCGCGCTCCACGCATTCGCGCAGCCGACCGCTCCACAGCGCGACGTTCGCGAGCAGCACGTCCATCATCCCGACGGCCCATCGATTGCCGGTCTCGCGGCCCTCGATCGAGATGTGCTCGGCAATCGCGGCGGCCTCGTCGAGCCGGCCCTGGTTGTAGCGGACGAACGCGAGGAGCCCGTAGGCCCAACTGAGCCCGCCCCAATCGCCGAGCTCGCCGAACAGGTCGGCCGATTCCTCGAGGCGGCTCTCGGCTCGCGGGGTGTTGCCGTGTGAGAACGAGATCCACGCGAGGTTCTGCAACGCCCACGCGGCGCCGCGCTGGTTGCCACTGGAACGGAACGAGCCGAGCGCCTCGGAGACGAAGCGCTCCGCCTGCGCGAGGTCGCCACGGAACAGGTGTGTCATCCCGAGGCCGCGCAAGACGTTGGCCGCGCCGGACTCGTCGTCGAGCTCGCGCCACAGCGACAGCGCCTCGCCGAAGGTTCCCTCGGCGACGTCGTACGCGCCGGTCGCCGCCTCGCTCTCGCCGAGCAGCGTCAGCGCGATCGCCTCGTCACCGCGGTCGCCGGCGGCGCGGGCGTCCATCAGCGCGTTCAACGTGTCGTCGCGGGCCTCGTCGAGCACGCGGCGATGGATGCGCGCCCGGGCGCGACCGAGCAGCGCGGTCCGGTGTGCCTCGGTGTTCTCGGGTCCGAGGAGCGTGAGCGCGCGGTCGTGGTGTCGTTCGGCCGGGAGCCACGACTCCACCGACTCGTCGCGCTCGGCCGCACGCATCAACATGTCGATGGCCTGCCCGCGGATGTCGGCGGGGACCCCGTCGACCGCACCGAGCTCGGCGACGAGCTCCGCCGCGGTCGCGAGATGGTGCGCGGCCTGGTCGATCGCCGGTTCGCCCCGCGCCGCCAGCACGGGTGCCACCACGGCGTGGCGGCGCGCGCGCTCGGCCTTGGTGAGTGTGCCGTACGCGATCTCGTGGATGAGCTCCGACTTGAAGTGGAAGTCGTCGTGCTCGATCGCGAGGAAGTCGCGTTCGGCCAATGTCTCGAGGAGATTCCGTGCATCGGCGCGCGCGGCCAGGGCCAGCACGGCGGCGATCGAACCGCTCGCGCCGACGATCGCGCAGTCCTCGAGCAGCGACCGTTCCGCGGGCTCGAGCGCGTCGAGGCGGGCGGCGACCAGGCCGTGGAGAGTTGCCGGCAACTCGTGGAGCCGGTCGCTGTCGCGTGTCTCTTGCACGAACGCCACCAACTCTTCGACGAAGAAGGGGTTGCCGCCGCTGCGCTCGAGCAGGAAGTCGACTGTCTGTTCGTCGGCCTCGCCGCAGAAGAGCGCGCGCACGAGCGCGGCGGTCGACTCGCGGTCGAGTGGATCGAGATGCAACGCCAGCTCGTTGTGCTTGCCCGGCGCCGGGGTCCAGCGATCGTCGAGACCGGGGCGGGCGGTGGCGACGAGCACGAACGGCCGGTCGTGCATGCGGGCCAGCATCCGATTGCACAGGTCGAGAGCCTCGTCGCTCGCCCAGTGCAGGTCGGAGAGGATCAGCACGAGCGGCCCGCTCGACGTGAGGGATTCGAAGAAGGCGATCGTGGAACGCAGCGCGTCGTCGCGTGCCCGGGTCGGGTCGACACCCGGCCGGGTCACCCCATCGATCAGGTAGAGCAGACCCTCGACCATGCGTTCGGTCTCGGGGGCCTCGGGCGCGAGCTCCAGGGTCGTGCTCACGCGTTCGACGACGCGCGCCCGGAGTTCGACTTCGGCGTCGCCGTCGTCGCACTCGACTGCCCGTCGCAACGACTCGGCGACGGCGACGAACGCGTTCGCGTCGCCGTAGGGGACACACTGGCCGGTCAATACGGTCGCGCCGAGGTCGCGCGCGGCGAGGAGGCCGATCTCACTCGCGAGCCGGCTCTTGCCCACGCCGGCTTCCCCCGAGAGCAAAACGAGTTGGGCTCGCCCGCGGCGCGTGGCCATGGTCACGACCTGTGCGAGTGTCGCGACCTCCGCGTCGCGGCCGAGCAGCGGTGCCTGCTCGCGCGCCCGGCGGCGGCCGGGGGGTGCGGGCGCTTCGATCGCGCGGTACGACTCGACGGGCTCGTCGCGTCCGCGCAGGCCCTGAGGCCCGAGCGCGTCGTAGCGAATCGCGGCGCGGGTCGCGGCATAGGTGGCGGGCCCGACGATCACCTCGCCGGGACCCGCGAGCTTCTCGAGGCGCTGCGCGGTGTTCACGACGTCACCCATGACGGTGGCCTCGCCACCCGCCCGCATCGCCCCGACGAGCACTTCGCCGGTGTTCACGCCGACGCGCATCCGCACGCGGATGCCGAGGTCGGGGGCCAGGGCCGCGAGGGTCTCGTGCATGCGCAGGGCCGCCCGTACCGCTCGCTCCGCGTCGTCCTCATGGGCCACCGGCGCACCGAACAGGGCCACCACCTCGTCGCCGACGATCTTGTCGAGGTGGCCGCCGAAGTCGACGATGTCGGCCACGAGCGCGTCGAAGCACGCGTCGACGAGGCGTTTCACCTGCTCCGGGTCGCTGCCGGCCGAGAGCGCGGTGAAGCCGACGAGGTCGGCCATCAACACGGTGACCAGCCGGCGCTCGTCGGCCGCCACGATGAGGCGCTGTCCGCACTCCGAACAAAAGCGCGCGCCAACGGCTGCGGGCGCGCCGCACGCCGGACAGGTCATCTGCTCACGATACCGGCCGGACCACGGTGGCCGACGACCAGATTCGGCCGATTCGCGTTCAGGTCGACCCGCATCGTGCCGACAATCGAAGTGAGCTTCGGGAGCGGTGACATGACAGGGTGGCAGCCGAGCGACACGAACAGCGACGACGTGCCGGGCCCGGTCGGCCTCGCGCCGACGAGTGCCACCGATACGGCGCTGCTCGACCTGCTCCCGCATCCGGTGTTCGCCGTCGCCGTCGACGGCCAGGACGAGTTCCGGTACGTCTATACCAACGATGCGTACCGCCGGCTCCTCGGCGACGACGCGTCGTCGGGCCATCCCGCCACGGGCGATCTGCGCCACGTCGTTCCGGCCAACGCGCTCGTCGCGCACGTGCGGGCGTTCGCCCGCGCCGCGCGCGAACGCCGACCGATCGCCTTCGAGGCGGAGTGGGGCCCGTCGGTTCCCACCCGTCGTGTCGCGGTCGATGTCACGCCGATCGTCGGTGCCGACGGCGTGTGTGAACAACTCGTCGGCGCCGCGTACGACGTGAGCGAGCATCGCCGGATCGAGGCCGAGCTCGCGCACCGTACGCGTCACGATCCGCTCACCGAGCTGCCGAACCGGGTGATGCTGGTGGAGTGGCTGGAGGACGCGATCGCTTCGTGTCCCGACGAGGGGCGCGTCGGACTCGTGCTGCTCGACATCGACCATTTCAAGGTCGTCAACGACAGTCTCGGCCACGAAGCCGGCGACGAGCTTCTCGCGATCGCCGCGAGCCGGCTCGCGCGGGTCTTGCGGGCCGGAGATCAGCTCGCGCGGCTCGGCGGAGACGAGCTGGCCGTCGTGTGTCACCACGTGGTGGAGGCTGACGACGTCATGGCCCTCGCCCACAGGCTGCGCGGCGTGTTCGACGAGCCGTTCGCGCTGGGCGAAGACGAGGTCTACCTCGGTGCGAGCCTCGGCGTGATCGTTTCCGAAGGTATGGGCGATACGCCGATCCGCATGCTCCGCGATGCCGACGTCGCCGTGTTCGCGGCCAAGGAGATGGGACGCGGCCGGGTAGAGCTCTTCGACGACGCGATGCGCGAGCGTGCGGTGCGGCGCCTCGAGATCGAGAGCTGCCTACGGCGCGCGCTCGTACGCGGCGAGTTCCGCGTGCACTACCAACCCGTCGTCGCCTTCGCCCGTTCGGAGATGGTCGGCATCGAAGCGCTCGTGCGCTGGGAGCACCCGGAGCTCGGCTTGCTCGAGCCCGCCGACTTCTTGTCGATCGCGGAGGAGACCGGCCTGATCGTCCCGATCGGGGCATGGGTCCTGCACGAGGCGTGTTCGCAGACTGCCGCGTTGGTGCGCGGAGCTGCCGGACGACTCGCCGCTGTCGATCGCGGTGAACCTCTCGGCGCGCCAGCTCACCGACCCGGAGCTCGTGTCGATCGTCGATTCGGTCCTCGCGGCGACCCGGCTCGACCCGGCGCTGTTGACCCTCGAAGTGAACGAGACCGTGCTCGTCGAGAACCGCGAGGTCGCGATCGACGTGCTGCAGCAGCTCGCGGCTCGGGGCGTTCGCATCGGCATCGACGACTTCGGCACCGGCCAGTCGTCGCTCGCGCACCTGAGCGAGCTGCCCGTGCACACCTTGAAGATCGACCGCTCGCTGATCGCCGGTCTCGGCCGGCATCCGCAGGCCTCGGCGATCGTCTCCGCCGTCGTCGGTCTCGGCCACGCGCTCGACTTCACGGTGACCGCCGAGGGCATCGAGGACGACATCCAGCTCCACACGCTGCGAACGCTCGGGTGTGACCTCGGTCAGGGCTACTACTTCGCCCGGCCGCAACCCGGTCAGATCGTCCGGGCGCTCGTCCACCACCGCTTCCGGTGGAGCGAGCGGATCAGCGCCTGATCTCAGCCGGGCGGTGTCGGCGTCTGCCAGGCCGCCAGGATGCTCCACGCGAAGATCCCGGTGCCGTGACCGTCGCTCCAGTTGATCGTGACCCCCCAGCCGCCGACGAGCTCGGCGCCGACCGCCGTGAGCTTCAGCAACGACCGGGGATTCGGCCCCACGGCGAGGCCCTGCTCGCGCAGCCCGCGGCACTCGGCGCAGGGGCAGTTCCGGCGCAGCTCGTCGAGGCCGAAGTGCGAAGTCGTCCCGTCGGCCCAGCGCAACGTGAGCCCGTTGGCCCGATCGAGCTCGACGTCGGTCGGGGCAACGGAGTCGGGCAGGTCGAGCGGCACCGCGCGAGTGTGGCCCAAGCCCGCCGCTGAGGTTGAATAGGGGCGCATGGGTCGTGTGGCACTGCTCTCCGAGACCGACCTCGCCGCCGCGCTCGAGGCCCTGCCCGGCTGGACGCGCCAGGGCGACGAGATCGAAAAGACGTTCGAGCTCGCAACGTTCCCCGACGCGATCGCGTTCGTGGTGCGGGTCGGGTTCCTTGCCGAAGCCGCCGATCATCATCCCGACCTCGACCTGCGCTGGCGCCGGGTCCGGGTCGCGCTCACGACGCACGATTCCGGTGGTCTCACCGCGAGCGACGTCGAGCTCGCGCGCCACATCGAGGAGGTCGCGTAAATGCCGCTCGTCGTCGCGATGGTCATCGTGTTCGGGCTGTTGTTGTTCATGTGGATCTCGATAGGCCGCGAGCCGGGACCCGGACCGTCGGACGTCGCGATCGCGTACGAGCGCGCGTGGGACGAGCTCGACTTCGACCTGCTCTACGACCTCTCGGGCGCGCAACTGCGCGACGGCCTGCGCCGCGACCAGTTCGTCGCCGCGAAGAAGGCGGCCTACGCCGACAGCGGGAAGCGCACGCGCATCGGTGCCCGCATCGCGGTGGAGACGTCCGTGGCCGGTCATCAGACTGCGCTCGTCGTGACGAACATCGCGGCCGACGGTGGCTCGGTGCGCAACAACGTGATGCTCGACCACACCGCGAACGGTTGGGTCGTCGTCGGCTATTCGCTCCGCCCCGACACCGAGACGGCTCCTCCCGCTGCCTCGTCGTGACGTGTGCGGGCGTGCTGCTCACGGGCGGCGCGAGCCGGCGCATGGCCACCGACAAGGCGACCATCGTCTGGCGGGGCGAAACCCTTGCCGCGCGCGCGGCAAGGGTGCTGACTGCGGTCTGTGACCCCGTCATCGAGGTCGGTCCGGGCGCTACCCAGCTGCCGTGCGTGCGCGAGCATCCTGCCGGCTCGGGACCGCTCGCGGCGTTCGTCGCGGGGCGCGGGCGATGAGAACGCGCGGGCCGGTCGTGCTCCTCGCGTGCGACCTTCCGTTCGTCGACGTCGCAGTGTTGCGAGTGCTTGCCGGTTGGCCGGGAAACCCCACCGTGATCCCGCGGGTCGACGGTGAGCTGCAGTTCGCGTGCGCGCGCTACGGCCCCGACGCGCTGGAGCGGGCCGAGCTCGCGCTGAGCCGGGGGAATCGATCCCTGCGGGCCGCGGCCGGCGCCGAGCACGACGAGCTGGCCGAGCACGAGTGGCGCGTGGTGGGCCCGGCGAACACGTTCGCCGACGTCGACACGCCCGCCGACCTGAGCCGGCTCGGTCTCTCGTAGCATCCTTGCCGTGCGGACGCAGTGGAGCTCGGATGCACCGGTTCGCCGGGCGGTGAGTGACGCGCAGGTGCTCGCGTTCGACGGCCACGACACGCGTCGGCGTCCGGACCGGCTGGCGACCGAGGAGCCAATGGAGATCCGCGTCGGCGGGCCGGGTCAGGCGCCGGTGCCGTTCGCCGTCGCGATGCGCACTCCGGGCAGCGACTTCGACCTCGCGGCCGGCCTGTGCTTCACCGAGGGGCTTATCTCGGGCGCCGACGACATCGACGGCATCGCGTACTGCGTCGGGCCCGACCGCGAGCAGATGTACAACGTGGTGACGGTGCGGCTGCGGGCACCCCTTGCCGGGGACGTGCGCGATCGCCGCTACCTCTCGAACTCCTCCTGCGGCATCTGCGGCAAGGCCGCGCTCGAGGAGATCGAAGTGCGGTGCGCGCCGGTCGGCGCCGGTCCGACGGTCACCGCGAGCGTGCTGGCCTCGTTGCCCGACCGCCTCGCGGGCCGCCAGCGGGTGTTCGACCAGACCGGTGGCCTCCACGCGGCGGCGCGGTTCACGCCCGACGGGACGCTACGAGAGGCGCGCGAAGACGTCGGCCGCCACAACGCGCTCGACAAGTTGATCGGCAACGCGTTGCTCGAACGGCAGCTGCCGCTCGCGACCGACGTGCTCTTGGTCTCGGGGCGGCTGTCATTCGAGTTGGTGCAGAAGGCCGCGGTGGCCGGGATCCCCGTGCTGTGCGCGGTCTCGGCGCCCTCGAGCCTCGCGGTCGCGGCTGCCGAGCGGTTCGGCCAGACGGTCCTCGGGTTCGTGCGCGACGGCCGGTTCAACGTGTACACGGGATCCGGACGCGTCGACGTGAACGGATGACGCGATGAAGCGGCGGTGGCGCCGCCGGCGCGGCGACGATCTCGTCAAGACCCGCGTCGGGCTCCGGCGCGAGCAGTGGGTGGGGTGGAAGCCCAACGGCATCGGCGAACAGAAGCCGAACCACTACGGCGCGATCGCGCGCACGGTATGGGACAACCGCCGGGAGCTGCCGTACGCGGCGCGCATCCTGCGCAAGGGTGTGTGCGACGGCTGCGCGCTCGGCGTTGCCGGGTTCCACGACTGGACCATCAGCGGGGTGCACCTGTGCACGACCCGGCTCGACCTGCTGAAGGTCAACACCGCGCCCGCCATCGACGACGGCCATCTCGCCGACGCCGACGCGCTGGCCCGGCTCGACGGCCGGAAGTTGCGGGAGCTCGGACGGCTGGCGCACCCGATGCTGCGGCGCGCGGGCGAGCCGGGTTTCACGCGCGTCTCGTGGGATCAGGCACTCGACGAGATCGCGACGCGCATCCGCGCCACCACTCCCGATCGCGTCGGTCTCTATCTCACCGCGCGCGGGATCACGAACGAGGTCTATTACACGGCGCAGAAGGCCGCGCGGTTCATCGGGACGAACAACGTCGACAACGCGGCCCGCGTCTGTCACGCGCCGTCGACCTCGGCGCTCAAGGAGTCGGT
Source organism: uncultured Actinomycetes bacterium (assembly GCA_963812205.1). Classification (GTDB taxonomy): domain Bacteria; phylum Actinomycetota; class Acidimicrobiia; order IMCC26256; family PALSA-610; genus PALSA-610. The sequence goes on from CAWEUJ010000002.1 coordinate 278,580, forward strand.
CGGTGTCGCCGCGACCACCTGCTCGTATCGCGACGTGATCGAGAGCGACCTCATCGTGCTCTTCGGCGCCGATGTGGCCAACGCCCAGCCCGTGTTCATGAAGTACCTGTATCTCGCCAAGCAACGGGGCGCGCGGGTCGCGGTCGTGAATCCGTTGCGCGAGCCCGGGCTCGAGCGTTACTGGGTGCCGTCGAACGTCGAGAGCGCGTTGTTCGGGACGAAGATCGCCGACGAGTTCTTCTCGGTCCACACCGGCGGTGATGTCGCATTCGTCAACGGCGTGCTGAAGGAGCTGCTCGCGCGCGGTGGGATCGACCGGAGCTTCGTCAACGAACACACCACCGGGTTCGACGGGCTCCTCGCCGAGCTCGAGGACGAGCCGTTCGACCGGCTCGAACAGGCATCGGGTGCCACGCGTGCCGACATGGCCCGCTTCGCGCGAGATGTACGCGTCGGCCCGATCGGCCATTCTCGTATGGTCGATGGGTGTGACCCAACACGTGTCGGGCGTCGACAACGTGCGCGCGATCGTGAACCTCGGTCTGGCGCGCGGCAACGTCGGGCGCCCGGGCGCCGGGCTCATGCCGATCCGCGGGCATTCGGGCGTGCAGGGCGGCGCGGAGATGGGTTGTTACGCCACGGCGTTTCCCGGCGGCGGACCCATCACGGCCGAAGCGGCGGCCGAGCTCGGTGCGCAATGGGGCTTCGACGTTCCGGGCGCACCGGGGCTCACCGCGGCCGAGATGGTCGACGCGGCGCGCCACGGCGACCTCGACGTGCTCTGGTCGAGCGGGGGCAACTTCCTCGACGTGTTGCCCGCTCCCGACGTCACCCGCACCGCGCTCGAGTCGCGCCAGGTTGCGCATCCATCAGGACATCCTGGTCACCCACCAGATGCTGGTCGATCCGGGCGAGGTCGTGGTGCTGTTGCCCGCGGCGACGCGCTACGAGCAAGAAGGTGGGGGAACATCGACCACGACCGAGCGGCGTGTCGCCTTCAGTCCCGAGATCCCGGGGCATCGCGTCGGCGAGGCGCGCAGCGAGTGGCGGATCTTCGCGGACATCGCGCGCCGCGTACGTCCCGATCGCGCCGATGTCTTCGGATGTGATTCGGGCGAGGCGATCCGCGCCGAGATCGCGCGGGTGGTGCCCGCGTACGCGGGCATCGAGAAGCTGCACGAGACCGGCGACGCGATCCAGGTCGGCGGCGCCCGCCTGTGCGAGGGTGGCGTGTTTCCCACCCCCAACGGCCGGGCAACGTTCACGGTGGTCGCGCCCGAGCGCAATGAGGTGCCTGCAGGTCACTTCATGTTGTCGACGCGCCGCGGGAAACAGTTCAATTCGATGGTGTGGAGCGACACGGACCCGCTGACGGGAGCCAAACGTGACGCCTTGTTCGTAGCTGCCGCCGACGCGAGCGCGCTCGGCGTGCGCGACGGCCAAGCGGTGCTCGTGCGGTCCCCGCACGGCGAGATGCGGGCGCGGGTGCACGTCGCTGCGATCCGCCCCGGCAACGTGCAGGCGTTCTTTCCCGAGGCGAATCCGTTGCTCGCCCCGACGAAGCGCGATCCGATCTCGGGTGTGCCCGACTACAACGCGGTCGTCGAGGTGGTCGCGGTCGGATGACGTCTCCCGATGCACTGCTCGAGCTGTTCGTCGAAGTCGGCCACGAGGTCCGGCGCGCGGTCGATGCCATCAAGCCGGCGGCGTTGCGCGATCGCACCGACAAGGACGGCCAGTACGGACTCGATCTCGTCGCCGACGAGGTCGCGTGCCGTGTGCTCGAACGCGCGTCGGTTCGGATCGTGAGCGAAGAGTCGGGGGTGCACGAGTTGGCCGACTCCTCGATCACGGTGGTACTCGATCCCGTCGACGGATCGACGAACTGCTCGCGTCGCATTCCCTACTGGGGCACATCGATCTGCGCGCTCGACGCCGACGGCGCGCTCGCGGGACTCGTCGTGAACCAGGCAACGGGTGTGACCGTTACCGCAGTACGCGGCAAGGGCGCGTATCGCGACGGCGAGCGGATGCACGCGTCGTTCGTCGCGAACGTCGACATGGCGATGGTGTACCTGACGGGCATGCCGGCGAATGTCCTCCCATGGAAGCAGTTCCGTTCCCTCGGCTCGGCCGCGCTCGGGATGTGTGAAGTCGCGGCCGGGAGCTTCGACGGCATGCTCGACGCGGGCGGCTTTCACGCACCGTGGGACTACCTCGCGGGCTATCTCGCGTGTGTGGAAGCCGGCGCGGTCGTGCGCGACGCGCAGGGCCGTGAGCTCGTCACCGCCGACTACCACGCGCGACGCCAGATCATCGCCGCGGGTACGCCCGAGCTCGCCGACGCGCTCGCGCACGGACTCGCCGAATGAGCGCGCTCGATTACCGCAGCCTGCTCGCGTGTGCCGACCGCGCCGCGCGCGCGGGTGGCGAGATCGTGCGCGGTTATTTCGGCCGTCTCGAAGGTGTGCGAGAGAAGTCGCCGGGCGACTGGGTGAGCGAAGCGGACCTGGCGAGCGAGCACGCGATCCGTGAGCTCCTCACCCGCGAGTCGGGCCTCCCCGTGTACGGCGAGGAGGCCGGGGGAGAGGAGTTCGACACCGGCTGGCTCGTCGATCCGCTCGACGGCACGTCGAACTTCGTGCACGGTTTCGACGCGGTCGGCGTGTCGGTGGGCTTGATCGCCGACGGCGTCCCCGTCGTCGGCGTCGTGCACGCGCCGCTGCTCGACCGTACGTTCGCCGGGGCTCTGGGCGTCGGCGCGTTCCGTGACGATCGCCGGCTGTGCGTCAGCGACCGTCATCCGGCGCAGGCAATCGTGGCGACGGGCTTCCCCTTCCGGCACAAGGAGATCCTGCCCCGCTACGAGCGCGCGCTGGCCGTGGCGCTGCGGGGTTTCGAAGACCTCCGCCGGCCCGGCGCCGCGAGCCTCGATCTGTGTTGGACGGCCGAAGGCGTGTTCGACGGCTACTTCGAGCTCCGCCTGGGGCCGTGGGACGTCGCCGCCGGCGGCATCATCGTGCGCGAAGCCGGGGGCGTCGTGACGGACTGGGCGGGCAACGACCGGGCCTGGCTCCGGTCGGGCAACGTCTTGGCGGGCCCGCCCGCCGTTCACGCGGCCCTGCTCGAGGTCGCGGCCGCCACCCGGGCGGATCCGGCCTGAGCGGGCCTGATCCCGCCGGAATTCGGACGATCACTGCCACGTCCGCGAAAATCATTTGACGGACCTTTCGGATCATGGTCCGATGAACGCTCGAATCTTCCGCTCGGGAAAAGGCACGTTCAGGATGAATACCCGCATGTACGCAACCCAGGCCGACGACATGGCCGGGAACGCGCGCGTGCGTGCCTTCCAACCGTGCCCGGTCTCGGTCGTGTTCGCACCCTGGTCGCCGATCTCGCTCGGTACGACGGCTGCGAAGCATGGCCGGCCCCGACGCCTCGAGGTGTCCCATCCGTAGCAGCCGCTACCAGGGAGCAACCACAGGCCGTCGGGGCAACCCGGCGGCCTTTCTCTTTGTCCGGCCCCAAATCGACCGTCCGCCCCAGCCGACCGACCGACCCACCCGCCCACGACTGACGACGAACACACGAATCGACGAGAAAACGGGGAGTGATCGGCGATGTTCGCCATCCAGCCTTTCCAGACCGACGAGATCAACCGAGAACCCGACTGGCAGGAGCTCGCGCGCTGCAACGACGGGACCGGCTCGATGACCGAGCTGTTCTTCTCCGAGCAGCTCGACGACATCGCGGCGGCCAAGGCGTTCTGCCTCGAGTGCCCGGTGAAGGACACGTGCCTCGAAGGGGCCCGCGAGCGGCGCGAGCCGTGGGGTGTGTGGGGCGGCGAGCTGTTCGTGAACGGCAAGATCGTCGCCCAGAAGCGCAAGCGCGGGCGCCCGCCCAAGGTGCGTCCCGAGGTCGAGGTTCCCCAGGCCCAATCCGCCTGACCAGCCCGCCGCACACGCGGGCCGGGACAACGAGAAGTGAGCGGCCTCCCCCCGCTGCTCACGGATGCGAGTCCCGGCCCGCGAGCGGCCTACCTCGCACCGGTTGCGTTGCGTGGACGGTATCGGCCGCGGCCGGTGGCCCGCGGCCGGTACCGTCGCCGTAACGGAGAAATCCGCCGACGCGGGGGAGTCGCCGACGTGGGGAAATCCGAGAGCGCGGGGAACCCCGCCAACACTGACGACCGGCCGGCGCTGCTGGTGTCGGCATGCCTGCTCGGCACCCGGTGCAATCACGAGGAGGGTCACTCCCGCCGCCCCGCGGTCGAGGCACTGTCGGCAACGCACCGGCTGGTGCCGATCTGTCCCGAGGTGTGCGGGGGACTGTCGACGCCTCGCGCCGCGGCCGAGCGTGTGGGTGACAGGGTCGTGAGCGTCGACGGCGACGACGTCACCGACGCGTACGAACGCGGTGCTCGTGCCGCGGTAGAGCTCGCGCTTGCCGTCGGCGCGCGACGTGCCGTGTTGAAAGCCCGCAGCCCGTCGTGCGGATGCGCGCAGGTGTACGACGGCACGTTCTCGCGCACGCTGCGCGCCGGGGAAGGGGTGACCGCGGCCGCGTTGCGCGTCGCGGGCATCGAGGTCGTCTCCGAGGACGACGTCTCGCCGTAGTCAGCGGCGGGGGCGGAGCACGTTCGCGCGAAACGATGCGGGGAGCACTTCACCGTCGGACTGGCGCCGCAAGGTGAACTCGTCGTGCTCGAGATCGACGGACGCGATCTCGAAGCCCGTCGTCCACCGTGGTTCGTAGCGCGTGAGCACCTCGACCTCGGTGCCGGTCGACAGCACCGCCGTCGTCCCGGCGTCGGAAGGGGTCATCCCCTCCCAATCGGCGGCCGCCGGACCGATATGAGGTACGGCGATCGGGGTAAGGCCGTAGCGTGCGCGCATGGTGCGCCTCTTCGACTGGTTCTTCCGTAACCGCCGGACCGGACGGATCACGATCGCCCAGTTCCCGAACGCGCCGCTGTGGATCTTCCTGGCCACGGTTGGGCTGCGGCGGTTCGTGCACCTCGACGGCGCGGCACGGACGGCGAACGATTGGGCCGGAGCGGGCGCGCTGGGCTGGTGGGCCGTCGACGAGGCGGTCCGGGGGGTCAACCCATGGCGGCGGCTGCTCGGCCTCGGCGCCAGCGCGTTGGTCCTGGCCGAAGTCGTGTCCCTCTTGCACTGACCGGTTCCGTTTCGCCAAAGCGGACGGCCGATGAAGGGGACATACGATGTCGGTCCCGTTCCGGGCGTTTAGCTCAGTTGGTAGAGCACCTGCCTTACAAGCAGGGGGTCGGCGGTTCGAGCCCGCCAGCGCCCACCAGTGTCCGCCGAGGTCCGGGCGAGACGCCGCGTAAATGCAGGCGTTCATCGCGCGTAAATCGCGTGCGCGGTGCGTGACCCCTGAGCGCTCAAGGCATCCGGAGTTTGCGTTCGTACGCTTGCCTGCGCGGCAGATGTTGCTCACACAGGTCGCGAGCAATGCCGTCGCGATGCACGCGGACCCGGAACGTAGGCTGCGACCATGGCAGGTCTGCTTGAGCTGGACGGCTTGAGCCGTCGGTTCGGCACTGTCACGGCTCTCGACAATCTGAGTTTCAGCGTTCCGGCCGGTCAGGTGGTTGGGTTCTTGGGCCCGAACGGGGCGGGGAAGACCACGGCCATGCGGGCCATCTTCGGCCTGACCGACCTCGACGTCGGCTCGGTGCGGTGGAACGGCGCCGGGATCGGACCCGCGGAACGACGCCGCTTCGGCTACATGCCCGAGGAACGGGGTCTGTATCCGAACATGCTCGTCGCCGAGCAGCTCAAGTACATCGGTCGGTTGCATGGGATGGATGCGTCGACGGCCGCTGCCGCCACGACCGGTTGGCTCGAGCGCCTGGGGGTGGCGGACCGGGCAACGAGCAAGGTCGAGGAGTTGTCGCACGGTAACCAGCAGCGAGTGCAGCTGGCGGCTGCGCTCGTGCACGACCCTGAGGTGTTGGTGCTCGATGAGCCCCTGGCCGGCTTGGACCCGACGGGCATCGACGCCATTGGCGAAGTTCTCGTGGAACGGGCTCACGCGGGGCGTTGCGTGCTGTTCTCGAGCCACCAGCTCGACTTGGTCGAGGACCTGTGTGAGTCGGTGGCGATCATCGACCACGGTCGGCTGGTGGTGAGCGGGACCGTCGACGAGTTGGCCGCCAGAGGAGCTCGGCGGCTCGCGGTCCGGGTGGACGGAGACCGTCAGGGAGCGTGGGCGCGCGTGATCCCGGGTGTCACCGTGTCGGAGGTGGACGGCGGCGAGGTTCGGCTCGTACTCGACGACGCGATCGATAGCGACGTGGTGTTGGACGCGGCGCGCTCTGCCGGCCGCGTCACCAAATTCGTCTTCGAACGTCGCCGCCTCTCCGAAGTGTTCCGGGAGGCAGTGGGCCAATGAAGGCCCTCCCCGTCGTCATCGCCGCCGTTGTGGCGCTCACTCTCATCCGCGTCGGTCTGCGCCGCCGGGCCCGAGGCCGGCCGTTCCCGACGGGGGTCATCCCGGCGCGGCTCCGAAGCCGAAACCTCCTCGGCGAGACCGGCCTTGTGGCCGGACGTGAGATCCGTGAGCGGATGCGAGGACGGCTGTTTCGAGTGGTGACAGTCATCCTCTTCGCCGCGGTGGCGGCCGCCGTGGTCATTCCGACCATCCACACCGCGACGACCAAGAGTCAGACCGTAGGCGTGGTGGCCGGCTCAACGGCCCTTGACACCGAGCTGCGAGGCCTGGCCGGCAACGTGGGCCTGTCGGTAACGCTCGTGAACGAGTCAGACCTATCGCACGCACGCGCTGCCCTGAGCGCCGGCGAGCTCGCCATGGTGGTGGACGGGTAGTGGGTCAGTTTGGGGAACATAAGTGTCTCACCCCTTCTTCATAATCGGGGTATGAACACGTTGAGCCCCGCCAAACAAGCCCAGATCATCGCTGCGATCTGCGAAGGAGCGTCGATCCGCTCGACTGCCCGCCAGTGCGAGGTCTCCAAGAACACGGTCTCCCGGCTCATCGCGCTCGTCGCCACCGCGGTCGAGCGTTACCAGGACGACGCCTTCCGGAACCTCGACATCAAGCGGGTTGAGGCCGACGAGATCTGGGCGTTCTGCTCGGCGAAGGACAAGAACGTTCCCGAGGACCGCCAGGATGACCCCAACTACGGCTCTGTGTGGACGTGGGTTGCGATCGACGCCGAGACGAAGCTGATCCCGTCGTGGCTCGTAGGGGACCGCACACAGGAAGACTGCTACTACTTCCTCCGCGACCTCCGTTCCCGCATCCGCGTCGGAAACCGCATCCAGCTCTCGACCGATGGACTCGGCTGCTACCCGCCAGTCGTGGACGCGCTCTGGAAGAACGGGATCGACTACGGGCAGATCATCAAGGAGTACGGGACCGTCGACAACGACCACCGCTACTCGCCCGCGACGTGCAAGACGATCAAGAAGGAACGGGTCTGCGGCCGTCCTGACGAAGCGTTCGTTTCCACGTCCTACGTCGAACGGCAGAACCTGACGATGCGCATGAACATGCGCCGTTACACGCGGCTGACGAATGGCTTCTCGCGCAAGGTCGAGAATCACGCGCTCGCCACCGCGTTGCACTTCGGCTACTACAACCTCGTGCGGCCCCACCAGACCCTCACGAAGAAGGCCGGACGCAAGACAACCCCGGCGATGGCCGCGGGCGTCACGAAGTACCCGTGGACCGTCCACGACCTCGTAGCCCTGCTCGACCGCTACGAAGCGATCGCAGCCTGATCTACTCGGGGTCGTCCTTGTGACGTTCCGCGTGACGCCGTTCAACCTCGCGCACCGTGTCATGCGCACGCTGCGAGAAATCACGCTGTTTGCGCGGCTTGTCCTTCTCGGGCTTTTTCTCGGGCTTCTTCGCCATACGTCACCACCGTAGCTAGTCATCCGCGAATGGCGCACCGCGGACAGTCCTCGCGATGCCAGTAGGTCTCGGCGTGGAGTTCGTCCTCAATCGCGTCTACCAGGTCGTACGCTGCGTTTACCTGCCGATCCCAAGCCGAGCGCGCGAGGCCGTATTCGTCCCACTCTTGCGCGTCGGTGTTGAGGTTTGCGATGGGCTGCGTAACCGCTTCGAGGTCGGTCTCGTCTACGTCGTACGCGATCGGCAGGCCTTCCCCAACTAGAAACACGTTCCGCTCAAAGGGTGGGTGGGAACCGAACGCGAAATTCGTAGTCACCACGAATGCCGCGATCCGTCAGAGCAAGACCGGCGATGTTTTCCCAGAGAAAGGAACCTAGGTGGCCGGAATACGGGGTACCGATGATCTTGCGTTCGGCGAGTTCTCGTATCAGGCGCTGGTGGAGCGCTTCTAGCCGTAGATCCGCGCTCCTGCGGAACATCTCATAGTTCGCTGCCAGCTTCTTGCATTCCGGGAAGTGGGTACGAAACGTAGCGAGGTCCCGTGAACTATTTGTTCCGCCGTAGTTCAGTTCATTCTTCGCCCGGACCGACTCTCTGAGAGCTTCCAGGGCATCTTGTAATCCCGCGCGGTGAGCATCCGAGACTCTCCGGCCAGCAAGCTTCGCTGCCGCTTCATCCTGCTCCTGTTTACGTCTCCGTTCTGAGGCGTCGACCGCTTCGCGCGCTTCGTCGCGTTGCCTTTTTGGGGTCACCGTGAACCTGACCGCAGCCAATCCGAGGAAGGTCAAGAACCCTCCAGTGATGAACGCCAGCATCGGCACGATCACTTGGACCGCGGTGGGAAACTGCGTGGACGAGATGTGAAGCGCGGGGTCGGACGGATGACCGTGTCGCGTGACGATAAGTGTGGCCCATGCAGTGGCGACGGCGGAGCCAGCACCGAGTGTGAGGATGCCTCGGAGCTTTCCACACCAATGTGTCGTCTCGGCCCAAGCGCGCGGCCATGCCGTCTGACGGTCGAACGGCTCCACGTCATCAGTTCTCGCCCGCAGAAGACCTCCGCCCACGGTGCCGAACCTACGCCGGTTCCATCGTCATTGTGCGGTGATGGTTTCGTGGAGCTTCGCGCGAGCGCCGTCTTTGAACTTGACGCGGATATCGACCGTGATCGGTTCGTGAGTTTCGGCGATGTCCATATGGATTTCCGCGTTCGCCTCGGCCGTCCCGAAATGAGGCAGCACACCGACTCGCGTCGTCGGCTTGTCATACGGCAGATCCCGACCGCCGACCGAGAGACTCATTCGTAGCTTCGTCACCTGCCAGGTCGAGCCACCCGGAACAATGTGGACGTAGACGCGCACGCGCCGTCGTCCGGGAACTGGTGTGGTCACGATCACCGATCGCATCCGACAGACCGTGTGGTTTCGTCGCAGAGCGATCCAGGCGGCTACCACGCCCATGACTCCGGTGACAGCAGCAACCGTGCCGACGACGAGAACCCACCAGTCGAAGGTGCCGTGGCCCGACGACGCGACCAGATGAGCGGTCGGAGTAGTCGTCGTCGGGCCGATCGAAAGGGCCAGGATCACCCTCAGAGCCTATGGCCGATGTCCGTTTTGTGCCCGAGACTGGCCCACCACCGGTGGACGGGACAGAGAAGATCCTCGTGAAGGACCCCATCTCGGCTTCCGACTCGTCGGCCGGTGCCCGCTACGTGCGGGCCGTATCCGCGACCCTTGGTGCTCAGCGGGCTTTCGCGCAAGCCGGTTTGACCCCGCAGCAGGCGGCGACCGTCGGCCGAGCCGAGCCGTTGGCGGTCGAGAGCATCCGTCCCGGCAAGCCGGCCCGCACGACGGCGGAGGCCACGGCACTGCTCGGCGTGATCCTTGTCTTCATTGTGCTCAACCAGTACCTCACGTGGACGCTCATGGGGGTGATGGAGGAGAAGGCGAGCCGGGTGGTGGAGGTTCTGCTCGCCACGGTGCGGCCGATCCAGCTGCTTGCCGGCAAGGTCATTGGTATTGGCGCGGTCGCTCTTGCACAGGCAGTTGCCCTCGTCGCTTTCGCGTTGGTGTTGGCCGCGGCGGTGGGGTCGAGCTTGGTGCACGGCGCCGCCCCACTTGTGGTCGCGGCCACACTCACTTGGCTGGTCCTCGGATACGCGTTCTACAGTTGGCTGTACGCCGCCGCCGGCTCGCTGGCCGAACGTCAAGATCAAGTGCAAAGCCTCGCGCTACCACTGAGCGCGCCCCTCATCTTCGGATACATCGTCTCCCTCACCGGGGCCAGCTCCGGCAACGCTTCTCTGTTGCTGAAGGTGCTCGCATACGTGCCCCCCACCGCCCCCTTCGCCATGCCGACCTTGATCGGCTTCGGGGAGGCGACCTGGTGGCAGTTTCTGCTTTCGGTGGCAGTCACGCTCGTGTGCACAGTCGTCGTGGCGCTTGTCGCGGCCCGGGTATACCGGACGGCCGTGCTGCAGACCGGTAGACGAGTGCGGCTGCGCGAGCTCATACCGACGCCGACGACGTAACCGTCGGTCGGTAGCAGCCGGGGAGACCGGTGGTTGGATGCGCCGGTGGATGACGCGGGCCCCGTGAATGCGCAACCACATCATCGGCGCCGGTCCGTGGCCCGGGGTCGGTTCCGCGATTGCACTCGAGTCACGCGTCCAGTCGCGTTGTTCGCGAGCGCGTCAGTCGGTCCCGGTGCCGTGTTCGCGCTCGCCCTCGACCAGCACGCTGTCGTAGTCGTAGACCACGAGCTCGACGGGCGCAGCACTGGGTGCTGTCCCGCGGCCCGATCCACATAGTGACGCGAACGAGCGCTGACGCGCGATGGAGAGTTTCGGAACTAACGCGATTCCCCGGCAACTGTGCAGACGAGTATGCAGACGTTCGTTGAGGTGCCGCGTGCACCGTGGTCCTGTGGGTCAGTCATCGATCTGTCCGCAGCGCCCGCCGCTTCATCGGACCCATCGCGCGTCTTCGGAGTGCGCAGCCGATGGGTTCGCGAGTTCACCGAGTCGCATGACCTGTCGTCTCCTCGACGATGGCCAAGAGGTCCGAAGCGACGTTGTCGTGACATCGCCCGCCGCGAGTTTTGGCATTGCAACGCTTTGGATGACGGCGGTCTAAGCCTTTAGATGTTTTGACGGGCGACTATGGCACGATGCCGATGCGGGCAACGGGTTCGGCTCGTGCCGTGCGGCGATGGAGGGCGCGCTCGAGCGAATGGAGGAGCACGTTGCGGAGCTCGCGCGGATCGATGAGCTCATCGAACCCGAATGTCTGGGCCGACCGGTACGACGCTTCGACCTCATGGGTACGCAGCCGCTCCGCCTCGTCGGCGTCGGATCCTCTCGACCGGCTCATTGCCGCCGCGCCCATCGCTCCCATCGTCGCTCCGGGGAACGCGAACACGGCCGACTGGCCGTCGAAGGGGATCATGCCCATCACCATCGAGCCGAAGCCGTACGCCTTCCGCAAGGTCACTTCGAACTTTGGCGAGGTCGCCTGTGTCTGCGCGGCGTACATCCGCGCACCCTTGCGCAGGATGCCGGCCTTCTCCGAAGCGGAACCCGGCATGACGCCCGGATTGTCGGACAAGAAGACGAGGGGCAGGTGGAACGAGTCGGCGACCGTGATGAAATGCGCAGCCTTGTCGGCGGCGTCGGCGGTGATCGAGCCGGCCATCACGCGCGGTTGGTTCGCGACGACCGCGACCGGGTGCCCGCCGAGGTTGCAGAGCGCGCAGATGATCGGCCGACCGAACTCGGGTTGCACCTCGAAGCAGGAACCGGCATCGAAGACGACGTCCATCACCTTGCGCATGTCGTAGATGCGCCGGCCGTTGTGGGGGACGATGTCGAGGACTTCCGGCACGAGCCGCGGCGCGACATCGCTGCTTTCGGCGTCGGGCGGGTACGACCACGCCGACGAAGGGAAATAGCGGAGGTAGTTGCGCACGAGATCTATCGCGCCCTCGTCGGTGTCGGCCACATTGTGTACGAGTCCACTGTCGAGCGCGACCGACGGGCCGCCAAGATCCTCCTTCGTGATCGTCTCGCCCAGCGACTCGTACACGACCGGTGGGCCGGCCGTGAAGATCGAGGCGTGCCGGCTCATCACCGTGAAGTCCGACAACGGCGCGACCAACGCGCCGTGTCCGGCCGACGCGCCGAGGACGGCCGTCACGAGCGGCACCCGGCCGGAGCACCGGGCCTGGGCGAGCATGTCGGTCGGGGTCCGAGCGCCGTGACCTCGTCCGTCGGCCCGGAAACCCGCGCCCTCCAGCATCATCACCAACGGAACACGATCCGTGACCGCGATCTCGGCGACGCGGTAGCGCTTCGCATTCGCCGCCGCGCTGATCGTGCCGGCCTTCACCGTGAAGTCCTCGGCCGCGACCATCACCGGCCGGCCGTGAATGCGACCCGAACCCATGACGACGGCGTCGGCGGGTGCCTCCTCGCCGCCGACGAGCGTGCCGAGCTCCTGGAACGATCCGGGGTCGAGAAGGTGGGCGATGCGCGCGCGGGCGTCGAGCTTGCCGGCGTCGCGGTGCTTGCGGAGGCGCTCGTCGCCACCCATGGCCCGCGACGCCTCGCGGCGACGTCGGAGGTCGTCGAGGACTCCGTCCCAGTCATTGGACCCGTCGGACCCAGCCATGGTTCGGCCTACTGACCCGTGAACGTCGGCGGGCGGCGCTCGACGTACGCGACGAGAGCCTCGCGCATGTCGTCGGTCTTCGTGTTGACGCTCTGCGCCAACGCCTCCGTCTCGAGCGCGTGCGCGAGCGACGACGCGGACGCGTTGTCGAGCTCGCGCTTCGTCGCGGCGAGCGCGATCGGGGGCCCGGCCGCGATCGTCTCGACGACTTCGCGCGTCGCGTCGTCGAGCTCGGCGGCGGGCACGACCGCGTTGACCAGCCCGAGCGCAAAGGCTTCGGTGCCGCTGAACATCTTCGCGGTGAAAGCCAATTCCTTCGCCTTGTGCACTCCAATGCGCTGGCGGAGCAACCACGATGTCCCGAAGTCGAGGCTCAGCCCACGCTTCGCGAAGATCGCCGAGAAGCGGGCACGGTCGGCACACCAAGTGAGGTCTGCCGCGAGGGCGAGCCCGAGGCCCGCGCCGACGCACAATCCGTCGACCTTCGCGACGACGGGAACGGGGCAATCGTGGATGGCCAGCACGACGTCGGCCAGGACCCGCATCGCATCGGACATCGTTGCGGAAGGGGCGGAGCCGCCGCCGGCTCGCTTCGTGCCACTGAGGTCGGCGCCGGTGCAGAAGTTGCCGCCCGCGCCGGTGAGCACGACGGCCCGCACTCCCGAATAGCTCAGCTCGCGAAACGCCGCGCCGAGGGCGACCCACATGTCGCCCGTGCACGCATTCTTCGATTCGGGCCGGTCGATCGTGACGGTCGCGACATGCCCGTCACGGGTGACGCGAATGCTCGGGTCGTGCGACGGCAAATCAGGTGATGTCGTCACGGGCACCCACCGTAAACCATCTGGATGTTTCCGCTCAACGTGGGGCCCGGGTCGGATGCAAACATCTAGAGGTTTGCTAGCCTGGCCCGCATGACGAGCCCTGATCGACCGTCGCCGTCGACCCCCTCCACGGCACCTCTCGGCGCGCGGCTGGCGGGCGACATCGTGGATTGTGATCTCACGTCGGGCACGGCCTTCGTCACCGGAGTTCCGCACGACGCCTTCGACGCGCTGCGACGAAATGGCGGGATCGCGTGGCACCACGAGCCGCCCGTGAGTGGATTGATGAGCGACAACCCGATGCTCCAGTTCGTCGACAGTCCCGGCTTCTGGGTCGTGACTTCGTACGACCTCGTGTGCGAAGCGGATCGCGATCAGGAGCGGTTCTCTTCGGAGCTCGGCGGAACCTTCATGCCGTCGATGACTGAAGACAGCCTCCTGATGTTCCGCCAGATGATGCTCAACATGGACCACCCGCGGCATACTCGGCTGCGGCGCATCCTGCAGCCGATCTTCACCCCGAAATCCATCGCTCGATTGCGCGTGTCGATCGAGCAGAACGCGACCGACATCCTCGAGGGCGCGAAGGGCGAGTTCGATCTCGTGACGGTGGTGTCGGCGGAAATGCCGATTCGCGTGCTCGCCGACCTGTTCGGCATGCCGCGCGACGATCGCCATCTGATCTTCGAATGGAGCAACGCGCTGCTCGGCGCCGACAACCCGAGCGAGACACAGCACGCGGCCGACTCGATGAACGCGCTCGCCGGGATGATGGCGTACGGCCAGGCGATGGCCGACGATCGCCGCACCAACCCCCGCGACGATCTCGTGAGCCGCATCGTCAACGCCGAGGTCGACGGCGAGCGACTCAGCGACACCGAGTTCCAGATGTTCTGGCTGCTGCTCGTGGTCGCGGGCAACGAGACGACGCGCAACGCCGTGTCCGGCGCCGTCGTCGCGCTGCACGAGCAAGGACTCTGGTCGTGGTTGGCAGAGCACCCCGACCAGCTCGAGGTGGCCACCGAGGAGCTGATCCGGTACGTATCGCCGGTGCACCAGTTCCGGCGCACCGCCACGCGTGACCTCACGCTCGGGGATCAGCAGGTCCGAGCGGGTGACAAGGTCGTGATGTGGTTCAACGCGGCGAACCGCGACCCGGCGGTCTTCGCCGACCCGCATCGGCTCGACCTCATCCGCGAGCCGAATCCTCACGTCGCGTTCGGAATCGGTCCGCACTTCTGTCTCGGCGCGCATCTCGCACGCTTGGAGGCGACGGAGATGTTGCGTCAGCTGCTCCGGTACGCACCGGACATGACCATCGGTGCACCGACCCGGACGGCGTCGAACTTCATCAACGGGGTTGCGCGGCTCCCGGTGCGAATCGGGGCACCTGCGTCGAGTTGAGGCCGGCCACCGGTCGCTCGCGATGCCGGCTCGGTGTTCGATCGAGAGAGCGAACCTGTTCCGTTCAGTAGTGGTCGAGCAGGTCGACCACGGTCGACGCGTCCTGGCCGAGCATGACGCGCCCGACGACCTGCATGTGCGAACGCCAGTGTTCTTCGGCGGCGGCGCCGTCGCCGGTTTCGATGAGATCGAGCAGCCGCTCCTGCGAGCGCATGCCGCGCCTGCGGATGCTCAGCGACCCG
The DNA here is from genome assembly GCA_963812205.1 of uncultured Actinomycetes bacterium. Classification (GTDB taxonomy): domain Bacteria; phylum Actinomycetota; class Acidimicrobiia; order IMCC26256; family PALSA-610; genus PALSA-610. The sequence continues at coordinate 293,628 of CAWEUJ010000002.1, forward strand.
TTCGCGTCGTCGCCGCTGCTCACAGCCGTCACCGCGCGGACGACGATCTCGCTGAGCATCTCGGCGACGATGTTCAAGGTCTGGTTGCCGGCCAGCGCGACGAGGCGTTGGTGGAACACCGCGTTTGCTACCGCGAATCGGGCCGGGTCCTCGATGGCGTCGTCCTCCTCGCGAATGAGGACGCGTAGTTCCTTGACCGCCGCGCGGCGTCCCCGCGCGGTGGCGATCGTGCGCGCCGCAATCGGCTCGAGGAGGCTTCTCGCCTCGAAGACATCGGCGAGCGAGACATTGCGGGCCTGGAGCAGCAGCGCAGCAGTTCGCGCCGTCATGCGTTCGTCCGGGGAGTGGACGATCACACCGCCGCGCACGCCGCGCACCACGGTGATGAGACCTTCGGCTTCGAGGATTCGCAACGCTTCGCGCAGCGATGGACGTGAGACGCCGAAGCGCTCGACCAGGTCGGGCTCGTGCCCGAGCGAGTCACCCTCCGACAGTTCGCCGGAAACGATCAGTGCTCGAAGCTCGTCGGCGACCTGCTGGGGTTTCTCCCGAGGACGCTCATTGCGCTTGGCGGCAGACACGCATTCTCCGTCGGTCGGTCGGGCGGCGTGATCCGCCCGGAGATTAGCCAGCCCGAGGGGCGAGACGTTGGGTCACGGATCGTTCCGGTGGGTCACCTGAAGGCGGGCAGGACCGCGGCACGCGCTCGAATGTACGACTTCAGTGGCACAGGCGAGGGCGCGGTCGTCGCTGCGTACGACTATCGGGACACCGAACATCGCGAACCCTCCGTGCACGTCGGCGGCGCCGACGACGACGTCGGGCGACGCGTGGTCATCGGAGACCACGCTGCTCCCGCAGCCGAGCCGGTCGGCCCATTCGGCCATCTCGATCGCGGCCTCGAAGCGGTCGGCCGTGGTCGTTCCGGCGAACGCCGGGTTGCGGAAGTCGAAGCGCAGTGCGAGCAGTACCGTCACGCGGCACCTCCGCCGAAGAAGAAGTCGTTCGCGTTGTCGTAGAGCCAACCTTGGCGAACCTCGTCGGTGAGGTCGAGGGCCGCAGCCTCGCCGAGGCAACGTTGCATCGACAGCACGGGGTAGTCGGATGCGAACAGGATGCGGTCCTTGCCGCGCGTCGACATGAAGTGCAGCAGCGATGCCGGGAGTCGCTTGGGCGACCACGCCGACGTCATCAGGCGAAGGTTGCGGTACTTGATCATCAGTCGGATTGCCGTGTCCCACCACGGGTCGGCGCCGTGGATCATGCACAGCTTCAGTTCGGGGAAGCGGTAACAGACGCGGTCGAGGTGGAGCGGGTTCTGCGGTTCCGCGGGGAGCGGCGGGCCCGGGATGCCGGTGTTCATGCAGAGCGGCAGATCGAGCTCGCAACACTTCGTGTAGAGCGGGAAGTACACCGCGTCGGTCGGCGGGTACATGCCGTCACCCCAGAAGCTCGGTCCGACGACCGCATACGCGACGGGATTGTCGCGCGTGAACGACTCGAGCGCGCGCACGGTGGGCATCGGGCGCAGCAGATTGAACCCGCCGACCGCGAGCGCGAATCGATCGGGCCGCGCTTCGACGAACGACAGCGCCCGACCCTCCTTCGCATTGACGTTGGTCATCAGAATCGCCCGTCCGACACCGTTGGCGTCCATGTCGTCGAGCAACTCCGACAGCTCGGGACTCTTGAGGAACGAGTCGCCGCCCTTGAAGTAGTCGTCCTTGACGCGGACCATCCAGTCGGGTTGCGGCCGGTCGCCCAGGTCGACGTTCACCAGGCAGTCGATGGCGCGGGTCATTGCACTGTTTCCTCTCGCATGTCGCGCGTCACGCGCGGTGTGGGCCGTCCGCTTCGCTGCAGCAGCTCTTGGAGCGCGGACTTGTCGACCTTCGCGGTCGGACTCATCGGCACTTCGCCGGCCGAGTCGGTTACGACCCAGCGGGTGGGTACCTTGAACGCGCTCAACCGTGCACGTGCAGCGGTGGCGAGCTCGTCGAGCGACAGGCCGGCAACGACAAGCGCGCCGATGGCGTCGGCGTCGCCGGGGATCTCGGCGACGTGCGCCTGACGCACGCCGTCGATGGCGCGCAGCGCGGCTTCGACCTCGCTCGGGTACACGGTCGCGCCCTTGACCTTGAACATGTCGTCACGGCGGCCGTGGTACCAGAGATAGCCGTCGGCATCGAGCCGGCCGAGGTCGCCGGTCGCGTAGAAGCCGTCGGCGTCGAACGTCGCGTCGCGCGTGCGCCCACAAATGCCGCGCATCACGTTGCGGCCGCGGACGCAGATCTCACCGATCTCGCCGACGCGCATGACCGTGCGCGTCTCGGGGTCGACGACGCGGATCTCGACGCCGTCGAAGGGCTGTCCACAGCTGCCGGGTTTGTCGGGTGGCAAATCGACGTCGGCCCGCGCGCCGCAATACGGCCCGAACGTCTCCGTCATGCCGAACAGATTCGCGCGAGCGCCGGGCGCGGGCCGCTGCTCCGACCGTGTCGACTGGCAGGACTGATCCGATCGAACGTTGGGTCTCGAGAGATGGAGACGGCAATGGCATCCGAGAACGCAACCGCACCCGCCGCCGAGGGGCCGTGGATCGTGAGTGTCGACGACCACGTGATCGAACCGCCGTCGCTGTGGGTGTCGCGTCTCCCCTCGCAGTATCGCGACGTCGGTCCCCGCGTCGAGCGGTTGCCGGCCGGCGAGTTGGCGTTGTCGGGAGCGCGGTACGTCGAGCGTCCGGGCACCGGCCCGCTCGTCGATTACTCGGTCTACCAGGAGGTACCCGATGCGGAACGGTCCGGGCCGGCGGCGATCGAGCGCGAACGCCACGCGCGACGCCGACCCACGGGCGTGTTCGTCCCAGGTCCACCGTTCGTCGCCGAAGAGCAAGGCGGTGTGCCGGTCACCTTGTCGCCGGCGGATCATCGCGTCGACGGTTTCGTCCGGCTCGGTCGGCATCGAGGTGCCCACGTTCATGCGGCGGGGCTACTTCGGTGCGAAGTGTTGCCCGCCGTCGAGCCGGATCGTGGAGCCGTTGAGCATCGGTGTCTCGACGATCGCGACGACGAGCCGGGCGTACTCCTCGGGCCGACCCATCCGCTTCGGGAACGCGGCATCCTTGGTGAGCGCTTCCGCGAACTCGTCGGGGATCCCCTTGGTGATGCCCGTGTTGAACAGGCTGGGCGCGATCGCGACCACGCGGATGCCGAGGCTCCCGAGGTCGCGTGCCATCGTGAGCATCATTCCGGCGATGCCCGCTTTCGCGGCCGAGTATGCGACCTGACCGATCTGGCCCTCGAACGCGGCAATCGAGGCGGTGTCGATGATGACGCCCCGCTCGCCGTCCTCCGGCTCGTTGCGCGACATGTGGGACGCCTGGAGGCGGTTGAGGTTGAACGTCGCGATCAGGTTCAGCTCGACGACGCGCCGGAACTCGGCCAAGGGATGCGGCCCGTCCTTGCCGAGTGTTCGGGCCGCGGTTCCGCCGCCCGCGGTGTTGACCGCGATGTGGATGCCGCCGAGCGCCTCGGCCGCGTCGGCGAGCGCCCGTTCGGCGCTTTCCTCGTTGGTGACGTCCACCGGGTGGAACGAGCCACCGAGACTGGTCGCGACTTCGGCGCCGGCCGAGGTCGGCAGGTCGAGGATCGCGACCGACGCACCCTTCGCGTGGAGGAGCTCGGCCGACGCGCGCGCCATCCCCGAGGCTCCGCCGACGACGACGGCCTTCTTGCGGGTGATCTCCATCTCTGTGTTCCTCTCCGGTTGTAGATCCCGAGGCCCGGTCCCGGCGCTCTCGACGTATCCGGCTCGATGAGCGGCTCGACGAGGTCGCGGCGGTAGGTGCTTGCCGGGATGTCGACGCCCCAGGCCCGGGAAGGCGCGCTCGGCGCAGCGATCGAAACCCTGATCGATGCTAGCAAAAGATCTAGATGTCTTCCAGGCCTCGGCAAAGGGGCGTGGGACGTCAGGTCTCAACGGTCTGTCGACGATCGGGATGCGGCTGCAGGTGAAGTGAGTCGGCGGTTTCCAGCACCCGCGTTGTCGGGCACTCGCTTCGCGATCGGGGCAATGGACGCGTGGTCATTTCGCGGCGACCTTCGTGGTCTCGATTCCGCCACTCGACCGGGATTGTCGGTCGGACTTGGCGGCCGGGTGGGCAAGGCGACGGAGAAGGTCTGCGGTTTGTGCCGGCGGCGTCGGCTTGGCGAACAGGTAGCCCTGGATGTAGTCGCATCCGAGCTCTTGGAGGGCGACGTGTTGGTCTGGTCGTTCGACGCCCTCGGCGATCGTGTTGATGTGGAGCGCTTTGGCGACGTCGATGACGCTGTGCACGAGCGCTCTGCCCGCTTCGCTGACGGTGAGCTGGTCGATGAATGACTTGTCGATCTTGACGATGTCGACCGGCAGCTTCGCCAGTCGGTTCAGCGACGAGTAGCCCGTGCCGTAGTCGTCGAGAGCGATCCGGAGTCCGAGGTCCTTCAGGGACCGCAAGCGGGCGATACTGGCGTCGAGGTCGAGCATCAGGGTGCTCTCGGTGATCTCGAGCACGAGCGCGTGGGGCGGAAGACCGGAATCTCTCAGGGCCCGGGAGACGTTCTCGACCAGGCCGGGCTCCGCGAGTTGGCGGGGCGACAAGTTGACACTGACGTAGAAACCGTCATCCACGGTTCCCGCGCGGCGCCACGCTTGGGCTTGCCGGATCGCTTCGTTGAGGATCCAATCGCCGATCGGCACGATCAGGCCGGTCGACTCGGCCTCGCTGATGAACTCGACGGGAAACACGAGTCCGCGGCGGGGATGGTTCCAACGGATCAACGCCTCGGCGCCGGCGGGGGTCGCGTCGCCGACGCTCACGACGGTCTGGTAGAAGACCTCGAGTTCGCCGTCCGCCTGCGCACGGCGGAGATCCGTCACGACGCCGAGGTGCCGCAGGGCCTCGTCTTGCATCTGCGGGCGCGCAAGCTCGAAGCGCCCTTTCCCCTGCTGCTTGGCGAGGTACATCGCCAGGTCTGCGTCGCGTAGCAAGTCTTCAGAGGCATCTCGCGACGGTTGTGCGACTGCGATGCCGATGCTGACGCTCACGGTCACCTCCGTGCCTCCGACGTGAATGGGCGACGCGAGCTGATCCGCGATCCGTCTTGCAAGGTTCTCCACGGTTCGCGGCATCGCGCCCGGCGCGAGGAGAACCGCGAACTCGTCGCCCCCGACTCGGGCGAGGGTGTCGCCGGCGCGAGTCACCGACGCGATCCGTTCGGCCAAGCCGCCGAGCAGCTGATCGCCGGCGACATGACCAAGAGCGTCGTTCACGGCCTTGAAGTCGTCGAGGTCCATGAGCAGGATGGCGATCGGATCTGCTCCACGTTCGGCCTGACGCAGAGCGAGGTCGAGGCGGTCGAGGAACAACGTCCGGTTCGCGAGCCCGGTCAACGCGTCGTGCAATCCCTGATAGGCGAGGTTGGCTTCGGCCTGTTTGCGGTCGGTGATGTCCAGCACGGTCCCGATGATGCGTTGCCCGGCGCCGTCATCGAACGTACGCGCCTCCACCCGGACGTTGACCCAGCGAACTGTCCCGTCCGGCCACATCAGCCGATGTTCGAGATCGACCGGCATACCCGCCTCGATATTGGCCCGCATCGCCGTCCCGACGGCGAACCGGTCGTCGGGATGAACCGCGTCGATGAGCGTCTCCACGGTGAAATGTGAAACCACGGGTATCCCGAGAACTCGACACAACTCCGCGGATGGATAGACCATCGTGGTGGTCAGGTCTTGTTCGAAACTGCCGACCCCGGCGACTCGCTGCGCCTGTTCGAGCCGCGCTCGTTCCCGCTCCACGCCTTCTTCCGCGCGCTTGCGATTGTCGACGTCGTGCATATTCAGCACCACACCGCGCACTGCGGGGTCCTCGAGGAGGTTCGTCCCGTGGGCTTCTACCCATCGGATGCCCCCGTCCGGCCGGCGCACACGGAGCTCCACCTCCGCAGACCGACCGTTGGTCGCGCGCCGCCGCGCGCGAGGAACGATGTCGCGAGCGTCTTGTCGTCTCGATACACGAGCTCGTTGAGATGTGCAGCAATCGGCGTGCCGACGATGTGGTCCCGAGGCCAGCCGATCACCCGCTCGAGCTGCGGTGAGGCGTCGGTGACTATTCCATTGTCGGTGATGACCGCGAAGGCGTCGCTCGAGTTCATGGCGAGCTCACGGAAGTACTGCGTCGATAGCTCGAGCGCCGACCGGGAGCTCTCGGCCTGACGGTAGAGGCGAAGCGTTCGCCACGAGACGAGCACGAACAGAGAGATCGATGCCGTCATCAACGCCATCCGATCCAACTCGCGGTTGAGACTGTCGGCTATGACGGCGACCGTCGGGACAGAAAGCACCGCGGCGGAAGCGGCAAGAAGCCGTCTCGGGTCGACCGCTCGGTCCTCACCTGCCCTCTCGCCCGGCAGCACCCGAACGGACGGGTGCAACGCGGAGAGCGCGATGACGGCATACCCGAACGGCCAGCTCGCATCCAGAATCGACCATGATGTGAACGAGTTGGTCTGTTGCACGACGGCGAAGCCGATGTCACCCGCGAACACGATGGCGATCCCCAGAGCGAGGAAGACATGCGACATCGTGGGCCGTGATCCGAGCATCAGTTGAGCGAGCAGAACGAGGAGCGCCGCGTCCATCACCGGATAGGCCACGAGAATGAGTCGAGCCGCGTACGAGACGTCGCTGCGCGCCAACGTTGGCTCGATCACGAGCGCCCACGACGCGTACATCGCAGCCACGCCGACGATCAACATGTCGAGAATGCTGTCTGCGTTCCGCCGGCCGACCCCGACCCTCACCAACCGCAGGACGCCGAGAACAACCGTGACGTACCCCGCGAGATGGAACACGTCGGCGAACGACAGGGTCGGTGGCGAGGCGTGCGACCCGAACACGAGGTCGCCGGTGACCCAAAGCCCAATCGTCAGCGCGATCATCACCCACGGCCACACGGGCCGCGGACGCCAGCGCCACACTCCGAAGGCCAAGACCGCGACACTTGCCAACATCGCCATGTTGTAGAGGTTGAAGAAGCGGCCGTTCCCGAGCGCGTTCGGTCGAACCGCCACCAGCAGCGCCGGCAGCAGCGGTATCCCACCGAGAACGATCCAGCGACGTCGGACCACGTCGTCTGATCGACTGCGCCGGCCCGGCGTAAGAGGGGCCGTTGGATGCGTTCCCGGCCCGGGAGTGGGTGGCGAACCGCGGGCACGTTCTCGAAGAGGCCCGGATCGCCCGTAGGGGCACGGGCTGCGTGACGTGATCGTCACCGCTGAAATACGTCAGGGCGCGTCACTACCAGCCGTCGATGAGTGTCTCGACCCGAGGCGTCGGCGCCTCCATTCATCGTCATCGCCAACCGGGGATCTCCTCCAATAGGAGATGGCTATGAGGGGGATAGGTCGTCGCGATGGAACCCGGCGAGTTGCTGTCGCTCGGCGAAGATATCGTCGCCGTCGCATGACTGAGCTTGCGCTGAACGGTCCGGGCGGTGTCAGCGGCGTCCTGCGCAGGAGATCGCAGTCGTCGAATCTTGCGATTGCCGGTGCGGCCTCCGGAATGCTTGCGATGTTGGTGCTGCTCTTGGGGTGGCGAGGTTCGGATCTACCCGCTCAGGTGTATCGCGTCGAGCTGTACCGACGGTACGGACTCGTGTTGTGGGACAGCCAATGGTTCGCCGGGCACGCGACGTTCGGCTACAGCGTGCTCTCGCCCGTGTTGGGTGCATTGACGGGTGCGCGGCTCCTGGGCGCGTTGAGCGGTGTGGCGTCCGCCCTGCTGTTCGAGCGCATCGTGCAACGCGCGCTTTCACCCGCATCTCGGCTCGGATCGCTCTGGTTCGCGGTGGGGACGGTCACCAACCTCGTGGTCGGACGAATCACCTTTGCATTCGGCGTCGCGATCGCGCTCGCAGCGATCTTCGCGCTACAACATCGCAAGACCGCCCTCGCAGCCGTGTGCGCATTGGCGGCCCCCTTGGCGAGCCCCTTGGCCGGATTGTTCCTCGCGATCGGTGTGGCCGCGTGGGGTCTCGCACGGCGCGATCGCCGCACCGCAGCTGCACTCGTTGCTGCGGCCGCGGTCGCACCGACGCTCATTGCCGCGGCGCTGTTCCCCGGCGGCGGGTCCTACCCCTTTCCCGCCTCCGCACTCATGTGGGACTTGAGCGTCTGCGCCCTCTTCTTCCTCTTGACGCCGCGACACCAGGTGGAGCTGCGTTGGGGCGCGATCGTCTACGGCGTCGTCGTCGTAGGCGCATTCGTCGTCGCTTCTCCGCTCGGCGAGAACGTCAACCGATTCGGTCGATACGCGGCCGGACCACTGCTCTTGTGCGTGCTCGCGCCGCGCCGTCGCGTACTCCTGGCAATGCTCGCGGTGCCGTTGCTCGTGTGGCAGTGGGTGCCCACCCTGGACACGATCACGGCCGCGACGCACGACCCCTCGATCCATCGCAGCTACTACCAGCCGTTACTCACCTTCCTCGACTCCATGCCACCCACCGTTGGTCGCGTCGAGGTTCCGTCCACATACCGACACTGGGAGAGCGCGTATCTCTCGCCGCAAGTGCCGCTCGCACGGGGCTGGGAACGCCAGCTCGACATCGGCTACAACCCGATCTTCTACGGCGGGACCCTGGACGCCGCCACCTACGAAACCTGGCTCGGAGTCAACGGCGTCGAATACGTCGCGCTGCCGGACGCGCGGCTCGACAGCTCGTCGACTCGAGAGAAGTCCCTCATTCTCCACGGGCTCGCGTACCTCGAGCCGGTGTGGCACAACGCCCACTGGCGCGTTTGGAAGTTCAGCGGCTACCACGGTCTCGTCGAGGGATCCGCCGACGTCGTGAGCGTGCAACCCGACGGTTTCACCCTCGACGTCCGCGCTGCCGGCGAGCTCACTGTCCGCATCCACATGTCGCCGCGCTGGTACGTCGATCACAACGGCTGCATCGCCAAGAGCGGCGACGGATGGACGCACGTTCTGGCTACCAAGCCCGGCATCGTCCGCGTGACGCAATCTCTACAAGGCACGCCGTGTTCCTAGTTCGACGTGCTCGTGATCTCTTCATCGGCAAACAGTTTCCACGCTCGCCGCTACATCAACGATGTCGAGCTCGCCGTCGCGTGTGTGCTGCTTCTTCGGCGACAAGGTCGATCGCGACGTTGGCGACGTTGGCGGCGTTGGCCGCGTCGGCCGCGTCGCCGACCGTTGCGGCCGGGCCCTTGGCACGCGCTATCGCATCGACGAGGCGTGCACCCCTCGTCGCCCAATCGAATCCCGGCGCGCACCGCGTATACGCGGTGTTCTGTAGTGCGTTCAGGGCATCGAGATCGTCGAGGGCATCCAATGCGCCGTCGACCAACGCTTCGACCGTCGCGAACTCGCGAAGGCCGTGTCCGTCGTCGAGTGGCAGGCCGGAGGTCGATCCGGCCTGCACGAAGAGCGGGACGCGCTGGAAGACGTAGTCAAGGGTCTTGAGCTTGAATCCGCCGCCGTGCGGTTCGGAGAGGAGAGCAAGTCGAGCATCGGAGAAGGCCTCGGCGAGGGAGTCGACGCGCCCCAGCATCTTCGTCGCCCGAGTGCTGCGTAGCACCTCGGCCTCGAACCGTTTCGGGGCTTCGCCGAGGACGACGATCTCGGCTCCGGCGGCCGCGAAACGGGCGTCCGCGATTCGCAGCAGGGCGAGGAGGTCGAATTGTTTCACCCGCCAGAGCATGCTGCCGGCGATGACCGCGCGTCGGGGAGTCGCAGCGGTGATTTCGCGCCGCGCAACGCGCGGGCCGTCATAGCCCGGAGTCAGGACGACGGTAGTGCGACCGTCACGACGCGGTTTCAGCGCAGTTGCGTCGTCAGGCGTGATCGTCGTCACGATATCGGCGCGGCGCAGGATGCGATCCTCCAACGCGGCGACCTTCCTTGCGTCTCGATGCAAAGCGAGCCGAGTTCCACGGCTCGTGGCCGTTCCGGAGGCGACGCGGCGTCGGACCGTTTGCTCGTCGTTGTGACTGACGTGCACCAACGCCGTTGACGGATCGAGGTGCCGATCGATGACGGACAGCGCCCAACCCGACTGGACGTGATCGATAACGACGGCGTCCCGACGTTGTGCGAGCTCACCGACGAGGTCGCGTCGGAACCGGGGTGCGCCCGCCGTATATGCCATCGCCGGCAACCGGGAGAACAGGCTCCGCAGGCGGTGGCGATTCGCGACCCCTTCGGGACGCCACGCAACCGACGCGCGAGGAGTGAAGCGCGCTGCACTCGTCCCGAGATGCACCACGGTGATGTCCGCGCCGGACGCCGCGGCGGCGTTGATCAGGCCCACGCTGTAATTCAGCTGGCCGTCGGGGAGTCGGCTGGGGTCGACGCTCAGAATCCAAAGCAGACGAAGCGATCGCTTGTCATCTCGTTGCCCTCCGTCGTGGCGCATCGGTCGTCCTCCAACCACTCGACGGCTTCACGAAACGGTGATGAGCTACGTGTTCGGCGAGCCGCACTCCCCGCCGCAGAGGCGATACTGCGCCAGTGCACAAGGATGCCGTCACAGTGCGCCGTTGTCGATCTCAGAATGTGTTGCGTCGCCGAGCTCTTCGTCAGCTGTCGAGGAGATGCAAACCTCGTGCGCCTCAGAGACGCCATCTGCCCCACGGGCAACAGTGACATCTCATTCTTTGCGCACGTTGGGTGGATTGAGGGAATCGGTTCAACCATATGAGAATTCTCCGGTCATCGCGCCGTTGCGCGTGTCGCGTTCTTGTTCACGCGCGCGGTGACGCAGACGCGCCCGCGGCGACGCAGGCTTCGCCGCAGCGCACACTTGCTCGGCACGCGGTTCCCTCCGTCGAATGCCCACCGTACGCGTGTATCGCCGAGGAGGGCCGCCGGTAGGATCACTGATCCGGAACGGCGTTGGGAGTGTGGGCGTGGTCGACGAGGTCCCGCGGGACGACTCGCCTTCGTCCGCGTCCGTAGACGAGCTCTCCGGCCAAACACTCCTCGCGGGCGGCGCGTGGGCCATCGCGAGTAGCGCCTTGCCGCAGATCTACGTGCTGGCCTCGTCGATCCTCATTGCGCGCTTTCTCACGGTGGGCGACATGGGGCGACAGAGCTTCATCGCGTTCTCCTCCGCTTCGGTCATCTTGGTGTTCAGCTTCGGACTCTCGGGCTCACTCGTCCGCTACGGCGGTGAGGTGCTCGGCCGCGACGAGCTCGGCACTCTGCGCGGCCTCATTTGGTGGACCGCCAGGATTCAGCTCGTTGCCGCGCTCCTTACCGGCGTGATGATGGCGATCTTCGGCTTGTTCAGCCACGACCAGGTGCTGTGGATGTGGGCCGCGGTCGGAACGTTCTTCGGCGCCATCTCGAACATCCCGACCAGCGTTCTGCTCGTACTGCGTCGGTGGCGTGAGGCGTCGATCATCACGCTGGCGATCGGGCTCGCCTACACGATCGGTATCGCCGTCGTGCTGGCGCTCGGCTGGGGTCTCGCCGGTCTGTTCGGTATCGGAACGATCCTGGGCGGTATCGCAGCCGGGTGGACGATCTGGTTGGCGTGGCGGCACCTGAACCGGGTCGCACCTCGAGGCGGCCCCCACGTGGAACTGCACCGACCACTCCTCCGCTATGCGGTGACCATCTGGGCCGGATTCCTCCTCTCGTTCGTAGTTTTGCGCCGTTCTGAGTTCTTCTTCCTCAATCGCTACTCGTCGTCCAAGGCAATCGCCTACTACTCCGTGGCGTTCGCGGTCATCGCGGGCTTGGCCTCCGCCGTGGAGTCGCTGGCCGGGGTCATCGCCCCGACCGTTGCTTCGTTGCACGGCTCCGGCGAAACGGATCGAATCGGTCCCGCGTTCTCGCGCGGGATTCGTCTGGTGATCCTGGTGGCCGTGCCGATCAGCGCGTTCGGAGTCGTGTTCGGGCCTGCGGTCATTCGCGTGGTCTATGGCTCCGACTACGCGCGCACCGCCGCACCGTTACGGATCATGCTCGCCCCATTCCCGCTGCTCGCGCTCATGAGCCTCTGCAATGGCCTTCTCTGGGGCAGCGGGCGAGTGCGGGTGTGGCTGCTCGTGTTCTCTGCTGCCGCCATTGTCGACCTCGCGCTCGACGTGATCCTGGTGCCGCATCTCGCCGAAGTCGGCGCCGCGCTTGCGAATACGTGCGCGCAGGTGACGGCGGGCGTCGTCGTCTTCGGCTATACGATCCGCTCGTTCGGTCCGATCGATGTACAGGCACGCGTACTGGCTCGTGCAGTGATCGCGGCGGTGTTGGCAGCCGCTGCGGGATGGCTGGGACTCATCTTGGTCGGCGGCTTGGCCGGGATCGGCGTGGGCTCACTCGGCGCGATCGTTGTATTCGCGGGTCTTACGCGCGCTATGCGGACGGTTCCGGCGGTCGATGGCATGTGGATGACGACCGCAGTTCGCGGGCGGTTCGGGCGTTGGATCGCGTCCGTGATTGTGCTCGCAACCGCTGCTGATCCTGACAACGACCCCAGCACAGACATCACCGGGCCCAGAGAGCCGACCGCTATCGAGGCGAGCCCGCGGGGGGGAGTGGAGCCGGCGCGTCGTCACGACGGCCGGTGACCGCCGCGGCCGGCACTCGTCGCCAAGTCGTCGAGCACGCGCTTGCGCGCCTCGACGGCGTCGCACGATTCCAGACCCGCAGCGTCGAGCACCTGCTGCCATCTGTACACCCAGTCGTGGCGCCTGAGTGAGTTCACGACGTTGGCGCGCCGTATCGATTCGAGTCGGTCGGGATCGGCATCCAGTGCCCGCATGGTGTCGAGAACAGATCTTCCGTCGAGCTCCAACACGGATCCCGGCCAATCGAAGTTCTCGTCGAAGACCGGGTTCCTCGGTGGCGTTCCGAGCATGACCGTTCCGGCGGCCGCACCTTCGAAGAATCGGTATCCGAGCTCCTCCTGACCGCGTGTCTCGTTGTGACGGTCGTATTTGCCGGGACTCACAAGGACATAGCGGCTACGTGTGAGGGTGCCGGCAAGGTGGTCGCGGTGCTCGGCGATACTCCAGACCTTCTCCGGTCGCACGCTGTCGTATTCGTAGAAGATCTCTCCCCGGATGCACGCGTCGAGCAGAGACGCATGTGTCTCGGCGTCACGTCTACCGAAGCGACAGATGTCGATGACACGTGGAGGTGATGCGGGGTAAGGACTGAATCGCAACGCGTCGACCCCCGGCGCCATGTATGAGCACGGGATGCCCGTCAGACGTTGGAGAGCATCGACAGTCCCGCTGCACTCCAAGAAGACGTGATCGAACCCCTCCAGCAACTTCGGCAGGGACCTCCAGCGCGGGATATCGCGTACCCAGAACTCGTCGATGAGGCACACAGCGCGGCGGGCACGGCTACGCCAGTGAGGTATGGCCCTCAGCGAGTCCATGTCGATCGGGAACTGAAAGTCTGCGAAGAAGAGGTCGTACTCGCCTTCGATTCGCGGTTTGCGATATCCGAGCGGACCGGGGATGCGCAGGCCCGCGTCGCGCGAGATCAGATTGCGCACTCGGCTCGGGGGCGCCTTCACGAATGGTGCGGGGGTGACGACGTGTGCGCCGGGTTCGATCTTTGCGATGACGTCTTCGAACTCGTATCCGACGCAGCGAAACGGAGCGCTGTCCAACCCGCGCTGCGACCAAACCAGAATGCGCCGCCCGAATGGCACGAAATGTGCCCCCTGCCCGTACTCCCGTCGTTGCGAGATGCGCGTGGCGCAGTAACGGTCGACGGCCCGACTTCCGAATTCACCCCAGGGCGTAGTTCACCGCCGAGAGGTACAGAATTTAGGCGGACGGCGGACAGTCGCGCAAAGAATGGCGCTCATCTTCGCGACGCGCTCGTGTTCTACGGCCGACCGCGTTCTGCCCGAGCTCGATCCCGGGCCGCGGCGCGCAGATCCCGCCGGGCCTGCGCTCTGCTGTATCCGACCTCCATGACGGCGCCGACTGTCTCGAGAGGCGGGGAATCGCTCGTCGCGGACGCGACCAGGTCGAGTTCGGGCAACACCCCTCGGGGGCCGGAGCGGCTCTGGGCCTCCGGTTCGGACGGTCGTGACGCTTTCAGCCGCGAGCGCAATCGATGGGCCGGCTGTTCGACGAACCGCCATGACAGCGCCGTTGCTACGGCCGTCCCGCCGAGCGCGACGACGAGCCGCGTCGGCCACGGCCACGCTTGGCGGGCAACGGTCACAAAGATTGGGAAATGCCAGAGGTAGACGCCGTACGACACGCGGCCGAGAAACGCGAGCGGGCGCATCTCGAGTACTTTGCATGCGATCCAGCGTCCGTCGGCCGCGGCGAGAACGACGACGCTGATGAGCACGGCGAACAACGTCATGCCGCCGCGATACCAAAATGGCGACAGCGGGTAGGTCGCGTAGGCCAAACCGGCCGCGCCGGCGGACGCTATCGTCGCTGCGATTGCGAGTCCCCTACGGGGCGTCCATCCATGCGTCCAAATCCACGCGACGGCTGCACCGATCAGTAGCGCGTCGGCGCGGGTGTCGGTCCGGACGAATGGCGGGAGCCAGCCCTGGGCGCGCCAGATCAGATAGCGATGAGCGGCGACCAGACCGACTGTCGCGGCGAGTATGAACGGCACGAACCTCGGGCGCCGCAACGCGACGAGCGCGGCGAGCGCGAAGGGCCACACGATATAGAACTGTTCCTCAACCGCCAGCGACCACAGATGGCCCAGGGGTTGCGTGCCCGAGCTCGGATACCGAACGATGAACCAGTTGCTCACATAGAACACGGCCGCCACGGCCGACTTGTTCACATTCGACGGCGCTATGTGAGCGGTGTTCGCGTAGATCACGCATACGACGAGCATCACCCAGAGCGCAGGTAACAGGCGTAGCGCGCGCCGTGTGTAGAACGCTCGAAGGCGGAGTCGTGCTGCGTCTTGGAGCAGGAGCGACGTGATGAGGAACCCGGAGAGGACGAAGAAGATGTCGACGCCCAGCCAGCCGCCCCGCGTAAGTCGCGTGTATGTGGCGGCATCGTAGGACCGAAGGAGCGGGTCGCCGCTGTGCGCAAGCACCACGATCGCTATTGCTATGCCGCGAATGCCGTCGAGAGCGGGGACGTGACCGAGTCGCCGCACTCCCGCGTCCCCTTTGATGTCTCGCCCGTGGTTGCGTTGACATGAGAACGCACGCTGCAACCCGAGAACGTGTGAATGCACACTTGCCGTACCTCGGCTTGACGTCAAGCGCACCGGTCACCGCGCGCCATCACGCGCGTGCCACGCTCCGCGACCTCAGTGGGCGGGTGTGGGTTGACGGAGAGCGGCAGTCTGCACCCACGCTGGAATCAGTTGCTACCGGCGCCGGCTCTCCCGGTGCGCCCCTGGTCCAGATATCGCCGTCGTCGCATCGTGCGCCGAACGTCTCTGGGCGCTCGACAACCTGTTGGATGGTGCCCGGCGAGTTCCACGGTCGCGGCGGGTATCCTGTTCGCGGGCGGAGATCGAGGGCGTGAAGGTGTGAACGGGTCGTTGCCGGAGGAGAATTCTCCGAGTGGCGCCAATGCGCCGGTGTTCGTCGACGACTCGGGACGTCGACTCCGGCGGGCGCGGCTGTTCGTGCGCGTGTGCGTCGCGTTGGTCGGCGGGTACGTCGCGTTCGTCGCGTTCGGTCTCGCGGGTTCGGCGTCGTTGCCGGCGCTGCATCTCGCCGACCTTGGCCGACTCTCGTCGGGGTCGCCGGCGTCACGACAGCTCGGTACGGGCAGTAAGGCCGCGCCGCTGCCCCTTGCGCTCCAACCCGGCGGCGGCGCGAGCGTTGCTTCCGTCATCTCGCCCAACGGCGCCGATGGATCTGCGGTCCCGGTTGGAGCAGGCCGACCGCCGGCAATCGGAGGTGGCGCGGCGAACCCGGCGGGCGGGTCCGCGCCGGCCCACCCCGTGACCCCCGGCTCGACGACACGACGGTCGTCGAGCCCGACGTCGCGACCCGGGCCCGCGACGACCGCGCCCGTCGCCTTGTCCACGACCTCGACGAGCGCGCCGACGACCACGACGACGCGCGCGCATGGACCGCCGACGTCGGTGGCGCACGGACCGCCACCAGGGCACGGTCGCAGCACTCCGTGATTCGTCGACGCCGAGTGCGCCGAGCTCAGCACGTGCGTCGGGGCCCATCCGAACATTGGTTCGCGCTGGGGGTGGTGCTCGTGACGATCTCGATCGCGCTGCTCCTGCAGGGCTACGCGCGGCACGAGGTCGGTCGCGCGTCGACGCAGTCCGCCAACTCGTCGCCGCCGGTGTCGCAGATGGATGGCGTTGGACCGATAATCGATCTGTCGGGATCGTCGATCCGGTCCGTCACGCCCAAGCCGAAGACCGTCGCGCTGACCTTCGACGATGGCCCGGACTCTCGGTGGACGCCGCGGATTCTCGACGTTCTCGCGCGCTACCGGGTACCGGCCACCTTCTTCGTCATCGGGAGCCACGCGGCGGATCACGCCGGCATCCTGCGGCGCGAGATGGCGGCGGGCGACGACATCGGGAACCACACCTTCACTCATGTCGATCTCGCGCGCGTCCCGGATTGGCGAGCGCGATTCGAGGTGCGACTCACCGAGGTTGCACTGGCGTCGACCACCGGCCATCACTCGGTCTTGCTCCGGCCACCGTATTCGAGCGAAACCGATGCCGTTGATCTCGACGCCCTCCGCGCGTGGCAGAAGCTCGGCCGTCAGGGCTACCTCATCGTCTTGTCGACTCTCGACGGTGAGGACTGGGAGCGCGGGATCACTACGGGCGACATCGTCCGCAACATCACACCGCACGGCTCGGAAGGGGCGATCGTTCTCCTCCACGATGGCGGCGGGGACCGCAGCCGTACCGTCAATGCACTCGAGCAGCTGATACCCGAGCTACAGAAGCGGGGCTATACGTTCGTCACGATCGGCGACATGGCCCACCTCGCTCCCGCGTCGGTGATGCCCGGCGCGTCGGCGCCCGAGCGCGTGCAGAGCGATGCCTTTCGGTTGACATTGCGCACAGGTGAGTGGATCGCCGACGTGTTCACCGTGCTTGCGCTGCTCATCGCCGCGCTCGCGCTCGCGCGTCTGATCGTGTTGTGCATCTTTGCACGCCGTCATTCTCGCCGATCATTCGACATCGACCCGGCGTATCGGCCGATCGTGAGCATCCTCGTACCCGCCTACAACGAAGAGGTCGGCATCGAGGCATCGCTGCGTTCGTTATGTGATCAGCAACGCCCGGCGGCGGAGGTGATCGTCATCGATGACGGATCGACCGACGAGACCGCATCCATCGTCGAAGGTCTCATCGCGGGTGGTCTCGAGACGGTGACCTTGATCCGTCGACCGAACGCAGGGAAGTCGAACGCGCTCAACACCGGCCTGGAGGCTGCTACCGGCGAGATCATCGTGACGGTCGATGCCGATACCGCCTTCGTGCCCGACACTCTCGGGCTGCTCGTCGCGCCGTTTCGAAGCGCACGGGTCGGCGCGGTATCCGGCAACACCAAGGTGGCCAATCGGCGCCGGTTGCTCGGGCGTTGGCAGCACCTCGAGTACGTGATGGGATTCAATCTCGATCGCCGGATGTACGACCTGCTCGGATGCATGCCGACAGTGCCCGGTGCGATCGGTGCGTTCCGGCGTGATGCGCTCGACGGTGTCGGGGGCTTCTCCGACGACACCCTTGCGGAAGACACCGACCTCACGATGGCCCTGCACCGCGCGGGCTGGGAAGTCGCGTACGAGCCGCGAGCGATCGCGTGGACCGAAGCGCCGCAGAGCTTGCGCGACCTCTGGCGCCAGCGGTATCGGTGGTCGTACGGGACGATGCAGAGCATCTGGAAACACCGGCGGGCGATGACGGAGGGCGGCGCGTCGCGGCGCCTCGGTTGGATCGGGCTTCCGTACCTCGTGCTCTTCCAGATCCTGCTCGCCGCGCTCGGTCCGATCGTCGATCTCTTCGCTCTGTACGGTCTCATCTTCTTGGACCGCAAGCTCATCGTCGCCTACTGGGTCGGCTTC
The DNA here is from genome assembly GCA_963812205.1 of uncultured Actinomycetes bacterium. GTDB lineage: Bacteria > Actinomycetota > Acidimicrobiia > IMCC26256 > PALSA-610 > PALSA-610. The sequence goes on from CAWEUJ010000002.1 coordinate 311,708, forward strand.
ATGGTCGTGCAGACGGCGGTCGCGGTCTACGCACTGCATCTCGATCGCGAACGCCTCCGCGCCGCGTGGTGGTTGCCGCTTCAACAGGTCGTCTACCGGCAACTGATGTATCTCGTCGTACTGCAATCGCTCGCCACTGCCTTCACCGGCGCCCGGACGAACTGGAACAAACTCCGACGCACCGGCGCGCTCTCGGACGCGCCGTCGTAAGCGCGGTCGTAAGCGCGGTCGGCCGGGCAAAGGCGCGGTAAAGGATTCGGCGGTTCGGTGGATTCACAGCCGGCGTGCAGGATCTGGCGTAAGAGTCGTTTCGTATCGAACGAGCGCGCCGAGTCTTTCCGAGGTGTGACATGACTCCGGTCCATCGAACCGAAGGCTTCCAGGTCGTCAGCGGCGTGCTCGCCGTCATCGCCGGTCCCGTCCTTCTCGCGCGGGGTGCCCCCGCGGGCTGGTCGTTCCTCCTCATCGCCGCGGGCGTCATCTTGTTGGTGACGCAGTGGGCGATCGCGGCCGGGGTCACCTTCGAGGTCGCCGACACCGCCAACGCGGTATTCGGGCTCGTGGGTGTCGTGTGCGTCGGCCTCGCGATCGTGTATCTCACCCGGGCCGCCAACGATCTTCCACGCCTGTTCCCCGGTTACGACGGCGACTCGGAGAATTTCCAGATCGTTCCCGGTCTGGCTGTTCTGGCAGTCGGGAGCCTCGCGCTCGCGCGGACCGTTGCGAACACGCATCTGGCGCCCGCGGCGCGCCGAGACTGACGCGCGTCTGCGCGCCTGATCCACGCTCGAGTCCGGCCGCGACCCGTACCGCGCGATCCGGTCGGCGGCCCTGACACGAGCCGGTGCCGAACCTCCGAGTAGCTGAGTGAGGACTCACTCAGCTACATTGGGTCGCCGTGAACGGCCCGGGGACAGCGACCAAGACCAAGCGGGCGACGGCCCTGCCGCCGGACGAGCGCCGGTCGATGATCGTCGCCGCGACCCTCCCGTTGCTGCTCGAGCACGGCGACCGGGTGACCAGCCGCCAGATCGCCGAGGCAGCCGGAATCGCCGAGGGGACCATCTTCCGGGTCTTCGCCGACAAGGACGAGATCATTGCCGCGGTGATCGAGGCCGCGCTCGACCCCGAGCCGCTCGAGATGGCGCTCACGGGGATCCCGGCCGGGCTCGCCTTCGAGGAGTGGCTCTTCGCCGCGGTCGTGATCATGCAACAGCGCGTCATCGACATCTGGCGCGTGGCGTCGAGCGTGGGCACGCGTTTCCACGAGGCCACTCGGCGCCCGATGGCCGACAGCGACGCGCTCGTCCGCATGTTCGAGGCCAATCGTGCGCGCCTTGCGGTCGAGCCGATCGTCGCGGCCCGGCTGCTGCGCGCGCTCACATTGTCCACGACGCATCCCATGCTCGTGGGCGAACCGACGTCGCCGGACGAGCTCGTGCAGCTGTTCCTGCACGGCGTCGGCGGGTCGAACGGAAAGGGCGGGTCGTGCTGACGCGCCTGTTGCGGTCGCACCTCGGGCCCTACGCCCGGGCGCTCCTGCTCATCGTCGTCTTGCAGACGGTGCAGACGTCGGCCGCGCTCACGCTGCCGACGATCAACGCGCGCATCATCGACAAGGGCGTCATCACCGGGAACACGCACTACATCTACACGTGGGGCGCGATCATGGTGTTCTTCGCCCTGATCCAGATCGTGTTCTCGGTCGCCGCGGTCTACTGGGGCGGCAAGGTCGCCATGAGCTTCGGGCGCGACCTGCGCAAGAATCTCTTCCATCAGGTCACCGACTTCTCCGCCCGCGAGGTCGGAACGTTCGGGGCGCCTTCGCTGATCACCCGGATCACGAACGACGTGCAGCAGGTGCAGATGCTCGTCGTGATGGCGTGCACGATGGCGATCGCGGCACCCATCACGATCGTCGTCGGCGTGATCATGGCGCTGCGCCAAGACGTCGGTCTCTCGGTCATCCTCGTCGTCGCCATGCCCGTCGCCGGCGTGGTGCTCGGTCTCCTCGTCTCGCGGATGGTCCCGGCATTCCGCCTCATGCAGGAGCGGATCGACCAGGTCAACCGCGTGCTGCGCGAGCAGATCACCGGTATCCGCGTCGTGCGCGCGTTCGTACGCGAGCCCGAGGAGGAGAAGCGGTTCGCAGGAGCCAACGCCGACCTGACCGAAGTGTCGTTGCGGGCCGGCCGGCTGATGTCGTCGATGTTCCCGACGGTCAACCTGCTCATCAACGTGTCGTTCGTCGCCGTGCTGTGGATCGGCGCCGGCCGCGTCAACTCCGGCCATATCCAAGTAGGCACGCTCGTGGCCTACCTCTCCTACCTCGTCCAGATCCTGATGTCGGTCGTGATGGCCACCTTCATGATCTCGATGATCCCGCGCGCTTCGGTCTCGGCCGATCGCATCCAGGAGGTGCTCGACACCGACCCCAGCGTCGTGCCGCCGACCGATCCGGTGCGCAAGCTGCTCACGCCCGGCGCGCTCGAGTTCAACGACGTCGGCTTCCACTATCCCGGGGCCGAGCATCCGGTGTTGAGCGGCGTGTCGTTCTCCACCGCGCCCGGTCAGACGACCGCCGTCGTCGGTAGCACCGGCGCGGGAAAATCGACCCTCGTCAACCTCATCCTGAGGCTGTTCGACAGCACCGAGGGAACCGTGCTCGTCGGCGGTGTCGACGTGCACGACCTCGACCCGGACGTGCTCTGGAGCACCATCGGGTTGGTTCCGCAGCGCCCGTACCTCTTCTCGGGAACGGTTGCCAGCAACCTGCAGTACGGCAAGCCCGACGCCACCGAGGAAGAGATGTGGGAGGCGCTCGAGGTCGCGCAAGCCGCCGACTTCGTCCGCGACATGCCGGGCGGTCTGCAGGCGCGGATCGAACAGGGCGGCACGAACGTCTCGGGCGGCCAGCGCCAGCGACTGTCGATTGCACGCGCGCTGGTGCGCAAGCCCGACATCTACGTGTTCGACGACTCGTTCTCGGCCCTCGACCTCGCAACCGACGCGCGCTTGCGCGCCGCGCTCGGCCCGTACACCAAGGACTCCGCAGTCGTGATCGTGGCGCAGCGCGTCTCGACCATCTCGACCGCCGACAACATCCTCGTGCTCGACGACGGTGTGGTCATCGGGCGGGGTACGCACGACGAGCTCATCAAGGACTGCCCGACCTACGCCGAGATCGTGCAATCGCAGATCGGTGAGAAGAGCGCGGCGGCATGACGCTCATCGACGACCACGAGGAACAAGACAAAGAAGAGCTCGATTTCGCCGCGCCCGAAACGCGCGCGGCCGGCCGCTGGAGTTCCGCAGGTGTTCCCGGCGAGCGCTCGAAGGACTTCAAGAACGCCGTCCGGCGCCTGTTCCTCATGCTCGGGCCGATGAAGGTGGTGCTCGGGCTCGTCCTGATCGTCGCGGTCACCAGCGCGACCCTGAACGTGTTCGGGCCGCGGGTGCTCGGGCACGGCACCAACCTGATCGTCGACGGCGTTCGTCGTCACCACATGGACTTCGGCGCCCTGCACCATGTCCTGCTCCAGGCCGTCGGGCTCTACGCGGGGTCGTCGCTCCTCGCGATCGTCGCTGCCTACATGCTGGCGGGGGTCATCCAGCGGTTGATGTTCAAGCTGCGTTCCGATGTCGAGACGAAGGTCAACGCGCTGCCGCTGAGTTACATCGACAAGCAGTCTCGGGGCGATCTCCTGAGCCGGGTGACGAACGACATCGACAACGTCGCGCAGAGCCTGCAGCAGACCTTGAGCCAGATGCTCACATCGGTGCTGTTGCTGGTGGGTACCGCGATCATGATGTTCACCATCTCACCGTTGCTCGCGGTGGTCGCGCTCACCACGGTTCCGGTGTCGATCTGGGGCATGCGAGCGGTCGCCCGCCGTTCGCGGCCCAAGTTCATCTCGCAGTGGAAGAGCACCGGAATCCTCAACTCCCAGATCGAAGAGACCTTCACCGGGCACGCGGTGGTGAAGGCCTTCGGCCGTCAGCGCGAGGTCGAGCAGCGGTTCCGCGACACGAACGACGAGCTCTACGAGTCGTCGTTCGGGGCGCAGTTCATGTCGAGCCTCATGCAGCCACTCACGATGTTCATGGGGAACATCCAGTATGTGATCGTCGCCGTGGTCGGTGGCCTGCGCGTGGCGAGCGGCGCGATCACGATCGGCGACATCCAGGCGTTCATCCAGTACTCGCGCCAGTTCTCGATGCCGCTCACCCAGGTCGCGTCGATGATGAACGTCTTCCAGTCGGGGATCGCCTCGTTCGAGCGCGTGATCGAGTTCCTCGACGCCCAGGAGCAGAGCCCCGACGCCCCCCCTACCGACAACCCGCCGGCGACGCTTGGCCGCGTCGAGTTCCGCGACGTCACGTTCTCCTACGACCCGAACCGTCCGCTCATCGAGTCGCTGTCGCTCGTGGCCGAGCCCGGTCAGACTGTCGCGATCGTCGGCCCGACCGGCGCCGGGAAGACCACGCTCGTCAACCTCATCATGCGGTTCTACGAGCTGAACGCCGGGGTGATCACGCTCGACGGGCGCGATATCTCGTCGATCCCGCGCTACGAGCTACGGTCGAAGATCGGCATGGTTCTGCAGGATACGTGGCTGTTCGGCGGCACCATCCACGACAACATCGCCTACGGCAACCCCACCGCGACCGACACGCAGATTCTCGAGGCGGCGCGCGCCACGTACGTCGATCGCTTCGTGCACTCGCTCCCAGACGGCTACGACACGCTGATCAACGAAGAGGGCGACAACATCAGCGCGGGTCAGAAGCAACTGCTGACGATCGCCCGCGCGTTCCTGGCCGATCCCGCGATCCTGATTCTCGACGAGGCGACCAGTTCCGTCGACACCCGTACCGAGGTCCTCATCCAAGAGGCCATGAACGCGTTGCGGAAGGATCGCACGAGCTTCGTGATCGCGCACCGGCTGTCGACGATCCGCGGCGCCGACGTGATCTTGGTGATGGAGAACGGCAGCATCGTCGAGCAGGGTTCGCACAAAGAGCTTCTCGCCCACGACGGTCCGTACTCCCGCCTCTACAACTCGCAATTCGTGGCCGCGGCCGTCGATCTCGACGCCGACACCGCCCGGATGTCGTAGCGACGGGTCGGTAGCCCGCTGGAGGCGGGCTGCGGGAGACGGGCTGGTCGCCGGAGAATTCGGGCGGATGGTGCATCCCCGCGGTGGCGGGCGCCGGCCGGGACGCCGCCGGCTTTATGCCCTCATCCCCGGTGATGGCGCCGCCGATAGACCTGATGTGCGACCGGAATCCGATGTGCGACAGTTCGCGCGCTCCGCGCTGGAAGGCGCCGGAGTCGGGTTCGTGGTCTTCCGTGTTGTTCGTCACGATGAGCTCGTCGACTGGGAGATCATCGACGAGAACGCGTCCGTTCGTAGCTGTTGGATGCCGGATGCCGGGCCCGCGACGGGAAGCCGTCTCTCCACGCACGTCGACGAGCTCAACCGCGGCGCGATCCACGGGGTCCTCGAAGCGGCGTTGACCACGGGTGCGCCGGCCGAAGCCGATCGAGACATGCGCCTGCCTTCGGGCTCGACGATGTGGCGGCGGCTCATCGCCGTGCCGGTGGAGCCCGATGTGGTCGCGCTCATGACGTACGACATCGGTGATCTCGCCGACGCCCGGACGCGAGCGGCCGCGCTGTCGCAGGACAGCTCCGACATCGTCGCGATCGCGGGCGTCGACAGCGGCCTTTCGTGGGTCTCGCCCGCCGTGGAGTCGCTGCTCGGGTTTCCCGTCGACGCCGTGCTCGGCCGTTGCACGATCGACCTCGTGCATCCCGACGATCGCGACACGGTTGTCGAACGATTCCTCTCCGTAGCAGGGGATGCATCGGTGGCGCCGATGGTCGAGCTGCGCCTGCTGCGCGCCAACGGTGATTACCGTTGGTTCCAGTGCTCGGTCGCGAATCGCTTCGACGATCCCGAGATCCGCGGCCTGGTCCTGAGCATGCACGACATCGATGCGCGCCGTCGATCCGAAGACGCGCTGCGCATGTCGGAGCTGCGCATGCGCAGCATCCTCGAGACCGCCGCCGACGCCATCATCGCGAGTGACGACGACGGCACGATTCTCGAGTTCAACCAGGCGGCCGAGCGCATCTTCGGACTCTCGGCCGCCGAGGTCATCGGTACGCCCTACGTCGACCTGATCCCGGGCTCCGACGAGACCGGAATGTGGGTGCGCAAGGCCCGCGGCGCGGTGCGAACCGGTGTGCCGATGGACATCGTCACCGTCCGAGCGGACGGCTCGGAGTTCGAGGCGCGTATCGCGGTCTCCCGCACGACGATCGATGGTCGGACCATCACGACCGCCATCGTGCGGGACGTCTCGAAGGAGAAGGAAACCGCCCGCGCGCTCGAGCAGCGCGGCCTGTACGACGAGCTGACCGGTCTCGCCAATCGCAAGCTCCTGATCGACCGTCTCGACGAGTCCATCCGGAGGGCGAAACGTCGCCGTTCGGTCGTCGGTGTGCTGCTGCTCGACCTCGATCGGTTCAAGCACGTCAACGACAGCCTGGGGCACAACGTGGGCGACGCCCTCTTGGTGGAGGTGGCCGAACGCCTCCGGGCCGGTTCCGGCGACGCGAACAGCGTCGCTCGGCTCGGCGGCGACGAGTTCGTCGTGCTCTGCGACGAAGCGCGCGACATCGACGAGATCTCCGACCGGGCCGGACGCCTCGCCGCTTCGCTGCGCGCGCCGTTCGTCCTCGGCGACGAGGAGGTCATGCTCACCGCGTCGATCGGCATGGCCGTGTGGAACGGCGGGACGGAGCACGCCGACGAGCTCGTGCGGCACGCCGACTCCGCGATGTACCGGGCGAAGGACCGCGGGCGCGACCGCATCGAGCTCTTCGACGAGCGCATGCAGACGTTCGTCTCGGCTCGGCTCGAGCTCGAATCCGCGCTCCGGCGCGCGATCGACCGCGATGAGCTCGTCGCCCACTACCAGCCGATCGTCGCGTTCGCCTCGGGCCGCCCGACGCATCTCGAAGCGCTCGTGCGGTGGAAGCGTCCAGACGTACAGCTCGTGCCGCCCGACGAGTTCATCGGCATCGCCGAGGAGACCGGTCTCATCCACCCGATCGGCGAGTGGATGTTGCAGCGTTCCGCGCTCGACTGCGCCCGCTGGCAGAGCGTCGCACCCGGTGTCGGTGTCTCCGTCAACGTGTCGCCCCGCCAGTTCGACAGCCCCTCCATCGTCGAGGCGGTCGAGAGTGTGTTGCAGGAGACGAAGCTTTCGCCGGAACTGCTCGGCCTCGAGATCACGGAGTCGGTACTCGTCGACGACGCGGCCGAGACGGTGACCCTGCTCGACCAGCTGAAGGCGCTCGGCGTGCGCATCGCGCTCGACGACTTCGGGACCGGCTACAGCTCCCTCACGTATCTGCAACAGCTTCCGATCGACGAGCTGAAGATCGACCGGTCGTTCGTCGCGGTGCTCGAAGACGAAAGCTCCGACCTCGTCCTCTTGCAGATGATGGTGCAGCTGGGGCGAGCCTTCGATCTGAAGGTCGTGGCCGAGGGGATCGACACCGATCGCAAGCTGCGGCGGATTCAACGCCTCGGGTGCCACTTCGGTCAGGGCTACCTGTTCGCCCGCCCGGCGTCGTTCGAGCAGGTCATGGCGCGTTTTCGGGAGACGGCCGCGCCGCTCGCCGGCGCGAGCCCGCGCGGGGAACGCCGGCGCCTCGGTCGCCGGCCCGTAGATCCCGCGCCATCGGTCAGGCGCCGGACGAGAATTGCCGGTACCGCGGTGAGGGCGCGGAGGACAACCCGCGCGATCATGCTCCGTGCGAATCGTGCTGCTCGGCGCGCCGGGTTCCGGCAAGGGAACGCAAGGCGAGCTTCTCGCCCGACGCCTCGGCGTGCCCCACATCGCGAGTGGTGAGCTGTTGCGCGCGCGACGTCGCGGCGCAGAGTGAGCTCGGGGTCGAGGTGGCCGACCGGCTCGCGCGGGGCGATCTCGTGCCCGACGACGTCGTGCTCGCGGTCGTGGGCGAGGCGGTGAGCGCGCCGGCAGAGTCCGGCGGCTACATCCTCGACGGGTTCCCGCGCACCCGGGCCCAGGCGGAACGGGCGCAACAGCTCGCGACCGCACGGGGACTCGATCCCGATGCCGCGGTATATCTCGCGCTCGACGACGAGGTCGCTCGGCACAGGCTCGCCGGCCGCGCGGTCGACGGTCGGGTCGACGACGCCGACGCCGAGGTGATCGAGCGCCGGCTCCAGTTGTTCCACGACAACATGCGTCCGATCCTCGACTTCTACGACGAGCGCGGCATCCTCGTCACCGTCGACGCGGCGCGGCCGGTCGGGGAAGTGACCGACGCGATCCTGGCCGCGTTGGCGCGCATCACCGCGTAGCTATTTCCCGGGGCACCATTTCTGGACGGCGGCCGCCGGGTCGCTCGGTATGCGCATGGTCGTGTACCCGACGCTGTGCCAGATATTGGAGAAGAAGCGCCCGGGCGTCATCTTCGCGTCGACGGCTTCCAACAGCCCGGGAATCGGGCCGCACGTGAGCGCGCGCCGTGCGGCCGCGTCCTTCGGGCTGCTCGTGGTCGTGCCGAAGCGCGCGTCGTACCACGAATCGTCGATCTGCTTGCGGTGGCCGGCGGTCCTTCCCGGCACCGGCGCGGTTCGGGCCGCGAGCGGTTCGGCCAGACCGCCGATGTCGACGACCCAGATGTGGCGGCCCGCGTCGTACGCGGGAACGCCGATCGATCCGAGTGTCAGGACGAATGCGTCGGCGTTGATCCCGGGGCGCGGTTGCATGTCGGTGATCCGGAAGTAGCCGCGCACGCCCCGGGCGTACAGCGCCGCGGCCTGGTAGCCGTTGAGGCCGAACTGGGTGTCCTTCGGATGGAGGCTGGCGCCCGACACCGCGCGCCAATCGCTGATCGGGCTGAGCAGATACGACTTCTGGTTCGGTGGCGGCCGGAACGCCACGACACTCCACAGTGCCCAGATCGCGGTGAACGCGCTGATGCCGACGACGGCCAGCGACCGGCGATCGGTGGTGATCGACCGGATGGCGCCGGGCCGTACGACGATCGAAGCCGGCAGTGCCAGCGTGAAGAACGCGGGGAGGAGCAACCGGCCGTGCATGTAGTCGCCGCCGATGGCGATGATGTAGAGCGCGTGCACGAGGCCGCCCGCGAGCATGGCCGCCGTCGCGATCGCGATCCGCCGATCGCGGTTGGCCAAGAAGCGGTAGACGATGGTCGCGGCGATGGCGATGGCGCTGAGCCACAGCCGATAGGGGCCGATGAAGTTCTTCGCGTACTTCCAGCCCTGCCCGATGTAGAGCCCGCCCGCGTCCTTGGCGAGCGCGGTCGTGGGCACGACGGTGGCGTAGTAGCCCATGCGGAAGATCTGGTACGCGACGGGGAGCGCGAGGACCGCGGCGAGGTCGAACACGACGCGGCGCGGGCGCACGAGTATGAACCATGCGACGAGGACGCACGCCACGATGACGCCGAGGTCGGGCCGCACGAGTGGCGCGAGGCCGATGACGACGCCGAACGCGAATCGTTTGCGCGCGCCGAGCTCCACGCCGCGTGCCACCGCGATCAACACGTACCAGGCGGCGGCAATCCACAACCACACCAGGCCCATCTCCAGGCCCGACGTCGAGAAGTCCCAGACGACCGCGACGGACGCGACGAGGATGAGGCCGACCGGCACGACGACGCCGTCCTCGCCCCGATGCAGCAATCGGGTCGCTTTTCCGGCGACTGCGAACGCCACGATCGCCGAGCCCAGGCTGGCGAGGAGCGCGATCCATTCCATGGAGGCGAACGCGCCGAACAGCAGCCGGACCACGACCAGGACGAAGAGCCACAGTGTGCTCGTCGCGGATTCGACGCGTTCGCCGGCGTTGAAGACGGGACCGTGGCCCGCGAAGATCTGGTCGACGATGCGTAGGTTGATGAACGCGTCCTCGTCCATCCAACGGTGCTGCCAGCCGCCGATCGCGATCATCAGCGCGGGCAGGTACGCGGGGGCGCCGAGCACGAGCCCGCGCCAACGCGACGGCTGTTGCACCTCCGGTTCGTCGTCGGCGGGTGCGAGCAACGTCGTCATCGCCCGGTGCCGAAGATCTGCGAGAAGATCCAGCGCGCGGCCCAGGTTGCCGCCGTCGGGGTGAGGTGGCGCCCGTCGGGGCGGGCGTGCATGCCGTCGACCTTCTCCGGGCACGGCTCGCCGTTCGGGCAGAGCTTCGACGCGAGGTCGACGAGCGTGACCTGGCTGCGGTGGCGCGCCTGGAACCGCGCCAACAGCGCGTTCAGGCGGACGTAACCGTCGTCGTCGGCTTTCACGCTGGTCGTGTAGGTGCCGTCGGCCGGGTTGGGTGCGGGTGGGGCCTCCGTGACCATCACCACTCGTGCGCCGCCGGCGGTGAGCCGCGCGAGCGCGGCGTCCATGCGCGCCATGATCTCCTTCTCACCCGCCGGTGTCCCGGCGACGACGGTGTGGCCGTCGACGACGAGATCCGACTTCTCCCAGATGCTCATCCACAGCACGATGGTCGGGCGGGCCCGGGCCAACGCGGCTCGCTCTTGCGTATCCGTGAGCGTCGCGCACCGTTGCGAGTTCGGTGTGATCCGTTCGTTGCGGGTCGTGGTGATCTGACCGCTTGCGACCCCGCACCCGAACACCGCACCCTGGTCGGTCGCGATGCCCTGCGCGGCGCCGACCACGTCGAGGCCCGGCCACAGGCTGCACGCGGTCGAGTCGCCGACGAGGAGGATGCGTTGCTTGCGCGCCGAGGCAGGCAGCTGTAACGGACCGCTCTTGCGGTTCGCGGTCGTTGCCTCGAGCGCTTCCTTCGCGGGCGGCTTGCCGCAGACGAACGGATCGCCGAATCCCCAGATGAAACCGGGCGGGGCCGCGGCGCCCACGGCCGAGGCGCTGATCACGACGGCCATGACGGCGGCAGTGGGTACGAACGCGACCGCCGAGATCCGCGGGCTCCACGCGCGCGCCCGGACCGGCCGCTCGACGAGGTAGTACGACGCGACCGCCACGAGCAGTGTCACCCCGAGGCGCAACAGGTTGAGGGTCGTGTTCCCGACGTGCACGCGTGACGGCACGAGCCACACGTCGATGGGCCAGTGCCACAGGTACAAGCCGTACGAGATCTGGCCAACCCAGGCGACCGGGCGCAGGGCGAGCACCGACGCCAAGGGGCCGGGTTGCAGGAGGCCCGCGATCAGCACGGCGACGACGATCGCGAACAACGCCGAGCCACCGTGGTAGTAGCGCGAACCGGTGCCCGAAGTGAAGCGCGCCGCGAGGAGCACGATCGCGATCGCGGGAACCGCAGCCGCCGAGAGCAGGCGGCGGGCGCGGGCACCGGGCTTCCACGCGAGCAGTACGAGCGCGAGCAACGCTCCGACGAGCAGCGAATGCGCGCGTGCATCGGTGGCGTAGTACGCCTGGGACGGGTCGCCGGTCTGGAAGCGCAGCTGCATGGAAACCACCGAGGCCGCCGCGCCGACCGCGCACACGACCGCGAGGATCCGGGTCGAGCCGCGCCCGATCCGCAGGCACGCCAGGACCACCAACGGCCAGACGAGGTAGTACTGCTCCTCGATCGCGAGCGACCACATGTGCCGCAGGGGCGACGCCGCGGAGAAGAGCTGGAAGTAGCCCTGCTGGTCGAAGATGAATCGCCAGTTGGCGACGTAGAAGAGGCTGGCGAACATGTCGTCGCGCACGCCGTTGCGTTCCCACGGCAGGACCACCAGATGGGTGTAGAACGCCACGAAGACGAGGACCAACAGCAGCGCGGGGAGCAGGCGGCGGGCCCGGCGTGCCCAGAACTGGGCGAAGCGGATGGTCGACTCGCGGCGGAACTCCACGACGAGCAGGGTTGTGATCAAAAAGCCCGACAGCACGAAGAACGTGTCGACGCCGAGGAAGCCGCCCTTCGCCCACGAGTAGTTGTCGTGGTAGGCGATCACCGCCAAGACGGCGAGGGCCCGCAGGCCGTCGAGCGCGGGGTGGTACCCGAATCGGGGTGGCGAATCCGGCTCCAAGATCTGGGAGGTAGGCGGTTCCGGCGGCGGGTCCGGCGCCGTCCGTCCGACCGTCTCGATGCCCGAAGTCACGGGCCAGACATTACGGGAGAGAGCCCGGGGTGACCTTGCACGCGGAACTAGGTTGCCCGCCGTGACCCGCTTCGGGCGTGTGCTGCTCGTCATCGTCGCGGTTGCGTTCGGGGTTCGGGTCGCGTATGTCGCGATCGCGAAGGCGGGACCGTGCCGGGTCGTGCTCGCGGACGGCACCAAGGTCGGCAGTTCGCCGAGCAGCTGCCTGAAGGGCGACGAACTCTTCTACAACGCGGAGTCGAACTACGTGGCGGCGGGTCACGGCTTCGAGGAGCCGCTCTCGGCCTTCACCCATCCGGGCGAGAGACCGCCGCCCGCGGCCGATCATCCGCCCCTCACCGTCTTCGTGCTCACGCCGGTGGCATGGCTGGCCGAGCACGCGCCCCTCTCGTGGATCGTCAAGGAGCCGCTGCACGACCACGTGCGCGAGGACCGCTACACGATGGTGTTCCTCGGAACGCTGGTGGTGTTCCTCGTGGGGTTGCTCGGTCGCCGGGTCGGCGGCGACACCGTGGGGCTCGTCGCGGCCGCGATCGCGGCCGTCAGCCCCAACATCTGGGTCAACGACGGGCTCGTCATGTCGGAGACGCTCACCGTTCTCACCGTGGTCGGCGCGATGCTCGCGACCTTGTGGTGGCGCGATCGCCCGAGCTGGCCCCGGGCCGGCGTCGTCGGGCTCGTGTGCGGACTCGCGATACTTGCCCGCGTCGAGTTCGTGTTGCTCGTTCCGCTCCTGGCCGTCGCCGGGGCGTGTTCGCTGCCGCGGCCGTGGCCGGTGCGGTGGAAGCATGCGGTCGTCGCGAGCGTGGTCGCGCTCGTGGTGGTCGCACCGTGGGTCGGGTTCAACCTCGCCCGGTTCGACGATGCCACCTTCGTGTCGACGAACGACGGCCTCACCCTGGCCGGAGCGAACTGCGACGCGACGTACCACGGCAGCGCGACCGGGTTCTGGTCGTTGGCCTGCGCGGCGAACCCGCCCGCCGGTGACCAGTCGGTGGTCTCGGCCGCGTTGCGCCGCCGCGGCCTGTCGTACATGAAGCATCACGCGGCGCGCGTTCCGGCGGTGGTCCTCGCGCGGCTGGGGCGCACGTGGAGCCTCTTCCGCCCGCTCGACATGGTGAAGTTCAACACGGGGGAGGACCGCGAGCAGTGGGTCACTCGCCTCGGTCTGGTCGTCTACTACCCGACGCTGTTGCTGGCGATCGCAGGCGCGGTCGCGTTGTGGAGACGCCGTCGGCGCGGCGTGTTGTGGGTGCTCCTCGTCCCCCCGATCATCGTGACCATCAACACCGTCGTGACCTACGGACTGGCCCGATTCCGGGCGGGCGCGGAACCGTCGCTGGCGTTGTTGGCGGCCGTCGGCATGGTCGCGCTCTTCGAACGATGGCGCGCCCGTCGTGGTCCGCGCGGTCAGGTCGCGGGCGGTGAGGTCGCGGTGGTAGTACCGGAGACCGGATGACGGTCAGCGAAACGACGGCTACGGCGTCGCCGGAGAAGCTGTACGTCGGCGGGCTCGACGGACTGCGCGCGATCGCGGTCGTCGCCGTCATCGCGTACCACTTCTCGCCGTCACTGCTGCCCGCCGGGTTCCTCGGCGTGGACGTGTTCTTCGTCGTCTCCGGATTCTTGATCTCCCGCCTCGTGGTGCGCGAGATCGGCCGTTCGGGCTCCGTGTCCCTCGGCGCGTTCTGGGCGAGGCGGGCCCGGCGGCTCCTGCCGGCGCTCGCGTCCGTCACGGTGGCGGTGTTGTGTGTCGGCGCGGTCAAGCTCTCGCCCGTCGAGTTGCACGACATCCGGGCCCAGGCGCTCGGCACGTTGTTCTACTGCGCGAACTGGGTGATCATCTTCGCCAAGGGCAGCTACTTCACGAGCACGGGGCGGCCGTCGCCGTTCCTGCACATGTGGACGCTGGCCGTCGAAGAGCAGTTCTACGTCGTGCTGCCGTTGGTCATGTTCGCGGTCCGGCGGATCGTGATGCGTCACCCCCTACGGGCGGCCGGCGTGGCGTTGCTCGGTGCGATCGCGTCGACGGTATGGATGGGCGTGCTGTTCTCGCCGACGGGCGACCCGTCGCGCGCGTATCTCGGGAGCGACTCGCACGCGATGGGTCTCCTCGTCGGCGTCGCGCTCGGCGTGCTCGCGGGCGCGGGCCGGCCGTGGGACGCGTTCGCCGAACGGATGCGTTCCGGCTCGGCCTCGGCCCGTGTCGCGCCGCTGTTCGCGGGCGCGGCCCTCATCGCGGTGCTGGTCGTCATGCGCGCCGCCAAGTCGAACACCGCCGCGCTCTATCGCGGCGGGTTCTTCGTGTTCGCGCTGCTGTGCGCCGTCATCGTGGCCGTCGTGGTCACGATGCCGGACGCGCCGCTGTCGCGACTCCTGCGGACGAGGTGGCTCGTCGCGATCGGCCTCCGTTCCTACTCGCTGTACCTGTGGCACTGGCCCGTGCGGGTCTTCGTCACGACGAGCTCCGGGCTCGACGGCTTCGCCCTTTTCGCGGTGCGGCTCGCGGTATCGGCAGTGCTCGCCGAGCTGTCGTTTCGCCTCGTCGAGCAACCGTTCCGCACGGGGCGCATCGCCCGCCGTACGGCGAGCCGCGGCGCCATCGCGTATTTCACCGCGCTCACGGTGGTCGCGGCGGTGCTCGTGGTCACGGTCGACGCGCCGAAGCCCCTCCCGCCCACCGATCTCGCCAAGATCCGTGCGACCGGGGGCAACGCCGACCCGAACGCGTTGCGCGTCGACACCTTCGGTGATTCGACCGCGCTGGTCTTCGGGCTCGCGGGCGCCGCCCACGCCAAGGAGCTCGGCATCTCGGTGGGCGGCGACGCGCAACTGGGCTGCGGCGTGGTGCAGACCGACGCCGTGAGCGAAGGCCGCATCATCGGCACCCCCACGGTGTGCGCCGGATGGAAGGCGCGGTGGCTGGAATCGATGCACGCCGACCCGCACGCGCGCCTCGCGCTCATGACCGGAGCGTGGGAGATCCTGGATCACGACACCGACACGGGAATCGTGAGGTTCGGGACTGCCGCGTGGACCGATCTCGTCACGACGTCACTCGAGACCGCGGTCGGGGTCCTGACGTCGGACGGTCGCGCCGCGTACGTGTTCGAGGTGCCGTGTTACGGCGAGGGTGACGTGGCGAACCCGTTCCCCGAGCGCAGCGACCCGCGCCGCATCGCCGCGCTCAATCAGATCATCGAGAACGTCGCGCGCTCGGTGCCCCGGGTGCGGGTCGTGCACTGGCGCACGCTCGTGTGCCCGAGTGGCCGTCGGGCCGAGAGCATCGGCGGTGTGCGTCTGTGGCAGCCCGACGACCAACACCTCACCGATGCCGGTGCGGTGATCGTGTGGAAGTGGTGGATACCGCAGCTGCGGCCCGCGCCCTGAGGTGCCGGCGTCAGCGCCGCCAGCGTCCTTTGAAGACGCGGTCCTGCAAGCCCCACCACGTGACGAGCCCGAGTTCCTCCGCGCCGACGCTCAGCGACATCTTGGAGTGGCCACGTACGCGATCGGTGAAGGTGATCGGGACCTGCGCGATGCGACCGCCGTGTTGCCACACGCGGTAGCAGAGCTCGATCTGAAAGCCGTAGCCCTTCGAGCGCGTGCTCGAGAAGTCGGCCGTCTTCAACATGTCGGCCCGGAAAGCGCGGTATCCCGACGTCGCGTCGCGGATCGGTATCCCGAGTACGAGGGTGGCGTAGCGATTGCCCCACTTCGAGATCGTGCGGCGGTACCACGGCCAGTGCGGGATCGATCCGCCCGGTACGTAACGCGACCCGATCGCCGCGTCGGCGCCGCGCTCGATCTCGATCAGGAGCTGGGGGAGCGCGGCGGGATCGTGCGAGAGATCGGCGTCGATCTGCACGACGATGTCGTACCCGCGGTCGAGACCGATGGTGAAGCCGGCGCGCACCGCGTCGCCGATACCGATCTTGCGCGGCCGGCGCAGCACCTCGATCCGGCCGAGCCGCGAGCCGACTTCGTTGGCGAGATCGGCCGTGCCGTCGGGGCTGTTGTCGTCGACGACCAGGATGTCGGCCTCGGGAGCCGCCGCACGCGCGCGCTCCAGGAACTCCACGATGTTCTCCGATTCCTGAAACGTCGGAGTCACTACGAGCGTGCGCACGAGCCGGAAATCTACCTTGCGGTCCGGCTTCAGTGGCACTTCCGGTAGAGCTGGTACAGGTTCAGGTAGGTCCCGACGTGGCAGAAGTCGCGCGCCAGGACCTGCTCGGACGCGTCGGAACCGACCTTGCGGGAGTCGTTGGGTTCCGACCAGTCCTCCCAGATCGCGGAGAGGATCACGATGTCGGCGGACTCGAGGTCCTGCGGCATGCGGGAGCCGTTCGCGTTGGCCACTCCCGGGTCCATCTCGATGTAGTACGTCGCCGGAACGAGGTCGGGGAACATGTAGTAGAGGTACGCGTCGCTGTACGGGGTCTTGCGGAGGTCGACCGGCCCGACGAACAGCCGCTGGCCCGGCTTCGCGATCCGGTCTGCGGCCGCGATCACCATGTTGGCGGCCGCGGCGCGGTCGGCCTTGCCGTAGTAGAAGACGCGTCCGTCGTTCTCGATCTTGTACGACGCGCGGTGGATGCCGAATGTCTGCAGCGAATAGTCGCCGTAGGTGCGGATCGTGAAGGCCGGAATCACGAAGGCGAGCACCGCGAGGATGCATGCGCACGAGCCGATGGCGAGCCGGCGGGCGGAGAGGTTGGGTGCGCGCCGCCGCCCGAGCTCGAAGAGCGCGATCGGTACGAAGGCGAACACCACGCAGCTGACCCACGAGAAGTGGCCCGAGTCGACCCGCTGCAATGCCTGCGGCAGGATTCCGAGCCCGAAGAGGCCCATGACGAAGAGTGTGCGGGCCCGGACCGACTCCGGCTCCGCGCGGGTCGCGCGCCAGCCCTGCCACAGCACGAACGCGATCGCGCCCAGCAACAAGAAGAACCACAGGAACAGTTGGTGGGGACGCGCGAGCGCGGGGAACGGCCAGGAGATCTGCGCGAGCGCGCCGGCCTTTTGCAGGAATCCGTCGAAGTGCCCCCACGACGGCGGGACGGGCAGGCTGCGGCCGCCGCGCAGCTTGAAGACCGGGTCGATCACCATTCCCTGCAGCGCGTGGCCGGGGCCGGCCGTGGCGACCTGGATGATGTACGGCGCGATCCCGATGCCGAAACCGGTGAGCAGGCGCGAGACGCGCGAGCGATCCATCCCGCGCACGAGCGCGATCGAGGAGATCCCCACGCCGAGCACGAGGTCGAGCCGGAACAACACGGCGAGCCCGAGGAGCAACCCGGCCGCGAGGGCCCAGCGCTCGGCCTTGCGGCCATCGTCACTGCTCGCGGCCCGCGCCTCGATACCGCACGCCAGCCCGCACACCGCGAGACCGACGCCACCGACCCACGCCAACGCGGTGAGCCCGAAGGGGATGATGATGAGCGCGGAGGTGACCGCCGCACCGACGGCCAGCACCCGGCCCCATCGGCGCGCCAGCGCGTAGATGCCGAACACGATCGCGAGCTGTTGCAGCAGTCCGAAGCTGCGCTCGCTCCACAACGAGACGCCGAACACCTTGAACACGCCGGCGAGCACCCAGAGGCTCCCCGGTCCGTAGAGGTGCAAGAAGTCCCGGTTGGGGATCATGCCCCTCAGGACCTGTTCCGGGAAGACGAGCATGAAGCCCTCTTCCATGGGCGGCCCCGGGGCCCGGAACAGGCCCCGCAGCGGCAACGCGAACACGAGCGCGACGATCGCCAGCGCGACCGCATTGCGGCGGCCTTCGCGGTGCAAGAAGGTGCCGGCGGCGCGCGGGGACGCGTCGCCAACGGGCTCGGCTCGGGGCACAGGGGCAAGTTAGGCGCGCCGGGCGATCGGGCCCCGGACGGTACGCCGCGCGCGACGGTTCGCCGAGACCGAGGAGGGGAGCGACGCGAGGAGGAGATAGCGTCGCCGACCGTGCGCGAGGCCCACCCCGACGAGAACGAGCCGGCAGCATCGACGGTAGTGGTCACCGGCGCCGCGGGCTGGCTCGGTCAAAACCTCGTGCGCGCCCTCGCGGCGCAGCCGGGTCGGCGTCGTATCCGTTGCCTGGTGCACGAGGTGGCCGACGCGGCCCTCATCGAGGTCGTGGATCCGCGGATCGAGACGGTCGTCGGCGACGTGCGCGACCCCGTCGTCATCGACAAGCTCTTCGACGACGTCGGTGGTGCGACGGTGATGCACGCCGCCGCCGTGATCCATCCCGCGCGTCACGTGCGCGAGCTCTTCGACGTGAACGTGGGCGGAACGCAGCTTGTGCTCGACCGCGCCCGGCGTGTCGGCGCGACGCGTTTCGTGCACGTCTCGTCGAATTCGCCGTTCGGCGCGAACCGCACGAGCACCGACCGCTTCGACGAGGACTCGCCGTTCCATCCGTACATGGCCTACGGCCGTTCGAAGCTCGAGGCGGAACAGCTCGTCGAGCGGAGCTTCGACCGCGGCGATCTCGCCACGGTCATCTTGCGACCGCCGTGGTTCTACGGCCCGTTCCAGCCGGAGCGCCAGACCCAGTTCCTCGCGGCAGTCCGCCGGGGCCGGTTCCCGCTCGTCGGGCCCGGAACACAACGCCGCTCGATGGTGTACACGGGCAATCTCGTGCAGGGCGTGCTGCTCGCCGAGACCGCGGCCGCCGCGCCGGGCCGCGCGTACTGGATTGCCGACGCCGAGCCGTACGCGTTGGGTGACGTGCTCCGCACCGTGCGCGACGCGCTCGAGGCCGAGGGCCTGCGCGTCTCCAAACGTCGTCCGCTCCCCGTACCGCGGTTTGCCGGTGTCGTCGCGGAGAAGCTCGACGGCCTCGCGCAGGCGAGCGGCCGCTACGTGCAGGTCCTGCACGTTCTCGGCGAGTTGAAGGACACGATCGCGTGCGACATCACGCGGGCGCGCCAAGAGCTCGGGTACGAGCCCGAGGTCGCGCTCTTCGAGGGAATGCGCACGAGCGTGCGTTGGTGTCTCGCCCGCGGCGACGCGCTCTGATGGCTCGCTCCGTGCTGGTGACCGGGGGCAGCGGCTACTTCGGCACCGTCGTGGCCGAGCAGGCCCTGGCCCGCGGTGATTCCGTCCGGATCTTCGACCTGAACCCGCCCGGACCGTCGCTCGCCGGCGCGGAATACGTCGCCGGGGACGTGCGCGATCGCGCCGCGGTACGCGGCGCGTGTGCAGGGATCGACGTCGTGTTCCACAACGTCGCCCAGGTGCCGCTGGCCAAGGATCGCGCGCTGTTCGACGCGGTGAACGTGGGCGGTACCGCGAACGTGCTCGTCGCGGCGCGCGCGGCCAAGGTCGCCAAGGTCGTGCACACCTCGTCGAGCGCGGTGTTCGGGATCCCCGAGCACAATCCGGTCACCGAGGATTCGCCGTGCCGGCCGCTGGAGGCCTACGGCCGGGCCAAGCTGCGCGCCGAGCTGCTGTGTCACGACGCGGTCGCGTCCGGCTGCGACGTGACGATCGTGCGGCCCCGAACGGTGCTCGGCCACGGTCGGCTCGGCGTGATCGCGTTGTTGTTCGAGTTCGTCGCCGACGGTGCGCCCGTGTTCGTGCTGGGCAGCGGCGCCAACCGTTACCAGCTCGTGCACGCGAACGACCTGGCCGACGCGTGCCTGCGTGCGGGCGACCGTGCAGGGTCGGCGGTGTACAACGTCGGCGCGCTCGAGTTCGCAACGATGCGTGAGACGCTGCAGGCGCTGGTCGACCACGCGCGGACCGGGTCGCGTGTGCGTTCGCTGCCGGTCGCGCCGGCCCGGCTGGCGATGCGTTCGCTGGCCTCGCTCGGGCTCGCGCCGTTCGCGCCGTACCACTGGTTGCTCTACAGCGAGTCGCTCTACTTCGACGTGACGAAGGCCCGCACGGAGTTGGGCTGGGAGCCGAAGCACTCCAACGCGTCGATGGTGATCGAGTCGTACGAATGGTTCCTCGCACATCGAAACGACTCCGGCGGATCGTCTCGGTCGCACCATCAATCACCGGTCCGGCCCGGGTTGGTGCGGCTGCTCAAAGCGCTGCCGTGAACCGGCCGCGGCGCGAGGGTCGTCGTATACTCCCGGGTCCGTGGATCCCGCCCTCGAAGTCGACCCGGTGGTCGACGACTCCGCCGATCCGCTCGGGGCGGTAGGGGCGGACGGGCCGCAGACTCCCGCCCGCAGCGCGCGCGTCGACACCCGCGGTCCGTCTCCCGATCGCCGCCGGCGCGCCGGCACGGCCGTGTTGTTCGGCGCGCTCGTGGCGGTGTTGGCGTTGCCGCTCCTGGTCGCGCTGATCGAGCTGCGGCGCCCGCACTGGTACCCGCTGCTCGACATGGCCCAGACCGAGATCCGCGTACGCGACATCTCGACCGGCCATCCGCCACTGATCGGCCTCGCGGGTCGCATCGGCCCGTTCGGGCCCAACGGTGGCAGCCACCCCGGACCGTTGAGCTTCTACGCGCTGTGGCCCGTCTGGAAGCTGTTCGGCGGTTCGTCGTACGGGCTGTTCGCTTCCACCGTCGTGCTCGACGTCGTGGCGATGGGACTCGCACTGTGGATGGCGTTGCGGCGAGGCGGCCGGGTATTGCTCCTCGGCGTTGCCGCGACGCTCGCGATGCTGACGCGTGCCTACGGCGCGTTCCTGTTGACGCTCCCGTGGAATCCGTACCTTCCCGTCCTGTGGTGGTTCGTGTTCCTGCTCGCGGTGTGGTCGGTGCTCGCCGACGACCTCGCGATGCTTCCGGTCGCGGTGTTCGCGGGCTCGCTCTGCATGCAGACACACATCTCGTATCTGGGCCTGATCGGCGGGCTGGTGTCCGTCTCCGTGGTCGTGATCGCGTGGACTGCCTACAAGCGGCGCGGCGATGTCGATGCGCGCCGCGCCTTGTGGCGCTGGGGCGGCATCAGCGCGGCGGCGGGTGCCGTCTTGTGGACCCCGCCGGTCATCGACCAGCTCTCGCACTCGCCCGGCAACCTCGGCATCATCCGCGACTACTTCAGCCATCCGCCCGATGCCACGATCGGCTTCCACCGTGGTGCCGGCGTGTTGCTGGCGCAGCTCGATCCCTGGAAGTTGCTGACCCGCACGCTGGTGCACGACGGCGGCGCGCTCGAAGTCTCGGGCTCACGTATCCCCGGCGCGGTTCTCCTCGTCGTCTTCGCCGTCGCGATCGTGGCCGCGTGGCGTCTTCGCCACCGCGGACTCCTCTGCCTCGACGCGGTGCTCGTCGTCGCGCTCGCACTCGGCCTGGTCTCCTCCGCGCGCATCTTCGGAACCGTGTGGTTCTACTTACTGCTCTGGGCCTGGGGGCTCGTCGCGCTGATCCTGTTCGCCGTGGGTTGGACGGCGGTCGAGGTCGTGCGGGCCCGCGCGGCAAGTGATCCGAATACCAACGTCGTTCGTTCGGGCGTGGCCGCGCTGGTGGCGGTGACCCTCGTCGCGAGTGTCGTGTTCGCCGTGCAGGCGACGAGCGTCACCGTGCAGACGCCGCGGCTCAACGATTCGCTGGGCGCGTTGGTCGGCCCGACGGCCGGCGCGTTGAAGCAGCTCGAGCGCAGCGGCAACCGAGGGCCCTACTTGGTCACGTGGTTGCCCGACGCGGAGGCGATCGGCTCTGCCGGGTTCGGTCTGCTCAACGAGCTCCTCCGGCGGGGCTTCGACGTGCGCGCCGGCGAAGCGTTTCGACCGGGCTCGACGCGCTACCACGTCATCGACGCTCGCACTCCTTCGGTCGAGGTGCATCTCGCGACGGGCCCGGACATCGTCAACTGGCAGCGCGATTCCCGTTTCGCAGAAGTGGCGTCGTTCGATCCGCGCAGCGCCGCGGAACGGGCGGAGTTCGACCGTCTGCACGCGGAGGTGGTCGCCGCCCTCCGCCGGGACGGGCACGCCGATCTCGTTTCGCAGGTCGACGGGAATCTCTTCATGCTCGCCCTCGCGCCGGCGGTGCCCAAGGCGACGCAGAAGTTGATCTCGCGGATGCTCGACCTGAGCATGCCCATGGCGGTGTTCATCGGTCCGCCCGAAAACGGCTGACCGAAGCGCATGGACGAGGCCGACCCGCCGGGAACTGATCCGCGATGGTTTCGCCCGGCGCTCGCCGTCGTGGTGGTCGCCGCGCTCGTGCTGCGCGTCGTGTACGTGTTGGGGTATCGCCGCAACTTCGACCCGCACGGCGACGCGTTCTTCTACCACGCGGGTGCGAACCTGCTCGCCGAAGGCAAGGGCTTCATCTCGCCGTTCTACGTCGAGCTCGGCATCCATCGCGCCGCGGCCGAACACCCACCCCTCTACATCATCTTCCTCGCCATCCCGTCGGTGCTCGGCCTGAAGAGCGTGCTCGCGCACCTGCTGTGGTCGTGCGTCCTCGGTTCGGCGACGGTGGGGCTCGTCGGCCTGCTCGGTCGGGCGGTCGGCGGCGTGCGGGTCGGCATCATCGCGGCGGCGGTCGCCGCGCTGTACCCGAACCTCTGGGCGCCCGACGGTCAACTGCAGGCCGAGACGCTGTCGATGTTCGCGGCCGTCGCAACGCTCTTGCTCGCGTATCGCTACTGGCGGGCGCCGAGCTGGCGGCGCCTCGCCCTCGTAGGTGCCGCGTGCGGACTGGGCGCGCTCGCACGTTCCGAGCTCATCCTTCTCGTACCGATGGTGGTGGTGCCGTTGGTATGGGCGACGCGCGATCGCACGGCTCGGGAGAAGCTGCAATGGCTCGGGGCGTCGGTGCTCGCCGCGGCGATCGTCATAGCTCCGTGGACGATCTACAACTCGACCCGGTTCGTGCACCCGATCCTGCTCAGCGCGCAGTTCGACCCGTTGCTCGCGTCGGCCAACTGTGACTCCACCTACTACGGGGCGTTGCAGGGCTATTTCGACATCCAGTGTGCGGCGGCGATCGCCAAGAAGGACGGGTTGACGCTGAAGGACGACGAGTCGCAGGAGGACGTCGTCTACCGGCGGGAGGCGGTGGCATATGTCCGCGCGCACATGGGCCGGCTGCCCGTGGTCGAGGGTGTTCGCCTGCTGCGAATCGTCGGGCTCTACAAGACCTCGCTCTACGTGCGCGCCGACGCGTACATCGAAGGGCGCAATCCCGTCTGGATCTCGTGGGCCGCGCTGTACACCTTCTGGCTCCTGGCGTTGGCATCGATCGGCGGGGCCGTGGTGTTGCGCCGACGCGCGCACGCGCCCCCGCTGTACC
Source organism: uncultured Actinomycetes bacterium (assembly GCA_963812205.1). Classification (GTDB taxonomy): domain Bacteria; phylum Actinomycetota; class Acidimicrobiia; order IMCC26256; family PALSA-610; genus PALSA-610. The sequence goes on from CAWEUJ010000002.1 coordinate 335,068, forward strand.
CGCTGGTCGCGCCCATCGTCGTCGTGCTCGTCACGGTCGTCGTGACCTATGCGAGCACGCGGTTCCGAACGACGGCCGAACCGTCGTTCGTCGTGCTCGCCGCGCTGGCGATCGACGCGGCGATCGAGGCCACGATCGTCAGGAGGCGCGGCTCCTACGCGTCGGCCAAGAACTGATCGCTGTTGCGGGCCACGACCGCCATGATCGGGCCCTGCGGGTTGACTCCCGGCGCCTCGGGGAGCAGCGACGCATCGTTCACCCGCAGGTTGTCGAAGCCCCAGACCCGCCCGAAGCTGTCGGCACCGGTGAGGGCCCTGTTCTCGCCGATCCGGACCGTCGACGTGAGATGGACCGTCATCAGGTTGGCGCGATTGCGCGTGAGCGCGTCCCACCACTGGGCCAGATCGCCCGGTCCGCGGGCGATGACGCCGCCCGTGACCGACGGGTACAGCTCGGTCGCGCCGGCGGCCAGGAGCACCTCGCCGAGGTGCACGAGCGCGCGGGCCAGCCGGCTCATGTCGGCTTCGGTCAGTCGGTACGTGACGAGCGGCGACCGCAAGCCCGGCAGTGCAATCACGCGCCCGGATCCCTCGCTGCGGATCGCGGCGTAGTACACCGCGACGTTCTCCCAGTGCGCGAGCGCGTCCGCGTAGTCGCCGTCGGAGTCGGCGAGCGCGAGCGCGACGTGGCCCCGGCGGCTGGCGGAGCCACCGATCGTGATCCCCGGCGCGAACTCGGTGACGCGATGCATGGGCACGTCGCCGTGGTCGATCGGCGTGTCGAAGCGGGCCGCGATCTTGACCGTCGGGTGCATCTTCAGGCCGGGCCCGATGTTCCGGCGGATGCCGCTGCGCTGGAGCAACGCCGGAGTCTGGGTCGCGCCCGCGCACACGAACACGTGCTCGGCGCGTACCAACAGGGGGCGCACCGAGCCGTCGGGCCGGGTCTGCTCGCACGCGGCGCCGACGATCCGGCGACCCTTGCGGATCACGCGCTCGACCCGGCAGTCGGAAATGAGTCGGGTCCCGGCCTCGACCGCGGCCGGGAGCATCGTGCGCGCCATCGTCTGTTTGACCGCCCGGCCGTTGTCCCCGTAACGGAAGACGCGCGCGAACTCGACCGATCGCCACCCGAGCTTCGTCGCACCGCGTTCGAGCACGGCCGACGACGCGGGGGCGCGCCCGGCAGGCGGGAGACGCCCAGCTCGGTCTCGATCCGGTCGGCGTAGCGGTCGAGCGTGGCCGCGCTGAACTCGTCGATCCCGTACACACGTTCCCAATCGGCCGTGAGGTCGGCCGGCAGTCGGTGGTAGAGGCCGCTGTTGATCTCGGTGCTCCCGCCGACGCAGCGCCCCTCCGCGTACACGATCGCGGGCCGGCCGAGCGCCGCGCACGATCCGCCGTGGCGGTACTTCGCGACCATCTCTTCGAGTGAGAACGGCTCGAGCGCGTCGGGGTCGACCCACGGGCCCTCTTCCAGGACCGTGATCGAGCGGCCCGCGCGGGCCAGCGTGGCCGCGGTCACCGCTCCACCCGCGCCGGACCCGATGATCAGCACGTCGGTGTCGATCGTCTCGATCGGCGGCTTCACAGGCTCTCCGGCACGAGCTCGTTCTCCGCGAACAGCACGAGGGATTCCAGCAGCCGCACGTACAGGCGGATGAAGTCGATCTTGCTCGTCTTCCAGCGGGCGACACGCGTACCGACCCGCCGTTCGTCGAACCGTCCGAGCCGATGCTCGACCCACGACCCTGCACCGAGGACGATCGACTCGGCTGCGACACCGGCGCGCAGGTGCTCGGGCATCGACTGCAACGTGCTCGCGACGTACGACTCGATGGTGGTGCGCGCCGCGGCGTCGAGGGTCGGGCTCATGAGCGTTCCGACGACCTGGCGCTCGAACCAAAGCACGGGCGGAGCCTACCCAGCAGTCTGCGAGGTCATCTCATCCGTTGCGAGCGGGATCTCGTGGTCGTGCCGGAGCCGCGCCCGTTGCCAGAGTCGTTCGAGAGCCACCGCGGCCAGCACGAGAATCGCCGGTTCGGCCGCGATGCGAAAGCGCTGTTGGCCGTACGTGGCCGCCGCGACGATCGTGACCGTGACGCCCGTCGCCACGAGTGGCCACAGCAGCCGGCGGCGCCGGCGGACCACGACCGCGCCCACGATCGCCAACGGCGCCAGCACCCAGTACATGACCGTGCCCCGCATCTGCCACGCGCGCGGGCGTCCTTCCAGCGATTCGAAGTCGACCTGTTGCGACGGGGCGTAGACCCCCCAGGTGCGCAGGACGCGCACCGCGGCGACCTTCGGGAGCGCTCCGAGGTGATGGGCGGCGTAAGCCGCTCCGGCGCGCGTGTGCGTGCTCGCGGCCTTGGCCTCGTCGAAATGGGGGTCGGCGATGGCGAAGCCCTCGAAACAGGCCCGGGCCTGAGGCAGGGACGGGGCGGGTGCCGCACTGCTCGTGCCGGTCGGCGCGGAGAAGGTCTCGCGCCACAAGCCGAGTTGCGCGCCGCTGTACGTGGCATCGCAGTTCGCTCCGTCGATGAGGGTCGACACGTTGTTCGACACCGGTACGAACGCGTGGAACCGCACCGCGTTGCGGATCGTCCAGGGTGCGATCACCAGCACGGCGACACCGAGCGCGGTCGCGACCCTCGCGGCACGCTCGCGCGTCGTCAGGCTGCGCATGAAGGCACCGAGCGGGACGGTGACGACGATTCCGAGGAGGATGCCTTCGGCGCGCGTCAACGTCGCGAGTCCGATCGCGATCCCGAGCACGATGAAGCGCGCCGGCTTCGGGTTGTCGTAGGCCCGGTAGGCACTGAGGACGAGTGCCGCGGCGAGCGCGACGTAGAGCGACTCGGCCATCAGCGTGGCCTCGCTCAGGATCAGCATCGGGTACACCGCCGCGAGCGCGGCCGCGACCAGCCCGACGGTGCCCGACGCGACCCGCCGTCCGAGGAGCCCGACCAGCGTGACCGTGCCCGCGCCGATGAACGCGACGAACACGCGCTGTTGCTCGACGGAATGCGCGCCGAGTCGCACCGCCACCGACAGCAGCGCGGGAAAGAGCGGTGGGTACTCCGCCGTCGGCCGCCGAAGGTGCAACAGCAGGTTGTCGAACGGCCGGATGTACCCCTGACCGTGCGCGAGCTGTTCGGCCAAGAGGTGATAGGCGCTCGCGTCGCCGAGGGTCGGAACCTTGGGCGCGACGACAACGATGAACACGATGCGGATCGCCAGCGCGACCCCGGCGATGGCCGCCAGTGCGACCGCAAAGCGCCGCGGACCGAGGTCGTCCGCCTGCGCCTCACCCATGCGGCCGATCGTAACCGCCCCGCTTTCCCTCAACAGTTGGCAGGGAAAGTGGTCCCACGTACCGATTTTCCCCACAACTGTTGGCAGGGAAAGTGGTCCCACGTACCGATTTTCCCCACAACTGTTGGCAGGGAAAGTGGTCCCACGTACCGATTTTTCCCACAACTGTTGGCAGGGTTTCAGGGGGAGGGGAGGAGTGCGGTGCGGCCGTGGTCGGCGAAGCGGGCGGCGATCGCGACGGCGTCGTCGGCGGCGAGAACTTCGTAGCCGGCGGCCCGATCCGGTCGCCACCAGACCTCTCCGCCGATCCACGCGGCGGTGCGCAAGGGGAGTTTGGCGATCTTGTCGGCGCCGGTGACGGGAAGCGCGGCGACGACGCGGACGAACCGGGGCGCCCACTTCGTGCCGAGGTCGGGCTGGGCGTCGAGGAACGCGGCGAATCCCGGTGCGTCGAATGTCCGCCCGGCGCGCAGTTCGAGCGCGGCCATCACCTGATCGCCGGTGACCGGGTCGGGCACGGCGTAGACGGCGACGGCGGCGACATCGGGGTGGCGACCGATGATCCGTTCGATGGGCGCGGCGGCGAAGTTCTCGCCGTCGACCCGGATCCAGTCGTCGGTTCGGCCGGCGAAGTAGAAGACGCCTTCGGCGTCGCGGTAGCCGAGGTCGCCCGACCAGTACCAGCCGTTGCGGTTTCGCGCCGCGGTGGCCTCGGCGTTGTTGTAGTAGCCCTCGAAGACGAGGCGCGGATCGCGGCGCACGATCTCGCCGATCGCATCGGCGGCATTCGTCAGCCGGCCGTGTTCGTCGAGCTCGGCCGGCGGGCGTTCGGCGCCCGTTGCCGGGTCGACGACCGCGATGTCGGTTCCGTCCGCGGGCCTTCCGAGCGCACCCGGCTTCGCGTCGCGCACCGGCGTGATGATGATCGCGCCTTCGCTCGACCCGTAGCCGCCGACCAGCGGGATGCCGAACCGCTCCCGAAATGCGCTCGCGTCGGACGGTGAGGATTCGGGCGCGAGCGCGAACTTGACGCGGTGGTCGCGGTCGCGGGCCGTCGGCGGCGTCGCGAGAACGTACGACAACGCCCGGCCCACCGTGTTGAAGAAGGTCGCGCCGTACCGTTGCAGATCCGGCAGGAATTCCGACGCGGAGAATTTGCGGCGGAGCGCGATCGTTGCGCCGCTCGTCAGCGCGGGAACGAAGTTCGACGCCAACGCGTTGCCGTGGAACAGCGGCATCGGGCAGTACAAGACGTCGTCGGGACCGAACGGCATGCGCTTTCCGAGCGCTGCGAACCGACCCTGGGTTCCTCGTACGGCCTTCGGCGCCCCGGTGGAGCCCGAGGTGAAGATGAGGACGAACAGCGTCTCGGGGCCGGGCAGATCGGCGGGTATCTCCGCCGATGCGTGCGCGTCGCGCCAGTCGCGCCAGCGGGTCGACTCGATGGTCACGACGCGGTCGTCGTCGAGCCCGAGGTCGAGCCCCGCGAGCAGGGGTCGGTACGCGGCCTCGGTCACGACGAGGGTGCAGTCGGTGTGGCGGATGTCGTGCGCGAGCTCCGCGCCGCGGCGGGTCGGATTGATGCCGACGACGGCCGCGCCGGCCAGCGCCGCACCGCCGAGCAGGAACACGTACTCGGGAACGTTGTCGAGCAGCACGCCGATGTGGAACGGACCGTCGCCGCGCGCTTCGCGCAGCATCGCCGCCCGCACCGCGCATTCGTGCGCGACCTGCGCCCACGTCCACGACTGGTCCTCGAAGATCAGACCGGTGCCGTCGTCGGTCGCGCGCGCCGCGACCAGCCCCGCGATGGTCGTACCGCTCACGTCTGGGATCATCCGCCGCTCACCGGCAGACAACCGGCATGCGGATCGCGCCGCGCACGAGCGTCGAGCGCGACAGCACCGGATCGGCCGTCGGCGCGTAGTCGGGGAAGCGGGCGAGCAGCTCTTCCAGGAACACCCGGCCTTCGAGCCGGGCCAGGGCTGCGCCCACGCAGAGATGCTCGCCGAATCCGAACGCGAGATGTTGCGCGTCGACGGGGCGCGTCACGTCGAACTCGCCCGCGGTCGGCCCGAACGCCGCTTCGTCGCGGTTCGCGGAGGCATAGAGCATCACGACGAAGTCACCTTCGGCGATTGCCTGCCCGCCGAGCTCGGTCGCGCGCGTCGCCGTCCGTCCGAACGCCTGGATCGGCGTCACCCACCGCAGGCACTCCTCGACCGCTCCCGCGATGCGCGCCGGTTCTCGCACCAGCAGCGCGCGCTGCGACGGATGTTCCGCGAGCACGCTCGCGCTGCCGGACACGAGGTGGCGCGTGGTCTCGTTACCGGCGACGAGCAACGCCAGCAGGTATCCGACCGCTTCGCGCGTCGTCACGGGCGCGCCCTCGACCTCGGCGTGGACGACTGCCGACGCGATGTCGTCGGTCGGATCGTTGCGGCGCGCCTCGACGTGCGTGATGAGGAACTGGAACAGCGCCGCGAGGTCGTCGAGCTGCTCGCCCGGCCGGTCCGGCGACTCGATGGCGGCATCCGACCAGCGCCGGAATTTCTCGCGGTCGGCCGCGTCGATCCCGAGCAGCTCCGCGATCACCAGGACGGGGAACGGCGCGGCGACGGCGTCGACGAAGTCGATCTCGGCGCCCGCGGGAACCTCGGCCAGCACCGACCGGGCTGCCGCCCGCACCCGGTCCTCGAGCGACGCGACCGCGCGCGGCGTGAATCGCCGGGTGACGAGCCCGCGCCACGGGGCGTGCCGGGGCGGGTCCATGTGCAGGATCGAACCCTCGATCCCCCCACCGTTGCGGAGCGGGTCGTTCAGGAGCACCCCGCGACCCGAGCAGAACCGCTCCGGATCGCGGCTCACGGTCCGGACGTCGTCGTAGCGCGCGACGGTCCACGAGTTCGGCGCGTACTCGCGCACGGGCTCGTCGCGCCGCAACCGCGCGAGCTCTTCGAAATAGTCGGCCGCGGTGAACGTCCCCACGATCTCGGGATTCATCGTCGACGCCATCACACGAACGAGGAGGCCTCGTCGAGGCCCTCGTCGGGCCACGCGCCCGTGATCGTCGTCTGGAAGTTGCACCAGCCGTGGCCGCCGCCGACGGGATCGTCGACGCGCAGCACGGCGTCGCGGATCTGATGGAACCGGCGTGCCGTCGCGGGGTCGGTGCAGTCGGCGATGTGTTCGCCGTCGACGTGCAGCTGCCCCCGCCACTCGCCGTGATGATGGCCGTCGAGCCCGAAATAGAGCCCGCCGCCGAGATGGAAGCCGGTGTCGCCGATGGCTTCGACGGCGATCGGCCGCTCCGTGCCGTCGGTCATCGTGAAGTGCAGCATGCCGCCGAGGATGCGCCGGTTGACCGGATCGAAGCGAAGCTCGGGCCGGAGACCGGCAAACCGTTCGATCCGGCCGTCCGGATGCTCGACGCCGCCTTCGACCATCGTCTCCTCGTAGCCGAACGCCCGTAGCAACCGGTGTTGGTGATGGATCGCGTACACACCGCCGCCGGCGCGCTCGAGCAGCATCGGGCTCCACGAGAAGCGGAACGACACTCCGGCCAGCGTGCCCCCGGCCGAGCCCTCCAGATCGGTCGGAGGCACGCCGACGTCCTGGCGCACACCCCACGAATGGTCGCGGGTCGAGAACCAAGTTGCGGGCTCGATCGCCGTGCGCGCGCCGTCGACCTCGACCCATCCCGCCGCCAACCCGATCTGGTGATAGCGCAGGACCTCGGCGTCGAGGCGGTACCCGCGCCGCGCGGGTTGGCGGTCGCGGCGCTCGAGTACCGGGGGCACGGCCGCGTCGAAGGTCCACTCGAACGCGATCGGGACCGCCTCGTTCGCGGCGCACGCGAACCGGACGCGCCGGTACGGCTCGACGACCTCGTAGTCGATCGGTCCGACCCCGACGCGGTCGGGCGCGTCGCTGAGCCGTCGACTGGCCCGAACCGTCCACTGCTCCTTGCCACGCGACACGCCCGCGTAGCCGTCGAACACGTTCCGGTTGGTGTACTTGCCGACCCCGAACGCGACCTGCAGCGAACCATCGCGCGCGGCCGCCATCGCGCAGACCTTCTCCGTCCACGACCGGTCGGCCTGCGCGACCCGCGCGTGGGTCTCGACGATCTGGTGGCTGAAGGTTTCGTCGGTGTCGACGAGCGTCCCATCGTCGAACGACGTCACGCGTTCGATTCTGTAACGTCTCGCCGCGTATGACAACTTTGGCCCGCCGGGACGACGGGGCGCTTGCCCGGGGCTTCACCGCCTGGTGCCGGCGGCAGTGGCCCGAGGCGGGATACGAGATCGTCCGGTTCGAACGCCCGCGCGCGGGCTGGACCAACGAAACGCTGCTCGTGGGGTTGCAGGGGCCGGCGCCGGGCGAGCGGCGCGTCGTGGTCCGCCTCCCACCCGCGGTCCCGACCTGGCCCGTGTACGACCTCGCAGCGCAGGCGCGTGTGCTCGCGGCGCTGGAAGGCACGAACGTGCCCGTTCCGGGTGTGGTGGCGTACGAGGACGACGAGCAATGGTTGGGCACGGCGTTCCTCGTCATGGCGCACGAGGACGGCCGGCCCGGACCGGAAGCACCCGCGCTCGACCGCTGGGTCACGGCGTCGGCGCCCGAGACGCAGCGCTACATGCACGAACAGTTCGTCGACATGCTCGCGACGATCCACCGTGTCGACTGGCGGCGGGCCGAGCTGGGTGGCGCGCTGCGCGGAGGTGAGGAGTCGCTGCGACAGGAGGTCTCGTGGTGGGTCGACTACGTCGACTGGGCGAGCGCGGGCGCGCCGACCGCGGCGCTCGCCGACGCGATCGCGTGGTGCGCGGCCACGGTTCCGCATGTCGAGCCGCCGGCCTCGCTCTGCTGGGGTGACGCGCGCATCGGCAACGTGCTCTTCGCCGACAACCGTTCGATCACCTCGGTGCTCGACTGGGAGCTTGCCACGATCGGGCCGGCGGAGATGGATCTCGGGTGGTACCTCGCGCTCGACGAGCTCACGACGTACTTCGTCAAGCAGACCGTCACAGGCTTCCTCGACCGCGCGGCGATCATCGATCGCTACGAAGCGGCACTCGGGCGCGCGGTCGTAGATCTCGAGTGGCACGAGATCTTCGCGTTGGTGCGGTCGACCGCGATCAACGACCGCCAGGCGCGGCTCGCGAGCGAGAGCGGTGTCGCCTACCCGGGAATCGCCGGGGACGACAATCCGGTGTTGCAGGTGATCGCCCGCCGCATAGCGGCGTTCGGAACCGCAGGGGGAAGACCATGAGCGAGCTCGTACACCCGGACTGGGTGCGGCGTTTGAACCTGTTCGGCGACGTCGTCGGCGATCCGCGGTTGATCGCGGGTCTCGACCCCGACGAACTCCTGGCAACCGCGCGCGCGACGACCGGCCTGCACGACCTGGGCGAGTCCGACTGGCCGGGCTGGACCGAGACCTACCGGCGGTTGGTGACGGCGATCGACGAGGAGGCACAGCTGCACACGCTCGGCCGCGTCGTAACGCGGGGCGAGGTGCTGAAGGTGCTGCAGACCTGGCTGCGCCTGCAGCACGAATGGGCGAGCCGTCCCGCGATACTCGGCGAACCGATCGAAGCGCCGCTGTTCGTCGTCGGGCCGCCCCGCACCGGTACGACGATCTTGTTGGAGCTACTCGCGCTCGACCCGCAGTTGCGCGCGCCGATCGCGTGGGAGGCCTTGCATCCGTTGCGCGCCGAGGGCGACGCCGAACGCCGGCGCAACCTGTCCGAGTGCGAGCAGGAGTTCTGGGCCGACATCCATCCCGACTTCATGACGATGCACGAGCTCGCGAGCGATCTGCCGTGCGAGTGCGTGCACTTCTTGATGTACGACTTCGCCGGTCCCTACTGGACCATGCAGTACGACACGCCGGGCTTCATGGGCTGGCAGCTCGAGAACCTCGACACCCTCGGTCGGGTGTACCGCTTGCACCGGAGGATGCTGCAGACGTTCCAACACGACACTGGCCAACACGACACGGGCCGGCACGACACGGGAGACGGACCGCGCCGCTGGTTGCTCAAGTCGCCCGGGCACCTGTCGACCCTCGCCGCGCTGTTCGACGAGTATCCGGACGCGCGCGTCATCCATACGCATCGCGATCCGCGCCGCTTCATCGCGTCGCTCGTGAGCCTGCTCGCGGTGCTGCGGTTCATGCGCAGCGATCGTGACGATCGGCTGGTAATGGGTCCGATCATGGAGATGACGTATCAGCTCTTCCTCGAGCAGGTGATCGAGCAGCGCAGCGACGGCACCGTGCCGAACGACCAGATCGTCGACACACACTTCCTCGATCTCATGTCGGATCCGGTGGCGATGCTCCACCGCGTGTACGAGCAGCTCGGGTACGACTGGCCCAAGGGTCACGACCGGGCGATCACCGGGTACCTCGAAGCCAAGCCGAAGGCCAAGCACGGCGCGCACAGTTACTCCTACGCCGATCTGGGTCTCGACGCCGAACACGTGCGGGCGACGTTCGCCCCGTACGTGGCCCACTACGGCATCACCGAGGAATAGACGGCATCGTCGTCGGAGGAACTCCGAGATTCTCGGAACCGAGGCCGACGTCGCGTCGTCGGACTCTCCAGTTCGCAGCTTCTTGGAGGGTCTCATGTCGCATGGATTCAGGCGCGTCGTGTTCCGCTCGCTCTTGGCCCTCGCCGTCCCCGCGGTCGTCGGGGCATCCGCCATCCCTGCAGGCGCGTGCGGGGGACTGGTCGGCGAGAACGGCACGATCAAGCTCACCCGCACGACCACCCTCGCCGCCTACCACGACGGTGTCGAGCGCTACGTCACGTCGTTCGAGTTCAGCGGGCAGGGCAAAGAGGTCGGCTCGATCGTCCCGTTGCCGGGCATCCCGACCAAGGTCGAACGCGGCGGCAGCTGGACGTTGCAGCGGCTGGAGCGCGAGGTCGCACCGATCGAGAGCGGCGCGCTCAGATTCGCGGCGTCGCCGAACGCGACGGCGCAGAAGGCCGAAGTGATCTTGCAGACGAGGATCGACGCGCTCGACATCACCGTCTTGAAGGGCGGCGGCGCCGAGGTCGGCAAGTGGGCCGTCGACCACGGCTTCCTCCTCACCCCCGACGCGCCCGCGATGCTCGACTTCTACGGACGCCGCAGCCCGATCTTCATGGCCGCCCGCTTCGACGCGACGCGCGCGCGACAACTCGGCCAGAACACCGGCGACGGCACGCCGATCATGCTCACGATCCCCGTGAAGGAGCCGTGGGTTCCGCTGCACATCTTGAGTCTCGGTCTCGACAAGGCCGCGGTCGTCGACGCCGACGTGTTCCTGCTCACCGACGGTCAGCCCAAGCTCCTCGCCGGTGGAAGCGGCCTCGACCTGGTACGTAACGAGGCCGCGTCGAGTGGCTTGCTCTCCGACCTCCGTTCCGACAAGGGGATGGGCTGGGTGCCCGAACACATGTGGTTCACGTACCTCAAGCTCGACGCACCTGCCGGGCAGCTCACGTACGACCTCGCGATCTCCGACACGCGGCACGCGGTGCCGTTGCTCGCCGACACCGGCGTCACCGCGTCGGTCGCGCGCCCGGTGCTCGCGCCCGAATCCGGGTGGGCGACGTGGCCGTTGGTCGCGGCGCTGCTCACGGGTTCGTTCACCTTCGGGCTGGCGGCCGTCGTCGGTCGCGGGCGCCGCTCGCGCGCCGATGCCGCGGCCACGCCGGGAGTCGCTGCGTGAGGTGGATGGTCCGGAGCCTGCTGGCGCTGGCGGTCGCGGCTGTGACCGCCGTCGGGGGATACGCGACGACCTCCGACGCGCACGCGGCTCCGGTAGCTGCCCTCGGACCCGGCCTCGTCACCGTCGACGTCGGCATCCACTACAGCCACTTCTCGTTGTCCACGTTGCGCGTGCGCAAGGGAACGCTCGTGCGCTTCCTCGTGCACAACGACGATCCCATCAACCACGAGTTCATCGTCGGCGACGCGAGCGTGCACCTTCGGCACGAGCGCGGAACCGAAGCGAGCCATCCTCCCGTTCCCGGTGAGGTCTCGGTGGCTCCGCTCGACGTGGGGGAGACGTTCTACCGCTTCGACCAGCCGGGACGGTTCGAGTTCGCCTGCCACCTCCCCGGGCACCTGGCGTACGGGATGAAGGGTTGGGTGCTCGTCGAGGCATAGTCCACGCGGTGCGTCATCGACCTGACAGATTGGTGTAGCACAGCCGACACGCGCGCGACCAGGACGCGTCATGCGGGGCGAACGGAGTGGCAACACGGGGCACTTACGTTCGCCGACATGATCACTACCTTGCGCGTGCATATCAAAGATCGGGAGCGCCAAAAGGCGTTCGCGGCTTACTTCAGCGGAAAGATGATCGGCCTCGGCATCGTGGTGCTGGCCATCTGGGCGATCACTTGGTATTTCAGCACCAAAGCGGGCGCGGCGATGCTGGGGCAAACGACTCCGGCGCTCAAGCCCAATGACATCGTGAACCCGGTGAACACGACCTGGACGCTGGTGACGGCGTTCCTCGTGTTCTTCATGCAGGCCGGGTTCATGTTCTTGGAAGCCGGGTTTGCCCGTACTCGGGAAGTGTCGAACGTGATGATCTCGTGCATCGCCGACACCTGCCTGTGTGCACTGTTGTTCTGGGCGTTTGGCTTCGCGTTCATGTTCGGCTCCGGGAACAAGTGGATCGGGCACCAGTACTTCCTGCTCCACGGCACGCCCGCGACCTACGGGTCGACCGGTGTGTCCTTCCTGGCGTTCTTCTTGTTCCAGTACGCGTTCGCCGACACGTGCAGCACGGTCACGACCGGGTCGATGGTGGGTCGCACCGCCTTCGGCGGTGACCTCCTCTACAGCGTCGCGGTGAGCGGGTTCATCTACCCGATTCTCGGCCACTGGGTCTGGGGACCCGATGGCTGGCTCGCCACGATGAAGACGCCGTTCCACGACTTCGCCGGTTCGACGGTCGTGCACTCGATCGGTGGATTCATCGCCCTCGCCGGCGCCATTGCGCTCGGACCGCGGCTCGGCCGCAAGTTCAAGCGGGACGGCGGCGGTATGCCACCCGGGCACGACATGACCATCGCTGCAGTCGGCGGTGTGATCCTGTGGTTCGGTTGGTACGGGTTCAACCCCGGCTCGACGCTCTCGGCCATGGACTTCGAGGGCATCGGTCGGGTCGCGGCGAACACCACGCTCGCGGCGGCGGCGGCGGGTCTCGTGGCGATGTTCATCGCGTATCCACGGGCGCATAAGTGGGACACGGGTATCTCGATCAACGGCTTCCTGGCCGGACTGGTCGCCATCACGTGTCCGTGTTATTGGGTCTCGCCATTCGGTGCGATCTGTATCGGAGCGGTAGCCGGCGTGGTGGTCATCGTGGGTATCGACCTGCTCGAGTACCTGCGAATCGACGACCCGATCGGTGCGTGGCCCGTCCACGGTCTGAGCGGAATGTGGGGCACGTGGAGTCTCGGTCTGTTCGCGACCGGTCAATACGGCGCCGCGACCGCGACCGGTCCGGACCCGTCCTCGGCCTTCAAGGGCCTGTTCTACGGCGGTGGATTTCACCAGCTGCAGTTCCAGATATACGGCAGCGTGGTCATCTGCGCGGCGACGTTCGTCATCGCGCTGGCGGTCATGTACGGGGTCAAGGCACTCGGCATCCTGCGGATCTCGCCGGAGCACGAGCTCGAAGGTCTCGACATCGTCGAGCACGGCGCGCCCGCGTACCACCCCGAGTACGCCTACATGGGTTACTCGCCGATCCCGGGCGGCAAGTCGGGCGGCGTCTCGATACCGTCGGGTGCGAGCGCTCCGTCGATCAGCGTCGGGGAATAGGAGAGCGATCACATGCATCTCGTGACAGCCATCATCAAGGCGCACCGTGTCGAAGCAGTGACGGAGGCACTCAAGGACGCGGGCGTTACCGGCATGACCATCGCCGACTGTCAGGGCTTCGGCCGCCAACGGGGTCACACGGAGGTCTACCGAGGGTCCGAGTACAACGTCGACTTCCTACCCAAGGTCCGGGTCGACGTCCTCTGTGACGCCGGCCAGGCCGACAAGATCACCGACGTCATCGCCGACGCGGCTCGCACCGGCAAGATCGGTGACGGGAAGATCTGGGTGACCGAAGTCGCACGCACGGTCCGTATCCGCACCGGGGAGACAGGAGAGGACGCGCTCTGATCCCCGCCTGAGTCGTGAAGACGGCGCTCACGCTTCACCGTCGAAGCGTGAGCGCCGTTCTTCGCGTCTGTGCCGCCCATTCGCAGACATGGGTGAGCAGTGTCGCTCCGATCTGTTCGAGGTGTGCGACCCCGTCGACGAGGTCGTCATCGGTGACCACCCAGGCGTGTCCGTCGAGTGCGTATCGGGCCAGCGTCTCGGAGCAGTTCGAGCTCGTCGGGCCTCGGTGCGCGGATCATCGCCGCCAGTTTGGCGCAAGCGTGTGGCGCACCCACGCGAATTGTGGTGCTCGCGCGGGTGCTAGCGCGGGTGCTAGCGCGGGTGCTGCGCGGGTGCTAGCGCGGGTGCTAGCGCGGACTGCTTGCGCGGGTGCTCGCTGTAGTTCCCAGGCAGGTCGTTGACAGCGAGGGCCTGGTTCCTCGGATGGGTGTTGCGATGCATCCGTGCGGAAGGAGTCGACGATGTCTCACCGCGTCGATACGTTGCGGTCGTGGCCCGTGACCCTCGACCGGTGGTCGTCTACGTGCGGATGGCTCCGCAGCTCCGAGACGGATTGCGGTCCGCAGCCGACGACGCGGGCTGTTCGCTGAATGCGTATGCGCTCCAGGTCTTGGCGGCGGCGGCCGGTGATCCGGCGCGCTTTCGCCAGGACGCCCCGGTGCCACCGGTGCGTGAGCTCGAGCGTGACGCGCTCGGGTTCCCGGTGCATTGGCGCGATCGTGCGGCGCACTCCGCAGCTCGCAATGACTTCATGACCGCGATGGAGCAGGAGATGCCGACCAATGACTGGGTCGCGCTCGTGAAGAAGCACGACGCGGAGGACCCGGGCTTCTTCGTCGAATGGCAGCGTCGCCGCGACACGGCACGCGAGTCGGGCTAGCCGGCAGCAGCTTCGCGTACGTCGTCTGTGGGCGCGCGTTCCAAGGAACGCAATTCGACCTCGATGGCGCTGATCGACGCCCGTGCCGGCGGGCCTGCGAGATCCTCGCTGCGCCGAGCGGCGGCGAGCCGGTGCCACGCTTCGTCGGTAACCCGATGCAACCGCAGGGCCATGGCGCGGAGCGTATTTCGCGCCGGCGCCGGAGGCGGGGATGCTGCCCGTGTCGTTCAGGGTTCGAGCGTGAACGCGCCGCGGCCCATCTGCTCGCGAATAGTGACGACGGGTGGGTTGGTCATCGAGCGTCGCTGCCAGTTCGCGCCGTCGACGACGAGCGTGTGCCCCGAGATGAACTGGGCGTACGGCGACGCGAGGAACGTCGCAGCCCAACCGAGCTCCTGGCGTTGGCCGACCCGAAGCGCGGGTTGGCACGCGTCCTTGTCGGACGTGCGGTCGAGGTTGCCGCGGATGTCGGCGGTCATGTCCTCGTGCGGGAACAGCCCAGGCACGAGCGAGTTCACCTGAATGCCGTACGGGCCCCATTCGACCGCCAGCGACTCGGTGAGGTTCTTCACGCCCGCCTTGGCCGCGGCCGAGTGCACGAACCCGGGACCACCGGTCCACGCGTACGACGCGCCGACGTTGATGATCGAACCGGGCGTATGCGTGGCGATGT
Organism: uncultured Actinomycetes bacterium; assembly: GCA_963812205.1. GTDB lineage: Bacteria > Actinomycetota > Acidimicrobiia > IMCC26256 > PALSA-610 > PALSA-610. Next base: position 350,129 of record CAWEUJ010000002.1, read on the forward strand.
GGCGGCGCCCGAACTCGCGACAGCACAAGAACGTTCCGTTGAGCGTGATGTCGACAACCGTTCGCCACGCGTTCGGTGACATGTCCTCGGCGGGCACGGGGAAGTTGGCTGCCGCGTTGTTCACCAGAACCCCCGGCAGCCCGAATGTGTCTTCGGCCGCGTCGAACGCGGCCGCGATCTGTTCCGCGTCGCGGATGTCGCACGCCACAGCCAGTACGGGCGCGCCGAGCGCCTCGATCGCGGCGCGGCCGGCGTCGAGGTGTTCGGGCTTGCGGCTCGCGATCACGATCGACGCGCCCGACGCGCGCGAACTCGGCCGCGATCGCCTTACCCAGGCCCGTGCCCGCGCCGGTGACGAAGACCGTCACGCCTGCGAACGTGCCGGCCGGCAACGCGGTCGCGCCGACCGCGGGCGGCTGCGGAAGTCCGATGAGTCCGTCGGGCATCTCAGCTCCCCGTGTAGTTCGGTGGGCGTTCCGCGTCGCGTGCGGCGCGCATCTCGGCGAAGTCGTCGCTGCGATTGATGAAGGTTTGGTAGATCATCTCGTCGTTCATGGAGCTGCGGATCTGCGGCTGCGCCAGATGACGGATCACCTCGCGGGCCATCTTCACCGTGACCGCGGGCGACTTCGCGATCTGCTCGGCCATCTCGAGCACCGTCGCGTCGAGCTGATCCTCGGGAACGACGCGCGACACGATCCCGTGCGCCAACGCTTCCTCGGCCGACAGCACGCGCCCGGTCAGGACCATGTCGCTGACGAGACCGTGCCCGCACATCTCGTAGAGCACCGCCACGCCGCCGGTGTCGGGGATCACGCCGTATGTCACCTCGGGCAGCCGGAAGCGGCTGCCCTCGGCCGCGACCCGCACGTCGCACAACAGCGCGCGCTGGAACGAGCCGCCCATGACCCAGCCCTTGCACGCGACGATGACGGGCGCGTCGACGTCCCAGAGCCGCTGGATCCCGCGGTGGCCCCGGCGCATCAACTCGTGGTGCGACAGGTCGACCTGCATCGTCCCGATCGAACCGACGTCGCGCCCTGACGAGAACGACTTACCTGCGCCCTTCCAGATCACCGCCCGGATATCGCGGCGCCGGGCGAGATCGTCGAGGATCTCGAAGAGTTGCACGTCCATGTCGTCGTTGAACGCGTTGTGCTTTTCCGGGTTGTCGTTGACGATCGTGGCGATCGTGCCGTCGATCTCGAGTCGTACCGTGCCTGCCATAGGGGCCTCAACATAGGCTGACTGCCGACCATCCCACCAAGGAGCAGCTTCCATGACGAACGCCCCCATGGGCCACGGTGTCAATCAGCGTGATCTGATCAAGATGACGCCGGCCGAGGTGGAGAGCTTCCTCGCCGAACGGCATTCGATGACCATGTCGACGATCTCGCTCGACGGCAGCATCCACTCGGTGGCGATGTGGTACGGCTTCCTCGAGGGCGCAGTGGCGTTCGAGACCAAGGCGAAGGCGCAGAAGGTCCTCAATCTCCGGCGCGATCCCCGGCTCACGTGCCTCGTCGAAGCGGGGGAGACCTACGACCAGTTGCGCGGCGTCTCGCTCGTCGGGACCGGCGAGATCGTCGAGGAACCCGAGCGCATCTGGGAGTTGGGCGTCAGCGTCTTCGAGCGTTACAACGCGCCGTACACCGACGAGATGAAGCCGTTCGTCGAAGCGATGTTGAACAAGCGCGTCGTGGTGAAGCTGAAGGTCGACAAGACGGTGACCTGGGACCACCGCAAGCTCGGTCTCCCGGCGATGGGCTGACCCGGCCGGCTACCCGAGGAGCGTGTTCAGGCGCTCCGTCGTCGAGATCCACTCCTCGACCATCTCGAAGATGACGTCCTTCGTCGGCCGCACGTCGTTCAGGCGCCCGACGATCTGACCGACCGGGAAGCCCGTGAGATCCTTGTTGTTCACGCGCATGAACCGGCGCGCCGCTTCTTGGTGCAAGATCCCCTGGAGCGGCATCGGCAGCGTGCCCGGACCTTCCGGATCGTCGAACGCTTCGGTCCACGCGCTGCGCAACTGACGCGCGGGCTTGCCGGTGTAGGCGCGCGACCGCACGGTGTCGCGCGACGTCGCCGCGAGCAGCTTGTCCATCACGAGCGGGCTGGTGTTCGCCTCGGCGACGGTGAGCCACATCGAACCCGTCCACACGCCCTGCGCGCCCAAGGCCGAGCGCGGCCGCCATCTGCCGGCCGGTCGCGATCCCGCCCGCGGCGAGCACCGGCACGTCGGGGCCGACGGCGTCGACGACCTCGGGTATGAGCACCATCGTCGAGACGTCGCCGCAGTGCCCGCCGGCTTCGGTGCCCTGCGCGACGAGCACGTCGACGCCGATCGCGACCTGACGTTCCGCGTGCGCCTTGGCGCCGACGAGCGCGCCGACCAGGAGGCCGTGCTCGTGGGCAAGATCGACGATGTCGGGCGGGGGCGGCCCGAGCGCGTTGACGAGCATCTTCACGCCGGGATGCTGGAGTGACACCTCGACCTGGCCGGGCGCCTCCGCGTCGACGTTCAGGCCCGCGGCCTTGATCACGCCGTCGTCGAGCCCGGGCGGCAGCGGCGGGACGTCGTACCGGTCGAGCAGCTGTTCCACGAAGTCGCGGTGCGACTGCGGGATCATGGCGTCGAGGTTGGTGAAGGCCGCTTCCTCGCCGCCACCCTTGCCCATGTACTTCATCGGCATGACGATGTCGACGCCGTACGGCTTGCCGTCGACGTGCTCGTCGATCCAGTTCAGCTCGATCTCGAGCTCCTCGGGCGTGAAGGCGAGCGCGCCGAGCACGCCGAAGCCGCCGGCGCGGCTGACGGCGGCGATCACGTCACGACAATGCGAGAACGCGAAGATCGGGAACTCGATGTCGAGCTGTTCGGCGATCGGTGTGCGCACGGTCGAGATGCCTCCGATTCAGCGAAGCGCCGCTGCGGCGTCGGTGATCGGGATCGCGTTCACCGCGTCCGGCCATCATGTCAGCCTGCAGGCCCTTCTCGAGGAACGAGAACGAGATGCCCGTTTCCGGGTCGGCCCACGCGATCTGGCCGAAACGCTCCGGCGTGGCCGAAGCTACCCGGCGAGTCGCGGTGAGTCCGTTCGAGTCTCCTATGGTGCCGTCGCTCTCGTCCAGCTGCCGTGGAGGTCTTTCGTGGTGTATCCGCTCGAAGTCGGCGGGGTCGACGACTACCGAATCAAGGTCGGCAGCATGTTGCTGACCCTCGTCGATCCGAATCCGGGTTACGAGATCGCGTACAACCGCTGGTACGAGCGTGATCACTTCTACGCGGGTTGCATGATCGGTCCGTTCCTCTTCGCGGGGAGTCGCTGGGTCGCGACCCGCGCGTTGAAGGATGCGCGCTGGCCGACCGACGACGAAACGATCGCGTCACCGCCCGATGCCGGTTCGTACGTGGCGATCTACTGGGTCGAGCGCGGGCATCACGCCGACCACTTCGACGTGTGGGCGCGCCATCAGGTGCGCGAGCTCTACGCGGAAGGCCGCGGGTTCGCCGAGCGCCGCCACACCCACACGGTGCTGTTCGATCATCTCGGCGCGGTGTACCGCGACGCCGACCTCGACGCGGTGCCGATCGAGCTCGCACTCGACCACGGCTACGACGGGCTCGTCATCGTGTGGCTCGACGCGCGCGGGCGGACGGGACGCGGCCGCGCTGCACGGCGAGCTCGCGCGTGCCCACGCCCCCGCGTTGCTCGCGGGATCGCCGATCGAGATCGTCAGCTCCTGGACGCCCTCGGCGGGTGAGAACGAACCACGCGACGTCCCGATGGACCTCGGCAGCAAGGCCGGCGGCCCCGAGCGCCTGTGCCAGCTCGCGTTCGTATCCGGCGACGTCGCCGACGTGCTCCCGGCGGTGCGCGCCTATACGGACGCGATCGAGGCGGCCGACCTCGCGACGACGCGGCTCGTCGCTCCCTTCTTCCGCACCGTCGTGGGTACCGACAAGTACGCCGACCAGCTCTGGTAGCCCGCGGCTACCCCGGCGAGTGGCAGACGGCCTCGACGTTGTTGCCGTCGGGATCGCGGACGAACCCGCCGTAGTAGTCCGGGTGGTACTCGGGCCACAGGCGCGGCTCGTGGAGGACCTCCGCGACGCTACGCCGCGGGCTCAGGGACGGCGACCGTTCCAGGCCACGAGCTGGTCGATGAGCGGCGCATCGGCGGGCACGGGTACCACCTCCGCGAACGCATCGGGCTGGCGCGACGCGTTCGCTCCCATCTTCTCGCGCACGGCCGCGAAGATCTCGGCCCGACCCTCGCCCGGGAGCCAGACGCGCATCAGTTCGAGCGCCTTGCCGACGGTCTGTTCGTTCCACGCGGGGTGCCGGCCGGTCGCCCGGGCGAGGTCCCACGTGTGCACCGTGATCTCGTTGGCGTATCCGAGGAGCGCGGCCGCCCCGGTGTCGGTGGCCCAGGGAAGGACGATGGTGTGGGTGAGCGTGGCGTCGTCGGCCCAGGCCGCGTTCGCGTCCGCGACCGCGGCGAGCCACGCCGAGGTCCACGCGTCGTCGGCCACTTCGGGAGCCGTCGTCGCGACGCTCATCGGGTCGTCGCCCCGGCCCATCGCCGCGACGCGGTCGAGCACGCCGACGAGATGCCCGAGGAGCCCGCGCACGTCGAACGCGGGGCACGGGGTGGGGTTGGCGAGCTGGTCGGGGCGCACGGCGGCGACCACCTCGGTTCCGGTCTTCGTGGCCGCGAGGAACAGGGGCCGGGGATCGATGTCGAGGGCGAATGGGGCGGGTGTGGTTGTCGTGTCCATGCGCCCATGGTGCGCCCCGAAACCGGCCACCTCCTGACCGGTTCAGCTGGAATGATGGACCCATGCGCGCCGACCGGCTCGTCGCCGTCCTGATGCTCCTCCAGACCCGGGGCCGCATCACCGCGGGCGAGGTCGCGGCCGAGCTCGAGATCTCGGAACGCACGGCCCGGCGCGATCTCGACGCGCTCGCGATGGCGGGCCTGCCGGTGTACTCGCAGCCGGGACGCAACGGCGGATGGGAGCTCCTCGGCGGGGCGCGCACCGATCTCAGCGGGCTGAACGCGGCCGAGGCGCGCGCCCTGTTCCTGGTCGCGGGGCCGTCGCCGGCCACGCCCGAGCTGAAGGCCGCGCTGCGCAAGCTCGTGCGCGCGCTCCCGGAACCGTTTCGCGCCGATGCCCGGGCGGCGGCGACCGCGGTGGTCGTCGATCCGAACGAGTGGGGGCGTGCCAACCCGACCCGGCCCCCGCCCGAGCATCTCGACGCGTTGCAGCGCGCGGTGATCGAAGGAGAACAGGTCGAGCTCGGCTACGTCGCGCGCGATCGCGCGTCTTCGACGCGCGTGGTGCACCCGCTGGGGCTCGCGGCGAAGGGGACGGTCTGGTATCTCGTGGCCGACACCGACGCGGGTTTGCGGACCTTTCGCGTCGACCGCGTCGCCTCCGTCGTGCACACCGGGCAGCCGGCCGTACGCCCCGACGGCTTCGATCTCGCGCAAGCGTGGCGAATGATCAGCGCGGAGGTCGACCAACTCCGCGCGCCGGTGCGGGTGGCGGCGGCCGCCGAGGTGGGGGTCGTGCAGCTCCTGCGTTGGGTGTTCGACACCAGGGTGCGCGTCGGCCCCGTCCGGCCCGACGGTCGGATCGACGTCGAGGTCGCGGGCCCGAGCGTGCCCGCGCTGGCCGGCCGGCTCGCCGGGTTCGGCGCGCGCCTGGAGATCTTCGAGCCGTCCGAGCTGCGCGAGGCGCTCGTGCGGATCGGCGCCGAGCTCACCGCGACCTACACCAAGTCCGGCGGCTGAATCGTCGCCTGCGTTGGACCCCGGCGCGCGCCACGGGATAGGACACACGGCGTGACCGACGACCTGCACAAAGCCTCGTTCCTGCCCGACCTCCTGGTGGCGGCGTTGAACCGCCATCCCGACCGCCCGGCCGTCTACCTCGGCGACCAGGTACTCACCGGCCGCGAGGTCGCGGCGCAGATGAGTTGCTACGCGCAGGCCTACGCCGCCCAGGGCCTGTCCAAGGGGAGCCCGGTCTCGATCCTGGCGCCGAACCGGCCCGAGGTGCTGTTCACGCTCGGGGCCAACATGGTGACGGGCTGCCGGGGCAGCGCGCTGCACCCGCTGGGATCGCTCGACGACCACGCCTACGTCATCGACGACGCCGAGATCGAGACGCTCGTGTTCGATCCGAGTTTCGCCGAGCGCGCGCGCCAGTTGCACGAGCGGTGCCCGAAGCTGAAACGCCTGTTGTCGCTCGGTCCGTGCGAGGTCGGCGAGGACCTCCTCGCGCTCGCGTCGGGGCACTCGCCGAAACCGCTCGTCGCGCCGAACGTCGACGCGGAGGACATCGCCGGCTTCGCGTACACGGGCGGCACGACCGGCAAGCCCAAGGGCGTGATGGGCACGTACCGCAGCGGCGCCACGATGACGATGATCCAGATGGCGGAGTGGGAGTGGCCCGAGGACACGCGGTTCCTCATCTGCACGCCGCTGTCGCACGCGGGGGCCGCCTTCTTCATCCCGACGTTGCTGACCGGCGGCGCGATCGTCGTGCTGCCGCACTTCGAGCCCGGTCTCGTGCTGGAGACGATCGAGAAGTACAAGATCACGGCGACGATGATCGTGCCGACGATGCTCTACGTGCTGCTCGACCACCCGTTGCTCGACAAGACCGACGTCTCGAGCCTGCAGACCGTCTACTACGGCGCAGCCGCGTGCTCGCCCACGCGGCTGCAGGAGGCGATCCGGCGACTCGGCCCGATCTTCTTCCAGTACTACGGCCAGGCCGAGTGCCCGATGGCGATCACGTCGCTCAAGAAGGAAGACCACGACGTCGACGATCTCGCCCGGCTCGCGACGTGCGGGCGGCCCACGCCGTGGGTGAAGGTCCGCCTCCTCGACGACGACCTCAACGAGGTGCCGCGCGGCGAACCGGGCGAGATCTGCGTGCAGGGTCCGCTCGTGATGGCGGGCTACTGGAAGAAGCCGGCGGAGACCGAGGAAGCGCTGAAGGGCGGGTGGCTGCATACCGGCGACATCGCGCGCGAAGACGAGCACGGCTTCTACACGATCGTCGATCGCAAGAAGGACATGATCGTCAGCGGCGGGTTCAACGTGTTCCCGCGCGAGATCGAGGACGTCCTCGCGCAGCACGAAGCGGTGTCGCAGTGCGCAGTGATCGGCGTTCCCGACGAGAAGTGGGGTGAAGCCGTCAAGGCGATCGTCGTGCTCCGGCCGGACGCTACGGTCGAGGTCGACGTGCTCGTCGCGCTCGTGAAGGAGCACAAGGGTGCGCACCACGCGCCCAAGTCGATCGAGTTCGCCGACTCGATCCCGCTCAGCCCGCTCGGCAAACCCGACAAGAAGGCGCTACGGGCGCAGTACTGGGGCGGCACCGAACGGCAGGTGCACTGATGCGCACGGTCTGCGTCACGGGCTCGGCCAGCGGCATCGGCGCCGCGACGCGCGCCCGGCTCGAACGCGACGGTCAGCGTGTCATCGGTGTCGACCTGCGCGACGCGGAGGTGATCGCCGACCTCTCGACGCCGGCGGGCCGCGACGCGATGGTCGCCGCCGTCACCGATCAGTGCGGCGGTGTGCTCGACGGGCTCGTCGCGGCGGCCGGCATCATGGGCGACACGCCGCTCGTGGTGGCGATCAACTACTTCGGCGCGGTCGCGACCCTCGAGGGCCTGCGACCGCTGTTGGCGCGTGGCACCGACGCGTCGGCGGTGGCCATCAGCTCCAACTCGACGACCACGACGCCCGGACTGACCACTGCGCTCGTCGACGCGATCCTCGCGGGCGACGAGACCGCGGCGCTCGACGCCGTCGGCAAGGCGCCCGGTGTGTTCGCGTACCCCGCGTCGAAGCTCGCCCTCGCGCGGTTCGTCCGCCGTCACGCGCCGACCCCGGAGTGGATCGGCGCGGGTGTTCGCCTGAACGCGATCGCGCCGGGGGTGATCGAGACGCCGATGACGCAGGGCGATCTCGAGTTCATCTTCAGCATCCCCGACGTGTTTCCGGTGCCGATCGGCCGGCCCGGGCGCCCGCAGGAGATTGCGAGCCTGCTGGCCTACCTCCTGTCGTCCGACGCGGGATTCTTCTGCGGGTCGGTCGTGTTCGCCGACGGCGGCACCGACGCGATCGTGCGGCCCGACGCCTACCCGACGCCCCGTCCCTGACGGCGTCGTCGCCGCGAATCGGGTACGCGCCGCGTGGCAGGATGTGAACATGCCTCCTGAAGAAGAAGCCGCGATGAAGTTGGACACGCCGTGGCGGCGTGACCTCGACGAGGTCGGGCCGGCGGTCGAACGGTGGGCCAAGGCCACACTCGGACCGGACGCGCGCGTGTCCGCGGCTTCTTCACCGGGCAACGGCATGTCGAGCGAGACGGTGCTGTTCGAGATGACGCTCGGCAGTGAACACGAGCGTTACGCGGCCCGGCTCGCGCCCATGCCCGACGTTTACCCCGTCTTCCCCGAGTATGACATCGAGCTGCAGGCGAAGTGCATGAGGCTCGTGCACGCCCGCACCGACGTACCGGTGCCCGAGGTGCGGTGGCTCGAGCTCGACCCGAAGTGGTTGGGTACGCCCTTCCTCGTGATGCGCCGCATCGACGGTGAAGCGCCGCCGGACATCCCGCCGTACGTGTTCGGCGGGTGGGTCGCCGACGCGCCGCCGGAGACGCGCGCGGCGATGCAGACCCGCACGCTCGAGGTGCTGAAGAAGATCCACGAGCTCAACCCGGCGAACTCCGACCTCGCGTTCCTGACCCGGCCGCAGCACGGAACGACCGCGTTGGAACAGCAGTTCGGCCACGAGCGCTGGTATTACGACTGGGCGCGCGAGGGGTCGACGTATCCGTTGATCGACAGGACGTTCGCCTGGCTCGAGGAGCACTGGCCCGAAGAGGGCGCGACGGTGTTCAACTGGGGCGATGCACGCGTCGGCAACATCTTGTACCGCGACTTCGCTCCGATCGCGGTGCTCGACTGGGAGATGGCCACGGTCGGTCCGCGCGAGGTCGATCTCGCGTGGATGATCTTCCTCCACGAATTCTTCCACGACATGGCCGTCACCTTCGGGCTGGCCGGGATGGCCGACTTCATGCAGCGCGACTCGGTCGTGGCGGAGTACGAGGCACTGACGGGGCACACGGTGCGCGACCTCGACTGGTTCGAGGTGTTCGCGGCGTTGCGGTTCGCGATCGTCTCGATTCGCACCACGCACCGCGGCATCGCCTACGGCACGATGGAGGCGCCGGGCGATCCCGACGACGTCGTGATGTTCCGCGGCCTGCTCGAGAAGATGCTCGACGGGACGTACTGGGCGAGGTGACCGTCAGTCGCGGTACTCGGGGGTGCGCTTCTCCTTGCGGGCGCGGATGGCCTCCTCGAAGTTCTGGGTCGTGAGGCGCACGTAGAGCTGGGCGATGCCCTCGTGGTTCATGTGGGCCTGGAGACTGCCGGCGTCGAGGCTCGACCAGAGCATGCGCTTCGTGACCTCGACCCCGACGCGCGAGAAGCCGATCATGCGCTCCGCCATCGCGTAGCACTCGTCGAGCAACCGGTCGCCGCTCACGACGCGTGACACGAGACCGATGCGCTCGGCTTCGGTGGCGTCGACGTCGCGGCCCGTGAGCATGATGTCGAATGCTCGCGCGGAGCCGATCTCGCGGGGCAGGAGATAGGAGATGCCGAGCTCGCTCGCGGTCAGGCCGTTGTTGATGCCTGCAGCGCGGAAGTAGGCCGTCTCCGACGCCACCCGGATGTCGCACGCGCACGCCAGACAGAAGCCGCCACCGATCGCGGCGCCGTTGATCGCGCCGATCACGGGTTGGTGCATCTTGCGGATGGCGTGGATGACGTCGTCGAGCAGCTCCAGCGCGCGCCGGGCGATCGATGTGACGGTCAAGCCGTCGATGTTCGGGAGGTAGCCCGCGTCCTCGAGGTCGGCGCCGGAGCAGAAACCGTGACCCGCACCGGTGAGGACCACCACACGCACTTCGTTGTCATGGCTCAGGGTCTCGATCGCTTCGCGGAGGGGGATCATCACGTCGAACGCCATCGCGTTCATCCGCTCGGGGCGGTTCAGGGTCACGAGAGCGACGTTCGGGCGGGGCTTGGAGATCTCGACGAATGACATGAGGTCCTCGGATAGTGGGTCAGTTGCTCATCGGCCGGCGGCCTGTTTCACTCCCGCGACCGCGTCGCCCGCGAGGAGCGCCTGCGCGCCCGGGAGCTTGCTCGCGAGGCCCTGGAGCTCGGAGCCGGCCCGGATGCCCGTACGGATTCCCATGATCTCCATCGCGCGATGCACGCTGCGCTTGTTGATCTGCAGGAGGTCGGCGGGAACACCCGCGATGCGCTCGGCGATGGCGATGACGCGCGCGTCGAGCTCCTCGGCGGGGAACGCCCGGTTCGCGAGCCCCATGCGCACCGCGTCGTCGCCCGTGATCGGGTCGCCCGTGAGGACGAGCTCCATCGCGTTGCGCATGCCGACGAGCCAGGGCTGGTACTGGAAGTCGGGCGGACTGATCACCCGCACGACCGGGTAGCTGAAGGTCGCGTCGTGCGCGGCGTACACGAGGTCGCACGCGGCCACGAGCTCGGTCCCGCCCGCCATCGCGTACCCGTGCACCTGGGCGATCACCGGCTTGGCGAGGTCCCAGATGTGCACCCAACCCTCGGTCACGTGGCGCGACCAGCTGCCGTCGCCACCGGCCGTGTAGTACGGGCGTTCGTCGGTGGCGGCGCGCTTCAGGTCGTAGCCGGAGGAGAAGCACGGGCCGGCGCCGCGCACGATCGTCACGTGGATCGCGTCGTCGACGTCGGCGGCCTCGAGTGCGGCGAACAGCTCGGCCCGCATGCCGTTGTTGATCGCGTTGCGCTTGTCGGGACGGTTCAACGTGATGCGCCGCACGCCGGGCGCGGCGTCGTCGACCGTGATGAACTCCCAGTCGGGTCGTGGCGTCACGGTGTGCTCCCTTGTGTCGACGATTGCGCGAGCTCGGCCATCAGTTCGATTGCCTCGTCCTGATCGGTGTGGATCGTCAGACCCGTGATGCCGCACTCGTCCCACGCGACGAACCGCTTCGCGATGCGTTCGGGCGATCCGAGCAGCGCGCCTTCGTCGACGTACTCGTCGGGCACCGCGTCCACCGCTTCGTCGCGCCGGCCGGCCAGGAACAGCTCCTGGATCCGGTCGGCCGCGTCGGCGTAGCCGCGCCGCGCCATCGCGTCCTTGTGGAAGTTGTGGTCGCGCGCGCCCATGCCGCCCACGTACAACGCGACGCGTGGCTTCATCCGCGCGATGAGCCCGGCGACGTCGTCGGTCAGGTGCACGGTTGTCGACGACTGGATCGCGAGCGTGTCGAGGGATCGGCCCGAACGGGTCGCGCCCTGCTCCAGCGTGGCGCGAAACTCCGATGCGTTGGCGGGGGAGAGGCCCATCGGGATCCAGCCGTCGGCGATCTCCGCCGCGAGCGCGACGTTCGCGGGCCCGCCCGCGGCGAGGTAGATGGGGAGCTTCGGATTGGGATGCAGGATCGACTTCAAGGGCTTGCCGAGGCCGGTCGCGTCGGCGCCCGCGTAGGGCAAGCTGATCGCCGGGCCGTCGTGCGCGACCGGCGCTTCTCGCCGGAAGATCTTGCGCATGATCTCGACGTAGTCGCGGGTACGGGCGATCGGCTTGGCCCAGGGTTGGCCGTACCAGCCCTCGACGATCTGCGGGCCCGACAGCCCCAGGCCCGCGATCACGCGTCCCGTACCGGCCAGCGACTCCAAGGTCGCGAACGCCATCGCGGTCGCGGCGGGCGTGCGGGCCGAGATCTGCACGACTCCCGTCGCGAGCGTGATCCGGCTGGTCGACGCGGCGAGGTATGCGAGCGGGGTCAGCGCGTCGGCGCCGTAGGCCTCCGCGGTCCAGACCGAGTCGTAGCCGAGGCGTTCCGCGAGCTGCACACGGGCGACCGGGAGCCTGACGTCGGCGCCCGACCACGCGTCGAGAGCAAGTCCGAGCAACACGGGCGCACCTTACGACACCCGGTAGCGGTCGAACCCCGTCGTGAGCAGGACCGTACGGTCGTCGGTGATGCCCATCGACTCGTATCCGACGCGCGTCGCGAGCCAGCGCATCCCCTCGTCGGGGCCGAGCACGACGGCCGCGGTCGCGTAGGCGTCGGCGACGCCCAGGTCGGGGCCCACCACCGTGACCGACGCCAGACCCGTCGCGGGAAGGCCGGTGCGCGGGTCGAGCACGTGGTCGCCGCGCTCGTAGCGACCCGAGGTCGCAACCGCCGCGTCGTTGACGAGGAGCACCGCCGCGACCCGATCTCGTTCCCACGGATGCTGGATGCCGACCCGCCACCCACCGGCGCCGGCGGGACGCCCGCGCGTCACCACGTCGCCGCCGGCGTTGACGAAGAAGTTCGCGGCGCCCGCCGCGGCCAACAGATCGCCGGTGCGGTCGACGGCCCAGCCCTTCACCAGCCCCGACGGATCGAGGGGCGCGAGCCCGGGCCTCGGTGTCACCTTGGCGCGAGCGCCGAACGAGATGTCGAAGGCGCCGTGTGACTCCAGGCGGATCTGCTCGCACAACTCGAGTACGACCCGGACCTCGGGATCCGCGTCGGCGACCGCGAGGTCACCCGACGCGATGCGCATGATCTCGGTATCAGGGCGCCAGGTGCTGAACAGGTCGTCGACGCGCGCGCACCACGCGATGCACTCGTCGATGACGCGCCCGTCGATCGGGTCCTGCACGTCGATGCTGATGACCGTGCCCCACTGCTCGACAACCCTGCGCACTTACTGCTCGCCAACCCTGCGCACTATTGCTCGCCAACGCTGCGCACGGGTGCCGAGACGCAGCGGTCAGTGGGCTTTGTCGAGCGCGCTCTGCAGCGACTGCGCGTAGGCCTGGCTCGTATAGCTCGCGCCGCCGATGAGGTCGATCTGCGCGCTCTGTGCCTGCAGCACCTCCTGCAGGAGCAGCGGCGCCGCCTGCTGGCTGATCTCGGCGGAGCGCTGCCGATCGGTCGGCATCTGCAACGGGGTCACATTCGTGATGCGACTCCCCTGCAGCGTCACCTGCACCTGCACCGTCCCGTACGGGTTGTCGAAGGGGTCGCCGGTGACGGTGCGCGTCGTTCCGGCCGCGGTGGGGGGCGTGGTCGGTCCGACCGGTGCCGACGGGTTCGTCGTCGGGCCGGCCCCCGACGTGGGCGCGGAGCCTCCCGTCGTCGGCGGCGCGGTCGCCGCGGGACCCCTGGATGTGACGCTGTGCGCGCTCGCCGACTTGCCGGGAAGACCCGGTGACGACTTGAACGAGGCGAGCGCGACCAGACCGATCACGGTTGCTACGAGGGAGGGAATCGCGCGGCGCATCGTTCTCCTGGAAAGCCTAGAACTGGAAGCGTTCGAAGTGGATCCGCTCGCGCGGCACGCCGAGCTTCGTCAACCGACGGTTCACGGCTTCGATCAGAGCCGGCGGCCCGCATACGAAACAGTCCCGGGTCGCGATGTCGGGGACTCCCTTTTGCAGGAGGGGAATGCCGAGGAGATCGGTCTGGTCGTCACCGATCTCGGTGCCCGGGATGACATGGACCCGCACATTGGGTGCGCTCGCCAAGCGTTTCAACTCGTCCGTGAATACCGCTTCTTCCGCCGTGGCCACCCGGTACAACAACACGACGTCGTCGTCGGGCCCGAAGCCGTCGAGCATCGCTCGCAGTGGCGTGATGCCGATCCCGCCCGCGACGAGCAGCACTCGGCGGCTCGTCTGCAGCTCGGGAGTGAAGGTTCCGTAGGGGCCTTCGGCGAGCACGCGCACGCCCGGACGGAGGTGTTGCAGGCGCCCGCTGTGGTCGCCGAGGTTCTTCACGGTGATGCGCATCCGGTTCTTCGTCGGCAGTGCCGACAACGAGAACGGATGGGCCTGCCACCAACCGGTCGGCGTGAAGAATCGCCAGAGGAAGAATTGGCCCGGCTGTACCGCGATCTCGTCGAGGTGGCGACCGCGGACGAGGATCGACACGATGCCCGGCGCCTCGCGCTTGACCGAATGGACGCGGAGGTCGTGGCGCAGATTGAACCGCACAGGGACGATCACGCGCCACCACAAGATCGCACCGAAGACGACGACATAGAGGCCGACCCACCACACGCGCGCGGCGCTGTCGTTGCTGAGGTCCGTGCCCACCGCGAGCTGGTGCGCGAACGTGAGTGCGACCGCGAGATACGCGTACAGATGCACGAAGTACCACGTCTGGCGCTGGAGGGCCCGTCTCGCGATCTTCACCGACGTCGCCGCGACCGCGAAGAACAGCACGAGCCCGACCCACGTCATCAGCACGTCTGGATAGTGCGACACGAAGTCGCGCGTCTGGGCCCACAACGACACTCGATCGCCCTGCGCGTAACCCACCGTCGTGAACACGACGTGCGCGACCAGCATCCAGACGGTCGCGAACCCGTTCCACCGGTGCCACACCGCGAGCCGGTCGAGCCCGATCGCGCGCTCGAGCCACGCGATGCGCGACATCAGGAGTAGTTGGCCCAGGACGGCCAAGGTGCCGAGCAGCGCGGTGAGTTGACCCACCGCGGTCGCGAACCCGCCGGGGCCCGTCGCGCTCGCGAGCTCACCGTGACGGAGCCACAGCCCGATCGTGACGGCGACCGCGACGAATCCGACCCACGCGACCACCTGGGCGCGCCCCAGGGCCTCGGCGCGCGCCGCTCGGCCCGGCAGCACGGTCGGATCGGGGCGCGCGGCCACGGGGGAGACGACGGCGCTGGTCACACCTATACCGTTCCGAATGTAGTTGTGGGTCTGCTGTGAACGGGGTTAGCGCGAGGAACGAGTCTGCGCGTCAATTCACCTGGCGGGAACGGCCCTCCCAGTAGGGCTCCCGAATCTTGAACTTCTGCAGCTTGCCCGTGGACGTACGCGCGAACTCGTCGCGGAACTCGATCGACGTCGGGCACTTGAAGTGCGTCAGGCGGTCGCGGCAGTGAGCGATCAGGTCGGCCTCGGTCGCGCTCGCCGCGGGCTTCAAGACGATCAGGGCCTTCACCGTCTCGCCCCACTTCTCGTCGGGCACGCCGATGACGCAGACCTCCGCCACGTCGGGGTGCTGGTAGAGGCAGTCCTCGACCTCGATCGAGCTGACGTTCTCGCCGCCGGAGATGATCACGTCCTTCTTGCGATCGCTGATCGTGAGGTAGTGCTCGTCGTCGACGGTGCCGCCGTCGCCGGTGTGGAACCAGCCGCCCGCGAGCGCGTCGGCGGTTGCCTCGGGCTGTTCCCAGTAGCCCTCGAGCACAACGTTCGACCGGGCCAGCACCTCGCCCTGGTCGCTGAGGCCGATGCGCACTCCGAGCGCGGGCGCGCCCGCGCGCCCGAGCTTCTGGCGCGCGCGCCGCCGGTGTGAGCTCGTCCCATTCCTCGCGGCGGCGCGTTCATCGTGAGGAGCGGCGCGGTCTCGGTGAGCCCGTAGATCTGGATGAACTCCCAACCGAGCTCGGTCTCCATCTGCTCGATCATGCGCGTCGGCGGCGGCGCGCCGGCGACGACCATCCGCACGCGGTCGCGACCGGGAACCTCGCCCTCCCACGTCTGCGCGGCGTCGAGGATCGCGGCCACGACCGCGGGCGCGCCGCAGAGGAACGTCACGCCGTGTCGTTCGACCCGCCGCAGGATCTCCGCGCCGTCGACCTTGCGCAGCACGATGTGGCGCACGCCCATGCCGGTGACCGCGTACGACATGCCCCAGCCGTTGCAGTGGAACATCGGCAGCGTCTACAGGTACACGTCGCGATCGCTCACGCCCGTCTGCCAACCGAAGGTCGTCGCGTTGATCCAGAGGTTGCGGTGCGTGAGCTGCACGCCCTTCGGCCGCGCGGTCGTGCCGCTCGTGTAGTTGATGGTGGCCGTCGCGTCCTCGTCGGCGATCCACGGCTCGGGTTCGGCGTCGAATCGCAGTAGCGCGTCGTCGGTCTCACGGCCGATGACGAACCGGTGGCGGGCGGTCACGCCCGCGAGCGAGTCCTCCAGCTCGGGATCGATCAGGAGGACCGACGCGCCCGAGTGCTCGACGATGTACCCGACCTCTTCCGCGTTGAGGCGGAAGTTGATCGGCACGAGCACGCGCCCGTACGCCGAGACACCGAAGAACGAGGTCAGCAGCCGCGCCGAGTTGTGCGAGACGATCGCCACGCGCTCACCGTGGCCCACGCCGAGGGCGTCGAGGCCCGCGGCCTGGGCGCGGGCGAGGCGGCCGACCTCCGACCACGTGAGCTCGCCCAGCGACGCCGCGGGCTGGTCGGGTTCGTCGACCAGCCCGATCCGGTCGCCGTAGACGAGCTCGGCACGCTCGATGAAGTCGAGCACAGTCAGCGGTACACGCATGTCGTCCCCCCGGGTCTGGTGGGCAGGGTATGCGTGTGGTCGACTTCGTGCCATGCCGCTGACGCTGATCCGTCTCGCCGATGACCGGACGCCTCCGACGGTGTTGTTCGTGCCGCCCGGCGATCACGAGACGCTGCCGTTGATCCTGTTCGGCCACGGCGCGCACCTCTCGAAAGAAGATCCGATCATGCAGATGATCGCCAAGGGTTTCGCGAGGGGCGTCACGGCCGCGGTCGCGGTGATGGACGCTCCCGGCCACGGCGAGCGCCGCGCGGCCGACACGACCGATGACGAGTTCCTCGTCGACGTCGCGCGGCGGATGTCCGACCCCGCGAACCACGCGCAGCTCACCGCCGACTGGCGCGCGGTCGAGACCGCGGCGCGTGCCGCCGACCCGCGCCTGTCGGGCCCGGTCGGCTACGCGGGCTTCTCGATGGGCGCGATGTTCGGACTCTCGATCGTCGCCGATCTCGCGTCGGTGTCGGCCGCCGTGTTCGCGCTCGGCGGGCTGACGGGTGACGACGCGCGTGACGCGTTGGTGCGCAGCGGAGCCGGACGGCTCGGTGGACGCGAAGTGTTGATGCTCAACATGACGCGCGACGAGCACTTCCCGATCGACGGGGCCGTCGAAGTGCTCGAACTGATCCCCGGGCCCAAGCGCATGGGTCTGTGGACCGGGACGCACGCCGACCTCCCCCCGGAGGCGGTCCAGCTCGGGGTCGACTTCTTCCGGCGCACCCTGGTGCCCTGAGCCGCGGGCCGCCGCGAGGCGGCGTGACCGAAGGTGCGCTCGAAGGTGTGATCGAGCGGCCGCGCGTCCCTTCGAACGCGGTTGTCCCACGTGCGTCGTACGCTCCGCCCGTGCCCATCACCGTCGTGCCGACCGCGTACGGGCGCCCCGCGTCGCAGGCATTGCGTGACGCGGTGGCGCGCGCGAAGCAGCCCGATGCGCTCGCGCCGGTCGCGGTCGTCGTTCCGACGAACTCCGTCGGTGTCTCGGCGCGCCGCCGGCTCGCGTCCGGCGAGCTCGGACCGGTGCACGCCCTCGGGCGCGGTGTGGTGGGCGTGACGTTTCTCACCGTCTACCGGCTCGCCGAGTTGCTCGCGGCATCGCAGCTCGCGGCCGCGGGGCGGCGCCCGGTGTCGACGCCGGTGGTCGCGTCGGCGGTGCGGCGCGCGTTGGCGCGCTCGCCGGGTGTCTTCGCTCCGGTCGCGCGCCATCCGGCGACCGAGGAGGCGCTCGTCAGCGCGCACCGAGAGCTCGCCGACCTCGACGACGCGCAGCTCGATCTGCTGGCTGCGCAGCACCCCCGCGCGCGAGAGGTCGTCCGCCTGCACCGCAGCGCGAGGTCGCTCCTTGCTCGCGAGTGGTACGACGAGCACGACCTGATGCGGGTCGCCGGTGATCTCGTTGCCGCCGGAAGCCCGCTCGTGGGCGAGCTCGGCACGGTCGTCTGCTTCTTGCCCCAACGGTGGAGCGTCCCCGCGGCCCGGCTCCTGCGCGCGCTGGGGGAGCAGACGGGCGTAGAGGTCGTCGCCGGTCTCACGGGCGTTGCTGCGGCCGACGAACAGGTCGTCGAGAGCCTGCGCCGGATCGGCGCCGGGATCGGTGGCGGGGCCGGTGCCGGGGCCGGAGCGGGCGGGGATCTCGCTGCGCTCACCGGCACCGAGGTATGGCACGCGTCCGATCCCGACGACGAGGTGCGCGCCGTCGTTCGCGGTGTGGTCGACGCGATGCGCGCCGGCACGCCTCTCGAACGGATGGCCGTGCTCTACGCGTCCAACGAGCCGTACGCCCGGTTGTTGCACGAGCACTTCGACCTCGCCGACATCGCGCACAACGGTGCCACGACGCGTTCGATGTCGGATTCGGTCCTCGGCCGGGGGCTGGCGCGCATCTTCGCGCTCGCCGACACCGACTTCGCCCGCGACGACGTCTGCGGACTGGTCGCGGCCGCGCCCTTGCTCGACGGTCGCGGTCGCCGGGTCCCGGCCGCGACGTGGGAGCGGGTGTCACGCGACGCCGGAGTGGTGCGCGGCGTCGACCAGTGGCGGGCGCGTCTCGAGCGCTACGCGGCAGGCTTCGCCGAAGACGAGCGGGGTGCCCGCCAACGCGCGCACGTCGATGCGCTGGGCGCATTCGTGGCGGGTCTCGCCGCCGATCTCGATCCGGCGCGGCTCCCGCGTACGTGGAGCGGGCTCGCCCGTTTCGCGCACCGGCTCGTGCGCCGCTTCTTCGGCGACGAAGCCCGCCGGGAGGCGTGGCCCCCGTTCGAGCAGGTCGCGGCGCGCCGGGTCGAGGCCGTGCTCGACCGGCTGGCGACGCTCGACGCGATCGACCCGGCCCCGACCCTCGACATCTTCCGGCGCACGTTCGAGCTCGAGCTCGATGCCGCCCGTGAGCGGGTCGGCCGTCTCGGCGACGGTGTCCTCGTCGGACCCGTCAACATGGCTCTCGGCGTCGACTTGGACCGGCTGTGGGTGTGCGGCCTGGCCGAGGGACTGTTCCCCGCCGTCCCGCGCGACGATCCTCTGCTCAGCGACCGCGAGCGCGCCGCGCTCGGCGGCGCGCTCCGGTTGCGATCCGATCGCACGACCGACGACGAACGGGAATTGCTCGCGGCGCTGGCGTCGACCGCCGGCGCGCGCGTGCTCACGTATCCCCGCGGCGACCTGCGGCGCAGCACCGAGAACGTTCCGTCGCGATTTCTCGCCGACACGCTCGCGGCCGGCGTCGAGACGCGCGCGATCGCGTCGTACGTCTCGGGCGTCACCAACGTGGCCTTCCCCGCGAGCCGTCACGAACTCGAGGTGCGGGCGGCGGCGTGGGGCGAGCGTTGGGTGGAGGCCGAGCCGGCGGTCGCACGGGGACTCGAGCTCACGAGCGCTCGGGCGGGGACGCGGTTCACCCGTTTCGACGGGAACCTCGCTCACCTCGGTGGTCGACTGCAGGTGATCAGCCCGTCGGCCGCGGGGCGCGTGGCGTCGCCGACGCGTCTGCAGACGTGGGCGTCGTGCCCGCACGCCTACTTCATGCAGAGTGTGCTGCACGTCGAGCCGGTCGAGCAGCCGGAAGACATCATGCAGCTCGCCCCGATCGACCGGGGCACCCTCGTGCACGAGGTGCTCGACCGCTTCCTCGCAGAGGTGCGCCGGCGCGCCGGCGCCGGCCGACCGTGGACGCTCTCCGACCGGGCGCGCCTGCGCGAGATCGCCGAAACGGTGAGCGCCGAGACCGAGGCCCGGGGTCTCACGGGGCGGCGGCTGCTGTGGCACCGCGATCGACGGGCGATCCTGGCTCAGCTCGACGCCTTCCTCGACGCCGACGAAGGGTTCCGCGCGGGCGGGATCGACCAGACGCTGGCAACCGAGCTCGCGTTCGGGATGCCCGAAGCGGGCTCCATCGACGCGGTCGAGGTGCTGCTCGGTGACGGGCGCGTCGTGCGCATGCGCGGCAAGGCCGATCGGGTCGACCGGCGTCTCGGGGGTGATCTCGTCGTGATCGACTACAAGACGGGTTCGGAGAAGCCGTACAAGGAGCTCAGTCACGAGGCGCCGGTCTCTGCCGGCACGCACTTACAGCTCCCCGTGTACGCGTACGCGGCGCGTGCCGCGTACGGGGCGGCCGGCACCCGGGTCGAGGCCTACTACTGGTTCGTCGGTCGGGGTCAGAACCTGCGCATCGGCTACGAGGTCGACCACGACGTCGACGCGGTGTTCGCGAAGACGCTCCGCACGATCGTCGACGGCATCGAAGGGGGAGTCTTCCCGGCCGAGCCGCCCTCGCCGGCGCCGACGCCGTTCGTCCGGTGCCGCTTCTGCGATCCCGACGGCATGGGTACGACCGATCGTTGGCGGGAGTGGGAACGCAAGTTCGCGGCGCCCGAGCTCCAGGGATTCCGCTCGCTCTCGGTGCCCGACGAGCCCGCTCCCGACGAGGGCAGCGGCGCGTGACCGACCAGCTCGCCCTGTTCGGGAACCTCGGCGACAAGCCGGCCCGCGACGCCATCGGCACGGAGCTCGACGCGACCCTGTTCGTCGAGGCGGGCGCGGGCACCGGCAAGACCAAGGCGCTCGTCGACCGTGTCGTGGCGCTGGTGACGACCGACGGACCCGATCTCCCGGTACCGATCGCGGCGATCGCGGCGATCACGTTTACCGAGAAGGCCGCGGCCGAGTTGCGTGATCGCATCCGGCGGGAGCTGCGCAGGCGGGCCGACGATCCGGCCTCGCCTCAAGTGGTGCGCACCCGGTGCCGGGCCGCGCTCGACGATCTCGACGGGGCGGCGATCTGCACGTTGCACTCGTTCGCGCAACGCATCCTCACCGAGTTCCCGATCGAGACGGGCCTGCCGCCCCGCATCGAGGTGCGCGACGAGATCTCGTCGCGTATCGCTTTCGAGGCGCGCTGGCGGGAGTTCGTCGACGAGCTGCTCGACGACGCCGACCTCGAGGCGACCGTGCTCGTCCTCCTCGCGTCCGGTGTGAAGCTGATCCACCTCCGCGCCGTTGCGGAGGTACTCGACGACAACTGGGATCTGCTCGCTCGAGTCGAAGCGCCGCCGTCGCTGCCGGCATTGAGCATCGAGGGTTGGCTGGAGGAGCTCGGCGCGGTGTGTGAGGCGGCCGGCGATTGCCGAGCGGACAGCGACACGATGCTCACCCGTCTCGAACAGTTCGCCGACTACCGGGATCGGCTCCGCGCCGCCTTCGACGACGCCGAGCGCATCGAGCTGCTGCAGGCCGACAAACCGTCGTTCAAGGTCAGCGTGACGGGCAACCAGAAGAACTGGGACGACATCAAGGGCCTGCGCGCGCGGATCCTGACGCTGGGCGAACAGCGCCAGGCGATGACCGGCGCGGTCCTCGACGCCGCGATCAAGCGCGTGGTCGCGGCAATCGCGGTGTACACCGCCCACTCCGTCGCCGGCCGCCGCGTCTCCGGTGAGCTCGACTTCCACGATCTGCTCGTGCTCGCACGCTCGTTGTTGCGCGATCCCGAGCATGGCGCACCGGCGCGCGCCCGGCTGTGGGAGCGATACCACCGCATCCTCATCGACGAGTTCCAAGACACCGATCCGATCCAGGTCGAGCTCGCCGCCCTGCTCGGATCCGACGACCCCACCGACGGCGACCGTGCGTGGGACGACATGAGCGTCGATCCGGGCCGGCTGTTCTTCGTCGGCGACCCCAAGCAGTCGATCTACCGGTTCCGGCGCGCCGACATCTCCACGTTCCTCGCCGCGCAGGTCCGGTTCGCACAAGGTGCGCCGCGGTTTCTCACGTGCAACTTCCGCACTGCGCCCCGGGTTCTCGAGTGGATCAACCACGTGTTCGGCGAGCTCATCCAGCCGTACCCGGAATCGCAGCCGGAGTACCGGCCGCTCGACGCCGCGCGCGTCGTGCCGCCCGAGCACGACCGCGGAGTCGTGTTGCTCGGGGTCGAACCCCACCCCGAGGGGGGAATCAAGGCCGAGGGCTTGCGGGCGCGGGAAGCCGCCGACGTTGCCGCGACCGTGCTCGCGGCCGTGGCCGAGGAATGGCCGGTTTTCGACACGGCGCGCGAGGAGTGGCGGCCGGCCCGGCTCGGCGACGTGTGCATCCTGCTCCCGGCGCGCACCTCGCTCGGCTATCTCGAGCAGGCCCTCGGCGCGGCAGGGGTTCCGTACCGGGCCGAGACCAGCTCCCTCGTGTACAGCAGTCGCGAGGTGCGTGACCTCCTGATGGCGTTGCGGGCGGTCGACGACTCGAGCAACACGCTCGCGTTGGTGTCGGTGCTGCGGTCGTCGCTCTTCGGATGTGGCGACGACGATCTGTTCGCGTATCACGTCGAGCACGGCGGCCGCTGGGATGTCGCATCTCCACCGTCGGCGACGATGCCCGACGACGATCCGGTCGCGGGCGCGATCCGATTCCTCGGCGAGTTGCACGCGGCCAGGCTCTGGTCGACACCGAGCGAGCTGCTCGAGCGCATAGTGCGCGAGCGCGGCGTCATCGAGGTCGGCGCGCTGACCGGTCGGTTCCGAGACGTCGCGCGGCGCGTGCGTTTCCTCGTCGATCAGGCCCGCGCGTACGCCGACGCCGTCGGTGGCACGCTACGCGACTACCTGGCCTGGGCGGAGATGCAGGGCGCCGAAGGCGCGCGTGTGGTCGAGGCGGTCGTGCCCGAAACCGACGACGACGCGGTGCGGATCATGACCATTCACGGCGCGAAGGGCCTCGAGTTCCCGATCGTCGTGTGCTCGGGCATGACCACTGCGGCCCAAACCTCGACTCGGGGTGTCGACGTGCTGTTTCCGCGCTCGGGCGGGTGCGAGGTGAAGATCGTCAAGGGCGTGCAGACGGCCGAGTTCGAGCTGCACAAGCCGATCGACGAGCAGATGGGTTTCCACGAGAAGCTGCGGCTGCTCTACGTCGCGTGTACGCGAGCGCGTGACCACCTCGTCGTGTCGGTTCACCGCAAGGCGCGTCGACTCGACCCCGACGATCGCCAACACTGGACGCACGCGGAGTTGTTGTGGGAGGCCGGCGAACGTGCGCCCTGGACTCGGCCCGATGCCGGCGCCCGGCGGGCCTTCGCCGGCTCGGCGGTGGGTGGAGCACCGGTCCCACCCGAACCGCGCCTCACGCCGCAGGAGTGGCAGGCCGAGTACGACCGGGCCCACCGGCGCGCGAACGCGCGAGGCTTCGTGTCGGCGACGACGCTCGCGCATCGCCTCGACGCGTTCACCGCGGTCGCCGTCGAGGCGGGTGCCGGTGCCGCCGAAGACCCGGGACTGGCCAAGGATGCCCGCGACCTCGAGCTGCCGCCATGGAACAAGGGTCGCTACGGCACGGCGATCGGGCGCGCGGTGCACGCCGCGCTGCAGACGATCGACCTCGCCACCGGCGCCGACCTCGAGGCGACCGCGGCCGCCCAGGCCGCGGCCGAGGGGATGCTCGGTCACGAGGCGGCCGTCGCCGCGCTCGCCCGCGCCGCGCTCGCCAGCCCCACGGTGGCGCGCGCTGCGGACCGGCCGAACTGGCGGGAGATGTACGTCGCGGTTCCATTCGAGGGCATCACCCTCGAGGGCTACGTCGATCTCGTCTTTCGCGACGACGACGGCCTCGTGGTCGTCGACTACAAGACCGACGCGGTCGATGCCGAGGCTCGCGCCGAGCGTGTCGCCCGGTACCGGATCCAGGCGGCCGCGTACGCACTTGCCGTCGCGGAGGGCACCGGGGAGCCGGTGGCCCGCGCCGTGCTGTGCTTCTTGGACCCCGACGGCGCGACCGAGGTGGAGTTCGCGGGCGCGGATCTGGCCGGGGCGATCGCCGAGGTCCGGGCGCTGATCGCCGCCGAGCGCGACGACCCGTCGGCCCCTCCCGCCTTGGTGCCCGCGGAGGCCTGAGGCCGGGCGAACCGGGGGTACGGGCCGTGTTGTGCCATCCTGGTCGGACCCGTGAAGGCCCTCAAGTTCTGCCTCAAGTTCTTGGTGACCGTGACTGTCGGCGGTGTCGCGCTCGCCGGTTCGCTCGCCCTGCTCGGGCCCGCGTCGCAACCCCTCACCGAGGCGACGACCCCGATCGGCCAACTCGCGGTCACGATCAACGCGCCGGCGGCGCGTTCGGTCGTCTACGACCACAACGGCAACGTGATGGCGACGTTCGCGACCGAGGACCGTTCGCTGGTCAAGCTCAAGGACATCCCGATGGTCCTGCAGAACGCGGTGATCTCGATCGAGGACCGCAAGTTCTACGAGCACCACGGTGTCGACTGGGCGGGTACGACCCGGGCGCTGTTCAAGAACGTCGACGCCGGGGGCATCTCGCAGGGCGGCTCGACGATCACGCAACAACTGGTGAAGAACACGTTCAGCGTCGGTCTCAAGCGCGATCTCACCACCAAGGCGCGCGAAGCGATCCTCGCGGTCGAGCTCGAGAAGCAGATATCGAAGAGCCAGATTCTCGAGGACTACATGAACCTCGTGTACTTCGGGAACAGCGCGTACGGGGTGCAAGCCGCGGTCGAGCGCTACTTTCCGACCACGACGCTCGCGCACCTCAGCCTCGCCCAGGCTGCGCTCCTCGCGGGCCTGATCCAGTCGCCGGAGGCGTTGAACCCGATCAAGCACCCGGGCGCGGCCGCTCGGCGGCGCAGTGAGGTGCTCGATGCCATGGTGGCGAACAAGAAGATCACCGCGGCGGCCGCCAAGGCGGCGAAGTCGGTACCGCTGCCCACGACGCTGAGCTATCCGCACTCCACTCCGGGCGACTACTACCTGGACGAGGTCAGGAACGTCTTGTTGAACGACGACCCGACCGTGTCCGGCGACCCCGCCGAGGTGCTCGGCGCCACGCAACAGGCTCGGGCCGCGGCGGTCTATCGCGGCGGGCTGAAGATCTACACGTCCTACGATCCGACGTTGCAGTTCGAGGCGACCTCCGCGATGAACGCGATCCTTCCCAAGTCGAACGTGACCGCGTCCCTCGTGGTGATCGACAATGCCGATGGCGGCGTGCGCGCGATCGCGAACGGCCGGACGTTCGCGCAGAGTCAGTTCGATCCTGCCACCGAAGGCCTGGGCCGCCAGGCGGGCTCGTCGTTCAAGGTGTTCACGCTCGCGGCCGCGCTGTCGCACGGTTACTCACCCAACGACACCATCTCGACCATGCCGCTGACCTGGCGGCTGAGCCAGGGCTCGGGAAAGGGCTCGTTCTACAACCTCTCCGGTGACTGCGGGCACGACGTGATCCCGCTCACGACCGCGATCGCCCGCTCCGACAACTGTGCGTTCGTCCGTACGGAGCTCTCGCTCGGACCGGGCAACTTCGGCGCCGACGGCGTGAAGACGGTCATCCAGACGGCGAAGTCGATGGGAATCGACACGTCGAACTTCAATCCCGGCGTCGTGTCGACCACGCTCGGAACCCAGGGCGTGCATCCGCTCGAGATGGCGCAGGCCTACTCGGTGCTCGCCAACGACGGGGTGCTCAAGCGGGCGACGTTCGTCACGAAGATCGTCGACCGCAACGGCAAGACGATCTATCAGGCGCCGACGACCGGGACGCAAGTGCTCGACCCGAACGTCGCCCGCACCGAGACCAAGATGCTCTTCGGTCCGGTCCGCAACGGCACGGCCAGCGGAACCCTCGGCAACTTCCCCCGGCCGGTGGCCGGCAAGACCGGTACCACCGACAACAACGTCGACGCGTGGTTCGTCGGCTACAGCCCGCAGATCACCGCCGCGGTGTGGATGGGCGACCCGAACGGCGAGATCGCGATGAGGAACATCGGGGGAACCGGGCCGGTGTTCGGTGCCGGGTACCCGGCGAAGATCTGGCGCGCGTTCATGCTGGCTGCGACTGCGCCGCTGCCGCCCCTCGCATTTCCACCGCCGACGGCACCCAGCCCCCCGGCCCGGTTCATCACCGAGCTCGGCCGCCAGTTCACATATGTCCCGTCGGGTCTGCCGACCACGACGACCATCGCGCCGCCGATCGTCACGCCGTCGACGATCGTGACGACGACGACGACGACCAAGCGGCCGGTCACGCCGAAGACCACGGTCCCGCCGGTCACGGTGCCGCCGCCACCACCACCGACCACCTCGGCGCCGCCCACCACCGCTCCGGTCGGGCCTTGACGTGAGCCTCGAAGAGCTCGAAGCGCTCCTGGCGGTACAAGAGCGCGACATCATCGTCGACCAGTTGCGGTACCGGCGCGACGCGATGCCGGAGCGGGCCGAGCTCACGGCCCGCAGTGGCGACCTCCGTCGAAAAGAAGCCGAACGCGCCGCGGTGGGCGAGCGTCACCGCGCGGTGCACGCGGAGGAGCGCCGCATCGACGACGAAGCGCAAGCGGTCGGCGAGCGGGCCGACGAGGTGAACAAGCGCCTCTACTCGGGCACCGTCTCCTCGCCGAGGGAGCTGCAGGCGATGCAGGCCGACATCGACATGTTGCACCGCCGTCGGTCCGACCTCGAAGACGAAGAGCTCGACGTCATGGAGCAGCGCGAAGCGCTCGACGCGGAGATCGCCGCGCTCGACTCGGAGATCGCCGCGCTCGGAGCCACCGTGGCGCGACTGCGCACGACGATCGCGGAGACCGAGGTCGAGATCGACGGCGAGATCGAGCGCGAGACCGCGGCCCGGACCGATCTCGCGAAGCCGATCACCGAGTCGCTCCTGCGCGACTACGAGCGGCGCCGCGCGCAGAACCGGGGCGCGGGTGCTGCACGCCTCGTCGGGACGACGTGCCAGGCGTGTCACCTCACCATCCCGTCGACCGAAGCGGAAAAGATCCGGCGCGGCGCGGGAAGCGTCATCGCGTACTGCGACAACTGCTCCGCGATCCTCGTGCCGTGACGCAGTTCTCGCTGTTCGAGGAACCCTCGGGCACCCGGCTGGACGAGATCGTGGTCTTTTGCGACGGCGGTTCGCGCGGGAACCCGGGCCCGTCCGCCATCGGCGCCGTGGTGCTCGATCCGTCGACCGATCCACCCCGTCTGCTCGCCGAGGTCAGCGAACGCATCGGGGTGACGACGAACAACGTCGCCGAGTACCGCGCGCTCATCGCCGGGCTCGAGGCGGCCGTGCCGTACCGAGCTCGTCGCATGCGCGTGCGCGCCGACTCGAAGCTCGTGATCGAACAGGTGAAGGGTGCTTGGAAGGTGAAGCAGCCGCACCTCCGGCCGCTGCTCGAACACGCGCGCGAAGCTGCTCGCCGGCTACGCCGAGATCGACCTGCAACATGTGCCGCGCGCGGAGAATGCCGCGGCTGACGCGCTCGTGAACGCCGCGCTGGACGGGCCCACCGGGACGTAGGCGCGTCATGCTGTTGTGGTTCGTGTTCGGTTCGATCTTCGGCGTCTGGAACGTGTTCCAGAGCCCCGGTCTCGACTTCCGCCTGATCGCCGCGGGCGCAGTGCTTCCCGGTCTGCTCGACCTGCCGTTCGGCGCGCAGGCGTATGCGCACACGCTCCTCGCCGCCGTGGTCGTGCTGGGCGTCACGATGCTCGCGACCATCGGTCGGGGTCGGCGGCTGCGCCGGCGGCGCGCGCTCGGCCTGGCCATCGGCTGGTTCTCCGGCCTCGTGCTGAGTGCGGCCTGGGCCCACAAGGAGGTGTTCTGGTGGCCCGCGTTCGGCTCGGCCCGCCCCGACGCGCCCCTGTTCGGAGTCTGGACCGTGGTGGTGATCGAAGAGCTGCTCGGCGTCGCGGCGGCGTGGTGGACCTGGACGCGCTTCGGCCTGCGCGATCCTGAGCGCCGCCGCGTGCTCTGGCGCACCGGCCGGCTCTCGATCGCGGGGGAGGGCGAGTGATCGCGTTCGTGCGGCACGGTCAGACGGAGCTGAACCGCGGTGGTCGTCTACAGGGCCGCCTCGACGCGCCGCTCAGCGAGCTGGGCACGCAGCAGGCCGCGGCGTTGGCGCGGGGATTCGCGTCGGCGGCCGTGACGCGGGTGCTCAGTAGCCCGTTGCGACGCGCGCGCGATACCGCGGCCGCCATTGCGGCGGCTCACGGGCTCGCGGTCGAGGTCGACCAACGGCTGATCGAGCTCGACTACGGCGCGTGGGACGGTCTCCCGTTGCGCGATGTGCCGGCGGAGAGCTGGGCCGCGTGGCGCGACGATCCGCAGTTCGCTCCGCCAGGTGGTGAACGGCTTGCCGACGTCACCACACGCGTTGGCGCCTTCTGCGCCGCGATCTTCGACGGCCATGGCGACGATCTCGTCGTCGCGGTGAGTCACGTGTCGCCGATCAAGGCCGCGGTGTGCGCCGCCCTGGGTGTCGACGAGCGCGCGACCTGGAGCATGCACCTCGACGTCGCGTCGGTCAGCCGTATCGGCCGTCGTCCTGACGGCCGGGCCTACCTTGTGTCCTTCAACGATGCTTCCCTAGCGGCAACCGTCGCCAAGTAGCCGTCACCGTGCCGCATCTCGGGATCGTGCTCGCAGTCTTCCCGTTGATCTTCTTCGGCGAGCTACCGGACAAGACGATGTTCGCGTCACTGCTCCTCGCATCACGCGGCCGTCCGCTCGCGGTGTGGTTCGGTGCGGCGCTCGCCTTCATCCTCCACGTCGTCATCGCGGTGAGCGTCGGCGTCGGGCTGTTCCACCTCCTCCCGCACCGGGCCGTCGACGCCGTGGTCGCGATCCTGTTCGCGGTCGGCGCGGCGCTGGCGCTGCTCGAATCCGAGGAAGAACAAGAAGGCGTCGCCCAGGAGATCGTCGAGGACTCGGCACTGCGGGTTCACCGGGTCGTCGGGACCGCGTTCGTGGTGATCTTCCTGGCGGAGTGGGGCGACCTCACCCAGGTGCTCACTGCGAACCTCGCGGCGCGGTACCACTCGCCCCTCAGTGTCGGGTTGGGCGCGGCGCTCGCGCTGCTGTCGGTCTCCGCGATCGCGACGTTCAGCGGCAAGCAGTTGGTACGGATCCTCCCGGGCGCACTACTCCGACGCATCACCGGAGTCGCGTGCTCGGTCTTCGCCGTCGCCGCCGCCGTCGCCGCCCTCCGCGGCTGAGCCCGCAACCTTGCCAACAGATGGTGGGAAAAGCGGCTCCACCGCCCAGTTTCCTTGCCAACAGATGGTGGGAAAAGCGGCTCCACCGCCCAGTTTCCTTGCCAACAGATGGTGGGAAAAGTGGCTCCACCGCCCAGTTTCCTTGCCTACTGTTTGGTGTTCATTCGGGGTCGGGGGTGGAGAAGCCGCCGCGGCGACGGGAGAAGGCGACGAGGGCGAGCGGCCAGCCGATGATCCCGATCGCGGCGAACGAGAACCACTCGATCGTGTACTCCAGGTGGTTCACCTGGTCGGGCGGCGGCGGTTGCGGGAGCGCGGGCGCGCCCGCGGGGGGTGTCGGCGTCTCCGATTGGGCTTCGATCCAGCGCGGGAGCAGCCGGTAACCGACCTGCGCGGCGATGCGCGTCAGGTCGACGCGGGGAAGCGCGAGCTGGCCCGCGGTTTCGCTGACGGCGTCTTGCGGACTCAGGGGGCTCGACGTGTGGACGAGGCCGCGCACCACGACGGGCCCCGTCGCGGCCACCGTCGTGATCGGCGACTGCCCGTTGCCGGTGGCGGGGACCCAACCCCGGTCGACGATCACCGTGGTCCCGTCGGCGAGGAGCAAGGGGGTGAGGACGTCGTCGCCGTCCTTTCCGTCGTGCACCTGATTCTTCAACAGGACCTCGTGCGCGGGGTCGTAGCGCCCCGACGCCTCGGCCCGGCCGCCGACCGGCACAGGCCCGGTGACCGAAGGCGCGGGGGCCGCGTAGGCGGCGCGGGCCGCCCGTACCAACGCGTGCTTGTGGTTGTTGCGCGCCAGTTGCCAGAATCCGAGGGCGATGAAGCTGGCGGTGAGCGCCAGGACGAGCAGGTGGCCGGCGATCCAGCGCGGTCGGAGGAGTGTCACAACCCCCCTAGTCTTTCGCACCGAACGGTGAAGTTCCGAGTCGGAGGCACGTGATGGCCATCATCGAATCCGCACCCCACGCGGTCCACATCGGCGGCGACGAGCTGCCGTTCGTCGACATCGGTGGCGGCAACAAGCTCAAGGTGATCCAGGTCAAGGAGCGAGAGGGCCTGTGGATCATCGAGAACATCTTCATGGCCGGCTTCGAGGTGCAAAAGCACCGCCACACCGGGCCGGTCTGGGGCTACACCACCTCGGGGGCGTGGAAGTACAAGGAATACGACTACGTGAACCGGGCCGGGTCGTTCCTGTACGAGCCGGCCGGGTCCGTACACACCCTGCAATGCATCGAGGACGACACCCGGGTGTGGTTCCACATGTACGGCGTCAACCTCAACCTCGACGACGACGGCAATGTCGAGAGCGTTGCCGACGGTGCGGGTTCGCTCGCGTTCTACCTCGCGATGTGCGAGCAGATGGGCCTGGCGCGCCCCAACGTGCTGGTCGACTAGTGGCGGTCGACCTCTACGACCCCGACACCTACGTCGCCGCGCCGCCGCACGCGGTGCTCGCGGAGTTGCGGCGCACGCAACCCGTCTACTTCCAGGAGATGACGGGCGAGCCCGGCTACTGGGCGGTGCTCAGGCACGCCGACGTCGTGCACGTCGCGCGGGAGGCGACCCTGTTCTCGGCGAGCGAGGGCGGGGTCATGCTCGAGAACCTCGACCCCGCCGCACTCGACATGATGCGCAACATGTTGCTCGCGATGGACCCGCCGCGCCACGTCGACTACCGGCGCCCGATCGCGCCGCGCTTCAAGGCCCGCGTGATCGCGAACATGGAGCAGCAGATCCGAGCGATCTGCCGCGAGATCATGGCGAGGGCCTCGGAGCAAGGAGACGTCGAGTTCGTGCACGACGTCACTTCCGCGCTCCCGTCGCGCGTGATCGGTCAGCTGATGGGATTGCCGCCCGACGACCTTGCGTTCATCCACCGGCTCGCGGAGATGAATACGAGCGGCCAGGACGCCGACTACGCCTCCGACGTGTCGCAGGGCACCATCGACATGGCGATGTACGCGATCCAGTTCGCCGCGACCCGGCGCGCGGAACCGCCGCGGGAAGACCTCACCACGCTGTTGCTCGAGACCGACTTCAACGGCTCGTACATGACCGACCTCGACTTCGGCAGCTTCTTCGTGCAGCTCGTGACCGCGGGCAACGACACGACGAAGACGATGCTCTCGTCGGGCCTGCGGGCCCTGCTCGATCATCCCGATCAGCTTGGCGACCTGCGCGCCGACCCGTCGTTGATCCCCGGAGCGGTCGAGGAGATACTGCGCTACGAGAACCCGCTGCACTATTTCCGGCGCACTGCGACCGCCGACACGCAGCTGCGGGACACGAAGATCGCCGCGGGCGACAAGGTCGTCATGTTCTACACGTCGGCGAACCGCGACGAGGACGTGTTCGACGATCCCCAGCGTTTCGACATCCGGCGTTCGCCGAACCCGCACCTGTCGTTCGGTATCGCCGAGCACTTCTGCCTCGGCGTGCATCTCGCCCGGCTCGAAGGACGCGTGTTCTTCGAGGAGCTGCTCGCGACGTTCCCGACGATCGAGTTGACCGGAGAGCCGGTGCGCATCCGCTCGAACCTGAACAACGCGTTGAAGTCGTTGCCCGTGCGGCTCCGCCGCTGACGTGGCACCGCTGACGTGGCACCGCTGACGGCGTGCTAACCGACGTCGAGTGACTCGAACGCGCTGACGGCCTCTTCGGCTACGGAGTTGTGCGCGACCGTGACCCGGGGGATCAGGAACGACAGCCCCGCGCCGAGCGCGACCACCGCGGCCGCGAAGTACATGGCGGGACGCGCCCCGTTGGCTACCGCGGTGGGGGAGCCCCCGGTACGTGTCGACGCGTCGATGAACGAGGCAAACGTCGCGATGCCGAGCGCGAGGCCCACCTGGCGGACGGTCGTGTTCGCGCCGCTGGCCACGCCGGCTTTGTCGGGCTCGATGTCGGAGAGGATCACGTTCGTCAGCTGCGAGCTCGCGAAGCCGACGCCGAGCCCGAACACGATCATGCCCGGCAGTAGCCGGGGGAACGAGACGTCGGCCGCGATGGCGAGCGCCACGAGGAGAAGGCCGAGCGACTCGAGCACGAGGCCGGTCCGCACGATGCTCGTGATGCTGAAACGCCGTGTCAGCCGGCCGGCTATCGGCGCCGCGAGCGCGATCAGGATGCCCTGCGGCAACATCCACTCGCCGGTGCGGAGCGCGGTGAGGTGTTCGCCGTTCTGCAAGAGCACGGGCAGGATGAACAAGAGGCCGAACTGGCCCATCGCCAGGACCATCGTGGTGAGCAGGCCGTAGCGGAAGCCCAGGTGGTGGAGCTGGCCGAACTCGAAGAGCGGGTCGCGGCTCTCACGCTCCATGGCTCGCTCGACGACGACGAACGTCGTGAAGACGGCGAGTGCGAGCACGAATGCGAACGGGATGACCGACACGGCGCGAGACGCCGGCCATACCCGCCAACTGCCGATCACGAGATCCTTGACCGGTTGCCACCATCCGTACGTCGTGCCCTCGCTCAACCCGAAGATGAGGCTGAACGAACCGATCGCGACCAGCGCGGAACCGCGTACGTCGATGTGCGGGCGGCGTGAGCCGCGCTCGTCGGGATGCATGAACAACAGCGCGCCGATCACGATGACCGGTGCCACGATCACGTTGATCCGAAAACCCCACCGCCACGAGTAGTCGGTCGTCAAGAAGCCGCCGAGGATGGGGCCGAACGCCACCGACGCGCCCGCGACCGCACCCCACGCGGCGAACGCCTTCGGTCGTTCCGCCCCCGTGAACGTGGTCGAGAGGATCGACAGGGTCGCGGGGATCATGAGCGACGCTCCGATGCCCTCGATCAACGCCTCGCCGACGAAGAGCGTCGGCACCGACGTGGAGATCGACGCGAGCAAGGAGCCGACGCCGAAGATCGCCGCGCCGATCACGAACATGCGCCGGTGCCCGAAGATGTCGCCGAGCCGGCCGCCGATGATCAGCAATGTCGCGAAGGTGAGCGAGTAGCCGGTGATCACCCACTGGAGGCTCGACAGCTGGGTGTGGAACTCGCGCAGGATGGTGGGGACGGCCAGGTTCAAGATGCTGTTGTCGAGCACGGGAATCGCGACCGAGACGATCGCCACCGATGCGGCGAACCAGCGCCGCGGATCCAGTGATTGTCCGATCGATGCCTCTGCCGCCATCGCCGTCGATCTTGCCAGACGCCCGCGCGGGGATCGGACGAATAGCATTCGCCGGATGAGCGAGCACACGGTCCGGCCGTCGCATCTCGGCCTTTGTGTCGGTGACCTCGAACGTTCGCTGCGCTTCTACTGCGACGGGCTGGGCTTCACCGAGGCCGAGCGCTACGACCTCGACGACCAGATGCTCGACGGTCTCGACCGGGCCCTCGAGGTGTCGCGACCGGTGCGGCTGCGGTCGCAGATGATCACGAACGGCGAGCTGAAGATCGAGCTGTTGCACTTCGCCGAACCCGCGCCGACCGGCACTCCCTCCGACAGTCGGGGGCGGATCGGGTTCACCCACCTGTCGTTCTTCGTCGAAGACGTCGACCGGGTCGCGTCGACGCTCGAGTCGCTCGGCGGTCGGATCCTCACCGGTACCCGCGCTCAGCTCGGGTACGAGGTCGTGTTCGTGGCCGACCCCGACGGCGCGCGGGTGGAGCTGATGGCGCCGCCCGCCCGGGCGGTCGGGAACTAGGCCGCCGCGTTCTCGAACGTGATCTCGATGCGCCCGCGGCCCTTGCGCTTGGCGCGGTAGAGGGCCTGGTCGGCCCGGGCCAAGAGCCCGTCGGCGTCGGGCGAGCGCGAGAACGCGATGCCGATGCTCGAGTCGATCCGTACCGAGCCCACGGCCAGCCCGAACGGCCGGCTCAACGTCTCGCGGATGCGGGTGCCGATCGCGACCGCTTCCTCGGTCGATTCGAGGTCGCGGCTGATCACGACGAACTCGTCGCCGCCGACACGCGCGACCGTGTCGATCCCGCGGATCGCGGCGCGTACGCGCGCGGCGACACTGCAGAGCAGCTCGTCGCCGAGGGTGTGCCCGAAGCGGTCGTTGACCTCCTTGAACCCGTCGAGGTCGACATACAGCGCGGCGGTGAGAGTTCCCTGTTCGAGGATGGGGGAGAGCACCTCGAACAGCTCCTTGCGATTGGCCACGCCGGTCAACGGGTCGCGGCGAGCCTCTTCCGCGAGGCGCCGTTCGAGCGCGCGCCGCTCCGTCACGTCGGTGACGAACACGATTGCGCCGAGGTACGTCCCGTCGTGGCGGCGTACAGCTCGGGAGCGCAAGCGGGCCCACACGAGGCGGCCGTCGCGCGTCACGAGTCCGAGATCTTCCTCGTCGAGCTCCTCGACGCCTTCGCCGCCGATGCGCGACCGCGCGGCCGAGCGATCGTCGTCGCCGATGAAGTCGAAGAACGAGCCGCCGAGCAGTTCGCTCACGGTCGTGGCGAGGAGGTCGGAGAGCGCATGATTGGCGAACGTGGTGATGCCGTCGGCGTCGACCACGCAGATGCCTTCTCGAGCCAGCTCGACGATGAGGCGGTAGCGCTCCTCGCTGTCTCGCAACGCCTCCTCGGTGCGCATGCTCCCCGAGACGTCGCGGATGTTGAGCACCATCCCGGTGAGGTCGGGATGGTCGAGATGGTTCGTGCCGATGACCTCCGTCTCGAGCCACGTCCCGTTCGCGTGGCGGAGCCGCACGAGGAGGGGGAGCGCGCGCGAGTCGGTGGAGCTGAGTGTCGATGCGAACCCCTCGAGCGCACCGACCTGATCGACCGGATGCACGAGCTCGAACACGCTGCTCCCGATGAGCTCGCCGGTGCCGTAGCCGAGCATCGATTCGGCCGCGGCGCTCGCGTAGCTGAGCAGGCCCCGGTCGTCGACGATCGCGAAGAGGTCGGGCGACACGCGAACCAGCGCGGAATGAAATCGCTCGGGATCGGTCAACTGACGACTTCTTCGAACTTCACCACGCCGAGGTCGAGCTGTTCCGGAGCGCGGGCCTTGCTGCAGAGCCAACCCTGGAACGAGTCGCAGCCGAGCTCGGCGAGCCGTTCGAGTTGGGCGTGGCTCTCGACGCCTTCGGCTACCACGCGGAGCTTGAGCGAGGTCGCGAGACTGATGATGGCGCGCACGATCGCTTCGCTGCTGTCGTCTGCGCCGAGGCCCATGACGAACGAGCGGTCGATCTTGAGCATCTCGACCGGGAACGCCTGGAGATACGCGAGTGACGAGTAGCCCGTGCCGAAGTCGTCGACCACGAGGTGTACTCCGAGCGCGCGCAAGTCGGCGAAGATGCGCGCCGCCGTCGGCGCATCGTCCATCAACACGCTCTCGGTGATCTCGAGCCAGAGCGAGTCGGCATCGAGGCCGGTGGTGCGCAACACCGTGGCAACCTTGCTCACGAGGTTCGGGTCGTAGAGCTGGCGGGCCGAGAGGTTCACCGACACGTAGAGGTCGCGTGCCGCGGGATCGGATTTCCGCCAGGCCGCAGTCTGTGCGCAGGCCTTCGCGAGCACTTCGATACCCAACGTCAAGATGAGGTCGGTCTCTTCGGCCACGTGGATGAACTCGTCCGGCGGGATCGATCCGAGCTCCGGGTGATCGAAGCGGGCGAGCGCCTCGACCCCGAGGACGCGGGGCTGGGTGACCGAGACGATCGGCTGGTAGTGCACCTCGATCTGGTGGTTCTCGAGCGCGACGCGCAGGCCGAGCTCGAGCTCGCGCCGCCGCTCGGCCTGTACGCGTAGCGCGGCGTCGAAGATCTCGACCTGGGTACCGCCCATCTCCTTGGCCCGGCGCATCGCCACGTGTGCGTCGCGCAGGAGCTCTTCCGCGTCACCGTCGCCGCCCGCCGCGAACGCGATCCCGATGCTCGCGTGGAGCGCGGGGCGACGCCCGTTCGAGAGTCGGATGGGTTCGGAGATCACGCGCTCGAGCTCGACGGCCCGGGCCGCGACCGGCTCGATCCCGGTGACGTCGTTGCACATCACGATGAATTCGTCGCCCGCGATGCGGCCGACCCGGTCCATCGCGCGGGTAGCGCCCTGCAGGCGCCGGGCGATCTCGGTGAGCACCTCGTCGCCGCTCCCGTGACCGAGCGTGTCGTTGACGATCTTGAACCGGTCGATGTCGATGAACAGCACGGCCGTGTTCGTCTGGGTGCGACGACTGCGCGCGAGCGAGTGCTCCAGCGTGTCGACGAACACCATGCGGTTGCACAGGCCCGTGAGCTCGTCGTGGGTGGCCCGGTAGCTCAACTCCTGCTTGGCCTGGATCACCTTGGTCACGTCGGCGAACGAGCAGACCGTTCCGGCGGCCGCGCCCGAGTTGGCGGGCAAGGGTCGGCAGCTGAGCGAGAGCCAGCGTTCGGAGTCGTCGGTGACCAGACCGATCAGCACGTCGTGCATCGCCTCGTTGGTCGCCAGGGCGCGCGCGACGGGATGGTCGCGCCGCGACAGCAAGCGCCGGTCGGCACCGACGACTCCGTCGGGCCCGGTGATGCAGTCGATGAGGCCGGTGCCGATCTCGATGTCGAGCGGGAGGATGCGCTCGGCGGCCGGGTTCGCGGCCACGACGATCCCGCTCGCGTCGGCGACCACGATGCCCTCGTCGACAGCCTCGATCACCGTGCTGTGGAGTTGCTCGACGGCGCGGCGCTCGTCCTCGGCGCGGCGGCGCTCGGTCGTGTCCTCGCACACCACCACGAAGCCGGTCTGATCGCCGGCGTCGTCGAGGATGGTGGTCACCGACGCGCGTACGAGCAGCACCTTGCCGTCGCGGCGCCGATGCACCGACTCGATGTCGCGCACCGGTGTCTGCCCGAAACCGTCCGGCAGCTCGACGAGGTCACGCAGCGCGCGGCCCACTGCGTCTTCGCTCGCAACGCCGTAGATCAGCTCCGCGGCGCGGTTCCAGCTCTCGACCTTGCCGGAGTTGTCGACGCCGATGATCGCGTCGGAGACGTGCTCGACCAGGTTCGCCTGGTAGCGCAGCGCGGCCTCGACGCGCTTGCGGTCGGTGAGGTCGCGCAGGATGACCTGGTACGCGTTCTCGCCCTCCCAGCGCGTCAGCACGCTCACCGATTCCACGACCCACGGTGTGCCGTCGAGGCGCATGATCGTGGCTTCGGCGGGTTCCGAGACCGGGTCGTCCTCGGAGAGGGTCGCGATGCGTTCGAGGGTCGGGCCGAGCGAATCGGGGTGGACGAAGTCGATGATCGAACGTCCGATCACCTGCTCGGCACTGGTCGCGCCGACGCACTCGAGTCCGGCGCGGTTCGCGTAGACGAGGCGCCCGGCCCGGTGCACCACGATGCCGTCGGGGCTCAGGTCGACGAGGCGGCGGTAGCGGTCGATCAGCTCCCGCAGGTTCGACTCGACGAGGTGGCGATCGCTGATGTCGACCACCACACCCGCGCAACCGATGACTTCGCCGTTCTTGCGTACTTGGCGGGCCCGCACCAAGAAGTGTTGGACCTCGCCCGACGCTCCTTCGAGGCGCTGCTGCAACTCGTAGTCGCGCCACGGCGCGCCGGCCTGCAAGGTGGTGACGATCGGCGCGACGAGCCAGTCGGCGATGTCTGCGGTGCGGGGATCACCGCCGTCGGCCGGGGTCACCGTCACGACGTCGCGCGGCGCGATCTCGAGGATCGATCCGATCGGCGCGTGCCAGGCGACGCTCTTGCGCGCGATCTCGTACTCCCAGCCGACCACCCGCAACGTCTCGCGGATCAGCTGGCCGACCTCGGCGTCGGTCGATGCCATGTGTGGTCGCGTCGCGGACCCGTCGACGACCCGCAAAGCCGTCTCTCGGCGGACCGCGTTCGGCGTACTGCGCACCCGGAATCTCCCTCACGACCCGCATCGTCTGTGTACCCCTTTCATCGACGAGGGTCGGGAGGCGCTTGACGCGTTCCAGCAGAGGTCACACGTCGTCGAGCGCGATGACGGAGTTGTGTCCGCCCATCCCGATCGATGACTTCAGCATGATTCCGGGCTTTCGGGCGGTTGGGCCGGAGAGGAGTCGGGGGTGGCCGGGCGAAACCGCGCGAGGCGCGGAGATCGTCCCGGTCTCGAAGGCCAGGCAGGCCGCGGCGATCTCCACCGCCGACGAGGCCGCCTGGCAGTGGCCGGTCAGCGGCTTCACCGAGAAGACGCCCTGGGCCTCTCCGAACAGGGTGTCGAGCATTTCGGCCTCGGCCGCGTCGCATTGCGCGGTCCCCGGCCCGTGGGCGTTCAGGTACTGCACGTCGACCGGGTCGACCCGGGCGTCGGCGAGCGCGAGCTCGAAGCAGCGCCGGATCTCGGCGTGGTCGGCGTTGATCGACACGGCGTGGAAGCCGTCGTGGGTCATCGCCCCACCGAGTATGCGGAGGTAGGCGGGCTCGCGCTGGCGGGACACGACGAAAGCAACCGACGCCTCGCCCAGCAAGAAGCCCTTGCTCGATTCCTGGAACGGCCGGCATGCCTCGAACGGCGGGCGATCGACGAACAGCACGCCCAGGTCGACGAAATGGCGAATGTTGTCGGTCGTGCCGGAGACATCGGTCGCGACGACCACGACGTCGGTGACGATGCCCGCGTCGAGCCACATCTTTGCCGTCAGCGTTGCCGCGTTCCCCGACGCGCACATGGCGGTTACCGACATGGCCGGACCGTGGAAGTCGTTGCGTTGCATCTGCGACGACAAGATCGTGGAGGGCATCAGCTGCAGGTACTCACGCTTCGACAGCCGGCGGTCGCGCTCCATGTAGAACTCGCGCCACACGTCGACCTCACCGAGCACGATCGCGTGGATCAAGCCGACGACCGGCCCCGGTTTCCAGCCGCGGGCGTAGGCGTCCGCGATGGCTTCGTCCACCGCGCTCTCCATGGCCCGGGCAAAGCGGCTGCGCGGATCGGTGTGTTCGACGTCGGCGATCTTGCCCATGTAGGCGACGTCGTGGCCGAGGGTCTCCTCCC
The DNA here is from genome assembly GCA_963812205.1 of uncultured Actinomycetes bacterium. Lineage (GTDB taxonomy): Bacteria > Actinomycetota > Acidimicrobiia > IMCC26256 > PALSA-610 > PALSA-610. The sequence continues at coordinate 388,993 of CAWEUJ010000002.1, forward strand.
AACCGCTGGAGGCCACGACGGCGGATGCACCGCTCGCGAGGCCCTCCCAGAGTTGCTCCCGTCCCCACCCGTAAGCAGTTACTGCACCGACGCCGCAGACGGTGGCCGGGGATCGGCCTTTCGTCGCGCTTTCGTCGGTGGTGGTCCGGCCTCCAGCCATGACTGCCTCCCTTTGGGTACCGCTCGTGGGTACCGCTCGCCGCCTCGGTTGGAGGGTACAGAGGTCACGCCGCGCTGCGCACCTGGCGATGTTGGTGGTGGGGCCGGTGTTCGGACTTGTCATCGGGCGAAAACCTGCCGGCCACACGGCGGCCGTCTCCCGGGCACCTGGGCGGGCCGAATCGGGGTTCCAACCGGGCCGGATGTCGTTTTGGGCACGACGGGAACGAAATTCCTGAATCTTCCCGTTGACCGGCCGATCAGTTCCCCGAAGCAAGAACCGTGTGCGAGGAAGGGATGGTGGCGCGATGTCTAACGACCAGGCTGACGCCGACAAGTTGCTGACGCCCGCCGAAGTCGCGGCCATGTTCCGTGTGAACGCCAAGACGGTCACTCGTTGGGCGCGGTCGGGCCGGTTGAGCGCGATCAAGACGATGGGTGGCCACCGCCGCTACCGCCTCTCCGAGGTCCGGCGCGCGGTCGAGGCCAGCAACACCGAAGCCTGATCGCCGGGCGAACCCGCTCGACGGGTGGCGCGAACGACGGGTGGCGCGAACGACGGTCCCGTGTTCCGCGCGGTATCACGCCGGGAGCGCGTCGCCGGGGAAGCTGCGGATCGGGTGGACCTCGTAGGTGAAGATGTTCGCCCGTACGCCGGGGTCGTCTTCCATCATGCGCACGACGTCGTCTTCGGTGGCGTCGAAGATGGCGATGCCGCACCACTCGCTGTCGTCGGCGATCGGACCGACGATCGCCAGCACGCCGTCGGCGCGTAAGGCGAAGTTGCGGCGCGCGTGCTCGAAGGTCGTCGGGCCCGCATCGGGTGCTCCGTAGTTCTCGCCCGCCTTCAGGAAGACCACGGTGTAGAGCCGCGACTTCCCGAGCAGCTCCCGCATGTAGTCGTCGGTGATCTCCGTCATGCGCGCAATTGTTATCCGAGTGTGTTGTCCGAGCGCGAGGATGCGGTGTTCTCCGTGCGCGAGGATGCGGCCATGACCGCTGGAGGGCTCGACGGCAGGGTGATCGTGGTGACCGGTTCCTCACGGGGGATCGGCAAGGGCTTGGCGACCTACCTCGGGCGCCAGGGCGCGTCGGTGGTGTGTGCCGCGCGCACGGTTGCGCCGGACACGGCGGCATTCCCGGGCACGATCCACGAGACGGTCGACGAGATTCGGGCCGCGGGCGGCAAGGCCGTGGCGATCCGTTGCGACATCGGTTCCGCCGCCGACATCGCTGCGCTGGTCGACGGCACGGTGGCACGGTTCGGCCGCCTCGACGTGTTGGTGAACAACGCCATGACACCCACCCACGCACCGCTCGCCGGGTCGACCGTCGAGATGTGGGACGACTCGATGCGGGTGAACGTGCGCAGTCTGTACCTGTTCACGGAAGCGGTGACGCCGGTGATGCAGCACAACGGGGGCGGGAGCATCATCAACATCTCGTCGGGCGCGGCCGCGCACGAGGTGAGTGCGCTCATGCCGCCGGGGTACGTGATCTATTCGGTAGCGAAGGCCGCGCTGGAACGCTTCTCGTCGGCGGCCGCGCCGGAGCTGCGTCCGCTCGGGATCAACATCAACGCGCTGCGCCCGGGCGCGGTGCGCACGGAGCACACGACCGAGGAGTTCGGCGCCGACTTCGACTGGACCGGTTGGTCCGAACCCGAAGACGTCGGCCCGCCCGTCGCGTACCTCGCGCAACAGATCGACACCGACTTCACCGGGCGGGTACTCGACGTCTCCGGATTCGGCACGACCTGGGGTCTGTGACCCGACGCGGTATCCGGACACCGGCGACGCCGGTGGTCGCCCGCGCTACGCGACCGATTCGGCGCGCAGAGCCACTTTCGGCCACGGCGCCGCGCGCTCTACCGCAAGGGCCACGTCGAAGAGCAGTTCGTCGGCGTGGTGGCGGGCGAGTACCTGCATACCGACGGGCAGGCCGTCGACGTAGCCGCCCGGGATCGACACCGCGGGATTGCCGTAGATGTTGGAGATGATGGTGAGCGCGCCCATGCGTACGAGATCGGGGAAACGCTCGGAGAACTGGTCGAGGATCGCGGACGGGAGCCTCGGGAACGCCGCGCCCGCGAAGCGGACGCCGCCCATGACTGCGCGAAACCCCAGGCGTGCCGCGGTGCTGCCCTTGACGGAGTCGATGAAGCTGGAGGTCGGGCTGCTGGTGGCGGCGTCGGCCGCGAACGCCGGGCCGGGGTTCGTCGGCGCGATGACGAAGTCGACCCGCTCGAACGCGTCGGCCATCGCCCGGTAGGCCGCGACGCGCCGGCGCTCGGTGACCGACGCGGTGTGGAGGTTGTACATCGACTGCGAGAGCAACAGCCCGACCAACAGCTCGTCGGTGAGGTCGGCTGCGCACCCGGGCCAGCGGGCGCCGAGCTCGGCGAGGAGTGTGGAGAGGTTGCCCATCATCCACTGCGCGGCGAGATTCGGGATCGTGATGTCGAGGTCTGTTTCGACCATCCCGGTCGTGTCGATGAGGATCTCGGCCGACGCGCGCAGTTGGTCTTCCACGCCGGGTTCGAGCGCGACACCGCCGAGCGTCGGGATGATCGCGACGCGCCGTCCCCGGAGGTCGTTCGTGCCGAGGTTCGCCTCCCAGCCCGGACGGTGGGGGAGGCTCGACGGATCGAGCGGGTCGGAGCCCGCGCACACGTCGAAGTAGCGGGCCGCGTCGCGCACCGAACGGGCGAGGCAGCCGAGCACGATGGTGCCCGGGGTGAAGTAGGCGTGCGGACCGCGAGGGATGCGTCCGTAGGTGCCCTTCATGCCGAGCAGACCCGTGTAGCCCGCGGGGATCCGGATGGATCCGCCGCCGTCGCCGCCCGTGGCGAGCGGAACGAGCCCGCCCGCGACCGCGGCCGCGCTACCGGCAGACGATCCTCCCGTGGTCCGGCCGTGGCGCCAAGGGTTGTGCGTGACGCCGTTGAGCTTCGTGACGCTGACGTTCAGCCCCCCGAACTCGGAGGCGGTGGTGAGCCCGACCGCAACCGCGCCGCCCGGTCCGAGGAGCCGCTCGACGACCGTGCTCGTCTCGGTGGCGACGCGGTCTTCGAAAACGAGCGATGCCTCCGTCTGCGGCCACCCCGTAACCGGCTCGAGCTCCTTGATGCCGACGGGCACGCCTCCGAAGGGGAGCGAGACGTCGGCCCGTGCTGCCGCATCGAGCGCACGCTGGGGGTCGACGAACGAGAACGCGTTGAGGCCGGAGCGTTCGATCGCGGCCAGCGATGCTTCCAACTCCTCGCGCGGCGAGCGTTCGCCTCGGCGAAACGCGTCGACGAGCGAGCACGCGTCGCCGGTCCAGGTCGCCTCGGTCACGAGCCGATCATGCCACCTTGCGCCGAGCACGTTCAGCCGGATCCTGCTGGTAGAACCTGCGTATTACGTCGTACAGGTCGGGCTCGTGCCGCTCGAGTGCGATCGGGGCAGCGAAGAAGGCTTCGGTCGCGACTGCGAAGAACTCGGCCGGGGAGACGCCCGCGTACGGATCCAGCGGTGGTCGATGCGCGCCCTCGCGCAACGCGGTGTACGCCTCGGTGCACACCGCGACCCAACGGGCGAGTTGCTCGTTCGGCAGCGGGGGAGTGCCGTCGATCACGTCGTCGAGCATGTCGATCTTGTGCGCGAATTCGTGGAACACGACGTTGCGGCCCGTCCCGGACGAGCGGGCCCCGGTCGCCGCTTCGTCCCACGCGATCAGGATCGGGCCGCGATGGTCGTTGGCCTGCCCGAGCACAGGCACGACTCCGTCGCTCACCGTTCCCCGCACGGGTCCGGCATAGGTGCCGTGACTCGCGATCGTCGTCGGGTACACGATGACGGCGCTGACTTCGCGGTAGTAGTCGGTGCCCAGGGCCAAGACGAGCACCGCGGCCTCGATCGCGATCGTGGCGAGCATGTCGCCGTCGAGCTCGAAGCCGCCCGCCGCTTCCCAGTGCTTGTGGCGCAGCAGCCAATCCGCGATGTCGCCGAGTTCGCCCCGTTCCGCCGTCGAGAAGCCGGTCCACGACGCGAAGTGATCTCCGACGACCTGCTCCCAGTTCTCGGGCAGCCCCCGGCGGTGATGGAACACGCCGTCAGCTCAGCGCCGGCACCCATTCGCCGTGCGCGTCGAGGAGCGCATCGACGAGTGAATGGATCTGGTCGAGGTCGAGCTCGGCTGCAGTGTGGGGATCGAGCATGGCGGCGTGGTACACGTGCTCGCGCCGGCCGGTGAGTGCGGCTTCCACCGTCAGCTCCTGCACGTTGACGTTGGTGCGGATCAACGCGGCGAGCTGGGGCGGCAGCGCGCCAACCCGGGTCGGCTGCACGCCGTTCCCGTCGACGAGGCACGGCACCTCTACCGTGCAGCCCGCGGGGAGGTCGTCGATCAAACCGTTGTTCGGGACGTTGCCGTAGATCACGCGGGGCTTGCCGGTTTCGATGCTGCGGATGATCGTCGCGGCGTACTCGAAGCTGGGTTGCACCTCGAACGCACCGCCACCCTCCAAGCGGGCTCGCTCGGCCTCCCACCCCGCGATCTGGTCGACACACCGACGCGGGTACTCGTCCAACGGGACGTTGAACCGAGAGACGAGGTCGGGGCGGTCGCGCTTGATGAACCACGGGACGTACTCGGCGAAATGCTCGCTCGACTCGGTGACGAAGTAACCCAGGTGCTTCAGCACTTCGTAACGCACCCGATTCCCCTCCGGTACCTGCCCCGACCGCGCCAGGGCCTGCAATCGCGGGTAAAGGTCTTCGCCGTCGTGCGAGAAGCGCAGGTAGAAAGCCATGTGGTTGATGCCCGCCGCGAGGTAGTCGATCTCGCGGTAGGGGATGCCGAGATCGACGGAGAGCTCGAACGCCGTTCCCTGCACGCTGTGACACAACCCGACCGTCCGGATCGACGACGTGCGCGAGATCGCGCGGCAGTTGATCGCCATCGGGTTCGTGTAGTTCAAGAACCATACGTCGGGGCAGAGCTCTTCCATGTCGGCGCACATGCCGACCAGCACCGGGATCGTGCGCAGCCCCCGCATGATGCCGCCGATCCCGAGGGTGTCGGCGATTGTCTGGCGCAGCCCGAACCGCTTGGGCACCTCGAAGTCGGTGACCGTGCACGGCTCGTAGCCGCCGACCTGGATCATGTTGATTGCGTAGTCGGCGCCGTCGAGCGCGGCGCGGCGGTCGGTGGTCGCGGCGATCTTCGCGGGTGCATCGAGAGCGTCGGCCACCTTGGTGGCCACGAGCTCCGAGGTCGCCAGGCGCCGGGCGTCGATGTCGAACAGGGTGATCTCGGCATCGGCCAGCTCGGCGTGGCTCAAGATGTCGCCGAGCAGGTTGCGGGCGAACACTGTGCTGCCGGCCCCGATGAACGTGATCTTCGCCATGGCTCCGAGGCTACGACCCGCGACCAGGATCCGCCTGCGTCGTAGGCCGAACATCGCTCTTCCACGGAGGGCAAAAGTCGGGCTCCTGCTTCGACGAAGGGAGGGATGTACGCCTCGATGCCGGCGGACGCCCGCCGGTGAAGGAGCTCCAGGTGATGTACCGGCGCGTCGTGAGCCGAGACGAGCCATCCGCTCGACGCGAGGGCGGCTCGACGCTGATCGAGATCCTGGTCGCGTCGGTGATCATGGGCTCGGCCATCATCGTGCTCGTCACGGGGATGACCACCCTGTTCGCCAGCTCGATCCAGAACCGCCAGTCGACGACCGCAGGCGTCGTCGCCCGCGACTACGCGGAGTCGCTCGCCCTCGCGGTGACGCAGCCCGGCGCGTGGTGCAGTTCGACGTACGCCGTGTCGTCGATCGTGCCGACGGGTTACAGCGTCAGCGCAACCTACGGCGCGTGCCCCGCGAACGACGCGACCACGCCGCAGTTCCAGACCGTTGTCATCTCCGCGGTCGCGCCGAACGGCAGCACCGAACAGCTCCGTACGGTCGTGCGTCAATCGTGAGGGCCCGTCGACGCACACGTTCGCGGCGCGGCGAAGAGGGAGCAGCGCTGGAGCTGGCGTTGCTGTTCCTGGCCGCGACCTCGCTGATCGTCGCCGCGCTCCTCGGCTTCGCGAGCACGAGCTCGCAGGCGACCACGGTGACCCGCACGCTCCGCGGTACCGACTACGACGCCGACGCGGCGATGCAGGCGGCGATTGCGACGATCCGGGTCAGCACCACGCAGGGCTATGTCGGCGCGTGCGCATCGTTCACGCCTGCCTTCACGCTCAACACCCCTGCGAGGCCCGTACGCGTCGACTGCTTCCCCTTCTCCGCGCCGTCCGCGCAACGCCACGTCGTGCTCTCGGTGTGCCCGAGCACGGTCGCCGCGCCGTGCCCCGACGCGTCCTCGATCCTGCGCGCCGACGTGATCTTCTACGACGACCAGACCAACGGAAGGGCCGTCTCGATCCAGTCCTGGAGCAACCAATGAGGTTCCGCCGATTCCTGCTCCAACGCGTGCGCGCGTCCCGTCCTGACGAGTCCGGGTTCACCCTGGCCGAGCTCATCATCGCCATCGCGATCGAGACGATCGTGTTCGGTGCGCTCGCGACCGCGTTCGTCGTGGTGCTCAACGGGGGTACCTCCGTCAACGACAACCTCAGGCGTTCGAGCGACGCCCGGCTCGCGGCCGCGTACATCGTGAGCGACGCCCGCAACTCGAGCGGCCCCGAGATCTCGCTGACCGACACGACGTCGTGCCCCGACCCGTCGCCGCCGGTCGTCGGCACCCCGACCCCGATCGCGCGTTTCGGGTGGGTCACGCCGAGCCCGAGCGGCGCGACGACGCCCAACGTCAGCGACTACGTGCTGGTTTCCGGATCGATCCTGCGCCGGCACTGCGAAGCCGGGGTGCTGGTGAGCGACGTGGCACTAGCGCGCGATGTTGCCGGCGTGACCGTCTCCTGCTCGCCCGTGAGCGATTGCAGCGGCGCGCCGACCTCCATCACGGTCACGATCACCGCGACCGCCGGAACCCAAGAGAGAGCGGGGAGTAGCCCGTACACGTACAGCTTGACCGCCGCGTTCCGCAAGCTCATCGGCGGCGGTAGTCCACTCGCGCCTTCGCCGCCGCAATCGCTCGTCGTGTTCGGCAGCGGTGGCTGCGGCGTCACCATCCAGGGCGCGGGCGTCATGAAGGTCTACGGCAACGCGTTCATCAACACTGCCGACACCGCCGGGTGCAAGGCGCTGACCCTCGGGAACAGCGGTGTGTTCAATGCGGGCGGCACGTCGATCCTCGCCGGCGGCTCGTGCGTCGCGAGCGGCGGGAGCGTCTGCCCGACCGTCACCTCCTACTCGCCGGCGATCACCGACCCCTACAGCGGCCTCGTGCCGCCGACGACGGTGGGCCGGCCCGCGCAGACGGGGTGCAGCGGCCCACAGGCGTCGCAAACCGCTCAGCCCGGCGTGTACGCGGGCGTGTTCTCGATCCAGGGCGGCAACACCTGCACGCTCGCGAGCGGCATCTACATCCTCCAGGCCGGCTTCAACATCGGCAACGGCGCCATCGTCAAGACCGGCGCGGGCGGCGTGTTGTTCTACATCACCGGCGGCGCGTTCGTCGTCGGCGGTGGCGCGTCGCTCATGCTCACTGCCATGACGACCGGCGCGTATACCGGGATCTCCGTCTGGCAGGCGGCGGCAGACACGTCGACCATCGTGCTCGACAACGGCGGGGCAATCATCTTCAACGGAACGGTGTACGCCCCGAAGGCGGAGCTGAACATCTCGGGCAACGCGCAGACCCCGGTCGCCTGGTCGATCGTCGTGCAGACCGTCGTGATCACGAACAGCGGCGGCATCAAGATCGGCGCGTCGCCGGTCCCCCTCTCGATCACCGCGCCCGCGTCGCTGGCGCCCTGGACCGTGAACCGCGCGTATCCCTCGACCACCCTCACCCCGTCCGGCGGTGACGGCAGCTACAGCTGGTCGGCCACCGGCCTGCCCGCCGGCGTGTCGATCAACACGACCACGGGCATCATCTCGGGCACACCGACCGTCGTCGGCGTGGCATCGGTCGTCGTCACGTTGAACGACGCGCTGGGCGACGATGCCTACACACGGCCCTACACGGTCGCGATCAACGCGGCGCCGTCGATCACCACCGCGTCGCCACTGCCTGCGGGCGACCAGGGCACCCCGTACACCACGACGTTGGTGAGCGCGGGCGGGACCGCCCCGCCGGCGTGGTCCGCGAGCGGTCTGCCGGCCGGCTTGTCGATCGATGCCGGGAGCGGGGTGATCTCCGGAACGCCGACCGGCTCGGGAACGACCGCCACCGTCACGCTCACCGATGCCGCGGGGGCGACCGTTACGAAGAGCTTCGCGATCGCCGTCAACGTCGTCGCTCAGCCGACCATCGTGAGCGTGGCGCTCAACAACGTCAACGGTGGAACCGCGGGCCGGGTGGAAAAGGGTGACTCGATCACGATCGTGTTCTCGGCCGCGATGGACGCCTCCACGTTGTGTTCGGCGTGGGTGAGTGACACGTCGAACTACACACTGAGCGCGAACAACAATGTAATCGTGAATCTGAACGACGGGATGAGCGCGACGCACGACACGATCTCGGTCACGAGTGCGACGTGCACGTTCAACTTCGGGCTGCTCGATCTCGGCGTGAGCACCTACGTCTCCGGCGGTACCGCCGTCTTCAAGGGAACATCGAGTAGCGCGTCGAAGATCACGTGGACGTACGGCACCCGAACGCTCGTGATCACGCTCGGGTCCAAGAGTTCGACGGGTACGGTCGCGACGGTCGCGACGAGCACGCCGATCTATACCGCGTCGCCGTCGGTGAGGGATGCGCTCGGCAGTGCACTGGCCAACTCGCCATTCACACTGGCGGCCGGCCGGCAGTTCTGAGCCGCGCTGCGAGCGGTCGTGGCGAAGTCGCTTACGGGACCTACGTGCGCGAGTGGACGTTGCGGAGGTGTTGGTATTGCTCGTGCACGTACTGCTCGTAGCGCAGGCCCGCGAGCCCGCTGAGCAGACCTGCGCCCAAGGCGACGCGGTGCGCGGACCGGTAGAGGTTGCCCCGGCCGGCGAGCGGTACGAGTATCAGGAGTCCGGCTCCCTGCGCGATCCGGTACACACCTTGCAGCGCGCGCCGAGTGCGGCGGTACCAGCCGGGGTGCAAGTCGAGCATGCAGAGGCTCAGCGTGTTCCCGCGGCGGTACTCGCGCCGCATGATCGACCGCCAGGTGGTGCGTTCGGCCGGTATGTCCTCGAACACGATCGCGTCGTCGGCGGAGACCATCAGTGCGCCGTCGTCGCGCGCCCGCATGAAGAAGTGCGTGTCCTCGCCGCCGGAGAGGTTGAAGCGCTCGTCGAACGGTGGTGAGTACCGGGAAAGGAGCCGGCGGGAGATCAGGACGTTGCCCGTGATCGCCCAGTACACCCGCTCCCCGGTCGCGGGGCGCGGTCGTTCGAGATAGCCACCCGCCAGCACCCACTCGGGGGGCGGGGACGCGAACCTCGAGAGCACGCGTCCGACCACGACATCGGCGTTCGACGACGCTTGCACCTCGCAGAGCCGTGACAGCCAGTCGGGCTCGGGCACCTCGTCGTCGTCGATGAACGCTACGAAGTCGACGTCATCACACGCGGCGACCGCGCGGTTGCGGGCCCGGGCGATGCCGCGATCCGGCTCGGCAACGTATTCGACCGCCCAGGTTCCGCCCGCGCGCTGCCACGACGTGCGGAACTCGTCGACGATCGAACGGGCGCTGCCGTCGGGGTTGTTGTCGACGACGACGATGCGAACGTCGGCGTTCGGCGGCTGCAAATTCGCGAGCCCGCCGAGCAGCGCCTTGAGTTGACGGTCACGCTCGTAGGTGAGCACGCATACGCCGATCGAGAGACGCGTCCCGCGGCGCGCCGCGCGCACGTCCGTGTCGCCGGCAACGGGGTGTGGTGGGTTGTGTTCGCGCACGACGTAATCCGGTCTAGTAGCCCGGCGAGCGCCAGATACGTCGGTCCGCGACGCCGCGACGAAGCAATTCCGTCAGCGTTACCATCTGCCCGCCCGCGCACCGTACACCTTCTACGAGACATGAGATCAGCGCGATCTTGCGCGCCGGTGCATCGTCTTGGTCGTCACGCGCGGGGGTGTCGTGCAGAAGTAGGACGCTTCCCGGCGAGAACGGAATGTCGACTCCCGCCGCGCTCAGCGTCAGCGATCCCGCGGGCCCGGCGGCGGCGCCGAACCCCGCTGTGCTCATGGCGTCGCTGACGTCGACGTCCCATACGGCGACGTCCATTCCCTGCAGACGCGTCGCGAGGAAGGTGCGAATGTTCTGCGCACCGTACGGCGGACGGAACCAGTGCGGCTTTACCCCAACGATCTGCTGGAGCTCGCGCCGCGCCCGCGTCGTCTCGCGGCGGACACCGGCGAGACCCAGTTCGGTCATGCGCTCGTGGCAGAACCCGTGGACGCCGATCTCGTGTCCCCGCGCCGCAACCTCGCGGGCGAGGTCGGGATGGCTCGCGGCACGGTCCGCGCGCATGAAGAACGTGGCCCGGGCGCTCCGGGCGTCGAGCAGGTCGAGGACCGCCGGTGTGACGCTCGGGTCGGGACCATCGTCGAACGTCACCGCGAACACCGGCTCGGTGGTGACGACTCCGTGCACGGAACCCAAGGCGCGTCGTCCGAACGGCGTCTTCGCCAGCCGGTGCTTCAGCTTCGCGATCGCGCCTTCGTTCTCGGTGTCCGTCGGAGGCAACGTCTCTCCCGCCGGGTCCGTGCGCGCCACCTCGGGGACGGTACCGCCGGCATGCATACTCTCTTGATCGGCGTGCTCGTTGGCACACAAGAGGACAATTCGCCGCTTTGGGACGGTGCGTGGGCCCCGCAGCGCTACGCGGCATGCAGGTGTGGCGAACGACGCCCGCGGGTCAGGGCGTGCGCGGCGCGAACGAGCGGTGGCCGGCCGCCGCTCGGCGCCGGACCACCGGGTGCGAGCCGAGTGGCGAGGCTCGCGGAGATCGTGACGACGAGCGCGACCGACGCCCCGAGGGCCCATCCGGCCACGACGTCGGTCGGCCAGTGGACGGCCAGCACGAGGCGGCTCGCTCCGATGGCGGCTGCGAGAAGTCCCGAGCCGAGCACCGACGCGCAACGCGTGAAGGGCCTGCGCAAGACGAAGATCGCGACTACGAAGCCGAGCGTGAGGTACACAGCCGTCGCGTTGGTCGCGTGCCCCGACGGGAACGATGCGTCGGTCTCCGTGGCGAGATGCAGCGCGACCGGGGGGCGGCTACGAGCGACGACGCCCTTCGCGACGGCGGCACTCGTTGCGCTGAGCCCGAGCGCGATTCCCGGCGCGACCGTGAGGAGGAGCCGTTCGCCACGGCGCCAGAGCACGATCGCCGCGGTGGCGGCAACGAACGCGAGGGCGACGGGGCTTCCGATCTCGCTCACGACGCGCGCGGCGGAGACGAGCGCGTTCGGACGATGTTCGACGAACCAGTGGAGGTGAAGCGGGTCGGTCGTCGAGAGCCCGTTGTGGCGCGTGACGTCTTCGGTCAACCCGCCGAACACGACCGTCGTCACACCGAGCGAGACGAGCCCCGCGAGAAGCGCCCGGGTCGCCGCGACGGACAATCCCAGCTGATCACGCCGGCGCACGAGCACCGCGAGCGATCCGCGCACGCGGCTCGGTCCCATCAGGAGATGCTACGGGCGCCGACTCGACGATTTCCGTCGACTCATGGTGTTTCCGGTCATATCGCCGCGGTGGCCGTGTCGTTATCGGCGAGCGAGAGGTAGCCCTCGTCCTCTTGCGCGAAGTGGAGCTCGAGAATGGCGTGGAGTCCGTAGAGCAGGTGGCGAAGTTCGATGATGTCGTCGTTGTCGGGTCCCGACGGGTCGACGTCGTCGAGCACGCGGCCGAGTCGCCGGATCAGGTGCGCGATCTCCACGTGCGCGCGACTCATCGTGCCGGTGGGGTCCTTCCCGCCGAGCACGCGGGCGAGGACGGGGTACAGGGTGGCGTCTTCGGCCTGTTCGTGCGGGTCGAGCTCGTCGACGAGGAATCGGTTGATCTCCCGGACCATCGCGAGTGATTCGGCCGGTTTCGACGGATCGAGCGCGTCGGCGACAGTACGGATGCGCGCGACGTCGGGGCGAAGGCTCGCGTGCTCCGCGCTGAAGCGGCGGGTGAGCGCGGCCTCGTCGGTGCGCAGGCGGGCGCTCGACGAGGTATCTCGCAGCGCGCGGAGCGCGTTGAGGATCACGGCGACGTCGATGAGCTCCTGCAACGCCGCGCCCCATACCGGCGGTAAGTATCCGGCGGCCGCGACGAGCATCGCAACGAGCGACAGACCGATACCGGCGAGCACGCTCTCGAGGGCGATGCGGCGTGCCCGCCCGGCGATGACGACTGCCTCGCCGAGTCGATCCAGGCGGTCGACCGTGAGCACGACGTCGGCCGCCTCCGACGACGCGGTCGATCCGCGGGCGCCGATCGCGACGCCGACATCGGCGAGCGCGAGTGCGGGCGCGTCGTTGATGCCGTCGCCGACCATGATCGTCGGCCCGGATCGCTGTTCGATGCGAACCGCCTCGACCTTCTCGGCCGGCGTACGTTCCGCGAGGACGTCGTCGACCCCGATGACCGCGCCGACGGTCTGCGCGTTCGCCTCACGATCACCGGTCACCATCACGATGCGGCGGATGCCGTCGCGCCGCAGCTGGCGGATCGTGCGCGCGGCATCGGTCCGGATCGGGTCGTCCAGCAGCATCGCGCCCACCGGGATACCGTCGACTTGCACGAACACCGTGAGCGAGCCGTCGAGATCCGCGCGCCTGCGCACGGCCCGTACCCAACGCGCGTCCGACGCCGCGGCGACCCAGCTGGCCTTGCCGACCGCAACCCGGTGGCCGTCGACGAGACCCCGCACCCCGTGTCCGGGCACCTCTTCCACGTCGGTCGGCAGGGAAAGTGCCAGCGAGCGAGCTCGCGCGGCGTGCACCACCGCGGCCGCGAGCACGTGTGGCGACACCTGGTCGAGCGAAGCCGCGAGCCGGAGCACCTCGTCGGACCCGACGCTGTCGCCGGTCACGACCTCGGTCACCGCGGGCCTTCCGGCGGTGATGGTCCCGGTCTTGTCGAAAAGGAGGATCTCGCCGCGAGCGAGCTGCTCGAGCGCGGCGCCGCCCTTGATCACGACGCCGCGGCGCGCCGCCCGGGAGAGGCCCGAGACGATCGCGACCGGAGCCGCGAGGATGAGGGGGCACGGTGTGGCGACCACGAGGACCGCGACGGCGCGCACGAGGTCGCCGGAGACCGCCCACGCCGCGCCGGCCAGCGCGAGGCTCACGATCAGGAAGCCGCCGGCATAGCGATCGGCGAGCCGGACGAACGGCGCGCTCGAGGCTCCCGCCTCGGAGACGAGCCGGACGATCCCGGCGTATGTGCTCTCGCTCGCCGTGGTCGTGGCCCGCAGGTCGAAGGGGCCGCCCGCGTTCACCACACCGCTGCGGATCGCGTCCCCGGCCTCGTGCTCGACCGGCAGCGGCTCACCGGTGAGCGCGCTCTCGTCGAGCACGGCGAGATCGCGTTCGACGCGACCGTCGACCGGGACCACCTCACCCGGCTGGACCAAGAGCAGGTCGCCGCGCTGCACCGCCTCGAGCGGGGGAGTGGTCAACTGCCCGTCGGCGTACCGATGGACGACGCGCGGCGCGCGCTCGAGTAGCGCGCGCAGCTCCCGGCGCGCGTGGGCCGCGGCCCGGGATTCGAGCGTCCGGCCACTCGCGAGCATCACGGTGATCACGGCGCCGGCGAGGTACTCGCCCACGACGAGCGCGCCGACGAGCGCCAGCACCGCGATGACGTCGACGCCGAGCCGGCGATGCCGGGCGGCGTCGATCACCCACCACATCGCGGGTCCGATGCCGAGCACGGTCGTCGCTGCCCAAACCGCGTGCGCGGCACTGCCGAGACCGGCGAGATGAAGGACGCCGCCGAGTGCCAGCGCGGCCGTCGACACCGCGAGGAGCACGGTGTCGGTGACGCGGGCGTCGTCGGGCCGCGCCGCGCCGTCGTCGGCCGGACCGCGCGCGAGACGCGTCGCTCGTCGTCATACCTCCACAGTGTGCCGCCGCCCGGCCCGAGAGCAGGGCCGATGGTCCCGGTCTAGGAGGTCATCCCGCCGAGACCGACGAGGCCGCGCGCCAGCTCGATCTCGCCCAGGTGACGGAGCCCGTGCTGGTAGAGCCAGCACTCGAAACCGTCGAGGACGGTGATGCCGCCGGGTCCGGCGCACAGTGCGCTGTAGGTGCTGGCAACTTGGGGCGGGAAGGGCCGGGTGATCAGCACGCGGGTCATGTCTTGCGGATCCATGGTGTCGAGGTAGGCCTCGGTGCGCTCGAACACGGCGCGTTGATATTCCTTGAACGCGTCGTAGTCGCCGATGCGTTGGTGGATCATCTCGTCGACCGTCCGGTGCTTGCCGTGGTCGTCGATCGCCATGCGCACCCGCGTTTGCCACCCGGCGTTCCAGATCGGGGGGATGCCGGTGATCAGCATGAACGACGCGTCCTGCATGTTCGTGTAGTGGAAGAGGGAGAAGGCGATCGGGAGCACGCCTTCGCGTTCGAAGTGGTTGACGTGACGGAGGTCCATCGTGTCGACGGCCTGGTAGTAGAGCGAGTGCATGGTGTGCATGCGTCGCTGCAGCGAATCGAGCAGCAGATCGCCGATGACGGCCTCCATCAGACCCATCCGCCGGCGTAGGCGACGAACTGCCCGGTCGTGAACCGGCTCGTTCCGTCGACGTAGGGCATGCAGAACGACGCGAACTCCTCGAGTGTGCCGAGCCGTCCCATCGGGACCTGCGCTTCGACCTTGGCGCGTGACTCGGCGTCGGTGACGCCGTTCGCGCGCAGGAATTCGGGGAAATCCATGAAGTTGGTGCCGACCACGTTCACCTGCACGCCGGTACGGGCGACCTCGGCCGCGACGTTCCGGGCGAGCATCGTGGCGCCGGCGCGCGCCGCGGAGTACAGCGGTGCGCCGGGTGTCGGGCGCGCGCCTGCGGCGCTGGTGATCAACAGCACCTGCCCGTCGCCTTGTTCGACCATCACGGGAACGACCGCGCGCAGGAAGTGGTACGGGGCTTCGAGGCAGCCCTTCACGACGGCGTGCAGATCATCGATGCCGGATTTCAAGAAGCGGCCCGTGACCACGCGTCCCGACGCGGCCGCGGCCGCGTCGATGCGCCCGAACCGCTGCAGCGCGGCGCCGACGAGCCGCTCCGACGACTCGGACTTGCTGATGTCTCGGACTCCGGCGACGGCTTCCACGGCCGCACCCATCGCGGTGAGCTCGTCGACGAGTGCGTCCGGGGGATCGCCGAGCACGAGGTCGTGCTCCTTCGCGGCGAGCGCTCGTGCGAGGTGCGGGCCGACGTAGAAGCCGGCGTCGGTGATCAGAGCTACCCGGCGGGAATCGCTCATCGTGTCTCCTTCGGCGCCGCGCGTCCGCGGTCTGGGCGGGGCAACCATTGCGCCGGAAGGTATCTTCTGGCAGTATTGTTGTCAATTGAGGTCTCTCGGTCCGGCGGGCATCGAAGAGGAGAGCGCATGGAGTTCGAGGTCGACCCCCAAGTCGGGTACACCTGCTCGACGGCCGAACCTCGACAATGACACCGCAACCGACGGGCGGAGACGTCGACGGGCGAACTGCCCGCCGCGACCGCAATCGCACGGCGGTACTCGATGCGGTCCTCGAGCTGTTCTCCGAAGGCAATCTCGCGCCCTCGCCCGACGATGTGGCGCGACGTTCGGGGATCTCGCTGCGATCGGTGTATCGCTATGTCGCTGATGCCGACGACTTGATCCGGTCGGCGATAGCGCGTCACACCGAGAAGGTCGCGCCGCTGTTCGTCATCGACGACATCGGTCAGGGCCCGTTCGAGCGTCGCCTCGAAGTTTTCGTCGACACGCGGCTGCGGGTGTACGAGGCGATCGCGCCCACGTCACGCGCGTCGCGCCTGCGTGCAACGACGAACGACATCATCCGTGACCAACTCGAAAGCGGTCGCCGGTTGCTGCGCTCGCAGGTCGAGCGCCAGTTCGCTTCCGAGCTCGACCGGTTGGAGGCCAAGGAGCGGCGCGCGGTGCTGGGCGCCGCCGACGCGCTCACCCAGATCGAGACGATCGACCTCTACCGCCATCACCGCCGCTACTCGTCGGGGGAGACCCGGGAGATGCTCGCGATCGCGCTGCGCGTCCTGTTTCTCGGCAAGTATTGACACGCAAGCTGCCAGAACATACGGTGAGCCGCACTCGATCCCGGTTCGAAGGAGTGCTCGATGGCGCCGGTCTCCCCGCGATGCGGAACTCCGAACGACGAGATGCGGGTCGCGATCGGCGTCCGCTGATGCGGGTACTGCGGACGCCCGCCGAGCGGTTCGCGCACCTCGTCGGACGAACGCCCGGTTCCGTGAGAAGGTCGCGTTGATGGGCACGGTACGGCGGCAGGTGAGGATCACGCGATCGGCCGACGACGTGTGGGCGGTCGTCGGCGATCCGTCGACGATCGCCCAGTGGTTCCCCGGTATCGTCGACGCGAAGATCGACGGCACCACGCGCGTCGTCACCACCGCCTCGGGCATCCCGATGACCGAGGAGATCGTGACCAACGACGCCATACAACGCCGCTTCCAGTACCGGCTGACGGGCGCCATGGTGCGCGGCCACCTCGGGACGATCGACGTGTTCGACCTCGGCGACGGCACGAGCCTCGTCGCATACGCCACCGACTGCGAACCCGACGCGATGGCACTCATCATCGGTGGCGCCACCGGCAATGCCCTCGTCGAGCTGAAGCGCCGGCTCGAGACCGTCGACGATTCCTCCGAGGAGTAGCGGGGCTCATGGGACGCAAGATCCTGTTCGTCACCACCGACCAGCAGCGCTACGACACGTTGGGGTGCAACGGCGGTGGCGTGGCCCGCACGCCCGTCGTCGACGCGCTCGCGGCGGCCGGTGTCCGTTACGAGCGGGCGGTGCCGCAGTCGGTCGTGTGCATGCCGTCGCGATCGACGATCATCACCGGCCAGCACCCGACCACCCACGGCGTATGGATGAACGGCGTACCGCTCCCGGTCGACGCACCTTCCGTCGCCGCCGACCTGCAACGACACGGCTACCGCACCGCCCTGATCGGCAAGGCCCATTTCGAGCCGTTCATGGATCCGTTCGGACGGTTCACCGAGAACTCGGTCGCGCGTTCCGGCGAGGAAACGCTCCGCAGTCGATGGGCGGACGGCACGGTGGGGCCGCACCGTGGCTTCGAGCACCTGGAGTTCGCAACCCACGGAGCGGTCGGGATGCTGCACTACGCCAGGTGGCTGATGGCGAACCACCCCGAGGCGATCGGCATGTACTACTCCGCGATCGACACCGCGTTCAACGTCAACGCCGCGGGCGGCGGCGACACCGATGCCCCGCAGGTGAAGAACAATGTGATCCCGCGGGAGTGGTACCACACCGACTGGGTGGCCGATCGAACGATCGCCTGGCTCGACTCGGTTGCCGCCGACGAAGACTGGTTCTGCTGGATGAGCTTCCCCGACCCGCATCATCCGTGGGATCCGCCCGCGTCGGAGATGGGTCGCATCGACTGGCGCGACCTCCCGCTTCCGGCCGGCTATACCGCCGATCGCGCCGGACGCGAACGCGTGCTCGACGACAAACCGCGGCACTGGCGCCTCTGGTACGACGGCACCCTCGTGTCGAACTACGAAGCGCCGAAGGACTGGATACCGGCGACGCTCACCGACGACCAGGTACGCGAGGTCAACGCCCGCAACGCCGTCGAGTGCGAACTGATCGACGAGGCGCTCGGTCGGGTGTTGGCCGCGATCGAGCGGCGCGGCTGGTCGGAGGATGTCGATGTCATCTTCACGACCGACCACGGCGAACTGCAAGGCGACTTCGGGCTCTTGTTCAAGGGCCCGTACCACGTCGACGCGTTGATGCGGCTGCCGCTCGTATGGCGCCCGGCGCCTTCGGCCGGGGTAGTACCGGCGACGGTGACCCGCCCGGTCGGACTCGTCGATCTCGCCCCGACGTTCTGCGCGATCGCGGGAATCGAGCCCGCCGCGAGCATGCAGGGAGACGCACTCCCGACCGACGACACCGACGCCGACCGGCGCGGCTTCGAACGCGTGCTGACCGAGTGGGACAGCGAGTTGTTCGGCGTTGCCGTGCACCTGCGCACCATCACGCGCGATGGCTGGGTCTGTACGACCTACCGCGCCGGTTCTGTGCACGACGGAACCGAAGGCGAGCTCTACGACCTCACCACCGACCCGCTCCAACAGCACAACCGGTGGAACGATCCCGCCGTGCGCGCACTCCAGTCGGATCTCGTCGCCGACCTGCGCGACCAGGAGCCGCCACCCCACGTCCCGAAGCTCGAGCTCGAGGCGCCGGTCTGAACGGTGCTCCGGCCGGTCTTCGTTGTGCCGGTCTCAGGGCCGTCCGAGGATGAGACCGCTGGTGGGCACGCCCGTCCCGGCGGTTGCGAGGACGTGTTCGACGTTGTCGACCTGGTTGTGCGAGGTGCCGCGGATCTGGCGTACGGCTTCGCTGATGCCGTTCATGCCGTGGATGTACGCCTCGCCGAGCAAGCCGCCACTGGTGTTGATGGGGAGGCGGCCGCCGATCGTGAGGTTCTCGACGGTGGCGAAGTCCTTGGCCTCGCCGCGTGCGCAGAAGCCGAGCTCTTCGAGTTGCATGAGGACGAACGGCGTGAAGTGGTCGTACAGGAACGCGGTCGAGATGTCGGCGGGCGTGAGCCCGGAGTCGGCCCAGAGCTTGTCGCGCGACGGCGCCCATCTCCGGAAGACCCGTGAGGTCGTCGCGGTAGTAGCTGGTCATCATCTCGCCGTCGAAGGTCGCGCCCTGCGCGGCGGCGGTGATGAGGGCCGGCGGCTGGCGGAGGTCGCGGGCGCGTTCCGCGCGTGGTCACGACGAGTGCGACACCGCCGTCGCTTTCCTGGCAGCAGTCGAGCAGTCGGAGCACGGGTTCGACGATCCAACGTGAGGCCTGGTGGTCATCGAGCGTGATCGGTCGTTCGTAGAACCACGCGTCGGGATTCGTGGCCGCGTGTGTGCGATCGACGACGGCGATGCGACCGAAGTCGGCGTTGGTGACTCCGTAGGCGTGCATGTATCGGCGCGCGTGGAGCGCGACCCACGCGGCGGGGGTGAGGAGCCCGTACGGTGCGTACCACGACAGCCAGGGTGGCATCGCGGTGATCGACCGTCCCATGTCGCCGAAGCGCATTCCCGATCGTTCGTTGAAGGCCCGGTAGCACACGACAACGCTCGCGGCGCCCGTCGCGACGGCGAGCGCGGCCTGCATCACGGTGCCGGCGGCCGCGCCTCCGCCGTAGGGGACGCGGGTGAACATCGAGAGGTGTGGGATGCCGAGGTTGCGGGCGACCTCCATCTCCTCGCTGCTGTCCAGCGTGAACGTGACGAGCCCGTCGACGTCGGCGGGTCGCAGGCCCGCGTCGTCGAGCGCGCCCTTGACTGCTTCGCAGGCGAGTTGGAGTTCGCTGCGGCCCGACTCCTTGGAGAACTCCGTCTGGCCGATGCCGACGATCGCGGTCCGGTCCTTCAGCCAGCCGGTCATGCGCCGGCTCCGCGGACGGGCAGGCCGAGGACGGCGGTGCCCGTCACATGGTCGCCGAGCTCGTTCACCGCGCGCAGCTCGACTTCGACGATGCCTTCGCCGTCGACCAACGACGTCGCGGTGACGGTGCCGGTGTACGTGAGCGTCGAACCGGGGAACACGGGCACGCCGAGGCGGATCGCGAGCTTCTTGATCATTGCTTCGGGTCCGGCCCAGTCGGTGAGGAAGCGGCTGCAGTAGCCGGTGTCGGAGAGGATGTTCATGAAGATGTCGGGCGCGCCTTGCGTGTTGGCGTAGCCGCGGTCGTGATGGACCGGCATGAAGTCGCGCGACGCGATCGCACCCGCGACGATCCGGGTCGCGGTGACATCGATGACGAACGCGGGCAGTTCGTCACCGGCGTGCACGCCGTGCCAGTCGAGGGTCTCGGTCGGAGACGCCGTGCTCATCGACCCACCTCGGCCGGACGGAACTGGGGGAGTACGAGCCCGTCGTCGAAGTGCTCGTAGAACACCTCGACCGGCATCCCGATCGTGACGTCGTCGGGCGCGATCGCACACAGGTTCGACACCAGGCGCACACCCTCTTCGAGGTCGACGAGCACCACGATGTACGGGTACTCGAACCACGGATAGGGCGGATGCTGCGGCATCACGAAGCTGAAGACCGCACCCCGGCCCGATGACTCGATCGTGTCCCACGAAAGCGAGTTGCAGTGCGGGCACATCGGGCGCGGCGGGTGACGCAAGACGCCGCATTCGCGGCAGCGCTGGATGAGCAGCTCGTGATCCTTGATGCCGTCCCAGAAGAACTGCGTGTCGAGCGAGACGGAAGGTGCGAGGCGAGCGCTCACGCGGCGAACCCTTCGGGTTTGAACTTGAGGATGCGGAAGGTCTGGCGGCCCACGACGTCGCCCGTCGCGTCGACGTACGTGGTCACCCACGTGACGAAGTGGCCCGGGCCGAGCCGGGTCTGCTTCTCGTCGGAGATCGATTCGACAACCGTCGTCGCCGACACCACGTCACCGAGATGCAGGTAGCGCACGATCTCGAACTCGGAGTTCGACGCCAGCGTCCCCACGAAGCCGGCGTCGTCGAACACGGACAACGGGCCCGCGCCCTCCGACTCCACCGGCGACCCACCCCGCTCGGCGATGCCGGTGATCTTCGGCGTCGCCATCGTCCACGTCTGCAGCATCAACGGTGGCGCGACGATCCCGCCGAACCGCGTCGATGCGGCGAACTCGGGATCGGTGTACACCGGGTTGTGATCTTCGAACGCGGCCGCCCAGTGCCGGATCATCGGTTGGTTCACCGGGTCCGGCGCGACCGATGCCTCGCCCGAACCGACCGGTTTGCCGACCAGCGCCGCCAGGTGATCGCGAAACTGCGTCGACTTCTCGTCGTCGTCGTTGACCATGCCGTTCTCTTAGCCTCAACTGGCCGTATCGAGGAAATCGGCAGCCCCACGAACGCGAGATGCACTCCCGCTCATGGCTTCGCACTATGGCGTGCAGGTGTCGCCCTCGCACGAGACCGACGGGTCTGTGCTGTCCACGAGTTGCGGCGTCCGCCGCTGCCAGGCCCGCTCGAGCACGGTGAGCATCGTCTCGGGGTCCTGGGCTCCCGGTATCGCGAACCGCCCATCGATCAGGAAGAACGGGACGCCGGTGATCCCGATCTCGACGGCACGAGCCTGGTCGGCGCGAACAGCCTCGCCGTAGGTGTCTCCGGACAGCACGGCCTCGACCGCGGCGGCGTCGAGGCCGGCCGACACGGCGAGCGGGGCGAGTTCGTCGGCCAGGCCGATGGCGACACCCTCTTGGAGGTAGCCGGCGAGCAGCCGTTCCTTGACCGCGTCCTGGACGCCGCGCTCGTTCGCGAGGTGCAAGAGGCGATGGGCGTCGAACGACCGGCCCGGCCGGGCCCGCTCCAGGTGGTAGTCGAGGCCCTCCGCGCAAGCGAGATCGGTGATGCGCCGGTACTGCGCCGCGGCCGCCTCCACCGTGATTCCGTACTTGCGGGCGATCCGTTCGACCGAAGAGCCCTCGCTCACGGGTGGCGCTGTCGGGTTGAGCTCGTAGCTGCGCCACGTCACCTCGACCGGGTGACCGAACCGTGCGACCGCCCGCTCGAACCGGCGCTTTCCGATGTAGCACCACGGGCAGACGACGTCCGACCAGATCTCGACCTGCATGGTTGATGCAACGGCTTCTCGGGGTGATCTCATCCCGAAGAGCATTCCAGACGCGTCGTCGCGACCGGTGAGCGAAGAGCTGCCGGACATCGCGGCGCGTGCGTCATAAGGTGCGACCGAACGAGGAACCGATCGATCAGGGAGATCGCTGTGTCAACCGAGCTGCTCGAGCAGGCAATCGCATCCACCCGTACCGTCCTTGCCGGCGTCTCGAAGGAACAACTCGGCGACGACACACCCTGCGCGAAATGGAAGGTCAGCGACCTGATCAATCACATCGTGGGCGGGCAGTACTTCTTCGAGGCCGGCGCCAAGGGCCAGCCGCCCGCAGGCGGCGAGACCGACTACTCCGCAGGCGATTTCCTCCTGGCGTTCGACGAGGGTGCACAACGTTGCGTCGCCGCGTTCCGGGCCGACGGGGTCATGTCCAAGATGCTGACGCTGCCCTTCGGACAGATGCCGGGCGCGGCGTTCGTCGGGCTCGCGGCGACCGACACGTTCGCCCACGGATGGGATCTCGCCAAGGCGACGGGGCAGAACACCGACCTCGCACCCGAGCTCGCGGCGCAGTTGCTGATGGGCGCGAAGCAGTCGATCTCGCCCGCGTTTCGCTCGCCCGAAGGAACGGTCTTCGGTCCGGAGCAGTCGGCCCCGGCCGGCGCCGGCAACGCCGACCAGCTCGCCGCGTTCCTCGGCCGCACGGTGTAAGTCCGCAGTCGTGCCGCGCCGGCGCTGTCGTGTCGGAGAAGGTGTGGACTCTGCACACTGAGTGTTCAGAACGGCTACAGAGTGCTCTAAGTCGGTAGTCAGCCGTTTGAGTGACCCGCAGCTACCGTGGCGGCGATGGGAAGCCGCAGTCGCGATGCTCCGAATCCTTCGCCTGGCATCACTTCGGTGAGGGCCGGGCGCGGTCAATGGATGCTCGGGCCCGAGCCCGCGCTCATCCGGCCGGGCTGGTCGCAACGAGAGATCCTGCACGACTTGTGGCTCTCGTCGGATCCCGAGCTCAACGTGGTGTCGGTCGAGGGTGCCCGCGCGTCGGCGACGCTTGTCGGCTACGCGCTCGACGTGCGGGAGCCGGGCGCGTCCGACGTCGACATCGTCACGCGACTCGCGTCCGTGTACGACGGGATCGACTTGCTGAGCTCTCACACCGCGTCGCTCGCGGGCCGGTGGGTGCTCGTCGTCGACGACGACAACGATCGGTATCTGGTGCACGACACGCTCGGGCTGCGCCAGGTATTCCGCACGGAGTCGGGCTGGTGCGCGAGCTCGCTCGACGCGCTGCAACGGCACCTCGGCCTCGAGCCGTCCGCCGAGGCGATGGCCTATTGGGAGGGCGGCTCCTTGCGTTGGTGGCCCGGTGATCGCACGAGCCTCGCCGGCGCGCGGCGCCTCCCTCCCAACTGGGCGCAGTCGCTGACCCACGGGCGCGCGGTGCGGGTCGCGCCGTACGCGCTCGACGCGCTCGAAGGGATGGATCAGGCGGCGCGCGTCCGCTTGCTGCGCGACTGCATCGTCGGCGCGATGTCGGCGGCGCGGCAGCGATTCGCCCTGCTGCCGATGCTCACCGGCGGCGTCGACAGCCGCCTGATGCTCGCGGCCTGTCGCGACTTCGCGGCCGAGTTGTCGTTCGTGACGATCGAGGGCCGTACGCGCGAGAGTCGGAACGACGCCGATACCGCCGCCCGGCTGTGCGCGCGACTCGGGCTGCGTCACGTGAGGCTGCCCGCGGCGTCGGAGCCGACCGCCGCGTTCCGCCGCGCCGCGCTCGAGCACAGCTCGCTGGCGCGTCCGCTCTACGACGCGAACAACGAGGCGTTGCTGCCCGTCATCGGGCCCGAGACCGTGGGGGCGACGGGCCACGGAGCGGAGGCACTACGGATCTACGCGAGCTTCCGGTTGCCCGACGGCGTCGAACGCAACGCCGAGTCGTTCGCCGCGCTCAGCGGTGCCGCGGGCGAGCCGTTCGCGATCGAGGCGCTGGCGGACTGGCTCTCCACGGTCGATCTCCCCGGCGCCGGCCAGGTCGACGTCGTCGACCGGTTCTATTGGGAGGACCGCGCCGCGAGCTGGCTGGCCGGATGGCTCGCGGAGGCGGACCTCGTCTGGCGTGACCACTTCACGCCGTACTCGAGCCGGCTGGCGATTACCGCGGCGCACTCCCTGCCGATCGAGGGTCGCGGCGCCGAGCTCTTCACGGGCTTCATCCGCGAGCTGTGGCCGGAGTTGCTCGGCGAGAAGATCCTCGGCCAGGGCCCGCGCCCGTTGCACCGGCGGGTCCTCGGGCGCATTCGCAGGGCGCTCCCGCGCTCGGCGCACGCCGCGGGGCGTTGAACGGGAGCCTATGGGCACTCGAAATTTCACGAGTTCGGGTCCCGCCGCGCGGACCTGATGAGACAGGTCTCGGATCCGCCGGAGGTTCACCAGAGTCGACGTCGGGCGCTCGGAGTCGGGAGCCCGACGACGAGAAGGCGCGGCGGTGTCGTGACGTCGTCAGCCGGCCCCGCCGGGTGCGAACGACTTGTAGACCGGCGTTTGGTCTGCGCCTTTGGCCGTGTCGAGGCACGTGTACGGCTTGTCGGGTGGCGTGTCGAACAGCACGAACTTGCCGCTCTTGATCTGCATCACCGGCATGCACTGCTCCTTGAGCCGCGCTTCGGGGTGCCTTTGCGGGTCGATGTGACCCGTCGACCAGTCGATCGGCGGCACGAGCCCGCTGGCGTCGTACGCGCGTTGGGCGTTGAGGTAGTCGATCACCTTCTGCTGGGTGAACTCCGGCCCGGCGCCCTTCAATCCGTCGACGAACTGCATGGCGTCGATCCAGCCGAATTCCGTCAGCTCGACCGGGTCGTTCGTGATCGCCTTGATGTTCGCGAGGTACGCCTTCGTGGCCGGCGACTGCGGCTGGGTCTCCCATGGCGTGTACAGCGGCTCGATGAAGTTGCCCTCGAACAGTGCGGCGTTGTCGCGCGCGAAATCGTGGTCGTACGCGTTGGGGAGGTTCTGGACTGCGTTCAGACCCTGCTTCTTCATTTCCCGCTGCAGCTTGACGACCTCGTTCGTGTCCATGCACGTGTTGACGAACTGGACGCCGGCGTCCTTCATGTTCGCGACGTCGGCCGTCAGGTCGGCCGCGAACGGCAAGGAGTCGTCGAAGAACGCGACCTTCACCTTGCCGTTCGTGTACTTCGCGTAGGCGTCGCGCGTCCCGGTCGCGCAGAGCTTCGACTCCGCGGAGACGCCGTAGCCGAGAATGCCGACCTTCGTGAATCCGTTCTTCTCCGCGAGCCAGGGGTTCAACGGTCCGGGACAGCTGAAGCAGATCGCCGGGTTGGTCCCGAAGATGTTGCTGTGATCCGAAGTGGGGGTGCTCGCCATTTCCGGGTCGATGTTCCAAATGAACGTCGGCATGTTCGCCTTCGCGAGCATGTCGGCGCCGGTGAGCTGCTGGGTCGCCTCGAACGTCGCGAACGCGTTGTCGTCGGCGAGGCTCGACGTGGTCTGCTGCACGTTCTGCAGCCCGACGACGTCGTCACGGTCCGACACGACGACAAGCTTGCGGCCGTAGATGCCGCCCTTGTCGTTGATCACCTTGAAGTAGGCCCTGATCCCATCGATGAACTCGTGGTACCGGCCACCGATCGGGTTCGTCTTCGCCGTGATGACCGCCACACGGATCGTTGTGTCGGTCACGCCGCGCACGCCCGGCCGCGGCACGTTCCTCGTCAGATCCGCCGCGCTCGCCGTCGTCACCGGCGTGTTGCTCGACGAACGTGTCGTCGGGCTGCTGGTTTGCGACTTGGAGTTGCCGCACGCGGCGAGCGCGACGCCGAGGAGCACCACGCCGGTGAGAACGCGTCGAGTAGGCATCGTGTCCCCCTGGCAAATAGGTCGCCGGTGCGACCGGGCCGCGCCGCTATGCGGCCGCCGGCAGCGTCTCAACATAGACGTCGGTGTCGAAGATGTCCCGGCGGCCCGAGAACCTCACTGCCGACGCCGAGATCGACGCCTCGTGACAGCGACGCGAGCCGCTATGCCAGCAGAGGCTCGAGCAGGCCCACGCGCTCGAGGCCGGTCCGGACCATCGCGATCCGACGCTGCTCCGGGGTCGGGGTGTGGTGTTCTGAGACGCGCGATGCGGTTGGACGTATACCTGAGCGTCGGTCTGGCACCTTGGCGTCCGACCGTGTCGAGGGTTCGAGACGAGCTGTTGAGGGAAGCAGGCAGAGGCTGTGTTCGGCTGTTGTGACTTCTGTCACTTCTGGGTGTGGTCGGGTATGGCGTGCGGTCGGTGATGGTCGACGTTGTATCCGTGTCGCGAGAAGTGTGGGTCGGGTTCGATTCGGCGTGACCTCGTCGTTTGCGCCTCTGGCCGTGTGCGTTGGGATTACCAACGCGCGGATGGGTGCTGCGAAGCGGGGTATCGCGGTCGAGCTGGCATTGCGGGTGTGCGGGGCGGCAGGGACATCGGTGTGTCTGGTTGGCGCCGACCCGACGGACCGGGACGTCGAGCGTCGCTTGCCGCGGCTGGCCGGCAGCGAGGAGAATTACACGCACACGCGGATCGAAAAGGGTACGCACTCGCTGGACGTCTCCTTCTTGCCTGCCCATCGGTTGTGTGTGGTCGGGTTGTCGGATCGAGCGGGCGTCGAATCGGTTCTTCCCGAACTTCGAGAAATGTTCGAGTATGTGATCGTTGATGCTCCGTCGTGTGTGAGCAGCGGTGGGGTCGGTATCTCTCGAGTGCTGCTGCCGCTCTTGGATGCGCTTGTTGTGGCGTCGGGGTTGACTGCCGATGAGCTCGCCGTGACCCGTGTCTACATCGACGCGCTCGAAGCGATGCCCGGTGCTCGTCACGTCGAGGTTCGAGTGGTTTCGAGCGGTCATCCCGACGACAGCGGCCTCGCGGATGACCAACTCGAGCGGCGCCTTCGGTCGCTGCCGATGATCGGCTGTATCCCGCAGCTTTGGGGACGTGCGACGCGCGAGCCCGCGGTTGACAGCGATGTTCTCGATCGCGCGTTTCGGCCGGTTGTCGACTGGATCGTCGAGTGCCGACGGTCCCGGGTCCGAGCGTCTGCGTCTACGACGACCACCGTCGGGACTCCGTCGTCGAGTCGACACCTGGCAATGAGGCGATATCGAGAGGACTCTGAGTCCGAGTTCGGACAGTCTGGCCACGAATCACGATGAGCCCGGCGCACCCAACGGCCGCCGGCGCGGCAGGGGTCGACGTTCCCAAAGCGTAGGGCCGGTCTCCGAGACGCCCACTCGCATGGCGTCCCGTCGACCGGTTCGGATAACCACGGTCAGGTCGTAGCGCGCGTCGTCGAACGTAGAAGTCGGATCTTGGGCCGTCACCTCGTGTTGATATCTGACGTTGGCACGGCTGACGGAGGAGATATGCGATGACGGTCGGAAGCAATCCCGTGCAAATCGTGACGATTACGCCCGGCACGGCCGAGGTTCGGCTGCGAGGAGGGCGTGCCGTCACGTGCATTGGAAAGGTCGCATCGTCGAACGGTCGCTGGTTCTGGCAGCATCGCGACGGTGAGCGGAGCTCACCGGTCGCAGCCAGCCGATCGGATGCCGCGAACGCGCTCGCCGAATACCATCAGGAATTCAAGCGCAATCCCCGACCCGCGGCGCCCGTGAGGCGTCTCCTGTTCGGCTGACGCTCCGGTCGCGTGGAACCCGTGCCTCCGGAGCGGGAGGTGCGGGTAGCGCCTGAGTGGGCACGCGGGCCGTTCGGCCCGCCCGAGCGGCGTAGTCCTCGCCGTCGCGCCCTCCCGGCCTGATGGGACCCGGTGGGTCGGCATGCGCGCCTGTGGAGAGGCTCGGTGTGGCGCCGATAAGAAGATCATGGGCGAGATCGACGATCAGCTCGAGATCGCAATCGAACGGGCACGGGCCGGGGAACAGCGCGGATTCGAGACGTTGTTTCGCACACTCGGCGCCTCCGTGCTGGGGTATCTCCGAGCGCGTGGTGTCAGCGATCCCGACGGGATCGCAAACGAGGTGTTCCTCCGTGCATTCCGTGCGATTCACACTTTCCGCGGAGATTCCGACCGATTCCGGTCGTGGATCTTCACGATCGCCCACCACGCGGCTGTTGACGACGGCCGCCGGCGACGCAGGCGGGTAACCGAAGCGCCGCTCGCCGCCGCACCCGAACCCTCGGGCGGTGACGTCGAAACAACGGTCCTTGCGGACCTGGCGCACGAGCGCGTCCAGGTCCTGTTGGGCGGCTTGTCGGCGGATCAGCGCGATGTCCTGATGCTGCGCATCGTGGCCGACCGGTCGATCGCGGAAACGGCCGCGATCTTGGGCAAGAGGCCCGACGCAGTGAAGGCCCTCCAGCATCGGGGCCTCGCCGCACTGCACCGGGCGCTTTCTGCCGACGATGCCGTATCCCGATGAGCGACTACGACGTTCACCCAAACGAGATGAACGAACCGCAGAACCTTGACCCGAGTGCAATAGAGCCGCTTCTGTCCGGCGCCGGCCACGAAATTGCGCCGCGGCTCGCCGAGCTGATCGGTGACATGCGCGTTGCGTACGCCTCCATCCTGCCCACCGCGAGCCGGGAGCTCTCGGCGTTCCTCGGGACCATCGCGCCTGTCCCCGCGTCCTCTCCTGTGCCTCGGAGGTTCGAAAAGATGCGCTCTTCCATGCTCGCGAAAGTCGGTGGCGTCACAGCCGTACTGCTCGCCGCGACGGGTGGTCTCGCCGTTGCGCAGGCGCTACCCGGACCCGTCCAAAATGCGGTCTCCGACCTCGGCATCGGCGCGCCGGCACATCACAAGTCCGCCACGACGTCGACCGTGGAGTCGACGACCCCACTTGGGCCGACCACCACCACCGTGGCGACCAACCCGATCCCGACGACCGCCAACCACGGCGCGGTCGTGTCGGGCGTCGCGCACGATCACTCCAGCACCGGTTGCGATCATGGTGCCGCCGTCTCCGACGTTGCGTCCGACGGTCGATCTCAACACAACGCGCAGACGCCTTCGACGACCACCATGCACGCCGGCTCCTGCAACACCTCGACATCGACGACCGTCGAGAGCACCACTACGACGACGGACGTCAATCACGGTGACCATGGGGGCGCGACAGCGACGAGCCAGCCGGAACCCGGTGCTCGCGGCCCTGAGTCGAGCCACGGCGGCCGAACGAACCGAGGCAACGGCGGCAGCTGACGAATTCGCAGCTCATCGCGTCCAGGTGCTTTCGGCGCCGACGAGCGTGTCGCACGTCGGTCGCGTGGCGCACTCGCGACGATCCGTCGATGACGTGGTTGCAGCCGTGCCCATCGCTGCGACGTTTCGATCCTTACCACGCTGCACCGATTCCGCTGCTCAACTCGCCGAGCGCCGACAGAATCCCACCGTTCGTACGGGCGCACGCGGCGCGGCCGCGGCTCGGCTCGGCTCTGCCGTTTCGACGACGAACGCCACGCCACCACGATCCCACTGCGATTCTTGTCGCCGGGCGTATCCCCACCGGCGAGCGCGGCGTTCACCCAGGCATGGGAAGCGCGCGTAGCCATTGCGACCGATCGATCCTCGCCCGGGTGCTCGAGTCGAACGAATCCCGACTGGATGCGCTCGACCGCCAAGGAATTCGAGTCACCATTGACGGCCCGACGGCCCTCGAGTTTCTCTTCGATCGGACGCTCGCGAGCGGCACCGCCGCGAATTGCGGCTGAACTGGACGCTCAATATCGCCGGCTTGCTGAACCAAGTCGAGACCGAGGCGCACCAGGCAACTCCCACGCGGACCGAGCGAACCGCACGCAGATCCACGACGACTCACCGCGCGTCGACGTCAGCCTGACTTCGTCACCGAACCAACCGCGGCCCTCAACCGCCGATCGGCGGACGCTACTTGCAGGTCATCGTGACCGTCTGGGGGTGGTCGGGTCGTCGTCCGTGACGGTGAGCGTTCCACCGACCCCGGTCTTGGCGTTCGTGCTCTTGGTCGGGCCGAACTTCTCCACAACTGTGCAGGATTGGCCCGGCGCGAGGGACGGCGCCGTGACCACCGGGTCGGTGCATGTCGAGGTCGCCCAGTCGATCGTGAATTCCGGCGCTCCACTGTCGGCGATGCCGCCGATGATCAGGTTCCCGGTTGCCGCCGCGCCGTCGGAAATGGTGACGGTCTGTTCCGACGTCTTGCGCGCCGGGACCTTGCCGAAGTTGAGCGACGTCGGGGTGACCGAGGCTTGTGGGTCGGTCACCGTGAGGCCGTAGGTGCCGCTGCTGGCACCGTGCGTCGGGTCCCCTGCATGGGCGGCCGTGATCGTGTGCGTCCCGGAGCCGACTGCGGTGGGCGTGTAGGAGAGTGAGCACGACGACGCATCGGCGGTCGTGGCTGACAGCGTGCAGGCGCTCGCGTTGGAGAGGGTGCCGCTGCTGTCCGAGCTGAACGCCACCGTGCCGCTCGGCGAGGATGCGCCGCTGGCGGCCAGGTCGGTGGCGGTCGCCGTGCAGCTGGTCGCCTGTTGGAGATCATCGGCGGCAGGGAGACAGGCAACCTGCGCCGAGGTGGCGTCGACCTCCGATACGGCCATGACGTGTCCCTGCGAGGACGCGTCGAAATGCGAACCGACCGCGACACAGAACCCCGTCGCCGGGCAGGAAACGTCCGTCGGTTGGATGAAGTCGAAGGAGTTGGGGGGCGGGTTGAGATCCCCGCTCGGCGCGGTGCTCGCCGTCCACGTGCCGCCCGTCAGAATGAGCATCAGCGCCTGGGTTGGTCGGAGGTGTCGAGGTACGTGCCGACGCCTGCCAACCCTGGCACCAAACCAAGAACCTGTAGACCCCTCCCCGGACTGCACCCATCTGCCGGGATCGAGTCGCCGCGTCGACCGATCGTCCCATGCGACCCCCAGATCACAAACCGCGCGTTCCGATCCTCGAAGGGCACCGCGTGACGCCGCATCGGATGAGCGCACCAGTCCCAGAAGGCGCGTCCCAGAATCACGGGTCTGGGGTGTCCCAGTGGGCCGGGACGGGGCGTTGGCGCCCACCGAGGGGCCAGACTGTTGAGATGCGCGCAGCTCGCACCGCAGCAGTCGCCTTCGTCGCCGGTTCGGTGCCGTTCTCGAACTTGGCTGCGAAGTGGCGTGCGGGGATCGACTTGCGTGATGTCGGTTCGGGCACCGTCTCCGGAACCGGCCTCTATCGGGTGGCCGGTTTCGGGTCGCTCGCGGTCGCGGGTGTTGCCGATGTCGCGAAAGGTGCGGTAGGCCCGTTGCTCGCGGGCAAGGATCGGCCGGTGCTCGCGGCGGCTTGCGGTGGCCTCGCGGTCGTCGGCCACAACTGGTCGCCGTTCTTGCGGGGTGCAGGCGGTCGCGGCATCGCGCCTGCGATCGGCGCGCTCGGGGTGAACGCGTGGCGGGGTGCCGCGATGCTGGCTGGGGGCCTCGCGCTCGGGCGCCTCGCGGGCGAGACCGGATTTGGCTCGTTCGTCGCGCAGGCCGCGCTCGTGCCGGTGCTGGCGAGGACCGAGGGCCCGCGGGGCGCGTTCGCCGCGACGTGCGTCGTTGCGCCGATGTTGGTCAAGCGGGTGGTCGGCAATCGACCGCCTGAGAAGCGCACCATGCGCGCCTACACATATCGGCTCCTCTTCGATACCGACGACCGCACGAGTCGAGCGTTCCGAGCGCCGTGAACGTTCCCGGCCTCTTGCGGCGGTCGGGCTTCCGAACCTTGTTGGTCGGCCAGGGTGTGTCCGCGCTCGGCGACTGGATGGGGACGATCGCGTTCATGGCGCTCGTGAACGCGGAAACGGGTTCGTCGACCGCTGTCGGGGGGATTCTCGCGTTGCGTTTGTTGCCGGCGGCAATCGGGGGTCCACTCGCGGCGCGGGCCGCGAACCGTTGGGACCGGCGCCGCACCATGGTGGCGATGGACCTCGCACGCGCCGGCATGATCGCGGTCGTTCCTCTGGTGCGCACGCTGTGGTGGGTGTATCTGTGGGCGTTCATGATCGAGGTGGGAAGTCTCGTGTTCCTTCCTGCCCGTGACGCGTCGATCCCCGACCTCGTCGAGCGCGAGGAGTTGTCGGTCGCGAACGGGCTCGTGCTCGGGTCCTCCTACGGCACGATTCCCCTGGGTGCCGGCGTGTTCGCGTTGGTTGCCGCGCTACCCGGCCACGATCTCTTTGGTCGTTCCTTCGCTTTGGTGTTCTGGCTCGACGCTGCGTCGTTCCTCGTCTCGGCGGCGATGATCGCGCACCTGACTCGTCTCGATCGCAGCGATCGCGCGGCCGCAGCAATGGCGCCTGCGGTTGATTCACTGCACGACGCCGCGCCCGCGCGTTTCCGCGATGCGTTCCGCCTCACGCTCGTGCGAGCCGTCATGCCCGCGACGCTCGCCGTCGCGCTCGGGCTCGGATCGCTGTTCTCGCTCGGTATCATCTTCGTGCACGATGTGCTCCGAGCGAGCGACGCGCAGTTCGGCGCACTCATCGCGTTGTTCGGTGCCGGGGCCGCGGGGGGTCTCGGGCTGTTGCAGGCGTGCGGTGGATTCGACGGGATCCGCGCCAGCCAGATCGGCGTCGCCGCGCTGGGCCTGATCGTTGCGGCGTTCAGCCTCGCCCCCACGGTGAGCGTCGCGTTCGTGGGCGCGGCTGCGTTCGGTGCCGCGACCGCGTGGACGCTGTCGTCGGGGATGGGGGCGCTGCAGTCGGCGCTCGACGGCCGAGACCGGGTCCTCGCGTTCGCCGCATTCCACACGGTCATCCGGTTCGGTCTCGCGTTCGCCGCGCTCGGCGCCGGTGTCGCCGCCGAGTTCGTGGGACGAGTGGAGTGGCCGGTGGTGGGTACGCTCGAACCGACACGGGTGGTATTGCTCTGCTCAGGCCTCCTCGTGCTCGCGAGCGCGACGTTAGTACGGGTGCGACCGACACCAGCCGGCACCCGCCGTCGCCGACACTGAGCTCACCGACGGCAACGACGAGAGGCACCGATGGGGGTTGCGATCATCACCGACAGCGCGGCGGCGCTGCCGGAAGATCTCGCGAAGCACTACGGCATCAGCATTGTGCCCATGTGGGTTACCGTCGACGGTGTTGCGATGCACGAAGGCGACGTCTCGGCCGTTGATCTCGTCACCCGCCACGAGGTCCGGACGTCAGGGCCGACGCCCGGCGAATTCGAGGCCGCGATCCGGGAACGCCGCACAGAGGACGGCGTCGTCGTGTGCACGATCGCGTCGACGATGAGCAGCACGTACGAAGCGGCAGTAATCGGAGCACGCGCCGCCGACGGATCGGTCCGGGTGGTCGACACCACGACCGCGGCCGGCGCGCAGGCGCTGGTCGTGCTTGCGGCCGCGCGGGTGGCGGCGGCGGGCGGATCGCTCGACGACGTGGAAGCGGCCGCCCACCGTGCGACCCGGGAGGCGCGGCTCATCGCGACCGTTCCCAATCTCGACTACCTCGTGCGCAGTGGCCGCGTACCGAATCTCGCGGGATGGGCGGGCACGCGCCTCGGTCTCGCGCCGCTCTTCGAATTCCGAGGGGGCAGTGCACACGCGTTGCGTCCGGCGCGAGGTATGCCGGCGGCGCTCGATCGGATGGTCGACCATGTTCGACGAGATCGAGTGTCCGGAGCCCGGCTCCATGCCGCGCTGCTGCACGCCCAAAACGAGGGCATGGCGCGCGAGCTGCTGGTCAAGGTGCGCGAAGAGTTCGAGCCGGAGGTCGCGTTCCTCGGACCGTTCGGCACGGTGATGATCGTGCACACCGGGCTCGGGGTGGTGGGTCTGGCCTGGCGCTGGGAATCCGCGAGCTGATCAGCGAGTGACGCGCGCGGGCTGAGAGAGCGTCCATGCGACCGCTTCTTGCACCGGCACGTCTGCGACCGGCGCGAAGGCGTG
Source organism: uncultured Actinomycetes bacterium (assembly GCA_963812205.1). Taxonomy (GTDB): domain Bacteria; phylum Actinomycetota; class Acidimicrobiia; order IMCC26256; family PALSA-610; genus PALSA-610. Next base: position 422,901 of record CAWEUJ010000002.1, read on the forward strand.
ACCCATGCCCTTCACGATCACGAGCCGGCGCGCGGAATTCGCAGCGTTGTGCAAGAGCTCGGCGTCCCGCATCGAGATGAAACGGTCATTCGTACCGTGCACGAAGACCGCCGGCACCTCAAGGCGCGAGACCAATGACAACGGCGGCTCGGGATCGGTCCACCGGGCCGCGATGCGCACACCGGTCAGGCGCGCGGTGAGACGCCGGCCCAACGGCGTGCGGGTCATCGACGCGGCGAGCACGCCCCGCAGGTTGCGAGGGAGTCGCCACTGCGCCGGGCACGACACGGAAACGACACCGACGAGCGCCGGGTCGCTCACCGCATATCGGAGCGCGGCCACCGCGCCCATCGACGCGCCGACCAGCACGACGTGGGGCGTTCGTTCGCGGGCGCAGCGAACGGCTGCGGCAACGTCGTGGTGTTCGTGATCGCCGAGCGTCGATTCGCCCTCGGACGAGCCATGTCCCCGCGCGTCGTACGTGACGACGTCGAGGCCATCTGCGTACAGGACCTCCGCGAGGGACTCGACATTCGAGCACGCAGCCGACGCACTGAAACCGTGCACGACGACGACCGCGGCACGCGGAGCATCCCCCGCGCACCGGCACCGGACGGCCAGGTGCACGCCGTCCGCCGTCGTCATGGTCGGCTGCGGCGTCACGAAAGCTCCGGCGCGGTCCGCCACGTCGGCAAGCTCACCACGATCCCGTTGCGCGCCATGCTCCGGCGGAACAACAGCGCCGAGGCCACGACCGCGAGCACCGTGACTCCGATCGACACCACGCTGCGAGCGATCACGAACGTCGTGAGCGATTGCGTCAACAGCAGCCAGATCGTGAGGCCGGCATTCATGGTCTGGGCGAAGGCCCACAGGAGCGACACGTGGCGGAAGAAGCGCCGCACGTGGGCGTTGGCGTGCATCTCCGATGACAGCGGAACGAAGTCCGCCGCGAGCTTGGCGGCCAAGGGACGGCCGAGCGGCACCGACAAGAGGAACGCGCACGCGACGAGCGCGGTTCCGAGCGAAGGCTGCAAGAAGTAGACGAGGACGCTGCCGGACGCGATCGCAATCACGGTGCGCGTCGTCATTGTCACCGCGCTAATGACGAGTATCCCGGGGACCGGACGGCGACGGATGAGACGCAGCCCGATCGCCGCGTACACCCAGACGACCCCGGCGGCCATGGCCCCCCACACGCCGACGACGTGCAGGAAGACAAGGAAGAGCGCCAGCGGGGCGATCGTGCCTTCGAGCACCCGAGGCAAGGCATGACGCACCACGCTTTGCAGGTCCGGCATGTCTAGGTGCACCGCGTCCTCCCCCGTCCACGGGTTGCGCCTGCCGAACAAACGCCTCGTCCCATCGAGGATATCCGCACACCCTTTGGGATCGGTCCAAACGTCAGGGTTCCTTGCCGAACTCTTATTCGCGGGGATCTCGCGAGCAGGTCAGCGTGGTTGTGGGCGCCCGACTCCCGGAACGCGACCGGACGTCGCGCCCTGAGGCCAAAGCGAGATCCCCAGCCGCAGCTCGCGGAAACCGAGAGCCCGGTGGCTGCTCTTGAGTCTCGAGTGGAGCCGCGTATCTACGAGCGTGACGGTTTCGTGGTCGCGTTGTGGACCTACTACGAACCCGTGACACCGCACGAGGTCGCGCCAGCCGACTACGCGAATGTCCTCGTGCGCCTGCATGCCGGTATGCGGAAGCTCGATGTCGAGACGCCGTACTTCACGGACCGAGTCGCAGAGGCTGAACAGCTCGTGGCGAGTCGCGACCAAACTCCGGCGCTCGCCGACGCGGACCGAGCGCTCCTCAGCAACACGTTGCGAAGCCTGAGACGGCCGATCGCCGACCGCGGCCCCGCCGAGCAGCTGCTGCACGGCGAGCCGCACCCAGCAACCTGCTCCGGACTTGTCGTCCGCTTTGCGCTCCTCACCGGAGGGCAAACCTGACGTTCGTGTCAGTGTCCAGGCCGCGGGAGGCCGCGAAGAGATGCGATTCAATGACAACGTGGGTGGTGGCGAGTCGGCCTGTACGCCGGATTCTGTAGCCGGACCTTGTGGTCCGGTGGCGGCCATCCATCTCGGCCGGCGGTTGCCCGACGGCTCCAGCGGCCTACCCGGGGTCGATCGGGCGGGACCACCCTCCCCCTGCTCGGCCTTGCTCCGGATGGGGTTTGCATAGCCACCCGGGTCACCCCGGGTGCTGGTGCGCTCTTACCGCACCGTTTCACCCTTACCTGTACCCGAAGGCCATCGGCGGTTTGCTCTCTGTTGCACTTTCCTGCGGGTCACCCCGACTGGGTGTTACCCAGCACCCTGCCCTATGGAGTCCGGACGTTCCTCGGACGGATCACCCCTCCAGGGAGGGGGTCCGCACGCGGCCACCCGGCCGACTCGCCACCACGACCATTCAATCACCCCGTCCACTGGATCGGCCCGCTCCCGATGACGAACGAAGGGTGAGACCCGCCCCGGACGTGTCCGGGACGTATCGAGGATGGCGACATGCAAAGGTGCAGCCGGGTTGCGCGAACCGACATGGCGCGAACCGCGCGCAGTGATCGGCCATGCGCGTCGTCGTAGCCGATGACGACGCCGCGCCGCGCCGCGCCCTCACGGACACGGTCCGTCGGCTCGGACACGAATGCCTTACGGCGGTCAACGGTGAGCAGGCGTGGGAGCTCGTGCAGGCGAGGGACGTCGATGTTCTCATCACCGACTGGGTCATGCCGGATCTCGACGGACCCGAGCTGTGCCGGCGAATACGCGCGCGTGCGACCGACACCTACACGTACACGATCATCGCGACCGTGACGAGCGACCACGCGAAGGTCCTCGAAGGGATGCGCGCGGGTGCCGACGATTTCCTCGTCAAGCCCATCGACCCGTTCGCGGTCGAGACCCGCCTGATCGCGGCGGCACGCGTTACCGCTCTGCACGACCAGATCGATCTGTACCGGCGTCGGCTCGAACGGGCGAACAGTGACCTCGCGGAGCAGGCTCGGACCGATCCGCTGACCAAGCTCGGCAACCGGCGCCGGCTGGAGGAGGATCTGCACACGTTGCACTCCGGGTCCGAGCGCCACGGGCGGCCGTACAGCATCGCGATGTTCGACCTCGACCACTTCAAATCCTTCAACGACACCTACGGGCACCCGTGCGGCGACGGTGCGCTACGGCAGGTGGCGGCAGTGCTCGCGGCCGACACGCGCGCAGGTGATACGGCGTACCGGTTCGGTGGTGAGGAGTTCATCTTGCTGCTCGCCGATGAAGCCCTGCCGGGAGCGCTCATCGCCGTGGAGCGATTTCGCGCGACGATCGAATCCCTGGCGATCCCGCACGTGGGCTAACGTGCCGCCCGGTGTGCTCACCATCAGCGCCGGTGTCGCGAGCTATGAACCGGGAAGCACCTTCACGAGCGCGGAGATCCTCGACTGCGCCGACCGGGCCCTCTATACGGCCAAGACCAAGGGTCGAAACCGTGTCACCGCGTTTGCGGACGAGCAACTCGTCATGTCCGAACCGACCTAGCGGTCTGCGGTCAGTTCGGCCACCGGTACGACGAGGCCGTCGCGGAGCAGGGGTCGGAAGCTCGTCCGCTGGCGGAGCACGATCACCGCGGCCATCACGAGATACAGCGTGCCGATGCCGATGCGCGCCGGTCCGTGTATCGGTTCGAACAGCGGGAGCTTCGTGGCGAGCTGCGCGAGCCACACGCCGAGGAGGATGCCGGCTTCGCGCACGCTGATGCGCCGGTTCGCGAGGACCGCCACCGCGAACGCCGACTGCGCTGCGGTCACGAACAGCTCCTCGCGTTGCACCGCGTCGATCGGCAAGCCGTGCAGGCCCGCCGACGAGATTGCGAACACGATCGGCAACGTGCCGACCAGCAACGTCCACTGGTTGACCTTCGACGACACGAGCGCGCCGAGCCCGGCGTTGGCGTCGAGGCGCCATGCGAACATTCCGGCGATCAGGAGCTCGGGGGCTTCCGATGCCAGCGGCGCGATCAACGAGATCAGGACGAAGTCGTCGATCGCGAACTTGCGGCCGGTGTCGACGAGCGCCTGCGCGAAGGGCTCGGCGCACACGAGGATCGTGAGGATCGCCGCGCCGAACAAGACGGCGACGGCCGACCGCCGGCGCGCGGTCGGCATCGTGCCGATCGTGCGCGCGGGCCCGACGAGATGCGGTTCCTCGGCCGGTGCCCGCGCGACCCGCACCATGTAGACGACGAAGATCGTCACCAGGATCACGGCGTCGACGAGTGTCAGGGTGCGGTGCAACGGCAGCGTGAGCCCGTAGACCGTCGCGATCAGCAGGAACGCGATCGCGACGCTGTTGCTGCGTTCGAGCGCGACCTCGCTCGTGGCCGGGATCTCCTTCACGTTGTTCAGCTCGCGTCCGCGCCGCGAACTACGGATGCGATACGCGCCGACGAGCACGACCAGCGACCAGCCGGCGCCAATCAAGAGCTGGTTGCCGCCGGTCATGTTTGCGAGCGCGTCGGGCGCGAAGGCGGCCGGGTGCTTGCCCGCCTTCCACGTGAAGACGAAGTCGACCGCGTACTCGGGCAGCACGGCGACCAGGGCCAACAGCGCGAGGGCCAGCCCGGCCGACATGTCGACCTGGGCGGCCTCGGCGGCCCAGGCGAGCATGAACGCCGCGCCCACCACCGCGAGGCCGAAGGTGACGGCCGCCGTCACGGGCTCGGGGTGGAGCCCGCCCAGGTGCAAGAGCACCCCCGGGGCCGCCGCCGCCCCGGCGAGCGCGAAGGCGGTTCCCGGGCGCCGGGCGAGGCGCGGCGGGGCTGCGGCCATCCGGGCATGATACGGGTCGAACCGTGCGGGCCCGGCCCGGCACGCCGCCGCGAGGCACCTTTGGCCGCGCCCGGCGCCGACATCCCGGCTGAGGGCTCAACTCGACCCGGGCCCCGGCCGATTGTGGGGGTGTCGCGGCGGAGTGGAGCCGACACGGAAGGCACCGAGGATGAGCGCGTTGACCTGGCGGGAACGAGGACGCTGCAAGGGCGCCGACCCTGACGTCTTCTACCCCGAGGACGACGAGGATCTGGGCGAAGAGGCCAAGGCCATCTGCGAGATCTGCCCGGTGCGGGAAGCCTGCTTGGAGTACGCGATCGCGGCCCGCGAGAAGATCGGTGTCTGGGGCGGCTACACGGCGCGCGAGCGTCGTCGGCTCGTCCGCCAGCGCCGGCGCGCGTCCTGAGCCGCCCGGGTGCGCGTCAGCTGACGGTCACCGGGATCGACAGCACGCCCTCGATGCTCAGCGTGTAGTGCCCCGCCGCGACGCCGTGCGCGTCGATGGTGAACTGCGCGCCGACCGACTGACCGCTGCCGATCAGCTGCGTCATCTGCGGGCACATCTCGCCGTGGTCGAGACGCGGTGTGCACGACAACGGATGCGCCAACGTGACCGTTCCGTCGGTCGGATTGTGTGCGGTGACCGACAGGGTCGCGGTTGCGCCCGATGCGATCGTGAGCGAGCTCGGCGCGCTCCATGTCAGCGCGGATGCCCCGTACTGTTTGGGCGCCGGGGGCACGGTGGGTGTCACCACAGTGCCGGTAACGACCTGCCTCGGTGCGGTCACCACGGTTGCGGTCACCACGGTTGGTTGCGTCACGACGGTCGGCGCGGTCGTCGTCGGGACCGTGGCGGCGGTGCCCTTCCCCCGTACCGTCGGCTCGGGGTGACCGCTCGCGACGATCGGCTTCGTCGCGAGCGTGGTCGGTGTCGTCGTCCTGACGGCGGTGGTCGACGAACCGTGATTGCGCGCCACCAGCGCGAGGGTCGCGACGATCACCAGCGCGACGACGAGCGCGGCCACGGTCCGGATCGGGCGGCGGTTCGCAGGGTCTTCGGGAGCGCCGGCCGGCACGACGACGATGTCGTCGCCCTCGGCGGGCACGGCCGGCATCCTTTGCGTCTCGAGGGCACTCTCGCCGCGCTCATCCATGGTCGACACCTGGTCCTCCCAGACCGCCCGCCCCTGCATGGTCGCGCATCGGGCCCCGATCGGCCATACGGCGCGGTACGGCCCGTATGCAGGGGGGCCGATCAGTAGGCTGCCCCCTCGATGTCGTTCGATCTGGCCCCCGAGTACGTCGAGCTCCAAGCGACGGTGCGCAAGCTGGCGCAGGACAAGATCGCCCCCCGTGCCCGCGAGATCGACACCGACGCGACCTACCCGCAGGACCTGTTCGAGGTCTTTCGCGACGCCGGTCTCCTCGGGCTCGTGATCCCGCAGGAGTACGGCGGCGGCGGGGCCGGCATCCTCGGGCTCACGCTCGCGATCGAAGAGGTCGCCAAGTACTCCAACACCGCCGCGCTCATGCTGTTGCTGACCCGGCTGCCCACCGGTCCCGTGCTCATCGCGGGCAGCGAGGCACAACGCCGCCAGTACGTCCGCCCGATCGCCACGGGTGAGCAACGCGCCGGCTTCGGGCTCTCGGAGCCGCAGGCCGGCAGCGACGTGGTCGGCATGCGCACGAAGGCCGTGCGCGACGGCGACGACTGGGTGTTGAACGGAACGAAATGCTGGATGTCGGGCGTCGTGCAGGCCGACTGGTACTGCGTCTTCGCCAAGACGGGCCCGGCCGACTCCCGCAAGCACGACGACATCTCGTGCTTCATCGTCGAGCGTTCCTGGCCCGGGGTCTCGGTCGGGCGCACCGACGACAAGATGGGTGTGCGAGGTGTCGACACCGGCGAGCTGATCCTCGACGACGTGCGCGTTCCCGCCGCGAACGTGGTCGGCGAAGTCGGCGGGTTTCGGCTCGCGATGCTCGGGCTCAACTCGATGCGCCCGATCGTCGCGGCGCGTGGCATCGGCCTCGCCGAAGGCGCGCTGATGTATGCGGTCGACTACGTGAAACAGCGCGCCGCGTTCGGTCGCACCATCGCCGACATGCAGGGCATGCAGTGGAAGATCGCGGAGCTGGCCACCGAGATCGAGGCCGCGCGCCTTCTCACGTACCGAGCTGCGATGATGGCCGACGAGGGCAAGTACACGAAAGAGTACGTGCCCTTCTTGTCGATGGCGAAGTACTACGCGAGCGAGGTCGCGGTGAAAGTCTCGGGTGAGGCGCTGCAGATGCTCGGCGCGGCGGGATACATGAAAGACCACCTCACCGAGCTCTATTACCGCGACGCGCGCCAGCTCACGATCGTCGAGGGGACCTCGCAAGTGCAGCTCGGGCTCATCGCTCGAGGGGTGTTGGATCACGACCTGTGGTGGGACTAGCGGTGGCGCCGGCGGTTCGAGTCGTATGAACGAGGTACTCACACCGATCCTGGCGCGCCTCACGCGTGGCACGGAGCTCTTGGCCGAAGAGATCGACGCGGCGATGGCGGAGATACTCGAAGGTCGAGTCGGCGAGGTGCAGGCCGCCGGCTTCATCGTCGGGCTGCGGACGAAGGGCGAGTCGGTCGAAGAGCTCGCCGCGCTGGTCCGAACGATGCACCGCTACGCCGAGCACGTCGACGTGGCCGCAGGCGCGATCGACACCTGCGGCACCGGCGGCGATCGGTCGGGAACGATCAACGTGTCGACGATGGCCGCGTTGATCGCGGCGGGAGCGGGCGCGCGGGTGGTCAAGCACGGCAACCGGGCGCAGTCGTCGAAATGCGGTTCGGCCGACGTGCTCGAAGCGTTGGGCGTGGCGATCGAGCTGGGTCCCGACGGCGTCGCGCGCTGCGTCGCCGAGGCCGGCATCGGCTTTTGCCTCGCGCCGAGGTACCACCCGTCGATGCGCCACCTCGGTCCGGTCCGCAAGGAGCTCGCGGTTCCCACCACCTTCAACTTCCTCGGTCCGCTCGCGAACCCCGCGCACGTGAAGCGCCAGGCGGTCGGCGTCAGCGATGAGACGATGGCCACCCGGATGCTCGGCGCGCTCCGCGTGCTCGGCACCGAGCAGGCGATGGTGTTCCATGGCGACGACGGCCTCGACGAGCTCACCACGTCCACCACGAGCACCGTGCACGAGCTCGTCGACGGCGAGGTCCGCTCGTACACTGTCGATCCGCTCGATTTCGGCATCCCGCGCGCCTCCGCGGACACCCTCGCCGGTGGCGACGCAGCGGCGAATGCCGACGCGATCAGCGCCGTGCTCGCGGGCGAGAAGGGATCGCACCGCGACATCGCGGTCTTGAACACCGCGGCCGCGTTGGTGGTCGCCGGCCTCGCCCCCGACCTGGGAAGTGGTGTGGAAGCTGCGCAGGCCGCGATCGACGACGGCCGGGCCGGTCGCGCACTCGAGACGATGGTGCGTGTGAGCAATGCCGCTTCGGTCTCCGAGCGAAGCGAGGGCTGAGGTCGTGGCGCCCGTGCTCCAGTGCCCCGACTGCGGTCAGAAGCATCCGCTCGCCCGTGTGCCCAGCCAGGGCGCGTTCCCGTGCCAGGGCTGCGGCCGGGTACTGAAGGTTCCCGAGGCCGTGGGCCGGCGGGCGGAAGCGGCCCGACCGGTTCCCGTGGCGAGCGCGGTCGCCAGCCCGTCGGGGGTGCCACCCACGGTCACGGCCGACGATCCCGCGATGTTCTCCGCGGATCCCGCGACGCGCGTGGTCCCCGAGGTCGACGAGCAGGCGCTGGGCGCGCTGTCGCCCCGGTCGAGCCGCCGCCCGGTTCCCCGGCTCGGACCGGTCCCGTGGTGGATGCGGCTCGTGTTGTGGTTCGTCGCGGTGCCGTTGTCGTTCGTGTTCGTGTTCCTCGTCGCGCGCGCGTTCCATTTCTTCACGACGAACCAGCTCTCCGACGTGTTCCTCGCGAACGACACCTCGCGGTTCTGGCCGATCGCCCGGCTGCTCCCGTTCGTCGCGCTGCTCACCGCGATCTTCGTGCAGGCCGGCGTTTACGGCTTGGCGCGTCTGCGCGGCCGGCGCTCGAGCGGTCCGCGCGTGACCAACGAGCTGGGTGCGTCCGTGGGCCGCTCTACCCGACGCTAGAGCCCGCGCCCGACTGCTGGCGGGGGAGCGCGGGCCGGGGCAACTCGGCGAGGAACGTCTCGACGTCCGCCGCGGCGAGCGGCCGGGCGAACATGAAGCCCTGGCCGCTGTCGCACTGCTCCTGTTGCAGCTGGCAGAACTGGTCGTGCTGCTCGATGCCCTCGGCGAGCGTCTTCAAGCCGAGTTGCTTGCCGAGTTGCACGAGCGTCCGGATCAGCGCGCTCGACTCGACCGAGTCGGTGATGGCGCTGACGAACGAGCGGTCGATCTTCAAGATGTCGACGGGGAACTGCCGCAGGTAGGCGAGCGACGAGTAGCCCGTGCCGAAGTCGTCGATCGCCACGCCGACTCCCAGCTCCTTGATGGCGCGGAGCTGGCGGGCCGTCGCCTCCGCGTCGTACATGATCGCCGTCTCGGTGAGCTCGATGACGAGCGCCGACGGCGGGAGACCGGTGGTCGCAAGTGCGTTGCTCAGGTCGCGCACGAGATGGTCGCCGTCGAGTTGGCGGGCGGAGACGTTGACCGACACGTACATGTCGCGCTCGCCGAGTTGCCATTCCTGCGCCTGGCGGCTGGCTTCTTCGATCACCCAGCGGCCGACGTCGATGATCAGCTTCGTCTCTTCCAGGAGCGGGATGAACGCGTCGGGCTGGACGAGGCCGCGGACCGGGTGCTGCCACCGCAGGAGCGCCTCGACACCGAGTGTCGTACCGGTCTCGAGCTCGAAGATCGGCTGGTACACGAGGTAGTACTCGTTGCGTTCGAGGGCGCCGCGCAGGTCGAGCTCGAGGGTCAGCCGGTCCTCGACCGCGGTCTGCATCTCGCGCTCGAAGCTGACGAATCGATCGCGTCCCGCTGCCTTCGCCTCGTACAACGCGATGTCGGCGTCTCGCAGGAGATCGGCCGCGGAGCCGCGGTTCCCGCGCGCGATGCCGATGCTCGCCGTGATGCTGATCCTCGGCCTGGTGACGTCGTCGATCTCGAAGGGCTCGCGCAGGACCTCGAGGAGCCGCTCGGCGACGAGCTCGGGACTGCCTGTGGGCGTCGCCCCCTCGACGAGCACGACGAACTCGTCGCCGCCGAGCCGGGCGATCGTGTCGCCTTCCCGCAGCGTGTTGTGCAACCGGGCCGCCACCGACTTGAGGAGCTGGTCGCCCGCTTCGTGTCCGAGCGTGTCGTTCACCTGCTTGAACCCGTCGAGGTCGAGGAACAGCGCGGCGGTCTCGGCCCCTGTGCGTCGGGCGCGGGACTGCATCTGCTCGACGCGGTCGAGGATGAGGGTGCGGTTCGGGAGGCCGGTGAGCGAGTCGTGCAGCGCCTGGTGCCGGATGCCTTCGAGCAGGCGTGCGTTGCGGATCGCGATCGTGGCCTGACTTGCGACGCCGCGCAGCCGGCCGGCGAGCTCCGGGTCGTCGATCATGCGTTCCGCGCGTTCGGTCACGTCGCCCACGACGAGCCCGACGCGCTCGTCGTTGACGACGATCGGTATCGTCGCAACCGCGGCGGCACCGAGGTCGCTCATCAACATCGGCAGCACGTTCAGGTGCGCAGCGCTCTCGCGGTCCCAGACGGTGACCGCCGTGTCGCCGGCCCGCGGCGCGGGTACCGGAACTTCCATCGATCGCAGGCGCACGTCCTCGGCGACCGAGTACCCCGAGGTCGCGATGACGCGCCCGTTGGCCGCGCCGGGTTCGAAGAGTGCGAACGCGGCCCGGTCACAGCCGATGACGGCCGGTAGCGCGTGCACGATGTTCGCGGCCATGTCGTCGGTGGTCGCGAGCTGGGCGAGCGAGTTCGAGAGGTCGAGGAGGGCGCGCGCCGTGCGCGCCTGCCGGCGGGCATCGTCGAGCGCCGAGGCGGAGTCGAGTGCGGCGGCGGCGAGGCGCGCGTACGCCTGCAGCACGACGCGTTCCTGCGGGAAGAACACGCCGTTCGGATTGATGGCGGCGAGGCGGCCGTAACGCCGTTGGGTGGAGAGCACATCGACCACGACGCGATGCTCGTCGTTGTCGTCGTCGAGGTCGAGGTCGGCCGAGAGGAGCTCGACGGCCAGTCCTTCCGCCGTCGCGTCGTCGATGCCCTTGGCGTAGACGTTCTTCGGGGCGGAAGGGAGCGACTCGAGCGTGAGTACGAAGATGGGCGCGTTCATCGCGTGCGCGGCCGACGACACGATCTTGGTGAGGACGCGCTCGAGGTCGTTGTCGGAGACGAGGTCGCCGACCGTCTCGTGCAGCGCCTCGAGCCGGGCGGTCAGGATCTCGACGCGTGACTCGAGGAATTCGGTGGTCGCGCCGGGCTCGTCGGGGAACCAGCGGAGGTGGTACTCGCACGCGGGCGCGCCGTCGCACGCGCACGCGACGTGCTCGACCTCGGGCCGCATGCCGAACAGCTTCGGGATGTTCGAGTACAGGCCGGCCGCCCAGGAGCAGTAGGCGGGGAACGGAGCGAAGCCGTCGACGAAGCGTTCGTGGACGATCCACTCGGTCGGGCCGACCGCGTGACCTTCGAGCGCGATCACCGGGGCGAGGCTCGCGCCTCCCGATTCCGCGATCATCGACAGCAACGCCTCGGGCGAACCGAGCGACTGCAACAGGTTGGTCATCTCCGGCATCGACGGATCGGCGAGGCCGCCGCCCGCGGCGGCGCGCAACGTGTCGGCGCCGCCGAACATGGTGGACGCCGATTCCAGGAGCCGACGCAGCTGGTCGTACGAGCTCCACGTTGCGAGGTCGGACAGCTCGTCGGCGGTGCGCGAGTCGCCGGCGGTTTGCAGGAGCCGCTCGATTGCTTCAGGGGGTTGCTCCGCTCGCAGATACCGGATCAGCAGCCACGTGTTGACACCGGCGAAATGACACCCCGCCTCGACCCCGTCGTCCCCTTGCATAGAGCAGTGGGTCGTCCCGCTTCGCTCCGCCCTTGAGTGTGGTTTGTCCGCCGCCGATGCCGCGGGCGCCGGTTTTCGCCTTTCGGGAGCATTCGCCGGGTTCGGCCGCGGCCCACGCGCCGGCGCTCGAGCTCGGTCACGATGTCGCCGGGCCGGCCGGGGCGATCCGGGGGAGCTGGGACGAGAGCACGCCGTCGACGCGGACGATGCGGATCCTCGGTGCGTTGCGGGCCAGCCAGCGATCGACCGTGAGGATCTCGGCGATGTCGGACCCCGCGCTGTCGTATTGCCTATCCGAGGTGCCGAGTCGTCGCCCGGCTTCGTGTGTCAGGCGGGGGGTGTCGCCGGGCCAGTGGACGAGGCCGCGGCGGATCTCGATGCGCTGCCCGTCGCACTCCACGACCAGGCGATCGACGCCCCGCCACATCGCAACCGTCCGCCTCCGCCCGAGCGCCCGCGCGAGCGCGCCGAGCCGATCCCGCGTCGTCGCCGCCTCCTCGAAGCGCTCCTGTTCGGCGAGCCGGTGCATCCGCGCCTCGAGGGGCCGGAGCACGAGCTCGGGCTCGCGGGTCAGCGCCCGCGTCACGGAGTCCACGAGCTCGGCGTAGGTGTGCTCTTCGACGTGACCGTGACACGGGCACGCCGCCACCCCGAGCTGGGCGGGCACGCATGGCGGGCCCGCGACGATCGGCGCGCGCCGCCCGATCCGGGTCGCACAGCGGCGCAAGGGTACCGCCGACTCGATCGCCTCCCGCACGAGGTGCGCGCTGTTCGTGGACGGAAACGGCCCCAGCGCCGTTGCATCGCGCGGGGGAGTGCGCGCGACCGTCAGCCGGGGAAAGCGCTCGTCGGTGAGCTTCAGGTAGACGTCTGTGCGCGTCGCCTTCCCCTGGCGATTGAAACGCGGTTGGAGCTCACGGATCAGCCGCAGCTCCCGGATCTCGGCCTCGAACGCGGTCGCGCACACCCGGTGGTCGATCGTCGCGAGCTCGCGCAGCAGCTGCGGAACCTTGCGACGATCGTCCGACGCGAAGTACGAACGCACCCGGGCGCGCAGGTTCGTGGCCTTGCCCACGTACAGCACCCGGCGATCACGATCGCGAAAGATGTACACACCGGGTTTGCGGGGCAACCGGGCCGTGAGCGCGAGCTTCGCGGCCGAGGGATGGGACCGCATCTTCGGCAGTGCCAGCAGGTCGTCGAGACCCAGCACGCCGTAGCTCGCGGCCCGCTCGAGCAGCGCGTGCAACACCTCTGCCGTCGCGGCCGCGTCGGAGTACGCGCGGTGATTCGGTTCCACGCTCGTGCGGAAATGGCGCGCGAGCGTGTGCAGCTTCAGGTTCGGGATCTCGTCGCGCACCAGCCGGCGGGCCAGCGCCAGCGTGTCGACGCGGCGGTTGGTCAAGCGTGGATAGCCGTGTGCGACCAGCGCGGCGTCGAGGAACGCGCAATCGAAGCGGATGTTGTGGCCGACGATCACCGCGTCGCGGGCGAATTCCAGCAGGGGCGGGAGTACTTCGGCGATGCGCGGCGCCGGCAGCACCATCGATTCGGTGATGCCCGTGAGAATCGTGATCATCGGCGGGATCGGTACGCCGGGATTCACGAGCGTCTCGAGCCGCCCGAGCAACTCGCCGCCCCGCAGCTTGAGCGCGCCGAGCTCGGTGATCGCGTCGGCGTTGGCGGAACCGCCGGTCGTCTCGAGATCGAGCACCACGAACGTGGTCTCCGAGAGCGGCGTGCCGAGGTCGGCCAGCGACTGCTGGCGCGGCGCGCCGAACGCGGCCGGCGGCGCGGGCTCGAATCCGGGGAGCACCGCCGTGAACGGGGAAGTGGGCGCCACGGGTCGGGGAGCCTAGCCGAACAGGCGTTCGCACGCACATATGTTCGATTCGATCGGGTGGCAGCTAGGCTTCGGCGCTGTGAGCGCGACCCGTTACCGCTGCAACTCCTGCGGCAACATCACCCGGTTCGACGTGCTTTCGACGCGCCGCACCCGCGCGTTTCACCACTACACCATCGGCGGCGAGCTCGAGATCGAAGAAGAAGACGTGCTCGAGGAGCGGGTCGAGCAGGTCACGTGCCGCTGGTGCAGCGCCTCGGGGGACAAGATCGCCGTCGTAACCGACGCGACGCCCGGGTAGGTGTCTCACCGCCTTGCCATGCTGGCGGGCATGAACGTTCGCACGATCGATTGCGGCGACTGCGCAATGGCCCACACCAACGCCTGCGACGATTGCGTCGTGAGCTTCATCCTCCGGCGCGAGCCCGGGGAGGCGCTGGTCATCGACGCGGAGGAGGAACGCGCGCTGCGCACACTCCAGGGTGGCGGTCTGGTCCCGCAGCTCCGTCACCATCCCCGGCGAGTGGGCTGATCCCCAGGGGCTCCGCCCCCCCTCTGATCTCCTCGTAGGGTTGCGCCATGCACGACTCCGTCACCGTCCACATGGCCGCCTCACCCGAGCGCATCTGGGATCTGGTGAGCGACGTCACCAAGATCGGCAGGTACAGCCCCGAGACGTTCGAGGCCGAGTGGCTCGAGGGCGCGACGGGTCCGGCCGTCGGAGCCCGGTTCCGGGGGCACGTCAAGCGCAACGGTAAGGGCCCGATCTACTGGACCACGTGCGTCGTCTCCGCCTGTGAGCCCGGGCGCGAGTTCGCGTTCGGCGTCGGACCCGAGGGCAAGCCGCTGAACGTGTGGCGCTACGTGCTGGAGCCGGCCGGCGACGGTACCGACGTCACCGAATCGTTCGAGCTCACGCCGACACTCCCGCTGCGCCTCTACTGGAAGCTCTTCGGCTGGACCCGCGGGCGCACCAATCGCAACGGCATGCGCACGACGCTCGAGCGCATCAAGGCCGAAGTCGAGTAGCGAACCGCTCCGAGGTGTTGCGATCTAATCGCGCGGCGTCTTGGCGAACCTGGCCAGATCGGCGGCGCCGACACCCGTTGCCTTGATGCCGCGGGCCACGATGCTCGTGTCCCAGCCCTCGGCCAGGTGGCGCAGCGCTCCGACCGTGCAGTTCTCCTTGCCGAGGATCGAGAACGGGTCGTAGTCGTAGAGGCGCATCGCGTTGGCGTGCGAGATCTTGTCGATGTCGGCGTCGTCGCAGTGCGCGGCCTGCATCTGCTTCATGAACTGTTCCGGCGACTGCGGCCACGTGGAGTCGGAGTGCGGGTAGTCGCACTCCCAGCAGATCATGTCGACGTTCATCTTGTGCCGCATCTCGATGCCGACCGGGTCGTCGATCCAGCAGCACACCACCTGCTCGTCGAACACCTGGCTCGGAAGGCGCCCGCCCATGTCCTGACCTGTCCAGTAGCGATGACGGTCGAACGTGTAGTCGATGCGCTCACGGAAGTAGGGGATCCAGCCGATCCCACCCTCGCTCAGCGCGTACTTCATCTTCGGGAACTTCTGCGCGGCCGCCGACCACACGAAGTCGGCGGCGGCCTGCACGATGTTGATCGGCGACAACGTGATGAGCACGCTCATGGGCGCGTCGTCGGCGGTGATCACCATCTTCGACGACGAACCGATGTGCACGTTGACGACCGTGCCGACCTCTTCGCACGTCGCGAAGAACTTGTCCCAGTGGCCGGAGTGGATGCTGGGGTAGCCGAGGTGCACCGGGTTCTCCGAGAAGGTCACCGCGTGGCAACCCTTGTCGGCGACACGGCGGACCTCGGCGGCCATCTTGTCGACGTCCCACATCATCGGGAGTGCGAGCGGGATGAAACGTCCCGGGTACGCGCCGCACCAGCTCTCGATGTGCCAGTCGTTGTACGCCTGCACCAACGCGACCGCGAGCGGCTCGTCCTTCTGCGCGGCCCGCGCGAAGAGCTGGCCGCAGAACTGCGGGAAGCTCGGGAAGCACATCGAACCGAGCGAGTCCGTTCGCGTTCATGTCCTTGATGCGGTCGTGGATGTCGTAGCAACCCGTCCGCATGTCGTCGAACGACTGCGGGTCCATCGCGTACTCCTCCGGCGGACGGCCCGCGACCGCGTTCAGCCCGATGTTCGGAAGCTCCGCGCCCATGAACTGCCACACGTCGATGCCGCTCTCCTTGCGGACGAGCCTCGGCGCGACGTCGGTGTACTTCGCGGGCAGGCGGCCCTCGAACAGATCGGGTGGTTCGACGACGTGGTCGTCGACGCTGACCAGGACGAGGTCTTCGAGCTGCATGGGTTCCCCTTCGGATACTGGAACCTGACGTTGGCGTCAGTGTACGGCCGCCGCCGGACCGGTGTCATTCCTCGAGGTCAGTCTCCCGAGGCGTGAGCCTGGAGCGCCTCGAGCGAGCACCACTCGATCGCGCCCGCGTGGGTCGCGGCGAGGTGGACCCGCGGCGCCGCGCCCGCCTCGTAGGCCTCTTGCCAACGTGGGGCGCACAAGCACCACCGATCGCCCGCCTTCAGGCCCGCGAAGCCGTACTCGGGCATCGGGGTGACGAGATCGTTGCCCCGCTCGGCCGAAAAGGCGAGGAAGTCGTCGGTCATCTCCGCGCACACCAGGTGCACGCCGATGTCCTCGCCGTGCGCGCTCGCAACAGCCGTCGCGCATGAAGCCGGTGAGCGGATCGAAGCTGCACGGTGCGAGCTCTCCGCCCAAGACGTTGCGTGCCATGCGAGGTCAGCCCCCACGCCGGTCAGTCCCACACGCCGGTCAGTCCCACACGACGGGCAGAGCCGCCGGCGCGCGGAAGATCGCGCCGGAGATCGCCGCGGGCTCGGCGTCGGGATCGGGGCGCAGCCCGGCAAGGCGATCGAGCAGCTGGGTGAGCACCACCCGGGTCTCCATGCGGGCGAGATGCAGACCGAGGCACATGTGCGGTCCCCACGCGAACGCGAGGTGTTGGCGCGGCGGGCGGAAGATGTCGAACGTCCTCCGGGTCGTCCCACACCTTCTCGTCGTGATTCGCAGAACCGATGTTGACCGCGACGAACGAGCCGGCCGGTACGAACACACCCTCGACTTCGGTGTCGCGCGTGGCCGTGCGCATGATGCCGATGAGCGGTGCCTCCCAGCGCAGGCCCTCCTCGATCGCCTGCGGCATGAGCGTGCGGTCGGCGCGCAGCGCGTCGAGCTGATCGGGATTCGAGAGCAGGCCGTGCAGCAGATTGGAGGACGAGCGGTACGTGGTCTCCGCACCGGCCGGGAGCAGGAGCCGAAGGAACGAACAGATCTCTTCGTCGTTGAGGCGGGTTCCGTCGAGCTCGGCATTCACGAGCACCGAGATGACGTCGTCGGCGGGATGCACGCGCCGATCCGCGATGATCGTGCTGAAGTAGTCGAACAAGGCCTTCGAGGCGTTCTCGGCCCGGTCGAGCTCGAACCCGGCGCTGATCACTTCGACCGCGCGGCGGTGGAACATCGGGAGGTCTTCGCGCGGGAGGCCGAGCAGGCGCGCGATGACGACGACGGGGAAGGGGAACGTGACCTCACGCACGAGGTCGGCCGATCTCTCGGGCCGATCGACGAACGCGTCGATGTGCTCGTCGACGACGTTACGCACGAGCTCGCGCTCCCACGTCTCCATGGCTTTGCGGCTGAACGCCTGTTGCACGAGGCCGCGGTAGAGATGGTGTTCGGGCTCGTCCATCTCGAGGATCGAGTGGCCGAGCACCTTGCCCATGATGTCGGCGTATCCCTTGGACGAGAACGTGTCGCCGTCCTTGAGCACCTGCTGCACGGCGTCGAAGCTGTAAGCCGTGAACACGCCCACGCTGCGGTCGATCGGCATGAACTCGATGTCGGAGTCGTTGGGAACGATGAGCGAACTCTCGTCGTCCTCGCGCTTCATCGGGTGTTGGGGCCGGACCATCGCGTAGAGGGGATACGGATTCTCGACGATCCCCATTCCGGCGCTGCGATTGAACTCCTCGAACGCGTCGTAGTCCTCGGCGGGATCCGAAGGGGCCATGGCTCGACCGTACTACTGTGCGCGCTCATGGCAATCGACCAAGCAAACCTCGGTCTGCTCGTGCTGCGCGTCGCCTTGGGCGCCACGATGATCGCGCACGGCTACAACCACATCTACGGGGGCGGCAAGATCAAGGGCACGGCCGGGTGGTTCGAGAGCCTCGGCATGAAGCCGGGGATCTTCCACGCCTGGCTGGCCAGCCTCACCGAACTCTTCGCCGGCGCCGCGCTCGTGCTGGGGTTGCTCACGCCGCTCGCGGCGGGGGCACTCATGGCCACCCTGCTCGTTGCCCTCATCACGAATCACCGTAAGGCCGGCTTCTTCGTTTTCCGCCGCCCGACCGAGGGCTGGGAATACCTCATGAACCTCTTGGCCGGTCTGCTCGCGGTCGCGTGCATCGGCCCGGGCCGTTGGTCGCTCGATCACGCGATCGACTTCACCCCACACAACTGGTGGTCGCTCGTGATCGTGTTGGTCGTGGGGGTCGGCGGCGCGACGGCCACGCTCGTCACGTTCTGGCGCCCGCCCGCACCGAAGCCTGCGGAGAGCTGACGCGTTGCTAGCGCGCGCGGCGCGGAGCTGCTCGACGAGGAGCGGTAGCACGACGCGCCAGTCGCCGACGATGCCGACGTCGGCGCAGTCGAAGATCGGCGCGCCGGGATCGGCGTTGATCGCCAGCACGGTCCCCGCGGCGCGCAGGCCGACGGAGTGGTTGAACTTCCCGCTCGCGCCGATGCTGACGAACAGCCGCGGCGCGATGGAACGACCGGTGATCCCGATCTGGCGGGAACGCGGCTGCCACCCCTTGTCGGTGACCTTGCGGGTCGCACCGAGCTGGGCATCGAGCACCGTGCGCAGCGGTTCGAGCTCGTCGTAGGCGTCGGGCGAAACGCCCTGGCCGACACCGATGACGGTGTGGGCCTCCGCCAGCACGTCGAGATCGTCGTCGCGCGTGCGGGCGAGAACCCGGACGCGGTGGCGCGCCCGGGCGCGACGGGGTGGGGGATGGTGCCGAGACCGTGATCGTGGGCGCGGGCGCGGGATCCCGAGGTGCGAGCGTGGGCAGCACTCCGGCGCGCACGGTGGCCATCTGCACGGCGGACGAGCAATGGATCGCGGCAACGAGCTGACCGCCGAAGGCCGGCTTCCACGCGACGAGGCGGTCCTTGTCCCGTTCGAGCTCGACCGCGTCGCCGGTGAGGCCCGCGCCGAGCGCGGCGGCAACGCGTGAGGCGACTTCGCGGCCCCACGCCGTCGAACCGGTGAGGATCGCCCAAGGCTGCGTCTCCCGCGCGAGCGCCGTGACGGCGCGCGGCGACGTCTTCTTCGAGGTTCTCGCAGTCGAGGTGAGCGATCCGGTCGGCGCCCCACGCGCTCAGCGGCATGCCGGCCGGCGACTCGGAGAGTGTCACGAGCACGTTGCCGGTCAGCGCGGCGGCCGCGCCGAGGAGCTCGCGCGTGTCGTGCGCTCGGTCGGGTTCCGCGACGACCATCGTGACGGGCTCGCCCGGACGCGCGGGCGTGACCGTTCCGGTGGGGCCGGAGCGACCTGACGTTTCCGCGAGCGCGCCCCGCTCGTGCAGCATCCGGACCGCGGCGCGCGCCTGGTCGGCGACCGGCGCGTCGGCGTCGACGCGCCGGGCGCGGGCAACGGCCATGACCTTCACGTGCCCCACCGATGTCGGCGACGCCGCGGCGCCCCACGGCCCCGGGCCGAGCTCGGCCGCGGTCAGGCGGCGGATGCGGTACGCGGGAACCGCCGCGCGCTCGGGCGGTTCGACCTTGGCCGGGTCGATCAATCGCTCGGCGCACGAGAGGATCGCGGGCAGGCGGACCTCGGCTTGGAGCCAGCCGTCGTCGTGCTCGCAACGCGCGGAGACGAGATCGCCGTCGATCGCGAGGTGTCGCACCCCGCTCAGGAACGGCAGGTCGCACATGTACGCGAGCTGTGGCGCGACCTGACCGGTGTCGGCGTCGACGGAGTTGCGGCCGGTGAGCACGAGATCGAACGGACCCTCCTGCCCGAGCGCGGCCGCGAGCGCCTTTGCGGTGGCGAGGGTGTCGGATCCAGCGAACGCCGGGTCGGTGACGAGCACACCGTTGGTGTCGACCTCGCGCTCGGGTGCCCCACGCGATGGCCTCGCGCAACGAGTCCTCGGCACTGGGGGGTCCGAGCGTGACGACGGTGACGCTCGATCCCGGCCGCGTCGCCGCGAGCTCGACACCTTGGCTGACCGCGCGCCGGCAGTACGGGTTGAGCTCGAGCTCGATGCCGTCGCGCTTCAGCCGCCCGTCGGCGCCGAGCTCCATCTCCTCGAACTTGGGGATCTGCTTCACCAGGACGGCGATCCGCATACAGTCAGGTTATGGCCCGCGAAGCGGTGATCGTCGATTGCGCCCGGTCTGCGTTCGGCAAACGCAAGGGCGCGCTGGCCGGTTGGCACCCAACGGATCTGCTCGGGTTGGTGTTGCGCACGCTGATCGAGCGCAACGACATCGATCCTGCCCGCATCGACGATGTCGTCGGTGGGTGCGTGACGCAGTCGGGCGAGCAGGGCTGCAACGTGACGCGCAACGCATGGGTTGCCGGCGGCCTGCCCTGGAGCGTTCCGGCCACGAGCGTCGACCGCCAGTGCGGCTCGTCGCAGCAGGCCGCGCACTTCGTCGCGCAAGGCGTGATCGCGGGCGCGTACGACATCGGGATCGCGTGTGGCGTCGAGTCGATGACGCGCGCGCCGATGTCCTCGAACGCGCGCGGCGGCACCGGTCCGTTCAGCGGCGAGTTCCTCACCCAGACCGACAACACGCTGGGCATCCAGTTCTGGGTGGCGCAGATCCTGGCCGACAAGTGGGGCATCACGCGTGCGGAGATGGACGAGTACTCGCTGCAGTCGCATCAGCGAGCCACGACCAACACCGACAACGGGTTCTTCGCCGGCGAGATCATCCCCGTGCCGATCGTCGATCCGGAGACGGGTGAACGAACCGGTGCGATGCTGGAGACCGACGAAGGGATTCGGCGCAGCGCGTCACTGGAGCAGATCGCGGCGCGCCCGCCCGCGTGGGTTTCCGAAGAGCAACCCGCGCCCGACATCACCGCCGCCAACTCGTCGCAGATGACCGACGGCGCTTCCGCGATGATCATCGCGTCGGCCGACTTCGCGGAACAGCACGGCCTGGCCGTGCGCGCCCGCTTCCGTCACTTCGCCGTTGCCGCCGAAGACCCCGTCCTCGTGCTGTCCGCCCCGGTGCCGGTGACCTACAAGCTGATGGAACGTTCGGGCATGACGATCGAGGAGTTCGACGCGGTCGAGTGCAACGAGGCCTTTGCCGCGATCGCCCTGATGTGGCAGAAGGAATTCGGCTACCCGATGGACCGCTTCAACCCCCGCGGCGGCGCGATCGCCCTCGGTCATCCGCTCGGCGCGTCGGGTGTCGCCCTGATGACCCGCCTCCTGCGACATCTCGAACAGACCGGCGGCCGCTACGGGTTCCAGACCATGTGCGAAGGCGGCGGCCAAGCCAACGCCACGGTCATCGAACGCCTCTAGCCCTGCCGACTCTCGGGGCTATTCGGGGGCGATGGTCGCGAGGGCGGCGAGCTGTTCGCGGTAGTGGGCCGGCGAGTGGTGGACGAATCTGACGTTCAGCCCGGTCGCGCCGATGGCGGTGAAACGCGCCAGCTGCTCGGCGACGCGGCCGGGTTCGGCGACCGGGTCGAGCGGGTGCTCGTTTTGCACGATCACGTCGAGCGGGGTTGTTCGTTCGGCCCACGCCGGCGTCGACCGGGCCTGCTCGAGCATCGCCGCGAGTTCGCCGGTGCGCAGACCGAACGGGGCCCAGCCGTCGCCGAGCTCGACCGCGCGGCGCAACGATCGGTACGTCCGTCCTCCGACCCACAGTGGCACGTGCGCTTGGATCGCGCAGGGCTCGACGAGGAAGCCCCCGAAGTCGTAGTAGTCGCCGTGGAACTCGGGCTCGGGCTGCGACAACGCCGCCCGGAGCGCGCGCATCGCCTCGTCGGCGCGGGGGCCGCGGTCGTCGAACGGTGCGCCCAGCAACTCGAACTCCTCTCGGAGCGAGCCGACGCCGACACCGAGAACCACGCGCCCGCCGCTGACGACGTCGAGCGTGCCGTACCGCTTCGCGATCTCGAGCGGGTGGTGGTAGCCGAGGACCAGGACGTGCGCGGCGAAGCGGATCGTCGTGGTGAGCGCACCGAGCGCGCCGAACGTGGAGAGCGGGTCGTAGTAGCGACCACCGCGGACGCGCGCGACATCAGCCGGGACTGCGACGTGTTCGCTGCACGTGCAGTGGTGGTATCCGAGCCGTTCGGCTTCCCGTACGAGAGAGGCGATGTCAGCGAACGACGCCTCCGTCTCCCAGTGCGCGTGCGCGTGGGGCAACAGGGTCAGGCCGGGGGTGACGATGCCGAGCTTCACCCGGCGAGATGTTACGCGAGGACGCGATCGATGGCGGTGACGAGCGCCGGGATGTGCGCCTCCGCCTCCGACAGCCGGTTCGTCTCCGCGAGGTGCACCATCGTCTCGAAGAGGATGCCGAAAACGCCGACGGAGATCGCGGCGGCCTGCGGGCTGTCGGCGGCCTGTGCGTCGGTGCGCGCCCAGAGCTCGCGGATGAGTTCGGCGATCTCGCGCCGGATCCGGCTGCGCAACGCGTTCACCTCGGGCGACGTGCCGACTCCTTCGAGCAAGATGATGCGCGCGGCCAACGGATCGGCGACGAGAGAGTCGACGTAGGCGCGCACGGCGACCTCGGTCAGGCTCGACCCCGGCGCGGCGGCGTGGAGCTTGCACCGCATCGCCTCGAGCAGCGAACGCAGGCACATCTGCAGCGCTCCGTACATCGCGTCTTCACGGTTGTCGAAGAAGGCGTAGAACGCGGTCCGGCTCGTACGCGCACTGCGGACGATGTCCTCGACCGACGTGTGGTGGTAGCCGCGCGCAGCGAACTCGTCGATTGCCGCCCGTACGAGACGGCGGCGCTGATCGGCCCGGCGTTCTTCGGCCGAGAGTCCGCGATAGCGCCGCCCGTTCGAGGGCGCCGCGGCGACAACGGGCGTCACGATCGGACGGCCGAGTGCCGGCACGGGATCGGGTGTGAGTGCGTGCGCGACCACACAAAAAGGGTAGCGGCCCAATCGGCTGGCTAGTTTTCGGGCAATGCCGGACAAATCCGCGTCCCTGAGCGATGCAATCGCCCAACACGTCGAGGCCGGCGATGTCCTCCATCCGATCGTCGGGCACACGCGCTGGACCGCGGCCACCCGTGAGGTCGTGCGGCAATGGTGGGGCCGCGATCCCAGGTTCACACTGGCGATGCTGTCGCTGTCGAGCCTCGGTGCGCTGTTCTTTCGCGGTGGGTTGGTAACAAAAGTGATCACGGGCTACTCAGGTGACACGTTCCCCAACTTCACTCCCAATCCGTGGTTCGCGGGCGCGTACGAGCGGGGCGACGTTCAGGTGGAGCACTGGTCGTTCCTTGCATTCTCACAGCGTTTGGAGGCCGCGGCGCGCGGCTTGCCTGCGATCGTCACCCGTTCGATCGCGGGCTCGTCGATGGAGGACAACGAAGGGTTCTCGCTGGTCGACTCCCCGTTCGGAGAGGTCGGGCTGCTCTCGCCGCTCGTGCCCGATGTCACTCTCATGCACGCGTTGGTCGCCGATCGGGCGGGCAACGTGGTGGTGCATCCCCCGCTCCTCGAGGGGGTATGGGGCGCGCTGGCGGCCCGGCGGGGCGTGATCGTCACGGTCGAACGCATCGTCGACGACGTACGCCCGTGGTCGCACCTCGTGCGGATCCCCGCGCATCGGGTGCTCGCGGTCGTGGAGTGCCCCATGGGTGCGCATCCGGGCGGTCTCTACACCGGCGCGGTCCCGGTCGACGGTTACGGCGAGGACTACGACTTCTGGGTCGACGCCCGCGCCGCGACCCGCGCCGACGCCGAAGAGTTCGACGCGTGGATCAAGCACTGGGTGCTCGACGTCGAGTCGCAGGACCAATGGCTCGAACGCCTGGGTCCCGATCGCATCGCGATGTTGCGAGCCAAGGCCGATCCCGAATCGTGGCGTGCCGATGCCGCCGCGTTCCCGCCGGATCTCGACGCGCCCGTGAACGCGTGGGAGCGCGCCGCGGTGTGGGGTGCGCGTCATCTCGCGGCGCGCGTCGCCGCAACCGGCGCGCACGCCGTGCTCGCCGGGGCCGGCGTCGCCAATCTCGCGGCGTGGCTCGGTGTGCAGATCGCGAGAGACGCGGGTTCCGACGTGAAGCTCACCGCAGAGATCGGGCTCTGGGACTACGACGCGACGTTCGGTGATCCGTTCGTGCTCAACCATCGCAACTTCCCGACCGCGACGATGCTCGCCGACGCGCAGGTCGTGCTCGGCGCGATCGTCGGCGGCCCGGGGACGACCACGATCGGCTGCCTGGGCGGCGCGCAGGTGGACCGCTTCGGCAACATCAACTCCACGTGGATCCCGCCTCGCCCATTTCTCGTCGGTTCCGGTGGCGGGAACGACGTTGCGAGCACGGCGGCCGAGAACGTGATCGTGGCGACGCTCACGCGCCAACGTACCGTCGCCGATTGCGGCTACGTCACGTCGCCGGGAACCCACGTGCAGGCGCTCGTCACCGACCTTGCGCTCTTCGAAAAGCGCGACGGCGTATTGCAGGTCGTCGCGCTCGCGCCGGGTGTCTCCTTCGGTGACGTGCGGGCCCTCTGCGGTTGGGAGCTCGACGAGCCGAGCACTGTGCTTCCCGTGCTCGACGAACCGACGGCCGACGAGGTGGCGGCACTGCGACGGTGGGACCCGCGCGGCTGGTTCCTCCGGGCGCGCTGATGTTCGGCGAGTGCTAGCGGGTGACGATGACGCACGCCGCGTTGGCGCCGCGCCCGACGGTGTGTGCCAGTCCCACGCGCGCGTTCTCGATCTGGCGCGGTCCGGCGTCGCCGCGCAACTGGTGCACGATCTCGACGACCTGACCGAGCGCCGACGCGCCGAGTGGCTCGCCCTTCGACAGGAGTCCGCCGCTCGGGTTCACCGTCACTCGCGGTTCCGCGAGCAGTTTCGCCTGATCGCCCGGCACACACAGGTCGAGCTCCTGGTAGGCGAGCAGCTCGCGGGCTGCGTCGGTGTCCTGGCACTCGACCACGTCGAGGTCCGACGGGCGCGACGCCGGCTTCTGCGTACGCGTCGCGGGCCGCGAGTGTCGACGGGGGAGTGATGTCGCGATCGTCGATGCCGCAGAGCGGCGTGGCCTCGCCGAGCACGCTGCCGGGGAGATGTGAGCGCAGTCGGGCCGAAGCGAGCTGCACACCGCCGTCGCCCCGTTGGAGCACCAGCGCCGCCGCGCCCTCGTTGGGCGAGCACAGCATCCACAGATGCAGCGGTTCGCACACGACGACGCGACGCGAGCACTTCGTCGACCGACACCTCCTTGCGGAACATGGCGTTCGGATTGTTCACGCCGTTGCGGCGATTCTTGACCACCACCTCGGCGAGATGTTCCTTCGTGAGCCCGGTCTCGCGCAGGAGTCGCTGCGCCCGCAGCGCGAAGTACGCGGGGGTCGCCGCGAGCCCGGCCTCCTCGCGCCAGGGCTCGAAGAACGAGGATCGGATGATCCCCTTGGGCATCTTCTCGACGCCGAACACGAGCGCGCAGTCGTACTGACCGGCCCGGATCGCGCCGGCCGCGAGCTGCAACGCCGCGCCGCCGCTCGCGCAGCCGGCTTCGATGTCGACGATGGGGACGCCGGTGAGCGCCAGCGCGCCGAGCACCTTGTGGCCCGATGCGACCCCGCCGTACGCCGTACCGCAGAAGGCGGCTTGGAACGGCGGGTTGCCGGCTTCGTCGAGCGCGGCGCGTACCGCGGCGACACCCATCTCGGTGGGTGTCTTGCCCTCGAACCGCCCGAAGGGGTGGATGCCCGTTCCGGTTATGCGAACGCCCACGTCACCACTCCGCCGGGCAGCTCGTCGGCGACGAGTGTCATGGGCCGGCCGAACTCGAGCTTCGTCGGATCCGATTCGCGCAGGCGTGTGATGACGCGCAGTCGCTCGCGCACGAGCTCGACCACACCGAACCCGTATGGCACGGACCCCGTGTAGCCGGGTGGCGCCGCGGTGACGGCTGTCCAGGCCCACAGCGTGGCCTCGCGCGAGAGCACGACGCGCCGCACGTCGGTGGCGCCGGTATAGGGGCACGTGTCCAGCAGGGGGAAGTGATACCTGTCGCTCGTCGGCGAGTAGCCGCCGATCAGGTCGATCGAGCCGTCGGCGGCGGTCTCGAACAGCCCGTCGTAGATCGCGCGCGCCGTCATACGATCCCTTTCGACCGGAGCGCGCCGATCTCGTCGGACGAGAGCTCGAGCAGTTTCGACAGGACCTCATCGGTGTGCTCGCCCAAGCGAGGCGCGCCCGCGGGTGCGACCGGCGCCTCGCCGACATTGCCGCGGATACGGGGCCTGCTGGCGCACCGGTCCGATGACGGGATCGTCGACGGTCACCAGATCGTTTCGCGCCTCGAAATGTGGGTCGGCAAAGATGTCGGCCGACGTGTACGCAGTGGCGACGGGCACGTCGTGCGCCACGCAGCGATCTTCGATCGTGCGGGCGTCGAGGCCCGCGGTCCACTCGGCGACGATGCCGTTGATCGTGTCACCGTGCGCGGCCCGATCGGCGAGCCGTGCGAAGCGCGGGTCGTCGAGGAGATCCGGCTGGTCCATCGCCTTGCACAGCCGCGCGAAGTTGGCGTCGGAACCGGCGACGATGCACACGTACTTGCCGTCTCTGGTCGGGTAGTTGTCGAGCGGCGCCGAGTTCGCGAGCCGGTTGCCCTCCCGGCTCCGGATCGTTCCCAGCCGGTCGTAGGCCGGGAGCGTCCATTCGAGGATGCGCAGGACGGAGCCGTAGAGCGCGGCGTCGATCACCGCGCCGCTCCCGCCGCGCGCGTCGCGCGCGTACAGAGCGGCGACTGCCGCGTGCGCGGCGAACACGCCGGTCAGGTAGTCGGAGATCGTCACGCCCACGCGCACGGGCGGTCGATCGGGGTAACCGGTGAGGTGCAGCAGCCCGCCGTAGCCGATCCCGACGCGGTCGAGCCCGGGTCGCGCGGTGTAGGGGCCGTCCTGACCGAACATCGAGATGCGCACGGTGACGAGGCGTTCGGGGAGCCGGTCCGGGGCGATGTTCCACTGCTCGAGGGTGCCGGGCCGGAAGTTCTCGACCACGACGTCGGCGGTCGCGGCGAGCCGCCGGAACACGTCTTGGCCTTCGGGGGTTCGCAGGTCGAGGGTGACGCTCTTGCGGCCCCGTCCTTCGACCGCCCAGAACAACGAGTAGCCGTCGACGAACGGGCCGATCTCGCGCATGAAGTCGCCGCCGCGCGGCTGTTCGATCTTGATGACCTCGGCGCCCTGCTCGCCGAGGAGGCCGGCGCAGAACGGCGCGGCGATGCGAGTTCCGATGTCGAGGACCCGGACGCCCTCGAGGGCTCCGCTCACGGACGCCCTTGTTCCTTCTTGACGGCGTCCATCCCGCCCGCCTTGCGCGCTTCGTGCTTTGTCGAGCGCGGTGGGCGTGTTCGAAACGAACTGGTGAACCATGAAGTGGTAGCGCCATGACTCGCGCTGACCCATACCGTCGACCATGTTGTTGATCGACGCCTTCACGGCTTGCGCCGTGACCGGTGGGACGAGCGCGACCTGCTCGGCCATGTCGCGCGCGGCGTTCCCCAACTCCGCGCGAGGTACGACACGGTTCACGAGTCCGTAGCGTTCCGCGTCGGCTGCGTCGAACGTCTGCGCGCAGAACAGGAACTCCTTGGCTTTGCGGGGACCGAGCTCCCACGGCTCGACGAGCAGCTCGACGCCTACCCCCGACATGCGCAGCACGGGATTCGAGAACCGGGCATCGTCGGCGGCGACGATGAGGTCGCACATGCACGCGAGCATGAGGCCCGCGGCGGAGCAGGTTCCCTGCACGGCCGCGATGGTCACCTTGCGCAGGTCGCGGATCTTGACGAGCTTGTCGAAGTACATGACCTGCTCGTGGTGCAGCTTGCCCTCCGGTGTGGCGCGCAGCGCCGACCATTGCTCTTCGCCGGCGAGGAGCTCTTTGAGGTCGTGGCCGGCGGAGAAGTGTTTGCCTTCCGCGGCGAGGACGATGACCCGGACGTCGGCGTCGGCGTCGGCGCGGTCGAACGCGGCGTCGAGCTCGTCGATCATCCGACTGTTCTGTGCGTTCGCCGCCTGCGGCCGGTTCAGCGTGATGGTGGCAATTGCGCCATCGGCCGAGTAGCGGATCGTGGACGCGCTCTCCGCGTCGGTGGGGTTCGTCACGCGCAAGGATGGTAGCGGTGGCGTGGTTGGCCCGGTCCGCTTACTCCCGGCCGCCGACGTGCCGAAACGGAAGGAATGTCGATCCGGCCCGACCCCGAGCTCCCGGATGCCGCTCGCGCGGTAGGCGCGCTGATCGCGCCGGTGGTCGCGTGCCTGCGGGGCGACGACGAGGGGTTGCGAATGCTGCTCGACGACACCTGCGAAGCGGGCACCGCATCCGCCGCGGTACGCGCCGCCCCCGCGGTCGCGCGCGTCTACCTCCGCCTCGCCCCGCCGCCGGATGGTGCGGCCGGGATCGTTCGAGAGTTCCCGCATGCCGCCATCGAGCGATTCGGCGATCCCGCGTTGGTGACCTTGGGCGTCGAGTGCCTGCATGTTGCGCGTGTCCCGGACCCGGTCGAAGGCATCGCGCGCGCCGTCTTCGTCGACGACGCGATGTCACACGGCGACCTGCACGCGCTCGAGGGCGCCGTCGCGTCGTGTTGGTGGTGCGCGCTGCGCAGCGCGCGACTGCGCAACGTCGACCCGATCGCCGAAGCCGCAGCGATCTGCCGCTACGTCGCGCGCGTTGCGTGACAGAGAAGCCTGGGGATTATCCCGTCAGGGTGATTGATATGACGTCGCTGATCACGCTTAACGTCTCAGTGGTGTCGGTCGCAGTGAGGGTGTAGTTGCCGACGAGGTCGACGCTGCAGCCGGTGAAGGTCCCGACTCCCGCGCTCACAGTGATGGTGTTCGGCGTACAGGAGAGCACGGCACCGATTGGGCTGGAAGGTCGCGTCAGGTCCAGCGTCAGTGAGCTGGCGTTGTCGGTCGCAACGAGGTTCCCTCCCGCGTCTTCGACCGATACCTGTGGCTGTTGCGCGAATGGCGTGCCGTCGGCTGTCAAGGCACTCGGCTGGCGGTTGAACACCAGTTGAGCTATGGCGCCGATCGCGATTGTGAACGGGTTGCTCGTCGTAGCGGCCGGGCCGGTCGTCGCGGTGGCAAGGAGCGTGTACGTCGTCGTGCTCGCGAGGTCGACCTTGCAGCTCGCGAAAGAAGCGACTCCTGCGATCGGAGTAACCGGGTTCGTCGTGCAGGTCAACGACGCCCCCACTGGATCGGAGGGCCGTGTGAGGGTCAGAGTGATTGGGCTTGCATTTCCGGTCACCGTATTGCCGCCCGCGTCCTGCACGGCCACGCGAGGTTGGGTTCCGAAAGCGACACCGCCGGTCGAAGCGCTCGGTTGTCTGATGAACCCCAGTTTCGACGCGGCGCCGACCGAGACGGTCGTCGCCGTGCTGACGGCCGGAGCGAGCGAGCCGTCGGTCGCGGTCAGGGTGTAGGGAGTGAGACTGGCACGGTCGATGGCGCAGCCCGTGAAGGTCGCGACTCCGGCGACGGCCGCTTTGGTGGTGGTCGGGGTGCACACGAGCGTCGCACCGGCGGCGGTCGTGAGCGCCAAGGTCACGCTGCTCGTGTTGGTGGCGACCGTGTCGCCGTTGCCGTCGCGCACCGTCACGACCGGCTGCACGACGAACGGCGAACCGCCGCCGGCCGCCGCGCTGGGCTGGGTCGTGAACGCGAGCTGCGTTGCCGAGGGCGTGATGGTGACGCTGTCGCTGACCGCGGACGTCAGTGCGCCGTCGGTCGCGGTCAGTGTGTAGGTACCGGGCAGGTCGATACCGCAGTTCGCGAAGCGCGCGACGCCGGCGACGGCGGCGCTCGGGTTGGCGGCGCACGACAACGTCGCGCCGCCGGGTGTGGTGATGGCCAGCGTGACGGCGCTCGTATCGGTGAGCGCGATCCCACCGCCGGCGTTCTCGGTCGTCACGATGGACTGGACGGAGAACGTGTCGCCCGCAGCAGACCCGCCGGGCTCGGTCGTGAACGCCAGCTGCGTTGCGGGCACCGGCGCCGAGGCCGCCATGGCGACCACGCTCGAGTGCATGCTCGTGGTGGCGGAGCCGAGGAAGTGGGCGCCTCCGAAGGAGAACACGCCGCCGTCGGCCGCCACGAACCAGTAGCCGTCGCCGGTCGGGGTCGATGCCATGCCCACGATCGGCTGGTTGAGCACGATGGCGCCGGTCGATCCGAAGAACCGGGCGTCTCCGAAGGAGAAGATGCCGCCGTCGGCCGCGACCATCCAGTAGCCGTCGCCGGTCGGGGTGGAGGCGATGCCGGTGATCGGCTGGTTGAGCACGATGTTGCCGGTGGATCCGTGGAACACGGCGTCGCCGAAGGAGAAGACGCCGCCGTCGGACGCGACCAATGTGTAACCCAGACCCGACGGGGATGACGTCATCCCGACGATCGGCTTGTTCAACGTCATGGCGCCGGTCGAGCCGTAGAAGTCCGCGTCGCCGAAGGAGAAGATGCCGCCGTCCGAGGCGACCAACCAGTACCCGTTGCCCGTCGGCGTCGACGCCATGCCGACGATCGGCATGTTCAGTGCGATCGCTCCGGTCGAGCCGTGGAACACGGCGTCGCCGAAGGAGAAGATGCCGCCGTCGGACGCGACCAACCAGTAGCCCTTGCGGGTCGGGGTCGAGGCGATGTCGACGATCGGTCGGTTGAGTGCGACGCCGCCGGTGGAGCCGCGGAACGTCGCCGCGCCACCCGAGAAGACGTCGCCCAGGTTGTCGGCAACCCAGTAGCCGGGGCCGGTGGTCGTTCCTCGAGCGTGCACGGGCGTCGGCGGCGCGACGGCGGGGTCCGAGGCGGCGGCTTGTGCGAAGGCGGTCGGCGCGACGCCGAGGACCACCGCGATCACGCAGATGAGGGCAACGAACCCACGGCGTACTTGCGGCATGTGCAGGGTCTCGCAGTCGTCGAGGACGGCCTCTTCCGGACACCGGGAAGGGCAGCCACGACCCTGCTCCGATGACCGTCACGGGCGCGTTACCCGCCCGAACGCGAGATGTAGGTGCCGTTGCGCCCGTCAGTCGACGGTGAGCGTGCCCTTCATGGAGTTGTGGATGTTGCAGTGGAACGCGTACGTGCCTGCAGCCGGCGCGGTGAACGTCGCGGTCTTCCCCGGGTCGATCGTCACGTTGAATCCGCCGCCGTCCTGCGTGACGGTGTGCTGTGAGGCACTGTCGTTCTTGACGGTGACCGTCGATCCGGCCTTCACCGGAGTCACCTTGAAGGTAAACGCGGAGTCGATCGTGATCTGCGCGCCGGCGGACGCGGGTGGCGCGCTCTTTGCGCTACTTCCGCACGCGGCGAGGCCGATGGCGAGCACGGATATGGCGATGAAGGTGAAGACGCGTCGTTGCATACCTGGTGTACGGAACGGAGGGCGCCCGCGGTTCAGCCCTTTTCCCGGGGGAGCCCGAGGGTGCGTTCGCCGATGACGTTGCGCTGGATCTCGTTCGTGCCCGCCCAGATCGAACTGGCCTGGTAGTAGAGCCACGAACGCTGCCAGGCGCCGTCGCCGGGGTTGCCCTCGGCGCCACGCCAGAGCGGCTGCGCGGGTCCGACCACCGCCATTGCCGTGTCATGCAGGCGCTTGCTCATCTCGCTCCACCAGAGCTTGTTGATGCTGCCCACCGGGCCGGGCTCGGCACCCTTTGCGGTGCGCGAGATCGACCGCCAGTTGTGGAGTTGGAAGATCCGAACCTCGACGAATGCCTGGGCGAGCCGGCCGGCGAGCCGCGGATCGTCGAGCGCGTCGCGTTCGAGCCCGAGGCGCCAGAGCTCGTCGAGCAGCTGCGCGTGCGCGACGAGCTGGCGCGGGATTGACGCCCCGCTCGTGGGTCAGGGTGGAGTTCGCGACGCGCCAGCCCTCGTGTAGCGGGCCGACGAGCTGGTCGTCGGGGACGAAGACGTCGGAGAAGAAGACCTCGTTGAACTCCGACTCGTCGGTGATCTGGCGCAGCGGCCGGACCTCCACGCCGGGTGCGTGCATGTCGATCGCGAGCGCGGAGATGCCCTTGCTCTTCGGGGCGTCCGGATCGGTGCGGGCGAGGCACCAGCCCCAGTCGGCGAACTGCGCGTAGCTCGTCCAGACCTTCTGGCCGTTCACGAGGAAGCCGCCGTCGACCTTGGCCGCGCGAGTGGTGAGCGATGTGAGGTCGCTGCCCGCGCCGGGCTCGCTGAAGAGCTGGCACCAGATCTCCGTCGCGTCGAGGATGCGCGGGAGCAAGCGTGCCCTTTGCTCGGGCGTGCCGTGGCCGAGCAACGTGGGCCCGACGAGGTTGACGCCGATCCGCCCGACGAGCTCGGGCGCGCGGGCGCGCGCGAGCTCCTCGGTCACGATGTAGTGCTCGACCGGACCGCCGCCGCGACCGCCGTACTCCCGCGGCCACGCGACACCGACCAGGCGCCCGCTCGCGAGCTTCGCCTGCCAGGCCCGCCCGAACGCGACCTCGTCGGCGAGGTCATCGAAGCGGGGCGGCAAACCCTTGCCGTACTCCCACGGGAGGTTCGCCCGCAGCCAGTCGCGCACCTCGTCGCGGAGTGCCGCTTCGGAAGGAGTCGCGCGCAGGTCCATGGCGCGCGAAAGCTCAGTTCAGACGCGCTGGTCGATCGGCACGTACTTGCGCTCGACCGGACCCGTGTAGATCTGGCGCGGGCGCCCGATCTTCGTCTTCGGGTTCTCGTTGCCTTCCCACCAGTGCGCGATCCATCCGGGCAGGCGGCCGATCGCGAACAGCACCGGGAACATGTCGGTGGGGAAGCCCATCGCGCGGTAGATCAGGCCCGAGTAGAAGTCGACGTTCGGGTACAGCTTCTTGTCGATGAAGTACTGGTCGGTGAGCGCGACCTCTTCGAGCTGGAGCGCGATGTCGAAGAGCACGTCCTTCGACTTCAGCTCGTTCAGTACCCGCTCGGCCGTGCCCTTGAGGATCTTGGCCCGGGGGTCGTAGTTCTTGTAGACGCGGTGACCGAAGCCCGAGAGCCGGAA
The DNA here is from genome assembly GCA_963812205.1 of uncultured Actinomycetes bacterium. GTDB lineage: Bacteria > Actinomycetota > Acidimicrobiia > IMCC26256 > PALSA-610 > PALSA-610. Next base: position 455,927 of record CAWEUJ010000002.1, read on the forward strand.
CGGGTCGTTGGGATCCTTCGCCCGCCGCACCGCCTCGCTCACGTCGCCGCCGTCGTCGCGGATGTTCTCGAGCATCTCGACGCACGCCTGGTTCGCGCCGCCGTGCAAGCGGGCCCCACAGCGCGTCGACCCCGGCCGCGATCGACGCGTAGAGGTTCGCCTCCGCGGAACCGACCATCCGCACGGTCGACGTGGAGCAGTTCTGCTCGTGGTCGGCGTGCAGGATCAGCAGCTGCTTGAGCGCGTGCACGATCGTCGGCGACACCTCGTACGGCTCCGACGGCACCGCGAACATCATCCGGAGGAAGTTCTCGATGAGGTCGAGGGAGTTGTCGGGGTAGAGGAACGGCTGGCCGATCGACTGCTTGTACGAGTACGCCGCGACGGTGGGGAGCTTCGCCATCAGCCGCACGATCGAGAGCTGAATCTGATCGGGATCGTGCGGGTCTTCGCGAGTCCTGGTAGAAGGTCGCCAGCGCGTTCACCACCGATGCGGTGGTGGCCATCGGGTGCGCGTCCTTCGGGAAGCCGTAGTAGAAGCGCTTGACGTCTTCGTGGACGAGGGTGTGCAGACGGATCTGGCGGCTGAACTCGTCGCGTTCGGCGACGGTCGGGAGCTCGCCGTAGATGACGAGCCACGCCGTCTCGAGGAACGACGGGTGCTCCTGCTCGGCGAGGTCCTCGATGTCGTAGCCGCGGTAGCGCAGGATGCCGAGGTCGCCGTCGATGAACGTGATCGCCGACTCCGTCGAGCCGGTGTTCATGAATCCGTAGTCGAGGGTGATCAGGCCGGTCTGCGCGCGCAGCTTCGAGATGTCGATCGCGTACTCGTTCTCGGAGCCACGCACGACCGGGAGCTCGATCTCCTTGCCGTTCCACAACAGCTTGGCCGGCGCTTCCGACATGGGGGCTCCTTCATCGCGGGCGACATGCAATCTACCGATCCCGGCTGACACCGGTTGTCCGGCGGCGGAGAAGGCGCCGGATCGACGGAGTTCTTACCCAGATTGACGTATGTCTTACGGGGCCTGAGAGACTCGCGGCTCCATGGACTTCGATCTCACCGAGGATCAGCTCGCACTGCGGGCCGGCGCAAGCGACGTGCTCGACGACCTCGCGTCGGCGGCGCGCGTCCGGACCCACACCACCACTCCCGATCCCTACGACCGCACGCTCTGGGGCGCCATGGTCGACCAGGGTTGGCTCGGAGTCGAGCTCGACGAGGAACGCGGCGGTCTCGGGTTGGGATCGGTCGAGGTCGCCGTCCTGGTCGAGGAGCTCGGCCGGCACGCGGCGCCGGTTCCGTTCGTGCCCACCGTCCTCGCGCTCGACGCGTTCGTCCGGGCCGGCGACGACGCCTGGGTCGAGCGCCTGATGGCCGGTGACGCGATCGCGTGCGTCGCGTGGGACCCGGCCGCGCCGGTTCCGTACGCGCCGTCGGCCGACGTCGCGGTCGTGCTCGCCGACGGCGGCGTGTACGCGATGGAGATCACCGACAAGCCGCGACGCGAGCCGGCGATGGATCTCACCCGCGAGCTCGGCTGGTTGCCATTCGACCCGTCGGCCGCGCGCCGCATCGGCGACGCCGACGCATGTGCGCGGCTCGTCGATCGCGGCGCCACCTTCACCAGCGCCGACCTGCTCGGGAGCGCGGAACGCGCACTCGACATGGCGGTCGAGTACGCGAAGGACCGGGTGCAGTTCGGGCGCCCGATCGGTTCGTTCCAAGCGGTGAAGCATCGCTGCGCCGACATGCTCGTCGACGTCGAGGGGATGCGTTCGACGGTCTACTGGGCCGCGTGGTGCATCGGCGCCGGCGACCGCGACGCCTCGGTGGCGGCGTCGACCGCGAAGATCTGGTGCGGCGACGCGTCGAAGCGCGTGATGGCTTCGGCGCTGCAGGTGCACGGCGGTATCGGCTTCACGTGGGAGCACGATCTGCACTTCCTCTTGAAGCGCGCCCAGCTCGACCAGCTCGCGTTCGGCGACGCGTCGGCGCACCGCGAGCGGCTGGCGGCGTTACTGCGGCCTCGGGTGGAAGCGGGGGAGAGTGTCGTCTGAGCCGGCCGGTGTCGCATGGAACGAGCCGCCGGACGACCTCGAGTGGAATGACTGGGGTCCGGTGGTCCGCGTGCGCGTCGACCACGCGCCGGTCGCCCTGTTCGCCCGTGCCGTCAAGGACACGAACCCCGTGTACCGATCGGAGGCGGCGGCGCGTGCCGCGGGCTTCGATCGTGTGCCCGTGCCGCCGACGTTCACGTTCGTGATGTCGGATTCGGGCGCGTATCCCGACCTGCAGCCCGAGGGCGGGACCGGATCGATGTACGCGGCTTCGGGCGACGAGGCCGGCTCGGCGTTCGCCCGCGACGGCCTGTTCCTGCACGGTGAGCAACACTTCACGTATCACCGCCCGGTCGGGGTCGGCGACGTGCTCGAGGGCCGCCTGCGCACGTCGAAGCCGCTGGCGCGCACGGCGCGGCGCGGGCCGATGGAGGTCACCTGGTTCCAGACGCGCTGGACCGGCGCCGGCGGTGAGCCCGTCGTCGACGAGCAGATCGTCTCGCTCTTCTTCCCGAACGGCTGAGACGACGCTCCGAACGGCTGGAGTCGGACCCCAGCCGTTCGGACCTGATCTGGGAGGCGGATCAGGAGTTGGCGCCGACCTTGGCGCCGGTGGGCCCGGCCGCGTACCACTTGCCGAGGATGCCCTGACCCTGCGTGTCGCCGGCCTTGGTGTCGCCCGCAAACGTGTAGAGCGGGTGGCCGTCGATCTGCAGCTGCTTCGTTCCGTCGGGGCGGGCGAAGGTCGTCAGCTTGGCCGCGTCGACTCCGGCGCCGGCGGTGGGCGTACCGGTCACGGTCGCCGCCGGCCAGTTCGACGCGCACGGGTCGGTCGTGCAGGTACTCGCGCCGGCCGTGGTGTCGTTGTCGAAGCGGTACAAGGTGAGGCCCTTGGCGTCGACGAGCACCTTGCCGAGCGTCGTGGTCGCGACCGAGACCGAGACCGTTGTCGACGGTGCTGCGGTCGTACTGTCGGGCGCAACGGTGGTCGTGTAGGCCGCACCGGTGGTCGGAGCGCCGGTGGTGGCGCTCGCGGCCGACGATTTGCTGTTGCTCCCGCAGGCCGCGAGTGCGAATGCCGCGACGGCGACCGTCGCCAGCACGCGGATGTGGAAATGGTGCATGTGACCCCCTGGGCGAGACCCTCTCGGTGCAGACGTGAACCAGTACGGACGGCGGCCCCGATCGGTTCGATGAACTCGCGTGTCCCCGCGGCCGTATCCTCCGCAGTGATGGTCGAAGGACGGCCTGTGCTGGCCGGCGACGACGGTGTCCGGGCGGTGTATGCCGCCCACGGGCCCGAGCTGTACCGCTTCGCGCTGCGGTCGCTCGGCGACCGCGGGCTGGCCGAGGAGGCGGTGCAGGAGACGTTCGTACGCGCCTGGCAAGCCGCGGACCGCTTCGACGACGCACTGGGTTCGTTGCGCACCTGGCTCTTCGCCATCGTGCGCAACGTCGTGATCGATCTCTCCCGGGCGCGCGCGGTGCGACCCGCGCTCGCAGCCGGAAGCCGTACCGACGAACCGATGGTGCTCGATGACGACATCGAGCGCGTACTCGTCGCGTGGCAGGTCGAGGAGGCGCTGCAGAAGCTCAGTTCGGAACACCGCGACGCGCTCGTCGAGGTGCACTACAAGGCTCGCCCGTATCACGACGTTGCGCGCGATCTCGGCGTGCCCGTGGGTACCGTGAAGAGTCGCGTGTACTACGCGCTGAAGGCGATGCGGCTGGCGCTGGACGAGTTGGGTTGGTCGGATGACGTCTGACGCGTGCCGGGAGATGCGGGCGGTGCTCGGCGTCGTCGCGCTCGGCGGGGCCGATCCCGACGAGGCACTCGCGTTGCGCGCCCACCTCGACGGCTGTGCCGAGTGCCGGGCCGAGCTGCGCGAGCTCACGTCGGTCGCCCGAGCGCTGCCGCTCGCCGACGTGGCGCGTGCGACCGGTGGGGTGGCCCAGCCGTCGGACACCCTGGCGTCACAGGTGCTCGGCCGGGTCGCGGCGGAACGCACCGTGCGCCGGACGCGCGCCCGGCGCCGCTACGCCGCGTTCGGCGCCGTCGCGGCCGCGATCGCCGCGGCGATCGTCGCGTTCGTGCTCGTGGTGCCGGGCAGCTCGGCCCCGGGCACCCGGGTGGTGTTCGCGTCGGCTCCGGGCGTCACCGCGCAGGCGACGCTGCGCGCCCGTGACGCCGGCACCGAGGTCTCGTTCCACGTGACGGGGCTGCCGCGCGGCGACTACTACTGGTTGTGGGTCACCGGCGAAGACGGCGACCGGCTCGCAGCCGGGTCGTTCCAGGGCACCGGCCGCGGTCCGTCGGCCAATCTCGTGATGACCGCGGCGATCCCGCTGGCCGACGCCCGGCGCATCTGGGTCACCGACGCGCACAACCGCGTCGTGTTCGACCACCGGCTCGCGGCCACCTCGTAGCGAACCGGACCCACGCGCTTCGGCATCGGGCGCGCTTCGGCATCGGGCGCCGCGCGGCTTCTAGTGTGCAGCCCATGCCGCAGAACGTTCCCGAGTTCGATTTTTCCGACAACGCGAAGCAAGTCCGCGCCTTCGTGTTCGAGTTCTGGTGCGAACAGGGGCGCGGCCCCACGCTCCTCGAGGTGCACCAGGCGACCGACCTCGACCGGCGCCGGATCATCGCGGCGTACAAGGAGCTGCAGCTCGGGATCGATGTCGTGGTCAACGAGGACACGCAGAACTGCAACCTGCTCAAGGCTCCGCCGTTCTCGTCGTTCCCCTCGCAGGTGCGCGCGTACATCGACGACACGTTTCACTCGTTCGTGGGGTGCGCGAGCGAGGCGATCGCGTTCTCGCACATGCCGCCGTTCAAGGACAAGACGGTCCGGCTCGAATCGCATTGCGCGTGCTGCTTCACGCCGGTCACGCTCATCTCCAAGAACTTCGAGTTGCAGTCGGTGACGCCGCCGGGGATCTTCCTGCACATCTCGCTGTCGCCGTACGACTGGAACAACGTCGACATGAGCCGGATGTGCGATTCCATGAACTACGTGCTCGACGCGGAGCACGCCGAGCATTACGAGAAGCAGACCGCGACCCGCGGCATTCTCGTGAATCTCGACCAGGCGAAGATGTTCGTGCAGAACGTGGCCAACGAGCGCATGTACAACTTCCACTGGAAGCCGGGCACGCTGAACCCGCGCGCGGTCATCAAGGGCTTCAAGATGATGGGCGTCGACACATCGCCGTGGGAGTGATCCCGACGCTCAGCTGACGCGGGCCCGGAGCGTGGCGCGGTCGGGCTTGCCCGTGGCGAGGAGCGGCAACGCGTCGACCACGACGACGCGTTCGGGCGTCTTGAACCGGGCGACGCCCCGTTCGGCGAACCAGGCCCGGCACGCGTCGAGATCGAACGCGGACGAACCCTCGACGAACGCGACGACGCGCTCGCCCATCAGGGGGTCGGTCTCGCCGACCGCGACGGCGTGGCGAACGTCGGGGTGGGCCTCGAGTATCTGCTCGATCTCGGCCGTGCTGATGTTCTCGCCTCCGCGGATGATGACGTCCTTCAACCGCCCGACGATCTCGATCGTGCCCGCGGCGTCGATCGTGGCGAGGTCGCCGGTGCGGAACCACCCGTCGGCGGTGAACGCCTCGGCGGTCTGGCCGGCGTCGAGGTAGCCCGCGCACACTTCGGGACCGCGGGCGAGCAACTCGCCGTTGTCGTCGACGCGCACCTCGATGCCCCCGATGGTGTGGCCGTCGGTGATGATCGTCGGCGCCTCGGTCGAGCCGTAGGTGCGCTTCACGCGCGCCCCGAACGCGGCCGTCGCCTCGGCCACGAAGGCTGCTCCCACTCCCGCGCCCCCGCTCGAGATCAGCCGGAGCGACGCGACCCGTTCGGGGGTGAAGCCGGGCGCCTGCATCATCGAGACGAAGAACGTCGGCGGTCCGACCATGAACGTCACGTGCTCGCGTTCGATGAGCGTGAGCGCGGCTTCGGGATCCCAGCGGGCCATGAACACGGCCGGGAACGGGACGACACCGGGCAGCGTGATGCCGTTCAACAACCCGGAGATGTGCGCGCAGGGTGCGGGCATGAGCACGCGGTCGCCGGGCCCCAGTCCGTGGGCGCGCTGCATCTGCACGGCCTTGTACGCGAGCGTCGCCTGCGTGTGAAGTACGCCCTTGGGTGCGCCGCTCGAACCCGACGTGAACAGCACCGCGGCAAGGCACGCGTGCGGGGATTCGGTCCAGGGTTCGTCGACCGGATCGCCGGTCGGGAGTGCACCGAGATCTTCGACGACCAGCGCGGGCTCGACGGCCGCCAGGATGCCGGCGACGTCGCGCGCGCCCATCAGGTGATGGACGGGCGCGGCGACCGCGCCCACACGCCAGCACGCACGGTAGAGCACCGCGACCTCGTCACGATTCGCGGATTGCCACGCGACCGCGTCGCCGGCGCGTACCCCGCGCGCCCGCAGCCCGCCGGCGACTGCCGCGACCCGGGCCGCGAGCGCGGGGGCCGCGACCCGCGTGAGCGCGACGTCGAGTGAGGGCATGTCCCAGGGCCCGCCCGGCCGGAGGTACTCGTCGGTTCGCGAAGAGGTGAACGTCGGCGCGATCACGACCGGCAGTCAGGCTGGGCTGGTCACGCGCGCCGCGCCTTCCAGCCGTCGCTGGCGGGCGTCGCGCCCTTCAGCACGCTGGTGCCGACGAAGTTGCGCTGGATCTCCACGGTGCCCGCACCGATGCACAAGCCGCGGATGTCGCGGTACACGCGCTCGACCGGATATTCGCGCGAGAAGCCGTAGCCGCCGAGCAGTTGGATTGCCTCGTCGCAAACGAACTTCGCGGCCAGGTTGGCCGCGGTCTTCGCCATCGCGGTCTCGAGCGCCGGCGGGGTGCCGTGCGGGCCGGCCATGTGCACCGCCCGCTGCAGCAAGAGGCGGGCACCTTCGAGCTGGGTCGCCATGTCGGCGATCTTCCACTGCAGGCCCTGGAGATCGGCGAGGGTCCGGTCGCCGATCTTGCGCTCGTTCATGTAGTTGACCGCGTACTCGAGCGCACCCTGGGCCGCGCCCACGCACATCGCCGCGTTGCCGCATCGTTCGTGGTTGATGTGCGAGATCAGTGTCTTGAACGACTCGCTGTTCGCGGGGTCGCCCCACAACAGCACGTCGTCAGGTTCGATCCGCACGTCGTCGAACGCGAGCTCGGCCTCACTGGTTGCGCGCAAGCCCATCTTCACGTGCGTACCCGCAACAGTGACACCGGGAGCTTCGAGGTCGACCACGACCGCGCCGATGCCTTTGGTGCCGACGCTGTCGGGGAAGCGGCACCACACCAGGCATACGCGGGCCTTGTGGCCGCCGGTGACGTAGTTCTTGTACGCGTTCAGGCGGAAGCCGTCGCCATCGGGCTTCAGCCGGGCGCGCATGTGCCCGACGGAGCTGCCCGCCTCGGTCTCGCTGATGCCGATGCAGAAGAGTCCCTCACCGCTGGCCGCGATCGGCAGCCAGCGATCCTTCATCGCGTCGTTGCCGAGGTGCTCGATCGCGCGCGGCGGGCCGTTGAAGATGAGCTGGGCGAGGATCGCGCTCGACACATCGGCGCGGGCGAGCTCTTCGAGCACGATCGCGGCTTCGACGTCGCCGAGGCCGCCGCCGCCCCACCGCTCGCCGATGGTGATGCCGAAGAGGTCGGCCTTGCGCATCCCGTCCCACGCCCACTGCGGAAACTCTTCGGTCTCGTCGCCGTGGCGCGCCATCGGCGCGAGCTCACGCTCGGCGACGTCGCGCGCGAGTTGGCGCAGTGCTGCTTGGTCGTCGGTGTCGGCGAAAGGATTCGCCCCGGTTGCGTGCGCGGGCATCCCGAGAGGGTATCGCTCTGCCTGACGCACGCGTCAGGTCGCATGCGACCATGAAGGCGGCGCTCAGGCGTGCAGGAACACGCGCATCGCGCCTTGGATCACGAAGAGCACCGCCGCGCCGAACAGCGCGGGCTTCACGACGGTCGCCGGTCCGAGAAACCTCTCGCGCTTGGGCTTCTTGGCCATGGCAACGGGCATCGGCGTGGTTTCGCCGCACCTTGAACCTGACTACCGTGTCAGGTATGGCTGCTGAAACCCAGGGAGAAGCCGGCCCGGGCCTCGACTGGCTGATGGCGCAGCCCTACGAGAGCTGGGCCGAGGCGCGGCGCTCGGAATGCCCCGTGATCGCCACCGGCGGCAACGTGCTGGGCCCGGGAACCTTCTACCAAATCACCCGATTCGCCGACGCCGACGCAGTGCTGCGCGACGACAAGACGTTCTCGTCGTCGATCAACGGCGACCACATCGGGCAGTTCATGGGCGACCTCATCTTGGCGATGGGCGGTGAGGAGCACCGCAAGTACCGCAACCTGGTGGCCAAGGCGTTCCGGGCGTCGCAGCTCGAGCGTTGGGACGACACGCTGGTGCGCCCCACGATCAATCGGCTGCTCGACGCGATCGCGCCCCTCGGCCGCGCGGATCTCGTGGCGAGCGTCACGTCGCAATACCCGGTCCAGGTCATCTGCGGGATCGTGGGGGTTCCGCTCGCGGACTCCGCGCAGTTCGCGCGGTGGGCCGACGAGATCAATACCGGCCCGCTCGCGCCCGAGCGTGGTCACGCGGCCAGCGCGGCGATGGTCGAGTACCTGCGCCCGCTCGTGGAGGCGCGGCGCGCCGCGTCGACCGGCGACTTCCTCTCCGATCTCGTGCATGCCGAGGTCGACGGCGAACGCCTGACCGACGACAAGATCTACGGCTTCTTGCGCCTGCTCCTGCCGGCCGGCGGGGAGACGACCTTCCGCGTGATGGGCAACGCGCTCCTCGCGCTGCTGAAGCACCCCGACGACCTGGCGCGCGTGTACGCGAATCGCGACCTCGTCGCCGAGGTCATCGAGGAGACGTTGCGTTGGGAGACGTCGGTGACGATGGTGAGCCGCGTCGCGACCTCCGACACCGAAGTTGCCGGCTGCCCGATCGAGAAGGGTTCGCCCGTCGGGGTGCTGACGGGTTCGTCGAATCGCGACGAGGCACGCTGGGACGACGCCGACGCGTGGAAGCTCGGGCGTTCCGTGCAACACCACCTCGCGTTCGGCACCGGGCCGCACCAGTGCCTCGGCATGCACCTCGCCCGCCTCGAACTCCGTGTCGGGCTCAACGAGATCCTCGACCGGTTGCCGAACCTGCGCCTCGACCCGAGCGGGGCGGAGGAAGCCGTGATCGAGGGCTACGCGTTCCGCGGACCGCGCGCGCTGCCGGTCACGTTCGACGCGAGCTGACACCCATCGTCATGCTCATCCGGCGTTTCCGAACATCATCATCCACTGGTCGCGCGTACGCGGCCGGTAGACGATGTTGGTGCGGCGGACGTCGCCCATTTGGGCATTCGGCTCGGCCGAGTACATGTGCCCGGGATACAGCACGGCGTCGTCGGGAACCACGGACAGCTTCTGGGTGAGGCTCTCGTAGAGCGCCTCGGGATCGCCGCCGGGGAGATCCGTGCGCCCGCAGCCGTCGAGGAACAGGGTGTCGCCGCTCACGAGCTTCCCGTCGACGAAGAAGCACTGCGATCCCGGCGTGTGACCCGGGGTGTGGATGAGCGTGATCGGGATCTGGCCGACGTTCACGACGTCGCCCGACGCGTGCAGCTCGAGGTCGGAGTCGGAGCAGCCGGTGACGCGCTTGACGCCCCACGCTTCTTCGGCCTGCACGTGGAGCTTGGCGCTCACGCCGGGCAGGGCGAGGAGCTCGGCGACGCCCGCGATCGACCAGCCGCCGAGATCACCGCCGACGTGATCGGGGTGGTAGTGCGTCACCAGGACGCCCGAGAGGCGCATGCCGTCGGCCGCGAGCACGTCGACGAGCTCCGCGGGCCCGTACGCGGGATCGATCGCGATCGCCTCGCCCGTCTCGCGGTCGCCGATGAGATACACGAAGTTGACCATCTGGCGGGCTATCTGGTCGTCGGGGGCGAAGTCGCGGCCGGCGAGCAGCTGGCGGAAGTACAGACGGTTCTCCATCGGGCGACACCCTAGGAGCCGCTGCGCTCGAAGTGCGATCCGCGCCACCGCCTACGCTCGAGAGGTGACCAGGCCGGCACCGGAGATCGAACACGTCCGGCGCGCAACCCGCCAGGTCCTGCGCGCACTCGACGATCTCACCGACGAACAGGGCGCGGCGCCATCCCGACTGCCGGGTTGGTCACGCGCCGAGCTCGTGACGCATCTCGCCCGCAACGCCGACGGCATCCGCGCCATGGTCGAGGCCGCGGCGCAGGGCGCGGTCGCGCCGATGTATCCGAGCGCCGAGGCCCGCGCCGCCGGTATCGCGGCGGGGAAGGGCGCGAGCGCGGCGGTGCTGCGCGCCGATCTACGCGGCGCGCACGATCGCCTCGTCGAAGCGTGGAACGCACTCCCGGACGACGCCTGGGATCGCGTCGGCCGCGCGTCGGCGACGCGCACGATGCGCGAGTTCGTCTGGGTGCGCTGGAAGGAGGTCGCCATCCACCATGTCGACCTCGACGTGGGTTACGAGGCCTCCGACTGGTCGGTCGGGTTCGTCACGACCCTGCTCGACGACATCCTCGCGGGGTTGCCGGCGCGAGCCGCGGCGACGCGCCCCTCCTCGACGTCGACTACCGGGTCGTCTCCACCGATCACGATCGGGCCTGGCGGGTCGCGTTCCGCGGTCCCCAGGTGCGCGTGCTCGACGACGACGGCGGTCCGACCGACGGTGAGGCGATCGGTTGGGGCTGCGACATCGCCGCGTGGCTGTACGGACGCGATCCCCGCGGCGGCGGAATCCTCGCCACCGGCGATCTCGGCGTGCTCCGCCTCCCCCGGTGGTTCCCCTTCGCGTAGCGCCTACGTGACGCTCGCCCGACGGCGTTCGTCGCCGTCGCGAGCATCTTCGGTGCGTGCACCGCCTCGTACTCGTCGGCGTGGCACGTGTACGCGTCTACTGAAACAACGACCGGATCAACCGGTCGATCGTCATCTTGCACCCGACCAGATTGCCGTATGGGGGAGGGTGCGCGCGCGGCTGAGTGTCTCGTTCATGCGGCATTCAACGTCACCTGCGGGTACTCACGGTCGTACGCATCAGGCTTCGGCTATCCGGCTCGGGCTTGGGCGTCGGGATGGTGTTGCTCGCGGTGGTGCCGGCAGAACAGACGCAGAGCTGTCGAGCTTCAGCTAATCGGTCCAGCTCCGGTCCGGCAGCCCCGAGCAGAGCGCCAGATCTGGCGCGAGCTCGGCTTTGCTTAGCCCTCGCCGCTGAGCACGTTGATTGTTGTTGCGTAGAGCTGCCTGAGAGGTTCGACCGCATCGTGGAACCGGGCGTGCCATCGCTCGCCGGACAACAGGTCGCTGATGACGAACGCAGCCGCTATGTCGATCTGCCGGAACGCTCCGACCGCGAACAGTGCGGCGGCCTCCATTTCGACGGTCAGTACGCCTTCGGCTCGGTAGTGGCGCACTTCGGCGACTGTCTCGCGGTACGGGGCGTCGATCGTCCAGGTGGGACCGGTGACGAACTTCGTGTCTGTTCGATCGAGCGCGTGCACCAGCTTCTCGGTCAACGGCCGCGACGGGCGCGCTCGGTCGCTCGAAGCGGCATAGTGGTGCGAGACGCCCTCGTCCCGGATTGCTTCGTCACAAACGACGATGTCACCAATCGCGAGCCCCGGATCGACCGCTCCGGCGAAGCCGATACTGACGAACCGACGCGCACCCAGGGCGATCAGCTCTTCGAGCACCATCGTTGCTGCGGGCGCACCCGCTCCGAACCCGCCTGCGACGCCCACCGAACCGTCACCCTGAGCGAGGGAGTAGTAGCGCCTGTTCCGATGGGCAACCGGCTCGACGGCGACGTTCTGCTCGATGTGCTGGAACAAGCTCTGCTCGTACAGCAGCACGAACGCTTTCGGGACGACTCCAGGATGCATCGCTCCCTGTTCGCGTAGATACGCCAAGAACTCTTCGGGCTCGAACAACGCCGCATGATGATGCTTGTCGGGGAAGTTCGGATAAGCCACGGCACGGATTCTCGCGTGAGCGCTCCGGAACCCGCACCCGAATTTCCACGGACCAGATTGCCCGAGCTGGAACGATTAGGTGCACGCTGACGCAGTCGCGCTGAGTTCTCGGGTTGCTCCATACTCCGTGGCGATGCTGCCGACTCGAGAATCCGCGGGCGCAGCCCTATCCGGCTCGGGCTTGGGCGTCGGGATGGTGTTGCTCGCGGTGGTGGTGCCAACAGAGCAAACGCAAATTGTCGAGGCGCGTTGGTCCGCCGAGCGCCCAGTGCACGATGTGGTGCGCCTGGCATCGGTCGGGGGTGCGATTGCACCCGGGGGCTTGGCAATGCCGGTCGCGTACGACGAGCGCCTTCCACAATGCGGGTGAGATGGTGCGGGTGCTGCGCCCGACGTCGAGGATCTCGGACCTCCCGGCGGTGAGGATCCGGCTGACGGCGGCGTCGCAGGTGAGCCGTTCGATGGTCGCCCGGGACAGGTGGCCGGTGTGGCGGACCTCGGCTCGCACCGCCGCGACGAGGTCGGCGTTGCTACCGGGCAGCTCGTGTACGTCGATGACGGTGCAGAACCGGTGGCGCACGGGTTGCGACATGCCGGCCGCGTTCGCGGCCCGGCCGCGCACGACGAGCGCGTAGAGCGCATCCCATCGCCTTTGCGGAGTGCGGCGCGGGTCGTGATCTTGGAGGTCGGCGGCCATCTCCTCGTTCAGCGCGTCGAGCACTTCTTGGCCCTCGGCGAAGTCGGCGTTGGCGCGGAGGTCGAAGCCGTTCAGGGTCATGGCGGCGTACCCGGCGCGCCGCTCGTACGCGGCGGCATCGGACGCGGCACCGCCGTCGCCGTCGATCGCGTCAGTCACGTACCGGACGATGCTCGCGAGCGCTTTCGGTGCACGCTTCGCGGCGGCCTCGACCAACTCGGGTTCGAGATTCGAGATCTCATCCGCGCGCGCCGGCGTGTACACGTTCGCGATCACCGCCGCGTGCCGACGCGAGATGTCGCCGGTTCCGAACGCAGCCGCGACGGCGGGGAGCTGCTCCAGCTTGCGGGCCAGCTGCACGTACCCGGTCGCGACACCGGGATCGATACGGCACGCCACGCTCAACGCCGACGAAGCGTTGCAGAAGCGCTCGACGCGCCAATCGCCGGAACGGTCGTACTCGGCGACGTCGGTGAGCCACTCGGCCTCGAGTGCGTCGATGGCCTTCCGCTTCCGTGCGAGTGCATCGAGAGTAACGAACATACGTTCGATGCTAGTCGAAAAACTCCTATGGAACAAGGACAATTGTGCTTCGCGACAGAGCACCTCGCGCCGTCGTACGCTTTCGAGATGGCGAACACCGCAACCCGCACCGCGTACCGCACGTGTCATCTCTGCGAGGCGACGTGTGGGCTGGAGCTGCATCTCGACGGGCGGGCGATCACCCTCGTGCGCGGCGATCGTGACGATGTCTTCAGCCACGGCTTCCTCTGCCCCAAGGGCACGGCGCTCAAGCAACTCGAATCCGACCCCGATCGCATCCGGCGCCCGATGGTCCGCCGGGGGGACACGTTCCACGAGGTGTCGTGGGACGAGGCCTTCGAGGCAATCGACGCCGGGCTCACCCCGATCCGTGAGCAGTACGGGCCCGACGCGCTCGCGGTCTATCTCGGCAACCCGAGCGCGCACAATCTCGCGGGCCTCGTCTACGGACGCGTGCTCCTGCAGGCGGCGCGCACCAAGAACGTCTACTCCGCGAGCACCGTCGACCAGATGCCGAAGCAGGTGTCGGCCGGGCTGATGTTCGGCGGCGCGTTGACGGTTCCCGTCCCCGACGTCGACCGCACCGACTATCTGCTCATGCTCGGCGCGAACCCGTACGCGTCGAACGGTTCGTTGCTGACCGCACCCGACATGCCCGGGCGGTTGCAGGCCTTGCGCGCCCGGGGCGGCAAGCTTGTCGTGGTCGACCCGCGCCGCACGAAGACGGCGGAGGAGGCCGACGAACATCTCCCGATCCGGCCCGCGACCGACGCGCTGTTCCTGTTCGGGCTCGTCCACGTGCTGTTCGCCGACGGCCTCGTCGATCCCGGCGCCGTGGCCGCGTACGTCAACGGGCTCGACGACGTCCGCCGGCTCGCGGCGGCCTTCGCCCCGGAGACCGTCGCGCCGGCGTGCGGCATCGACGCCGCGACGATCCGGCACGTCGCGCGCGAGCTCGCGTCCGCACCCACCGCCGCGGTGTACGGCCGCATCGGCACGTGCACGCAGGAGTTCGGGACGCTGGCCTCGTGGCTGATCGATGTGCTGAACGTGTGCACGGGCAACCTCGACCGGCCCGGCGGCGCGATGTTCACGCGGGCGGCGACGTCGACTGCGGGCGCGGCGGGGAAGGGGAGAGGCGTCACCTTCGGCCGCCGGACCTCGCGCGTGCGCGGCCTGCCCGAGTTCTTCGGCGAGCTCCCGGTCGTGTGCCTCGCGGAGGAGATCGAGACGCCGGGCGAGGGCCAGATCCGTGCGCTGGTGACGATCGCCGGGAATCCCGCGGTGTCCACGCCGAACTCGGATCGGATCCGGGCCGCGATGGCTGCGCTCGACTTCATGGTGAGCGTCGACATCTATCTCAACGAGACGACGTGCCACGCGAACGTGATCCTGCCGCCCGAGCCGGAGCTCGCGCGCGGTCACTACGACGTCGCGCTCTACAACCTCGCGATCCGCAACGTCGCGAACTACTCGCCACCGCTCGTCGAGCTCGAGGCGGGCGAAGTCCCCGAGTGGCGTTCGATGTTGCGGCTCGCGGGAGTGATCGGTGGCCAGGGCGCGCATGCCGACGTCGACGCGCTCGACGATCTCGTCGTCAGCGGCCTCGTCGCCAAGGCCGTCGCACGCAAAGGCTCGAACGTCGAGGGTCGCGACCCGGACGAATTGACGAAGGCACTCTCGACGCGTCGCGGGCCCGAGCGCGTGCTCGACCTCATGTTGCGTACGGGGCCCTACGGTGACGGCTTCGGCGCCGATCCCGACGGTTTGTCGCTCGCCACGCTCGAAGCCAACCCGCACGGCGTCGACCTCGGTGCGCTGCAACCGCGGATCCCCGAGGTGTTGCGCACGCCGACGGGCATGATCGAGCTCGCGCCGGAGATGTGCGTGGCCGACGTGGACCGGTTGCGGGCGGTGCTCGACCGGCCGCCGGCGCGCGACGGCGGACCACTCGTGCTGGTCGGCCGGCGCGATCTGCGTTCCAACAACTCCTGGATGCACAACCTCCCTGTGCTGGTGAAGGGCAAGCCCCGCTGCACGGTTCACGTGCATCCCGACGACGCGGCGCGGCTCGGTGTCGTCGACGGTGTCGACGTTCGGGTGCGCTCGACGTCGGGCGAGATCGTGCTGCCGGCGGAGATCACCGACGCGGTCATGCCCGGGGTCGTGAGCATCCCGCACGGCTGGGGTCACGGGGCCGAGGGCACCCGGATGAACACTGCCGCCGACAATGCGGGCGCGAACTCGAACGTGTTGGCCGGTTCCGACCTCTTCGATCCGCTGTCGGGCAACGCCGTGTTCAGCGGCATCCCCGTGGAGCTCGCCGCCGTCTGAGGGGGCGGCGCGGCCGTCGGGTCACCGCGGCCGCTCCGCGTTGATCGCGGCGAAGAGCTCGTGGTCGACGAGGTCGTCGTACTCGGGGTGGCGTTCGATGTAGCGCTCCACGAACGGGCACACGGGAACGATCTCGAGGTTCCGGTTGCGGATGTCGTCGAGCGCGTGCTGCACGAGGGCCGTCGCAAGGCCCTGACCCGTGTGCGCGGGATCGACCTCCGTGTGCACGAGGATCATGCGCCCGCCGCGCACGTTGTACTCGACGAATCCCACGACCGCACCGTCGACGAGGATCTCAAAGCGGAAGCGTTGCTCGTTGTCGCGGACCTCGGTCATGACGCGGCTTGCTCGCGCAGGCCCTTGGCGAACTCGGCCATGCCCCGGAGGTATTGGTCGCAGTGTTCGGTCTTGCCCACGGCGATGGCCTTGGCGTCGATACCGCCGGGGAACACCGCGGGGATGTAGTACTCGAACCCGTCGTGTTCGATCGCGTCGGCGATCCCGGCGGCGCATTCCTCCGCCGGGACCTTGTCGACGTCCATGAGCGCGGGGAGGTTGCCGGGCTGATCCCAGATCTCGGTGGCGATCGGGCCGGGCAGCACGAGCTTCACCTGAAGCGGCGTCCCCGCCAGGTCGAGCAGCATGGCCTCCGCGAAGCCGCATACCGCGTACTTGGCCGCGTTGTACGCCGACTCGTTCACGATCGGGATGCGGCCGCCCATGCTCGACACGAACATGATCTGGCCCCGGCCGCGCTCGATCATTCGGGGCAGCACCGCGAGGCCCATGCGGACGGGAGAGTGGAAGTCGACGTCGATGACGTGCGCGACGTCGGCGGGCGTGAGGTCGGTGACGCGCGTGCGCTTGGGGATCGCGGCGTTGTTGACGAGCACGTCGAGGCCGCCGAACGCGTCCCAGGCTTCGAGCGCGACCTGCTCGGCGCGTTCGAGGTCGCCGAGGTCGGCGGTCCACGACTGCGAGTCGGGGCTGAAGGCGCGGCAACGCTCGAGCACCTCTCCGAGACGATCGGCGCGCCGGGCGACGATCCCCACCGTCGCGCCCCGCTCCGCCAGCATCGGCGCGAGCGCGGCGCCGATGCCCGAGGACGCGCCGGTCACGAGGATCTTCGAACCTTCGATCTTCACGGCTGCTCCCCGGTCCCTTCCGCCTTGGCGCGGGATTCGAACTCGGCCCAAGAGAAGATGCCCTTCGACATCGTCGACGCCTCTTCGCGAGCGCGGGCGCCGAAGATCTCGGCCCGGGCCGCGTGCACGCCGGCGTCGCCGGGCGCAGCCTGGGCCGCCATCTCGGCGAGTTGACCGGCGAGGCGCATGTCGCCCGCGGCCGCGACGGCGAGCGCGCGCTCGGCGAGCCGTGTCGCGCCGCCGACGAGACCGGCGATCTCGGTCGCGAAGGCCGTGGCGGGCGCGGGCTTGAGATGCGAAGGATCGCCGTCGTACCAGCCGCCGTAGAGGCGCCAGAGATTGCGAACCACGAACTCCGGCTCGTCGTAGACCGCGTGCAGATACGGGCGTTCGAGCAGATGCTCGGGCGCCCGCACCGTGTGCACGATGTCGTCGAGGCGCGCGCCTTCGTTCATCAACGCGAGCGTCTGTTCGACGAGCGACTCCAACAGCTCGGCGCCCTCGGTCAGAGCACGGCAAACACGATCTGCTCCCACGATGGGCAACCCGTGGCCGGGGAGGAGCACCTCCGGTTCGAGCGCGACCATCTTGCGGAACGCGATCGCCCAGTCGCGCGCGTAGCGCTGAGCCTTTTGCGGGTTGCCGCAGTTCGGCGACGCCCAGATGAACATGTCGCCCGCGAACACGACGCGCCGTGAGGGCGACCACACCCAGGTCGCGTCGTCGGTCTCGCCCCGGTCGTGAAAGAGCTCGAAATCTTCGCCGCCGACCGAGATCGAGAGCGAGTCGGAGTAGGTCTCGTCGGGCATGCGGTACTCGGTCGGCCAGCGCAGACCCGGTGCCTTGAACTGGCGCTGGTTGATGACCGCGTTGTAGCCCGCGGTCATGCGATAGCGCTCGAAGCGTTCGGCGATGGCGGTGTGGGCGATCACCCGAGGCGCGGGCCTGCCGTTCGCGGCGGCTTCCGCCTCGTAGAGATCGACGCCGAAGACGTGGTCGATGTGGCCGTGCGTGAAGACGGCCGTGTGCAGGGGGCTCGCGGACCATGTGCGGATGGTGTCGTGCACCGCCTGGGCATGGAAGACGCCGCTCGTGTCGACGACCACGAGCCCGGCAGCGGTGTCGACCGCGGACGAGTTGGCGAACGCGTCGACGAACGCCAGGCCGGGCTGCACTTCGGCCATCTGGCCGCTCGAGGCGAAAGGGTGATGGGCCTCGATCGGCAGCTCACCCGTGAACAGCTTGTCGGCCAGCTCCAGCAGTTCCATGCCCGGAGCGTTCCACCTGGCGATCGGCCGGAGGAAATCGGCCTGCTCGCCGGCAAGTGCGGCTCGCTTGCGGTCAAAATCGGAACCTGTTCCAATTCCGATCGTGGTCGTCGTCGAGCCGGAACCCGAGTCCGCCCCCGAGGGGGCGCTGGCGCGCAGCCAGGCCGCGCGCCGCCGGCGGGTGCTCGACGCGACGTTGCAGCTCGCGGCGGAGGGGGGCTTCGACGCGGTGCAGATGCGCGACGTTGCCGCGGCGGCCGACGTGGCCCTCGGGACCGTCTACCGGTACTTCGCGTCGAAGGAGCGCCTGTTGCTCGAGGCCATGGCCGAGCAACAGGCCGATCTGCGCGCGTACCTCGAGGTGCACCCGCCGCGCGACGAGACCCCCGCGGCGCGTGTCGTGTCGGTGCTGCGCGGCGCGAACCGGTCGCTACGCGAGTACCCCGACGTCACGGCGGCGATGGTGCGTTCGTTCGGCACCGCGCAGGTCGACAACGCCGACATCGTGCGGCGCGTCACGGAGATCATGACCGGGATCATCACCAACGCGATCCACGCGCCCGAACGCCGGTCGGCGACCGAGACGGAGGTGCGGGTGGCGCGCATCTTGATGCAGGTGTGGCTCTCGTCGCTGAACGGCTGGGTGTGCGGCGTCGACGGTCCGGACCGAGTCGACGAAGATCTCGCCGCCGCGGCCGCCCTGCTCCTCGGCTAGGACTTCGGGTCCGGGGCGACCGGAGGCGCGCGTTCGCCTCGAGAGTGGAACGTGTTCTATTTTCGGTCGATGCCCACGCGCCACTTCCAGTTCGCCGACCTGTTCGAGCTCGCCGCCGACAAGGTGCCCGACCGGCTCGCGCTGGTCGATGCCCGCCGAGAGGTGACGTATCGCGAGCTCGACGAGCGTTCGACCCGCCTCGCCCACACCCTTGCCGATCTCGGTGTGCAGGCGGGCGACCATGTCGGGATCCTGGCCACGAACTGCATCGAGTGGGTCGAGGCGCTGTTCGCGATCTACAAGATCCGCGCCGAGCGCGGTGAACATCAACTTCCGCTACGTCGAAGACGAGTTGCGGTATGTCTTCGACAACTCCGACATCGTCGCGTGCTTCTACCAGCGCGAGTACGGCCCGCTGGTGGCGGCGGCCCGATCGGCCCAGCCCCGGCTGGCGCACTTCATCCGCATCGAGTGGAACGATTCGACCGCCGACGACTCGGCCCTCGAGCCGTTGGAGTTCGAGGCGGCCGTCGCCGCCGGTTCGCCCGAGCGCGACTTCGGCGAGCGTTCCGGTGACGACGTGTACCTGCTCTACACGGGCGGTACCACCGGCATGCCCAAGGGTGTGATGTGGCGGCACGAGGACGTGTACTTCGCGCTCGGAGGCGGCATCGACGTGTTCACGAACGAGCGCGTGGCCGCGCCCGAGACGGCGAGCGAGAAGATCGACACTGCGCAAACCCGCGGTCTCGTGTCGATCATCCTGCCGCCACTCATGCACGGTGCGGGCCAGTTCAACGTGTATCGCACACTCTTCGAGGGCAACACCGCCATCATGCCCGCGCGCTTCGAGCCGGAAGAGGTGTGGCACACGGTCGAGAAGTACGGGGTGAACGTCATGCAGGTCACGGGCGACGCGATGGCACGCCCGCTGGCCGACACGCTCGAGCGGCTCAAGGACGAGCTCGACGTGTCGTCGCTCGTGTCGTTCGGCAGCACGGCGGCGATCTTCTCGCAGACGGTGAAGGAACAACTCCAGGCATTGCTGCCGGAGTACCTCGTGATGACCGACTCGATCGGATCGACCGAGACCGGCATGAACGGGATCCGCTTCGTGCAAAAGGGCGATGCGCCCAAGGACGGCATCACGAGCGTGCAGGCGTCCGCCGATTCCGTTGTGCTCGACGACGACTTCGAAGAGGTGCAACCCGGCTCCGGGGTAGTCGGTCTGCTCGCGCGGGGCGGCAACATCCCGCTCGGCTACTACAACGATCCGGTGAAGACCGCGGAGACGTTCATCACCGACGCGAAAGGTCGGCGCTGGTCGATCCCGGGCGACTTCGCGCGCGTCGAGGCCGACGGGCGTATCACGTTGCTCGGTCGTGGATCGGTGTCGATCAACTCCGGCGGCGAGAAGATCTACCCCGAAGAAGTCGAAGGAGCCCTGAAGTCGCACCCCGACGTCTACGACGTCTTGGTCGTCGGCGTACCCGACGAGCGCTGGGGCGAACGCGTGTGCGCGTTGTTGCAGCCGCGGCCCGGCCGTGAACCCGACCTCGAGGCGCTGCGGGAGCACTGCCGGACCCATATCGCCGGCTACAAGATCCCCCGCCAGCTCCTGCTCGTCGAGGAGGTTCCCCGGCTTCCCAACGGCAAACCCGACTACCGGTCCGCCAAGGAACAGGCGAAGGAACGGGCCCGCGGCACCTGAGAGATCCCCGCGGTACCTGAGAGATCGTCGTGGTCTACGGTAATTCGGTCCCGTCCGGCTCAAGCCGGCGTTTCGGATACCGATCGGTATGTCGCGATGACTCCCCGCCGCCGTCTTCACCGCATCGTCGCACTCGCGGCGTTTTTCGTTGCCGTCGCGCCGTTGGCCGCGGTCGTCTCGACGGCGAGCGAGGCCGCGGCTGCGGTGACGACCCACACGCCGGTGATGGGACCGAGCCTGCTCACCGCGACGGAGCTCGCGGCGTGGTACCAACGCCACAGCGGAGTCACGCCCCTCATCCCCGCGTTCGACGGGCACCCGGCCAACGACGTCGCCGCGCTCGCGCAGGTGTTCATCGACGACGGGACGAAAGAAGGCGTCCGCGGTGACATGGCCTTCGTGCAGTCACAGCTCGAGACGGGATGGATGCACTTCTCCGGTTCCCAGATCCCGCCCGACGCGTACAACTACGCGGGCATCTTCGCGTTCGACAACCGGCCCGGGCTGACGAGCTGCGCGCTCGGCGACTCCGCGCCGAGCCGGTGCATGGGCACGCCGCAACACGGGGTGCTGGTGCAGATCCAACTCCTGCGGAGCTATGCCGACCCCTCGGCCAAGACGGCGCCCGGCCGGTTCATCGCCGCGCCGTCGGACCGCGCCGGTGACGCACCGCTGTGGGAGTACTTCGGAGGTCACAACTGCCCCTGCGGCAAGTTGATCTGGGCGTCGGCCGACGGCTACGGGTTGCGCATCATCCAGATGTATTCGCAAGCGCTCGCGGAGAGCGGGAAGGCGGGGGCGTGCGTGGCGTACGCACCGCCCGTCGCAGGACCGAAGTCGGGGAACGGGTACTGGGACGTGACGGCCGACTCGATCGTGTATCCGTTCGGCACGGCGCGATTCTTGGGCGACACGCGCAATATCAGGCTCTCGGCGCCACTCACGGGCGGCGAGTCGCTGTCGACGGGAGCGGGCTACTGGCTCCTCGGGCGTGACGGCGGCATCTTCTCGTACGGCGCCGCGCGCTTCTACGGATCGACCGGCGCCTTCCGGCTCAACAAGCCCGTCAACGGCATGCGCCGTACGACGGACAACGGCGGCTATTGGCTCGTTGCCGACGACGGCGGAATCTTCAGCTTCGGCGACGCGCGGTTCTACGGCTCGATGGGCGGGACGCGTCTCAACCAGCCCGTGCTCGGTATGGAGCGCTCCGCGAGCGGGCACGGGTATTGGCTCTTCGCGGCCGATGGCGGAATCTTCAGCTTCGGCGACGCGCGGTTCTACGGCTCGCTCGGGAGCTTCAAGCTCACGATGCCGGTCGTGTCGATGCAGCGCACGCCCACGGGCAAGGGCTACTGGATGATGACGAAGGATGGCCGCGTCTACTCCTTCGGCGATGCCAAGCGCTACGGCGACATCGGCGGCTGCACGAACTACGCCGGCGCCGCGCGGATGCTCGTGACCCCGGACGGCCAGGGCTACTGGATCGCCACGGGCAACGGCAACATCGTGGCCTTCGGCGACGCGCAGGGCCTCGGCTTCCCGGCGACCGTCGGCGGACCCACCATCGCGCTCATCGGCGCGAAGTAGCCCGCCGAACCCGTTCGCCCGGCCGGCGTCTCGGGATTAGTGTCGCCGGTGCAACACTGACAACACGCCCATGGGGAGCTCGGGGGACACCGGGCTGAGAGGGTGGCTGCGCGTTCGCGCCCTGCCACCGACCCCTCGAACCTGCTCCGGGTAATGCCGGCGGAGGGAGGGATCTGCGTGACGCGAGTCGCGATCGTGCTGGCCGGAGGCGACCCTGTCGACCCCCGGTTACGAATGCATCTGCCCGACGAAGCCGTGGTCATCGCGGCCGACTCGGGTCTGCACCAGGCCGAGCTCCTCGGATTACGGGTCGACTACGTCGTCGGCGATCTCGACTCGGCCGATCCGGCCGCGCTCGAACGCGCTGTCGCGGCCGGCGCGTCGGTGGAACGCCATCCGGTCGACAAGGACGCGACCGACCTCGAGCTGGCCTTCGACACCGCCCGCGACCGCGGCGCGCAACGCATCACGGTCGTCGGTGGAGCGGGCGGAAGGCTCGACCACTTCCTGGCCAACGTCGCCGTGTTGGGCGCGGCGCGCTTCGCCGACCTCGACATCGATGCGCGCCTCGGCGACGCGTACGTCGTGGTGGTCCAGGGAGGTCGCCCACCCCACGTCGTTACGGGCGCGGTGGGCTCTCTGCTCACGCTGCTGGCGGTCGGTGGGGACGCGTGCGGCATCACGACGAGCGGTCTCCGGTTCCCTTTGCAGGGCGCGAATCTCCGACCGGGGACGTCACGCGGTGTCAGCAACGTGTTGATCGGTACCGAGGGATCGGTCGTGCTGCAACAAGGGACCTTGCTCGTCATCCAAGCTTTCGGAGGTGTCGCGTGAAGCGCGTGCTCATCGTGGTCGCCGTGCTCGTACTGACCGCGGCGTGTGGCAGTAGCTCCAAGCCGGCGGTGCAGTCGACGACGTCGTCGTCGGTCGCGCCCAAGATCACCGAGGTCAAGCTGTTGACCCACAGCTCGTTCGCCGTGTCGAAGGGCGTGTTGGCCGACTTCACCAAGCAGACCGGTTACAAGGTGAGGCTCGTGCAGCCCGGCGACGCGGGCCTGATGGTCAACGAAGCGATTCTCGCGCAAGGGGAACCCGGCCGCCGACGCGCTCTTCGGGGTCGACAACACGTTTCTGACGCGCGCGCTCGACGCCGGGATCTTCGATCCCTACGTCGCCCGCGGTCTCGGTACGGTGCCCGCGTCGTTCCAAGTCGACCCCCAACACCGCGTGACGCCGATCGACGAGAGCGACGTGTGCGTCGACTTCGACAAGTCGTGGTTCGGTCACGACGGTCGCCCGCCCGCGCCGGCGTCGCTCGACGACCTCGTCGACTCGCGCTACAAGGGTCTCACCGTGGTGGAGAACGCGTCGACGTCGTCGCCGGGGCTCGCGTTCCTGCTCGCGACCATCGCCGCCAAGGGGGAGAACGGCTGGAGCGGCTACTGGAGCGCGCTCAAGCGCAACGGCGTGCGAGTCGTCGACGACTGGACCGCCGCGTACGAGACCGACTTCACCGCCGGCGGCGGGAGTGGTGACCGGCCGATCGTCGTTTCGTACGGATCGGACGCCGCGGCCGACGTGGTCGGTTCGAGCCCGCACCGCGACACCCCGAAGGTCGGTGTCATCGCGTCGACGTGCTTTCGCCAGATGGAGTTCGCGGGCGTGCTCCACGGCGCGCACAACGTCCCGGGCGCGCAGGCATTGGTCGATTTCATGTTGACGCGCGCGAATTTCAAGAGGACATGCCGCTGCAGATGTACGTGAATCCGGTCGTGACGGGGGCCAGGCTGCCGCCCACGTTCGCCACGTGGTTGGTCGATCCTCCGCATCCGTACTCGATCGATCCCGCGACGATCTCGGCCAAGCGCAGCGCCTGGATCAAGGAATGGACCGACCTCGTGATCCGATGACCGGTCCCGGCGCGACGGCGGCGCGTTGGGGACGGGTGGCCATCCCCATTGCGTTCCTCGCCGTGTTCTTCGCGTGGCCGCTGGGCGCGATCTTCAGCCATTCGCTCCGACCCGGCGCAATTGCCGATGTCGTCACGGACCCCGTGTACCGGCGGGTCGCATGGTTCACCTTGTGGCAAGCGGTGGTTTCGACGGTCCTCACCCTCGTGGTCGGGCTGCCCGCGGCGTACGTCGTAGCGCGCTACGAGTTTCGCGGCCGGCGGTTGTTCCGAGCCTTCGTCACCGTTCCGTTCGTTCTGCCCACAGTGGTGGTCGCCACTGCGTTCCTCGCCTTGTTGCGCCCGGGCGGCCCGCTCGCGTTCTTGCACTGGCAGCGCGGCGTCGCACCGATGCTGATCGCGCACGTGTTCTTCAACGTGGCCGTCGTCGTCCGCACGGTCGGTGGTTTCTGGGCGAATCTCGACCCCAAACGCGAGGAGGCGGCCCGCATGCTCGGCGCGTCGCGCCCGCAGGCGTTCCGGCACGTCACGTTGCCGCTGCTCGTGCCGTCGATCGTCGCGGCGGGCTCGATCGTGTTCCTCTTCACGTTCACGTCGTTCGGCGTCGCGCTCCTGCTGGCCGACTCCGCGCACGCGACCCTCGAAGTCGAGATCTACCGCCAGGCGGTGCAACTCTTCGACCTGCGGACGGCGGCCGCGCTCGCGCTCGTGCAGATCGTCGCGGTGCTTGCCGTCGTGTTCGCGCTGGCGCGCGTCCAAGAGCGGCGCGCGGTCGCCCAACGCCTCGTGGGCGGGGTCGAGTCGGCGCGCCGCCCGCGGGGCGCGAGCGGCTCGCGGTGGCCGGGATTCTCGGGGCGACGACACTGTTCCTCGGGGGTCCGCTCGCGGTGCTCGTCTGGCGATCGCTGCATATCGGCGGGGCCTGGAGCCTGGGTGCTTACCGTGCCCTCGGCTCGAGCGCGTCGACGACCGCGCTGTTCGTCTCGCCCTGGGCGGCGGTGCGCAACTCGGTGGAGTTCGCGGCGATCGCGACCGTCATCGCCCTCGTGGTCGGCGGGCTCGCGTCGGTTGCGATCGCGCAGCGCCCGGGGCGGGCGACGCGCACGATGGACGCGTTCCTCATGCTGCCCCTGGGGACGTCGGCCGTGACGGTGGGATTCGGATTCCTGATCGCGTTCGAGCACACGCCGAGCCGGCTGGCCGACTCGCCGTACCTCGTCCCGATTGCGCACGCCGTGGTGGCGATCCCGTTCGTCGTGCGCGCCGTCGTACCGGCGTTGCGCAGCATCGATCCGCGTCTGCGCGATGCCGCGACCATGCTCGGCGCCGGACCTCGGCGGGTCTGGCGCGAGGTCGACCTGCCGATCACGGCGAGAGCGTTCGCGGTCGCGGCGGGGTTCTGCGCGGCAGTCTCCCTCGGTGAGTTCGGGGCGACGCTGTTCATCGCACGTCCGGACTGGCCGACGGTACCGATCGCCATCCAACGCTTCTTGGCCCGCCCGGGCGAGATCAACGTGGACCAGTCGCTCGCGATGTCGGTCATCCTGATGGGCTTGACCGCGCTCGTGGTGTTCGCGATCGAGCGTGTGCGTGTACGCGAGCTGGGCGAGCTCTAGGTGTTGCGGATCGAGGGCGCGGTCGTGAGGTTCGCGGATCGCCTCGCGCTGGATCACGTCGACCTCGAGCTGGGTCCCGCGGAGACGATCGCGGTCCTCGGACCGAGCGGATCGGGCAAGACCACCCTCTTGCGGGTGGTGGCCGGCCTCCAGCGACTCGACGGGGGTCGCATCTCGTGGGCCGGGCACGATCTCGCGGATCTCGCCGCCCACGAACGGCGCTTCGGGTTGATGTTCCAGGAGTACGCGCTCTTCCCGCACCGAGACGTCGCCGGCAACGTCGAGTTCGGACTGGAGATGGCGTCGACCGATCGCGTCGAGCGGCGGCGCCGGGTCGACGACGTGTTGGCGCTCGTCGGGCTGGCCGACCTGAAGGCGCGGGGAGTGGCCACGCTCTCGGGCGGCGAGCAGCAACGGGTCGCGCTGGCGCGCGCCCTGGCGGTGTCGCCGCGGTTGCTCATGCTCGACGAGCCGCTCGGCGCGCTCGACCGCGTGTGGCGCCGCCGCCTCCTCAGGGAGATCCGCGCGATTCTCGATCGATCGAGCCTCCCGGCCCTCTACGTCACGCACGACCATGAAGAAGCGTTCGCGATCGCGGCGCGCGTCGCGATCATGCGGGAGGGTCGGGTGGTGCAGATCGGCACACCCGCCGCGGTGTGGCGCGCGCCCGTCGATGCGTGGACCGCAGGCTTTCTCGGTTTCGGCCCGACGGTCACGGGTGATGTGCGCGACGGCGGCCTGGACACGCCGTGGGGCCGGATCGAAGCGCGTGGCGCGGGAGCCGGCGGTGCCGTCGACGTCGTGGTCCGCCCGGACTGCGCCCGGATCGACGCGGCCGGGACGATCGCGGCAACCGTCGCCCGCGCGACGTTCACCGGTACGCACGTCGAGGTCGAGGCTGTCCCCGAAACCGGTCCGGCGCTGTCGGTCGTGGTCGTGCCCGCCGGGCGCGCCGGTCGTGGGCGATCGTGTGCGGCTCTCCCTCGACCCGGAAGCGTTGCTCGTCTACCCCCGTCGGGCAGACTGACGATCAATGGCAACGAAGGCCGCGATCGAACAAGGAGCACGGGTGCTCGCGCGGCGCGACAAGGTGCTCGCCCGGATGTCGCGCGAGCACGGGGTGCCGGAGCTGCGGCGACCGCGGCCGCGGCGCCCGCACTTCGCCGAGCTCGCGCGCATGATCTGCTACCAGCAGCTCGCGGGCCGAGCCGCGTCGGCGATCCACGGGCGCTTCGAGGGGCTGTTCGAGGGCCCGCCCACTCCCGAAGCAGTGCTCGCGCTCCCGTTCGAGACGCTTCGCGGTGCCGGGCTGTCGACGAACAAGGCCACCTCCATTCGCGACCTGGCCGAGAAGGTGGAGCAGGGCCTCGTCGAGTTGGATCGGATGGCGCGGCTCTCCGACGAGAGGGTGATCTCCGAGCTGATCCTCGTGCGGGGCATCGGGGAATGGACCGCGCAGATGTTCTTGATGTTCCAACTGGGTCGCCTCGACGTGTGGCCCGTGCTCGACTTCGGGGTGCGCAGCGGTTTCGCGCAGATGTACGGGCTTCCCGAGATGCCCACTGCGAAGCAGCTCGGCCCGGAGGGCGACCGGTTCGAGCCGTACCGGTCGCTGGTCGCGTGGTGGTGCTGGCGGGCAGCCGACACGGTTACGCCGGACTGAGCGCTTCGGCCGGAGATCCGGGGCCGCACGCGGTACCGTTGGCCGACACAATTGGGGGAAGTCTTCATGTGGGTTCGCGCATCGGTCGGGTTAGCCGCCGCCGTGTTGTCGGTGTCGTCGCTCTCCGCCGCCGCCGCATCTTCGGGGGCCCAGCCGAGCTGGCTGCGTACCGCCGAGCAGGCGGCCCGCGCGCGGCGAACTGCACCGGCCGGCGAGCGCAGCGCGATCACCGCCACCGCCACCGCCGCCGCCGCCGCCACCGCCACCGTCGTCCCGCCGAACACGGTCGCGGACCCGTCGGGTGACGTGGCGTTCGGGCAGGGTGACATCATCGACGCCGGCTTCGTCGAGAACGCGACGAGCTTCGTCTTCGGTATCAAGGTCAACAAGCCCGTGAACCCGAAGACCGATCCGGCGTGGCTGGCCGGACTGCCGTTCGCGGCCATCGCGCTCGACACGAACCGGGACCAGATCCCCGAATACATCATCTTCGTGTTCCCCGACCTTCACGGCGGGATGCAATCGACGCTCGCGTCGGTGTCGAACGACCACATCTGCGACGGGCAGCCCGCGTACGTCGCCGGGTACGGGTACACGACGACGTTCGCGAAGAACTGCCTACCGCTCGGCTTGAAGTTCCAGTTCCAGGTGGCGATGTCGTACACGACCGACCCCTCCGCCGCCTTCGACTTCGACCTCGCACCCGACAAGGGATTCTCCCCGACGGTCGTGGCGGCGGCGGCCGTGCACTCGAGCGGCTACTGGATGCTCGGCGCCGACGGCCGCGTGTACGGCTTCGGCGGCGCGGTCGGGTTCCCCGGCGTCGTGCCGGGTGCGGCCGCGATGGCGCCGCGCGCCGATGGCAAGGGCTACTGGGTCACCGATACCGGTGGACACGTGCGGGCGTACGGAAGCGCGCGCGGTTTCGGCGGGTCGCCAGCGCTCGCCGCGAACGAGCGCATCACGACGATCGCCGCGACGCCGACCGCGAACGGCTACTGGCTGTTCTCGAACCAGGGCCGCGTCTTCGCGTACGGCGACGCCCACGGCTACGGCGACATGTCGGGTACGCGCCTCAACGGCCAGATCATCGCGTCGACCGCGACGCCCTCCGGCAAGGGCTATTACATGATCGGCCAAGACGGAGGCATCTTCGCCTTCGGCGACGCGCGCTTCTACGGTTCGACCGGCAGCATGCATCTCAACAAGCCGATCGTGGGTATGTCGCCGACACCGACCGGTCGCGGCTACTGGCTCGTCGGTTCCGACGGGGGCGTGTTCGCGTTCAACGCGCCGTTCCGCGGCTCGATGGGCGGAGCGAAGCTCAATCGCGACATCAACGGGCTCGTGTCGTACGGAAACGGGTACCTCATGGCAGCGGCCGACGGCGGCGTCTTCGACTTCTCCGACCGGCCGTTCGTCGGCAGCCTGGCGGCGCACCCGCCGTCGGCCCCCATCATCGGTCTCGCCGCCTTCGGTACCTGAGCCGTCGCTTACGCGACGGCTCCCGATGCCTTCAGCGCGGAGATCTCCGAGACGTCGAAACCCCAGTCGGCGAGGCCCGCATCGGTGTCGGCGCCGGGCTTCACCGGGGCGCCCTGGATCACGCTCGGCGTCCGGCTGAAACGCGGCGCGGGCGCGGGGTGGGGCCAGCCCTCGACCTCGACGAACATCTCCCGCTCGACGTTGTGCGGATGGGTGCGTGCCTCTGACATGGGCAGCACCGGCGCGAAGCACACCTCCGTGCCGGCGAAGAACGCGATCCAGGCGTCGCGTGTCTTGGTACGGAAGAGGGTGGCGAGCCGCTGCTTGAGCGCGGGCCATTGGGCCGAATCCATCTGCGCGGCGGGATCGAGGTCGTCGAAGCCGAGCGGGCCGACGAGGCGCAAGAAGTTGGCGTAGAACTTGGGTTCGTACGCGGCGAGGGAGACGTACCCCCCGTCGGCGGTCTCGTAGACGTTGTAGAAGTGCGCGCCGCCGTCGAGCAGGTTCGTTCCGCGCGCGCCCCAGCCGCCCATCGCGTCGAGGCCCCAGAAGATGCTCATCAGCTGCGCGCTGCCGTCGATCATCGCGGCGTCGACGACCTGGCCCGAGCCGGAGCGGCCGCGCTCGACGAGCGCGGCGAGGATGCCCATCACGACGAGCGAACCGCCGCCGCCGAAGTCGGCGAGCAGGTTGATCGGCGGCACCGGCGCGTGTCCCTCGGGCCCGAGATGCCACAGCACGCCCGCGACCGAGAGGTAGTTCACGTCGTGGCCGACGTCGCCCGCCAGCGGCCCGGTCTGTCCCCAGCCGGTCATGCGCGCGTAGACGAGTGCGGGGTTGCGCGCCTGGCACGCCTGCGGGCCGACGCCGAGCCGCTCGCTGACCCCGGGCCGGAAGCCCTCGAGCAACACGTCGGCCCGCTCGCACAGTCGGAGCACCACGTCGGCGCCGCCCGGGTTCTTCAGGTCGACGCCGATGCTGCGCCGGCCGCGGTCGATCACGGAGAACGCCGACGCGGTACCTCCCGCCACGGTTCTTCCCGTCGCGACGTCCGCGGCGCGGTCGACACGGAGCACCTCCGCGCCGAGGTCGGACAACAACATCCCGGCGAACTGGACCGGCCCGATGTTCGGGAGCTCGATGACGCGGATGCCCGTGAGCGGCCCCATCACACCTTCAGCAAGCGCGCCGCGTTCTCGTACAGGAACTTCGGCCACACGTGATCGCGGAACGGCACGTGCGGCAACTCCGCGAAGATGCGGTCGATGTCGAGACCCATCGGGTAGTAGCCCGCGTAGATGATCTTGTCGGCGCCGCGCGTGTTCGCGAAGTGGATGATGTCCTTGTTGTAGTGCTTGGGCGCGAACGCAGAAGTGGAGTAGTGCAGGTTCGGCCATTTCAACAACAGCTTCACCATCAGCTCGCTCCACGGCTCGCCGCCGTGACGCGTGATGATCTTCAGCTCGGGGAAGAACCAGCACACCTCGTCGAGGAGGCCGACGTCTTGGGGCGCGAAGCGGATGCGCGGACCGGGAACCCCGGCGTACACGAAGATCGGGATGTCGAGCTCGATGCACTTCGAGTAGATCGGATACATCTTCTTGTCGTTCAGCGGCACCTGCGGGATGAGGCCGGTACCCCAGCAGTTGACCGCGCGGGCGCCGTGCACCCGGACGTCCTCGTCGAGCTTGCGCACGGCGTCCATACCCTGGTTCGGATCGGTGTTGGTCGAGGCGATGAAGCGGTCCGGATAGCGCTCGAGCGCGCGCCCGGCGTTGCCGTCGGTGCCCATGCCGGTGAGTGCCCGGGTGATGCCGTGCTGGTTCATCTTCGCCATCAGCATCTCGACGGGGTCGTCGACGCGGTCGTAGTGCGGCACGCCCTTGAACATGTACTGCGCCGGGAACTCCCATTCCTGGCTGTCGGCGTCGTGGGTCTGCTTGCGGATGAAGTCGTAGTGCTTGGCCTGTTCTTCGCGCGGTGCCGGGAACCCGATCATCGTGTCGATGACCCCAACCTCGGCCCGGGCCTTCTCGAACGCTTCGACGCTCACGCCGACACCTTCTTCTCCGGAAGCTTGAACACTCGTTGCGCGTTCTCGCGCAGGAACTTGGGCCACACGTGGTCTCGAAACGCAACGTCGGGCATCTCGTTGAAGATGCGTTCGTACGTGAGCCCGGCCGGGAAGTAGCCCGAGAAGATCACCTTGTCGGCGCCGCGGGTGTTCCCGAAGTTGATGATGTCGGCCGGGTAGTACTTCGGGGCGAACGCGGTCGTGGAGTAGTAGAGGTTCGGCCACTTGAGCAGCAGCTTCGCCGCCAGGGCGGTCCACGGTTCGCAGCCGTGGCGCGTGACGAACTTCAGCTCGGGGAAGAACCAGCACACCTCGTCGATCAGCGCGACTTCCTGGGGTGCGAATTGCAGCCTCGGGCCGGGCACGCCGGCGGTCGAGCAGAACGCGATGTCGAGCTCGATGCACTTCGCGTAGATCGGGTAGAACATCTTGTCGTTGAGCGCGACCTGCGGATACAAGCCCGAGGGGAACGCGCCGACCGACTTGAGATCGAATTCATCCGCGTAGCGCGCGATCTTGCGGACCGCGTCCATGCCTTCGTTCGGGTCGATGCTGATGCCCGCGAAGAAGTGGTCGGGCAGATCGCGGACCGCTCGCTGGCCGACCTCGTCTTCGACGCCGACGATCGCCTGGGTGATCCCGTGCCGCTGATGCTCGAGGAAGAGCATCTCGACGGGGTCACCCATGTCGTCGGATTCCCACTTCGGCACGTTCTTGAACATGTAGCCGGCCGGGAATTCGAGCTCGCCCTCTTTGGTGGCGGAGTCGTGGCTGCCCTTGCGGATGAACTCGTAGAACTCGAACATGTCTTCGCGCGACTTCGGGAAGCCGACAGCCGTGTCGACGACACCGCCGGCCCGAGCCGCCTCGTACGCGCTGGGCTGCGTCACGAGAGCTTGAAGACGCGCTCGGCGTTCTCGCGGAGGAACTTGGGCCACACGTGGTCGCGGAACGGAACGTCGGGCATCTCCTTGAAGATGCGGTCGAGTGACAGCCCCATCGGGTAGTAGCCCGCGTACATGACCTTGTCGGCGCCGCGCGTGTTCGCGAACTTGACCACGGCCTCGGGGTAGTAGCGGGGCGCGAACGCGGAGGTCGAGTAGTAGAGGTTCGGCCACTTCAACAGCAGCTTCACCGCGAGGTCGGCCCACGGCTCGCAGCCGTGGCGCGTGACGAACTTCAGCTCGGGGAAGTACCAGCACACCTCGTCGATGAGGCCGACGTACTGAGGCGCGAACGGAACCCGCGGGCCGGGCACGCCCGCGCACACGCAGATCGGGATGTCGAGCTCGATGCACTTCGCGTAGATCGGGTAGAACTTCGCGTCGTTGATCGGCACCTGTGGGTAGAGACCGGCCGGGAATGCGGTGGCGGCCTTGACGCCGAGCTCCTCGACTGCGCGCTGCAGATCGCGCACGGCGTCCATGCCGCGGTTGGGATCGACCTCCATGCTCCCGAAGAAGCGATCCGGGTGTTCCTTGAGCGCACGCAGCGAATCGCCGCCGCGGTCCTCGGAGAACGACACGCCGAGCATGCCCTTTTCGATGCCGAACCGGTCCATCTGCTCGAGCAGGAAGCGCACCGGGTCGTCACCCGCCTCGGGGTGGGGCACGTTCTTGAACATGTACTGGGCCGGGAATTCGAACTCGTCGAGCGACTCGCGGTCTCGCAGGCTGGAGCGCAGAAACTCGTAAGTTCGCGCGCCGGCGCGAAAGGGCGTGGCGATCATCAGATCGATGACGCCGATGTCGGTCGGCATGGTCATGCGCGCCTCCTTGGAACGGATCTCGAAGGTACCCCGACAGTCCGTGACGGGTCAGATCCGTACGCCTGCGTTCGCGAAATCGCGCGTGCGCCGTGCGAGCGCCGATCCCGGCAGAATGGCCGGGTGAATCTCAAGACCGCGGCACTCCGGCTGGGAGTGCACTACCAGACGGCGTACCGGTGGGTACGCAGCGGTCAGCTCGTAGCGGTCAAGGTCGGCGCCGGCTACGAGATCTCCGACGCGGCCGTCGCCCGGCTGCAGGCTCAGCGAGCCGCGACCGAGAGGATGCCCGAGGGTCCCGTCGCGGCGGCGCCCCGGGCTCCGGACCCGGCGTCGAACCTCGGGGCCGCGTTGCACGTTCTCGATCTCATGGTCGACGCGGTGACGCTCGACTCCACCGCCGTCGCGGAACGGGCGGCCCGGCTCGTGGCCGAACATCTGGGCGACACCGCCTTCGTCTACAGGATGTCGCCCGCCGACGTGATGCGCGCCGTCTACGCCGCGCACCGCGATCCCGTCTCCGAGGTCGCCGCGTCAACGCTCGGACGCGACCCCCGCACCTCGACCAACCTCGTCCGGCGCGCGTTCATGGCGCGCGA
Source organism: uncultured Actinomycetes bacterium (assembly GCA_963812205.1). Taxonomy (GTDB): domain Bacteria; phylum Actinomycetota; class Acidimicrobiia; order IMCC26256; family PALSA-610; genus PALSA-610. The sequence goes on from CAWEUJ010000002.1 coordinate 489,133, forward strand.
GCTGATCTGTGTGCCGCAGGTTCCCCAACGGGAGCTGCGCCGGCGGCTGCACCCCGAGCTGCACGAGCACCTGCACCTCTCGGGGTGTTACAGCGCGATGTGCGCACCGATCGGCGACACGGGTGTGCTGTTCGTGACGCGAGACCTTCCCGGTCGGCCATACACCAGCGACGACGTGGCGCTCGTCGAGTCGATCGTGAGCCGCGTGACGCGTGCCGACGAGCGGGCCAAGAGTTGGGCCGGAGCCTGGGAGATGCGGCGCGCGATGGTCGGCCTCTTCGAAGCCGCCCCCGCCGGGAGCAACTGCTTCGACACCCTGGCCGAATCGGTGTCGATCGAGCCGGTCGTGGCGGTGCTCGATCTCGACCTCCGCCACGTGGCGTGCACCAAGGCCTATGCCGCGCTGGTGGGTGAAGACGTGACCGACCTCGACGGCGTGTCGCTGCGATCGCTCGTGCGCGACGGCAGCGCCCTAGACGTTGCCCTCGCTCCGGTGTTACTCGGCGAGATCGACTTTCGCAGCGTCGAGCTCGAGGTCCTCGCCGATCACGCGCGCGTGGCGCTGCACCTCGCGATGGTCCGGCGCGACGACGCGACCCCGCGCGGCGTGGTGCTCGTCGCGCACCCCGTGCCGGCCCTGTCGGGCGGCTGATACCGTCCGCGGCCGTGCCGGAAACCGCCGACTGGGGTCACGCGACCGAGCTGGCCGACGTGAACGGCGAGGTTGCGATCGCGGGCATCGGCGAGACCGAGTACACGAAGGCTTCCGGCCGCACGGCTCGCGAGATCGGCGCCGAGGCGGCGGAGCGGGCCATCGCCGACGCGGGTCTGGACCCGTCGGACATCGACGGCATGACCTGGTCGGGATCTTTCGCCGACTTCGACGTCGACGCGTTCCACGAGCACTTCGGGACCTCGCACGAGATGTGGACGTCGCCGTGGGGCGGAGGGATGGCCTGGGCCGCGACCGCTCCGCATCTCGCCGCCCAGGCGATCCGCGCCGGCCGGGCCCGCCACGTGTTGAACGTGTTCCCGGTCGCGTGGGCGACCCAGCGCGCGTCGATGACCGGCGGCCCGGGCGAGGTACACGCCGCGCAGTCGTTGAAACAGAACCTCGAAGTGCCGTTCGGCTGGTTCCCGCAGCCGATCTACTTCGCCTCGATCATGCGCCGGCACATGATCGAGTTCGGGACGCGGCCCGAGCAGTTCGGCGCGATCGCGGTCGCGGCCCGGCGCCATGCCAACCTGCATGCCGGCGCGGTGATGCACGGACGGCCGATGACGATCGACGATTACGTTGCGGCGCCGTTCCTCGCCGACCCGCTGCGCTTGCTCGACTCCTGCTTGATCTCCGACGGTGGCGCGGCCTACGTCACGACCAGCCTCGAACGGGCGCGCGACCTGCCTCATCCGCCGGCGGTCGTGCGCGGCGTGGGGGAGGGGTACTCCGCGAGTGGCACGCACTGGGCGCTCCAGAAGGCATTCACGAGCACACCCCAGGTGTTCTCGGCGCCCGGCGCGTTCGCCATGGCCGCGATCACACCTTCCGATGTCGACGTGCTCACCGTCTACGACCCGTTCACGGTGGTGGCCCTTATGCAGATCGAAGACATGGGCTTTTGCCCGAAGGGCGAGGCCGGCCGGTTCGTCGAGGGCGACACGCTGTTCCACGACGCGGGGAAGTTGCCGTTCAACACCCACGGCGGCTTGCTGTCGCACGCGTACGTGCTCGGCATCGCGCACGTCGTCGAGTGCGTGAAACAGCTACGCGGCGTCGCGGCCGCGCAAGTACCGGGCTGCGAGGTCGCGGTCTACGGCGGGTACACGGGCCACATGGCGAGTACCCTCGTCCTGACGACGGATCGGTGATCGGCCGTGGCGATCGAGCGTGACGATTTTCCCCTCCCGAATGTCGACGATCCGATCACGGCCGCCTACTTCGCGGGCGCGGCGCGCGGCGACCTCGTGATCCCGCGGTGCGACGCCTGCGGCGAATACGTGTGGTACCCGCAGGACGCCTGCCCGCGCGACGGCGCCGCGCCGGCGTGGACTCCGGTCTCGGGGCGCGGCACCTTGTTCACGTGGGCGGTCGTGCGCCGGGCGTTCCTCCCGGCCTTCGAAGACCGCGTTCCCTTCGTGACCGCACTCGTCGCGCTCGCCGAGGACCCGGCAGTTCGCCTCTGCACCTACATCGTCGGCACCGCGCCCGAGGACCTCGTGGCCGACGCGCCGGTCGTGGCGACGTTCCGCCCGCTCGAGTTCACGACCGTGCCCGGCAAGTTGGTCGTCGTCCCCATGTTCGAGGTCGCGTGATCTACGACGGGCTGCAGGTCGTCGACTGCACGACGGGCATCGCGGGTGCGTACTGCGCCAAGTTGTTGACCGATCTCGGTGCGGACGTCGTGTTCGCGACGCCGATCGGCGGCGATCCACTCTTCACCTACTTGCGCACCTCGCAGCGCCACGCGGCCGATCCGGATCCGTGGCTGGCGTCGGCCGACGTCGTCATCGTCGGCGAACCGGGTTCCGCGCCCGCGCCATTCGAGCCGCTGGTCACGGTGTCGATCACGGCGCTCGGTCACGGTGGCCCCGACGACGGTGCCGAAATACCCGAAGAGGTGTTGCAGGCGCGCAGCGGGAGCCTTTCGGCACACGGTCACGCGCACCTCCCGCCCCTGACCGTCGGTGGCCGACTCGGCGAGTACATCGTCGGCGCGTTCGCCGCGCTCGGCGCGGTGACGGCGTGGTGGCGCGCGTCGATCACCGGGGTGGCGGAGGTGGTCGACGCGTCGATGCTGGAAGCGATCCAGATGACGTATGTCACCACCCCCACGCTCATGGCGCGCTTCCCGGGTGGGCGCAAGCAGTCGTCGCGCTGGGTGATGATCCCGGGCAACGAGCCGGCGGGCGACGGTCGCTACGTCGGAATCACGACGGTGACCGCGCAGCAGTGGCAGGCACTGGCGCACGTGATCGGCCGGCCGGAGCAGGCCGAAGATGCCGAGCTCGGCACGATGATCGGGCGGTTCCGCCGGGCCGGCGAGGTGGTCGGCGCGCTCCACGCGTACACGGAGTCGCACTCCGCCGACGAGATCGTCGCCGCGTGCGTCGCCGCGCGGGTTCCCGCCGCGATCGTCGGGAACGGCGCAGAGCTTCCCCGCAACGAGCACCTGCTGGCGCGCAACGTGTTCGTGCGCCAGCCGGGCGAAGCGTGGATCCGTCCTCGCGCGCCCTTCCGGTTCCACGGCGTCGCCGATCGGGAATTGGTCGCGCCCGCGGTCGCGACCGGGCGCTGGGCGGCGCGTTCGCGCCCGGCTCCGGACTCGAGCGCAGTGTTGCCGGGCGATCGCCCACTGGCCGGGTTGAAGGTGCTCGACTTCACCGCGTTCTGGGCCGGCCCGGCCGCGACCGCATGGTTGGCGGCGATGGGTGCCGAGGTCGTCAAGGTCGAAGCCGTGCAGCGGCCCGACGGGATCCGCTTCAGCGCCGCGGTCCGCCCGCAGGACGATCCGCAGTTCTACGAGAAGTCGGCCCTGTTCCACGCGTGCAATCTCTCCAAGCGGGGTATCACGCTCGATCTCGGGCATCCCGACGGTCTCGCAATCGCGAAACGGCTCGCCGCGCGCAGCGACATCGTGGCCGAGAACTTCACACCGCAGGTGCTCGAACGCTTCGGTCTCGACTGGGAGACCGTCCATGCGCTCAACCCCGCCACGATCATGGCGCGCATGCCGGCCTTCGGGCTCGACGGTCCGTGGCGCGCCCGCGGGGGCTTTGCCCAGACCATGGAACAGCTCACGGGCATGGCGTGGGTCACGGGCTATGAGGGCGGCCCGCCGATCATCCCCGGCGGCCCGGTCGACCCGATGGTCGGCGCGCACGCCGCGCTGGCGTTGGTCGCCGCGCTCGAAGATCGTCGCCGTACGGGGGTGGGTCAGCTGGTGGAGGTGCCGCTCGTGGAGGTGGCCACCGCCGTGACGGCCGAGCAGGTGATCCGCTACGCGATCGACGGGACGTTGCTCGAGCGGCGAGGTGCGGGTGGCGTGTACCGCTGCCTCGGCGACGACGCGTGGGTCGCGATCGATCGCGAGCGCGACCCGATGACGCCCGACGAGCGCGCCGCGTGGTGCGCGATCCGCACGGCCGACGACGCGGCACGCGACGCGCTCGCCCAAGGAGTGGCCGCGGCCGCGGTGGTCCCGGGCTACGCAACGCTCGACGACGCGCAGATGCGCGCCCGCGGCTTCTTCGAGGAGATCGCGAACCCGCTGGTCGGTGACCAGTACTACCCGACCTGGCCGGTGCGCCTCTCCGGCGGTCCGCAGCGCGTGTGGACGGCGCCCGCGCCCACGCTCGGCCAGTACACCGCCGAGGTGCTCCGCGGTGAGCTCGGTATCGACGACGACGAGCTCGCGCGCCTCGAAGCGGAACACGTCATCGGCACCGTGCCGGTGTACTGACCGACTCGGGCGCGCATGCCCTCTCGGTAGGGTTCAGCGGCATGCTGTCGTCGCCGGGGAGTCCTGAGCTCGAGGATGTCGAGGACGCCCTCGTCGACGGCGACATCGCGTATCAGCGCGGCACCGCGGCTGCGGCTCTGCGCCATCGCGACTTTCGCATCGTGTACGTCGGTACCTTCGCGTCGAACATCGGCACGTGGATGCAAAACGTCATCCTCGGTGCCTACGGACTCGCGCTGACGCACAGTGGCTTCTACGTCGGCTTGTTGTATTTCGGCCAGCTCGGACCGCTCCTGTTCTTGTCGATGATCGGCGGCCTGCTCGCCGACCGCGTCGACCGGCGCCGGCTGCTCGTCAGCATGCAGGTACTGCAGGGTGGCCTCTCGTTCGGGCTGGCATTCGTCGCGTGGACATCGCACCCGTCACACGTTGTGATCGTGGTGATCGTGTTCGCGATCGGCATCGCGAACGCGCTCGGCGCGCCGGGTTTGAGCGCGATCCTGCCGACACTGGTGCCCCGGGAAGACCTGACCGGCGCGGTGGCGCTCACGTCGGTCCAGATGAACCTCTCGCGGGTGATCGGGCCCGCTATCGGCGCACTCATCTACTCGCGGCTCGAAGCGGGACCGGTGTTCGCGGTCAACGCGGTGACCTACGTGTTCGCCGTCATCGGTCTCGTGTGGGCGCGCTACCCGCGACACGCGGCTCCGCCCGGACCCGACCGGGTCGAGCACCGCTTGCTCTCCGGGCTCCGGATCGCGCGGACCGACCCCGTGATCAGCTACGTGCTCCTCACGCTCTTCTCGTTCTCGTTCTTCTCGGTGACGTTCGTCGGCATCATGCCGCTCGTCGCGCAGTACAACCTCTCCATCCCTTCGTCGAGTGCCACCTATGGCTTCTTGTACGCGGCCTTCGGTCTGGGCGCCGCGCTGGGTGCGCTCACGGTGGGCAGCGTGTTCGCCCAGCGCTCGAAGGTCGCGCTGTTGCGGCCGGGGTTCGTGCTGTTCGCGGTCTCGCTCGCCGCCTTCGGCCTCGTCCGTAACGTCCCGGCCGCGTTCGTGGTCGTGTGCGTGCTGGGGTACATGTACTTCCTCGTGGTCACGTGCTTGTCGACCATCCTCCAAAAGCAACTCCGCGACGAGGAACGCGGCCGAGTCATGGCGCTGTGGATCATGGCGTTCGGTGGCACCGTGCCGCTCGGGGTGCTCGTCGCGGGCCCGTTCTCGAAGTCGCACTCGACCGAGGTCCTCTTGGTCGGCGCGGTCTGGGCGTTGGTGCTCGCACTGTTCTCCGGCGCCCGTTCCCTGCGGGAGAGGGGTGCCCCTGATGACTGACCCGCGGCGAGTCCCGGCCGGTCAGCGGCCGGTCAACCGAGCTCGCGTAGCACCCCCACGACGTTGCGACCCAGCACGTCGAGGCAGTACCCGCCCTCCTGCACCACGAGCGTCGGGCGGTCGAGCGCGGCGATCTGCTCGCCGATGCGCGGGTAGTCGTCGGCGACGAGCCGGAAGGTGTCGGCGTCTTCGGCCGCGGTGTCGACGCCCAGCGACACGACCAGCGCGTCCGGCCCGTAGGCCCGGACGACGGCGAGCGCAGCGGCGAGCGCGGGCGCGTACGCGTGCCACTCGGTGCCGGCCGGCAACGGGAAGTTGTGGTTGCAGCCCTCGCCGGCGCCGCGGCCCCGTTCGTCGGCGAAGCCGAGGAGGAACGGGTATTCGAAACAAGGATCGGCGTGCAGCGAGACGAACAACACGTCGTCGCGGTCGTAGAAGATCTGTTGTGTCCCGTTGCCGTGGTGGTAGTCGACGTCGACGATCGCCACCCGCGCGCCGCGATCGGTCCACGCCTGCGCCGCGATTGCGGCATTGTTCAAGTAGCAGTAGCCCGCGAAGGAATCGGCCGCTGCGTGGTGTCCGGGCGGTCGGGTGAGCGTGTACGCGGCGCGCTCACCGCCGTCGGCCACGGCCGCCCACGCGGTGAGCGTCACGTCGACTGCGCCGATGGCCGCCGCGTACGTGCCGGCGAGGATCGGATCGGTGTCGTGGGAGTACCAACCGAGTTGGGCGACGATGTGTCGCAGCTCGACGCGCGATTGGCCGCGGATGGCCCGGGCGTACGCGACCGCCTCCGACGATTCCTCCCGCCCCGTCGCGGCGCGCCAACGAGCGTGGGCGTGTTCCAAGAAGTCGAGGTACTCGGGCGGGTGGACCCGCAAGATCGCGTCCCGGCCGTTGGCCTGCGGCGGGCGGGGTGCGCCGAGCCCGGATCCGGCGATCGCGGCGAGGATACGGTCGACCCGCTCGGGAACCTCCGGCGGATCGACGAGGTGGCCCGCGTCGGCAAACGGCTCGCGAGGGTGGTGCGCCCGGTGGGTGTCGGACGCGACGATCAGCATTCTGAAGCTGTAGCACGCAACTAGCGTGTCCGGGTGTCTCCCGACGTCGTGCGCGTGTTCTCGGTCGATCTCGACCAGCCGGCGTCGGCGATCGAGCGGCTCGACGATCTGCTGCCGTCCGAAGAACGTCACGCGCCGCCGTCGATACGGGTCGCGCGCGCCACCCTGCGCACGGTGCTGGCCGAGACCGTCGGGGTCGACCCGGGCGCGGTTGCGATCTCGCGCCGGTGCGAGCACTGCGGACATCCCACCCACGGTCGGCCGACGCTCGCCGGCGACGATCGGATCTCGTTCAGCCTGAGTCACTCGGGCTCGTTCGGGGTCATCGCGCTCGCCGAGGGCGGGGCGCGGGTCGGCGTCGACGTCGAAGCCGTGCGGCCACGGTCGCGGCTGGACGCGCTCGCGGCGCGCGTGCTCACCGACGAGGAGCGCGCCGGCTGGCTCGCGCTCGACAGCGACGACGCGCGGCTGAGGTCGTTCTTGGAGTCGTGGACCGCGAAAGAGGCCTACCTCAAGGCCCTCGGGATCGGTATCGCCACGCGGCTACGTGATGTGCCCACGCGGGTCGAGGGCTGGACCACGCGCGCGCTGGCGCTCGGCGCGGGTCGCATCGGGGCGCTGGCGATCGATCGCACGACGTTCGATGTTCGCTACGTCGACGCCGCCCCGAGCACTACGTCGAGTGGCGGAACTGCAGGCTGACTCGCGCGCCCGCCCGTGCGACCTTCGCCACCGCGTGTTCCCACGTGCGCTGCGCCGTGCCGCCCATCACGAAAAGGTCGCCGGGCACCAAGCGGAAGGGTCGGCTCTCACCTCGGCGCTCACGCGGGCGCATCCGCAGCGTACGCGCCGATCCGAGCGACACGATGGCGACCAGCGGTTCGTCGAGCGTGGGATCGACCCGGTCGCCGTGCCAGGCGACGCTGTCGCGCCCGTCGCGGTAGAGCGCGGCGCCGACACCGTCGAAGGCCCGCTCGTACCGGACGCGCAGCGCGCCGGCCATCTCCGTGAGGATGGCGGGCACGGTGTCGTCGCGCAGGGTGCGGCCGTACCACGCGGTGAGCCGGGGCTCGTCCACCATGCGGTCGTACATGCGGACGGTTCGGTGCTCCCACGGCGCGGCGGCGACGACGAGCTCGAACAGCGCATCGGCGCCGCGGACCCAGCCCCCGACGTGATCGACCCACGCGCCGTCGCCGAGCACGATGCGGCGCGCGTCGCGAAACGTCGGGTCGAACTCCGGCCGCGCGCCGACGGCGCCGAGCAGCGTCGGCTGCCACTGCAGTGCGGGCCGGACCTCGGCCGAGATCGAACATACGTTCGCCATCGACACCACCGTACCCGTCCCGGACCGGTACCGTGAAGCCGTGCTCGACGACGACCAGGACGTCACCGAACCGGGCGACGACGGTGAACCGGGCGACGACGGCACCGAGGCGGCGCTCGAAGGACACGCGGCGCCCGCGCCGATCGAGCGCTTCCGCCGGACCTCGATCGGTACCGCGCTGGCCGCCGGGATGCTGGGCCTTCGGGACGTGCTCGAGCCGGCGAAGGACGAGACCCCGGCCATCGTGGAGGACTGGGCCGCCGGTGAGCCGTTCACGGACCCGATCGTGCTGCGGCTCGACCCCGACCACCCCGAGGACTCGATCGTGATGGTCCGCCCGTGGCTCAAACGTGAGCGCGGCGATTCCCCGACCTGAGCCGGGCCGGGGGCGTCAGCCGCGGGCGGTGATGCGCTCGCGCGCGATCGTGCAGCGCGCCAGGCGGTCGGGGACCGGCTCGACTCCGAGCCCGGGGCCGACGGGAACGCGCAGCGTGCCGTTCTCGACGACGAACGGCTCGGTGACGTCACCGTCCGCTCCGAAGTAGCGGGCAGATCCGGCGCAATCGCCCGTCATCGTGAACCCGGGCATCGCGGCTACCGCGACGAGCGCGGCGCGCCCGACGCCGGTCTCCAACATCCCTCCCGCGACCGCGGGGATGCCGCCCTGCACGCACACGTCGTGCACCGCGCGCGCTCCGGTGAGGCCGAGTCGCCCGACCTTGACGGCGATCGCGTCACACGCCCTCCGAGCGATTGCATCGCGGGCGGCTGCGACGTTCATGATCGTCTCGTCGAGGCAGATCGGCGTGCTCACGGTCTCGACGAGGCGGGCGTGGTCTTCCACCGCCTCCGGCGCGCACGGTTGCTCCACGCATTGCAGCCCCACCTCGTCGATGTCGTCGAAGAGGTGCATGGCCCCGACGAGGTCGTAGCTGCCGTTCGCGTCGGCCGCGAGGTCGGCGCCCGAACCGATCTCGGCGCGCGCGGCTCGCAGCGCGTCGGAGTCGTGGCCGGGCGCGATCTTGCACTTGATCCGGCGGTAGCCGGCTTCGAGGTGCGTGGCGACGACCCGCCGGAGCTCGTCGAGCTCATCGAACATGGCGACCGCGACGCCCGCGTCGACCGTCGCCCGTCCGGCGCCGAGCCAAGTTGCGAGCGACACCGACTCGGCGCGCAATCTCGCATCGACCAATGCGCACTCCAGCGCGGCGCGGGCCGCGGAGTTCCCCCGGACGTCGTCGAAACGGGCGCCCGCGAACGCGCGGGGAAGCAGGTGGTCGCGTAACGCGAGCCGGGCCGCGTCGATCGTCTCTCCGTCGTACTCGGGCGACACCTGGGCGGTGCATTCCCCCCAGCCGGTCCCCGCGGCCGTCTGCACGCGCACGAGGAGCGCGTCCTTGACCGTCGTCGTGGCGCGCGCGGTTCGGAACGGCGCGACGAGCGGAAGCCGAACGCGCACCAACTCGACTTCGTGCAGCGCGTCGCCCACCGACCCGAGCGTACGCGCGAAGAAGCCCGGGCGCCGGGCCCGGGCTTCTTCGTCGTTACGGCCGACCGATCAGTACTTAGCGGCGCTTGGTCGCCTTCTTCTTGGCGGGCGCCTTCTTCGCGGCGGTCTTCTTGGCGGGTGCCTTCTTCGCCGCGGTCTTCTTGGCGGGTGCCTTCTTCGCCGCAGTCTTCTTGGCGGGCGCCTTCTTCGCGGGTGCCTTCTTACCCGAAAGCACCGCGTCCTTGAATGCCTTGAGCGGCGTGATGCGGGCGACGCGCTTGGCCGCGACCCTCACCTGTTCGCCGGTCGCGGGGTTACGCGCCATACGCGCCGGGCGGTCGATGCGACGGAACTTCGCGAAGCCCGAGATCGCAACGTCCTCACCTGTCGACACCGTCGCAGTGATGAGATCGGTGAACGAGGTCAGGAACGCGTCGGCTTCCCTGCGCGTCCATTCGTTGCGTTCGGCGAGCTCGTTCAGCAGCTGGCTGCGATTCACATTTCCTCCATGCGATGTTGGGACTTGCGGGAAGCATCGTGACACGTTCGCTCCGTCGATGCGTGGATCTCAGGCCCAATTTCAAGGGTTTTTTCGCCCCCAGCCGTTGGCGACGCCGAGCCGGTGCGCCGGCGCGTGCCAAGGTGGACTCGTGCGCGCGCCCGAGGTCATCGAGGATCCAAGCGACCCCCGCGTGACCGACTACGTCGATCTTGCCGATCCCGACGTTCGCCGTCGGGTCGAAGCCGAGCGGGGCTTCTTCATCGCCGAGTCGCCGCTCGTGGTGCGCCGGTTGCTGGGCTCGGGCCGCACCGTCCGCTCGCTGCTCCTCACACCGGCTCAGTACGAGGCTCTCTCCGACGTCGTGTCGGAGACGGCGGCTCCCGTCTATGTGGCATCGGAGGCCGTCCTGCGGCGGGTCGTGGGCTTCCACCTGCACCGTGGCGCCGTCGCGGCGGCCGACCGCTGGCCGCTGCCCCCCGTTGAATCGGTGCTCGAGGGGGCGCGGCGGGTCGCCGTCTTGGAACGGGTGAACGACCACGAGAACCTCGGGGTCCTGTTCCGCAGCGCGGCCGCGCTCGGGGTCGATGCGGTGCTGCTCGACGCCGAATGCTCCGATCCGCTCTACCGCCGGTGCGTGCGGGTGTCGATCGGGCACGTGCTGCGGCTCCCCTGGACCCGGATCGAGTCGATCGACGCGGTGCGCCGGCACGGCTTCACGACGTTCGCGCTCACGCCCGCGACCGACGCGGCCCCGATCGACCGTGTCGACTGGCCCGAGCGAGCCGCGCTCGTGTTCGGGGCCGAAGGCCCCGGTCTCTCCGACGCGGCGCTGCGGGCCGCCGACCGGCGGGTGCGGATCCCGATGGAACCGGGCGCCGACTCCTTGAACGTCGCGACTGCGGCCGCGGTCGCGTTCTACGCGGCCCGCACCCGCGTCAGTCGGCCGGAACGTCGAGCGTGATCTCGCCCGCGTCCACCTCGATGCGGCGGGTGACGGAGACCGTCTCGAGCAGGGCGCGGTCGTGGGTCACCAGCAACAGGGTTCCGGCGTAGCTCTCGAGCGCCGATTCGAGCTGCTCGATCGCGGGGAGGTCGAGGTGATTGGTGGGCTCGTCGAGCACGAGGCAGTTGACGCCCTTCGCGCCGAGCAGCGCGAGCGACGCCCGCGTGCGCTCACCCGGCGAGAGCGTCCCGGCCGCGCGGGCGACGTGCTCGGCGCCGAGCCCGAACTTCGCCAGCAGCGACCGGGCCTCGTTCGTGACCAACCCGCTCGCGGCCTCGAACCGGGCGAGCAGCGGCGCGTCGCCGCCGAACGCGCCGCGGGCCTGGTCGAGCTCGCCGACGATCACGCCCGGACCGACCCAGCGTTCGCCCGCGTCGATCGGGCGCCGGCCGACGATGGCGTCGAGCAACGTGGTCTTGCCGCCCCCGTTCGCGCCGAGGATCGCGACGCGCTCGCCGTACTCGACCTGCAGATCGATCGGTCCGAGCGTGAAGTCACCCCGCTGCACGACCACGCCCGCGAGCCGGGCCACGACCGCCCCGCTGCGGGGCGCGGCCGCAATCTCCATGCGGAGGTCCCAGCCTTCCCAGGGCTTGTCGACCGCTTCGGCGTCGAGCCGGGCGAGGGCGCGGTCGGTGATCTTTGCCTTGGCCGCGACGTGCTCGCTGCTGTTGCGCTTGAACTCGCGGATGAACTTGTCGGTCTCGCCGGATTTCTTCGCCTTGGTCTTGCCCTGGACCGACCATTGGCGTTGACGCTGGGACCGGTCGAGGAGCTCGCTGCGCTGCGAGCGGTACTGCGCGTAGCGCTCCTCGGCGTGGCGGCGGGCGGTCGCGTGCTCGTCGAGGTACGACTGCCAGCCGCCCGCGTACTCGGTGGCGGAATGCGCGTGCTCGTCGAGCTCCAGGACCGATGTGATCGTCCGGTCGAGGAACGCACGGTCGTGCGACACGACCACCGCGCCGCCGGTGAGCTCGTCGCGCAGGAAACGCTCGAGGCGCTCGAGGCCGGCGAAGTCGAGGTCGTTCGTGGGTTCGTCGAGCAGGAACACGTCGAAACGCGCGAGCACGATCGCGGCCAGGTTCGCCCGCGCCGCCTGACCGCCGGAGAGCGCGGGCATCTCCAGGTCGACGACGCGCGCGGCAAGACCGAGATCGGCGCAGACCGCGCCGACCCGGGCGTCGAAATCGGCCGCGCCGAGCGCGAGGTACCGGTCGAGCGCCTCGGCGTAGAGGTCGTCGGCGCCGGCCCGCTGCTCGGCGAGCGCGGCGGCCGCGGCTTCCAGCTCGGTCTCGGCGTCCGCGACCCCGGTACGCCGGGCGAGATACGCGCGCACGGTCTCGCCCGCTCGCCGCTCGGGCTCTTGGGGGAGATAGCCGACGGTCGCGCCGGGCGGCGTGCGGGTGACGCATCCGGAATCGGGGGCCTCGAGACCGGCGAGGATCCTGAGCAGCGTCGACTTTCCCGTGCCGTTGGGCGCCACGACGCCCACGCGGTGCAGAGGCCCGACGGTGCACGAGACCCGATCGAGGACGAGGCGCGGCCCATACGACTTGGTGACGTCACGGGCGACGAGGGAGGCGAACGAGGAAGGCACAGAAGACGACACGGCAGCACCTGCGGTCGAGCGGCGGGCAAAGGCTCGGAAGGCGGCCGGATCACGACATCGAGGCCCAGGGTACCCCGGCACGCGACGATCGCGGTCGTGAAAGCGCCGGCCCGCTCGTGAGATCGCCGGAGCTCGACGACGGCGAAATCCGCTCGCGGAATCCGTTCGACGAGACCGGGGGTGTCGCCGCTACAATCGACGTGCTCCGCCACGGGCCAATGTCGTCCCGCGGCGGCCAGTATCCCAACGGAGCTGACCGCCCGAGACGAGGACGACGCCGCAGTGGTTGATCGCGAGTTACCCCCGCTCTACGACCCCCGATTCGAGCACGATTCGTGCGGCGTCGGCTTCGTCGTCGACATGCTGGGCCGCAAGAGTCACACGATCGTCGACCAGGCGCTCACCGCGGTCTGCTGCCTCAACCATCGCGGCGCGGCCGGGGCGGAGCCCGACACGGGCGACGGCGCCGGGATCCTGGTGCAGATGCCCGACAGCTTCTACCGGGCGACCGTCGGCTTCGACCTCCCGCCCGCCGGGGCGTACGCCACTGGTATCGCGTTCGTGCCCGTCGACCGTGTCGACCCGACGACGGATGCGATCGCCAAGGTGCTCGCCGACGAGGGCTTCGCAGTGCTCGGTTGGCGATCGGTTCCGGTCGACGCCACGCGGCCGGGCGCGTCGGCGCGCGAACAGATGCCCGCATTCGTGCAGGTGTTCGTGGCCAAGAACGGTCTCGTCGGCGACGAGCTCGAGCGCCACGTATACCTCGCGCGCAAGCGCATCGAGCGCGAGACCGACGCGTACTTCGCGTCGCTCAGCGGCCGGGTCGTCGTGTACAAGGGGATGCTCACGCCGGATCAGCTCGGCGAGTTCTACGCCGACCTGCGCGACGAGCGTTTCGAGAGCGCGCTCGCGCTCGTGCACTCCCGGTTCAGCACGAACACGTTCCCGAGCTGGCGGCTCGCGCACCCGTACCGCATGCTCGCCCACAACGGCGAGATCAACACGGTGCAGGGCAACGAGAACTGGATGCGCGCCCGCGAAGGCGTGATGGCGAGCGATGTGCTTCCGGGCGATCTCGAGCGCGCGTTCCCGATCTGCACGCCCGGCGGATCGGACACGGCCCGGTTCGACGAGGCGCTCGAATTGCTCAACCTCGCCGGCCGTCCGCTGCACCACGCGATCCTGATGATGATCCCGGAGGCGTGGGAGAACCACGAGAGCATGGACGCTCCCCGCAAGGCGTTCTACCGCTACCACGCCGCGCTCATGGAGCCATGGGACGGTCCCGCGTCGATCGCGTTCAGCGACGGCACGGTGATCGGCGCCGTCCTCGACCGCAACGGCTTGCGGCCGTCGCGCTACTGGGTCACCGACGACAACCGCGTGATCATGGCGAGCGAGGTCGGGGTGCTCGACATCGATCCCGCGAAGATCGTGCGGAAGGGCCGCTTGGAGCCCGGGAAGATCTTCCTCGTCGACACCACGCAGGGACGGATCATCCCCGACGAGGAGATCAAGGCCGATCTCGCCGCGCAGCACCCCTACGAGGAGTGGCTCGACGCGGGGCTCGTGCACCTCGACGAGCTGCCGCCGCAGTTCCCGCTCGTCCCGCAACACAGCTCCGCGGTGCAACAACAGCGGATGTTCGGCTACACCGACGAAGACCTGCGCCTGATCATCGCACCCATGGCGCGCAACGCCGTCGAGTCGCTCGGCTCGATGGGAACCGACACGCCCGCGGCGGTGCTCTCCGACCGGCCCCGCATGTTGTACGACTACTTCAAGCAGTTGTTCGCGCAGGTGACCAACCCGCCGCTCGACGCCAACTTCGAGGCGCTCGTCACGTCGCTCAACTCCGCGCTCGGTCCCGAGGGCAACCTCCTCGACCCCACGCCCGACTCCTGTCGCCAGATCGTGTGCTCCACGCCGATTCTCACCAACGAGGAGCTGGCGAAGCTGCGCTACATCGACGACGCCGACTCCGCGGTGCCGGGCTTCACGCCGTTCTCGGTCTATTGCCACTACCCGGTCGCCGAGGGCGGCGAGGGCCTGCGCATGGCGATCGACAACGTGCGCACGCAGGTGAGCGAGGCGATCGCGAACGGTGCGAACCTCGTGATCCTCTCCGATCGTTACGCCGACGCCGAGAACGCACCCATACCCGCGCTGTTGATCACGGCCGCGGTGCACCACCACCTCGTCCGGGAGAAGACCCGCACGCAGGTGGGGCTCCTGGTGGAGACGGGCGAAGCGCGCGAGGTGCACCACTTCGCGCTGCTGTTGGGATACGGCGCGGGAGGCATCAACCCCTACCTCGCGTTCGACACCATCCGCGACCTCTGCCGCGAGGGCGTCCTCAGTGGGCTGACCGAGCGCAAGGCCGTCAAGAACTACGTCAAAGCCGCGGGCAAGGGCATCCTCAAGGTGATGTCCAAGATGGGTATCTCCACCGTCGCGTCGTACACCGGCGCACAGATCTTCGAGGCCGTCGGGCTCCAGAGGTCGCTGATCGACGAGTACTTCACCGGCACCGCGTCGCGCATCGAGGGCATCGACCTCGACGTGATCGCCACCGAGGTCGCACGCCGCCACCATCTCGCGTACCCCGACCGCCCGAGCGAGCTCGCGCACCGCGAGCTGACCGTGGGCGGCGAGTACCAGTGGCGCCGCGAGGGCGAATACCACCTCTTCAATCCGGAGACGGTCTTCAAGCTGCAGCACTCGACCCGTACGGGTCGCTACGACGTCTTCAAGGAGTACACGAAGCTCGTCAACGACCAGTCGCGGCGCCTTGCGACGCTGCGCGGCCTGTTCGAGCTGCGGACCGACGCCCGCCCGCCGGTGCCGATCGACGAGGTCGAACCGGTCGACGCGATCGTCAAGCGGTTCTCCAGCGGAGCGATGAGCTACGGCTCCATCTCCAAGGAGGCACACGAGAACATCGCGATCGCGATGAACCGGCTCGGGGCGCGTTCGAACACCGGTGAAGGTGGCGAGGATCCCGACCGGTTCGTGCGCGACGCCAACGGCGACTCGCGGCGCAGCGCGATCAAGCAGGTCGCGTCGGGACGTTTCGGCGTCACGAGCGAGTACCTCGTCAACGCGGACGACTTGCAGATCAAGATGGCGCAGGGTGCGAAGCCGGGGGAGGGTGGCGAGCTTCCCGGCCACAAGGTGTACCCGTGGATCGCGAAGACGCGGCACTCCACGCCGGGGGTGGGGTTGATCTCACCGCCCCCGCACCACGACATCTATTCGATCGAAGACCTCAAGCAACTGATCCACGACCTGAAGAACGCGAACGACCGGGCGCGCGTCCACGTGAAGCTCGTCGCCGAGGTCGGGGTCGGGACGGTGGCGGCGGGCGTGTCGAAGGCGCACGCCGACGTGGTGCTTGATCTCCGGCCACGACGGTGGAACCGGCGCGGCGCGGCTCACGTCGATCAAGCATGCGGGCGCGCCCTGGGAGCTCGGTCTGGCCGAGACACAGCAGACGCTGCTGTTGAACGGCCTGCGTGATCGCATCGTCGTGCAGGTCGACGGCCAGCTGAAGACCGGCCGCGATGTGGTGATCGCGGCGTTGCTCGGTGCCGAGGAGTTCGGGTTCGCGACCGCGCCGCTCGTCGTGAGCGGCTGCGTGATGATGCGCGTGTGCCACCTCGACACGTGCCCCGTCGGTGTCGCGACCCAGAACCCCGAACTGCGCAAGAAGTTCTCGGGCAAGCCCGAGTTCGTCGTCAACTTCTTCGAGTTCATCGCCGAGGAGGTGCGCGAGCACCTCGCGGCCCTCGGCTTCCGCACGATCGAGGAGGCGATCGGCCACGTCGAGATGCTCGACGTGCACCGGGCGGTCGAGCACTGGAAGGCGCAAGGCCTCGACCTCTCGCCGATCCTCGCGACACCGGTGAACAAGTACGCACAGACGATGTTCTGCTCGAAGAGCCAAGATCACGGGCTCGACGAGGCGCTCGACCGGCAACTGATCGCCGACGCGCAGGCCGTGCTCGACAGCGGCTCCGGTCACCTCCGCAAGTCGTACGCGATCCACAACGTGAATCGCACCGTCGGCACGATGCTGGGTTCGGAGCTCACGCGGCGCTGGGGCGGTGACGGCCTGCCCGACGGGACGATCGATCTCACGTTCCACGGTTCGGCCGGTCAGAGCTTCGGCGCGTTCGTGCCGCGAGGCATGGTGCTGCGGCTCGAGGGCGACGCCAACGACTACTTCGGCAAGGGCCTTTCCGGCGGGACGCTCGTGTTGCGTCCGGCGCGCACCGCGAGGTTCGTGGCGGAAGAGAACATCATCGCCGGCAACGTGATCCTCTACGGCGCGACGTCGGGCAACGTGTTCATCCGCGGGCTCGTGGGCGAGCGGTTCTGCGTGCGTAACTCGGGTGCGACCGCGGTGGTGGAAGGCGTGGGCGACCACGGCTGCGAGTACATGACCGGCGGGCGCGCGGTGATCCTCGGGCCGACCGGCCGGAACTTCGCGGCGGGGATGAGCGGTGGGTTCGCGTTCGTTCTCGATCCCGACCGATCGTTGTTCCTGCGCGTGAACCGGGAGATGGTCGACCTCGAGGTGCTGGACGACGAAGACGACGCCGAATGGCTGCACGACGTCATCAAGCTGCACGCGGAGCTGACGGGTTCGCCCGTCGCCGAACGTCTCGTCTCGAACTGGCTGCACAACGTGCGCCTGTTCACCAAGATCTTCCCGAAGGACTACAAGCGTGTGCTCGAAGCCCAACGCGACGCCGTCGAACGAGGCGTCGACGTCGACGAGGCCGTGATGGCAGCGGCGCGCGGATGAGTCACGTGTGTGATCGTGCGGTGGTACGGCCGGCGGGGCGGAGCCGGGCATCCCGGCGTCGAGTGAAGGCGACGAAGAGTCATGGGTGAGACCTCCGGGTTCATGAAGCACGATCGGGAGCTGCCGAAGCGGCGGTCGATCCCGGTTCGGGTCGCGGACTGGAAGGAGGTCTACGAGGACTTCCCCGCGGAGAAGGTGCGAACGCAGGGTGCGCGGTGCATGGACTGCGGCATCCCGTTCTGTCACACGGGTTGCCCGCTCGGGAACCTCATCCCGGAGTGGAACGACCTCGTGTACCGCGACCGGTGGGAGGCTGCGGCCGACCGTCTGCACGCGACGAACAACTTCCCCGAGTTCACGGGCCGGCTGTGCCCGGCCCCGTGCGAGGCGGCCTGCGTGCTCGGCATCAACGAGCCACCCGGTGACGATCAAGCAGATCGAGGTGGAGATCGTCGACCGTGCGTGGGAAGACGGCTTCGTGCGGCCCGTGCTCGTCGAGACGAAGACGGGGAAGCGGGTCGCGGTCGTCGGGAGCGGGCCCGCCGGCTTGGCGGTCGCGCAGCAGTTGACGCGCGCCGGCCACGACGTCACGGTCTTCGAGCGCGCCGATCGCATCGGCGGTCTGCTGCGCTACGGGATCCCCGAGTTCAAGATGGAGAAGCGTCATCTCGACCGCCGCGTCGCGCAGATGGAGGCGGAGGGTACGCAGTTCCAGACGAACGCGAACGTCGGGCGAGAACGTGCCGGTCGGCGACCTCCAGCAGTTCGACGCGGTCGTGCTCGCGGGCGGCGCCACCGCGTGGCGCGATCTCCCGGTCCCCGGTCGCGAGTTCCAAGGCGTCTACCAGGCGATGGAGTACCTGCCGTGGGGCAACCGCGTGCAGCAGGGTGACCTCGACGAGTCGCCGATCTCGGCCAAGGGCAAGCGGGTCGTGATCATCGGCGGTGGCGACACGGGCGCCGACTGCCTCGGCACCGCGATCCGCCAGGGCGCGGCGTCGGTGCACCAGTTCGAGATCCTGCCCCGTCCGCCCGACGAGCGCGTCGAGTCGATGCCGTGGCCGACCTATCCGATGATCTACCGCGTCACGTCCGCGCACGAGGAGGGCGGCGAGCGTGTCTACGCGGTCAACACCGAGTGCTTCCTCGGCGACGACGACGGCAACCTCCGCGCGCTGCGCGCGCACGAGGTCGAGCAGACGTTCGTCGACGGCCGGATGACCTTCGAGACGCATCGACGGCAGCGACTTCGAGCTTCCGTGCGAGCTCGTGCTGCTCGCGATGGGTTTCGTCGGCCCGCAGCGTGCGGGTCTGCTCGAACAGCTCGGCGTCGAGATCAACGAGCGCGGCAACGTGGCCCGCGACGGCGGCTTCCACACGAACCTGGACAACGTGTTCGTGTGCGGCGACATGGGCCGCGGTCAGAGCCTCATCGTGTGGGCGATCGCCGAGGGGCGTTCGTGCGCGGCGGCAGTCGACGAGTTCTTGATGGGGGAGACCCTGCTGCCCGCGCCGATCACTCCCGAGATGGTGCCGCTGCGCTGATTCGCCCCTGCGCCGAAATCCCGCGGCGCGGGATCGGGATGAACACCATCCCGGGCCGTCCGCCCCGGGGGGAGCGCGGCGGACGGCCCGAGCTGTGCGACACCATCTTGGCCGGTGCGCGTTTCCGGGACCCGGCGCGTTTGCTACGGGACGATGAACCCGAGATTGCGCGGAGATGCCCCCGGGCGCTGCGCGTCCTAATCAGCCACGGGGTGTGAGCCCCGCGCGCGTCGCGTGCCAGAGGAGCTCCTCGGCGAGCTCGTCGAGGGCGGCGCGCGCGAGATCGAACAGCGCGGCGGCCTCGTCGTCCGACGCGACTGTGGGAGTGAAGCTCGGCTCGAGGACGACCTCGACGCGTCGGCGACTGGCGGCGACGAGATGCACCGTCGCCGCGGTCACGGCCAGACCGCTGCTGTTCCAGAGCCGGGCGCGGGTCGTCCACGACGAGCACGCGGCGGTGCCGGTCGAGGTGAACGCGATCTCGACCTCGGCGGTGCCACGGTCGCCGAGGGTCCAACGGAGCGCGGACGTGGCGGCGTCGCGGCGCAGCCGCAGCAGGACGTCGTCGAGCAGCGCGCCGTCGATCGGCAAGGTACGCGCCACGCTGATGCCACCGGGATCCATCCCGTTCCCTCCCCCGGACACTTCCTCCGTGAGACGATTGCATCGACTCCCCGGCGCCGCGGGACTGAACCCCCGGTCCGAAGTGCGCGCGGAGCGTGTGAAGTCGCCCGAAAGCCCCCGGAAGGTCGCCCGGGATTCGGGTTCGCCGGCCCGTTCGGGGGGACGGCCGACCACGTCGCGTACGATCCGGCCATGTTCGAATGGCCCGAAGAGCTCCAGATGGTGCGCGACGCCGTGCGCCAGTTCGTCGACAACGAGATCCGACCGCACCGCGAGGAGCTCGAGCACGGCGACCTCCCGCCCTACGACCTGCTGCGCAAGCTGTACACGACGTTCGGGATGGACTCGCTCGCGCGCCGACGGCTTCGACAAGCGGATCGCGGCCGAGGAGGCGGCGGCCGCGGGCACCGCAGGCGCGAGCGCGGCTCGTGCCGAGCGCGACGAATCGCGGGGCGGAGGGTTCACGCTGTTGCCGATCATCGAGCTCTGCAAGTGCTCGCCCGGCATGGTCACCGCGCTCGGGGTGTCGGTGGGTCTGACCGCGACGGCGATCAACTCGAAGGGCACGATCGCGCAGACGCAAGCGCTGGGTCCGCGACCTGCTTGACGCTCGACAAGATCGGCGCCTGGGCGATCACCGAGCCCGAACTCCGGCTCCGACGCGTTCGGGCAGATGGCGTCCACCGCGCGCCGCGACGGCGACGAGTACCTGCTCAACGGCTCGAAGACCTTCATCACCAACGGCCCCTACGCCGACACGATCGTGTTCATCTGCAAGCTCGACGAGGGCAACCCGCCGGCGGAGCGCACGGTGTTGCAGTTCGTGCTCGACAAGGGCATGCCCGGACTCGAGCAGTCGAAGCCGCTGCGCAAGATGGGTCTGCACTCGTCGCCGACCGGGATGCTGTTCCTCGACGACGTCCGCGTCGGTCGCGACCGTCTGCTCGGCGAGAGCGAGGACGCGTTCCGCGGCAGCGGTGGGCGCGAGGCGAGCAAGGCGACGTTCACGATCGAGCGCTCGGGTGTGGCGGCGATGGCGCTCGGCATCATCGAGCGGTGCCTGGAGCAGTGCGTCGACTACGCGAAGGAACGCGCAGCAGTTCGGCCGGCCGATCGGCGACTACCAGCTGATCCAGCTCAAGCTCGCGAAGATGGAAGTGGCGCGGCTGAACGTCGAGAACCTCGTGTTCCGCGTGCTCGAGTCGTCGCAGGCGGGCAAGCCGATGACGCTCGCCGAGGCCTCGGCGATGAAGCTCTACGCCGCGGGCGCCGCCACCGAGGTCGCGCTCGAGGCGGTGCAGCTGTTCGGCGGCAACGGGTACATGGCCGAGTACGAGGTCGAGCAGCTCGCGCGTGACGCCAAGGTGCTGCAGATCTACGCGGGCACCGACGAGATCCAGGTCGGTCAGATCGCGCGCGCACTGCTCGCGTAGCGGGCGCCGCGTTTCGCCCATGCCGATCGAGCCGCCGATCGAGCCGCCGCCGTGCGTCTGGGACTTCCCCGACGCCGACGGCCCGGACACGGTCGACGAGATCGTGGCCGTCGGCGCCGACCTCCAACCGGGCACCGTGCTCGACGCGTACCGGCGCGGCCTGTTCCCGATGAACGTCGGGGCGAACACTGGCCTGGTGGTCTCCCGATCCGCGCGGGATCATGCCGCTCGACGGGTTCCACTGCAGCCGATCGCTGCGCCGCGCCATCGACCGCTTCGAGATCCGCGTCGACACCGCGTTCGCCGACGTTATGCGCCGGATGCGGTGACCCGGCGCCGCCCGCACGGATGGATCGACCAGTCGTTCGTCGACGCGTACACGCGTCTGTACGAGCTGGGCTGGGTGCACTCGGTCGAGACGTGGCGCGACGGGCGAGCTCGCCGGCGGCCTGTACGGCGTCCGGATCGGGCGGCCTCTTCGCGGGGGAGTCGATGTTCCACCGCGTGACCGACGCCTCGAAGGTCGCGTGCTGGGCGACGGTGGAGCTCCTGCGGCTCGACGGGGCCACGCTGTTCGACGTGCAGTGGACGACACTCGCATCTACGCTCGCTCGGTGCCATCGACGTCGGGCGCGCCGAGTACCTCCGATTGCTAGCGTCGGCGCTCATGGAACCGGTACAGATCTTCCACAACCCGTCGTGCAGCAAGTCGCGCGGTGCGCTCGAGATCCTCTCCGAGCGCGGCATCGACGCCGAGGTCGTGCGTTATCTCGACGCTCCGCCCGACCGCGCCACGCTCGAGCGCATCGTCGACGCGATCCCCGACGAGCCGATCGCGCTCGTGCGCACCGCCGACGCCAAGTTCAAGGCCGCCGGACTCACCAAGGCCGACGTGCAGACGCGCGCGCAGGTGATCGACGTGCTGTCGAGGCATCCGGAGGTGATGGAGCGACCCGTGGTGTTCGTCGGCGACCGCGCGGTGATCGCTCGCCCGTCGGAAAAGGTGCTCGAACTCCTCGACTGAGCGGGTAAGGGGCCGAGCCGCCTGGTGGGAGAGGTGGGCCGCCGTGGCCGAACGGTAACCTGCGCCTCCATGACGATGCCTTCGCCCGAAGACGTACGCGCCGAGGTCAAGGCGTGGCTCGAAGAGAACTGGAACCCCGATCTGACGGTCGGCGAGTGGTGGGACATCCTCGCTCGCTCGGGGTATGCCGCACCGACGTTCCCGCAGGACACGTGGGGCAAGGGTTGGCCGCGCGATCTCGCGAACGTGGTCAGCGAGGTGATCACCGAGCACGGCGCGATCGGCCCGCCCGCCGGCCTCGGCTACCTGCTCACCGCGCCGACCCTCGTCGCGCACGGCAGCGAGCGCCAAAAGCGCGAAGACCTGCTCCGGATCCTGAACGGGCAGGACGCGTGGTGCCAGCTGTTCTCGGAGCCGGGCGCGGGCTCCGACCTCGCGAGCCTCGGCACCAAGGCCGTGAAGGACGGCGACGAGTGGATCGTCACCGGCCAGAAGGTGTGGACGTCGACCGCGCAGCTCACCAATCTCGGCATGCTGCTCGCGCGCACCGCGCCCGACCTGCCGAAGCACAAGGGCATCACCTACTTCAAGTTCGACATGCGTCAACCCGGCGTCGAGATCCGACCGCTGCG
Source organism: uncultured Actinomycetes bacterium (assembly GCA_963812205.1). Taxonomy (GTDB): domain Bacteria; phylum Actinomycetota; class Acidimicrobiia; order IMCC26256; family PALSA-610; genus PALSA-610. Next base: position 511,989 of record CAWEUJ010000002.1, read on the forward strand.
GGAGATGACCGGCCGCGCGCTGTTCAATGAGGTGTTCATCGACGGCGCGCGTGTGAGTGACGACGACATCATCGGTGGCCTCAACAACGGCTGGGCCGCGGCGAACACCACGCTGATGGCCGAGCGGGCCGGTCTCGGCACCGGAGGCTCGGGCGCGGCGGGCAACGCGTTCCCGGGTCCGATCGCGGCGCAGCTCGACGACCGCGCCGGGGACCACGTCGGTCAGGTGCGCACGGGCGGGACGGGAGGCGGCGGCGTCGCCGCCGCGCAACGGCTCGTGAAGCTTGCGCAGGAGCTCGGCAAGAACACCGATCCCAACATCCGCCAGAAGCTCGCGCAGCTGTACACGATGCAACAGATCGGCCGGTACTCGTCGTTGCGGGCGAAGACGCCGAGCCAGCGCACCGGAGGCGAGCCGAACATCGCGAAGCTGATGATGAGCGACCTGCTCCGCCTGCAGCGCGAAGTCGGCCACGAGATCATCGGTCCGTACGGCATGGTGATGGGCACCGACACGCCGGGCGGCGGGATGGTGCAGGAGGTGACACTGTTCTCGCCCGGACCGTCGATCTACGGCGGCACCGACCAGGTCCAGCGCAACATCCTCGGCGAACGCGTGCTCGGTCTGCCGAAGGAGCCGGGTCCGGCGAAGGAAACGCCGTACAAAGAACTGCTCGTCAACAGCTGACGGCGCAAGCAGTTCCCCATGCTTGATCAGCTGCTCGCGACGGCTGGGGTCGAGGAACGCCACGTCGCGCGCTCGCGGGTCGGGCTCTGCGCGTTGCACGGTGGCCTCGAGCAGGGAACCGCGGAAATTGCCGCGGACGCGGCCGCGAGGGCCGGCGCATCGTTCTACGCGGTCGTTCAGCCGGACGACCTGCGCTGGCACGTGCCGTCGCATCGCTACGACCCCGACCTCGCCGATGGCCTGCGCTCGTTCTTGTCCGGCATCGACGTCGTGATCTCCGTGCATGGATTCGGCGGTGTGCGCGATGCCGACGACCGTTGGACGACCGCGCTCCTCGGCGGGACCAACCGTGAGCTCGCGGCCGACCTCGAGCGCGCGTTGACCGACGCGCTGCCGGGCTATCGCTGGATTGCCGACCTCGACGTCATGCCCCGGCACCTGCGGGGCCTGCATCCCGCGAACCCGGTAAACCGCGTCCCGCTCGGGGGCGTGCAGATCGAGCTCCCACCGAAGGTGCGCAGGGCCGGGCCCGACTACGACGCGTTGGTCAGCGCTCTGGGCGCAGTGGCAGCAGATGCGCGACGTCGTTGTACCGGCGCAAGATGATGCGCTCGCCGTCGGCGACCAGTTCACTGACCGACGCGTTGTCGGTGCCGGAGAAGGCGAAACGCCGCGAGCCGGTGACGCGGTGGATCAGCTGCGCGATCGCGCCGCCGTGGGAGACCACGACGACACGCTCGTCGGGGTGCGCGGCCACAATGCGTTGAAATCCGGCCCACGTGCGCTCGTCGAACGCGTCGTGCGGCTCTGCGCCGGGAATGACATCCCAACGTTCCTGCACGAAGATCTGCTCGAAGATCGGATCGCGCATCGCGGCCCGGCGCCGGAACTCGCCCTCTTCCCAATCGCCGAGGAACACCTCGCGCAGGTCTGGTTCCTCGACGGGCGTGAGTCCGAGGCGGGCGGCGAGTGGCGCCGCGGTCTGATGTGTGCGTTGGAGCGTGGTGACGTAGATCGCGGAGATCGACTCGTGTTGCAGGCGCGCCGCGAGCAACTCGGCCTGCTCCCGGCCGACCGGATCGAGCGGCGGGTCGCCGTGCCCGTCGCGTAACGGAAACGGCCGGTCGGGATGCGCGGGCGCCGACTCGCCGTGGCGGACGAGCAACACCGTGGTCGCGCCCGGCGGGGCGGAGAACCGGTGTTGGCGGAAACCTTCGGGCGGGATCTCGAGGTCGCGGCGTCGTACCGGGCGCGGGCGTCGTACCGGCAGGAGGTGTCGTGTCGGGGGGAGGAGACGTCACGGCGTGAAGTTAGCCCCCGGTAGCTTGCGGGCCGTGGGCGAGAAGCGGGTCACCACCATCACGCGGCACGTTGGTCTGGCCGACGTCGGTCCGGATGCGCGGCTGCGCCTCGACGGGCTGGCCCGCATCGTGCAGGAGGTCTCCGACGCGGATGCCTCGAGTGTCGAGATCGACGCCATGGGGTTGTGGATCCTGCGGCGCATGGATCTGCAGATCGCGGCGACGCCGCGCTTTCGCGCAGATGTGACCGCGTCGACGTGGTGCAGCGGCATCGGCGCGCGGTGGGCCGAGCGCACGTCGCGGGTGCGGGTCGGCAATCGCACCTGTGCGGAAGCGGTCGCGATCTGGGTCCACACGGATCCGCGACGCGGTACGCCGACGCCGTTGCCCGCAGGCTTCGACGCGGTCTGGGGCGCGGCCGCGGCCGGCCGGAAGGTCTCGGCGCGCCTGCGCCACGCCGCGCCGCCCGTCGGCGCGGCGCGGCGTGTGTGGCCGTTGCGTGCGACTGATGTCGACGTGGTGGGTCACGTCAACAACGCCGCGTACTGGGCCGCCATCGAAGAGGAGCTCGCCCGCCGGGGGCGCCCGCGCGTGCACAGCGCGGAGATCGAGTTCCGGGCCGGTCTCGATCTCGCGGATGCGGTCGAGCTCGTGGTGTCCGACGTCGAGGGTGGCTTCGCGGCCTGGCTCTGCGTCGACGGCGACGTGCGCGCATCGGTCCTCGTAGGCTGCGAGGCATGCAACACGACCTGAAGCTCGGGTACATGATCGGCTACTGGGGCGCGCAGCCGCCTACCGGGGTTCCGGACGCGCTCGCCGAGGCCGAGCGTCTCGGCTTCGACTCGTGCTGGACCGCGGAGGCGTACGGATCGGATGCTCTGACGCCGCTCGCGTGGTGGGGATCGCAGACCTCGCGCATCAAGCTCGGCACGTCGATCTGCCAGATCTCCGCCCGCACACCCACCGCGATGGCCATGGCCGCGCTCACGCTCGATCACCTCTCGGGCGGCCGGTTCGTGCTCGGGCTGGGCGCGTCGGGCCCGCAGGTGGCCGAAGGTTGGTACGGCGACGACTACCGCAAGCCGCTCGGTCGCACTCGCGAGTACGTCGACATCGTGCGCCAGGTACTCGCCCGGGAGGCGCCGGTCGAGCTGAACGGCGAGCACTTCCACCTCCCGCTGCGGGGCGGTACCGGGCTCGGCAAGTCGCTGAAGTCGATCACCCATCCGCGGCGGGCCGACCTGCCGATCTATCTCGCGGCCGAGGGCCCGAAGAACGTGGCGCTCGCGGCCGAGATCGCCGACGGCTGGCTGCCGATGTTCTACGCGCCGCAGCACGACGGCTTCTACCGCGACGCGCTCGCCGAAGGGTTCGGACGCTCCGGCGCGCGGCGGACGGCCGACACGTTCGAGGTCGCGTGCCTCGTGCCGGTCATCATCGCCGACGACGTAGAGGCCGCGGCCGACATGTACCGGCCCGTCCTGGCGCTGTACATCGGCGGTATGGGCGCGCGCGAGGTCAACTTCCACAACAACGTGTTCGGGCGGATGGGCTACGAAGCCGAAGCCAAGCTCATCCAGGATCTGTACCTCGACGGCAAGAAGACCGAGGCGGCCGCCGCGGTCCCCACCCAGCTCGTGCAGGACGTCGCACTCGTCGGTCCGCGCGAGAAGATCCGCGACGACCTCGAGATGTGGAGGGAGTCCGCGGTGACGACGATGGTGGTCTCCGGCGCAACCGACCAGATGCGAACCATCGCGGAGCTGGTTCTCGGATGATCGAGCTGAGTGCCGAGGAGGCGCGTGTCCTCGGCTGCCTCATGGAGAAGGCGGTCACGACACCCGACAACTATCCGTTGTCGGTCAACGCCTTGATCAACGTGTGCAACCAGAGCACCAATCGAGAGCCGATCGTGGCGTACGACGAGGCGACCGTCGAACGGGCGCTCGAGTCCCTGCGCGAGAAGGGCGTCTCGCGTCGCGTTCGGGCGACAGGACAGCGCGTCGTGAAGCACAAGCACGTCATCGACGAGGCGCTGCAGTTGTCGGTGCCCGAGTACACGTTGCTCGGCGTGCTGTTGTTGCGCGGTGCGCAGACTCCCGGGCGAGCTCAAGCAGCGCGCGGAACGGTGGCATGCCTTTCGCTCGCTCGACGACATCGAGGAGACGCTGCAACGGCTCGCGGAGCGCGGCTACGTGCGCCAACTCGAACGCCGGCCCGGCCAAAAGGAGTCGCGCTGGCTGACGCTCGTGGTCGCCGGAAACGACTCGCCGGCCGGGACTGCGAGCGTCGGCGCCGTGGTCGATGCCAGGGTCGATGCCGTGGCGACCGTGCCGGCGCCGACGCCCGAGCCCGAGCCCGAGCCCGAGCCCGAGGTGCGTGAGGAACGTTCGCTCGAGGTGCACGACCCCGCGACCGGCGAGTTGGTCCGGAGTGTCGCGGTCACCGACGCACGCGAGGTCGAACAGAAGGTCGATCGGGCGCGCCGGGCCCAGCCTGCGTGGGCGGCGCGCCCCTACGACGAGCGGGCCCGCCTCGTCGGCGCGTTTCGCGGTCTGCTCGAAGCCGAGGCCGAAGAGTGCGCGCAGATCACGACGCGCGAGATGGGCAAGCCGATCACGCAGTCGCGTAACGAAGTCCGCGCGGTGCTCGAACGGATCGACTGGAACCTCGAGCACGTCGGTTCGGTGATCGCCGCCGCGAACCGTGACCGCGGGGGGTGGGGAGGGGGTCGAAGAGCGCGTGACGCACGAGCCGGTCGGGCTCGTCGCGCACGTGAGCGCGTGGAACTACCCGTATTTCGTCGGGCTCAACACGATCGTGCCCGCGCTGCTCACCGGCAACGCCGTCCTCTACAAACCGTCGGAGCACGCCACGCTCACGGGGTTGCGCCTCGTCGATCTCATGCACCGGTCCGGGATACCCGTCGACGTGATCCAGCCGATCGTCGGCCGCGGCACGGTCGGTGCGAACCTGGTCGCTTCCGACATCGACATGGTCTGTTTCACCGGGTCGTACGAGACGGGGCGGCACGTCGCGCGCTCCGTTGCCGACCGTTTCGTTCGCCTGCAGCTCGAGCTGGGGGGCAAGGACGGCGCCTACGTGTGTGAGGACGTCGACATCGAGTCGGCCGCGTTCTCCGTGGCCGAGGGTGCGTTCTACAACGGCGGCCAGTCGTGCTCGGCAATCGAGCGCGTCTACGCGAACGCCGCGATCTTCGATCGGTTCGTCGCCGCGTTCGCCGACGTCGTCGCCGCGTACCGCGTCGGTGATCCGCACGATGAGCGCACCGACATCGGTCCGCTCGCGCGCGCAGCCCAGCTCGACGTGCTCGACGCCCAGGTCGCCGACGCGGTCGGCAAGGGTGCGCGTCTGGTGTGCGGCGGGAAGCGGATGGATCCGCCGGGTTCATGGTTCGCACCAACCGTTCTGGTCGACGTCGATTCGACGATGAGCGTGATGCGCGACGAGACCTTCGGCCCCGTCATCGGTGTGCAGCGCGTCGCCGACGACGCCGAAGCGGTCGCGTGCCTCGACGACACCGAGTTCGGCCTCGGCGCGGCGGTCTTCACGCGCGACCGCGACCGGGCCGAGCACATCCTCGGCCGGCTCGACGTCGGCAACGCGTACTGGAACCGTTCCGATCGCTCGAGCGTGCGCTTGCCGTGGGCCGGCCGTCGCCACTCCGGCCTCGGGGTGTCGATGTCCGAATCGGGTGTGCGCGTGTTCGTCCGTGAGAAAGCGTGGCACCTCGGCCCGTGACCGGCTCGGGCCCGGACCGCGGGGCGCCTCGCCGGTCGGTTACGGGGTCTGGCTGGTGGAGTCGGGCGTTCCGATGATCGTGATCGGCGTCTCGCCGGGCAGCACCGAGACCGGAGGGTCGTTCGGGTCGGGCTGAGGCGGAGCGACCGAGGCGGGGACGTCGGCGGGCGGCACCGTAGCGTCGGTGAGCGGCGCGGCGGTCGTCGGCGGGGCCGCCGGGGGAACCACGTGGCTCGCCGGCGCCGGGGGCGTCGTGACGGCGGCGCTCGTCGTGGGCGTGCTCACCACGGGTCGAACCTCGGTGGTCGGCGTGGTCGCCGCTTCGGTGCTCGGCGCGGTATCGACGATCGATCGAGTCTCGATCTGCGCTCCCGACGGCGTCGGGGACTGCGCGGCATACGCCACTCCCGCGAACGCGGCCATGCCTGCGGCGAGCCCGGCGACGGGCAGGATCACCTTGCGGCGCAGCAACTCGCCGTGCAACCGGCGAGCCTCCGTGGGAGAACAGCCGAGGACTTCGGCGATGCGTTGCTCGATCGCGTCGCGATCCTGGCCCAGCGCCCCGGCCAGGGCGATGATGTCGGCGGTGCGCAATGCGAGCGGGTCACCGGGCTCGGTGGCGCGCAAGCGGTGCACGATGTCGATGTAGCCGGCGATCACGTCGCCGGGCGCCGAGCCGACGCGGCGTGCCTGGGCACCGATCGCCAAGCTGCCGTCGTCGATCTGCGGCGGAACGCGAAGTGGTACGTGCGCGGTGAGATCGTCGCCGTAGCACTCGGCCAGTAAGGCACAGACGTCGGCGGGGACGTGGGCTTCGCCGCGCTCATAGCGCCGCAACATCGCGGCCGTGGTTCCGGCCGCGGCTGCGGCGTGACGCCGCTTGAGCCCGCTGCGCTTGCGGGCGGCGTGCAAGAGCACGCCGAGCCGCCCGGGCGGCATCGCGTCGTCGAGGAGGAGAGCCACGACCTCACTCATTGCTCTCACCCGTGAACTCACCCGTCGAGCTGCGCATCCGAGCTCCCACTTCGCCGCCGGTACGGCTCTCTGATCGGCAAGCCGCCCGGGCCGGTCAAGGGGAGAATGCCACTTCCCGTGGTGAATCAGGCGATCGCGGCCTCGAATGCCTCCCGATCCGCCGTGCCGGGGTCGTCGAGCACCTCACGCTCGGTGTCGAAGCGCATCGTGGCTCGCCGGTGGCGGTCGTACTGCGGCCAGTCGGGGAGACCGGGGTGGCGCGGATCTCCGTCGCGGGCGAACGCGATCCAGGCCCGGTGCATGGCGTCGGCGATGGCCTGGCGCTCCGGCCCGGTGCCGGTGAGCATGTCGGCGCCGCCGCGTTCGAGGTTGTCGAAGACGAACGGGATCTCGAGCGCGTGGGTCGAGCGCAGGATGCCACCGAAGGCCGGGGTCTCCCAGGTGAAGAGGTACGACCACGTTGGCGCGTGGGGGAGTTGCGCCTCGAGGAGGCGGATGGCGGGGACGCGGAAGACCCCGTCGGTCGCCAGTTCCTGCCAGAGCGCCGGCGGTGTCGTGTCGGGCCGCCGGGCGCGGTAGCTCTCGAACACGGCGTCGCCCCCCGCGCCGAACGCGGCGCGCAACCGGGTCCGCACCGCTTCGTCGTCGAGCGTGGCCATCTCGGGATCGGCGATCGTGAACAGTGTCATCTCGGTGAGGTTCGTGCCCGTGAGCACGCGCACGCCCGCGGCATTGCCCGCCGCGATCGCCGCGAGGGGCGGCTCGCTCAGCACCGTCGCGTCGACGACGGGTTGGAACGGAAGCGCGGCGACGCCGTCTTCTCGGAACTGGGGCAGCGCCGTGAGTATCGCTTCGGTCGACGCGGCGCGGAGCGCGTCCGGCGTCGCCGGCCGGAATGCCGAGGTTCGCGATGACGCGCGCTGCGATGTCGGTGGCGCGCTCGCGCGTCGAGACCCACGACGCGGCGCCGCTCTGCGGGATCGCTCCGCTGAACAGTCCGCGCGCGCGGCGTGCCGAGCAGCGTGCCGACGCTCGCGCCGCCGGCGGACTCACCGAACACCGTCACGCGGTCGGGATCACCGCCGAACGCGCCGATGCAGTCGCGGACCCACTCGAGCGCCGCGATCTGGTCGAGGATGCCGGCGTTGCCCGAGCCCGCGAAGTCGTCGCCGAACAGATCGGCCAGGTGCAGGAATCCGAACGGGCCGAGGCGATAGTTGATCGTCACGACGACGACATCGCCCTGGAGCGCGAACTTCGTGCCGTCGTACCAAGGTGTGTCGCCCGCGCCCCACATGAACGCGCCGCCGTGGATCCACACCATCACGGGTCGCCGGCCGTCGTCGCAGGCCGGTGTCCACACGTTGAGGTACAAGCTGTCTTCACTGAAGGCCGCCTGCTTGTCGCCCATGAGCTTCGTCAGCGCGAATTCCGTCTGCGCCGATTGGGCCGAGAACGCGGTGGCGTCGCGGGTCCCGGCCCACGACGGCTTCCGGTTGCGGGGCCTGCCACCGCAGCGCGCCGAGCGGAGGTGTCGCGTACGGGATGCCGCGGAACACGTGTACCCCGTTGCGTTCGAAGCCTTCGACCTTGCCGCTGCGCGTCGCCACGATCGTCATGGCGGGCAGATTATCCCTGGCTAGAGGCGGGAAAAGTCGGGCTCGCGCTTCTCGAGGAACGCGGTGATCGCTTCCATATTGGCGGGCTGACCGATCATGGCTGTGAACGCACGGTCTTCGCGAGCGCGAGCCGCGCGCACCGCGTCGATGCGGCTCTCGACCACGACGCGCTTGGTCGCGCTCAGGGAAGCGACCGGCATCTTCGCAATGCGCCGGGCCAACTCCATGGTCTCGGTCATCAGGTCGTCGGGTTCGACCGCGCGCAGGGCGAGTCCGCACTCGACGGCCTCGGCGGCGGTGATCCAGTCGCCGGTGTACAGCTTGAGGGCGGCGCGCTGATTTCCCATCACGACGGGCATCAAGAGGCTGCCCGCGGCCTCGGGCACCACACCGAGCGGGACGAACGGAGCGCGCAGGCGCGCGGTGGTGGCGATGAGTGCGATGTCGACGTGCAACAGCATCGTCATGCCGATGCCCACTCCCATGCCGTTGACCGCGGCGATCACCGGCTTGCCGAACGCGGCGAGCGTGTCGAGGAAACGCGGGAACCCGGGCCCGGCATCGCCGAAGTCGTGGCCGGTCTCCGTGCTCAGGCGGCCCATCTCGCCGAGGTCTTGACCCGCGGAGAACGCGCGGCCGGTGCCGGTGATCACGACGCACGCGACGTCGTTGCTCGCCGCGGCCTCCTCCAACGCCGCGCCCGCGCGGTGGTACAGCTCGTCGTTGAACGAGTTCAACGCCTCGGGGCGATTGAGTGTGAGCAGACGTACGCGGGCGTCGTCGACGACCTCGAGGATTGCCATGTTCAGATCCCGTCCCAGATGATCTTGGTCGATCCGTCGCCGAGCAGGAGTTGCTCCGGCGAGTGCTTGTTGATGTGGCCGATCAGCATGTTGTAGACGCCGTAGCCCACCAGCTGACGCAGGCGGGGCGCGAACGTCTGCACCTTCTCGCGCGGTATCCCGAGCTGTTGATTCTCCTGTTGGCGGATGTACCCGGCGCAGTAGTTCATCGCGATGCCGACCCGCGGCGCGCCGGACGTGTTCGCGCCGCCGCCGTGCCAAAGGCTCCCGTGCCAGAGCAACACCGAGCCCTTCGCCATCTCTGCGGCGATGGAGTCGTACTGGGCGCCGTATTCGGGGCTGTGATCTGCGAGGTGCGTACCCGGGACGAGGCGGGTCGCGCCGTTGGCCTCGGTGAAATCGGTCAGCGCCCACATCGAGTTGCAGACCGTCGGCGGGTGCGGCTTGGGCAGCGGGATCAATTGGTCGTCGGCGTGGATCGGCTGCGCGTCCTCGCCCGGGAGGATGTCGATCGACGAGAGCGACGAGATGAGGCAACCCGGATCGAGCACACGCTCGACGATCGGGAGCACGTGTTCGTGTACGGGCACCCGTCTGCCAAACGTCGTCGTAGGCGAGCAGGTTGTAGATGCGCAGGGTCTGGTGGCCCTCGAACGAATTCGGCGACGGTTGCACGTCGAGGTCTCGCTCGAGCCGCGCCAGGGATGCGTTCAGTTCCTCGACGAGTGCGGGCTCGATCGCGTCTTCGACGACGGTGTAGCCCTGCGCGGCGAGTTCCTTCACGTGCAGGTCGACGTCCATTCCCGCCAAACTACTGCGCATGACCCTCTACGCCCTCGCCGACATCGAGCCCCGGATCCACCCGGACGCCTTCATCCATCCCGACTGCACGATCATCGGCAACGTGGTGATCGGGGCAGGTGCGACGATCTGGCCGCAGGCGGTCTTGCGGGGCGACCAGAGCCGGATCGTGGTGGGGGCGCGCACCAGCGTGCAGGACGGATCGGTGCTGCACTGCACCCGAGACCTCGAGACGGTCGTCGGCAACGACTGCACCATCGGTCACCTCGCGCACCTCGAGGGCTGCATCGTGGAGGACGGTTCGCTCGTCGGCACGGGATCGATCGTGCTGCACCGCGCGATCGTGCGCGCGGGCGCCCTGGTCGGGGCGGGGGCGGTGGTCCCGAACGGTATGGAGGTGCCGAGCGGCGCGATGGCGCTCGGTGTCCCGGCCCGCGTTCGCGAAGGCGCGGTCCGGCCCGAACAGGTGACGTACCCGGCGCAGGAGTACGTGCGGAACTGCGAGCGGTACCTCTCGGAGCTGCGCCGGCTCGATTGAATCGGAGCACCGGCCCGGGTTGCAACGACTTGGCCGGGTACGACTAGACGTTCGCGCCGACCACGCGTCCGATGCCGTAGGTCAGGACCATCGACAACACCGAGAGGGTGACGACACGTAACGCGGCCCGACCACGCGGTGCGCCGCCGAGTTGCGCGCCGAGCGCGCCCAAGCCGATCAGCGCGACGACGGTGAGTCCCCCGGTCAGGGCGATGCGAAGGCTCTTCGATGCGAGTGTGACCGCGAGCACCGGGATGAGCGCGCCCAGCACGAACGCGGCCGCGGACGTGCCCGCCGCCTGTAACGGACGCGCGACCATGATCTCGGAGATCCCGAGCTCGTCGCGTGCGTGCGCGCCGATCGCGTCGTGCGCCATCAGCTGGTCGGCGACGAGGCGCGCGAGCCCCGGCTCCACGCCGCGTTCCTCGTAGATCTTCGCGAGCTCGTGCAGCTCCGCTCGGCGGTTCTCCGCGATCGCCTCGGCCTCCACGCGCAGGTCGGCCTGTTCGGCGTCGCGCTGCGAGCTGACCGAGATGTACTCGCCCACGGCCATCGACATCGCGCCCGCGACCAGGCCGGCCAGGCCCGCGGTGACGAGCGCGGCGCGCGACGCGTTGGCGGCGGCGACTCCGACGACGAGCCCGGCAACCGACAAGATCCCGTCGTTGGCGCCCAACACGGCGGCCCGCAACCACCCGGCCCGGTGACTCTTGTGGTGTTCGGCGACGTGCCCAGCGACGGCCACCGGGCCACGCTACCGGCATTCGCGGGAAATCCCTCGCCCGCACTAGCGTGCCCCAGCCGTCGTTCGTAGTCCGGAGGGGATCATGCCCGAAGCAGTCATCGTCGCTACCGCCCGCACGCCCATCGGCCGTGCCAACAAGGGCTCGCTGATCGAGTGTCGACCGGACGACCTCTCCGCCCTCATCATCGACGCGGTGCTCGCCAAGGTCCCGAGCCTCGACCCGAGCCTCGTGGAAGACGTCATCTGGGGCTGCGGCCAGCCGGCGGGTGAGGCGGGCACCAACGTGGCTCGAGTCGCCGCGCTGCTCGCGGGTCTCGAGGCACCCGGCGTCACGGTCAACCGTTACTGCTCGTCGTCGTTGCAGACGATCCGCATGGCCGCGCACGCGATCAAGGCGGGCGAGGGTGACGTGTTCATCTCCGGCGGCGTCGAGACCGTCAGCCGGTTCATGAACGGCATGGCCGACGGCGGACCGGCCAACGAGAAGTTCGGCGCGGCGCGTGAGCGCACCAAGCTGCGTTCCGAGGGTGGCCAACCGACGTGGATCGCGGCCGGCGGGTTGGCCGACGTCTACATCGCGATGGGCCAGACCGCGGAGAACGTGGCCGAGGCGGAGAACGTCAGCCGCGAGGACATGGACGAGTTCGGCGCGCGTTCGCAACAGCTCGCGGTCAAGAACCAGGAGAACGGGTTCTTCGAGCGCGAGATCACACCCGTGACCCTCGCCGACGGAACCGTGGTGTCGAAGGACGACGGCCCGCGCGCCGGTACCACGGTCGAGAAGCTCTCGACCCTGAAGCCCGTGTTCCGTCCCGACGGCAAGGTGACCGCCGGCAACGCGTGCCCACTGAACGACGGTGCGGCCGCGGTCGTCGTCATGAGCGACACCAAGGCGAAGGAGCTCGGCATCAAGCCCCTTGCCCGGATCGTCGCTTCGGGTGTGAGCCAGATCAACCCGGAGATCATGGGACTCGGCCCGATCGAGGCGTGCCGCCAGGCGTTGGGCCGGGCGAACATGACGATCGACCAGATCGACCTCGTCGAGATCAACGAGGCGTTCGCGGCCCAGGTCCTTCCGAGCGCCAAGCACCTCGGCATCCCGATGGACAAGCTCAACGTGCACGGCGGCGCGATCGCCCTCGGTCACCCGTTCGGCATGACCGGGGCCCGCATCATGACGACGCTCATCAACGGCCTCGAGACCGAGGACAAGCGCTTCGGCATGGAGTCGATGTGCGTCGGCGGCGGCCAGGGCATGGCGATGATCATCGAGCGGCTGTAAGCCGCCGGGGGATCATCGAGCGGCTGTAAGCCGCCGGGGGATCATCGAGCGGCTGTAAGCCGCGGTCGTCACTTCGCTCAAGGTCCGGTGCCCGTCCCGTCGACAATTGGCGCGATGGACGCGATCAACAGCCTCGTGGGCGGCACGCGCCAAGCGCAGGCCATGTTCGACGGTGCTGCCCAGCGCATCGCGGTGGCCGATCTTCCCACCGCGATGAACCCGGATCCGACCAATCCGGTCAACCCCGACCCGGCCGCGGCGCACGACGTCGATGTCGCCGATCAGCTCACGACGATGACGGTGGCCGCCGACATGCACCACGTCACGACCGCGGCCTTGCGCTCGGCGTTCAGCCTCTACCGCGACTCGATCGACCTGCTTCGTTCCTCACCCGACCGCGACTCCTGAACCGGGCGCCGAGGCGCGGTTGGGACGCGCCCCTCAGACGTGTCGGAGGTGCGACTCGGTCACGAGCGTCTGCGCGGGCAGATACGGGCGGGCCGACCTCGACGGCATGATTCGGTGTTCGGCGCGAAGGTGCGCCATGCCCTCGTTGTGGCCGGTGTACGCGGGCGGTTGCTCGAGCATCCAGACGATGCCCTCGGCCGCGACCTCCGACGGCTCCCAGTCGGAGTGGTCGGCGTCGGGCATGTTGAACACGAAGCCTTCCGACGCGACGGGCACGTCGATCCGGAACGTGTTCACCGTGATGTCGAACGGGCGCAGCTGGTGCGCGGCCGACACCGTGAGGTGTTCGAGGGCGGCCTTCGCCATGCCGTAGGCCATGAGGTCGGGGATGTAGTTCAAGCCCGCGACCGACGACACGTTGACGATCGCGCCCGCGCCGTTCGCCTTCATCGCCGGCGCGACCGCCCGGATGGCGATGAGCGGGGCCCGCAGGTCGACCTGCATGACGAGGTCGAAGCGCTTCATCTCCATGTCGAGGTCGCCGGGGAACGTGATCGCGGCGTTGTTGACGAGCGCGTCGACCCGGCCGAAATGCTGCAGGGTCGCGGCGACCATGCGTTCGACCTCTTCGTCGCGCGCCAGGTTGGTCGGCACCGCGATCGCGTCGCCGCCCGCGGCCGTGATGCGGCGGACGGTCTCGTCGATCGTGCCCGGTACCGGCAGCGGGGAATCGTCGGTAGCGCGGGCCGCGCACGCAACCTTGCATCCGCGCGCGGCGAGCAGCTCCGCGGTCGCCGCGCCGACGCCACGCGACGCCCCGGTGACGATTGCGACCTTGTCGCGCAGTTCCATGCACCGACCCTAGAGCGCGGGCAGCGACTGCTGCAGGGTCAACGACTCGGCGTAGAGGTCGCCGTGCTCGGCGACACGCGCGATCACGTCGCCGGCCTCGAACGCGAGCGCGTCGGAATCGCCGGAATCGAGTGCTGCTTCGACCTCCGACCAGGCGAGCGGCGTCGACACGGTCGGTCGATCGTGCAGGCGCAACGAATACGCGCAGACCGTCGTCTTGTGCCGGTCGTTCTGACTCCAGTCGATGAAGACCTTGCCCGGGCGCTTGGCACGCGTCATGTCGACGAGAACGCGCGCGGATCGCGCGACTCGAGCAGCTGGCCGAGCGCGAGCGCGAACTGTTTCGTGTCGCCGTCGGTCGCGTCGGAACCGTGGATGGGCACGGAGAGATGCAGGCCCGTGCCGCCGGAGGTCTTCACGACGCCGCGGAGATCGAGCCGGTCGAGTGTGTCGCGCAAGTCGATCGCGACACGGCAGCAATCGATGATCGACGCGGGCTCCCCGGGATCGAGGTCGATCACCATCGCCGTGGGGTGCGCAGGATCGGCGAGCGTCCACTGGTGCGTGTGGAGCTCGAGCGCGGCGAGGTTCGCCAGCCATACGAGTGTCGCGACGTCGTCGACGAGGCAGCCCTTGGTGCCGCCGGTGGCCTCGTTGCCGGGGGCGGTCTCGACCCACCGCGGGTGATGCCCCGGACAGTTCTTTTCGAAGAAGCGGTTGCCCGCGGGCCCGTCCGGCGCCCGCACCAAGGTCGGCGGGCGCCCCGCCAGGTGGGGGAGAAGGGCGGGGGCGATTCGCCGGTAGTAGTCGAGGACGTCGGCCTTGCGGAATCCGACGCTCGGGTACAACACCTTTTCGAGGTTCGAGAGCGTCAGCTCCCGGCCGTCGATCTCGACCCGTTGCCCGCTCCACTGTCCCCGCGCCATATCTAGAATCACCCTATGCCCAGTGCCATTTGGACCGGCTCGATCAGCTTCGGTCTCGTACAAGTGCCGGTTCGGCTCGTCGGTGCAACGAAGAGCCGCGACGTGAGCTTCAACCAGCTCGAAGAGGGCACGGGTGCGCGGATCCGCTACAAGAAGGTCTCCGACGCCACCGGCGAAGAGGTGCCGCCCGAACGGATCAAGCGCGGGTACGAGATCTCGAAGGGCCGCTACGTGATGATCGAGCCCGACGAGCTCGACGTGCTGCGACCCAAGGGCAGCCACGCGATCGAGATCGAGGAGTTCGTCGATCTCGACGAGATCGACCCGTTGTATTTCGAGCAGCCGTACTACCTCGTGCCCGACGCTCGCGGCGTGAAGCCGTACAAGCTGCTCGTCGACGCGATGGCGGAGCTCAACAAGGTCGCGATCGGCCGTATCGTCGTGCGCAGCAAGGAACGCCTCGTCGCGATCCGTACCGTCGACGGGATGCTGTGCATCGAGACGATGCGCTATGCGGACGAGGTCTTGCCGCGCGCTGATCTCGTTCCCGGTGACGGCGATGTCGACCTGACCGATCGCGAGCGCGCGATGGCGCGCCAGCTCGTGGAGTCACTCGCGTCGGAGCACTTCGAGCCCGAGAAGTATCAGGACCAGTACCGGGAGCAGGTACTCGACCTCATCCAGCGCAAGGCCGCGGGCCAAGACATCACGGCCGAGCCCGTGGTCGAGGCGCCCGCGAAGGTGCTCGACCTCGTCGCGGCGCTCGAAGCCTCGCTGGCGAAGGCGCAGACGGCGAAGGATCGCCACCCGACCGGCGCCGCGTCGGCTGCGACGGCCGAGAAACCGGCGGCGAAAAGCGCCGCGAAGAAGGCACCGGCGAAGAAGGCTGCGACCAAGGCCGCAGCGAAGGCGCCGGCCAAGGCTGCGGCCAAGAAGCGCAGCGCCTAGTCAGGACGCCAGCCGCTCGGGTTGGTGAGTTCGCCGACGTGGCTGGAGCGTGTGCACCTCGGTCGGCTCGGCCCGGTGCTCGGGCTCCAGCCAGCCGCAGCCCGCGCATACGGGCGAGCCGTCGCCCGGGGTAACGAACGCTCCACAGGCCTCGAACGAGGCGCTGACCAGCTCGTACACGTCGATCGTCTGCATGCTCGTCAGCATGGCAGGGGGGTGTGACACCAACGCCGGGTACGACGCCAACGCCGGGTACGACGCCTACAGCGGCACCCGGCCGTCGAGCGCGGCATGGGCGGCGAACCGGACGCGGAGGTCGTCGTCGCGCTTGCAGCGCTCGACGCTTTGGTCCGCTCGCCCGACCCCGATCTGGGCCAGGCCTCGCAACGCGTAGTAGCGCACGCATGGGTCCTTGTCGGAGAGGGCGCGTTCGTAGAGCAGGCGAAGGTCGGGACGCGCGACGTGCGCCATCGCTCGGATGGCGGCGCGCCGCACCGCGCGCGCGGAGTCCTCGAGCAAGCGCGCCCACGGCTTGGCGACCACGAGCGGGTCGGCGAGCTCGAGCTTCTCCGCCGCGAGGCACCGGAACGCGGCGTCGGGGGAACTCGTCGCGTCGAGCAGGCGTGCGAGGTCGCGCGGGTTCGAGACGTCGAGCGATCCGATCTCGGCGACCGCACGCTCGTACGCCCGGTCGGGCACGATGACGCGCGGCGGCACGAACACCGACGTGATGGTGTCGAACACCGCCAACAAGTTGTCGCGCCACTGATCGGGGCTCGCGAGCGCGACCGATACCGAGCCGAGCTCGATGCGGACCATCTCGATCGCGTCGAACTCGCGGAAGAGCGCGGCGACGGCGGCCGAGGAGCCTTGCTCTTCGCGGGTGAAGCGCCCGCCCTTGCCGCTCGGGCCGGTCAAGAACTTGAGCTCGTCCGGGCCGCGGCCGTGTTCGATGGACACGGACTCCTCGAAGGTGTCGCCGAGGGTGCGCTCGTGGGGCGGCATGATCGGCGACGCGACCTCTGCCGGATGCGGGTCGACCGGGTCGGGCAGTGTGTCGGCCGCGACCTCCAGCTTGAAGGTTCCGAAGCGCCAGCCGAAGCCGAGCCGGATTCCGGGAGCCAGATCCTCCTCGGTCCAGCCCTCGCCCGGCCCCACCAGGCCCGACAGTCCGGCGTCGTCTTCGACCGTCCACGGACCTTCGGAGAAGAACCGCCGTAGCTGGGCGCGGGCGCGGTCGACGAGGGTGATCGGCATCCGCCCGAACGAGGCGCGCGACACGCGTTCGATCGCGGCCTGCGTCAGTCCCGCACTGGCGATGTGCAGACGCGCCGCGTCGCGGTCTTGGGCCACGGCCGGAATCGTACGCGCGGTCAGACCTGAACCGAGTGACCGTCCTGCCAGGTGCGCAAGACGAGGTAGTGGCCCTTCAGGGCGGCGTGATCCCGTACGCCGAAACCCATGATCGTGCCCTCGTAGCCCGAGCTCGCCGGGAGCTGCTTGACCCGCCGGAGCCCGTCGGCGATGCCGGCCCGGGTGAGGTGTTCGCAGGCCGCGATGCCTTCGCCGAGCAAGCGGCCGATGTCGTACGCGGCGCACCCGATCGGACCGCCCGCGGCGTACGGTGACTTCTCCGCCAGCCGGGCGCGCATCCGGTTGTCGTCGGCGATCGTGTCGATGTACTCCCATCCGAGATATCCGTCGCGCCAGTCGGGCCGCGCGTAGCCGAACATCAGCGCGGAGTTGGCGAGCACCGGCACGTCCCAACCGAGCGACGCGAGCCCGAGCGCGACCGCGCGTGACGAGACACCCAGGCCGAGGTAGACGAGCACATCCGGTCGCGACTGGCGCAGCCGTTCGAGGAGCGCCGTCGCGTCGTCGGCGAGCGCGGAGATGCTCGCCGTACCCGTGACCTCGAGCCCGAGACGGGCGCGCGCGGCCTCGAAACACTCGGCATATCGCCGGCCGACGGGGGACTGGTCGAAGAGCACCGCGGCGCGACGAAACCCGCGAGCGACCATGCGCGTTGCCAGCACCGGCGGCTCTTCTTCGAGCGAACCGACCTGGTAGTGGAACATCCATTCCGAGCGGGTGCGTTCGCCGCCCGAGTAGTTGATGGCAGGAAGGCGGGCGGCGTCGCAAAGGGGCGCGACGATGAGCGCGTTGTCGGAGATCGACGGCCCGATGATCGCTACCACGTCTTCGTTGTCCAGCTCGTCGAAGGCGCGTACGACCTCGGCTTCGCTTCCTCCCGGAAGGCCGCGCGACTGTCGTTCGATCAGCTCGATCTCGCGGTCGATCCGCCCGCTCGCGGCCACCTCGTCGATGCCCGCCCGCAACGACTTCGCGAGGAGATCGCCCATTTGGGGAAAGTCGTAGAGCAGGCCGATGCGGATCGGAAGCGCCGCGGGCGTGGCCGGAGGCGCAGTGGAGTTAGCCATCGTCGTATCCTTTCACGATGCTGCGCGAGAACGTCGAGCGCATCGCGGGCGACGCGATCCATGCCGGATGGTCGACCGTCACGCGCCTCGGCGCGATCGGTCCTCGGCACCGCCGCGCCCGCGCCTTTCACACCTTCGGTGCGGGAAGCATGATCGCGTTCCCGCAGTCGGTCATGTTCGGCGAGGGTCGGATCGCGTTCGGGAGCGAGAGCACGATCGGTCCGCTCGCGAGCATCAGCGCGGGCATGCCCTCGCACGCCGGTATGCGCGGCGACCCGATCATCACGATCGGCGATCGGTGCACGCTCGGCAAGGGGATCGGCATCGTCGGTCACGAGCGCATCGAGATCGGCAACGACATCTGGACCGGGCACTACGTCTACATCACCGACCAGAACCACGGCTACGAGGACGTCGACACACCGATCGGCGTGCAGATGTGGAAGAACGATCCGGTCTCGATCGGTGACGGGAGTTGGCTCGGCCACGGCGCGATCGTCCTGCCGGGTTCGCGTATCGGTCGCCATGTGGTCGTTGCCGCCGGTGCGGTCGTCGTCGGCCTCCACGTTCCCGACAACGCGGTCGTGGCCGGTGTTCCGGCGCGAGTGGTGAAGCAGTACGTCGCGGGCGAGGGCTGGGTCGCCGTCCCCCGGTAGCGCAACGCGTTTCCGAGCGCAGATCGGCTGAGGCCTCCGCCCATCCGGCGCGAGCGGAGGAGCCGTGTGCGATCCTGGGGTCGTGACGATCCTTCGGTCCCGCGTGGTCGCCGCCCTCGCCGGCGCGGCGTCGTGGACTGCCACCGAGTACCTCCTGCACCGTTTTGCGATGCACGAGATGCGAGGCCGAGGGTTGGCGTCGGTGGAGCACCTCAAGCATCACGCCGACGTCACCTACTTCTCGCCCACGTCCAAGAAGATCGCGTCGGCCGCCACCACCTCTGCAGTCGCCTACCCCGTCACGGTCGCGGTGGGGGGTCGGCGGTGGGCTCGCGCGTTCACCGTCGGACTGATCGGTATGTACTTCGGATACGAGGTCGCCCACCGGCGCACGCACACCCACCCGCCGCGCAACCGCTACGGCCGGTGGACCCGCCGCAATCACATGCACCACCACTTCCACGCGCCGACGAGGAACTTCGGCGTCACCACCCCGGTATGGGATCGGCTCTGCGGCACTTCCGACGAGCCGGACGTTGTGACCGTTCCCCGCCGCATGGCTCCCGCGTGGCTGCTCGACGAGGCGGGAGAGCTCCGTGCCGAGTTCGCGAACGACTACGTCGTCACCGGCGCCCGTCGCCCGGAGGCGCGTCAGGTCGAGCGCGATCGGTCCGATGCCTTCGCCAACGTCGCCCCCGAGGCCTGACCCGGAGCGCGGATCGCAGGCGGATCACGACGAGAAGACGCGCCGGAGCACGTCGCGGTTCCCCGGTTACCCGGCGTTCGACGCGCCGGTTGGCAACGGTTCGGTCCTCGGCAACAGTGCCGCGGGTATGTCGGAGTCGCTGTAGATCGTGATCGTGTCGGTCTTGTCGAACAACGGCATGGGTGTCGTGGGCCACTGGTTGGGTAGGTAGCGGATCCCGCCGCCCATCAACCGGTACATGCCCTGGCCGTTGGTGCCGGTCTCGTCGGGTCCGGTCGCGGTCGGGTCCCAGAACTCGATCCCGGCGTTGTCGAGCCCCGCCGGATCGTCGCCGGTCCAGAACCCGTGGTTGCCGTACGTCGCGATCGTCTGGACCGTGGGCTTGTCGGTGGGCGCCCCGGGCGGTGCGGCGTCGAGTCCGTTGCGGAACGCCGCCGGCGTGAGGTGCGGGCCCGCGAGCTGCAGGCCGTCGAAGAGCAATTCGATGTCGCCCTTGTAGATGGCGTAGCCGTTCTCGGCGCTGGGCGGGGCGCCTTTGAACCACCACTGGTGCAACGTGTAGGAGTCCTGCTTCTCCGGGCGAACGCGCGCCGGTACGAGCTGCAGCCCGAACGCGTGGGCCCATTGTTGCTGGTCGAACTTGCGCGCGAACACGTTCGTGTCGGCGAGCACCGTTCCCGACATGACCCACTCGGGGAAGTAGTTCTCCTTGGTCATCTCCTTCGTGAGGAAGATGGGGAAGATCGGGTCGCCGGCGAAGAGGATGCTCGTGGCGTTCTTCTGCTTGAGCCTCGTCGCGATCGTGCGCGCGTCGGACTGCAGGGTCTGGATGTTGAGGAAGTAGTCGACGTGGTCGACGACGGACACCCCCGTCGCCTTCAGCTTGGTCTCGAGGTCGTCCCACGACGAGCGGTACTGGTTGTCGGGCGTGTCGTAGGTGAGCATCGTGAAGGTGCGGGGCTTGCCCTTCAGGTCCGGCCCGGCCCACTGTGCGGGCTTGCCCGCGAGCTGGTTCTTGATGAACGTCGTGATCATCGCCGACGTCTGGTCGGGGGAGGGGCCGGTGGGCCAGATGTACGGCTCGTTCTCCTCGTAGTAGCGCTGCGGCTGCGCGACGATGCACGTTCCGATGCAGAGGATCTTCTTTTGCGCGAGCTCGTCGGAGAACGCCTTCGTCTGCGCCGGGCCGCCGACCACCGCGAAGACGCCGTCGGCTGCCGCGCGATCCGCGTCGGCGCGGGCCTGCACCGAGTCGGTGCTCGCGCCCGAACCGTCGATGCGCACGAGCTGCACCTTGCGGCCATAGAGCTCGTACGTCCCGCCGTAGATGGCGGCATAGTCCTTGTAGGCCTGCACGACCTTGTCCGGCGGGTCGTACGCGCCGGCCTGGGCGAGCACGCCGTCGAGCGTGGGATCGGGCTTCGGGATGTAGTAGCCGATCTTGATCGTGGTGGCCGTGACACCGGGGGAGGTGGCACCACCGTTGTCACCGGTGAACGACTCGACGCAGGGTGGCGGACTCAGGATCGGGATCGCGACGCGGCCCGTCGCCGTGTCGCAGTTGTGCCACTTCTTCGTCGCGGCGACACCTTGGGCCTTGGCGTCGTTGTAGAAGAGCGGGACACCGTTCGTGCCCGACACGCTCGTCTTCGGCGCGCCTACCTGCACCGTCGGGCTCGACTTGTTGCTGCTGCTTCGTGTCGCGAGGGTCACGCCGACGATGGCCGCTACGACCACGACCACGATGAACGGCGCGTAGCGCGCCCAGGGCGACTTCTGCCGCCGTGGTGTCTGTTGCATTCCCATCGCACGTCCCCCTGATGTAACGGTAATGACGACTCTTCTCTAGATCTGTTGCGCTCCGCTGCGCCCGATCGCGGCGCTGCTCGTGCCGAGATACGACTGCACGACGATCGGATCGTTCACGACGTCATCGGGCGCGCCGCTCGCGACGATCGAGCCGAGGTCGAGCGCGACGAGCCGGTCGGCGATCCCGAGCAGCAGCGGGACGTCGTGCTCGATGACGAGGAGGGTCGCGCCGGTTTGCTCGCGGATACGCAGGAGCAGCGGGCCCATGGCCTCGGCCTCGCGTTGCGCGATTCCCGACGACGGCTCGTCGAGGAGCATGACCGTGGGCTCGTGCGCCAGCAGGCACGCGAGGTCGACGATGCGCCGGCTCCCGGTGGAGAGCTCGCGCACGAGCTTGTCGCGGAAGTCGGCGATGCCCAAGAGCTCGATGAGGCGCTCGACGTTCGCGTCGACGTCCTTCTCCGTCTGGCGGACCGAGGGCAGGCGCAGAGCCGCGGCGACGGGGTCGCGCACTTCGAGGTGACGTTCGAACGCGACCGCGATCGTCTCGGCGACCGTGAGGTTCGGGAACAGCCGACCGTCCTGGAACGAGCGGCCGAGCCCGAGGCGCGACCGCGACGCGGTCGAGGTCCGCGTGATATCGACGGCGTCGGTGCCTTCCCCGAGGATGATCGTGCCGCGATCGGCCGTGACGAACCCGGAGATCACGTCGAAGAGTGTCGTCTTGCCCGCGCCGTTCGGCCCGATGAAACCGACGATCTCGCCCGCGACTGCCTGCAGCGAGACGTCGGTGAGCGCGGCCAGGCCCCCGAACCGCTTCGAGACGTCCTGGAGGCCCAGGCGCACGGGCGCGTCGGCGAGATTGCGGGTGTCGGTCTCGCCGTGGCCGTTGGGCTGCGGTTCGTCGATCCGGGCGACGGTCGCGGGAACCGTCGCGGCGAGCATCGCGGGCGCGTGGCCGTTGCCGACGTTCTGCATCCCCGACTGCGCGCCTTCGAGGAACACCGAGCGCAGCACGTCGGGCCGTTCGAGGAGCTCCGCGGTCGGACCGTTGAAACGGATCTCGCCCTTCTCCATGAAGTAGGCGGTCTGCGCGATCGTCAGTGCGAGGTTGACCGACTGCTCGACGAGGATGATCGTCGTGCCCTGGTCCGAGATGTCGCGCACGATCGGCAACAGCTGCTCCACGATGGCCGGTGCCAAGCCGAGGGAGAGCTCGTCGATCATCAGCAACCGCGGCTTCTCGATGAACGCCATGCCGAGGGCGAGCATCTGCTGTTGGCCGCCCGAGAGATTCCCGGCGGCGTCGTCGAGGCGGCCGCGCAGCACGGGAAAGAGCTCGAGGACGTGCTCGGTCGCCTCGGCGACGCGCGCCTTGTCGTGACGGTGCAACCAGCTCGCGAGCCGGAGGTGCTCCGCGACGGTCAGCGTCGGGAACACGCCCTGACCGCCCGGAACCTGCACGACCCCGCGCGCGGCGACCTCGTTCGGGGGCGCGTATGTCATGTCGCGCCCGTCGAATACCACCGCGCCGTTGGTGGCCTCGACGAGGCCCGAGATCGTCTTCAGGAGCGTCGACTTGCCCGCGCCGTTCGTGCCGAGCAACGCCACGATCTCGCCCTCGTCGACCTCGAAGTTCACTCCGAACAACACCTGCACGCCGTCGTAGTGCACGTCGACGTTGCGCACGAGGAGAAGCTTCACCTCGCCCTGTTGGCGCTTCAACATCACTTCGGCCTGCGCCGCGGTCGAGGTCCATACGCGGTTGATGTCGCTGCGCACGTACATCGAGCCCGAGGCCAGTATCCACGCGCCGACGAGGAAGATCGGCGCGACCACCAGCAGGCCGGCGCGCAGCCCGTAGCTGTCGGCGATCGCGCCCACGACGTAGAGCGCGATCAAGCCCGGCACGATGAACAGCGTCGCCATCGCGTATCCCATCGACCGCACCTTGGGCGGGATCGTCAGCGACAACGACGCGTAGATGCCGGGCACGAGCAATGACGAGAACGCGGCGACCAGGAAGTTCATCGCGATCGCGAGCCAGAGCCACGGCGCGAGCGCGAAGGCGACCCACGCCGCCGCGACGAGCAGCCCGACGACGGCGAGCATGCGCAGTCCGAGTCCGGGGTCGCGCAACATCAGGCGGGAAGCCAGCGGGATGCCGAGCAGCAGCGCCACGATCTGTCCGGGTTCGGCGAACGCGGCGACGAGTCCGCGCTGGAAGTCGTCGAGATGGAAGACGTGCTCGTAGTACAGCGACGTCAGCGTGATGAGCCCGATGAACGCGGCCGCGAGGAACGGCAGTGAATACCAGATGCGGCGCAGGGTCCCGACCTGCCAGAGGATACGGATCGACTCGGCGAACGAGGGCGGGACCTCGTCGGTGCCGACGACGGCCGCGCTCGCACCCGCCGCCGCGCGCTCCCAGTGCCCGCGCCCGGGTTCCTTCAGGCGCAGGCCGAGGATCACGAACACGATCGTCGGAACCGTGAACACGATGAACGGCAGCCTCCAACCGAAGACCTGACCGAGCATGCCGCCGAGCGCGCCGCCGACGAACGCGCCGAACGCGAGCCCGATCTGATGGGAGCCGAACACGTCGGCTCGCACCTCCGGCGGGTGGTAGTCGGAGAGCAGCGAGTTGTGGGTCGGCGGGACAACGGCGCGTCCCACTCCCGCGCCCGATCTCGCCACGATGAGCATCGCCAGCACGAACGACAACCCGGTGAGCAAGCCGAACACGGCCCATATCACGGCACCGATGAGCGCGAGCGCGACCCGCGGGAGCCGGTCCGAGTAGTAGGCGAGCGGCACGGGCAGCAACAGCGCGCCGAGCGTCGTCAACGCGACGAGCGCCAAGAAGCCGCCGTTGGAGAGGTGGAACGCGTCGCGGATGTCGGGCGCGAGGATCCCGAACGCGGTCTGGTCGAGCTGGTTCGAGAAGTTCAGCCCGACCAGCACGATCAGCGGGAGCAGGGCCTCGCCGCCGCTCACCTCGTCGAAGAACTGGCGCGGTGGCCGCGGCAGGTGGCAGTCGACGCCCCAGATGCGGAACAGGACCTTGCGGGGCTTGCGGGGCGGAATCGTCACTCGCGCACCTCGACGAGCCCTTCGGTCGCGGCAGCGCCCTCGGCGAGCGCGCCGAGCAGATCGGCCTCCGCGGGCGGAGGTTCGACGCGCGTGTCGGCCAGGAGGCTGGGGACGCGGATGTGCTTGCGTCGCGCGTACCAGCGCAGCGCGCCGTCGCGGGCGTCGCCGAACGCGGCGCCGAGCCCGCCGGGGAGGATCATCAACACCAAGAGGAGCCCGGCGCCCGTCGACAGGAATGCCCA
Source organism: uncultured Actinomycetes bacterium (assembly GCA_963812205.1). Taxonomy (GTDB): domain Bacteria; phylum Actinomycetota; class Acidimicrobiia; order IMCC26256; family PALSA-610; genus PALSA-610. The sequence continues at coordinate 536,584 of CAWEUJ010000002.1, forward strand.
CTCCGGGCGAACCAGGAAGTACTCGATGCCCTTGACGAAGATCGCGCCGATCACGGCGCCACCGATCGAACCGAGACCGCCGACCACGACCATCGCGAACACCCGGAGCCCGGCCACCGGATCGAAGTTGTCGGCGTCGAGCGCATGTTGTTGCAGCACGAGCAGCGCGCCGGCCACACCGGAGAGGAACCCCGAGACCGCGAAGGCCATGACGAGCGCGGCGCGGGTGTTCACCGCGTACGCCTGCGCCGCGCGTTCGTTGTCCCGGATGCCGATGAGCACTCGACCGATCCGGCTCCCGCGCAGCCCCCGCACCATCCACAGACACAACGCGAACACGACGACGACGAGCACGTAGAAGCCCCGTTCGCCGTTGACCGCGATGAGACCGAAGACGTGTGTTCGCGGCACCGGATACGAGCCGTCCGGGACCCAGCTGCGCAGCGGTGAGTATCCGACGTTCAGGAGGTAGCTCGAGGTCAGGAGGGAGAACGCGAGCGTCGCGACGGCGAAGGCGAGCCCCCGGGCGCGCAGTGTGGGCAGGCCGACGAGCACGGTCGCGACCGAACCCGTCAGACCGGAGACCAAGAGGATCAGCGCGATGTCCCAGTGCCAGCGCGTCGCGAGCGTTCCGGCGACCGCGCCGGCGACGCCGACGAACGCCATCTGACCGAGGCTGACCTGGCCGGCCCAGCCCGTGAGCACGACGAGCGACAGCCCGATGATCGCGAAGATCCCGATCGTGGCGACCAGCTTCACGTGGACCGGCGAGAACACGAACGGCACGAGCGTGATGGCGCCGGCCAGCATCGCCGCGAGCGCCACGCGTGCGGCTCGAACCGCGGGGACGCCGCGGAGCTCGGCGGGGATGGCCTTGATCTCGCGCGTCGCCTGCCAGGTCGAGCCGGCCGCGCTCGAGAGCCGGTTGACGGTCTGCGTACGTTGCAGGAGCAGCGCGACCAGGACGATGGCAGCAGGTATCGCCACGCCGAAGGCGATCGACGGGTAGTGGAAGACGGCGGCCTTCTCGACGATGCTGAGCCCCACCGCGGCGAGCACGGCGGTAGGCATGCGTTCCATGCGTGCGATCACCGCGGCGCCGAGCGCCATCAGCAGCAGGCTCGGGTCGAGGGCCCGGCCGATGCCGAGACCGATCACGCCGATCCGCAGGAACATCGCGATGAACGCGAGCAAGGCGGCGAGCGCCCAGACCACGCTTTGCAGACGCCGCACCGGGATACCGAGCAGTGACGCCCGATCGGCGTTCTCCGCGCTTGCTTTCAGGGCGACGCCGGTGGCGCTCCAGCGAAAGAAGCTCGCGAGCGCGATCAGCACCAACGGCACGACGATGATCACGAGCACGTCGTTGCCGTCGAACACGGCGCCCGACACCGAGAACGAGGCTTGGAAGAACGGTGGGTACTGGTTGTTGCCCGGCACGCCGAGCCACGCGGGCAAGAAGATGCCGAGTGCGATCAACAGGTCGGTGACGCCGATCGTCACCACCGTGAGGATGAGCCGTGGCGCGTTGAAGAAGATCCGGAGGAACAAGAACTCGACCACGATGCCGAGGACGAGCGCGGCGCCGAAGCCGAGCGCGAGCGAGAGGTAGATGTTCCAGCCGAGCGACGCCCACAACAAGAAGGCGAGGCTCGCGGGCGCGGCACCGAGATCGGCGGCGGCGAAGTTCACGATCCGGTTCGCGCGGTAGACGATCACGAACCCCAAGCTGATGAGGCCGAGCAGGAGCCCCTGGATCGCGCCGTCGACATAGATCCCCAACGGGACGTTCCACGACGGCGCGAGCTTCACGCCGAGCACCATCACCGCGAGCGGGAGTGCCGCGATCCCCGCCGACTTGGCGACCGATACGGGGTCGCGCCTCACGTTCCGACCGCCTGGAGCGTGCGAACGATCGAATCGGCCACGCACTCGGTCGCGGCGTCGACCGGGAGGCCGTGACCCTCGCGCAACGTCTGCCATGCGTCGGGTCCGGTGACGATGTCGAGGACCGCGAGCGCGCTCGCGCGCGGCCCGGGCGCCAATCGCTGCAATTCCTGCGCGAAGACGCGCTCGAGGTCGGAGCGAGCGAGCGCCTGCGACTCACTCACGAGGCGGGCGAGCGTGGGCGAGAACTCGGCGTGGAGTCGCGTCGCCCGGCCGACCGCGCCGACGTTGACGTAGAGACGGGTGCGCTGCAGCACGAGTCCTCGTGCCCGCTCCGCCAGCGAGCCCGTTGCCGGCGCGGGCGCGAGCATCGGTGCGATGCGCGCGAAGTGCCGCCTCGCCGCGACGCAGAAGAGGTCTTCGAGATCGTCGAAGTGCACGTACACCGAGCGCACGGAGACCGACGCCCGGTCGGCGATCTCGCGGGCGGTGGGCCGGAGGTGCCCGTCGGCGAGCAGGTCGAGCAGCGCGTCCGCGATGGCATTGCGGGTTTTCGCCGAGCGGGCGGCGCGACCGTCGACGGTCGAATCGGCACCGGGCGCGGGTGCGGACCTGTCCACCTCGACCGGCTGCGGCCCGTTCACGAAGGCGCAATGTACGGATCGTGCACTTGCTGTGCAAGATCGTCGAAAATCGGCCTACAAGTACAGCTTCTCGGTGATGGTGGGATGCTCGGTCCCGGGTGCCGGCCGCGGAGACGGCGTCGGACCCGTGAACCGGGGAGGTGGGCTCGTCGCCGCGTGCTCGATGCCGGCGCGCGGCCACACGAGCGCGCCGACCGCGACGGTGAGGCCGACGACGACGAGGACGATCGCCGACGGCAGCACGCGGCCGGCGTAGACGCGCAAGAGCGCGGACGCGATCTGGGGTGCGTCCCCCGACGCGTGCTCCAGCACGCGTGGCACGACGGCGAACACCACGAGCGGCATGAACGCGAGGAAGGCGATGCGGCGGCCGACCCGGCTCACCGACCGGCGATCGTGCTGCAACAGGAGCGCGGCTGTGATGAGGAGCAACGCGCCCATGATCGCGAGTACCGCGACCGTGTCCGCGGCCGTTTTGGCATCGTGCAGGTGCGGTAGATCGTTCGCCTTCACGTGCAGGTCGATCGGTGGGACGCGTGCGACCTGCGCCGCCAGCTTCGGATCGGTCGGCGCGAGGGCGTCGTGCACCGCGGCTGTGAGCGCGCGCCCGTCGATGGAGAACGTCCCGGCATCCTTGGTCCCGCTCGCCGAGATGATCGCCCGGTGTATCTGCGCGACGGTGTCGGCGAACGCGGCGATGACGCGCGGATCGTGCAGCGCGGTGGTGACCGCCACGGCAATCCTCGGATCGTTCTTCGCCGCGGGGATCTGACGGTCGAGGTTCTCGGTCACCTGCCGGGCGAGCCCGCGCTGGACCGGTGGCGCCTCGAGGAGGGCATGGGCCGCGGCGCGCGTCGTGCCGGGATCGAACACGACGTGCGAGACGATCCAGGCGTCGTAGCCGATCCACGCCGCGAGGAAGCCGACGACGAGCAGCAGTCGCACGCCCAGGCGGGTTCCCATCGTCATGTTGTCGGCGCGACGGGGGGCCGGCTCAAGGCGCCGGACGAACCGGCCGGCTCAACCGGCCTGCTTGGCGACCGCCGCGGCCGCCGCGAGGGCGCGCTTGGGGTCGAGGAACCGCCCTTTGACACCGCCGGGACCCTTGCGTTGCGTCGGCCGGAGATCGTCGTTCAGCTCGTATACGAGCGGCTCGCCCGTCGGGAGGTTCAGCTCCACGACCTCCTCGGCGGTGAGGCCGTCGAGATGCTTGACGAGCGCGCGCAGCGAGTTGCCGTGCGCGGCGACGAGCACGGTCGCGCCCGTCCGCAGATCGGGGACGATCGCGTCGTACCACCACGGCAACATGCGTTCGAGCACGTCTTTCAGGCACTCGGAGCGGGGCAGCAGGTCGCGGGGCAGCGCGCCATACCGATCGTCGTACCCCCAACGCTTCGCGTTCCGCGCGAGCGTCGGATCGAGGTCGGGCGGAGGTACGTCGTACGACCGGCGCCACATCTTCACCATGTCGGCGCCGAACTGGGCCGTGGTCTCGCGCTTGTCCTTGCCCTGCAGATCGCCGTAGTGCCGCTCGTTCAGACGCCACGAACGCCGGACCGGAATCCACTTGCGGCCGCACTCGTCGAGCGCGAGCTCGGCCGTTCGGATCGCGCGTAGCTGAACGGACGAATGGACGATGTCGGGCCGGACGGACGCTCGTGCGAGGTCGGTGCCGCCGCGGCGCGCCTCGTCACGACCCTGGTCGGTCAAATCGACGTCGACCCAACCGGTGAAGAGATTCTTCAGGTTCCACTCGCTTTGCCCATGGCGGAGGAGGACGAGCGTGTACGGCACGGGGGGCATTCTGCCCGACCGGTAGTGTCCCGCCCCGGAATGGACGCCCCCGGCACTGGTAGGAGCGGATGACCGAACTTCACGTCGTGACCCTCTGCACGGGGAACGCGGCGCGGTCGGTGATGGCGGGCGCGGTGCTCCGCGAGCACGTACCCGGCCTGCTCGTGACCACATCGGGGACGCACGTGATCGAGGGCATGCCGATGAGCTGGCGCACACGCGACGCCATCGCTTCGCTCGGTCTGCCGATTCCCGATCATCGCAGCCGCCAGGCAACTGTCCAAGAGCTCGACTCGGCCGACCTCGTGATCGCGCTGGCGCGAGAGCATGTCGCGTGGATGCGTCGGGTCCATCCGCGCGCCGCGCCGCGCACGGCCACGCTCAAGCGGCTCGCGCGCGATCTTCCCGCCCACGGCACGCCGCTCGCCGATCGGCTCGCGCAGATGCGTCTGCACGAGGTCGAGCTCGAACCGGGCGAGGACGTGCTCGATCCCGCGGGCGGCGATCTCGACGTCTTCCTCGCGTGCGCACAGGAGATCGCGGACCTTCTGCACGTGGTCATTCCTCGGCTGTAGGGTGCGCGCGTGGTGGCCGAACTCCCCGACAGCACCCAACTACCGGACGACATCGCACGCGTCGAGGAGACGTTGCTCACCGCGGGCGGGCCGTTCGAGATCGTCGATGTCGAGGTCGGCGGCGTAACGATCAAGTCGTTCAAGAATCGGATTCGCACGTTGCGGGACCTGTTGGTGAAGTCGGTCGACTTCGGAGACAACACCTACATGCTCGCGACCGACGGCGTGCACGAGCGCCGGCTGAGCTTCGCCGAGCATGCCCGGATCGTCGCGTCGGTCGCGGCCGCGTTGCGTGACCGTTACGACGTGCAACCGGGCGATCGCGTGGCGATCCTCGGCGCGAACAGCCCGGAGTGGGTCATCGGGTTCTGGGCCGCGATCAGCCTCGGCGCGATCGCCGTGGGCCTGAACGGCTGGTCGACCGGCCCCGAGATCAGCTACTTCGTCGACGACTGCGATCCGAAGGTACTCATCGCGGATCGCAAGCGCGTCGAGCGGATCGAGGGCGACCCGGGTGTTCCCCTGATCGTGATGGAGGACGATTTCGCCGAGCTCGAGGGGTACGCCCCCGACGCGGGCTTCGACGACCTCGAGGTCGACGAAGACGATCCCACGATCATCCTCTACACCTCGGGCACGACGGGCCGGCCCAAGGGTGCGATCAACACGCATCGCAATGTCGCGTCGTACTTGATGCTCAACTTCTACAACGGCGCCAAGGCGATGATGCTCGCGCCGCCGCCCGCTCCCGCCGACCCTCCGCCGCTGCCGACGTGCCAGCTCGTATCGAGCCCGCTGTTCCACGTGTCCGGTCTGCACAGCGCCGCGATCATGATGCTCGCGACCGGGTTGAAGAGCGTGTGGCTGATGGGCCGCTTCGAGCCCGCGATCGCGATGCGTGTGATCGAACGAGAGCGCTGCACCGGATGGTCGTTCACCGAAACGCTGCTGCACCGCATGGTCAACTATCCCGATGCCGACAAGTTCGACCTCTCGAGCATCAAGACCGTCGGCGGCGGCGGTTCGCCGGTCGCGCCGTCGCTGATCGAACGGACACGCCAGATCTTCCCCAACGCGCGCCACAGCGTGGGCATCGGCTACGGCCAGACGGAGTGTGCCGCACTCGCGACGCTCAACAACGGCCAGGAGCTCATCGACTACCCGATGTCGGTCGGGCGGCCGCTGCCCACGGTCGAGCTCGAGATCCGCGATCCGTTCGGCGTCGCGCTGGCCGAAGGCGAAGAAGGCGAGGTCTGCGTGCGGGGACCGATGGTGATGCCGGGATACTGGCGTCGGCCGGAGGCGACCGCGGAGACCATCACGCCCGATCGCTGGCTGCGCACGGGCGACATCGGGCACATGCAAGGCGGACGCCTCTACCTCTCCTCGCGCAAGCGCGATCTGATCTTCCGAGGCGGCGAGAACGTCTACCCGGTCGAGATCGAGAAGTGCATCGAGGACCACCCCGACGTCGAGGAGTGTGCGGTCATCGGTGTCGACGATCCCGAGCTCGGTCAGCGGGTCAAGGCGGTGATCGTCTCGCGGCTCGGGCACGAGATCGACGTCGAGGCCGTGCGCGCGTGGTGCGCGTCGCAGCTTGCGTACTACAAGGTCCCCGAGCAGTGGGAAGTGCGCACCGGAACGTTGCCGCGCAACGCCGCCGGCAAGATCATGAAGGACGTGCTGCGCGACGCGAAGGCCGATACCGGCTTCGTGGAGGAGTAGGCGACATGCCGCTCGATCTGCGTGAGCTCGTCGCTCCGCAACACACCGCGCTCGGTGCTGCAAGAGGTGCAGAACGGCGTCGTCGGTACGCCGTCGGCACTGCCCGCGCTCGCCGACGCGGCCGCGGCCGTCGATCTCGTCGGCAACTGCGCGCGGCTCGCGCGCGCGGCGCGTGCGGTCGGGATCACCGTCTTGCACTGCACGGCCGAGACGCGCGACGACGGTCGTGGCGGCAATCACAACGCGCGGTTGTTCTCGGGGGTGAAGAAGTCGCCGGTTCGCCTCTCGCCGGGGAGTGCGGCCGTGCAGGTTCCCGACGAGATCGGGGTCGACCCGCGTGATCTGTTGCTGCCCCGCTACCACGGCCTCGGCCCCATGACGGGCACCCAGCTCGACTCGATCCTGCGCAATCTCGGCGCGACGACCATCGTCGGCGTGGGTGTGTCGGTGAACATCGGGATGACGAACCTCGCGTTCGACGCCGTCAATCGCGGGTACCAGATGGTCATGCCGCGCGACGCCGTCGCCGGCGTCCCGGCCGAGTACGCCGCGACGGTGATCGACAACACGCTGGCTCTCGTGGCCACGATCACCTCGACCGCCGACGTCCTGGCCGCCTGGCGCCACTGAGAATCGGCGCATGTAGCCTGGGACTATGGCGCCGCAGATCCCCCGCATCATCTCCGTCGACGATCACGTCATCGAGCCCCCGAACGTCTGGCAGGACCGCCTGCCCGAGAAGTACAAGGCGGTCGGGCCGCGCATCGAGCGGCGCAAGGTCAAGAACATGTCGTACGTCGGCGGCGTGTTCAGCTACGACACCGCCTCGGAGAACGAAGACGGCGTGTGGTGCGACTGGTGGCTCGTCGAAGACCTCCAGTACCCGCTGACGCGGCTGTCGGCCGCGGCCGGCTACCCGCGCGACGAGGTCACGGTCAGCCCCATCACGATGGACGACATGCGCAAGGGATGCTGGGACCAGAAGGCTCGGCTCGAGGACATGGACGTCAACCACGTCGAAGCGTCGCTCGCGTTCCCGAGCTTCCCGCGCTTTTGCGGGCAGACGTTCACCGAACGCAAGGACCACGTGCTCGGCGACCTCTGCGTGAAGGCGTACAACGACTGGATGATCGACGAGTGGTGCGCGGGCACGAACGACCGCCTCATCCCGCTGATCATCGTGCAACTCTGGGACCCGAAGCTCGCGGCCGCGGAGGTGCGGCGCAACGCGGCGCGCGGGAACCACGCGGTGACCTTCTCGGAGATCCCCGCGTTCCTCGGGTTGCCGTCGATGCACGACAAGGACGGGTTCTGGGATCCCTTCCTCCAAGCGTGCGAGGAGACCGACACCGTTGTGTGCATGCACATCGGCTCGTCGTCGAAGATGCCGTCGACCTCGAAGGACGCGCCCGCCGCGGTCAGCAGCACGTTGACCTACATGAACGCGGCGATGTCGATGACCGACTGGTTGATGTCGGGCCTCTTCGAGAAGTTCCCGCGGCTCAAGATCGCGTACAGCGAAGGCCAGATCGGTTGGATCCCCTACGTGCTCGAACGCGCCGACAAGGTGTGGGAGGACAACCGCGGCTGGGGGGGCGTGTCCGACAAGGTCCTGCGCCCGCCGTCGGAGTACTACTACGAGCACGTCTACGGCTGCTTCTTCGATGACCCGCACGGTTTGAAGAACCTCGACGCGGTCGGCGAGAACAACGTGACCTTCGAGACCGACTACCCGCACAGCGACTCGACCTGGCCGCACACCAAGAAGGTGGCGGAGGAGATCATGAAGGATCTCACCCAAGAGCAGGTCGACAAGATCTGCCGCACCAACGCGATCGAGATGCTGCACCTGAACCTCGAGTCCTGAGGTCCGGGTTCCGCGCCGGACCCGCGCCCGGATCGGGTAGATCCCCGAAAAGAGAACGCGTTACAGTTCCGCCCCATGGCAGGACCTCAGCTCTTGATCGGTGGGGAGTGGGTCGACGGGGCCGACGGCGGCTACGAGATCGTCAACCCCGCGACCGAAGAAGTCGTCGGTATCGCCCCCGAGGCGTCGGAGCAACAGGCGCTCGACGCCGCTCGCGCCGCCCAGGAGGCGTTTGCCGGCTGGTCGCAGACCTCACCCGACGTGCGCGCGGAGCTGTTGCAGAAGGTCGCGGATGCAATGCGCGACAAGTTCGACGATCTGCTGCCGCTCGTGATCGCGGAGACGGGTTGTACCGCGACCGTCGGCAAGCAGATGCAGGTGCCGCAGGCCCGGGTGCGGTTCGAGACGTATGCCCGGCTCGCGCACGAGTCGAACGTGATCCCGCTCCCACCGATGGAGATGCCCGGCACCGCGCTTGCACCGGGCGGGTTGATGGGGGCGATCGCGCGCCGCCAACCGGTCGGCGCGGTCGCGGCGATCACGCCGTACAACTTCCCGGTCGTGAACATGGCCGGCAAGCTCGGCCCCGCGCTCGCGATGGGCAACACCGTCGTGGTGAGACCGGCATCGCAGAACCCGCTCGCGGTCATCGAGCTCGTGCGCATCATGCACGAGGTCGGCTTCCCGCCGGGCGTCGTCAACGTCGTCACCGGATCCACGCCTGTCACCGGTGAAGCGCTCGTCGCGACCCGCGACATCGACATGGTGTCGTTCACCGGTTCGACCGGCGTGGGCATGCGCATCGGCGAGGTCGGTGGTCGCTCGATGAAGCGGTTGTTGCTCGAGCTCGGCGGCAAGGGCGGCGCGCTGGTCTACGACGACGCCAACCTCAAGACCGCCATCGCCATGATCGGCTCCACGTGGACCTTCCACTCCGGCCAGATCTGCACCGCCCCGACGCGCGCCATCGTGCAGCGCGGCGTGTACGACCAGGTTGTGGCCGGCCTCGCCCAGATGGCGAGCGTGTTGAAGGTCGGCGATCCCTACGAACCCGGCACGGTGCTCGGCCCGGTGATCACCGCCGCGCACCGCGATCGGGTCGAGAGCTACGTCGCAGCCGGCCGCGCCGAGGGCGCCGAGGTCGTGGCCGGCGGAACCCGCCCCGAGAAGCCCGATACGGGCTACTACGTCGCACCGACCCTCCTCGCGGGGTGCCGGCTCGACATGAAGGTGGTGCAGGAGGAGATCTTCGGCCCGGTGATCGTGGTGTTGCCGTTCGACGACGAGGACGAAGGCATCGCACTGATGAACGGCACCGACTTCGGCCTCTACGACTACGTGTTCAGCACCGACACGAACAAGGCGTTCCGCGCGAGTAAGCGCCTGCGGGCCGGCAACATCGGCATCAACACGACCCAGCGCAATCACAACACGCCGTTCGGCGGCACGAAGTTCAGCGGAGTCGGTCGCGACGGCGGTGTGTTCGGCCTCCACGCATACTCCGATCTCCAGTCGGTCGTCTGGCCCGGCTGATGGCCGCAGCTGCGCCGACGGTCTCCGTCGTCCCCGACGGAGTGCTCGCGTACGGCATGCAACTCCCGGTGCAGGCGCTCTCGGTGCGCGTCTCGATGCCGTGGGAGCAAGAGGCGACAGTCGACGACATGGTCCGCGTCGCGCAGTCCGCCGACGCGGCCGGGTTCCTCTACGTCGCGGTGTGCCATCACGTTGCGATTCCGCGCGAGCCCGCGGAGATGATGTCGACGCAGTGGTTCGACCCGATCGCGACGCTCGGGTACCTCGCCGCGCACACGACGCGCACGCGGTTGATGACCAACGTGTTCATCGCCGCGTACCAACCGCCGCTCGCGACCGCCAAGGCATTCGCGACCCTCGACCGTCTCTCGAACGGCCGCACGATCGTCGGTATCGGCGCCGGCCACGTCGAGGGCGAGTTCGGCGCGCTCGGCGTGTCGTTCGCCGGCCGCGGCGAGCTGACCGACAAGGCGCTCGCGACGATCGCGGCCGCGCTCACCGACGAGTGGACCGGTCCCGATCCCGCCCACGAGGTCGGCCAGCGCCCGCGCCCGGTGCAACGGCCGCACCCGCCGATCTGGATCGGGGGCTCCGGGAAGCCCGCGCTGCGGCGGGTCGCGACGATGGCCGACGGGTGGATACCGCAGGCAACGCCCCTCGACCAGTTGCCCGACGACATCGCCACGATCCTGCGCGACGCGCGACGAGGTCCGGCCGGGAGCGGTGCCCGAGATCGGCTATCACCTCGTCGCGCACGTCGGTGAGCCGACCTGGGAGTTGCCCAAGGGCGTCATGCACGGTTCCCCCGACCGCATCGCCGAGTTCGCGAACACGCGTCTCGGCGCGATCGGTGTGTCGCATCTGCAGGTTCGGTTGTTCGCACGCGACGCGGACGAGCACTGCGACCAGATCGCGGCCTTCGGCGCCGAGGTCGGGCCACACCTCGTCCGCACGCCCCTCTCCTAAAGGAACCTCGAATGGCCTTCTTGTCGATGCGGCACGACTTCCGCGCTCCGGCATTCGCGCCGGAGTCGTCGCAGCAGATCTACGCGGCGGCGCTCGAACAGTTCGCCTGGGCCGACGAGCACGGCTTCGACTCGCTCGTGCGTCTCCGAGCACCACGGCGTCGACGACGGCTGGATGCCCGCGCCGCTCACGATGGCCGCCGCGGTGCTCGCCCGGAGCTCGCGCACGCGCGGCTCATGATCAGCGCCGCGATCCTGCCGTTGCACGATCCGATCCGGATCGCCGAGCAGATCGCCGTGCTCGACAACGCGTTCCCGGGTCGGATGTGGATCGTGTTCGGCGCGGGCTACCGAGCCGACGAGTTCGAGATGGCGGGGTTGGAGCACGCCGCCCGCGGCCGGATCCTCGAGGAGCACGTGCAGACCGTGCTCGATGCGCTGTCGGGCGAACCGTTCGAGTGGCGCGGCCGCGACGTGCGCGTCACGCCCAAGCCCGTCACCGATCCGCGGCGGATGCTGTTCGTCGGTGGTGGCGTGCCCGCCGCGGCCCGCCGGGCGGCGCGCCTGCGGCTCGCGATGTTCCCCATGAACACCGACGCGGAGGTGCGCGACGCCTACTTCGACGAGGCCGCCAAGATCGGTTTCGAGGGCGGGTTCTTCTTGGCGCCCGTCGGCCCCACCTTCGTGCACGTGGCCGACGACCCCGACCGGGCGTGGGCCGAGATCGGCAAGTACGTGCTGTACGAAGCGCAGACCTACGCGTCGTTCCAGACGCCGGGCCAACACTCGACGCCGGGCGTGCACGCAACGTCGGTCGACGACCTCAAGGCGTCGCCGCAGTACGTCGTGGGAACGCCCGACGAAGTTCTCGCCCGCCTGCAAGAAGTCCCGGGCCAGGGCGGCATCGTCTTCAACCCGCTCGCAGGCGGGCTGCCGTCGGAGCTGGCGTGGTCGAGCCTGGAGTTGTTCGCGGCGAAAGTCCTGCCGCGATTGCGCCCGCGGGAACACGCCTCTAGGCAGCGGACGGATTTTGGGCGTACCGTCGCCGAACCGCCCCTCGCGGGAGGTTCGGCCGAGGAGGTCAGCATGGCCCGCTACCGCAACTTCGACAGCGCCATCGGCGCCGGTACCGACACGCAGCCCCGCAACCCGGTGCTCGACGACGTGCGGCTTCGCCGGGCGGGCTTGAAGGCGGCCCTCAGCGGGCTCGAGCTCGCGCTGGCCGCGCCGTTCGCGAACCGCGTCGAGTGGGTGACGAACGTGCGCGACGCGCTCGGCATCGTGCACGAGGTGTGGACGCGCCACATCGTCGAGACCGAGGCGCCGGGCGCGTTCCTCGACGACCTGGTCGACGGAGTCGCCGCGCCTGTCGACGCCCGACCTCGCGACTGCGCCGTGAGCACAGCGACATTCTCGCGACGCATCGTGCGGGCGGAACACCGCCTCACGACACCACCGGCCGACGACGACGTACGTCGCGTGGGCCGAGGAACTGCGCGTCGAGCTCACCGCGTTGCTCGCGGCCCTCGCCCGCCACCGCCAGCGCGGCGCCGACCTCGTCTACGAGGCGTACGCCGTCGATCTCGGCGGCGGGTACTAGCAGCGGGTCAGCCCGTCTCGTCGTCGTCTTCGTAGAGGGCTTCGCCGCGCCGCAGGCGCGCGGCGATGCGGATGACGGTGGGGAGCTCGCGCCGCGTCGGGGTGTGCGCGGCGAGGAAGCGGGCGATCCCGACGAGGATCAGGGCCGACTCCTCCGAGCCCTCGGGCCACGCGGTCGCCTGGCGGACGCCCGCCTCGACGGTCTGGAACCAGTGGAACTCGGCGTCCTCGACGAGCAGCGCGTGCCCGAGCGCCGCGATCAACTCGGCGCGTGAGCCGCCGGCCCGCAGGAAGCCGTACGCCTCGTTCGCCGCCTCGTCGACCATGCCTTGCGCATCGAAGCACCGGTTCATCGCGTCGATGGTGCCGGTCGTGGTCTGCGGGAGCCGCGCCGCGGGCACGTTGAGGAAGCGGTCGAGATAGACGCGCAGCGCCGCGTGCACCGCCGCGCGGCGTAGCTCGACGGTGGGGTTGCGGCGCAGCGCCTGGTGCAACGCGTTGGCGGCGGTGAACGAGTGGTGGACGGTGTCCCAGTCGGCGTGGTCGTTGCGGGTGTGAAAGCGCACGATGCGCAGCGCGGCGGCGTACGCGATCGCGCGGCCGAGATCCTCGTCGGCGGCGCCGGCGCGGCGAGCGTCGACGAGCACGTCGGCGACGGCACGCGGATCGTCGGCCAGCAGCCGCCAGGCGAGCGCGCCGACGTCGAGGTTCCTCGCCGGGGCCGGGCGCGGGTCGTCGTGCATCCGGGCTTCGGTCTCGGCCGCGAGCGCGACGAGGTCGTCCGGGTGGTGCCACTCGCGAGAACTCCTCGGAGCGCTGCGCTCGGGCGGTCTGCGCGACGAGGGTCGGCAGCACCTGGCCGGCCGCGTCGGCGCCGAGCAGTTCGAGCGCCTCGAATGCCTTGTTGGTGAAGTCGATCGTGTGGCCGCCGTCGATGAGGATGTGATCGCTCACGGCCGCGAACATCGTTGCTTCGACCGCCGCGAGGTGGGACGTGTCGGTCGAGCGCGGTCGCGAGCGTGCGTTCGGCGGAGTCGGGGGAGCGGGTCTCGACGAACCGGCGGTACCACGCGGCGAGTCGCGGCATCGGCACCGCTTGCGTCGGCAACGGACCGACGGGGAAACGCGGCGCCTGGTTGGCCGTGTCGTTCGCGACGTAGCTGCATCCGTGCACGAGCGCGAGCGCGCGGTCGTCGCCGTCGAGGTGGGGGAAGAGGTTGGCCATCGCGACGAGCACGGTCAGGCCCGCGCCCCATCCGGCGCCGCGGTAGGTCGTGCCGAAGTCGACCGCGGTGCGCACGATGTCGGCGGGGCGAACGCCCGCGTCGAGCAGGCCGAGCACCGACTTGGCGATCACCAGGGTGATGCCTTCCTCGAGGCCGTTGCGCAGCCGGGCGTGCAGGTGCCCGATCGGGTCGGAGTCGGCGCGCGCGGTCGACGAACACGTCGCCGTCGCGGATCTCCGCGGCGAAGCCGCGGGCGTCGTCGGCCCACGGGTCGAGCGTGCACCCCGAGACGAGGTCGAACCGGGCGTGGTGCCAGTGGCAGGTGACGAGACCGGCCTCGACCGTGCCCTGGTGCAACGGGAATCCGAGATGCGGGCACCGGTCCTCGATCGCGTAGGCCGCGCCGTCGTGCCAGAAGACGACGACGGGCACGGAGCCGACCTTGGTGAGCAGCCGGCCCTCGGACTCCAAGTCGGCGAGGGTCCCGGCCCGGACCTGCTGGTCGATCATGGGCGTCCTTTCCGGCGACGGCCTTCGGGCAGCCAGCTTTCTGCAAGCGTTCTATTGCGATAATCTAGTGCCCGATGGACGACGCCACAGACGCGCACGAAGACTGCCGGTGGCCACCCCGACCCGGAGCTGGGTCGGAACCTCGACCAGACGAACCTCGGCCCGACCAAGCGCCGGATCGTCGAACGCCTGAAGCGTGCCGACGCCAAGGTCTCCGACCTCGCCCGGGCGCTCGACATGACCGAAGCCGGGGTGCGCCAGCACCTCGATGCGCTCGCCGAGCACGGACTCGTCGTCTCCCGCACCGGCGCGGCCGCGGGGCGCGGGAGACCGCCGACGGTCTGGATGCTCACCGACCTCGCCCAGGATCTGTTTCCCGATCGTCACGACGACCTCACCGTCGAGCTCATCACCGCGGTGCGCGCGGCTCTCGGCGACAGGGGTCTCGCTCGGGTGATCGACGCGCGCGCCGAGGCGCAGCGGGCGATCTACGAGCGCGCGGTGCCCAAGCGCGCCACGTTGCGCGCCCGGGTCGACGCGCTCGCACACGTCCGTACGACCGAGGGTTACGTGGCGGAGGTCGTCGACGATCCCGACGGTCGGGGTGTCCTGCTGGTCGAGCACCACTGTCCGATCTGCACCGCGGCCACCGCGTGCCCGGGCCTGTGCGGTTCGGAGCTGACCCTGTTCCGGGAGGTGCTGGGTCCGAAGGTGACGGTCGATCGCACCCAACACATCATCGCCGGTGACCGCCGCTGTACCTACGCGATCCGGCCCGTCTCGAAGCCGGCGCCCTCGAAGTAGTCGCCTACGCGCCGACCGGCTCGAGCCGGGCCGCGGGTGTCGTGCGCCCGAGATACACGAGCAGCGCGATGCAGAGGAAGCCGAACGAGTCCTGCAGTACGGCCGCGAGGAATCCCGTCTTCAGCTCGTCGTGACCGAGGTACGGCAGCCGGCCGACGAAGAGCGCCGCGAACACGAACGCGATCGCCACCTGCTTGCGAACCCGACCCGTACCGACGATGACTGCGAGCGCAGGCACGACCCACACGAGGTGGTGGATCCACGAGATCGGCGACACCAAGACGCTGACGAGGCCGGTGATCGCGACGGCGCGGAGCTCGTCGCCGGCGCGGCTCGCACCAACGGCGGCGCGCAGGCCGTATACCAACACCGCGATTACGGCGGCGATCCACACGACGCGCCACGGTCCGCCGATCGCGCGCTGCAGGATGCCTTCGAGCGACTGGTTGGTGAAGAACGTCGGGCTCGTCGGCTGGAACATCTTCGAATGGAAGAATTCGAAGGAGTCGCCGGGCGTGACGATGAAGCCGAGAAGTGTGCACGCACCGAAGGTCGCGACGGCAACGCCGGCGGCGCGGCGACGGCCCGACAACCACAGGTACGGGATGAAGATCCCGGGAACGAGTTTCACCGCGGTGGCGATGCCGATGAGGAGCCCGCGCGGCCAGCGCGGCTTCTCGGTCATGCAGTCGAAGACGCAACACGCCATCAAGGGGATGCCGACCTGCCCGAAGCGAAGGTGATCCTCGACGGGGGAGAGCGCGCCGACCGCGCCGACGAGCAGGACCAGCGCGATCGGCGCGGCCCGACCGAACCGGCGCAGCATCGGACCGAAGCACACGCGTACCAACGCGGCGAGTACCACGACCGTCACCGCGGTCCAGGCGATGTTCGCCGTCCTTTCTGTGAGGAACGAGAACGGCGCCGCCACCATGGCCGCGAAGGGCGGGTAGATGAACGGCAGCGGGAGCCGGAGTTGGTCGTGCACGTAGCCGCCGAACACGGAATGGCCGTGCAGTACCGCCCGGCCCGCCGCGCGGTATACGGCGAGATCCGCGAGATCCCATTTGCGCACGTAGGGGTGGAGCATCCACATCGCGCCGAACACGCCGCCGACGATCAGGAGCATCGCGGCGAGTGCGAGGATCGGCCCGGGAACACGATCGGTGTCCGGTCCGACCGAGCGCTGCGTGTCGACCGGGCTCACGGCGGGTCAGCCTAGGTGTCGGAGCCTCCCGGGTATCGTCTCGGGCGCATGGCGGAGGCTGGTCGTATCACTGACGAGGGCGTCGAACGACTGCGCGCGCGGATCGGGATCGCGGAACCGCATCCGATGCCGCCGTACTACACGCTCCCGACCGTCGACACGTTCCGCAACGTCGCCGTGGCGTACGGCGACGACAACCCGCTTTGGTGTGATCCGACCTACGGACCGACGACGCGCTGGGGCCGGCCCATCGCGCCGCCGGTACTCGTCGGCGGCGACACGCTCATCGGCGAGGACGAGGTGGCGGCGGTCGCCCCCGAACACGCCGACCTGATGAAGGGCGACCCGCTTCGCGGCGTGCACGCCTTCTACGCCGCGAGCGCACGAGAGTGGTGGTCGCCGCTGTTCCCCTTGCGGCGCAGCACCCGCCGGAACGCGCTGGTCGCGGCGCTCGACAAGCCGAGCGAGTTCGCGGGCCGGGCGATTCACGAGTGGACCGCGCAGGTCTTCCGCGACGAGACCGGTTCGCTCCTGTCGGGTCAGTACCGGCTCATGGTGCGCACCGAGCGGGAGAAGGCCCGGGCCAAGAAGAAGTACGACGCGATCACGATCGAGCCGTACACCGACGAACAGATCGCCGAGATCGACGCCCAGTACGAGCGCGAACGGTGTCGCGGGCCCGAGCCGCGCTGGTTCGAAGACGTGCACGACGGTGACGAGATCGGTCCGATGGTGAAGGGCCCGCTCACGGTCACCGACATCGTCTGCTGGCATGCGGGGATGGGCATGGGGTTGTACGGCGTCAAGCCGCTGCGGCTCGGGTATCACAACCGCAGGCGCATCCCCCGATTCTTCCATCGCGACGAGCTGAACGTCCCCGACGTCATGCAGCGGGTGCACTGGGACCCGGAGTTCGCGCGCCGTTCGGGGAACCCGACGACCTTCGACTACGGGCGCATGCGCGAGACGTGGCTCATCCATCTGTGCACCGACTGGATGGGCGACGACGCCTGGCTGTGGAAGCTCGACTGCGAGTTCCGGCGGTTCAACTACGTCGGCGACACGCAGTGGCTGCGCGGTCGGGTCGTTCGCAAGTATCTGGCGGGTGGCGACCGCCCGGCCGTCGACCTCGAGCTCGAGACGACCAACCAGCGGGGCGAGACGACGACCCCCGGTCACGCGACGATTCTCCTGCCGAGTCACGAGTACGGGGCGGTGCGTTTGCCGGATCCGCCCGGCGGCGCCTCCGATCTCGCGGGCGCGCTCGACCGCGATCTCCGAGGAGTTCTCCCGCCGATGAGCCTGGAAACGATGCTCGACGATCGCGGCGTGCTGACGCTGCGGCTGAACCGCCCGGAGAAGCGCAACGCGATCGACGACGACACGATGTTCGCGCTCATCGCCGCGGTCGAGGCCGCGGGAACCGACGAAGGCGTGCGGGTGATCCTGCTCGAAGGGGCCGGCGATCACTTCTGCGGCGGGGCCGACATCATCGCCCGCAATACCACCCCCGCCGCCACCCCCAACACCGGTTCGCAGGCTCCGGCGCGCAAGGCGCGCGCGGGCAGTATCCAGCGCCGGCTCCCGACCCAGGCCCACCGGTTGATCCCGCTCGTGGGTGCGGTACAGGTCCCCGTGGTGTGCAAGGTCCGGGGCTGGGCCGCGGGGATCGGTTTCCAGCTCGCGCTGGCGGCCGACGTCACGATCGCCGCGGCCGACGCGCGGTTCTGGGAGCCGTTCGGCGAACGCGGGTTCACGCCCGACAGTGGGGCCACGTGGATGCTCCCGCGCCGCGTCGGCGAGGTCCGGGCGCGGGAGTTGCTGCTGTTGGGGCGCGCCCTGAGCGGCGCGGAGGCGGCCGAGTGGGGCGCGATCCACCGCGCGGTCGCGAGCGCCGAGCTCGACGGTGCGGTCGACGAGGTCGTCGGTCAGCTCGCGAGCGGGCCGACCGTGGCGCTCGGGCTCACCAAGTGGTTGCTGTACGCCGGCGCGACCACTGACCTCGACGCGCAGCTCGCGAACGAGGCGTTCGCGCTCGAGCTGTCGTCGCGAACCGACGACTTCCGCGAGGGTTTGCAGGCATTTCGCGACAAGCGCGCGCCGCGCTTCGAGGGCCGATGAACATCGGGCCCGATACGCCGGCGGCCGACGCCGCCGGCGAGGTCCGCGCATGGGTCGAGGCCAACGTGCCGCGGGCCTGGATCGACGCGGGCCGGCGCGGCGGCGCGGCGGCCGTCCGCGAGGTCCGTACCCGCGCCGAGTACGAGGCGTGGTACCCGACGTTCGCCGCGTCGGGCCTCGTCGTGCCCACGTGGCCCGTCGCCTACGGCGGACTCGACGTGTCGAGGGAGACGGCGCGCGCCCTCGACGACGAGCTGCGGCCGTTCAACTTGGGGCGGCTCAATCCGCTGGGTCTGAACAACACCGCGCCCGCGTTGTACGCGTACGGCACCGAGGAGCAGCGACTGCGCTTCTTGCCGGCCATCGTGCGCAACGAGGAGAAGTGGTGCCAGCTGTTCAGCGAGCCGGGCGCGGGTTCCGACCTGGCGTCGCTCGCGACCCGGGCCGAGCGCGACGGCGACGCGTGGGTCGTCACCGGGCAGAAGGTCTGGAGCACCTGGGCGCACTTCTCCGACCTCGCGATCCTCTTGGCCCGCACGGATCTCGACGCGCCGAAGCGCCAGGGCATCACCTACTTCCTGCTCGACCTGCACCAACCCGGAGTGGAGGTGAGGCCCCTGCGCCACATCGGGGGCGAGGTCGAGTTCAACGAGGTGTTCCTCGACCACGCGATCGTCCCCGACGCGTACCGCGTCGGTGAGGTCGGCCAGGGCTGGAAGGTCGCGAACGCGACGCTCTCGGGCGAACGTCAGATGGTGTCGGGCTCGGGCGGCGGCGGTGTGGATCGCATCGGCGGTCGCGGGGTCGAACATCTGCTCGAGCTCGCCCGCGGCTGCGGGCGTGATCGAGATCCCGTCGTCCGCCAGCAGCTGATGCGTGTGCTCAGCGAGGAGCGCGTCCGCGACTGGACGAACCAGCGCGGGCGCGCGCAGGCCAAGGCCGGGCGCGCGCCCGGGCCCGAGAGCTCGGTGGGCAAGGTGCACCAGGGCGCGCTCAATCAGCGCATCCAGTTGCTCGCGACCGATCTCCTGGGCGCCGGCGCGATCGCCTGGCCCCGCGGCGGCGGTGTCGATCTCCCGCTCGAGGTGCGAGGCATGTTGCGGAGCCGGGCCAACACGATCGAGGGCGGCACGACCGAGGTCAACAAGAACATCATCGGCGAGCGGGTGCTCGGTCTGCCGCGCGAACCCGATCCGTGGCAGGGTGCGCCCTGGCGCGAGGTCCCGAGGAGCTGAGGACGCAATGGAGTACCCGAAACTCGAGACGTTGCAGCTCGAGCGCAAGGGACCGGTCGGCTGGCTGATCAACAACCGGCCGGACCAGCTGAACGCCATGAACGCGCTCATGCGCGACGAGTTCGAGGTCGCGTGGCGGGCACTCGACGACGATCCCGAGGTCCGGGTGATCGTGCACACCGGAGCGGGACGCGCGTTCCAGACCGGCGTCGACGTCACCGAGATCGCGACCGACGGCAGCGGGATGCAGCGCTACCGCGAGTCGGTGGAGGACTTCGACCTGCACTTCACGTCGTGGCAGAACGGCGTGTGGAAGCCGGTGATCACCGCCGTGAACGGGATCTGCGCGGGCGGCGGATTCCACTGGGTAGCCGACGCCGACATCGTCATCGCCGCCGCCGACGCCCAGTTCTTCGATCCGCACGTCTCGATCGGCCAGGTCGTGGCCGTCGAGGCCATCGGGCTGATGAAGAAGATGCCGGTCGAAGCCGTCATGCGCATGGCGTTCGTCGGCCGCCACGAGCGCCTCTCCGCGCAACGGGCGTACGAGCTGGGCATGATCAGTGAGATCGTCGACCCGCCCGAGCGGCTGCGCGACGCCGCCCAGGAGCTGGCCGAGAAGATCGCCCGCAACTCTCCGGCCGCCATGGCCGCGACCAAGCGCGCGTTGTGGGGCGCGCTCGAGCTCGGCCTCACCGACGCGTGCAAGGCCGGTGCCGCCGAGCTGATCTCCATGTGGGGTCATCCCGACCAGGAAGAGGGTCCACTCGCCTTCGCCGAGAAACGCGAACCGCGGTGGGCGCCGCCGCCGAGCCCCCGGTCCGACGCGTGAAGTTCTCGGTCGAGCTCCCGGTCGCCGCGCCCGACGCGCTGATGACGTGCGCGCTCGCGATCGAGGCGGCCGGTTTCGACGCGTGCTACGTCACCGACCATCCGTTCCCGTCTCGCGAGTGGCTCGCGACCGGGGGGCACGAGACGCTCGACCCGTTCGTCGCGCTCTCGTTCGTGGCCGCGGCGACGCGCCGCCTGAAGCTCCACACCAACTGCTTGATTCCCGCCTACCGCAATCCCTATCTCGCGGCGAAAGCGGTCGCGACCCTCGACGCGTGCTCGCGCGGCCGCGTGATCCTCGGGGTGGCGGTTGGCTACCTCGAAGCGGAGTTCGACGCGCTCGGCGTGCCGTATGCGTCCCGGGCCCGGCAGCTCGACGAAACGCTGTGGGCGATGAAGGGCGCGTGGGCCGACGAGACGCCCGACAACGTGCTGACACCGCGGTGCGCGCAGCACCCGCACCCGCCGATCTGGGCGGGCGGGAACTCGTCGGCCGCGATCCGCCGCGCGATCGAACACGGCGACGGTTGGAGCCCATTCCCGGCCTCACCGCGAACGGCGGCCGCGGTCGACACCGCGTCGATGACCGACACCGCGATGCTCGCGAACGCGATCGCGCGCCTGCACGAGCGCGCCGAGGAAGCCGGTCGCCGGATCCCGCTCGACGTGTGCTTCACCCCGTTCTCGCACCCCGGACACAAAGACATCGTCGATCCCGCCGGGTTCGTCGACGAGGCGCACGCGCTCGCGCAGATCGGCGTGACGTGGCTCGCATTCCATCTCCCGGCGCCGAGCATCGCCGCGTTCTGTGACACCGTTGCCATGTTCGGCGAGTACGTCGTCGAAGTCAGGACCTGACGAGGAGCCCGTGAACGCGCCGGCGAACGACAAGGTCTACATCCACGAGCTCATCGACATCATCGGGCCGAACCGCGCCCGCTACATGCACCACATGACCGCCAACTGGTGCCCGACCGCGCGTGCAGAACGCAACATGCTCTGCTTCGGGGTCTGGGGAACCGTGGGTTCGACCGGACGCTGGCCCGAGGTCGTCAACCTGTGGGAGCTCGACGGTTGGGACGGGCTCGTCGCGAACTTCACCCACGAGCTCGGGTCGCCGACGCTGCAGGATCCGGCCCTCGCGCAATGGTGGGAGGGCGCGGCCGAGCTGCGCCGCGGCGGTTTCGACCGCATCGTCGTACCCGAGCCGTGGAGTCCGACGATCGACCAGCTCACCGACGCGGGAGTGCGCGGGGTTGTGTACGCGCACGAGGTCGTGCGGGTGCCGATCGGGACAGTGCGCGAATTCCTCGACACGCTCGGCGATATCGGCGTGCCGACGCTGGAACGGCTCGGGTTGCGCTGCGTCGGCGCGTACCGCGTCGCGATGATCAGCGACACGGAGGCGATCGTGATTTGGGCGTTGCCCTCGTGGGAGGCCTGGGGTCGCTACGAACAGGCCTGGGACGGGCCCGAGCTTGCCGCCTGGCGGGCCCGGCTCACGACGCTGAACGCCGACGTGCAGCGCACGCTCATGGTCGACGCGCCGTTGAGCCCGATGCGGACGGGTCGCCAGCCGCAGGTCGAGGATCGCCGTCCGCTCGACGAGGTCTGACGTCCGCAACCGCGCATCAGGCCGGCGCGCATCGCGTCGGAGCTCTCGGCCCAGGGACATCGCCGGCGAAACTGCCATGGCGTCAGTCGCGCGTGGAGCGGGCGCGCTCGCGGAGCTCGTACTTCAACACCTTTCCGCTCGCGTTGAGCGGAAGCGCGTCGACGATCTCGAAATAGCGCGGCACCTTGTAGTTCGCCATCTTCTCCCGGCACCAGGCTCGGAGCTCGTCGGGGGTGATGGTCGCGTTCAGGCGGGGGATCACGTACGCGTACCCGACCTCACCCATGCGATCGTCCGGAACGCCGACCACGGCGACCTGGCCCACCGCCGGGTGCTCGTTGATCATGTTCTCGATCTCCGCGGGGTACGCGTTGAAACCGCCGACGATGAACATGTCCTTGGTGCGGTCGGTGATCCGGATGTACCCCCGGTCGTCCATGACCGCGACGTCGCCGGTGTGCAGCCAGCCGTCGGCGTCGATGGCCTCCGCGGTCGCCTCCGGATCGTGGATGAAGCCGCGCATCACGTTGTAGCCACGGATCACGACCTCGCCGGGTTCGCCGCGCGGCACTTCCACACCCTCGTCGTCGACGATCCGGACCTCGATGTCGGGGATGGCGCGCCCCGAGGTGGTCGCGATGGTCTCGGGGTCGTCGTCGTGGCGGCACATGGTGGCGATGCCGGTCGCCTCGGTGAGTCCGTAGCCGGTGACGATGGTCTCGAAGCCGAGCTCGGCGCGCATGCGCTTCACCAGCTCGACCGGAACCGTGGCCGCGCCCGTGACCGCGAGCCGCAGCGACGACATGTCGAACTCGCCGAGACGAGGGTGGTCGAGGATCGACTGGTAGACGGTCGGCGGTCCGGGGAGCATCGACACGTGCTCGGCCGCGGCCCGCGTCATGACCGCGTCGACGTCGAACACGGCGTGCGGAATGATCGTGGCGCCCTTTACCAGTGAGGCGACGATGCCCGCGTTCAGCCCGAACGAGTGGAAGAAGGGGTTGACGACGAGGTAGCGGTCGCCTGACCGGAGGCCGACCACGGTCGCCCACGCGTCGTACGCGCGTACGGTCGCGCCGTGGGTGAGCATCGCGCCCTTGGGCCGACCGGTCGTGCCGGACGTGAAGAGGATCGCGCAGAGGTCGTCGCCCGTGATCGAGTCGGGGAGCGCGGCACCGTCGGCGCGGGCGAGAAATTCGCTCCACGCGGGGCCGCGCAGGTCGATGATCTCGCGCAGCTCGGGGAGCGCAGGCTCGGCCCGCAGCAGGGCTTCGTAATTCGTGTCGAGGAAGTCGGTGACCGTGAACAGCAGCTTCACGTCGGCGCGATCCAGCACGTAGCGCGCCTCGGCCCCCTTGAAGCGGGTGTTGAGCGGGACGATCACACCGCCGGCGCACGAGATACCGAGGGCGGCGACGACCCACTCCGTGCAGTTCGGCGCCCAGATGGCGACCCGATCGCCCGGCTCGATCCCACTGGCCACGAGGGCCTGCGCCGCCCGCTCGACCTGTTCTGCGAGCTCGGCGAAGGTGAGGCGAGCCCGTTCGTCCACCAGCGCCTCCTGCGCCGCGAAGGAAGCGGCGGCCCGGGACACGAGTCCCGGTATCGTCGAGGGCAGTTGGTCGTCGGTCATGTCGACAACTTGCCACGACGAGAGCCTCATGCGCATGCCCGAGCCGGAATCCGGGGCCGACGAGCCCCCGCGGTACGAAACGCTCCGGGTGGAGCGGGACGGGCCGGTCGGATGGCTGATCTTCGACCGGCCGGCCGCGGCGAACGCGATGGATGCGCGCATGATGGGCGAGCTCGAACGGGCGTGGCTCGAGCTCGATCGCGATCCCGAGGTCCGCGTGATCGTCAACACGGGTGAAGGCCGCGCGTTCCAGACGGGTCTCGACCTCGCGCAACTGGCGCGGGAGCCCGCGGCGCTGCGCGAGCAGTCGCGGCGAACCAGGAACTTCGAACTGCGATTCACTGCGTGGCACAACCAGGTGTCGAAGCCGGTGATCGCCGCGGTCAACGGGGTGTGCGCCGGCGGTGGGCTGCATTTCGTGGCCGACGCCGACATCGTGCTCGCCTCCGTCGAGGCAACCTTCGTCGATCCGCACGTCTCGGTCGGTCAGGCAACGGTGTACGAGACGATCGCGCTCGCCAAGAAGTCGCCGATGGAAGCGGTGTTGCGCATGGCGTTCGTCGGGCGGCACGAACGGATGCCGGCTGCGCGCGCGTACGAGCTCGGCATCTGCTCGCAGGTCGTCGACCCGGCCGACCACCTCCGGGCCGAGGCGCAGGCGCTCGGCGAGCTGATCGCCCGCAACTCGCCCGCCGCGCTCGCGTACACCAAGCGCGTGCTCTGGGGCGCGCTCGAGCGGGTAGCCCGATGACACAGGTCCCGTCGTGAGTGGTCAGTCGCCCCGTGGCGTCGAGATCGGTACGGCCATCGTGTCGTACATCGAGCCGCATCCCGGCCAGGCCGTTGCGTTCAACCGTTGGTACGAGCGCGACCACTTTCCCGCGACGGTCAAGGCGGGTCCCGGGGTGTTCGCCGGAGCCCGGTTCGTGGCCACCCGGGCGTGCAAGGAGTCGCGCCCGTCGGCGGGCCGGCTGTTCGGCGACCCCGGCCGGGGCTCGTACCTCGCGGTGGCGTGGGTGCTGGCGGGAAAACAAGCCGAGTGGGACGCATGGGTCGCGCGGGAGATGGAGACCATCGCCGCGCAGGGCCGGCTCTTCCCGGGCCGCGACCACGTGCACACCGCCGTCTACCGGTGGGAATGGCACTCGGGTCCGGTCGATCCGATCTTCGCGTTCGAGCGTGGCTTCGCGGGAGCGATCGTCGTCGCCGACGAGCACGAGGCGCCGGGTCTTCACCTGCCGGGTCTTCACCTGCCGGTCGCGGTCGGGCTGCGCCTGGAACGGACGATCGTCTCGCAGGCCGAACCCCCGCCCCACGAGCTCGTCGTCGGTCTTTGCGCGGGTGACCCGGTCGGCGAGTTCGCGGCATTGGCGGCGACGGTCGACGGATGCGGGTTCGCGAGCCCGTTCCTCGCCGCGGTCCCCGGCACCGATACGCATGCCGACGACCTCTGACGTAACGTCGCCGGGGTGAAGACCACCCTGCTCTTGTGTGACCACGCCCAAGAAGTCGCGGGCAAGCTCTACGTCCTCGGTGGCGGTTGGAGCATCTACCGCGGTGCGCCGGTGACGATGGGCCTTGCCGTGAAGATCTCGGTGCCGTGGGATGCGGCGAACATCCCGCACGACTTCGCGGCCCGCCTCGTCACCGAGGACGGCCTCGACCCGGAGCTGCCGACACCCGAGGGCGGCCTCGGCGCGACGCGGGTGGAGTTCCAGGGCCGGTTCGAAGCGGGACGGCCCGCGGGCCTGGCCCCCGGCAGCGAGCTCGACGCACCGTTCGCGGTCAACATCGCCGGGCTCCCACTCACACCGGGTCGCTACGAGTGGCAGGTCGAGATCGACCAGGCGGTGGTGGGCCGCGTGCCGTTCACGGTGATGGAGAGCTGAACCGGCTTTCGCCCGATTCCCGGTGCCCAAGACCGCCAATGGACGGCCCGGCGGGGCTCGATTGCTCATCCGGAACCCGGCGCCGCCGATGATGCCAGCGGGAACCGCTTCCCAGCCCCTTCCCCCCAGGGGCGGCAAGCGCGCGACGGCCCGCCGGTCACAACCGGCGGGCCGTTGACCATTTTCATGGGTCGCTCGCGCTACCGCCTTCCGTTCGGTCGGCTTCCGCTGCCGCTCCTGTCTATGGGTCGCTCGCGCTGCGCCTCCCGTTCGGTCGGCTTCCGCTGCCGCTCCTGTCTATGGGTCGCTCGCGCTGCGCCTCCCGTTCGGTCGGCTCCGCTGCCGCTCCTGTCTATGGGTCGCTCGCGCTGCGCCTCCCGTTCGGTCGGCTCCGCTGCCGCTCCTGTCTATGGGTCGCTCGCGCTGCGCCTCCCGTTCGGTCGGCTCCGCTGCCGCTCCTGTCTATGGGTCGCTCGCGCTGCGCCTCCCGTTCGGTCGGCTCCGCTGCCGCTCCTGCGGTGGACTTTGGAAGGTCTTCGCATGCGCGCGTTAGGTTCGTGCGATGGGACGTTTTGAAGGACGGGTAGCAGTGGTGACCGGCGCGGGTTCCGGTCTCGGGCACGCAACCGCGCGGCAGCTGGCGAACGAAGGTGCACTCCTCGCCTGCTTCGACATCGCGGTCGACGCCGCGGAGAAGACAGCCGCCGAGATCGGTGAGGGCGGGGGAACAGCTCGGTCGTACCGGGTCGACGTCTCCGACCCCGACTCGGTCCAGACCGCGATGGCCGCCGTCGCGAGCGACCTCGGCCGCCCGCAGGTGGTCGTGAACAGTGCCGGGATCGGCCGCTTCGCCCACACGCACGAGGTGCCGTTCGCCGACTGGCAGCGCATCATCGGCGTCAACCTCACGGGAACCTTCCTCGTGTGCCAGGCCGCGCTCCCGCACCTCCTGGACGGCGGCGGCTCGATCGTCAATATCGCCTCGAACGCGGGCATCAAGTCGCAGCCCTACTCGGCGGCGTACTGCTCGTCGAAGGCCGGTGTGGTGCACCTCACCCGCGTGATCGCCGACGAGTACATCAAGCGGGGCGTGCGCGCGAACTGTGTGGCACCCGGCGGCATGGAGACGCCGCTCCAGGAGGCCTTCATGGACTTCCCCGAGGGTGTCGACTGGAAGACGATGCGCAAGGTGATGTCACCGCTCGGCAACTCGAAACCCGAGGAGATCGCGAACGTTGTTGCGTTCGTCGCCTCCGACGAGTGCCGCTACATGACGGGCTCGATCGTCTCGATCGACGGTGGCATCACCGTATGAGCAGCGCGGCGGAAGCGATGATCGACGACGCCCGCAGCGTGTGGGAGCTCGTCGAGCGGCGATCGGCGGCAACTCCCGACCGGGTCATGTTGCACGACGGCGACCGCACGACCACGTTCGCGCAGTACCGCGACCTCTGCGAACGTGCGGCCGCGGGGCTGTACGCACTCGGCGTGACCGCGGGCACGAACGTCTCGTGGCAACTCCCGACCTGGACGGAGTCGGCCGTGCTGGTCGGCGCGCTGTGCCGGCTGGGCGCGGTACAGAATCCGATGCTTCCGATCTACCGTTACCGCGAGGTCTCGTTCATCGCGAAGCAGACGAAGTGCAAGCTGCTGATCACGCCGTCGGTGTGGAACAAGTTCGACTATCAGGCGCTGGCGGAGCAGGTCGCCGGCGAGACCGACGACATGCACACGCTTGTCGCCGACCACTTCAACCCCGACGGCGACCCGGCCACGCTGCCGCCGCCGCCCGCGGTGTTCGACGATCCCGCGCAGGACCCGGTGCGGTGGATCTTCTACACCTCGGGCACCACGGCCGACCCCAAGGGCGCGCAGCACACCGACCGCTCGGTGCTCGCCGGCGCCATCGGCTACGCCGAGAAGACGCACGTGGTGGCCGACGACATCGCGCTCGTCGCGTTCCCGTTCACCCACATCGGCGGCATCATCATCGGGGTGTACACGCCGTTGCTCACCGGGTCGGCCGCGGTGCTGATGGAGGCGTGGACCGCCCCGGCGTCGACCGAGCTCATCGGGCGGCACAAGGTGACACTCGCGAACGGCGCCGCCGCGATCCACACCGCCCTGATCGAAGAAGCGCGAGCCAATCCGTCCGCGTACGCGACGGTGCGCGACTTTCCCGGCGGCGGGTCGACCAAGCCGCCGCACCTTCACGACGAGTTGAAGAAGGTGATCCCGAGCTCGATCGGGACGACCTCCGGCTACGGCATGACCGAGGCGCCGATCGTTGCCCAGACCGATGTCGACGCGCCCGACAGCTCGAAAGCCACGGCCGAGGGCACGCCGACGCGCGGCGTCACCATGAAGATCCTCGACACCGGCGAGATCGTGGTCAAAGGACCGCAGGTCATGCGGGGCTACGTCGACAGCTCACTCGACGCCGACGCGTTCACCGAGGACGGATTCCTCCGTACGGGCGACATGGGGCGCTTCGACGAGCACGGGGCCATCCTCATCACCGGGCGGGTGAAGGACATCATCATCCGCAAGGGCGAGAACGTCTCCGCCAAGGAAGTGGAAGATGTGCTCTACGGGCATCCGAAGGTCGCCGACGTGGCGGTGCTCGGCATACCCGACGAGGCGCGCGGCGAGATGGTCGTGGCGTTCGTCGTGCCCAAGGATCCCGCCGACCCGCCGACGATTCCCGACGTGCGCGAGCACTGCCAGAACGTCGGCCTGATGATGCAGAAGATCCCGGAACGCATCGAGGTGATCGACGTCATGCCGCGCAACCCGAGCGGCAAGGTGCCCAAGCACGAGCTGCGCGCCCGGATCAGCCCCCCGCCCGCCTGACCAGCGCGTCGAACAGGCGCTGTTGCTCGGGATCGTCGTCGGCGGTGTCCTCGGGGTGCCACTGCACTGCGAGGACGAACGCCCCGTCGAGCTCGAGGGCCTCGACGATGCCGTCCTTGGCTCGGCCGACCACGCGGAGGCCGTCGCCGAGTTCGTCGATCGCCTGGTGGTGATGGCACGACGCGGTGACCGTCGTGGTGTTCATCACCTCGGCGAGCAGTGAGTCGGCGGCGAGTTTCACCTCGTGCTGACGTGCTCCGCCGGCGACCCCGGGCTGCCCGTGCGCCGGCACCCCGGGGTCTTCGGTGATGTGCTGGTGGAGCGTCCCGCCCCGCGCGACGTTCAGCAGCTGGATGCCCCGGCAAATCGCGAGCGTCGGCACCGACCGGGCCGTGGCCGCGTCCGCGAGCGCGCACTCGAACTCGTCGTCGGCGGAATCGACCCCGTACACGCTCGGGTGAGGGGTCGCGCCGTAGCGCGCGGGGTCGACGTCGGGACCACCGGTGAGCACGAGCGCGTCGACGCGCGCCAACAGCGCCTTCGGGTCGCGCGCCGTGTTCACGATGACGGGCTGACCGCCCGCGCGCAGGACCGCGTCGATGTAGCGGTAGGGGAGCGCGGCCGCGCCCGAGTACGGCCACTTGTCGGTGCGGCCGAGGCGGCGACCCGTGACCGCGACGATCACCATTGGTCGAAGTTCCGGCGCCGCTCCCAATCGGTGACGGCGCGGTTGAAGTGTGCCCACTCCTGACGCGCGGTGTTCAGGAGATGTTCGTGGACATCGGCACCGAACGCGTCGGTCGCGACCTTCGAACCTGCGAACGCGTCGATCGCCTCCACGAGATTGCCGGGCACACGGTCGAGGTCGGGGGCCGCGTACGCGTTGCCGTCGAAACGCGGTCCGGGATCGAGGTCGTTGGCGATCCCGTGCAGTCCCGCGGCGATGGTGGCCGCGAACGCGAGGTACGGGTTGGCGTCGGCGCCGGGGATGCGCGACTCGAGGCGGAACGAAGCGCCGTGACCGACGATCCGGAAGCCGCACGTACGGTTGTCGACGCTCCAGGCGAGCGCCGTCGGCGCCCACGACTCCGGTTGGTAGCGCTTGTAGGAGTTGACCGTCGGCGCGTACATCCACGCGAGTTCCCGGCCGCACGCGATCTGACCGCCGAGCCAACCGCGCATCGCGGGCGAGAGGTGGTCGGGCGCGGCCGCGTCCCACATCAGGGCGTCCTGCCCGTCGGGCGACCACAGGCTCGAATGTACGTGACACGACGAGCCGACCTCGTCCGACGAGTACTTCGCCATGAAGGTGACCGCACGGTGGTGCTGCCCGGCGATCTCCTTCACGCCGTTCTTGTAGATCGCGTGGCGGTCGGCCATCTCTATCGCGTTCGCGTACATCAGGTTGATCTCGTGCTGGCCTTTGCCCGCCTCGCCCTTGGAGAACTCCACCGGCACACCCGCGCCGTCGATGCCGTTGCGGATGGCGCGGATCAGGTACTCGTCGCGGGTCGTTTGGAGGATGTGGTAGTCCTCGACGACGAGGGAGTGCGGCGTGAGGTTGGCGTAGTCCTTGGCGGCCGCTTCCTCGAGCGAATCGCGGAACAAGAAGAACTCGAGCTCGCTCGCGAAGTTGAGGGTGAAACCCGCCGCCGCGGCCCGCTCGACTTGGCGTTGCAGGATACGGCGAGGCGACACCTCGACCGGAGCGCCCGTCTCCTCGTCGAGGAGGTCGCACAGGACGAGTGCGGTCTTGTCGAGCCACGGGATCGTGCGGATCGTCGCGAGGTCGGGTTGGGCGGCCATGTCGCCGTAGCCCTGGTCCCAACTCGCGAACGCGTATCCGGGGAGCACGTTCATCTCGCTGTCGACGGCGAGCAGGTAGTTGCACATGTGCAGCGGAGCAGTTCCTTCGCCCATGTGGTCGCGCCAGTACGAGCCCGTCACGCGCTTGCCGACCAGGCGACCCTGCAGATCGGGGAAGGCCACGAGCACCGTGTCGATCGCTCCGGCGCCGATCGACTCCGCGAGCTCGGCTCCGCTCAACATCCCCCGCACGGTCATCGCCGCAGCCTATTTACTCCGGCGTGACGTACGCGGCGGTGATGCCGCCGTCGACCACCAACGATGCTCCGGTCATGAACGACGCGTCGTCGGAGGCCAAGAAAAGGGCGGCCTTGGCCAACTCGTCGGCGTGACCGAGCCGGCCCATCGGAATGTGGACGAGCCGGCGCGCGCGCCGCGCGGGGTCGGACAGCAACTCCTCGAGCAGGGGTGTTTGTATGGGTCCGGGGCAGAGCGCGTTCGCTCGGATCCCCTGGCGCGCGTACTCGACCGCGATCTCGCGTGTCATCGAGAGCACACCGCCCTTACTCGCCGTGTACGCGATCTGCGCGGTCGCCGCGCCCATGAGTGCGACGAACGACGCGACGTTGACGATGCTGCCGCCGCCCGACGCGATCATCGCGGGGATACCGGCCCGGCATCCGAGCCACACGCCTTTGAGGTTGATCTCCATCACGGTTTCCCACGTCGACTCGGGTGTGTCGAGCACACCGCCGTCGTCGGCGGGGAAGATGCCCGCGTTGTTGTAGAGGACGTGCAACCCGCCGTAGGTCTGCGTCGCGCACGCGACCATCGCGTCACAGTCGGCCGCCTTCGACACGTCGGCGCGTACGTAGGTCGCGTCGCCGCCTGCCGCGCGTACCGCGGCGACCGTCTCGTTGCCCGCGTCGTCGGCGACGTCGCTCACGACCACCTTCGCGCCCTCGGCCGCGAAGAGCTCGGCCGCGGCGCGGCCCATCCCGCTTCCCGCACCGGTGATCAACGCGATCTTGCCTTCGAGCCGTCCGGTCGCGTGTGCGTCTGCAGTCATGACGTCAGTTTCTCGTATACCCGCGGCCCTTCGACAACTTCGAGCTGCAGCGCCCCGGTGAAGCAGGCGTCGAGATGCGGATTGTTCTCGCGCACGAAGTCGTCCATGTGGCCGGTGATGGGCTTGATCGCGTTGGTCGCCGGATAGATGAGCCGCACCTTCGTATCGGTGCCGGCCGCTTTTTGCAGGTCGTTGGCGTAGGTGTCGCGCGCGTCGATCATCCGACCCCAGTCGGCGCTCCACGCGGTGAGCGCGGCCGCCGGAGTGGAGTGGGTTGGTCGGACCGCCCTCAGCGACGTGACCATCTCCCGCAGCACCGCGTCCTCGGCCCGGATCCGCGCCACGCGGTCGGCGCCGAGGCGCGGGTCGGGGTTGGGCAACGCCTTCAACTTGGCCTGCGCGTCGTTGCACGCCGCCGCCGCGGCCGCGGCCGACGCGTTGTCGAGGCGTTCCGGCGAGCGCGATCCGACGAACGTCCAGCCGATCACGATGCCGATGCAGAGGATCGCGACCAGGAGCGTGAGGATGAGGAACTCCCAGGGCGCGTGCCGACGGGCCGGCTCCGACTGCTGGACTGCCCCGTTGGAATGCGGGGGCTCGAACGCCGGCGGCGGGCCTGCCTCGGCGCTCTTCCCCGATCCGGGCTCCTCGGGCTGGTCGCGCATCACTGCATCCTCTCTGCCCGCCCGCGGTCACGACGAACTCAGCACTCACGCGTTGGCAGCGAAACTGGCCGCACGAGCCCGTTTCCACGCCGACAGTTGTGGGGGAAACTGGGCGTGGGAGCTTGTTTTCCTGCCAACAGTTGTGGGGGAAACTGGGCGTACGAGCCCGTTTCCACGCCAACAGTTGGGAGAACTGGGTCAGGGGAGGTCGACGAGCATGGTGAGGGCGTCACCGTGCTCGGCGACGACCTCGAAGCCGTGGCGTGCGTACAGGCGTTCGGCGGGATTCTCACGGTGCACGCTCAGGCTGATGCCCCGGACGTGATCCCGCTCGGAACGGGCGATGATCGAGCCGAGCAGCAACGACCCGACTTGGCGGTGCCGGAACTCGGGGTACACCGCGATGCAGAGCTCGGGGATGTCGTCGGCGACGTAGCCGGCGCCGGGGCGCGCGGCGGTGAAATTGCGTACCCACACGGCCCCGACCGGCTCGTCGCGGCGGTCGAGCGCGTACAGCGCCACGTCGCCGGGGCGGCCCCAGTCGGCGATGTAGCGCGCGTTGTTCGGATCGGCGAGGACAGCGTCGAGGGCCGGGCGTTCTTCGGCGCCGTCGTCATGCCAGTTGACGGCCTCGTAGAGCATCTCGGCGAGGAACGCGGGGTCGGCGTGCGCGCTGAGACGGAACACGGCGCCAGCCTAGGGTGATCGGATGGGCCGTCGACCGCTTGCTGCGCTGGTCGCCGCGCTCGTCGTGGGCGCGACGACGGTCGCGTGCGGGGCGAGCGGGAGCACGGTGGTGCTCCGCAAGGAACGGACGGGCACGATCGTCTGGGCGCCGTGCGCCAAGGTGGAGTGCGCGACCCTTTCGGTCCCGCTCGACGTGGCGCGGCCGAACGGTCCCCGAATATCGCTCGCGCTGGCGCGCCTTCCCGCGGCACACAAGCCGGTCGGGGTGCTGTTCACCAACCCGGGCGGACCCGGGGGATCGGGGATCGACTTCCTCCGCCAGGCCGACGAGGTCTTCCCGCAGGAGATCCGCGATTCCTTCGACATCGTCTCGTGGGATCCGCGTGGGATCGGCGCGAGCTCGCCGGTGCTCTGTGGCGACGACCTCGACGCGTTCTACGCGGTCGACCACGATCCGCAGACCCCGGCGGCGGTCGCTCGGAACGTCGCCGCGTCGCGGACGTTCGTCGCGACCTGCGCGAGGAACAGCGCCGCCATCCTGCCGTTCGTGTCGACCGCCGCCACGGTGCACGACCTCGACTCGATCCGCCAGGCGATGGGCGCGGAACAGATCAGCTACGTCGGCTTCTCCTACGGGACGTTGATCGGCACCGAGTACGCGGACGAGTTCCCCACCCACGTCCGGGCGATGGTGCTCGACGGGGCGGTCGACCCCGCGCGCTCGTATGCCGACAGCACGATCGACCAGGCCAAGAGCTTCGACGCCGATCTCGGTGCGTTCTTCACCCACTGCCGCGCCGACCCGTCGTGCGCGTTCGCCCGGGGCGCCGAGCCGGCCGCCGCGTACGCCGACCTGGTGCGGACCATCCGGGAGGAGCCGGTGCCCGCGACCGTCAAGGGCGAGCACCGCACGCTCGGACCGGGCGAGCTCGACTTGGGTGTCGCGAGCGCGCTCTACAGCGGTGCCGGCGGCTACGACGAACTGGCGGCGGCGCTCGCACAGGCCGCGCAGGGAATGGGCGACAAGATGCTCGCGCTCACCGACGCGTACACCGATCGTATGACCGGCGGGAAGTACTCCAACGAGACCGCGGCGATGTACGCGGTCGGCTGTATCGATGCCCCCTCGCCGAAGACGGTGGCCGCGGTGCAACAGCTCGCGGCGCGGGCCGCGAAGGTCGCTCCCTATTTCGGAGCCTCGACCGTGTGGCTGGGACTGC
This sequence comes from uncultured Actinomycetes bacterium, assembly GCA_963812205.1. Lineage (GTDB taxonomy): Bacteria > Actinomycetota > Acidimicrobiia > IMCC26256 > PALSA-610 > PALSA-610. The sequence continues at coordinate 570,544 of CAWEUJ010000002.1, forward strand.
CGTGCACCTTCTGGCCGGTTGCGGCCGAGGGAAAGGTGGCGCCGATCCACGCCCCCGACGCCCCGCCGATCGTCGTGGTCAGCACCCTGAACGATCCCGCCACGCCCTACGCGTGGGGGAAGTCGCTCGCCACGCAGTTGCGTTCCGGTCGCCTTCTCACCGCCGCGGGCGCGAGCCACACGTCGTACGGGCTCTCGAACATGTGTGTGAACACGATCGTCGACCGCTACCTGCTGAAGCTCGACGTCCCGGCGCGCAACGCGCGCTGCGACTGAGCGAGTGGTTCGGGGCGGGCGTGATCAGTCGGGGTCGAGCGACAGCATGCGGATGGCGTTGCCCCGCATGATCTTGTAGATCGCCTCGTCGGAGAGGCCCTCCACCATGCTCAGGGCGATTTCCTTCGTGTCGGGCCAGGTCGAGTCGGTGTGCGGGTAGTCGGTCTCGAAGGTGATGTTGTCGACGCCGACACGGTCGAGCGATTCGAGGCCGTGGCGGTCGCGGAAGAAGCAGCCGTAGATCTGGCGGTAGTAGTAGGTCGACGGCGGCTCGGGCACGAGATCCTTGACCCCGCCCCAGGCCCGGTGCTCGCGCCAGACGTCGTCGGCGCGTTCCAAGACGTACGGCAGCCAACCGATCTGCCCCTCGGAGTACGCGAGCGTCAACGATGGGAACCGCACGAGCAGGCCCGAGAACAAGAAGTCGGAGAGCGACGCCATTGCGTTGTTGAAGCTCAGCGTCGCCGCGACCGCGACCGGCGCGTCGTTCGACGTGGCCGGCATCTGTGAAGACGAACCGATGTGCATGCACACCACCGTGTCCGTCTCCTGGCAGGCGACGAAGAACGGGTCCCACTCGCCCGAGTGGATCGACGGCAACCCCAGCTTGGGTGGGATCTCGCTGAAGCACACCGCGTGCACCCCGCGTGCCGCGTTGCGCCGCACCTCGGCCGCTGCGAGCTGCGCGTCCCACAACGGGATCAGCGTGAGGGGGATGAGGCGCCCGCCGCTGTCGCCGCACCATTCCTCGACCATCCAGTCGTTGTACGCGTAGACACACGCCTCCGCGAGCTCACGATCTTTGGCCTCGAGGAATGTCTGGCCGCAGAACCGCGGGAACGTGGGGAAACAGAGCGACGACTCGACCCAGTTCATCTCCATGTCGTCGATGCGGGCCTTGGGGTCGTAACAGCCGGGGCGCATCTCGTCGTAGGTGATCGGCGACATCGTCATGTCGTCGCGGTCGAAGCCGACCGCGGCCACGTGGCGCTTGTTGATGTAGACGAGGTCTTCGTAGACCCAGCAGTCGGCCTTGGGGCCGTCGTCGTCGAACGACTGCTCGTACACCCCGCCCGCGATGTGCCGCATGGCCCCGATGCCACGCCGCTCCACGTGCGGACCTGCCGCCCGGAACTTGGCCGGTAGCCAACGTTCGAAGAGGTGGGCGGGCTCGACGACGTGGTCGTCGACGCTGATGATCTTGGGTAGCTCCGCGCCCATGTGAGTGGCTCCTGGCAGATCGGCCCCGCGAATCGGGCATCCGCCGGAGATCCTAGAGAGGGCCTTGAGGTCGTCTCGGAGCCGGCCGACAATCTCGGGGTGGCGCAGGGAAGCGCAAGTGCAGGCGAGGTCGTGCCGGCGGGGGAGTACCGCCCGAGCCCGGGCACCGCGAGCTGGTCGCTCGCGACGGCGACCGGGTGGACGGTGCTCGCCTTCGGTTGGCGCGATATGAGTCTTCTGTTCCCGGCCGCGATGTGCTTCGCGCTGTGGCTGCAGTGCCGCCAGCGGATCGTGGTCGACGGTGAGGTCGTCTACCGGGTCGGGCTGCGGCCGGTGATGCTCGACCTCGCGACGGCCGAGGTCGTGTGCACGGGCGCCCGCTGGTGGCAGGAGCTGTTCTTCTTGGGGCGGAGCCTGCAGCTGCGTGACGCCGACGGCCACCGGCTCTATCTCGAGTCGTGGCTCTGGGACGCGTCGACCCGATCGGCGTTCGTCGAGGCGGTCGCGGCCGGGCCGCACTCGTAGACTCCCCGCTTCGTGGAGCTGCGCTACTCGGACGCCGACGAATCCTTCCGTGCCGAGCTGCGCGCGTGGCTCGACGACGCGCTGCCGGCGCTGCCGCCGCAACCCCCGCGTGATGCATGGCCGGAGCGGCGCAAGTGGGACACCGAGTGGCAGCGACGGTTGTTCGAAGCCGGCTACGCGGGTCTGCACTGGCCCAAGGAGTACGGCGGGCGGGGCGCCTCGCCGACCGAACAGCTGATCTTCTACGAAGAGACGGCGCGGGCCCGGGCCCCGTACGTAGGCGTCAACTTCGTCGGGACGTTGCACGCGGGCCCGACCCTCATCGAAGAGGGCACCGACGAACAGAAGGCCGCGCACCTCCCGCGCATCCTGCGCGGCGACGAGGTCTGGTGCCAGGGGTTCTCCGAGCCGGGCGCCGGTTCCGATCTCGCGTCGCTGCGGACGCGCGCGGAGCGCGACGGCGACGACTACGTCCTCAACGGTCAGAAGATCTGGTGCTCCTTCGGACAGATCGCCGACGTCGGCGAGTTCCTCGTCCGCACCGATCCGGAGGCCCCCAAGAACCGCGGGATCTCGTGGTTGATCCTGCCGATGGACCTGCCCGGCATCGAGGTGCGACCGCTCAAGACCGTGCTCGGCAGCTCCGAGTTCGCGGAGGTCTTCCTCACCGACGTGCGCGTGCCGGTCGCGAACCGCGTCGGCGACGAGAACGACGGCTGGCGGGTCACCAACGTCACGCTGAAGTACGAGCGCGGCACCGCGTTCGTCAGCGAGCTCGTCGATTCGATCCGGCTGGCCGAGGACCTCGCGACCAGCCTGCGCAAGGGCGAGCTCCTTTGGCATGTCGAGCCCGAGCTCGGCCGCTGCATCGCGGAGTTCGACGCGCTGTGGGCGCTCACGAAACGCAACGTGTCGCAGTCCGAGCGCGGGACGACCGGCGCCGGCGCAATGGTGATGAAGCTCGCGTATTCCGAAGCGCGCCAACGCTTCGGCGAGGTGTGCTTGCGCGCACTGGGCCGCGAGGCGCTGCACATCGACGGCAACGAGCTCGTCGAGGAGCGCCTGCGCACGCTCGCACTCACGATCGCCGCGGGCGCGTCGCAGATCCAACGCAACATCATCGGTGAGCGTGTGCTCGGCCTGCCCCGGGAGCCGCGGTAATGGATCTCGACCTTTCCGACGACCAGATCGCCCTGCGCGACGGCATCGCGGCGATGCTCGCGGCTCGCATCCCGATCGAGCGCGTGCGCGAGGGCTTCGACCGCCGCATGTTCGACGAGCTCGCGCAAGCGGGTGTCTTCTCCCTGCGCGCCGACGGCTTCTCGTGGGCCGACTGCGTCGTGGTGTTCGAGCAGCTCGGACGGTTCTGCGTGCCGGGCCCGCTCGTCGACTCGTTGCTGCTCGGTGACGGCCGGATCGCGGGCGCGGTGAGCGAGGTCTCGCCGATCTGGATCGAGCATCTGGACGCGCTCGACGTGCTGTTGGTCGACGGGCCGGACGGGACGCGGGCGGTCGACCCGAAGGCGGTCGAGGCCGAGCGGTCGCCGTGGCCGCTCGATCCGTGCACGCCGGTCGCGATGGCCGCCCGGCTCCCCTCGGGAACTCCGATCGACTGCGACGTGCGGCCCGGGGATCTCCGCGGCACCGCGCTCACCGCCGCGTTCCAGCTGGGCCTCGCCGACCGGCTGACCGATCTTGCGGTCGCGTACGCGAAGGAACGCGTGCAATTCGACCGTCCGATCGGCGGGTTCCAGGCGATCAAACACATGCTCGCCGACATGCTCACGCGCACCGAGGTCGCGCGCGCTGCCGTCTACAGCGCCGGCGCCGTCCTCGACGAAGGGGCAGACAGCAACACGCGGCACCGGCTCGTCCACGGCGCCAAGCTCGTCGCCGGCGACGCGGCGATCGCGAACGGCAAGACCGCGACGCAAGTGTTCGGGGGCATGGGGTTCACGTGGGAGGTCGACGTGCACCTCTACCTCAAGCGGGCGTGGGTGCTCGAGACCCACTTCGACAACGCCGACCGGCATGCCGAGCTCGTGTGCGCCCTCGCCGGCGACCGGCGGCTTCCCGAGCAAACCTGACGCTACTGTCGCGCCCATGACGCGACCGCAGACGACTGTCCTCGCAGCGCTCGCCGAGCGCCTCGCACACGATCCCGACGGTCCGTACCTCGACTTCTCGAACAGCGGCGACGACGTGGTGCAGCTCACCGCCCGCGAGATGGACCTCGCCTCGAACCGCCTCGCGCACAGTCTGCGCGAGATCGGGGTGGAGCACGGCGACCGGGTCGCGACGCTGCTCGAGAACCGGGCCGAGCAGGTCATCAGCTTCTTCGCCGTACTCAAGCTCGGCGCGGTGCAGGTCCCGATCAACACCGCGTACAAGGGCGAGTTCCTCCGCCACCAGCTCAGCGATTCCGGCGCCAAGGTGTTCATCGTGCAGGGCGACTTCGCGTCGCGAGCGGTCGAGGTCGTCGGTGCGCACACAACCCCGGCGCTCACGCACTGCATCACCGTCGATCCGCCCGACGCGGTGATCGACGCCCGGCCGGTGATCGAATGGCAGGACGCGGCTCGCGGCGGGGAGCGACGATCCGATCACCGGCGCGAACGTGCGTCCCGGCGACCTCGCCTGCTTCATCTACACCGCGGGAACGACGGGTCCGTCGAAGGGTTGCATGCTCCCGCACAACTACATCGTCAGCTTGGCCGATCAGATCGCGCGCGCCTGGCAGCGCCGGCCCGACGATGTCGTACTGACGCCGCTCCCGCTGTTCCACTTCAACGCGATCTCGGTGTGCGTCGTCGGTTCGTTGGTCACCGGCGGTGGCGCGGCGATCGAACGGCGATTCTCCGTCAGCAACTTCTGGCCCGAGATCAAGCGGACCGGCGCCACGATGGTGAGCATGCTCGGCTCGCCCGCGATCCTCATCGCGAACGCCGACGATCACCCCGACCAGCAGGGTCACAGGTTGCGACTGTGCGCGGCGGCGCCGATGCCGCCCGACACCGATCGGCTGTGGCAGGAGCGCTTCGGGTGCAAGACGTTCAGCGGCGGCTACGGGTTGACCGAGGCGTCGTTGATCTCGATGCTCGATGCCGGCGAGCCGAACAAACCGGGTGCCGCGGGCAAACCGAACCGGCGTGGAGTTCGACGTGCGCCTGGTCGACGACGACGACGTCGAGGTGACCGCCGGCGAAGTCGGCGAGATCGTGTGCCGGCCGAACGGCCCGAACCTCATGTTCGCCGGCTACTGGAACCGGCCCGACTCCACGGTCGAAGCCACGCGCAATCTGTGGTTCCACACCGGCGACCTCGGCCGCATCGACGACGACGGGTACATCTACTTCGTCGATCGCAAGAAGGACGCGCTCCGCCGGCGCGGCGAGAACATCTCGAGCTTCGAGATGGAGAAGGTGTTGTTCGGCCACGGCGCGGTGCGCGACGCGGCCGTGCACGCCGTCCCGAGCCCGCTCGGCGAGGACGACGTCAAGGTCACCGTCGTGTTGCAGGACGACGCCACGGTGAGCGAGGAAGAGCTGTGCCGCTGGGTGGCCGAGCGCGTGCCGTTCTTCGCGATCCCGCGCTACATCGAGTTCCGCGCGGACCTGCCCCGCAATCCCGTCGGCCGGGTGCTGAAGTACCAGCTCCGCGACGAGGGCGTGACCCAGCAGACCTGGGACCGCGAGGCGGCCGGCGTCACCTTCGAACGGCGCTGACGTCCGAATACGGGCATTGTGTCCGTTCCCCGCCGGTGGCGGGGGTCGCACGGCCACAGATCGTTCTCAGCCGGCGGAACGGTCCGGCCGATACGCGGCGATGCGCAAATGCCGGTCGTGCGGCTACCTGCTGCTGGGCGAAGGCGATACCTGTGCGCGCTGTGGCGCCCCGCTCCCGCTCGTCAACGCGGGTGCGAATGCCGCGCCGGCGCCGCCTGCGACCGCTCTCACGCCGTCTCCCGCCCCGTCTCCCGGCCCCGGCCCCGCCCGCTTGGGGACCGCCGCCGCCGAGCGGACCACCCGTGCCTGCCGGGTGGTCCGGCGCTGCGGGAGTCGTGGCAACCGGTGGCGATGCCGGCGCCCGCCGACCCGCCGCGCTCGACCCGGCTCGGGATCATCGCGCTCGCCGTTGCCGTTGCGGTCGCCGGCGTCCTCGGTGTCATGCACCTGCGTTCGTCCGATGCGCTCCCGGCGGGCACCGCCGCGTTCGTGGCCGGGGGCGGCGTGACCTACACCTCCACGGATGGCGCGTTCCAGGTGCAGCTCCCGCAGGCGCCGGTGCTCGAGCAACGCGTGACCACGATCGACTCGGAGCCGGTGACCATCTACGCGGGGATGGCATCGAGCGCCGACTACGACATCGGCGCGCTGAGCGTCGAGTTGTCGAGCGCCGCGACCGCGGATCGGATCAACGCGGTTCTCAACGCGGCGCTGGACCAGAGCACCGACGGCGTGGTTGGCAAGCTCGTCTCGAAGGGGCCCACGTCGCACGGTTCGCTGCCGGCCATCGAGGCGCGGTTCGCACAGCCCGACGGCTCCAGGGCACACCTCCTGGTCGTGAGCTCCGGGACGACCATCATCGTGCTGTTCGTGCACGCGAAGACGGGGACGGATCGGCTCTACAAAGCCCTCGAGGACTCGCTGATCATCCGTTAGTCGCCCGCGGCGAGCCGCGTGTTCAGTCTCGTCGCGCGTTCAGGCTCGTCGCGCGTTCCAGATCCACTCGGCCGGCCAGCGCCGCGCCCACTTGGGTGGCGCATAGTCGGCGTAGGTCGTCGCGGCGCCGGCAGGCGCCGACAGCTCGACGAGATCTTCGACTGCGAATCCGTTGTCGCGGAGCACCCGGATCCACGCGCCCGGCGGGAGGACCCAGTCGATGGTGCCCTCGTCGAGCTCCATCCGCCCCAGCTGTGCGTACTCGATCTGCAGCTTTCGGGTCTGTTGCTCACGCGTGTCGTCCCACGTCAGGTACAGCAGCGGATGCGTGCAACAGAACGCGAGTTGGCCACCGGAACGAAGCAGTCGTGCGCACTCCGCGACGATGACGGTCGGATCGCAGAAGCTCAGAGCGCCGTGGTCGCAGAACACGATGTCGAAGCTCGCCGCCGCGAACGGGAGCTCCTCGCCGTTCGCCTGCACGAGTGGGAGGGTCGGAGCGGCGCGCCGCGCGTGGGTGAGCTGTCGACGGGAGACGTCGAGCCCGACCACCCGCGCGCCGCGCTCGGCCAACGCGATCGACCACTGCGCCGCTCCGCACCCGAGTTCGAGCACGTCGCGCGCGGCGACGTCGTCGAGCACCCGGAGCTCCGACTCGGGCGCGCGGTACGCGCCCCAGGCCAAGGGCGCGCGGGCGAGCGCCGCACCGTGCGCGTCCTGGTAGTCGTCGGCGTCGGCGTCCCAGAACGCCCGGTTGTGCCGGACGTGCGAGCTCACGCGGTCGGCGTGAACCCGGCGAGTGTCATCGGTTCGTGGTGCTCGACCCGGCGGCCCTTCGACTGGATCGACACGTCGTGCCCGGCGGCTTCGGCCCGCAGCGCGCCGACCGTGCACTTCTCGCGCGGGCGGATCGAGTACGGGTCGAAGCGGAAGAAGCGCATCGCGTTCTCGTGCGTCATCTGGTTGATCTCGTCGTCGGTGAGATCGGTCGGCTCCCAGGCGCTGCATCAGGCGCTCGGGCGCGTCGGGCCAGATCGCGTCGCTGTGCGGGTAGTCGGTCTCGACGCAGATGCGGTCGGTGCCGATCTCGCGCGCGTGGCGCGCGCCGAAGTCGTCCTCGATGAAGCAGAGGATGACGCGCTCCATGAAGACCTCACTCGGCAACTTGTCGCCGAAGTCGGCGAACGTCCACGCCTCGTGTGTCGTGTACGAGTGGTCGATGCGCTCGAGGAAGTAGGGGATCCAGCCGATGCCGCCCTCGGAGAGCGCGACGATGACATCGGGGAACTTCTTGAACACCGGCGAGAAGATCAGATCGGCCGCGGCCTGCACGATGTTCATCGGCTGGAGGGTGATCATGACGTCGACCGGCGCGTCGAGCGCGGTGATCGCGAGCTTCGACGACGACCCGATGTGCATGTTGACGATCGTGCCGAGATCGTTGCACGCGCTGCCAGAACGGATCCCAGTGATCGGAGTGCAGGCTCGGGAGGCCGAGCGGCACGGGGTTCTCCGGGAACGTGATCGCGTGGCAGCCCATCTTGTCGACACGCCGCACTTCGTCGGCGAGCGCTTCGGGGTCCCAGATGGGCGGGATCGCGAGCGGGATGAGGCGGTCGGGCGCGGCGCCGCACCATTCCTCGATGTGCCAGTCGTTGTACGCCCGGCAGAGTGCGAGCGCGGCGTCCTTGTCGTCGAGCGCGGCGAAGAGCCGGCCCGCGAAACCGGGCAGCGACGGGAAGTTGAGCGAACCGAGCACACCGTTCGCCGACATGTCGAGGACGCGCTCGTTGACGTCGTAGGTGCCCGGCCGCAGCTCGTCGAAGCTGGTCGGGTCCATGCCGTATTCCTCGGGCGGGCGACCGGTGACCGCGTTGAGCCCGACGTTGGGGATGTCGAAGTCGAGGAACTTCCACACGTCGGTGCCGTCGGGCAGGTGCTCGATCCGGGGCGCGATGTCCTTGTACTTCGCGGGCAGGTGGTGATCGAACAGATCGGGGGGTTCGACGACGTGGTCGTCGACGCTCACGAGGATCATGTCGTCCATGCGCATGTCGCGAAGTGTACGCCGCGCGCGGCTAGCTTCCCGGCCGTGAAGAGACCGGTGTGTGTCGTCGGCGTCGGGTTGTCGGACGGGCCGGTGACGCCCGAGTTGAGCGCGGTGATGCTCGAGGCGCAGTCGTTCCGGCGCGCCCTCGACGACGCCGGCCTGGAAAAGGACGACATCCAGGGCCTGGCGAGCGCGGGATACGGCGGGATGCACGAGGTCGCGCTGGCCGAGTATCTCGGCCTGACCCCGAGCTGGCTCGAGTCGTCGAGCGTCGGCGGATCGAGCTTCGAGTTCCACGCCATGCACGCCTACCGGGCGATCCAGAACGGCGACGTCGACACGGTCGCGATCGTCTACGGGAACAATCAACTGTCGGCCTCCGGGCGCACGCTCGGCACCGGCGGGGGAGGCGGTGGCCGCGGTATGGCGCTGCCGCGGCCGATGTCGTACGAGTTCCCCACCGGGCTCACCCTCGTCGGCGCGTACGCGATGGCCGCCCAACGTCACATGCACCAGTACGGCACGACGGCCGAGCAACTCGCGTCGATCGCGGTGCAGACCCGCGAGCACGCGGGCCGCAATCCTCGCGCGATGTATCGCGATCCGCTCACCGTCGACGACGTGATGTCGTCACGGCTCGTCGCCGATCCGTTGCACAAGCTCGACTGCTGTGTGATCTCCGACGGCGGCTGCTGCATCATCATGACGACCGAGGAACGCGCGCGCGATCTCGCGCACCGGCCGGTCTACGTCCGCGGCGCGGCGGGCGGCACGACGCACCACTCGATCGCGGCGATGGCCGACATGACACGCACGGCCGCGGCGGTGAGCGGTCCGAAGGCGTTCTCCGACGCCGGGATCACGCCGAGCGACGTCGACATGTTCGCGATGTACGACTCGTTCACGTACACCGTGCTCGTCGTGCTGGAGGACCTCGGCTTCGCGCCCAAGGGCGAGGGTGGCGCGTTCGTGACCGACAACGGCGGCAACCTGCGCCTGGGCGGAGCCCTGCCGACCAACACCGACGGCGGCGGCTTGTCGTGCACCCACCCGGGGATGCGCGGTCTGTTCCTGCTGTGCGAAGCGACACGACAGTTGCGCGGTGAGGCGGGCGACAGTCAGGTGTCCGGGGCCGAGATCGCCGTCGCGCACGGAAGCGGCGGCTGGCTCTCGACCCAGGCGACGGTCGTGCTGGGCACGGAGGGAAACTGATGGCCGGCTGGGAGCGAAAGGACTGGACCGACGTCCCGAAGTGGCTGATGCCGCGGCCGTCGCAGGAGGACCGCGAGTTCTGGGAGGGCGCGGGCCGCGGTGAGCTCCGCATCCAACACTGCACGACCTGCGGTCGTCACCAGCACTACGCGCGCCTGCTGTGCAGCCACTGCGGCAAGGAGACCCTCGAGTGGGTCACCGCCGGCGGCGACGGAACGCTGTACTCGTTCACGGTGGTGCGCCAGAACGGCGTGCCTCCGTTCAACGAGCGGGTCCCCTTCGTGGTCGCGACCGTCGACCTCGACGAGGAGGGCGCGCGCATCATCGCCGCCATGCCCACGCTCGATCCCGCCGACGCGCGCATCGGCATGCGCGTGCGCGCCGCGTTCCGCGGCGCGGGCGACGACCTCGGCTTCGTCGATTTCGTCGCGCTGGAGTAAGCGCGCGTTTCAGGCGGGGCGGCTCTCGGCGTGATTGCTCGGCGCGCCGGGGCTGACGATCGACACCACGAGCTTGGCGAGCACTCCTTCGACCTGTTCGGGGGTGCGGGGCGCGCGCCGGAGCCGGTCGTACGTCGCGTACGACGTGAGCGCGCCGAGCGCGTCGGTGGCTTCGTCGATCGTCCAGTGCGGGCGCATCTGTCCCGACGCGGCCAATGCTTCCACCAACCGCCGGAGTTGCTTCTCGTCGATCCCCTCGCCGGCCTGCTCGCCACCGGTGAGGGCCGTGAGCGTGCGCAGGCCGTTCATCCGTTCCTCGTGCTCCGACCAGTGGCGGCACACCGCGGCCAGCAGGTCGCGCAGCGCCACGAGGGGATCGCCGGTGGCGATCCGGGTCTCGTCCATCGTCACGGTCCGGGCGATCGACGACGCGAGCTCGTCGAGCACGGCCCGCTTGGAGCGAAAGTGCTCGTAGACGGTTGCCCGGGCGACGCCTGCCTCCTTGGCCAGCACATCCATGCTGAAGCCGCCGGCGCCGCGCTCTCGGGTGAGGCGGCCGGCGGCATCGACGATCCGGGTGCGCGTGGCGCGTACGAGCTCGCGGCGAGTGGGACTCATAGGCCGTCTCCGTTCGTCTGGCGTCGGCTCATCGGGGAGGAAGCGAGCCTGATCCGAGAACCCGCCCCACAAGAGGGCAGGTCAGACGTCTGCAGGCACGCGAGATCCGCCCACGACGAGCTCGAGCTCTCGTGCGAAGACCTTTTCGAAGAGTTCTCGGCGTCTGCGGGCACCCCAGAGCTCCAACTCGGCGTCGTCGTGGGCGGAAAGTCTGATGACCACCAAGTCCTTACCCACAAACGCGTCGAGATCCTCAACTCCGCCCCGTCGGCCCCGGTCCAGGCCGTCGGCGACCCGCAACAACGCCGCCAGTTTCCGGAGCCGGAGCCGGTCGTCGGCCGAGAGCGCCCCGAAGCGGGATTCCGAGGCTTTGGGGTCGCCCCGCCGGTGGTGGCGGACAAGCGCGGCGAGGAACGCGACCTCGGCCGGGTCGAAGCCCCGCAGCTCGCCGTTCTCCACCAGGTAGGCGGCATGGCGATGGTGGCCCTTGCGAGAGACGTGCTGACCGATGTCGTGCAGGAGCGCCGCGAACTCGAGCATCTCCCGGTCGTGGTCGTCGAGGTCGTGCAGCACCGCGGTCTGGTCGAACAAGAGCAGGGCCAGGCGCGCGACCTGCGCGGTGTGGGTCACGTCGGAATTGCACCGCCGCGCCAGGCTCGCGACCGATGCCCGGCGCAGGGCTCGGGGATCGTCCGACCAGTCGCTCGGATCGTGGCTGCGGACGGCGTCGAGCACGATGCCCTCGCGCATCGCCCAGTCGCTTGCCATCAACCCGTCGAGCCCGAACACCTCGAGCGCCGACACGAGCAGCGTCGAGCCGGCCGGAAGCAGCTCGGCCCGCCGTTGTTCTTCGAGGCCCGGCAGCCGCCGCCGCTCCGACGTCTTCACCTCCATGATCGCGCGCGTGCAGCGCCTCGATCTCGGCGCGGCTGGCGCGCAGGGCGTTGGTGCTCGCCGGCAACGTGGTCTCGCCCGAGCGCAGCGTGACCGCCATGCGCACGAGATCGTTGAGCGTCCCACTCGTGCCGACCGCGAGCTTCGGTGCGCGCCCGCGCACCTCTTCGACGAGCGGTCCCAGCCCCGCCCGCACCCGCTCGCCGAGGCGCGCCCGGTCGGCGGCCGACGGGGGATCGTCGCGAACGCACTCCGCGGTCAGCCGGCCGACACCGAGCGGGATGCTCGTGGCCCACCGCAGCCCCGCCGCGTCGCCGATCATGATCTCGACACTGCCACCGCCGACGTCGATGCACAGCGCGGGCGCCGGCTCCAACACCACGCTCGCGCGCACGGCCGCGAACACCAGCCGGGCTTCCTCGTTGCCGTTGATGACCTCGACCTCGACGCCGGTCTCGGCCTCGATGCGGTCGACGAGGTCGCTGCCGTTCTCCGCGGTGCGGATCGCGCTCGTCGCCTTGGCGATGACCTCGCTCGCGCCCAACGCGTCGGCCAGCTGGCGGAGGCGCCGGACCGCGGCAATGGCCCGATCCGCGGTGGGTCCGGGGATTCGGCCGTGCCGGGCGACGTCGTCGCCGAGGCGGAGCATCTCCTTTTCCCGGGCGACTGCGGTGAACGTGCCGTCGAGGTGCACGTCGGCCACGAGGAGGTGAAACGAGTTCGACCCGAGGTCGAGCGCGGCGATGCGCATCGGACACGACGCTACCCACGCGCGTACCCTGGGCCGACCATCGCGCGGAGGGAAATCATGGATCTTGGCTTCGAATCTCGGATGTTGATCGACGGCAGGCTGATCGAGGCTCAGGGCGGCCGCACCTACGACAACATCAATCCCGCGACCGAAGAGGTCATCGGACCGGTTGCCGACGCGTCGGCCACCGACATGGAACGGGCGATCACCGCCGCGCGGCGCGCGTTCGACGAGACGAACTGGTCGACCGACCGCGCGTTCCGCAAGGCATGCCTCCAGCAGCTGAAGGAGGCGCTCGACAAGCACAAAGAAGAGCTGCGGCCCCAGATCGTGGCCGAGGTCGGCACGCCCATCGGGCTCACCTTCGCGATCCAGCAAGACACCTGCATCGACGACATGCAGTGGGACATCGACCAGATCGACAACTACGAGTGGGAGACCGAGCTCGGCAACCACGAGTTCTTCGGCCTGAACTCGAACCGGCTCGTCATCCGCGAGCCCATCGGCGTGGTCGGAGCGATCACGCCCTGGAACTTCCCGTTCATGCTCAACCTCTCCAAGATCACGCCCGCGCTCGCGGCCGGATGCACCGTGGTGCTGAAGCCCGCGCCCGACACGCCGTACGCGGCCACCTGGATCGGCAAGCTCGTCGCGGAGGAGACCGACATCCCGCCCGGCGTGTTCAACGTCGTCACCGCTTCGGATCCAGCCGAAGTCGGCGACATCCTGACCGGCTCGCCGCTCGTCGACATGATCTCGTTCACGGGATCGACGGCCGTCGGCAAGCACATCGCGGCGCGGGCGCAGAGACCTTGAAGCGGGTCTTCCTCGAGCTCGGCGGCAAGTCGGCGAACATCGTGCTGGACGACGCGAACTTTGCCGAGGTGCTGCCGAGTACCGGCATGGTCTGCATGCACTCCGGTCAGGGTTGCGCGATCACGACGCGCCTCCTGCTGCCCCGGTCGCGCTACGACGAGGGCGTCGCGATGGTGAAGGCCGCGTTCGAGACCTTCCCCTACGGCGACCCGACCGACTTCAACAACATGGCCGGACCGCTGATCAACGCCCGCCAGCGCGATCGCGTGCTCGGACTCATCGAGACCGGCAAGGCCGAGGGCTCGAAGTGCATCGTCGGCGGCGGCGCGGCGACGCAGTTCGACAAGGGCTACTTCGTGCAGCCGACGCTGTTCGTCGACGTCGATCCCGATTCCACGCTCGCCCAGCAGGAGATCTTCGGACCGGTGCTCGTGGTCATCCCTTACGACGACGACGACGACGCTGTGCGAATCGCGAACAACTCACGCTACGGGCTGTCGGGTGCGGTCAACAGCGGTTCGCTCGATCGGGCACTGTCGGTCGCGCGGCGGATCCGGACCGGGACGATCGCGGTGAACGGCGGTCAGTGGTTCGGTCCCGACTCGCCCTTCGGCGGCTACAAGGAGAGCGGTCAGGGCCGCGAGCACGGCGTCGCCGGGTTCGAGGAGTACCTCGAGACGAAGACCATCGGGTTGCCCGCGACCTAAGGTCACTGCTGCGAGCGGGCGAACGCGATGGTCCCCTTCAAGAACTCGCCGACGTCGTTCGCCTTGTGCGCGTACACGCCGTTGAACCACTCGGGGACCGAGACCTCGAGCCGATCCTGTTCGATCATCGTCAGGACCGGTTCGACGATGGCACCGACGGGCAGCATCTCGACGCCGGTGTTTCCCAGCGGATCGTTGCCGGGTAGGTGGAACAGCTCGGTGTCGATCACGCCCGGGTAGAGGACGTGCACCTTCACGGCGGTGTCGCGCAGGTCGACCTGGAGGCACTCCGCCCACGCCGAGATCGCGGCCTTGGTCGCCGAGTACGCGGCCTCGCCGGGGGGCGAGAGCCTCGCCGCGACCGACGACACGTACACGCATCGCCCGCTGCGGGCGATGAGATCGTCGAGCAGCGCGAACGTGAGCCGGACGGGAGAGAAGTAGTTGATGAGCATCGTCGACTCGACGATCTCGGGCGTGAGCTCGAAGACCGGCTTTCGCTTCGGGATGCCCGCGTTGTTCACCAGCACGTCGATGCCGCCCAACTCTTCGGAGGCACGCTGCGCGAACCCGGCGAGGCCGTCGAGATCGGCGAGGTCGACCGTCCACGCGCGCGACTCGGGGGCATGTGCGCGACAACGCTCGAGCACCGCGTTCAGCTGGTCCGTGCGCCGGGCGCAGATCCCGACCGTCGCTCCCCGTTCCGCGAAGCCCTCTGCGAGCGCGGCGCCGATTCCCGCCGAGGCGCCGGTCACCAATACGTGCTTTCCGTTCAGGTCGTAGCCCATGCGGACCGACGGTAGTCGCCGCTAGCCTCCGTCGGCCATGTCCCTCACACCCGCGTCCGTGCTGCTCACCGACCGTCTCGTCGTCGTGACGGGAGCCGCGCAGGGCATCGGTGCTGCGGTGGCCGAAGCGTGCGCGCGTTTCGGCGCCGACGTGGCGTTGTGCGACCGCGATGCCGACGGGTTGGCGCGCACCGCAGCCGCGGTGCAGGCCGCCGGCCGCCGGGCCTCGACCGCCGTGCTCGACGTGCGCGAGGGCGACGCGGTGCGGGAGTGGATTGGCACCTTCGACCGGATCGACGTGCTCGTCAACAACGCCGGGGGTGGGTTCCGGGCCGCATTCGTCGAGGTCAACGACAAGGGACAGGACTCACTCGTGCGGGAGAACTTCACGAGCGTCACGAACTTCGTACGCGCCGTGGTTCCACTGATGCCGGCCGACGGGCGATCGTCGATCATCAACATCACGTCGATCGAGGCGCACCGGGCCGGCCCGGGATTCGCCATCTACAGCGCGATGAAGGCCGCGTCAGATGAGTCTCACGAAGTCGCTCGCGCTCGAGCTCGGCGACCGGCTCATCCGCGTGAACTGCATCGCGCCCGACGTCATCCCGACTCCGGGCATCGGCGCCGAGATGCCGGTCAAGACGCCCCTGCCGGTCGCGGGCCATGTCGACGACGTCGCCGGCGCGGTCATCTTCCTCGCGTCCGATCTCGGACGCTTCGTGACGGGCACGACGGTCCACGTCGACGGCGGGAACCTTGCCGCCGGCGGATGGGGCCGAGCCGGCGACGGCAGCTGGACGACCGCGGGTGAGGAGGTGGTGCCGTGAAGTTCGGTGTCGCGCTCGGCGCGCTCAACCCGCATTTCCATCTCGACGCCACGATGGCGGCCGAGGAGCTCGGCTACGAGTCGGTGTGGCTGCCCGAGCACCTGATCTTCACCCGGGCGATGTCGCGCTCACCCCACCCGGGCGAGGAACACCCGCCCGTCCCGCCCGACGCGCCGATCTACGACGCGTTCGCGTACCTGGGATTCCTCGCGGCGCGCACCGAGCGTGTGCGTCTCGGGACCCACGTGTTCAACATCGGCTTACGTCATCCGTTCACCACCGCGCGCGGGGTGCAGACGGTCGATCTCCTGTCGGGCGGCCGGTTCGAGTTCGGGATCGGCGCGTCGTGGCTGGAAGAGGAATGGGACGCCACGCAGCTCGACTTCTCGACGCGCGGGCGGCGAGTCGACGAGGCAGTTCAGGTGTGCAAGCGGCTGTTCTCGGAGGAGACGATCTCGCACCACGGCGAGTTCTTCTCGTTCGACGACGTCGTGTTCGAGCCGAAGCCCGTACAGAAGCCGTGGCCGCCGATCCTCGTCGGCGGCGAGTCCAAGGCCGCGCTGCGGCGCGCGGCGCGGTACTGCGACGGATGGATCGGCATGGCACACACGCACGAGTCGGCGGCGGCGCAGATCCAGACGCTGCGGGGGCTGCTCGCCGAGTACGGACGCGAAGCCGTGCCGTTCCAGATGGTGCTCGGTGGACCGGTGACGAGTATCGACGACGTGCGGCGCTGGGAAGACGCCGGCGTCACCCGGATGATCATCTCGCCGTGGAAGCGCTCACCGGAGGCCGTCGAGGCCATGCACCGGTTCGCGGACGCCTACGTCGGCCGTTAGCCCGCGTCGAGGAGCTCCGGCGCGCTCGCAAAGTCGCGGATGGAGCCGACGTGGCGCAGCGCGACCTCGATCGTCCCGGGCTGCATCGAGTGACACACGCCGGCCATCAGCGGCGGGAGTGCACTCGCGACGGGAATCGAGTCGAGATCCATGCCCCGGCCCATGCCGATGTCGCACGCGCGCCGCAGCGTGATGGCGCGTTCGGCGTCGTCTTCGGCGAGGTTCTCGTCGGCCCAACGCATGAAGCCGCCCTTCCAGGGCGCGGCCGCGAACGGCGGTTGTGGGTCGCTCATGCCCTCCCAGGTCACGTCCCAGGCGAGCGCGGCTTCGCCGTCGACCCAGAGCCGGCAGCGCGAGGCGCCGGTGACGGGGTCGCGGCGGGGGATCTCGAGGTCGTAGACCCGCTCGCCGCCCCGCCGGCCGTCGCGTTGGCCGGCCGCGTGCGTGATCGCGTGGCAAGCGGCGTCGAACTGGTGGGTGCAGTTCTGCTTCGGGTCGGTGAAGCGCCCGGCCGCGGTGAACCGGCGCGACAGCGGCATGCCCGCGAGCTTGCGCAACGGGACCGCCGCGTCCGGACACGTCGACCAGGGCCAGCGCTCCGAGCGCGCGGTCGACCGACACGACCTGTTCGCCGTCGTGGCGCAGCGTGACGATGAAGTGGTGGAAATCGTCTTGGAGGTCGGACTCCACGACGCCCGGCTCGAGCGTGACGATACGGATGCGGCGCCGGTAGGTGTCCGCGGTGAGATCGAAGTCGGGCCGGGATGACATGGCCGTCAGGCTAGGGGAACAATGCGGAGATGGCCTCAGTGCTCGACTCCGACCAGCACCTCTACGAACCCCGGACGATGTGGCTCGATCACATCGATCCGGGCCGGCGCGACGACGCGTTGCGCATCGTCGACGACGAGCTGGGGTACGTGTGGGTCGTGTGGCGCGGCGCGAAGCTGGCGCCTGCCGACGTGCAGCGCCCCCGGGAGACGTCCGCGCTCGGCACGTTGCACGAACGCATCCGGTCCGGGCGCGCGCCCGAGACGCGCTACGACGACGATCTTCCGATCGACTACTGGGACGCGTCCGCGCGCGCCGACCGGCTCGCGGCGATGGGTGTCGACGAAGCAGTGGCCTTCCCGAACTTCGGGCTGTTGTGGGAGCGGACCCTCGACGCCGACCTCGGTGCACTGACCGCGAACATGACCGCGTGGAACCGTTGGTGCGCGTCGGTCGCGGTCGACGGCCGGGGCAAGGTGCACCCGGTGGCGCACGTGACGCTGCGCGATCAGCAGTGGCTGTCGGCCGAGCTCGCGCGCTTGGAACGAGACGGCGTGCACCTGGCGATGGTTGCGCCGGCGCTGGTCGACGGCCGACCGCTCTCGCACCCCGACCACGATCCGATCTGGCGCGCGTTCGTCGAACGCGGTGTCACGCCACTGTTCCACGTCGCCGACCAACGCCGACCCTTCGCCGACGGGTGGTACACCGACCCGCCCGACGCGTTCGTCCCGACCCTCGACTCGGTGTTCTTGTGGACAGCCGCCGCGTTGTCGTGCACCGACCTGATCCTGAACGGAACGCTCGAGCGTCATCCGGAACTTCGGATCGGCATCGTGGAGCTCGAGCGCGGTGTGGGTGCCGATGTTCTTGATGATGCTCGACGGCGGTTCCGACTTCACCGCCCGCCTCAACGGTCGCCCGCTCGCCCAGCTGTCGATGCGGCCGAGCGAGTACTTCCGCCGGCAGGTGCGCGTATCGTCGTTCTCGTACGAGTCGCCGGCTCGGTTGATCCGCCAGTCCGGCGACCTCTTCATGTTCTGCTCCGACTACCCGCACTCGGAGGGCACGGCGACGCCGTTCGCCGACTACACGGGTGGACCTGCGCCGGTCGGTCCCGGCGACGCGCCCGGGTTGTTCCACGACAACCTGTCGATGCTGTTGGAGCGCCCCTGAACGGGCCCGCGGCTCAGCGCCGGATGAGGAGCTCCTCGGGCAGCGAGCCCTGGAACCACAGCGTCGTCTCGACGCGCTTGGCGATCTTCCACCCGGCATCTGTGCGCACGAAGTCGTCGTCGTAGCGCGCGCCGACGAAGAAGAAATGCAGGCCGCCGTCACGCGTCGCGGCGCCCTGCGGATTAGTGACCATCGTGCGGCAGGTCGCGCGGTCGCCGTTCAGCTTCACGTCGATATTCGACATGAGGTGCTGCGTGACCGGGAACGCGCTCATGACCTTCTCGAGCCAACCTCGCACCTCACGGTACGGCCCGACCTTGCCGCCCGGGTTCGACGAGTAGTCGACGTGCGCGTCGGCGGTGAAGCAGGTGTCGAGTAACGCCCAGTCCTTGGTATCGATCGCCCAGCCGTAGTGGACGATGACGTCGTGGATCTCCGCGCGGTCCGAGAGCTCCTGCGGCGTCATGCGTCGAGGGGCTTGGGTTCGGCGGCGCCGGGCTTGCAGTTGATGGCGAGCGTGAACTTCGTCGTGACGACGGGCTTCGACGTCGATGCGTTCGACCACGTCGTCTCCGTCACGTAGAACTCGAGCTTGCCGCCGTCGCTCTTGGCCTTCTCGTAGACGTCGGAGATGACGCCTTCGCCGACCAGCACGTCGCCCGCGTGCGGCCAGTCGCCGCCGTGGTAGATGAACTCCTGCTCTCCGTGCAAAATGGCGCGGCCCTTGCCCCGCAGATTCTCGATCGGCAGTCCCGCGGCGCCGCCCACGCCCATCGAACCCCAGTAGGGCATGACGAACGGGAAGGTCGGCGGTACGGGCGCCCTGTCGCCGGTGTAGACCGGGTCGTCATCGAGCAGGGCCTGCGCGAAGACGCGGACCGGCCCGCGCTCGATGACAACCTTCTGGGTGCCGAGCGGGCGCCCCTTGAGCTCGGTGAGTGCCAATGCATCGCCTCCACATCCAGCCGACGTGCGCGTCAGCGTCTCCGACCGCGGAGGTTACAAGCGGGCGCCCCGCAGGCGCATCTCACGAGGCGAAGCGCGCAGGGTTTCGGGCTGTGCGGCGCCGCCCTGATCCCGCGGCTCGTGCGTCGTCACGGCGGCACTCGGCGGATGCTTCGCTGTGGTTCTCCTGGTCGTCGCGCAGCGAGATGCTCGCGATTCGCTCGCGAGTTCGGCGCGGCCCGACCCCTCACTCGGCCGGGCGATTTCCGGCAACTCCGGCGTGGTCGTTCTTTGCGGCCCGTCTCTGTGGCGCAAGCGTCCCGGCGAGGGCATTATGCGCTCATGCGCGGGCGGTCGGTCACCTGTGGAAGATGAACCGCTCGTTGTTGGGCTTCCACCGACTTGGCTTCGCTACTACGTCGTGGTCTTCGGCCTCGTCTGGTTCGCCTTCTTGGGTGTGTTCTGCGTCGTCGCCGTCGCGAACAGCGTCTGGGAGGTCATCCCGGTCGCGTTGATCATGGCCGCGTACGGCTGGTTCATCCTGTGGCGAACGTTTCATCTTGGTCTACTTGCGTACCCCGACGAGATCGTGGTGAGGAACTTCTTCAAGACGCGACGGATTCCGAGAGGGTCAATCGATGGCTTTCGAATCGGGAGCCCGGGGATACCGCGATCGATCGGTCGGACGATTGTGGTTCTCGTATCGGATGACACAGCCGTCTCCGCCGATGGACTGATGTGGACCGGGATGGGGAAGCGTGGCAAAGCACGATTGGAGCGTCTCCTCGCCCAGCTCCGCGATTGGCGGGGCACGCTCTAGCGTCGGCCCCTCACGTTGCCGGTGGAACCGCACCGAACTGCCGCTCGATTCGGGAGTCGCTCGACCGCTGCGTGATTAGGCAGTCGTGGCGCGATGGCTGCGCAAACGGGTTCTCCGTGATACTTGTCGGAATCGGGATGATCGTCTCGCAAAGGCGCTCGGGTACCTGAATCAGGTGTGGCGCGCTGCGGCGGTCCTCGGCGTATTTGCGTCTCGCGGGTTGGACTTGCTTAGCGTCTGCTCTGATCGTCAACTCGTCGCACCAAATGCTCTCGGGCGCGCTCGTGACGGCGGCATTACTGCTCGTTGTGCTGAGCCTGTTCGTGGCCGCACGAAGTCGGCGGCAGTCCCCACCGGCGAAATCCGCGCACGTCCGTAACTGCTTCGATCGGGTACTCGTCGCGTCGGGCATCATGGCGTCGATGGGCAAGCTCTCGAATGTGTGGCGTTGGATGTGGACACCTACCAAGCC
The DNA here is from genome assembly GCA_963812205.1 of uncultured Actinomycetes bacterium. Lineage (GTDB taxonomy): Bacteria > Actinomycetota > Acidimicrobiia > IMCC26256 > PALSA-610 > PALSA-610. Next base: position 591,355 of record CAWEUJ010000002.1, read on the forward strand.
CGATGAGGAACAGTGGTCGGCGGGCGCGTATCACTGCCCTCGCTGCGGGCAAGAGCTGCCCGCGTTCCGTCCGGGGAACCGCAATCGAGGTATCTGGTCGACGCCGTCCGATGGCGAACTCATTCGGGAGTGTCCTTTCGACGGTCGATCACCGTTCAACGACAAGGCGAAGGCGATGCTGGCGAGTGGAACGCTCCCGAACACGCGAAGTACGGAAACGCCATAACTGAATGCCGATCTCGCACACCCCGTCGGCGCGGACTGCCGAGCAGAACGTGCGCACCGAACGCGCCGCGGTCGAAGTCGGGGCAACCCGGCATCCGGTGCGTTCTGCGAGTCGGTCTCGGTCGTCGCGCTCCGTCTCGGGCAATGCAAGGGCGTCGCTGATCTCGACGCGATGCCTGCGTCGTCGAACCCTCGCGGGTGGCGCTCGCCGAACGGACGGATCGGTCGTTACGAGTGTGTGGTGTTGTGAACCTGGCGTAGTCGAGGAGTCGCGGATGGGATCGCTCCGGCGCGTGCGACGACGAGGCAGTCCGCCTCAGTGGAGACGTCGATCGAGAAGGTCGAGTAGTGCTGCGGGTTTTGGGCGTTGCCGATCTGCAGGTGGTAGGACCCCGTCGGGTCCACAAGGACCGGGTTGAGCGAACGTCCGGGAAGCGGGCCGCCTCTGACATCGACCCGGCACTGTCGATTCGCCGCAGTTGTGACGTCGAGGTGCCACGTCCCGGTTGCATTGAATGGACCGGCGAACCCGGCCTCCGTTGCCGCGCCCGGGGTGTTGCAGTCGACCGCCGCGAGCTCGCCGGATACGACGCTCCGGTCGGCTGCGACCGCGATACCGACCTTTGCCGGTGGTAGTGGGGGCTGATCTACAGGGATGGGCGGCTCCGCCGGGATAATGGGCCCACACCACGACGACGTGCCGAAGTGGAGTACGGCCCCCTGCTTCTGTAGGAGCATGTATCCAGAACCGAAGGGACTTGCGGCAATCGCTGAGATCTCGGCCTCGGCTGGCGCGAAGAAGGCGATTCGCGAGCCATGGAACTGCGCGTCACCGAACGCGAACACGCCGCCGTCGCTCCCCGCGAGCCAATAGCCACGTCCGGTGCCGGTTGGAGCGATACCGACGATGCTGCCGCGTAGCGCCAATGTCGCCGCCGAACCGTGGAAACGCGCGTCGCCGAACGCGAAGACGCCGCCGTCGCTCCCCGCGAGCCAATAGCCATGTCCACTCGGCGTCGGAGCGATACCGACGATGCTGCCGCGTAGCGCCAATGTCGCCGCCGAACCGTGGAAGCGCGCGTCGCCGAACGCGAAGACGCCGCCGTCGCTCCCCGCGAGCCAATAGCCATGTCCACTCGGCGTCGGAGCGATACCGACGATGCTGTCGCGTAGCGCGAACCCCGCCGCCGAACCGTAGAAACCCGCGTCGCCGACACTGAACACGGCCCCGGACGGACCGACAATCCAGTAGCCCTGCCCGCCCGGCTTCGCCGCGATGGCGACTATGGCGCTATACGGACCAAAGAAGGCGGGAGCGTCGCCCACGGCGGTCACCACACCAAAGGCGTCCGTGACCCAGTATCCGGCGCCGGACCGACCCGCAGCCGACGCACTCCCTACCGGGAGGGCAGAGGCCACCACCACGATTGCAACGAGAACGCCACGCAGAACGCGAACCACACACCCAGTCTCCAGCCGATCCACGACCACCGCAACCACATCGCGAGGGAACTCGGGCGGGCACGCCTTCGCCATGATGACTTCCTTCGTCGTGAGGACGAATCCGCACACGACAGAAGTCAACCGAACCAGGGGCAGACCAGAACGCGCGCCCGTATCGCTCAGCGGCTATTCCCGGGCGGCTGTCTCCCGCAGCTTGATAAAAAATATCTCGAGGCCTTGCCGTAGAAGGATGTCGCGAAGTTGAGGATCACGAACCTTGACGCCAGCGCCCCGGATGAGTCCCGCAGCCTCGGCGTCTCGTTGCTGATCAACACGAACCGCGTTGGCAGGCGCCCGGTCCAGGCGTCGGCATACTTCCGATCCAGAGTGAGGAGATCCTCACCCGAGATCGACAACAACCTCTCAACGATCGTGGCATCGTCGGCCCGGAGGCGCGCGTCAGCAACGACCGCGACCGGCTTGCCGATCAAGGGCGCCAACCCGAAGTTCGTGCTGCAGTGACGAAAGTGTCGGGCCAGCAACATTCTGTGCACCGAGCAGAGCCCGGAGTATCACGCGCGATGGTGCCTTTCCCCGCGCGCTTCACGCCGATGAACATGAGGATCTTTTGGAGCCCCGTGTCACCAGAGAGCAGATAGCCGAACCACTCGGCAAGGGCGTCCTTCGATTCCTGGTCGTCGCCCCATATGTCGTTCAGGAACGCGAACCAGCGTTCCGGGGTCGGCGCGCCCGATGACTTCTCCAATGCGCGCTCCGGTATCGAACAGGAACCGAAACAGAGCGAGGTCGCGGCGGTCGTTGAATGACTTCCCGCCCAGCGATTTGAGGAGCCGGCGCACGTCGTCATCGTTCGGAACATCGGGAGGCCGCTTCGTGGCTCGCGGTTCTTTCATGCGCGCCATCGGCGACACCGCGATCTCTTCGAGATCGACAAGCCAGTTGAAGAACACCCGGAGCGACCGGAACCGAGTCAGCACCGAGCCCGACGACACGCGTTCGTTCTGCTCGATGAGGAACTTCTCGATGTGTTGGCGGTCGACGTCGACAACCGCAGTGACGCCCGACGCGACAAGGTGATCGTCGAGCAATCGCACCGCGTCGGTGTACGACCGGATCGTCGCGGGGCTGAGGTGCTTCGCCTTCAGCGAGAAGACCCATTCCTGAGCAAGGAGCGCCAGCTCGGATTCCGCCATCGCGCACAATCATAGTGAGTGACCTAGATGCTTGGCGGTGATAGTGCAAAAGTCCTGGTAAATGCCTATATTTGCGCCGCCCGTTCCCGCAGCTTGTGCTTCATCACCTTGCCGGTGGCGTTGCGGGGGAGTTCGTCGACGAACCAGAGCTTGCGCGGTCGCTTGTAGTCGGCGAGCTTTTCCGCGCAGAACGCGAGCAGCGCGTCGTCGGTCACCGACGCTCCCGGTCTGCACACCACGAAGGCGCCGACGTCCTCGCCGAGCACCTGATGCGGCACGCCCACGACGGCCGCTTCCTGCACCTCGGCGTGCTCGAGGATCACAGCCTCCACGTCGGTGGCATAGATGTTGTTGCCGCCGCGGATGATCATGTCCTTGATGCGCCCGGAGATGTACACGAATCCGTCGGCGTCGAGATAGGCGAGGTCGCCAGTTCGCAGCCAACCGTCGGGAGTCCACGTCGACGCGTTGGCGCCGTCGTCCCTGTAGTACTCGCGCCGCTTGCCGGGGAGCCGCACGAGTAGCTCGCCGACCTCCAGCGGGGGACGGTCCTCGTCGGTGTCGGGGTCGACGACCCGCACCTCCATGGGTGGGTTCGGCTTGCCGACCGAGCCCGGTCGTCTGTCGGCTTCGTCCTTCGGCATCGTGATGAACGCGGGTCCGGCCTCGGTGAGCCCGTACGAGTTGATCACCGAGGCCTGCGGCATGCGGTCCTGCAGCTTCTTCAGGGTGGCCGGCGCGAGCGGGGCGCTGCCGATCGACACCGCGATCGGCCCCGACAGGTCGGCGGTGGCAAAGCGCGGGCTCGCAGTGATGAGCTCGGCCATGGCCGGCACGAGGAAGATCATCATCGGCTGGTCGCGCTCGACCACGTCGAACCAACGATCGACGTCGAACTTCGGCATGTAGAGGCCCGTCAGCCCCATCTTCATTGGATTGAAGATGAAGCTCATCCCCGCGAACGTGAAGAGCGGCGCGCCGTGCAGCCAGCCCACGTCCGTCCAGCCGGGCGCGGTGTTCGGAATCATCGCGACGTTGCGGTGGCGGACCAGCACGCCTTTGGGCAGGCCGGTGGTGCCCGAGGTGTACATGATGTCGGCGATGTCGTCGGCGCCGAGCGGCACCTGTATGTCGCCCGCGTCATAGCGGTCGAGCTCGGCCCAATCGGTGGTCGTCAGCACCGCACGAATCGGCATCGCCGCCTCGACAGTGTGCGCGTTGTCGACCAGACGTCCGTTCGTGACGACCGCGCTCGGCTCGGCGTGGTGCAGGATCGTCAGCACCTCGTCGATCGACAAACGCGTGTTGACCGGCACGACGACCGCGCCGGCTTTGTGGATTCCGGCGTACGCGGTGATCCATTGCAGGCAGTGATCGCTGTCCATGTACAGCGCGACGCGATCTTGCTTGGCGACGCCGTGGTCGACCAGCCAACGCGCGACCCGGTTCGAGCCTTCGTCCCACTCGCGGAACGTGATCGCCGTACCCGCATCGAGGTCGACGTAGGCAACTCGGTCGGAATGGCTGCGCGCCATGAACCGCAGCTGGTCGACGAGCAGGTGGCCGTCCGGCGCGGCGGGCGCGTCGGGCTCGGATTCGGTGGCCGGGCTCATTCGCCGAACCCCATGCGCGGGATCTTCGTGCGGTAGCCGCCGAAGATGTCGTCCCTGCGCGCGATGAGCTCCTCCGGTGTCCAGCGACCGCGGTGGCGGTCGGCGTCGTCGCGATCGAGTGTGTGCACGCGCTGCCATCCCTGCATCAGGTGGATCCGGGTGCCCCACATGACGAACACCTGGCCCGACACGTCGGCCGCGGCGTCGCTCGCGAGGAAGCACACGAGGGGTGCGATGTTGTCGGGATCCCACTCGGGACCCTGCATGTATTCGTCTGCGCCGGGCATGCTCTCGGTCATGCGCGTCCGGGCGCGCGGGCAGACGACGTTCGCGGTGACGCCGTACTTCTTGAGCTCGCGCGCCATCACGATCGTCATCGAGATGATCCCGGCTTTCGCGGCGGAGTAGTTCGCCTGACCGGCCTGGCCGAAGAGGCCGGACTCGGACGCGGTGTTGATGATCCGCCCGTTCGGGGTCTCGCCGGCCTTGCCGCGCTCACGCCAGTGCCGGGCGGCGGCGCGACCGGTGGACATGTGGCCCTTGAGGTGCACGTCGATGACCGCGTCCCACTCGTCCTCGGTCATGTTGAACGTCATCGCGTCGCGCAGGACCCCGGCGTTGTTCACGAGGATGTCGACGCGTCCGTACGCGTCGATCGCGTGTTGCACGAGCGTGTCGCCGCCGCTCCAGGTCGCGACGTTCTCGGAGTCCGCGGTCGCGACGTCGCCCTTGGCGACGATCTCGGCCACGGTCGCGGCCGCTCGTGCGGCGTCGTGATCGTTGACGACCACGGACGCGCCCTCGCTCGCGAGGAGGCGGGCGTGGCCCCGACCGATGCCGCCGCCCGCGCCCGTGACCACCGCGACCTTGCCCCCGAGGAGACCCACGCGCCGGAGGCTAGGACACCGCCGTGGTGGGTGGCAGGGCGACGATCTCGCCGGGGAAGATGAGACTCGGATCGCCTGACCGCAGTGTCGGGCGGTTCGCCGCGATCACCGCGCGCCAGTAGCGAGCGACCTCGGCGTCGGTAGGCGGTCGTCCGGGGGCATTGGCGAGTGACGTGCGCGCGATGAGCCAGAGGTTGTCGCCCGGACGCACGACCACCTGCTGCGTGGGCGCTGCGGGAAGGGGCGCGGGTGCGGGTGCGGGTGCGATCGCGGGGGCTTGTGGCGCGTGTACCACGGGTTGGTCGGCGACGACGGCGACGGCCGTGGTCGCCGTCGTCGGTGGGGTGGCGGCCCGGGCGGGCAACGCGGGCAAGGCGATGCACGAGCCGACGATCGCGACCTCGACCCACCTGCGGATCCCGGAGGGACACATGCCTGCGAGCCGGCCCGCGAGGCTCGGCCGCGCGCACCCGAGCGCGAGGGCGCAGGCCGCGCTCGTGACGAAGAGCCACGCGCTCGCGGCGAACGCGACGATCCACGCGACGGCGAGCGCCAAGTCGTCGCCCTGCGCCCAGGTCGCGGCGGAGAGGTCCGGTCGCGCGGCGCCGAGCGCGCCGAGCGCGGCGCCGGTCGTGAGCACGACGAGCGCGAGCCGGGCGCGAGGTCGGGATGCTTGCACGACGTATGCATATCAAAACATCTGAGATTGCGTCAAACATTGTAAGACTGGCCTGGTCTCGATACCGTGCCGGTATGGAACCCCGTGACCTCGCGTCGAACCTCGAGTTCTGGTCGGGCCGCAGCCGGCACCCGGGCGCGGGCGCCGACCCCGAACGACCCCGCCCCTCGTACCGGCGATCGCGATTGCGGATCGGGCCGTTGCGGGTCCCGGCGTTGCGGGTTCCGGCGTTCGGGAGTCTGCGGCTTCGCCGAGACCGGGCGCGTCCCATCGCCGCCGCGCTGTTCATCGCGGCGCTCACCGCGGCGTGGCTGTTCGCGGGCCACCGCTCGCCCGGCCCGGTCGCGCCTTCGCCGGCTTCCGTCGCGCCGGCGACGATCGCGCCCCTGACCAGCGTGGCGACGACGACCGAGCCGACGACCGAGCCGACGACCAGGAGCTCGACGACCGTGCCCGCCACGGACGGCTGTCGTGGGCTCTCGCCTTCGCGCCGCGAGGTTCGGTGCGTGATCGGCGCGGTCGACGTCGACGTGCAGCTGTTCGGGCCGGAGACGGTCGGCGCGGCGTATCGCCGTGCGTCGGGCGCCGAAGTGGCCGCGCGAGCGGGCGCTCCGGCGTGTGCGAGCGGTATGCCCGACGAGCGCGCGTGGTCGGTCGCGTCCGCGCCCGTCAACGCGGTGGGCCGCTACCGCTGCCGGATCGAGAACGGGCGCGCGGCGATGTGGTGGACCAACGGGGGCTTGCTCACGCACGCCGTCGCGCCCGACGGCGATCTCGCCGCCCTGTTCACCTGGTGGCGCGCTCGGCCCGTCGAGTGAGCGCAGGCTCCCGATCTCGAGTCCCGATCTCGAGTCCCGGTCCCGACACCCGACCCCGGGCGGCCGCGTGGATCCCTGTCGCGACCTCGGAAGGTTTGGTACGTTCGACCGTCCGTTCAGTACTCGGTATCGACCCGGAGCGTGCGATGGAGATCTTCCACCGGATTGGCCTGTCCGAGGCCTTCCGCATTTCCCACGTCATCGTCGCGATGATGTGGATGGGCCTACTGTGGTTCTTCAACTTCGTGCAGACGCCGGCCTTCGCGGAGATGGAAGCGGGCTCGCGCAACGACGCGCTCGACAAGCTCACGTGGCGCGCCCTGTGGTGGTTCCGTTGGTCGGCCGCTGCCACCGTCGTGTTCGGCCTGCTGATCATCGGGATCGCGCCGAAGGGCAGCTTCGGCAAGGACTTCTGGATTCACTCGACCGCCGGGCCGACGCTCGCGATCGGGATCCTCTTCGGACTCGCCATGTTCTTGAACGTGTGGCTCGTGATCTGGCCGCACCAGCAGATCGTCATCGCGAACGCACGCACGCTCAAGGCCGGCGGCGAGGCGAACCCCGCCGCGGCCGCGTCGGCACGCGCCGGCGCGATGGCTTCGCGCCAGAACACGATCTTCTCGCTACCGCTGCTGGTATTCATGGTGGGTGCTGCGCACTTCTACTCGGTCGGTCCGAGCTTCGGTGCGCCGATCAGTGGCAGCAAGGCGGTCATCTACCTGATCATCGGGATCGCGGTGCTCGCGGTGCTCGAGCTCAACGCGCTCGGGATGATCAGTGGGCGCGGGAACACGGGTCTCAACATGATCTACGAGACGCACAAGAACGCGATGTACACGGGCTTCGCCCTGATCGTGATCTTCTACGTCCTCGCCGAGATCATCTTGAAGGTCTGAGACTCGGCGCCGGGGCCTACACGCCGAGCAGGTCGGCGATGTGGGCCCGGTGGGTGCTGCTCGATCCGAACAACGGCTCCAGCGACTTGGCGCGCTTCACGTAGAGGTGCATGTCGTGCTCCCACGTGTAGCCGATGCCGCCGTGGATCTGGATGCCCTCCTTGCCCAGCAACCGTTGGCAGTCGCCCGCGGCGACCTTGGCGACCGATGTCGCCGACGTCCGGCGGGGATCGTCTTCGGCGATGGTGAGGGCGGCGAAGTAGCCGGTCGCGCGCGCCCGTTCGAGCGAGACGATCATGTCGGCGAACTTGTGCTTGATGGCCTGGAACGATCCGATCGGCACCCCGAACTGCTCGCGCTGCTTGGCGTACTCGAGCGTGACGTCGAAGATCGTCTGCGCGGTGCCGACGATCTCGAGCGCGGTCGCGACGGTGGCTTCCTCCAGTGCGCGGCGCACGGCGGTCGAGCTCGAGGTGCGCCCGTCACCGAGCACCCGATCGCGCTCGACCCGAACCTCGTCGAGGTTCACGTGCGCGTAGCGCCGGCTCCCGTCGAGTGCGTGGACGCGCCGCGTTCGGGTCGCGCTCACGGGCACGACGATCGCGTGCACGCCGGCGTCACCCGAGCTGGCGGGCTCGCGCGCGACGACCACGAGCTCGTCGACCGCGTCGCCCTCGACGACGAACCGCTTCTCGCCCGACAACACCGCGTGCGAACCGTCGAACACCACCGTGGCAGTGACCGCGCCGGGATCGAACGATCCATGCGCCTCGGCGATCGCGATCGCGCCGGAGGTGCCTTCCGCGGCCACGGACCCGAGGAACCGCGCTCGCTGCTCGGCGGTCGCGGCCTCGCGGACCACCGGCACGAACTGCGTGACGGTCGCGAGTAGTGGGCCGGGCGCGATCACGCGACCGATCTCCTCGGCGAGGATGCCCGCTTCGATCATCCCGAGGCCGATGCCTCCGTCGGCTTCGGGGACGGTGAGGGCCGACCAGCCCAGGCCCGTCAACGTGGCCCAGAGGGCGTCCGGACGGGCGCCCTCGTCGACGACCCGCCGCGCGAGCGCGACCGGGCTCTCCTTGGCGAGGACGGCGCGGATCGAGTCGCGGAGCTCATCTTGTTCGGTCGTGAATTCGAGCTCCATGCCCCTCCGGCCGGTTCGCGGTCCGTTCACCGAACCGTGCGGTCGGGTCAGGTTACGAGCTGGGTGATCTCGTCCACCAGCGCCCGCCGGTCGACCTTTTCACCGACCGTCAGGGGCAACGCGTCGACCACGTGCACCGCGTCGGGAAGTTTGTACGCGGCGATGTGCGGTCCGGCGAAATCGCGCAGTGCGGCGAGGGACGGAGGCCGCGCCGGGTTCCGGGGAACGATCACGGCGACTCCGACCTCGCCCATGACGTCGTCGGCCCGGGGCACGACCGCGACCGCGGCAACGTCGGGATGGGTCGACAGCACGCTCTCGATCTCGACGGGGTACACGTTGTAGCCGCCGCGGACGTACATCTCCTTGCTGCGCCCGACCAGGCGTAGCCGTCCGCGATCGTCGACCCAACCGAGATCGCCGGTGCGGACGAAGCGGTCGGCCGTGAACGCGGCCGCGGTCTGCTCGGGATCACGCCAGTAGCCCGACATGACCGCGGGGGACCGCAGGCACACCTCGCCGATCTCGCCGCTCGGCACGGGCTCGCCCGCGCCGTCGCGCAACGACAGTTCGACGCTCGCGTGGGGACGGCCGACACTGATGATCGCGTCCTCGTCGGGATCGTCGAACGCGGTGCCGAGCCCGATGCCGGCCTCGGTGCACGAATAGCGCGTCGCGAGTCGCGCCCCGAACCGGCGCCGCGCTTCCTCGGCCAGACCGGGTGTGATCGGACCTCCGCCCGCGACGATGTGTTGCACCGACGACAGGTCGAAGTCGTCGAACTGCGGGTCGCGGAACATGAGCGCGAGCTGAGTCGGTACGCCGGCGATCGTCGTCATCCGTTCGCGCGCGAGCAATTCGAGGGCGGGCCGGGCGCGCCAACGCTCCATGATGAACGTCGTGGCGCCCCGGCGGAGATTGCCGGCGAACTTGGTCATGAACCCGAGGTGCGCGAACGACGTGCCGCTGAACGAACGCCCACCGCCGCCCCACGTATCGCCGACATCGGTCAGGGTGATGAACGCGAGCTGCCGAGCGCGGTACAACGCGCCCTTCGGGAGTCCGGTGGTTCCCGACGTGAAGACGATCGCGACCGGACGGTCGGGGTCGTCGGCCAACCGCGGCGGCGCCTCGCCCGTCACCCGCAGCTCGCGCAGCGTGTCGCCGGGTGATTCCGCGGCAGGTGCGTCGTCGGTGGTCACGACGACGCGCGGCCCGGCAACGGCGAGGATCGCGTCGCGTTCACGCGGCGAGAGCCGGTCGTTCACGCCGGCGGTGATCGCACCGAGCTTGGCCGCCGCGGCGTAGGTGATCAGGTACTCCGCGCCCGCGGGCACCGTCAGCCCCACGACGTCGCCGGCCCGCACGCCGCGCGCAGCGAGCCCGACCGCGACCTCGTCGGAGATGCGGTCGACGTCGGCATACGACAGCTCCCAGCCGAGCGGCGTCACGTAGGCGGTACGATCCGCGAAGCGGCGGGCAGCTTCCGCGATCGTCCAGGGCAGGCCCGGGAGAGACATGGCCGAAGCGTACAAGTCGCCTCGACGAGCGGCCGGGCGGCGCGATGCGCCCGCGCCGCCGGGATCACCGGCGGCGGCGCGAGAGCTGCGGGCGCAAGGGCGCAAGACCATGCGCAAGCTGCTCGACGCGGGGATGCGCGTGTTTGCCGAGCGTGGATTCCACGCCGCCCGCGTCGACGACATCGTGCGCGCCGCGCGCACGTCGCACGGAACCTTCTACCTCTACTTCGCGAACAAGGAGGAGCTGCTCCGGGCGCTCGCGATCCAGTGCGCGGAGGAGATGGGTGCGCTCGCGGGCGGTCTGGGCGAGGTGACGGCCGACACTGCGGGTGCGGCCGAGCTCCGCCGATTCCTCGAGTCCTTCTTCTCCACCTACGCCCGCTTCGGGCCCGTGTTGCGTGCGTGGATGGAGGGAAATATCGACGACCGCGAGACGAGTCAGCTCGGTGTCGTCGCGTTCACCGACATCGCGGCGGCACTCGGGGCGCGCATGCGTGACGCCGGGACCCGTGGCGATCCCGAAACCGTCGCCGCGCTGATGGCGTTGTTGGAGCGATTCGCCTACTTCCTCGTGTCCCGCCAGCTCGAGTTCGACTCCGACACGCTGTTCGACACGGTCACACTCGTCGTGCACCGAGGGTTCTTCGGCGCACCGCTCGCGGCTTAGGCGTCGGCCGATTTCGTCACGGTCCCGACCGCGCGTGACGCCCGGGTCGAGAGGTAGATCGCCTTCGTCGCGCCCAGCAGCGGGATCGCGAACAGCCCGCCCACGAGCCCGCCCGCGGAGACGCCGACCAGCGCGGCCACCATGGTCGCGGGGGGTGAGAGTCGCACGGCCCGGCCGATGATGAGGGGCTGCAACACGTGGTTCTCGAGCTGTTGGTAGACGAGGAAGATCGCCAGCGCGATCAAGCCGACGACTCCGCCCTGGGTGATCGCGAGCAGCACGAACACGGCGCCGCCGAGAAAGCCGCCGATCTGCGGGATCGGGTTCGTTATCGCGACCCAGACCGCGATCAGCGGCGCGAGGGGAACGTCGAGCGCGAGCGCGCCGGTCAGCATCACCACACCGGCGAGCGCGGCGACGAGCAGTGTCCCGGCGATGTAGCGACCGACGACCTGGTAGACGAGCCGGCCGATCCGGTCGGCATCGCCGCGCCGGCGCTCGGGGATGAGGCGGCGGATCCCGCCGACCACGAACTCGCCGTCGAGCACGATCGTGATCGCGAGCAGGATCGTGAACAGCGCGGCCGCGATTCCGTCGGCGACCGCGCCGGCCGCGTGCTCGATGGGCTTGGAGTTGGCGCTGAGGTGCTTGGGCACGTCGTTCAGCCACTGCTGCACCTTGTCCGACGCGTTGGCCTCACGCAGGCGGGGCCCGATGATCGGGAGCTTGCCCAGGTCCTTGACCGTCTGCGGGATCTGCTTGTTGAAGTCGCGCACCTCGTGAATCGTCGGGACCGTGATCAGCGCGATCACGACGGACGCGACGACCCCGACGACGACCAGCACGACGATCGCGGCCGTGCGGCGGTTCCATCCGGTGCGGCGCTTGAGCGCTTCTACCAATGGGTTCAGTGCGAAGGCGAGCAGCGCCGCGATCGCGAGCGACGACAGCGTGCGCGGGATGGAACGGATGAACCACACCGCGATGGCGAAGAGGCCAACCGCGATCGCGAGGGGGATCGCGGAGCGGGGATCGAGATCGAGACCGTCGGGCGGGGGCGTGTCGGGCGGAGGGGTGTCGGCCGTCGCGGCCGAGGGTCCGAGAGGAGGCGACGCCACATCGGTATCGTACGAGCCGATGGTCGATGTGGCGCGCACGCTCCGAGTGCGGCTGTCGGTTCGGACCGCGCTGGCGCTCGTCTTCGCGCTCGGCCTCACGTTCTTGTTCCTGGAGATCGCACGCGACGCGGAGCGGGTGATCGCATGGGCGCTGTCGGCAATGGCGATCGCCGCGCTCGTGTATCCCGCGGTCGCCTGGCTCGCGCACTTCCGCTTCGTCCCGCGTGCTCTCGCAGTGCTCCTGACCGCGCTGGTCCTGCTCGGCGCGCTCGGCTTCGTCGGCTACAAGATCGTCAACGACGTTTCCCATGCGATGAGCAGCCTGCAACAGGCCGCCCCGCAACGGGCGGCCGAGCTGGAGAAGAACTCGGACTTCTTCCGGGAGATCAAGCTGAAGGAGCGCGTGACGAACCTGGTCGACGCGATCCCGCAGCGGCTCGCGGGCGGTGCGGCGCCCGAAGCGATCAAGTCGGCCGCGACGCAGGGGGTCGCGTTCGTCGCCGGCCTCATCCTCACGATCTTCTTCGTGCTCTACGGGTCTCGGCTCATCAGTGGCGCTCTCGGTCTCATCGACGACGAGACCGCCCGGCGCCGCGCCGAGTTCGTCATCCGCGACGGCTCGCGCCGCGCCCTCTTCTTCGCGCGCGTCAAGCTCTGGGAAGCGCTGGTCGAGGCGACGCTCGCGTTCACGATCGCGCGCGTCGCCGGGGTGCCGGGTGCGGCCGCGCTGGCGGTGTGGGTCGGGCTCTGGAGCTTCCTGCCGGTCGCGGGCGTCCTGATCGGGGCGCTGCCGATCGTCGTGTTCGCGGGCGCGCACACGCCCGAACGAGCCGCGGTGGTTGCCGGCTGCTTTCTCGTGATCCTGGTCTGCGACTGGTGGGTCAATCGTTGGCTCGAACGGCGGACGGTCTATGTGGGCTCGTTCGCGATCGTGCTGGCCGCGTTCGGCGGCCTCGAGCTCTACGGTCTGAACGGCGCGCTGTTGTTCGTGCTGGGTGCCGTGCTCGCGGTGTCGATCATCACCGAGTTCGGTCCCGAGGAGATGGCCGAGGTGCTCGCGGCGACGGCGAGCCCCGGCTGACGCCTACGCGCCGAGGATGACCGTGCTGGCCGACGAGAACCAGCCGCCGGTTCCGTTCACGCACGCGAGCTGCGCGTTCTCCACCTGCCGGCCGTGGGCCTCGCCCCGGAGCTGTCGCGTCGCTTCCACGAGCAAGAACATGCCGCGCATGCCGGGATGGCAGTGCGACAATCCGCCGCCGTCGGTGTTGGTCGGGAGCGCACCGCCGAGGCGGAGCCGGCCGTCCTCGACGAACGCCCCGCCCTCGCCCGGCTTGCAGAAGCCGAGGGCTTCGAGGCTCGCCAGCACCATGTGTGTGAACGCGTCGTAGATCTGGCAGGTGTCGATGTCGGCCGGGGTCACGCCCGCCCGTTCGAACGCGAGCTTGCCGCTGGCGTACGCGGGCGAGCGGGTGAAGTCGTCCCACTCGCTCATCGTGGTGTGGCTCGTCGCTTCGCCCGTACCGAGGACCCACACGGGCTTTCGGGGGAGGTCGCGGGCGCGCTCCTCGGTGGTGAGCACGACCGCGCCGCCGCCGTCGCTGCGGATGCAGCAGTGGAGCTTCGTCAGCGGGTCGGCCATCATCCGGCTGCTGTTGACCTCGTCGATGGTGATCGGGTCGCGGTAGAAGGCCTCGGGGTTGAACGAGGCGTTGTAGCGCGTGCTCACCGCGATCTCGGCGAGTTGCTCGATCGTGGTGCCGTACTCGATCATGTGCCGGCGGGTGGCCATCGCGTACTTCGAGATGAGCGAGTGGCCGAAGGGAACGTCGAACTGGATCGGGCCGCGGCCGCCGAACCCGAGGTTCGCGGTCCGCCGCCGGGCCTTCAGATCGGCGCGCGTGGTGGAGCCATAGGCCAAGACGACGACTTCGACGTGACCGGCGAGGATCGCGGCCGTTGCGTGCTCGACCATGAACTCCCAGGTCGAACCGCCGACGCCCGTACCGTCGATCCACGTGGGGCGGAGCCCGAGGTACTCGCAGATCTCGATCGGGGCGAGCATGCCCATGCCGCTCGAGCCGAAGCCGTCGATGTCGGCCTTGGTGAGGCCCGCGTCGGCGATCGCGCGCGTTGTGGCCTGGTAGTGCAGCTCGAACGGCGTCTTGGTGTCGACGCGGCCGATGTCGGACAACGCGGCGCCGACGATTGCGACCTTCTTCGTGCCCGCCATCAGCGCAGCTTCCACTCCACGCGCTTGCCCGAGGCGAAGAGCTGCTGGCCTTCTGCGATCGAATCCTGGCTGGTTCCCATGGCGACGAACGCGTAGCCGAGCCGCACCGCCTCCCGCTGGGGCATCGATCGCGTCGACCAGAGGGCGCGCAGCGTGCCCTCGATCGCGAGCCGCGGCTGTGACGCGATGATCGTCGCGAGCTCACGGGCACGCGCCGCGAGCTCGGCGCCCGGGACGACCTCGCTGACCATCCCCACCTGATAGGCCCGCTGCGCCGACATGCGCTCGTAGTTCCCGAGCAGGGACAGGCGCATGATCTCGGCGAAGGGCGTGATTCCCGCCATGTGGATCGGTTCGAAGGCCGCGGTCATGCCGTAGGTGACGTGCGGGTCGAAGAAGGTCGCGTGCTCGGCCGCGACGATGAACTCGACCTCGCCGAGCATGTAGAACGCGCCGCCGCAGGCCATCCCGTTGACGGCCGCGATCACCGGCTTCCAGAGGTCGCACGACTTGGGCCCGATGTTGTCGCCCGGGTCGTTGAACATGAACGGGGTGACGCCCGAACCGACGACGTCGGGATCGGTGCTGTCGTCGCCCTGCCCGCCCATCTGCTCCATGCGGTCGATGCCGGTGCAGAACGCTCTTTCGCCCGCGCCGGTGAGGACGATGCAGCGCACCGCATCGTTGCGACGCAGGGACCGCCACAGCGTGTGCAGCTCGCGTTGCATCAACGAGTTGAACGCGTTGTGCACGTCGGGCCGGTTCAAGGTGACGACGGCGACCCCGTCGTCACCCTCGTCATAGGTGATCGTCTCGAAATCGGGCAGGCTCATGCGCGGCGCTGCGCGTCGATGCCCGGGTTCTCGCTCTGGAACACGTAGCGGTTGACGATGCGACCGATCTCGGCCGGGTCCCACTGCTTCGGGTTGCCCTCTTTGTCTTTGGCGAGGAACTGCTCGCCCATCTCCCAGGGCCGGTAGAGCGCGAGATTGTTGCCGACGAGGCGGAACACCTGGCCCGTCACGTGCAGCGCCTCGTCGGAGGCGAGCCACACGACGGCCGGTGCCGAGTTGCCCGGGTTCATCGCCTCGAACTCGGTGTAGTCCTCGGGGTTCTTGACCTCGATCTTCATGGCCTGCGCGACCATCCGGGTGGCACCGCCGGGGCCGATGCAGTTGGCCCGTACGCCATAACGCTTCAGCTCCAGGCTCGCGATGATCGTCATCGCCGCGACGCCGGCCTTGGCCGCGCCGTAGTTGATCTGGCTGGCCTGGCCCTGGAGGCCGGCGCTCGAGACCGTGTTGATGATCGCGGCGCGGGGCTGGCGACCCTCCTTCGACTCGTTGCGCCAGTAGACCGACGCGTGGCTCATCGTGTTGAAGGCGCCGTAGAGGTGCACCTTCACGACCGAGTCGAAGTCTTCGGGGGACATCGAGAACATCATCTTGTCGCGCAGGATGCCGGCGTTGTTGACCAGTACGTCGAGGCGTCCGAAGGCCTCGATCGCGGTGTTGATGATGCCCTTGGCCCCGTCGTAGTCGGCGACGCTGTCGTAGTTGGCGACGGCCTCGCCGCCGCGGCCCTTGATGACCTCGACGACCGCGTCGGCCGCGCGTGTGTCGGAGCCTTCGCCGCTCACCGAACCACCGAGGTCGTTGACGACCACCTTGGCGCCGTGGTCGGCGAGCATGATGGCCTCGCCGCGTCCGACGCCGTTGCCCGCACCGGTGACGATCGCCACCTTGCCGTCGAGCATGCCCATTTGCGCGTTCCCCCTCTGGCAAGAAAACTGACGTTGGCGTCACCGTAGCGCGAGCTTTCGGGCACACGCCAAGGGCGAGACGGCGGCGGTGGTGCGCGTCGACGCCGAACGTTGCAACCCGATTGGCCGGCTCGAGCGACAGGGAGACTCGATCGTGGGACGTCTGCAGGACAAGGTCGCGATCATCACCGGTGCGGGCCAGGGCATCGGTCTCGCGTACGCGCAGCGCTTCCTCGGCGAGGGCGCCAAGGTCGTGGTCGCGGAGATCAACGAAGAGCGCGCGGCGGCCGGGATGAAGACGCTCGAGGGCAAGGGCGACGCCCTGCTCGTGCAGACCGACATATCCGACGAGACCTCGGCCCAGGCGTGTGTCGACGCGACGGTCGAGGCGTTCGGGACCGTCGACATCCTCGTCAACAACGCCGCGCTCTACTACGACATCGACAACTTCGATCCGAGCTTCGACTACCTGAAGAAGGTGTTCTCGGTGAACCAGTTCGGCGCGTGGCTGATGGCCCGGGCCGCGGCACCGGTGATGGCGAAGCAGCGCTACGGGCGCGTCATCAACCAGTCGTCGGGTGCGGCCTACGCCTACTCGTTCCCGACCTTCGGCGACGAGTTCACCGGCCTCGGCAACTACAGCTACTCGATCACCAAGTGGGGCATCGTCGGCCTGACCAAGTTCATGGCCGCGCAGCTCGGCGCCTGGAACATCACGGTCAACTGCATCGCGCCGGGCGTGACCATGACCGAGGCGACCAAGAAGATCGTCCCCGACTTCTTCATCGAAGGCATGACCGCCCAGACCGCGATGAAGTCGACGCTCGAGCCCGAGGACCTCGCCGGCGCGGCCGTCTTCTTCGCCAGCGACGACGCCAAGTTCGTCACCGGCCAGACGCTGGTGATCGACGGCGGTCTGGCGATGCCCGCCTGATCAGGGGCGGCAGACGATCTCGCCGTGGAGGACGGCGAACCAGGCGTCGGGGTCGGCGGCCCAGCTCCGCCAGGCGGCGGCCATCGCGTCGAGCTCGGCGCGGGTCGCGAAGCCTTCGCGTTCGGCCTGTTCGGCGATGGCCGAGGCGGTCATGCGGTCGGCCCAGAGCTCGCCCCACCAGGTGCGGTCTTCGGGAGTGGCGAACGACCACGCCGACGCGGTCGGTTCGACGACGGAGAACCCGGCCGCGTGCGCCCAGGCCAGCAGGAACCGGCCCGCGTCGGGCTCGCCGCGATTCGAGCGCGCAATGTCGCGATAGAGCGAGAGCCATGCCGCGAGCGTCGGCTGATCCGGGTACCAGGTGAACGCGGCGTAGTCGACGTCGCGCGCGGCGACGACACCGTCGGGCTTGCAGACGCGGCGCATCTCCCGGAGCGCGCCGACCGGATCGGGAAGGTGCTGCAGCACCTGGTGCGCGTGCACGACGTCGAAGGTGGCGTCGGGGAAGTCGAGCGCGTACACGTCGCCCCTCGCGAACGCGACGTTGTCGACGCCGGTCGTGTCACGTTGTGCCTGCGCGATCACATCGGGCGACGCGTCGATCCCGATCACCGGGCCGGGCGCGACCCGGCGCGCGATGTCGAGCGTGATCGTCCCGGGCCCACAGCCCACGTCGAGCACGCGTGTTCCCGCGGTGAAGTAGGAGGCGACGTACGCAGCCGAGTTCTCCACCGTGCGCCAGCGGTGCGATCGCAACACGCTCTCGTGGTGGCCGTGGGTATAGGTCATGCGCTCATGATCGCAGCCGAGTCCGTGCCGTGCTACGAATTGCGTGACGTGTGCGGCGAGCGAGTCTGTCGACCGACACGCGCCGCGCCCACGATGCTGCCGCTACCCGGCGCCGGCTTGGGCATCGAGCTTGTGTCGTTCGCGGTGGTGGCTCCAACACAAGAGCTGCGCGTGGTGCGACCGACGTCGATGATCTCGGACCGTCCCGAGGTGATGACCCGGCTGATGTCGCAGTCGCAGGTCAGCCGTTCGATCGTGGCACGGGACAAGAAGCCGTCGTGGCGGATCTCGTCGCGCACCGCGGCGATGATCTCCGGGCCGGCTACGGGGAGCTCGTCGACGTCGATCACGGTCACGAAGTGGGGCCGTTCAGGAACGCCCGACCCTCGGCGTGATCGCCGTTGGCTCGGACGTCGAGGTCGCCGCCCAGCGTGGTTGCCGTGTAGCACGCCCGCCGTTCGTAGGCCGCGTCGTCGGCCGCCGCGCCACCGTCACCGTCGATCGCGTCGGTGACGTGACGAACGATTCCGGCCGGCTCGCTCGGGCAGCGCTTCTGCGCGGCGTCGACGAGCTCGCCTTCGAGCCCGGCCATCTGCTCGGCCCGGGCCGGGGTGTACGCGTTCGCGACCACGACGACGTGCCGGTGAGAGATCGCACCCGCCCGGAACGCAGCGGCGTCTTCGTGCAACTTCTCGAGCTTGCGCGCGAGATGCAGCCGACGGAACAAGGACGATTCGTTGCACCGAGACGATACGGACACGCGGAATTACACTCACCTCCATGGCGATCGACGGCGTTGTCGCGACGGAGTTCGAACCGGTTCTCGACGCGTTCGCGGAGAACTTCGACGCGCGCGGTGAGGTCGGCGCGGCGGTCTGCGTGTATCTCGACGGGGAACCGGTCGTCGATCTCTGGGGCGGTCTCGCCGATCCGACGAACGGGAGCCCCTGGCTCGAGGACACGATCGTCCTCGTCTTCTCCGCGACGAAGGGCGTTACCGCCGTCTGCGCGAATCTCCTGGTGCAACGGGGACTGCTCGACCCCGAAGCCGCGGTCGCGACGTTCTGGCAGGAGTTCGGCGCGAACGGCAAGGAAGCGATCACCGTTGGTCAGGTGATGTCGCACCAGGCCGGCCTGCCGTACGTGGAGGGCGACTTCACGCTCGACGAGTCGTTGGCGTGGGCGCCGATGGTCGACGCGCTCGCGGCCCAGGCGCCGATCTGGGAGCCGGGCACGAAGCACGGCTACCACATGCGCACCTTCGGCTGGCTCGTCGGCGAGATCATCCGCCGGGTCGATCCGAAGCATCGCAGCGTCGGCACGTTCTGGCGGGAGGAGATCGCGGACACCCTCGGTATCGACTTCTGGATCGGGCTCCCCGAAACGCTCGAACCTCGGGTCGCGCAACTGGTGCCGCCGAAGGAGGATTTGCGGGAGGTGTTGCGCCCGTTCGGCGACGACCTCCTGCTGGCGCGCGTGCTCTCGAATCCCGGTGGGCATTTCAACTACGACTCGATGTGGAACACGCGTCGGCTGCACGCGGCGGAGCTGCCCTCGTCGAACGGCATCGGGAACGCCCGGGGTCTGGCGCGTCTCTACGCCTCGTGCATCGGCGACCTCGATGGTCACCGCACGCTCGCGTCCGCCACCGTGGCGCGTGCCACGCTGGAGCGTGCCTGCGGGAAAGACGAAGTGTTGATGACCGAGAGCTGCTTCGGTCTCGGCTTCATGCTCGGACGGTCGTTCGGCGCCGCGAATCCTCCCGACGCCTTCGGTCATGCCGGCGCGGGCGGCTCGCTCGCGTTCGCCGATCCCGACACGGGCATCGCGTTCGCCTACGTGATGAACGATCTGCGTTTCGACGCGCGCGAGGGCGACCCGCGGAGCGCGGAGCTCGTCCGTGCGGTCTACCGATCGCTCGAGCTCCCGGGCTGACTCAGCCCGAGCGCACCTCGTCGCGCAGCGGCGACTTCTGCACCTTCCCGCTGGCGGTGCGGGGCAAGGCGTCGCGTACTTCCAGCTGTTCGGGCAGCTTGAACCGGGCCAGCCCGCACTCGACCAGGTGGGCGCGGATGTCGTCCAGCACGGGGACGGCGCCGGGGGAGGGGATCACGAACGCGCAGACCCGCTCTCCCATCACGGGGTCGGGGATCGCGACACACGCGGCTTCGGCGATCGTGGGATGGGTGACGAGCAACGCCTCGACCTCCTGGGCGGAGATGTTCTCGCCGCCCCGGATGATGATGTCCTTCAACCGGTCGACGATCGTGAGGTACTCGCCGTCGTACACCGCGAGATCGCCGGTGCGGAACCATCCGTCGTCGGCGAACGCGTCGGCGTCGAGCGCTCCGTCGAGATAGCCGACGAACATCTCCGGGCCGCGAGCCAAGAGCTCGCCCGCGACACCCGCCGGAAGGTCACCGAGCGTCTCCGGATCGACGATGCGCAGCTCCGCGGCACCGATGAGCGGGCCGTCGGTCGTGGCGTCACGCTCCAGCGTGTCGCCGGCGCGGCCGGTCGTGAGTGTCGGGTATTCCGTAGACCCGTAGGTGCGTTTGCACCAGCAGTCGAACGCCGCGGCGCCCTCGCGCACCATGGCCGGCGCGACTCCCGCGCCGCCGAGCGAGAACATGCGCACCGACGACCGGTCGGTGGACGAGAACGCGGGGTGGTCGATCATCGTGCGCATGAACACGGGGGTGGAGATCATCACCGCGACCGCCTCGCGCTCGACGAGGTCGAGGGCGCGTCCCGGCTCCCAGGTGTCCATCAACACGGTGGTGATCGCGCCGGTGACCGGGAGCAGCACGCCGTAGGTGAGCCCGGCGACGTGGGTGACGGGCATCGGGAGCAGCAGCGATTCGCCCCGTCGCATCGCGTGCGCGGCGGCGATCGTGTCGGCCTCGACGCGCAACGACTGATGGGTGTGCACGACGCCTTTGGGGTCGGACGTCGTGCCGGAGGTCCACAGGATCACGGCCGCGTCGTCGGCGTCGAGAGCGGGCTCGGGCGGAACGTCGGCGTCGGCCAGGGTCGCCTGCGGCCCGCGGAACGCGATCACATCGCCGTCGAAACCGATGCCGCGAACCATGCTGACGTAGTCGGTGCCCCGGAACTCGTGCGGCACGGCGATGATGCGCGCCTTCGTCTGGTCGAGAATGAAGCCGACTTCGCGCGCGCCGCAGCGCCGGCGTGATCGGGCTCGCGGTCGCGCCGCACCGCCACACGCCCCAGCAGAACGCAACGGCCTCCCACCAGTTCGGCAGCTGCCAGCACACGACGCTGCCGGGACGTACTCCGCGCGACCACAGCGCCGCCGCATAGAGATCGGCCTGCTCGCGGAGTTGCCGGACGGTGACGCGACGGTCGCCGTCGACGATCGCGAGATGCGCCGGATCCGCGGCGGCGATGCGGTCGAGCAACGTCTCGTCGGTCCAGACGTGCTGCGCGCGCCAGCGCGCCCGGATCTCGGCGGGCGCGGGATGCGCGCGGGTCACTGCGCGCCGTAGACCGGTGCGGGCGCGGGGGCCCGGACGAGCAGCTCGTGCACCGCGGGACCGACCTCGGCCGGCTCCCAGCGCGCGCCC
Source organism: uncultured Actinomycetes bacterium (assembly GCA_963812205.1). Taxonomy (GTDB): domain Bacteria; phylum Actinomycetota; class Acidimicrobiia; order IMCC26256; family PALSA-610; genus PALSA-610. The sequence continues at coordinate 612,887 of CAWEUJ010000002.1, forward strand.
TTGTCGATGCTCGGCCCGTGTTGCCACCCGTCGGCGACGGAGATGATGCCGCCCTCGACCTCGAACACCCGGCCGGTGACGCTCGCCGAGTCGGTACTCCCGAGCCAGACGACCAGCGGCGAGATGTTCGCCGGATCGTTGACGTCGAACCCCGAGTCGGGCACCTGCATCCGGTCGGCGAACACCTCTTCGGTCATGCGCGTGCGCGCCGCCGGTGCGATCGCGTTCGCGGTCACTCCGTACCGGCCCATCTCCGCCGACTCGACGAGCGTCAGCGCGGCGATGCCGCCCTTGGCGGCCGAGTACGCGCCCTGGCCGACGCTGCCCATGAGCCCGGCGCCCGACGACGTGTTGACGATCCGGGCGTCGACGGCTTCACCCGCCTTGCTGCGCGCCCGCCAGTACTCCGACGCGTGCCGCGTCACGGCGAAGTGCCCTTTCAGGTGCACGCGGATCACCGCGTCCCACTCCTCTTCGCTCGTCGTGAAGAGCATGCGGTCGCGGACGAAGCCGGCGTTGTTGACCACCACGTCGAGGCCGCCGAACGTGTCGACCGCGACCTGCACCAGGCGCTGCGCACCCGACCAGTCGGCGATGTCGTCGGTGTTCGCCGTGGCCTCGCCGCCGAGTGCGTGGATCTCGTCGACCACGTCCTGGGCCGGCCCGGAGCTCCCGCCCGTACCGTCGCGCGCCACGCCGAGGTCGTTCACGACGACGTGCGCGCCCTCGCGGGCGAAGGCGAGCGCGTGCTCGCGGCCGATGCCGCGTCCCGCGCCGGTGACGATGACGATGCGTCCCTCGCAGATGCCGTTCACGGGGCGGAACCCTACCGTCGGGGAATTCGTCGAAGCGATGCGAGAACGGTGCTTACGCGGGCGGGGTCGCCGCCCCGACGTCGACGTTCGGTTCCACCCAGGGTTCCGGTCGTCCGAACAGGAACCCCTGCGCGAAGTCGCAGTCGAGTCGTTCGAGCCGGCGGGCCTGTTGCTCGGTCTCCACGCCTTCGGCTACCACCTCGAGCTCGAGACCGTGGCCGAGATTGATGATGCCGCTCACCAACGTCTCCGCTTCCGGGCGTTCGCCGAGGCCCGACACGAAGCTGCGATCGATCTTGAGCTGGTGGATCGGCAGCGCGCTGAGGTTGGAGAGGCTCGAGTAGCCGGTGCCGAAGTCGTCGAGCGCGATGCGAACGCCGACCTCGTCGAGTGCGGACAGTGCCGCGGCCGTGTTGTCGGGGTCGTCGATGAGGAGACTTTCGGTGATCTCGATCGTCAACGAGCCCCTCGGTACGCAGGCCACGAGCTCGGTGAGCCGCGGTACGAAATCGGCTTCCGACAACTGGCGCGCCGACACGTTGACTGCGACCGCGAGATCGGGGCGGTAGAGCAGGCGGCGCAGCGCGTGCTCGAGCACCCGCCAGCCGAGCGGCACGATGAGGCCGGTGTCCTCGGCGAGGGGGATGAAGTCGCCGGGCGGTACGAGACCGAGCTCGGGATGTTTCCAGCGCACCAGCGCTTCGAGCGCCACAGGGATCTTCGAGTGAATGTCGACGACCGGTTGGTAGTAGACGACGAGCTCGTCGCGCTCCAGCGCGCGGTGCAGCCCGGTGACACGTGCGAGCCGGTTGGTCGCCGTCGGAGCGTCGCTGCGCCCGGTCTGGTACTCGACGCTGCGCCGGCCGCGTTGCTTGGCCCGGTACATCGCGTCGTCGGCCTCGCGCAGCAGATCGGCGGCGGTCGCGTCGTCGTGCGCGACCGAGACTCCGATGCTTGCGCTCACGAACAAGGTCTCGGCATCGACCTCGAAGGGTTGTTCCAAGATGGCCGCGACCCGCGCCACCGCGGCGTGGACCTCGAGATCGTCCTTCACGTCTTCGACGACGACGACGAACTCGTCGCCGCCGAGCCGGGCGACCGTGTCGGAATCGCGTAGCCCGTCGACCATGCGTTGCGCGACCTGGGTGAGGAGCCGGTCGCCGGCGTCGTGGCCGAGGCTGTCGTTGACGAGCTTGAACCGGTCGAGGTCGAGGAAGAGCACCGCCACCGCGGTGTGACCGCGCCGCGACCGCTGCAGCGCGTGGGTCAAGCGATCGTTCAGCAGTGCCCGGTTCGGCAGGCCGGTGAGCGCGTCGTGATAGGCGCGGTGTTCGAGGTCTTCACGGGCGCGCGACTGCTCGATCGCGACGGCCGCCAACGAGACGACCCGTTCGAGCAGTGGGCGATGACGGTCGCGGTCGATGTCGTCGGTGTCGAAGAGGAGGGTGAGGGTGCCCGCGACCGCGTCTCGGTTCGGGAGCTCGATCGGAACTGCCCAGCTGATGCGCGTCCCCATCTCCGCCGCGACCGCGGGGACCGGTTCGTTGCCACCGTCGGTGTATACCGCGAAGATTTCCTCGCGGTTCTTGGCGACGCGCGCGGAGGAGAGGCCCGCATCGACGCGGATCGAGGAGACGCGCTCGAAGTGCTCCACGGGGAACCCCGGCGCCGCAGCCACCCGTAGCTCGCCACCTTCCAGTATGCGGATGAGGCAGTACTGCGCCTCCGTGCACGCCGCGGTCAAGGTTGCGACCTTGTCGAGGACGGTTTCGAGCCGCTCGCCCCACGCGATCATCTCCAAGATGCGCGACTCCTCGGCGAGCAGATCGTCGAGCGCCTTGCGCTCCGTGACGTCGCGGACGTTGAGGACGATCCCGTTGATCGTGGGATCGTCGAGCCGGTTCGAGATCGAGCTGTCCTGCCAACGCCATCGTCCGTCCGCGTGCCGGACGCGCACCATCGCCCGCGTCGTCTCTTCCGGGCACTCGAGCATCCGCGCCCACGCCGCGCCGATGCGGGCGACGTCGTCGGGATGCACGTGCCGGCTCACGAAGTTGCCGACGAGCGACGACTCCCGCTGACCGGTCAGGCGCTCGTACGACGGGCTGACGTACAAGCAGCGGGCTTCGAGGTCGAGGATCAGGATGCCGTCGGCCGCGTGCTGCACGAGCGAGCGGAAGCGGGCCTCCGCCGCGGCGATGCCCGCCTCGGCCTCGCGTCGTTCGGTGATGTCGTGCACGTTGACGACGACGCCCTCGATGACGGGGTCGTCGAGTTGGTCCGTGATGGTGATCTGGCACCAGCGCGTCGAGCCGTCGCGATGTTGAATCCGGATGTCCTCGCGCAGCGATTGCGCGGGTTGCTCGCCGGTGTCGGTGTGTTGGATGTCGTGAATCCGTTCTACGTCCTCCAAGAAGACGAGCTCGGCCCGGTCGCTGCGCCCGACCAGCTCGTCGACCGAGTACCCGGTCAAGGTCTCGATCGCCTCGGTCGCGAACACGATGGTCCGGTCCCGATCGAGGACGACGACCGCGTCGGCCGCGTTGGCCAGCAATCGCCGGAACCGGTCTTCGCTCGCCGAGAGCGCGGCGGCCGCCGCTTCGCGGTCGCGCGCGCTCACCCACACGATCCGCATGACGAACAGCAGTCCGGCCGCCATCAACACGGCGATGCCGTGGCTGCGAGTGGGGCTCACGACGCTCGGCGCCCAACCGAGTCCCACCGCGGTCTCTGCTCCCGCGAGGCATATGAGGCTCCACAGGGTCGCGGGGAGGACGGCGGGTGAACCTTCCATCGCCACCGCCTGCGCGGCGCAGAAGACGAACCCGACCGAAAGCACCGGTCCCCATCCCGTCGCGTAGATCACGCACGTCGTGCTGACCATTTGCACGCCGACGCGCACACTGACGGGGATGATGCGCGCCCGCTTCCAGTAGATGATCATGGTCGTCAGCGCGAGTCCGCCGACCGTGATGCCGACGAGGGCGCCGACGGGCACGGGTGCGAGGATTCCGAGCCCGCGCAGTGTCAGCAGACCCGCGAGCGCGACGAAGGCCATCACGAGGGTCTCGCCGAGCGCTCGGAAGGGAGAACGATCCATTCCCCTGTTCTGTCGGACCGTTTCCGGACGAAGCTGATACCCGGCTCGCGGCGTACGCCCGTTTTGCGTGGACCGCGGCATGGCCGCGGGTACGGTGAGCCGAAAATCACTGCGTGGGTAGGGGTGGCGTGTGAAGTTCGGTGTGACGATGTTCATGACCGACCAGACCATTGGCCCGGTCGAGCTGGCCCGGGAGATCGAGGCGCGCGGCCTGCACTCGCTGTACGTTCCCGAGCACACCCACATCCCGATCAGCCGCCGCACCCCTCCGCCCACCGGCGACGCCGAGCTGGCGGAGGAGTACAAGCGCACGCTCGACCCGTTCGTGGCGCTCGCCATGGCGGCCGCGGTGACGGAGCGACTGGTCGTGGGCACGGGGATCTGTCTCGTTGCGCAGCGCGAGCCGATCGTCACGGCCAAGGCGGTGGCGAGCCTCGATCGCGAGAGCGGGGGCCGCTTCGTGTTCGGGGTCGGCTTCGGCTGGAACGCCGACGAGGCCGAAGACCACGGTGTCGACATGAAGCGCCGGCGCGACGTCGCGCGCGAGCACGTGCTGGCGATGAAGTCGTTGTGGCACGACGACGTCGGCTCGTACGACGGCGAGTTCGTGCACCTCTCGCCGTCGTGGTCGTGGCCGAAACCTACGGCCGGAGGCCCGCCGATCCTCATCGGTGGTGCGCCCGGGCCGAAGTTGTTCGCGCACGTGGCCGAGTACGCCGACGGGTGGATCCCGATCGGGGGCGCGGGAGTGCGCGCCGCGATCGGGGATCTGGCGCGTGCCTGCGAGGCGCGCGGTCGTGACCCGAAGACGATGCGCATCGTGCCGTTCGGAACGGTTCCCGACGCGGGCAAGCTCGAGTACTACGGGTCGATCGGCATCGAGGAGGTCGTGCTCCGACTCCCCGGTGGAACGCACGATCAGGTACTGCCGCGCCTCGACCGGCTCGCGGAGCTGGTCGCGTGAGCGGGCCCGCGCTCGTCGGTCTCGCGGTCGCCGGTGACGCCGACGCGTGGCGTGCCGCGGGCTTCACCGTCGACCCGGACGGCGTGTGCCGCATCGGGCACGTGCGCGTGCAGACCGGCGTCGGTGACACGGGGATCTCGGCGTGGACACTCGGCGCCGAACCGACTCGTCGAGCCGGCCGAGCATCCCAACGGCACCGTGTTGCTCGATCACCTCGTGGTCTTCACCGATGATCCGCAGCGCTCGGTGCTGAGCTACGCCGACCTCGGTCTGCAGGTCCGCCGCGTGCGTGATCTCGGCAACGGCAAGACGCAGACGTTCTTCCGAGCGGGCGAGGTCATCATCGAGCTCGTGGGACCGATGGACGGCACCGGAGACGCGGGTGAGCGGCTGTTCGGTCTCTCGCCGACCGTCTCCGATCTCGACGCGTGCGCGCGGCTCCTCGGCGACCGGCTCGGAACGATCAAGGACGCGACCCAACCGGGCCGTCGGATCGCGACCCTGCGCCACGAGGCGTGCGGGCTGACGGTTCCCATCGCGTTCATGTCGCCCGAGCCCGAACGGGGCGGGAGCACTCCGGAGTGAGCGGGGCCGGCGTGGGCGCGGTCTGCGGCCTACTGCTCGGTCTCCTCCTGTCGATCTACGTCGCCCGGGCCGACGCGCGCCGGCGGGCGTCCGGTGAACGCACGCGGGCCGAGTACCGGGCCTCGCTGGTCGTCGTCCCGCTCCTGCTCGCGGTCGTGGGCGGGCTGGCGGGCGCCGCGATCGCCCACTAGCGCGGCGCTGCGCGCGAGGATGCCCGAATGCCTCTCGGACTCGTGCACTTCGATCCCGCCGCGTTCCCGCCCGAGCCGATGCCGTGCCTGCGCTGCGGCGCGGAGACGATGCTGCGCTTCGCGGGACCGTGCCCCGAGTGCACTCGCGAGCTGCGGGCCAAGTTCCAGGGCGAGGCGCGCGAGGTCGACGACGACGTCTACGTGCCCAAGATGAACGTCACCCCGAACGCGGTCGCATTGAAGGACGACTGACCCGCGGCGGTAGGTTGACGAGGTGGCGACGGTTGCCCCGGTCAGCGCCGACTTGTACGAGGTCCTCGGCGCCGCCCCGTCGGCGACCGGCGACGAGATCGCCCGGGCGTTCCGGACCCGGGCCAAGCAACTGCATCCGGACACGAGCGTCGAGCCCGACGCCGCGGCCAGGTTCAGCGAGCTGGTCGCCGCGTACGGCGTGCTCTCGAATCACCGCACGCGACGCGACTACGACCACGCGCGGGCGCGACAGCGAACGGAGCGCGTGCCCGGGAGCGCCTCGCCGGCCACGGCGGCGACCCCGAAGTGGACGCGCCGGCGAGCGTGGACCGCGGTCGTGGCCGGCGCGCTGGTGGCCCTCCTCGGTGTCGGAGCGGCGATCCTCACCTGGCAACTCCACCAGCACGACGCCGAACGCCGCGCTCGCTACGTGCCCGTGACCGCGGTACGCGACGGCAGCGGCGGCATCACGTTCACGACCGCCGACAATCGGGTGGTGCGCACGCGCGAGCCCGAACAGCACGGCGAGGGGAGCAGCCTCGGTCCGACCGTCCGGGTGCGCTACGACCCCGCGAACCCGACGCATACGATCGTCGACGCGAGCACGATCGGACGCGACATCACCTTCGCGATCGTCTCGCTGAAGCTGATCGTGGGGGGCGTGGTGTTCGTCGTGATCGGCGCCCTGAGCTTGCGCAAGCGGGAGCGGGTGTCTACAGCCGCTCGATGATCGTGACGTTGGCCTGCCCGCCGCCCTCGCACATCGTCTGCAGGCCGTACCGACCGTTGGTGCGCTCCAACTCGTGGAGCAGCGTGGTCATGAGTCGGGCGCCGGTCGCGCCCAACGGATGGCCGAGCGCGATCGCGCCGCCGTTGACGTTGACCTTGGCGAGATCCGCGTCGGTCTCCTTTTGCCACGCGATGACCACCGACGCGAACGCCTCGTTGATCTCGACGAGGTCGATGTCGTCGAGGGACATCCCCGACTTTGCCAACGCGTACGCGGTGGCCGGGATCGGCGCGGTGAGCATCCACACCGGATCTGCACCGCGCACCGACAGATGGTGGATCCGCGCCCGGGGCTTCAGCCCGTGGATACGCACCGCGTCGGCGCTCGCGATCAGGAGCGCAGCGGACGCGTCGGACAGCTGCGACGCCATCGCCGCGGTGAGGCGGCCGCCTTCGACGAGGGTGGGGAGCGAGCGGATCTTGTCGAGGTTCGGCTCACGCGGGCCTTCGTCGGACGTCGCGTCGCCGAGCGGGACGATCTCCTTGGCGAAGCGACCCTCGGCCCGGGCGCGCAGCGCGCGCTCGTGGGACTCGACCGCGAAGGCCTCCATGTCGTCGCGGGTGATGTTCCACTTCTCCGCGATCATCTCCGCGCTGCGGAACTGCGAGACCTCCTGGGTGCCGTAGCGCGCTTCCCAGCCCGGCGATCCGCCGAACGGATCGTCGAAGCCGTACTGCTCGCCGGCCAGCATCGCGGCGCTGATCGGGATCGCGCTCATGTTCTGCACACCACCCGCCACGATGAGATCGGCGGTACCCGACATCACACCTTGTGCAGCGAAGTGGACGGCTTGTTGCGATGATCCGCACTGACGGTCGACGGTGGTGCCGGGAACCTCGTCGGGCATCCCCGCGACGAGCCAGCACGTGCGCGCGATGTCGCCGGCCTGCGGACCGATGGTGTCGACGCAACCGAACACGACGTCGTCGACCGCGGCGGGATCCACGTCGACCCGATCGAACAGTGCGCGGATCGAATGGGCGCCGAGGTCGGCGGGGTGCACCTTCGAGAGTCCGCCGTTGCGCTTCCCGACGGGTGTGCGCACGGCGTCGACGATGTAGGCCTCGTTCATGCGGTCGTTCATAGGGACGGCATGCTAAAGGATGGTGGCCGCGACGCGGTCACGGTGAGCACGGCCGTCGCCCATCGAACGGGCCAGTGCCCACGCTCGCTTCATGTAGAGGTGCAGGTCGTATTCGGTCGTGTAGCCGATCGCGCCGTGACACTGCAGGGCCGCTCTGGCCGCGACGAGTGCAGCGTCGTCGGCCTTGCTCTTCGCCATGCTCGCGTGCGCGGGCTCGAGCGTGGCCGCGGCGCGGTAGACGAGGGGCCGGGCGAACTCGAGTGCGACGCGCGCGTTCGCGAGATGATGCTTCACCGCCTGGAACGACCCGATCGGCACGCCGAACTGCCGGCGTTCCTTGGCGTACTCGGCGGTCATGTCGAGCATTCGCTGCGCGAGCCCGCACTGCTGCGCGGCGGTCCCGACGGCACCGCGGGTGAACGCGGCCCCGAGCGTTTCGCTGTCGATCGGCGTGGCCGAGCCGCGTACTTCGAAGAGGCGCCGGGCGCCGTCGACCGACGGATGCGCGACGAGCTCGACCTCGGTGCGGGGAAAGCGACCGGCGTCGGTGATGATGACGTCGACCGTGTCGGCCCACGGGACGAGCGAGCGCGCGACGCCGACGGTGACGTCGACACGCTCGAGGTACGGAACCCCGAACGCGGCGGTCTCGACGAGCGGTTCCGGCAGTGCGCAGCGACCGGATTCCTCGAGGAGCAGCACGAGATCGACCATCGTGAGCCCGAGCCCGCCGCTCGACTCCGGAGCGAGCATCCCGACCACGCCCATCTCGACGAGCTTGTCCCACAGCCCGGGGATGCGTCCGGTGGCATTCGTCCACGCGAGGCGAACGTGCGCGGGTGTGCACTCCTTCTCGAAGAGCTCACGCACCGCGTCGCGGAACGCGAGTTGCTCGTCGTCGAACGCGAACCGCATGGTCAGCGTCTCGGCAATCCGAGGACGCGCTCCGCGATCACGTTGCGCTGGATCTCGTTCGTGCCCGCGTAGATGGGGCCCGCGAGCGCGAACTCGTAGCCCTTCATCCACGCGCCGGTGTCGCCGTCGAGCAACTCCGCGTGCGGGCCGAGGAGGTCGAGCGCGATCTCGTGCAGCTTCACGTCGAGCTCCGACCAGAACACTTTGACCATCGACGACTCCGCACCCGCGCTGATCCCCTCGACGAGCCGGGTGACGGTCCAAAACGTCTGCCAGCGGTAGGCCTCGGCGTCGATGTACGCGGCGACGAGGCGGTCGCGCAGCGCGGGATCGCCGCCGTGGGAGTGGTACAGGTCGATCAACCGTTGCGCGGTGGCGAGGAACCGGCCGGGTGAGCGCAGGGTGAGTCCGCGTTCGGACCCGGTGGTGGCCATCGCGACCGCCCAACCCTGGTTCGGCGCGCCGAGCACGTCGGCGTCGGGGACGAACACGTCGTCGAAGAACACCTCGGCGAAGCCTTCGTCGCCGTCGAGGCGTTCGACGCCGCGCACCGTGACCCCGGGTTTGGAGAGGTCGACCAGGAAATAGGTGAGGCCGTGGTGACGCTCGGCGTCGGGATCGCTGCGGAAGAGGCCGAAGAGGTGCGTGCAGAACGCACCGCGCGTCGTCCAGGTCTTCTGCCCTGACAGGCGCCAGCCGCCGGCGAGGTCGTCACGCACGGCCTTGCTCTGGATCCCGGCGAGGTCGCTGCCGGCGTTGGGTTCCGACCAGCCCTGGCACCACGTCTGCTCGCCCGACGCCATCTTCGGGAGGATGCGGGCCTGCTGGTCGGGGGTGCCGAACTCGAAGATCGTGGGGGCGAGCAGGAAGATGCCGTTCTGGGTCACGCGTTGCGGCGCGCCGGCGCGGTAGTACTCCTCCTCGAAGATGAGCCATTCCCAGAGGCTCGCGTCGCGACCGCCGAACTCGTGGGGCCAGGACACGACCGCGAAGCGGGAGTCGAAGAGGCGGCGCTCCCACTCGAGATGCGCCGCGAAGCCGGCGCGCGTATCGCCCGACGCCGGCGCCGGGCGCGGCACGTTGGCTTCGAGCCAGGCGCGGCACTCGGCGCGGAAAGCTTCCTCGGCGGGGCTGAAGGAGAGATCCATGAGCGGCGGGCGATCGTAGCTGGCCCGACCGGGGCGGCACCTGTCAACGTGGGGCGTGGCTGCGAAGAAGGTCGGCGTGCACGCGATGAGCATCACGCCGTTCGATCGAACCGGTGCGATCGACGAGCGGTTGGCGCGGGCGCACCTGCGCTTCATCGGCGACCACGGTGCCGGGGTGTACGTCGCGAGCCAGGGCAGCGGCGAGGGCGATCTCCTGGCGTTCGAGGAGAAGGTCCGGCTGTATCGCATTGCCGTCGACGAGCTGCGCGGGCGGGTGCCGGTGGCCGCGGCGGGGATCGGGCTCGCGGCATCGACCGCGCAAACCTGCGCGCTGGCGGTCGCGGCCGAGGCCGAAGGTGTCGACGCGGTGCAGATCATCGGGCCGCGTCCGGGTCCGCTGCGCCTGCGCGAGGACGAGTTGGAGGCGCACTTCCGCTCGGTCGTCGAGGCCGTCGCGTGCGACGTGCACCTCTCGAACAACACCGCGCTCTCGGGCTACGAGCTTCCGATCGCGCTCGTCGAGCGACTCGTGGAGGACTATCCCCACGTGCGGGTGGTGAACGTCTCCGACCCGCGCCCCGAGGAGCTGTCCTCGTACGTGCAGCGGCTCGTCGATCGGTTCGGTGCGCGGATCGAGGTGCGGGTGGGGATGGTGCGCGAGATCGTCGCGATGCACGCGCTCGGTGCAGGCGGCGTGCTCTGCTTCGAGGCGAACGTGGCACCCGCGCTCGTGAGCGGTGTGTGGGAGGCCCTGGAGCGCGGCGAGACGCCGTTGGTGGAACCACTCTTGCGGCTGAATTCCGCGCTGGCCCGCGGCGGCAACCCACGGTCGCTGAAGGCGGCGCTCGCACTCGTCGGTCGCGACGGCGGGGCGTTGCGCCCGCCCTACCTGCCGCTGCGCGCGCTGCAGGTCACCGAGCTCGAACAGGATCTCCGCGCGCTCGGGCTCGGGTGACGACGGCTCAGCGCCCGAAGCCGTACAAGCGTTGCGCGTTCCCGGCGAGGATCGTGTCGCGCTCCACGGCCGGAACACCGGTGAAGGTCTCGTCGATCGCGGCCCACGAATGCGGCCAGTCGCTCGAGATGTGCGGGTAGTCGCTCGACCAGAGAATGCGGTCGACGCCGATGGAATGGCGGTTCGAGATCCCGAACGGGTCGGTGAGATACGTGAAGTGCAGGTGCCGTTCGACGTACTCACTCGGGCGCGCGGTGATGCGGAAATCGCTGATGGCGTCGAGGCGGCGGTAGTTGTTGTCGATCTGTTCCTTGAAGTAGGGCACCCAACCGCAGTCGACCTCGGCGACGACGACGTTCAGCGCCGGGAAGCGATCGAACACCCCCGCGAAGATGAGTTGCACGATGCGATTCGGTGCGTCGAAGAAGCGGCCGTAGCCCGGGAGCGCGGCGCGATGCGCGGCGGGCATGTGCTGCGACAGGCTCACGTGGATGTTGAGCGGTACGCCGGCGTCGACGATCCGGGCCCATACCGCGTCGTCGTCGGGAGTGATCTCGAGCGTCCCGTTCGGGTAACAGCCCAACAGCACGCCCCGGATGCCGGGCCGGTCGAGCACACGATCGATCTCGGCCACCGCGTGTTCGGCGCCGCGGTTGGGCACCAACATGAGGCCACCGAAGCGTTCGGGTGCGAGCGCGACGTAGTCGGAGAGCCAGTCGTTGTACGCGCGCACCAGCGCGAGATGGAAGCCGACATCCTTCGTCGCGACGACGCCCTGGGCGAGGCGCGGGGTGGGGTAGAGCACCTCGGCGTCGACGCCGTCACGGTCCATCTCCGCGAGCCGCGCCGCGGGGTCGTAGCCACCGTGGCGCATGTCCTCGAAGCGTGACCACGCGTGCATCTCGCTCGGCTCGAGGCCGGCGCACGCGTTCATGCCGAAGTTGATCGGATCGTGGACGCCTTCGATCACCCACGCGTCGCCCTGGTCGAAGGTGTCGATCCGGGGTGCCCGGTCGCGGAACCCCGCCGGCACCCGCGCGGTCCAGAGGTCGCCGGGCTCGTTGACGTGGCTGTCGCCCGATATGAGGCGGTAGGCCCGTTCGGTCATCGTCTCCTTGTAGCACCCGGGCGGGCCCCGAGCGGGCGACCGGGCTGGGCGATGGCAGGAATCGTCTGCGAAATGTCATTGCTGCCACACGGGGTGCGCCGCACAATGGGCGTCGTGAGCCGCCGAGTCGTCTTCGTCGCCTATCCCCGCATCACCGCACTCGACCTGGTCGGACCGCACGAGGTGTTCGCCGCGTCGGGCGGGTACGAGATCGTCGTCGCCGCGGCCGAAGCGGGGCCGGTGGTCACCGTCCGGGGGCCCGGTATCGTCGCCGACCGGTCGATCGCCTCCGTGCGGGGTCCGATCGACACCCTCGTCGTCGTCGGGGGCGAGGGCGCGTTCGCGGCGGCCGCCGACGAGAAGCTCGTGCGCGCGGTGTCGAACCTGGCGCGCCGCAGCCGGCGGGTGGCCTCGGTGTGCACCGGCGCGTTCGTCCTCGCGGCGGCCGGCCTGCTCGACGGCAAGCGCGCGACCACGCACTGGGCTTCGTGTGATCGCTTGGAGCGCTCCTATCCGAAGATCGAGGTCGAGGCCGATCGCATCTTCGTCCGAGACGGTGCCGTGTGGACGTCCGCCGGTGTCACCGCGGGCATGGATCTCGCGCTGGCTCTGGTCGCCGACGACCTCGGCCCGGACGTGGCGCGCGCCGTTGCCCGCCAACTGGTCATGTACGTCCAGCGCCCCGGAGGGCAGGCCCAGTTCAGCGCGCAGCTGAGTGCGCAACGCGCGGCCCGAGATCCGTTGCGCGAACTCCAAGGTTGGATCGGCGAACATCCGGCGAACGACCACAGCGTCGAGCGACTCGCGGCACGCGTCGCCATGAGCCCCCGGCACTTCGCGCGCGTGTTTCGGGCCGACGTCGGCTGTACCCCGGCGGCCTACGTGGAGCAGGTCCGGATCGAGGTCGCGCGCCGGTTGCTCGAGACCACCGCGCTGAGCGTCGACGAGGTCGCCACCACTTCGGGGTTCGGGACGCCCGAAACGCTGCGGCGCGCGTTCGCGCGCCGCGTCGGCGCCAGCCCGACCGAGTACCGCGACCGCTTCCGTTCCATCCCACCGTCCCGCGCGCGCCGATCGGCGTAGCCGGCCCCAAGGAGAAACTGTGGACATCGCATGTCTCGTCTTCGAAGGCATCACCGCGCTCGACATCGTCGGGCCCTACGAGGTGTTGCAGCGTCTTCCCGGAGCCGACGTGAAGTTCGTCGCGCCGGCCGCCGGCGTGGTCCGCACCGACAACGCCTTCCTCGGACTCGTCGCCGACTACTCGATGTCCGAGGTCACGAGCGCGGATGTGCTCGTCGTCCCGGGCGGATTCGCGACGCGCGGGCTCGAAAGCGACAGCGCGATCCTCGAATGGATCCGCGCTGTCGATGCGACCACGACCTGGACCACGTCGGTATGCACGGGCTCGATGCTGCTCGGCGCCGCGGGATTGCTGGAGGGAAGGGAAGCCACGACGCACTGGGCTTCGCTCGAGCGCTTGCGGGAGTTCGGCGCGATCCCGACCGGCCGGCGCGTGGTCGAGCAGGGAAGGATCGTCACCGCGGCCGGGGTCTCGTCCGGCATCGACATGGCGCTCACGCTCGCGGCTCGCATCGCCGGCGACGAGTACGCGCAGTGCATCCAACTCGGCATCGAGTACGACCCGCAGCCTCCGTTCGCCGCGGGCTCGGTCGACAAGGCGCCGGCCGGGGTCGTTCGGATCATGGCCGAGCAGTACCGGGCGCGCGCCATGCTGGCGCGATAGCGCGTCTGCGCGACGATCAAGGCGATGAATGATCGTGACGGAGTGAGCGCCGGCACCTCGAATCCGAGCCGGCGGGAAGACGGCGGGCCGGTTCGGGGTTCAACGACACGATGACCGACCTCACCGAGGCGCGCCACCCGCCGCTCTCCATCCTCGAGCTCGCTCCGGTAGGGGAGGGCTCGACCGCGGCCGCGGCCCTGGCCGGTTCGGTCGCACTGGCCCGCCTCGGCGAACGCCTCGGGTACACGCGGTTGTGGGTGGCCGAGCATCACAACATGGCCGGTATCGCGAGCTCCTCACCGGCGGTGCTGATCGCGCATCTGGCCGCGTCGACGACGACCATCCGCGTCGGTGCCGGCGGCGTGATGCTCCCGAATCACGCGGCGCTCGTGGTAGCCGAGCAGTTCGGAATGCTCGAGGCGTTGCACCCGGGCCGGATCGATCTCGGGCTCGGACGCGCTCCCGGGACGGACGCGGTCACCGCCGCGGCCCTGCGCCGGAACCCCACGCCGTTCGCCGCGGAGGAGTTTCCGGAGCAATTACGCGATCTGTTCCTGTTCTTCGACGGCACGCACCCGCAGATCACCGCGGTACCCGCGGGCGGCTATCGACCCGCGGTGTGGTTGCTCGGTTCCAGCGGCTACAGCGCGCAGGTCGCGGGTGCACTCGGGCTCCCGTTCTCGTTCGCGCATCACTTCGCGTCGCACAACACCGTGGCCGCGCTCGAGCTGTACCGAGCGTCGTTCCGGCCGTCGGAGGAGCTCGACCACCCGTACGCGATGATCGGGGTGCCGGTCATCTGCGCGCAGACCGACGACCAGGCCCGCTGGCTCTCGGGCCCGAGCGCGCTGTCGTTCGTGCGCCTGCGCCAGGGGCGGCCGTCGCGGCTCCCGACACCGGAACAGGCCGCGGAGTACGTGTTCACCCCCACAGAGCGCGAGCTCGTCCGAACGTGGACGGCGCCGCTCATCCGGGGCGATCCCGAGCACGTGCGCGCCGAGCTCGAGGCGCTCGCGCTGCGCACCGGCGCCGACGAGCTGATGATCACGACGATGGTCCACGGTCCCGCCGACCGCCTCCGGTCGTACGAGCTGGTGGCCGGCGCGTGGAACCTCGCGCCGGCCGAATCCCCGGCGTAGGCAGGCGCGGTGACCGGCGACCATCTCGGCGAGGATCCCGACCTCCCCGCCGGTGCGTTCTCGTCGTGGGTCGTTGCGATGCAGCGCGCGCTGCTCGGCGAGGGTGGCACCGATGTTCCCTGCGGCACATGTACGGCCTGTTGCACGTCTTCGCAGTTCGTGCACATCGAACCCGACGAGACCGACACGCTGGCCCACATTCCCGCCGAGGTGTTGTTCCCCGCACCCCTGGCCCCACGCGGCCACGTCCTCCTCGGCTACGACGAACGCGGGCACTGCCCGATGCTGGTCGACAACGCGTGCTCGATCTACGAGCACCGGCCCCGCGCGTGTCGCACCTACGACTGCCGGATCTTCCCCGCCGCGGGTGTCGCGCCCGACGGCGACGACAAGGGCGACATCGCCCGCCGCGCCCGGCGCTGGCGGTTCGATTACGCCCAGCCCGGCGACCGGACTCGCCACGACGCCGTACGCGCGGCCGCGTCGTATCTGCGGGAACAGGCGGCGGCGCTCGGCCCCGAACATCCCGTGACGAGCGTCACCAAGGTCGCCGTGACGGCGGTTCGAGTGCACGAGGTGTTCTTGCGTCGAGACGGCGCGACTGGCGAGACGGCGGTCGTCGATCCGGGCGTCGATGTCGTGCGCGCCGAGATCGCGCGCCGGACCGGACCGCAACCCGCGAGCTGAGCGGAGCGCGTGCGGCTTTCCCGCCGGCGTTCGCCGACCGGCGCTGTTCGTGGGAAACTGCCGTCGCCTCGTGGGCCATCGGCGGACAGGAGCGCGGAGCATCAGTGCGACGGGTATCGGCGACGGCGTTGCTTGTCCTGTTCGGCGTCTTCGTCGCGCTGGGAATCGGTGCGTCGGCGCGGGCCGACGCCCAGGAAGCCGGCTCGTCGCCGATCGATCAACCGGCGGTCGATCAATGTGTCGGCACTGCGACCATCGGCGCGCAAGCGCCGCCATCGTGCGTGTTCGACGCGAACGGCAACCTGATCTCGCGCTCGCCGTCGGCCGCGCGGAGCAGTGCGCCGTCGTCGTCGTCGTCCAACCTCGCACCGTTCATCTTCTTGGTCCTGGTCTGGTCGGCCGTTCCCTTCGTGATTGCCGTGTCGGTGGCCCGATCGCGTCGCGAACCCGTGGGCACGGCGGTGCTGTTGACCCTCGTCCTCGGATGGATCGGCCTGCTGATCGTGATCTACGGCCAACGCCGTTCGGCGGCCGACGTCGCGCGTTGGGTGCACCCGCCGCCGACGTCGGCGCGCGAACGGCTCCGGGTGATCGACGAGCTGCACGCGCAGGGCTTGATCTCGGACGCCGAACGCGACGCGCGGCGATCGGCCGTCATCGACGCGCTCTGACGCACACTTCCACCGCGTGCTCCCGCCAACCGCCTAGCGACACGCGGATTCGGTCGTCGTCGCGCGCTCTGCCGAGGACCTCTACGCGATGGTCTCCGACGTCACTCGGATGGTCGAGTGGAGTCCGGTGTGCATGGCGTGACGGGAACGGGCAATGCCGGCGGTGTTCGCGATGAAGAAGCTCGATATGCCGCGATCCCCACGCCGCGACCGGCGCGTCGTCAGCGGCTGACGATCACCGCGGAGCCGTGGCCGAAGAGGCCTTGGTTGATCGACAGGCCGACGCGCGCACCTTCCACCTGGCGGCCTTCGGCTCGGCCTCGCACCTGCCAGGTCAGCTCGCACACTTGCGCGATCGCCTGCGCGGGCACGGCCTCGCCGAAGCACGCGAGGCCGCCGCTCGCATTGACGGGTACTCGCCCGCCCAAGGTGGTGGTGCCGTCGCGCAGAAGCTTCTCGGCCTCGCCGGGCGGGCAGAGGCCGATCTGTTCGTACCAGTCGAGCTCCATCGCGGTGGAGAGGTCGTACACCTCGGCGCAGTCGAGGTCGTCGGGCCCGATGCCCGCTTCTTCGTAGGCGCGCACGGCAATCGATTCCTTGAACCCGTGCTCGGGAACGCCCCCGGCACCGGCCGCGCTGTCGGTCGCGAAGTTCGGGAGCTCGATCGTGGTTTGCGGATAGCTGGGCGTGACCGTCGAGACCGCGCGCACGCGAACCGGGTCGCTCACGCCGCGGCGTCGCGCGTACTCGAGCGACGAGACCACCAGCGCGGCAGCACCGTCGCTGGTCGCGCAGATGTCGAGCAGGCCGAGCGGATCGGAGACGATCGGAGCGTTGAGCACGTCGTCGATGGTCACGGCCTTCTTGTAACGGGCGTAAGGGTTGTCGAGCCCGTGCTTCGCGTTCTTGACCTTCACCCGCGCGAAGTCGTCGCGCGTCGCACCGAACAGCTCCATGCGGCGCCGGGCGTACAACCCGAAGAAGGTCGGGTTGGTCGCTCCGAGCAGGCGGAACCGCAGCCAGTCGGGGTCGTCGCCTCGCTCCCCCTTGTTGGGTGCGAGGAAGCCCTTGGGGGTCGTGTCGGCGCCGATGACCAGTGCCACGTCGCAGAAGCCGGCGAGGATCTGGGCGCGCGCCGTTGCCAGCGCCGTCACGCCCGACGCGCACGCCGCGTACGACGACGCCACCTGCGCGCCGTTCCAGCCGAGCGCCTGCGCGAAGGTCGCTCCGGCTACATAGCCGGGATAGCCGTTACGCATCGTGTCGGCGCCCGACACGAACTGGATGTCCGGCCATGCCACGCCCGCGTCTGCCAAGGCGGCCTGCGCCGCGACGACTCCGTACTCGACGAAGTTGTGGCCCCACTTGCCCCACGGGTGCATGCCCGCGCCGAGAATGGCGATGTCGTGGTCGCTCACGCTTTGCTCCTCAGCGGGGCCCATTGCCAGATCACGTACTCGTGGTCGTCGTCCTCGTAGAGCGGACCGAGCACGAGCTCCATCTCCATGCCGACCTCGAGCGTGCCCGGGTCCGCGCCGGTGGCGAGCCCGCCGAGCACGACCATCCGCTCGACGTCGAGTTCGACCGCGCACACCGTGTACGGCACGAAGGGATCGGGCGCCACGTACGGCTCGGGCGGGGCGTAGTGGTTGGTGGTCCACGACCACAGCTTCCCGGTGCGCGAGAGCTCGACCGGCTCGCGGGCCTCGCCCGGTGCGTTCGGATTGGCCGAGACGGCCACGGCCGTGGGCCAGAAGTACGAGCCCGACTGCGCGCCGCGTGCGCCGAGCAGCGCGGGCGCCGACTCGTCGGTCGTGAACCAGTTCTCGACCGCAGGAACCCTCGTCTTCGTCACGCCAGCTCTCCCAGATGCTTCAACGTCTGCCCCGCTTCACTCATGATCCGGTCGATCAACTCCGCGACACTCGGAAGGTCGTCGATCACGCCCGCGACCTGGCCACTCGAGAGTACGCCCGCGTCGAGCCGGCCCTCGACGAGCCCCGCGCGCAGCAACATGGGCGTGTTCGCGGCGAGCACGACCTGCGTCCACTTCAGGTTGCCTTCGCGCTTCATGGCAACGCCCTCGCGCAACATTCCCCGCCACGACACGCCCGACATCTTCTTGAATGCGAGCGCGTTGCGCAGCGCCCGGGTGACGGAGCTGACGGAGTTGGCGTTCTCGAGCTCGTCGACGAACTCGGTGCGCAGCACCCGGTGGGGCACACCGTCGATACGCGCGGTCACCACCGTGTCGGCGACCGTCCGCTCGAGGTAGTAGCGCTTCACGGATTCGGGAACCGTGCTGTCTCGGGTCAACAGGAAACGCGTGCCCATGGCGATGCCGGCAGCGCCGTACGCGAGCGCCGCGACGAGGCCGCGACCGTCGAAGAATCCGCCGGCGCCGATCACGGGGATGTCGACCGCGTCGACGACCTGCGGCAATAAGAGCGTGGTCGCGACCGACCCGGTGTGACCGCCGCCTTCGCCGCCCTGGACGATCACGGCGTCGACGCCCCACGCCGCGACCTTCTCGGCGTGGCGGCGGGCGCCGATCGACGGCACGACGCGCGCGCCGGCGTCCTTCAGTGTCTTGATCTGGCGTTCGTTCGGCGCGAGCGCGAACGACGCGACCTGCACCTTCTCTCGCACCAGGAGGTCGACGCGCTCGGTCGCGTCTTCGGCGTCGGCGCGCAGGTTCACGCCGAAGGGGCGGTCGGTCCGGGACTTGACCTCATGGATCGCGCCGGCCAGCTCGTCGTAGGTCATCGTCGCCGACGCGAGGATGCCGAGGGCGCCTGCCTGCGCGGTCGCGCTCACCAGGCGAGGCCCGGCCACCCAGCCCATGCCGGTCTGCACGATCGGCACGTCGACACCGAAGAGGTCGCAGATCGGCGTGCGCAGCGCGCCGGGACCGCTCACGGGTTGGGCACCTCTTCTTCGCCCAGCCCGTTGGGGTCGATGCGTTCACGGATCCACTGCAACTCGTCGTCGGTCGGCAGGCGTGACTCCGGGACATCGGCATCGATCGCGAGCTCGAAGCCCGTCGCCGCCACGACGTCGTCGACCGTTACGCCCGGGTGTACCGAGCGGAGCCGCATGCGATTGTCGGGGCTTGCGAAATCGAGCACGCCGAGGTTCGTGACGACATGACCGAGGTGATGGAAGCGGCCGGCGACCGGACCGAGGTCGCGGGCCCGGTCGTAGCCCACCCCGCTCACCACGTCGACCGACGGGACGAAGACGCGGGTCGTGTGCGATGGGATCCAGTACGAGGTGATGTCGTTGATCGTGTTGCCGGGTGCACCGCGCATGCCGAGGAGCTGTGTACGCGGTGCCGCGTGCGAACCGATGAACGCGAAGTTCTGGTTCCCGAACTTGTCGAGCTGGCTCGCGCCCATCATCACGTGCCGCCGCCCGCTCCACACGACGTCGAACATCGAGCGGTAG
Source organism: uncultured Actinomycetes bacterium (assembly GCA_963812205.1). Taxonomy (GTDB): domain Bacteria; phylum Actinomycetota; class Acidimicrobiia; order IMCC26256; family PALSA-610; genus PALSA-610. The sequence continues at coordinate 632,485 of CAWEUJ010000002.1, forward strand.
GGGTTCCAGCCCGCGACGACCTTCTCGGGGTTGTCGACGCCGACCGGGATGATGTTCTCGACGAGGAGCGCCTCGCCGTCGGTCATCACGAGCTCGGGTGCGACGGTGGCCTTGGCGAGCCGGCCACCGATCACCGGCAGGGTGCCGATCGGATTGGCGAGGATCTCGCCGTCGTGCGCGAAGCAGTCGGCGATCGCCGCCGCGCACACCTCGGCCCGGGTGGGCGGTCCGTCCCTCATTGCTGTACCGCCTGCTGGTACTCGGCTTCGGTCACGTCGATGTAGCGGGCGCGGAACTCGTCCCAGGCCTCGTCGGACTTGGCCGACGCCGTGTACGCACGTTGGAACGCTTCGTCGCGCGGATAGTCGGGGATGCATTCGGTGAAATGCGCGCCGTGCGGTGTCTCGACGACGCCGTCGGTCATGAGCCGGTTGATACGGATCGATTGCGCCGGCCCGTCGGCGAGGAATTGCTCGGTCTCGACGATCTTCTCGACGCTCATGAACCGGCGGGTCGCGGCCATGCACATCAGGTCGTCGAAATACGGATCGACGTTCAGGTACTGGCCGGTGCCGCCGCGGTCGCCGCGGTGCATGTGGATCAGTGCGACGTCGAGCGTGAGTGCGGGCATCGCGACGAGCTCTTCGCCGTCGGCGTACGGAGAGCGGACCGTGCGCAGCGACGGGCTGAAGCGCATCACGTCGGAACCGAGGCCGACGCGGGTCGGCAGGAACGGCACGCGCCACGCCGCGGCCTGCAAGCCGAGCAAGAACATGCCCTCGTCGAGCTCCATCGTGGTGACCGCCCCGGATTGGCGGGCGTTGCGGAAGTGGGGTTCGAGCGGGATCGAGTCGAGCGAGACGAACGCGTAGACGACCTCTCGCACCTTGCCCGCCCGGCACAGGAGACCGACGTCGGGCCCGCCGTAGGAGACGATGCGCAGATCCTTCGCCGACGAGCGGCACAAGGCCCGGATCAGGGCCATCGGCTTGCGCCGGGAGCCCCAACCCCCGATGCCGACGGTCATGCCGTCGTGCACCTCGGCGGCGATCTCGTCGATGGTGACGCGTTTGTCGGGAACCACGTGCAACTCGATTCTGACGGGGTGGCAGATCGTAGGCGCGGAGGTACGCGGCCGGTCCAACGGCGGCGGTGGGTCCGGGCCGCCGGCGGCGAGGTGCCAGAATGCCCGGCCGATGGACGATCTTCGTTTCGACGGGCAGGCCGTGATCGTCACCGGCGGCTGCCGGGGCGTCGGGCGCGGGATCGCGCAGCGCTTCGCCGAAGCGGGTGCGCAGGTGTTGGTCTGTTGCCGCCACGAGCCCGAGTCGCTGCCCGGCGGCGTCACGTTCGTCGCGGCCGACGTGCGCGAGCCCGACCAGATCGACGCGGTGCTCGCCGACTGCATCGCGCGATTCGGGCGTGTCGACGTGCTCGTCAACAACGCCGGCGGTTCGCCACCCGCCGACTCGGCCACGGCGTCTCCCCGCTTCACCGCCGGGATCATCGCGTTGAACCTGACTGCTCCCATCGTGTTCGCGCAGCGGGCCAACGCAGTGATGCAAGCGCAGGAACAGGGCGGGACGATCGTCAACATCGCGAGTGTGAGCGGTGTGCGGCCGTCGCCGGCAACGCTGGCGTACGGCGCGGCGAAGGCGGGACTTCTGAACGCGACGAAGACGATGGCCATGGAGTTCGCGCCCAAGGTGCGCGTGAACGCGGTTGTGGTCGGCCTCGTCGTCACCGAGCAGGCGCATCTCTTCTACGGTGACGAATCGGGGATCGCCTCGGTCGGTGCGACCGTGCCTCTCGGCCGGATGGCCGACCCCACCGACGTTGCCGACGTGTGCCTCTTCCTCTCGTCGCCCCTGGCGCGCTACGTCAGCGGCGCGGACGTGCTCGTGCACGGCGGCGGTGAGAGGCCCGCGTACATCGACGCGGCGAAGGGGACCGTGCCGCGACTGATGCGGATCGTCGTCTTCGGTGCCGGCGCGGTGGGTGGTGTGATCGCGGGGCGCCTGCTCGAGCACGGCCACGAGGTCGTCGCGATCGCTCGCGGCGCGCACTTCGAGGCGATGCGCGACCGCGGTATGCGCCTGGTCGACCCCGACAGCGAGGTGACGCTGGCGGTCCCGGTCGTCGACCATCCCGCGCGCATCGAGTGGCGCGCCGACGACGTGGTGCTGGTCACGACCAAGACGCAGGACTCGGCCGGCGCGTTCGACGCGCTCGTCGCCGCGGCCGGCGCCGCCGTTCCGGTCGTGTGCGTGCAAAACGGTGTGGAGAACGAGCGCATCGCGCTACGGCGGTTCCGCAACGTCTACGCGGTCTGCGTGATGCTGCCCGCCGAGCATCTCGAGGCCGGCGTCGTCGTCGCGTCGTCGGCGCCGGTGAGTGGGCTCCTCGACATCGGGCGTTTCCCCGCCGGTCTCGACGACACCGCTCCGGCGGTGGCCGCCGTGCTCGCGGGCTCGACGTTCGAGTCGGTGCCGCGGCCCGACGTCATGCGCTGGAAGTACCGCAAGCTGATCATGAACCTCGCCAACGCGGTGGAGGCCTTGTGTGCACCGGGCGACGATGCGAACGAGCTCAGCCGCCGCGCGCGGCGCGAAGGGACGGCCGTGCTGGAAGCCGCGGGCATCGACGTTGCCTCGGTCGAAGAGGATCGCGACCGGCGCGGCGATCGCCTCACGCCGCGCCGGGCACGCGGCGGCGGATCGACCTGGCAGAGCCTGCAGCGGGGGACGGGTTCGCTCGAGGCCGACTTCCTCAACGGTGAGATCGTGTTGCTCGCGCGGCTGCACGGGTTGGAGAGCCCGGTCAACACGCTCCTGCAGTCGGCGGCGAACGACGCGGCGCGGCGCAGGCTCCCGCCCGGCGGGGTCCGAGCATCGGACCTGATCGGGCGCCTCCCACCGGCCTGATCGGAACCTCCCGCCGGCGGCTACGGGTGCTGGCTGCTGACCGAGATGATCTCGCCCGTCATGTACGACGCGAGGTCGCTCGCGAGGAAGACGATGACGTTCGCGACTTCCCAGGGCTCCGCCGCGCGGCCGAACGCTTCGCGTGTCTCCAGCTCGGCGAGGAGCTCCTCCGTCGTCACCTTGGCGAGGAACGGGTGCATGGCGAGCGAAGGCGCGACCGCGTTGACGCGCACGTTGTTCGCCGCCGCTTCGACGGCCGCGCAGCGGGTGAGGGCCATGACCCCGGCCTTCGCAGCCGCGTAGTGCGACTGGCCTTCCTGCGCGCGCCAGCCCACGACCGACGCGTTGTTCACGATCGCGCCGGATCCCCGCTCACCCATGTGCCGCAGCGCGGCGCGGGTCATGCGCATCGTCCCCGTGAGCGTGACGTCGAGGACGGAGAACCATTGCGCGTCGGTCATCTCCGTGAGCGCGGCGGTGCCACCGAGACCGGCGTTGTTCACGAGAACGTCGAGTTGCCCGCCGCCGAACTCGACCGCTTCCGCGACGAGCCGCTGCACGTCGTCCTCGACCGTGACGTTGCCGAGCACCGCGTGCGCGTCGGCACCGAGCTGCTCCAGGGCCTCGCCCAGCCGCCGCTCGTGAATGTCGCTGACCACGACCCGCGCGCCCTCTTCGACCGCCCGCTTCGCGGTGGCGAAGCCGATACCCGTTCCGGCCGCGGCGGTGATCAGCACCGTCTTGCCCGCGAGCAGATCGCGCCCGGGCGGGTAGACGGGCGGCGTGGGTGCGTGGGTCATCGGGGCTCCTTCGGCAATCCCAGGGCTTGCTCGCCGATGACGTTGCGCTGGATCTGATTCGACCCGCCGTAGATCGTGTCGGCGCGTGAGTAGAGGAACAGGCGGCTCAGACGGTCGTCGTGCTCGCCGTCGCCGAAGGCCACCCCGTGCGCGCCCAGCACGTCGACCGCGAGCTCGCCCAGACCGCGGTGGAACGACGCCCAGAGCAATTTGTGGATCGAGGTGGCCGGGTCGACGGTGCCGTGCTCGAGCATCGGCAACGTGCGGAGCGCGTGGAATCGCATCACCCGCAGGGTGATCCACGCGTCGGCGAGGCGTTGGCGAAAGACCGGATCCTCCGCGAGGCCGTTGCCGCGGGCGAGATCGGTGACGGTGACGAGCTCGCTCTCGAACGAGAGCTGCTGACCCAGCGTCGACGCGCCCCGTTCGAACGCCAGCGTGCCCATGGCGACGCGCCACCCGCCGTTGACGTCACCGACGACGTTCGCCGCCGCGGTGCGGGCGCCGTCGAGGAATGTCTCGTTGAACTCGCTGTGCCCGGTGATCTGGACGATCGGGCGGATCTCGATCCGACCGGGCTGGTTCATGGGCACGAGCAGGTACGAGAGGCCCTTGTGCTTGGGCGCGTCGCGGTCGGTGCGGGCGATCACGAAGATCCACTGGGCCCAGTGGGCGAGCGACGTCCACACCTTCTGGCCGTTGATGACCCACTCGTCGCCGTCGAGCTCGGCGCGGGTCTGCACGTTGGCGAGGTCGGAGCCGGCGTTGGGTTCCGAGTAGCCCTGGCACCAGATCTCGGTGCCCTTCAGGATGCCGGGGAGGAATCGGCGCTTCTGGGCGTCGTTGCCGAAGTGGACGATGGTGGGGCCGAGCAGACCTTCGCCGACGATCCCGACGCGGCCCGGCCCACCCGTGCGGGCGTATTCCTCGTAGAAGATGACCTGCTCGAGAAGGGTCGCGCCGCGGCCGCCGTACTCGGCGGGCCATCCGAGCCCGATCCATCCGTCGCGTCCGAGCTCTTGTTCCCACGCCAGGCGTTCTTCGAACAGCTCGTGCTCGTCGCCGGGGCCGCCGCGCCCGCGCACGACCGCGAACCGGCCGTCGAGACGATCGGTGAGCCACGCCCGCGCCTCGGCGCGAAAGCGTTCCTGGTCGGCAGTGAAGCGCAGGTCCATCGGAAGACGTGGCACGCTATCGCTCATGGACGCGAAGGGCACTGCTGTGGTCACCGGCGCGAGCCGTGGTATCGGGCGCGCGGTCGCGGTCGAGCTCGCGGCGCGGGGATTCGACACGACCGCGACGATGCGGGATCCCGCCGACGGCAAGGATCTCGTGGGGATGCGGGTGGAGCGGCTCGACGTCACCGACCCGTCGACGATCTCGCTGCCCGACGGCCTACGGGTCCTGGTGAACAACGCCGGGGTCGAGAGCGACAACCTGCCGCTCGAGCTCATGCCGTCGGACTCGTGGCAGCGACTGTTCGCGACCAACGTGTTCGGGCTGGTGGAGGTGACCAAGCGCGCCGTACCGATCATGCCGCGCGGCGGGCGGGGGAGTGATCTGCAACATCACGTCGTCGTCGATCCTGGCCCCGGTTCCCTTCCTCGGCACGTACCGCGCATCCAAGGCTGCGGTGACCGCGCTCGGCGAGTCGCTCGCGGCGGAGGTCGCGCCGTTCGGGATCCGGGTGATCGAGATCATGCCCGGCCCCATCGAGACCGACATGCTCGCCGGGTCCGACCGTCCGCCGGTCGCGGCCGAACACCCCGAATACCGCGAGCTCGCGAACCGGCTGTGGGAAACCCGCCAGGGCATCCGCGACGCGTACACACCCGCGGCAGAGGCGGCGCGGCGAATCGCCGACGCGATCTGTGACGACGACGGACCCCTGCGTTACGGGTGCGACGACATGAGCGAGGGCATGCTCGCGGGCTGGAACGGCACGAACAACGCGGAATGGACCCGCGCGATGTTGACGTCGTTCTCCTGATCGCCGGCCTCGCGCGCACGGCGCGCCCGTCGCTCGGTGGGCGGTGTCAGAGGGGGTATTCGAGCTCGATCTCGTGGCGGATCGGGATGTCGTGCGCACCGTTCTCGGGGAGCTCGGGCTTCAACGAACGCGCGTCGCTCACCGCGTCGCGGTGCCACGCGATCCAGTCCCAACCGGCGCGCTGGTAGAGGCGCAGCGAGTCGGTGTTGTCGTTCGTCGTGATCAGCCAGAGGCGCTTCCAGCCCTGTGCACGCGCGTGCTCGACGACCGCGTCGAGCAGCGAGGTGCCGGCGCCCGCGCCCCGGTAGGTAGTGGCGATCACGACGAGCTCGGCGTCGCCGTCGACCTCGTGCCAGAGCGCGCACCCGACGGGTCGCCCGTCGCTCTCGACGACGAAGCCCTCGAGGGTCGACGCGTCCTCGTGCACCCGCCCTCGCGACACGACCCTTGTCGACGCGAATTCCGCGATCACGAGATCGGCGATCCAGGACCGGTCGTCCCGGCGCGCGCGGCGCACCTGCACGCGCCCAGCTCACTCCACCGTGGCGGTTGCCCGCAATGCCTCGATCTCGGAATCGGTCAAACCGAGCACCTCGGCGAGCGCCCAATCGTTGTCCTGGCCGAGCGTCGGCCCCGCCGCGTCGTAGCCGCCCGGGCACGCAGCGAGACGGAACCCGTTGCGCTCGTAGAGGCCGGGCCCGAGGAACGGGTGCGAGTGCGTTTCGAAGTGGCCCCGGTGGGCGAGTTGCGGATCGTCGACCAGGTCCCCGAAGTCGTTCACGGGCACGGCTTCGATGCCCGCGGCCTGGAGCGCGTCGGCGACTTCCGACCGCCGCCGCGCGCGTGTCCACGCCTCGACGTCGTCGCCCGCGATCGAACGCAGCCGGGTGAGCTCGTCGTCGGTCCAACACGCGATCGTCACCCAGCGGTCTGCGACACGGTCTTCGTCGGCGCACGCGAACGCACCGTGCAGGCGCGCGTCGCGGTGGTTGTTGCCGTCGCGCAAGCGGATGACGTTGTCGATCTCGTAGTCGAGGAGCCAGGGCGCGAGGGTCCAGATCGCCGACTCCACCTGGGACAGGTCGAGATACACGCCGTGGCCCGTGCGGCGCCGGTAGTGCAGGCCGGCGGCGAGCGCCGCCGCGACGTAACGGGGAGCGAGCGAGTCGGTGATCGTGCCGAACGGCCCGACCGGTTCGCGGTCGGGCCAGCCGGTCAGCGCGTTGTAGCCCGCGAGCGCGGAGCCCTGGCCACCGAAGCCGGGATAGTCCTTGTGCGGGCCGGTCTGACCGTTCAGGCACGCGCTCATCATCACCAGGTCGGGTTTGATCGTGGCGAGACTGTCGTAGTCGAGTCCGAAGCTCTTCATCGCGCGCGGGGCGAAGTTCTCGGCCACTGCGTCGGCCCACTCCACCACGAGGCGGCGCACGATGTCGACCCCTGCGGGGTGCTTGAGGTTCAGCGTGAGGTTGCGCTTCCCGACGTTCAGCCCGTCGTACATCGGCGCGCCTTCGAGGCCGTGGGGATTGTCGGGAACCGCGAGTGCCATCGCGCGCAGGAAGTCGGGGCGCGTCCGCGACTCGACGCGCAAGACGATGGCGCCGTTCTCGGAGAAGTAACGGGTGGCGATCGGTCCCGCGGCGCCCGCGCCGAACTCGAGGATGTGTACCCCGTCCCACGCCTTCTTGCCCGCCGCGATCGGCGCGGACCGTGCAAACGTGGCTGCCGGACGCGCTTTCGGCTCCGGTCGGACCGGCGCGGCATCGCCGTCGGCGGAGCGCACGACGACGAACGACCGGGGAAAGCGCGCGACGCCGTCGACGGGGCCGAAGAAATCACGCGCGGCGAGCTGCGCCGACGCGTAGATCTCCTTCGGGGAGTTCGCGGGCGCGAGCATCAGGTTGGTCTCGCACGCGATGTCGTAGAGCTCCTGCATCGTGTGCCGCGAGAAGTACTCGGCCACCGCGCGTCGCGATGCCGTCGAGCTCCTCGTCGGTTGCGGTGTTCTGGTTGTAGGTGTTCCAGTCCTGGCTCGTGAGTGCGTCGGCGGGGATGCCGTCGGCGACGACGAGCTTCGTGAGCGTCTCGAGGCTCGCGACCCGCGCCTTGCCGCCGCGCAGCCCGAACGACACGAAGCCGTCGAGCGCGGGCCAGATCTCCCGCGTGCGGCCGATGCTCGCGCCCCGCCGGTTCCCGCGATTGCCCGTCTTGGGGAAGTTCGCGGGCGCCACCATGTTCGCGACCAACACGACTTCTTGCATCGACACGTCGACCCGCTGGGGCTTGCCGCTCCAGAGCGCGCTCAGTGCCGCGAACGCGGCTTCGCCCGCGGTGTGCGCGTACGACGCCGGCTCGGTGCAACGCACCGGCGCCCGGTCCGGGTCGCCCGTTGCGAACATGTTCCCGCTCGCGGCCATGACCCCGAGATCGGAGGCCCGCCACGCCGAACGCGGACCATCGAGCCCGAACGGCGTGATGCTCACCCACGCCGCGCCCGGTGCGCGCTCCGGGTCGAGCTCGTGGGCGCCGACGGCTCCGGGCGAGTCGAACACCACGTCGGCGGCGGCCAGCAACGCGTCGAGCGCGGGATCGTCGGCGCGCGAGCGCGACGATCTCCTTGCCCGCGTTCCACGCCCGGGCGACGTTGGCGCGGAGCCCGTCGCCGGCGACCGGCACGACGCGGACGACGCGGGCGCCGAGGTCGCCCAGGACGCGCGCGGCCCGTGCCGACGGTTCGGCGCCCAGATCGACGACTTGCAGCCCTTCGAGTAGCCGTTGCGCCACCCGTACCCCCTCCGAATAAACTGACACGAACGTCAGCAAAGGACGGTATCGCAATGACGAAGTATGAGGTCGTCGACGCCGACTGCCACATTCTCGAGCCCCCGGACATCTGGACGAACTGGTTGTCGTCGAAGTACCAGGACAAGGCGCCCAAGCTCGTGAAGGACCACGAGGGTGGCGACGCCTGGTTGACCGCCGTCGGCGGCGATCCCGATCCGATCGGGCTGGTCGCGACTCCGGGCATGCCGTTCGACAAGTTCCGTTGGTACGGCGTCACCTACGACGAGGCGCGCACCGGTTGCTACAACGGCGAGGCCCGCCTTGGCGACATGGACATCGACGGCGTCGGCGCGGAGATCCTGTTCCCGCCGCAACGCACGATGAGCCACTTCCTCGGTGACGACGACGACGACTTCGTGCTCGCCGGCGTCGAGGCGTACAACAACTTCTTGTTCGAGGAGTTCTGCGCGCCCGATCCGACTCGTCTCATCGGTATCGCGCAGATCCCGTCGCTCGGCATCGACAACGCGATCGACTCGCTGCGCAAGGCCAAGGCCCGCGGCGCCAAGGGCGTGTTGATCTCGAACTGGCCGTCGGGCAAGGGCAGCCTCTCCCGCGACGACGATCCGTTCTGGGCCGCCGCCGTCGACGAGGGCGTGCCCGTGTCGATCCACATCAACATCATCAGCCGGGCGTCGCGCAGCGCGAGCCGCAAAGCCGCGGCGGCCAAGGGCAACCAGCTCTACAACATGACGAGCGAGGCCACCCGGGCCAAGGCGATCGGCGGCATGAGCCACGTGTTCGCGATGGCGACCGGTGCCATGACCGACATGATCTTCACCGGCGTGTTCGAGCGCTTCCCCGATTTGCAGATCTGCTGGATCGAGACCGGGGTCGGCTGGATCCCGCACTTCCTCGAGTGCCTCGACGACCGTTGGTGGCGCAACCGTGTGTGGGGAGAGCTGCCGCTCGCGCGAGCCACCCTCCTCGTACTGGTACCGCAACAACGCGGCCAGCTTCATCACCGATCGCAGCGGGGTGGAGCTACGCAACCGCGTCGGCGTCGAGAACATGATGTGGTCGAGTGACTATCCGCATCACGGCAACGACTGGCCGTACTCGCGCAAGGTCATCGAAGAGACGATGGGCGCGATCGGTGAGTTCGACCGGGCGCTGATCACGGGCGGCAACGCGGCCCGGATCTGGGACCTGCACGACTGACTAGGACACCTCGGACGACGGGTCGGTCGCGTCGCCGAGGCGCAGACCCCCGACGCCCGTGTTCGTCTCCTGCGCGGTGCGGACCGCTTCCAACGTGAGGCGCTGGATCGTGCGCTGATGCACGTAGTTGAGGACGCGGTCGACGGCGGGGATCATCCGCTGCGAGTTCGCGGTCAGCCGCCGTTGTACGGCGACCATCTCCTCTCGGTCCCAGTCGCGGCCCTCACCGGCGAGCATCGCGTGCACGTCGGCCTGCAGGGCGCGGAAGTGACGTACGTAGATCGCGCCCAGCTCGACGAGGATGTCCTCGGTCATGCCGATCTCCCTCAGCTCCACGACCGCGCGGAGCAGACCGAGGTCGCTGTCGTCGTAGACCTCGTGGCCGAGCGACTCGGGTTCGGCGAGGAGGCCGATGGCGCGCAGCCGGGCGATGAGCTCGGCGCCGAGGCCCGACTTCTCGATGAGCTCGTCGAGGGTGAAGCTGCGCCCCTGGGCAACGAACAGCCCTTCGATCCCGGGTCGGTCGACGTTCAGCAGGGCCTTGATCGCGGCGAGGGAGAATCGCTGGGCCTGCAGCTCTCGGATCCGGCCGAGCCGGTCGAGGTGCTTCGGGGAGTAGAGCTTGTGGCGGCCCGAACGCTCGGGCGCGTCGAGGAGACCCTCCCGGGCGTAGTAGCGGATGGTGTCGACGGTGACCCCGGCCTCGTGGGCGAGCTCGTCGATGCGCCACCGGGCCTCGGGCACGTGCAAAACCCTCCGAGTTGACAGCGGCAACACTGAGAGCATATACTCACAGTGTTCCTCCACCGGGAGTAGAAGCTCGCTGAGAACACGCTCAGGGAGCAACTGCTCACCGGGGATCAAGGTAGCAGCTCTCAGGCGCTACCGAGCGCAGTGCGAAGGGAGTGGCCGTGACGACATCCGAAGCCCGTACCGAACCCAAGGTCCAGGCGTTGTCGTGGTTGGTGTCGCAGCTCCGCTGGGAGGAGACGCTCGGCGACCTCCGCGAGCACCGCTTCGACGAAGCCGAAGGCGTCCGTAAGGCCGCCTGAGCACCGCGACGACATCTGACGACAACTGCATCTGAGTCGACTGCGGACCCCCGCCGCGGTTGACCGTGCGATCGGCCCCGATCCCCTCGGTCGGGGCCGAGTCGCGTCCGGTGGCTACACCCCTGCCACGGTTTCGCCGACAACATCGAGGTGGAGCCGGATACGCCGACGCTTGCGCCCGGTGTGAGGCGCGCGGCCCTTGCCTTCAGCGTCTTGCCCACGCCCCACGGTGATTCGATCGCGCACCTGCTCTCGATGCGTGAGCGGGTCCGTTTACGCGAAGGCCTCACCCAGGTTCGTGACGCGTCCGACGACGAGCGGATCGCGGCGTTGCACGCGCTGGTCCGGGCCATCCGCAACGGGGTGGACTGGCCGCTGCTCGCGGCGCACAACCCCGCCGACTGCCCGTTCCACGTTGTCGAGGGTCATCCCCTCGAGCGGGTCGCGGGTGTGTTCGGACAGCTCGCTTCGCGCCAGCCGACGACGGTCGCGGTTGCGATGTGTCACCTGCCGAGTGAGACCCGCAACGAGCTCTGGGACAGGTTCTCGAGCGAGGCGCGGGCGCAGGTCGCGCAACAGCTCCGCGAAGTGCCGATGGTCGGCACCGTGCGGACGCGGATCTTGGCCCGCGAGGTCGCGACCCGTCTCGCGCGTGCGGCCAAGATCGCCGCGACCCGCCCGACCGCCTGATCTCCCCGGTCGGCGCGCCGCGGTCGAGGTGACCCGCGCACTGGCCCGGCCCCTCCGTCCTTTGTCGACCGGGACGGAAGGGCCGGGTCGAGGTGAGGGTGGCGTCCGGCGGTAAACGCCGCGTAAAACGCCGAGGTCGTGCCGTCAGGCGCGAACCCAGCGGGGGAGCGTCACGTCGTCGATCTGGTGGAACACGACCCGGACCGGCTCACCGATCGTGATCGTGGCCGGGTCGATCTCGTTGATCTCGCCGGCGGCGCCGGCCACGAGGTTGCCGACGAAGCGGATCGTCCGGTCCTCGTCGAGCTCGACCACGATCGAGTTGTACGGCGCGACCTCGGCGAACGCGGGGAGCAGCGGCGGATGCGCGACGATGAACGACCAGAGGTATCCGCGCCCCGTCGTCGGCTCCCACTTCACACCGGTCGAACGACACCGCGGGCACATCGGCCGGGGCGGCATCCGCCACGCGCCGCACGACGCGCATGCCTGCACGAGCAGCTCGCCGCGCGCGCACCCGAGCCAGAACTCCTTCGCGACCGGGTCGGCGAGGTCGGGGAGCAGCCACGCGGATTCCATCGCTCACACGTCCTTCGTGAAGATGATCGCGGACGTCGGGACACCTTCGCCGCTTGTCACGAGCGACACGTCTGCTCCTTCGACCTGCGCGGTCGAGGTTCCCCGGATCTGACGGGCGCCCTCGAGCACGAGGTTGAAGCCGTGCACGTACGCCTCCGACATGCCGCCACCCGAGGTGTTCACGGGGAGGCGGCCGTTCGGCCATTCGATGTTCCCGTCGTCGGTGAACGGGCCGCCCTCGCCACGCTCGCAGAAGCCGTAGCCCTCCAACGAGAGGATGATGAGCGGGCTGAACGCGTCGTAGAGCTGCGCGACCTTCACGTCGGCCGGGGTGACGTCGGCCATCGCCCACATGCGTTCGGCCGCGGTCCACGCGGGCCCGCGCAGGGGGTCGTCGTTGAAGTAATTCGTCATCGTCTGGTGCTGCGGCGGCAGACCCTGCGCGAACGCGTGGATGTACACGGGGGGCTGTTTGAGGTCGCGCGCCCGCTCCGCGGAGACGATCACGACCGCCAGCGCACCATCGGTCTCGAGACAGTTGTCGAAGAGGCACAGCGGTTCCGAGATCCAGCGCGCGCTCATGTAGTCGGCGCGGGTCATCGGCTTGTGGCCCATGGTCGATGCCGGGTTGCGCGCCGCGTGCTTGCGGAACGCGAGGGCGACGTTCGCGAGGTGGTCGCGCGTCCCGCCGTACTCGTGCATGTAACGCCGGGTGAGCATCGCGATCTCGTCGACGGGTCGCAGGACGCCGAACGGTCGCGACCACTGGCTGTTGTCGGAGAGGCGGGCGTGCGCCTGCGCCCATGGCCGGCTCGTCGCGGCGGCGCGCTTGCGGGCCCGCCACGCGACTGCGACGGTGCACTGGCCGGTCGCGACCGCCATCGCGGCTTGCCCGACCACACCGCAGCCGGCACCCCCGCCGTAGCCGACCTGCGAGAACCACGTGACGTCGCCGAGGCCGACGTTGCGGGCGACGTCGATCTCGCGATTCGGCTCCATCGTGTACGACGCGATGCCGTCGACCTCCGACGGCGCGACGCCCGCGTCGTCGAGCGCGATCGAGACGGCCTGGCAGGCGAGGGAGAGCTCGGTGTCGGCGAGGCCCTTGCCGAACTCGGTCTGGCCGATGCCGGCGACCGCGGTCTTGTCCTTGATCAGGGCGATCGACGCGGGCCGAGCCACGCGGCTTACCAGCCCTTCCACTCGGGCGCCCGCCGTTCGCGGAACGACGTGACGCCCTCTTGCGAGTCGAGCGTCGTCGTGTTCAGCTCGACGAGCATCGCTTCTTCTTCGAGCAGGTCGCGGCGCGAAAGCTCCGACGCGTCGTGCAACAGCTTCTTCGACCAGCCGATCGCCTTCGTCGGGCCGCCGGCCAGCCGCTCCGCCCACTCCTTCGCCGCGTGCCGGAGCTCCTCGGCGGGCACGACCTTGTTGACGATGCCGAGCGCGGCCGCGTCGGTCGCGGAGAGATCGTCGCCGAAGAAGATGAGCTCCTTCGCCTTGTGCATGCCGACGACGCGCGGGAGCAGGTAGGCGACACCGGCGTCGGGGATCAGGCCCCGGCGCACGAAGACCTGGATCAGCTTGGCGTTGTCGGCCGCGATCACGAGGTCGGCCGCCAGTACGAGCATCGAGCCCGCGCCGGCCGCGGTGCCGTTCAGGGCCACCAGTACCGGCTTCTCGCAGTCCTGTATCGCGGTCATCAGCTGTTGGAAGCCGGCGCGCATCATGCTCACCGTCGATCCCGCGACGCGTTCGGGGGCATCGTCGGGACGCGTGCCTCGCAAGGGTTGCGGGACGGAGAGGTCGGCGCCCGTGCAGAAGTGCCGGTCGCCCGCGGCCGTCAACACGACCGCGCGGACTTCGAGGTCCCAGTGCGCGTTACGGAACGCGTCGATGAGCGCGTCCCGCAGGTAGTACGGGATCGCGTTGCCCTTGTCGGCGCGGTTGATCGTCAACCACAGCACGCCGTTCTCGAGCCGGGAGAGCAGGTCGCCCGTCCCGTTCGCAGCTTCACCAACGTCAGTCACTGCTTCACCACCAATGCGTCGAGTGCCACCGCGCCGCGGGGCCGGATAACGAGGGGATTGATGTCGAGCTCGCGGACGTCGCCGGCGAGATCGAGCGCGAGTCGCTGCACCTTCATGATCGTGTCGACGAGCGCGTCGATGTCGACGGGGCGTTGGCCGCGCACGCCCTCCAGCAGCTTGAAGCCCTTGAGCTCCCGGAGCGCGCGCCGCGCTTCGCCCTCGGAGAACGGGGGCACCCGGAAGGTGACGTCGCCGAACACCTCGACGAGAATGCCGCCGAGCCCGAACGTGACGACCGGTCCGAACAGCTCGTCGGTGGAGACGCCGATCAGCGTGTCGACGCCGCCGGTGATCATCTCGCACACCATGACGCCGTCGATGCGGGCGCGGCGATCCGCCTTCTCGGCCTTGCGCAGCAGGTCGTCGTACACGCTGCGCACTTCGGCCGCCGACGCCACGCCGACCTTCACGACGCCGACGTCGGTCTTGTGCAACAGGTCGGGCGACGACACCTTCATCACGACCGGGAACCCGATCGCCTTCGCGGCCCGCACCGCCTCGGCGGCCGACGCGCAGAGCTCGTCCTTCGAGGTCTTGATGCCGTACGCGCGGATGACCTTCTTGGAGTCCCACTCCGACAGCGCGGCGCCGGGCTTCAATCCGTCGAGCAGCTTGGCGGCCTTGCGCGCGGCCGGCAGGGCCTCGCGGGGTGCCGTGGTGAACGGCGACCGGTACCGGGCCGAGAACGCCCAGTAGTCGGCATAACTCCTGACGGCCGCGACGCAGTTGTGGAACGTGCGGAACACCGGCAACCCGCCGTCGAGCAATCGCTTGTAGTACGTGTCGTCGGTTCCCGCGGGCGCGCCCCACACCACGAAGACGGGTTTCGTCGTGGTCTTCGCCGCTTCGATGATGTCGCGCGTGAACGGTTCGCTGAACATCGCGACCGCGCCCGTGATCGGGATCACGACGATGTCGACACGCTTGTCGGCCAGGATGGCATCGAGGATCCTGCGGCCCCGGGCGTCGGCGACAGGTGGCCCGCCGCAGTCGACCGGATTCGAGACGCGCAGATAGGCAGGAATCAGCCCGTCGTGCAGGACGCGCTGGGTCTCCTTCGTGAGATCGGGGAGTTGCAGGCCCGCGTCGGCGAGGACATCGGCCATGTGTGCGCCGGTGCCGCCCGAGATCGCGTACACGCACACGCCGGGTTGTCTCTTCGCCGTTGCCCACGCCGGAACGGTCGCCGGTTGCGTGCGGGCGAACGCCATCGACACTTCGAGCAACTCGTCGAGGCCGTCGACGCGCGTCACGCCGAACTGGCGGAACACCGCCGAGGTCACCGCGTCGGATCCCGTGAGGTGCCCGGTGTGCGACTGCGCCATCGAACGGCCCGCCGCGGTCTTGCCCACCTTCACCATGACGATGGGCTTGCGGAGCTGGGCCGCATGGTCGGCGGCGAGCATGAGGGTGCGGCCGTCCTTGAAGCCTTCGATGTAGCACGCGATGACGCCGACCTCGGGCTGATCGGCGAAATAGCGGGCGAAGTCGGCGAACTCGAGGTCGACCTCGTTGCCCGTCGGTGCCCAATGCGACAGGCGGATGCCGACCTCTTGGCCCTGGAACACGGGCCGGCCCTGGTGGCCGGATTGCGTGATCAGCGCGATTGACGGGCCTTCGAGATCCTCACGGAACTCCTCGAACGCGTTCAGGTTCGTGTTCGGACCGAGCAGGCGAACGTCGCCGCTGCGGACCAACTTCTCGAGGCGGCGTTCGCGCTTGGTGCCCTCCGCGCCGGTCTCCGAGAACCCGGCCGCGAAGATCACCGCGAACTTCGCCTTCCGTCGCAGAACTTCCTCGAAGCTCTCCTCCGCGCGTCCGGTGAGGATGATCGCGAGATCGAGGTCGCCCGGGATGTCGAACACCGATGGGTAACAGCGGTGTCCCAGCACCTCTTCGCGCTCGGGATGCACCGGGTAGAACGCCGCGCCGTTCTTCTGCGACCACTGCGAGAACTTGCGCGTCATGGCCGTGTTCGGTTTGGCCGACTGGTCGGACGCGCCGATCACCGCGATGGTCTTGGGGTGCAAGAACGCCGCGATGTCGACCTCGCGCAGCTGCAGGGCCCGGCCCGACACGTCGACGTCCGAACCGGCAGCGGGCTGAGCGGCGGACGACTTCGGCTTGGGCATGCGGCGACTCCACGAGTGCGGGAGGGGCGGGCGAGCGGCCGTAAGTATGACGGCCGTGTCAGGATTCCGGCCAGTTGGTAGGTTCGACGCGCCATGCGGACTGTAGCCATCGTCGGGACTTCGCTTGCCGGGCTGCGGGCCGCCGAGACCTTGCGGCGCGAGGGTTTCGACGGCCGCGTCGTCGCGATCGGCGCGGAGCCGCATCTGCCGTACGACCGCCCGCCGCTCTCCAAGGAGCTCCTGCGGGGCGACTGGGAACCGGACCAGCTCGTCTTGCGCAAGCAGGGCGTCGACGATCTCGACCTCGACTGGCGGCTCGATGCGCGCGCGGTCGCACTACGGACCGACGCGCACGAGATCGAGTTGCACGACGGTGAACGGATCGCGTTCGACGGTCTGGTGATCGCGACCGGGGCGAGGCCACGCGTCCTGGCGAATCAGCCGAACCTCGCCGGGCTCTTCACGCTGCGCACGCTCGACGACGCGCTCGCGTTGCGCGAGCTGCTCGGCGCGCGCCCGAAGGTGGTCGTGATCGGTGCCGGTTTCATCGGTGCCGAGGTCGCGGCGACGTGTCGTACGCGCGGCCTCGAGGTGACGGTGCTCGAGATGCTGGCGCAACCCATGGTGCGCGGCCTCGGTCCGGAGTTGGGCGCGGTGATCGCCGGTGTGCACCGCGATCACGGTGTGGACCTGCGTCTCGGCGTTCAAGTCGAGGCGATCGAGGGCGACGGCGGGGGCCAGGTCCGGGGCGTCCGCCTCGGCGACGGAACCGTCGTCGCGGCCGATGTCGTGGTCGTCGGTGTGGGAGTGGTGCCCGAGACGGCGTGGCTCGAAGGCTCCGGCCTCACGCTCGACAACGGGGTCGTCTGCGATGAGACCTGCCTGGCCGCGCCGGGGATCGTCGCCGCGGGCGACGTTGCGCGCTGGCCCAATCCGTTGTTCGACGGTACGCCCATGCGGCTGGAGCACTGGACGAACGCGACCGAGCAGGGCGTGCACGCGGCCCGGCGCCTGCTCGGTCACAACGAACCGTTCGCGCCCGTCCCGTTCGTGTGGTCGGACCAGTACGACCGCAAGATCCAGACGGTGGGCGTGGTCTCGGCCGATGCCGATGTCGACGTGCACATTGCGCACGGCACGCTCGCCGACCGCCAGTTCGTCGCGCTGTTCGGCCGCGGCGGCCGGCTGTCGGGTGCGCTCGGTTTCAACCGCCCGCGCATGGTGATGCAGTACCGGCGCATCATCGCCGACCGCGGTTCGTGGGACGACGCGCTACAGCTCGCCAACTCGTAGCATCCCGCGGCGATGCCGAGCCTGCTGGTCACGAACGACTTCCCACCCAAGGTCGGCGGGATCCAGTCGTACCTGTACGAGTTGTGGCGGCGGCTCCCGCCGGGCGAGACCACGGTCCTGACCACGCCGCACACGGGTGCGAAGGAGTGGGACGCGCAACAGCGGTTCCGGATCGTGCGCGCTCGCCAGAACGTGTTGTTGCCCACCGCCGCGCTGCGGCGCGACGTCGACGCGCTGGCGCGCGAGGTCGGCGCCGACGTGATCTTCCTCGATCCGATGTTGCCCGCCGGCCTGATCGGGCCCGCTTTGCAGAGCGCGCCCTACGTCGTGGTCGCGCACGGCGCCGAGATCACGGTGTCCGGGCGACTGCCCGGGTTGCGCCGGCGCGGCCGCCGCGTCCTGCAGGGCGCGGCCGCGGTCGTCGCGGCGGGGGGCTACCCCGCCCGCCAGGCCGGACGCGTCGCCGGCCGCGAGCTGCGCGGGGTGATCATCCCGCCCGGCGTCGACGGCGAACGGTTCCATCCGATCGACGAGGAGGTACGCGCGCTGACGCGGGAGCGCCTGGGATTCGATCCCGCCCGCCCGCTGGTCCTCGGGCTGTCGCGGCTGGTACCCCGCAAAGGCTTCGACGTGGTCATCGACGTGGTCGCCGGGATGCCGGGAGTGCAGCTCGCGATCGCCGGTTCGGGCCGCGACCGCAACCGGCTCGAGCGGCGCGCGCGTGCCGACCGTGCCGACGTGCACTTCCTCGGCCGGGTCGCGGACGCGAGCCTGCCCAATCTCTACGGCTGCGCGGACGCGTTCGCGATGTGTTGCCGCGACCGCTGGGGCGGGCTCGAAGCCGAGGGTTTCGGGATCGTCTTCTTGGAGGCGGCCGCGTGCGGAGTACCCGCGGTGGCCGGGCGCAGTGGTGGCGCGCACGAAGCCGTCGCCGACGGTGAGACGGGCTACGTCGTGGAACCGCGCGACGTCGCCGCGGTGCGCACCGCGCTCGGCACGCTCTTCGGCGACCCCGACCGGCACGCCCGCATGGCCAACGCGGCACGCGAACGGGCGGTGGGCGAGTACTCCTACGCCCGCCTCGTCGCGCGGCTCGGGCCCATCGCCCGGGGCGACTTCTCCGGCGCCGGTGTCCTGGCCGTGTGAGCCGCCGGCGCCCGATGAGCGCCTTCTTCGTCGCGCAGACGGTCCCGGTAGATTGGCGCGGTGACCGGCAAGACGATCGTCGTGGCGTCGTGGTCGACGCTCGGAGTCTTCGCGGTCGTCGCGATCGCCGACGCCGCGGGGATCCACGCGCTCAACACGCCGGCCACCGTCGTGAGCGTCGGGTTGTTCCTGGCGTCGCTCCCGGTCTGGGTCTACGCGTTCGGGCTCGCGCTCGTGCGCTCGGCGCGCGGTGACGACATCGCGGTCGGGTCGTGGGTGTTCCTCACGCCTTCGGCACCCAAGGAGCAACGCCGGCATCTGCTCGGAGCCGCGGGCATCTGCACCGTCGTCGCGCTCGCGACGGCCTGGGCGAATCCGTTCAGCGTGCTCGTGCCGATGCTGCCGCTCGGGCTCGCGGCGCTGTGGGGCGCGCGGCACGGCGTCTATCCGGCTCGGCGTGCGCCGGCCGCGGTGAAGGGAGCGCGTCGATGACCGAGACCGCGGACGAACGCATTCGCATCGACGCACCGGCCGACCGGTGTTGGGATGTCGCCGTCGACTTCGAGTCGTACTCGGAATGGGTGCGCGACGTGAAGGACGTCCACATCCTCGAACGCGACGAGGAGGGGCGAGGCAAGCGGGTCGAGTACCGGGCCGCCGCGCTCGGCAAGAGCATCCGCTACGTGCTCGAGTACGACTACTCCGACGCGCCGGACGCGTTCACGTGGAAGTTCGTCGAAGGCGACATGTTGCGGCGGCTCGACGGCACGTATCGCTTCGAGTCCGACGGTCCCGGGTCGACGCGCGTGCACTACGAGCTCGCGGTCGAGCTGGCGGTGCCGCTGCCGGGGCTGGTCAAGCGCCGGGCCGCCGGCCTCATCATGGGCAGTGCCCTGAAGGAATTGAAAAAGCAGGTCGAAGCGGTCGCGTGAGCCGGGGAGGGAGCCGGCGCCCGCGGGCGCGGCCCCGGGTGAGGGTTCGACCCGGACGGTAGCCTCGCCGCCTGATGCGCATTCTGTTGTTCACCGGCAAGGGCGGCGTCGGCAAGACGACGGTCGCCGCGGCCACGGCCACCCGCGCGGCCGAACACGGGCTCCGCACGATCGTCTGCTCGACCGACCCCGCGCACTCGCTCGCCGACGCGTTCGACGCGCCGCTCGGTGACCGCCCGACCCCGATCGCGAACGGCCTGTTCGGACAGCAGCTCAACGCGCGGGTGCGCTTCGAAGAAGCCTGGGACGACGTGCGGGGCTACCTGGTCGACGTGCTCGACTGGGCCGGCGCCGACACGGTCGAGGCCGAAGAGCTCGCGGTGATTCCCGGACTCGACGAGGTCTTCGCCCTCGCCGACATCAAGGAGTTCGCGACGTGCGGCGACTACGACCTCGTCGTCGTCGACTGCGCGCCGACCGCGGAGACGATCCGCTTGCTCTCGCTGCCCGACGTGCTCGGTTGGTACATGGACCGCATGTTCGACACGCAGCGCCGGTTGACGCGCCTGACCCGCCCGATCCTCCAGCGGGTCTCGGGCATCCCCATCGCGGGAGACGGCGTGTTCAGCGCGATACGCCGCTTCTACGACCGGCTCGACGGCGTGCGCGAGCTCCTCATCGACGGCGACATCACGAGCGCCCGGTTGGTGGTCAACCCCGAACGCCTCGTCGTGGCCGAGGCTCGCCGCACGTTCACCTACCTCTCGTTGTTCGGGTACCACGTCGACGCGGTGATCGCGAATCGCATCCTGCCGCCCGAGCTCGACCACCCGTGGTTGACGCAGTGGCGGGCCACGCAGTCGGCACATCTCGACGTGATCGCCGACGCGTTCGCACCGCTGCCGCTCCTCGAGGCCGAGCTCGCGAACGAGGAGGTCGTCGGGATGCCCGCCCTGTCGATCTTCGCCAAGAACCTCTACGGCGACGCCGACGCCGCGGGCCGGCTCTCGTACACCGAGCCGTTCCGGGTGGAATCCGAAGGCGACGCGCTGCTGTTGTCGGTGCAGCTGCCGTTCACCGAACGCGACGACGTCCGCCTCGGGCGTACCGGCGACGAGCTCGTCCTCACGGTCGGGCCGCATCGCCGCGCGTTGGTGCTGCCGGACAGCCTTGTCCGCCGCGATGTCGCCGGGGCGCGCTTCGTCGACGACCGTCTCGTGGTGGAGTTCGTCTGATGCAACCGAAGGATTCCGACGGCGAGGCCGATCCGCCCGTCGACGGCGACGCCGTCGAGCATCTGTGGAACGCCGCGCACGAGATGTTGCGCGCGATGCGGACATTGCTCGACGCGGCCGACGAGTTCGTCGATGCGCAGCGCGGCCCCCGACCGGCGGCCCGGCGGGAGACCGAGCCGCGCGAGGGGCGCGTGCATCACATCGACATCGACGTGCGGTCCGAACCCGACGCCGAAGCCGACGCCGAAGCCGACGTGAGGTAGCGACGGGTGGCGGACACGATCGGTCTCGACATCGGCGGCACGAAGGTTCTCGGCGTGCTGCTCGCCGCCGACGGCACCGTGGTACGCGAAGAACGCCTCGCGTCACCGCATGCGGGGCTCGAGGCGCTGGTCGCGACCGGCGCGTCGATCGTCGCACAGCTCGACGCGCCGGGCGCACCCATCGGGGTCGGCGCGGCCGGGCTCGTCGACAAGTCGGGCGTCGTCCGCTACGCGCCGAACCTGCCGAACGTGCGCGAAGCGCCCTTGCGCGACGCGCTCGCGCAGGCGACCGGGCACGGTGTCGCCGTCGACAACGACGCGGGATTGGCGACGCTGGGTGAGGTCACGTACGGCGCGGCTGTCGGGCGGCGCGACGTGCTCCTGGTGACGCTCGGCACCGGGATCGGCGGCGGCTTCCTCTTCGACGGCCGCATGTACCGCGGCGCGAACAACTTCGGAGCCGAGGTCGGCCACTTCACCGTCGACATCAACGGCCCTCTGTGCGCGTGTGGTGAGCGCGGCCACTGGGAGGCGATCGCGTCGGGTACCGCGCTCGGTCGGATGGCGCGCGAGCTCGTTGCGAAGGGAGGCGGCGCGGCACTGGTCGCGGCCGCGGGCGGCGACGCGACCGCGGTCACAGGCACGCACGTGGGCCAGGCCGCCGCGCAGGGCGACCCGGACGCGCGCTCGCTCCTCGTGCAGTACTCCGAGAACGTCGCCGTCGGTCTGGCCGGGCTCTCGAACATTCTCGATCCCGAGTGCATCGTGATCGCCGGCGGTCTCGTCGAGCTCGGCCCCTTGTTGTTCGGTCCGCTGCGAGAGGCGTTCGGGCGCCACCTGGAGGGGAGCGACTACCGGCCTGCCATCGAGATCGTCCCCGCGCAGCTCGGTGAGCGTGCCGGCGCGGTCGGCGCGGCCGTGCTCGCGCGGAGTTTGTCGGCGTGACGGTCCGCCTCGGTCTGACGCTGCCATCGTTCGTCGAGGATCCGGAGATCCCCATCGCCGTCGCGCTCGCGGCAGAGGCAGCCGGGCTCGACGCCGTGTTCGTCTACGACCATCTGTGGCGGGGCGATCCGCCGAACCGGCGCCCCGCGCTGGAGTGTTTCGCGTTGCTGGGCGCGGTCGCCGCCGAGACCAGTCGCCTGCACGTCGGAACGCTGGTGGCGCGCGCGACCCTGCGCCCGCCGGCGACGCTCGCGAACTCGTTCGCGACCGCGCAGCGGGTGAGTCGCGGCCGGCTCATCGCCGCGATCGGCGCGGGCGACTCGCAGAGCCGGGCCGAGAGCGAGGCGTTCGGGCTCGAGTTCGGCACCTTGGTCGACCGCGTCGAGGCGTTGCACCAAGCGGTGCGGGCCGCGGCCGGCCACGGCTATCCGGTATGGGTCGGCGGCCGTGCCGCGCAGGTCCGGGAGATCGTCACCATCGCCGACGGCTGGAACTCTTGGGGGACGGAGCCGGAGAAGTTCATGCGCCAAGGTGCGCTGGTGCGCGAGATCGCGCCCGACGCGACGCTCAGCTGGGGCGGGCTCGCCCGCCCCTTGGAAGAAGGTGCGGCCGCGCTCGCCGATCGATTGCGGCCGTACGCGGACGCCTCGGCGGAGTGGCTCATCATCGGCCCGATCGATTCCTCGAATCCCGACAATGCGACCGTGCTGGCCGACGTTCGTGAACGCCTGAACGCCTGAACGCCCGAGCAGGCTCAGCCGAGTAGGAGTTCGGCGGCCGACGCGAGGTTGTCGCCCATCGATGCCGACGGGTTCAGACCGTTGCTCCAGTAGGTGAGCTCCGCGAACCACACCGATCCCAACACCCGGACGATGCCGTCGAGATCGGCGAACGTCGTGCAGTGGCCGTCGCCGTCGACGACGTCGGCGATGATGGCGCGCAGCGTCGAGTCGATCTCGTGCTTCAACGGCACGGTCGCCTCCTCGGACGACGACATCGCGACGAGCATCGCCTTGGTGACGAGCGGCGCCCGCTCGAGCGCGCGCGATGCACGCCGCAACACGTCGGAGACGCGCTCGGCGGGGCTGTCGCCGGTAGGCGGTCGCTGCACCAGACGCTCGCGGAGGTTCGCCGCCTGTTGGGCCATGGCCGCGAGCAGGAGTTGGTCCTTCGACGCGTAGTGGCGGTAGAGGGTCCCGAGGGCGACCTCGGCGCGGGCCGCGACGTCACGCATCTGCACCGCGTCGTACCCGCCGTCCGCCGCGAGCCCGGTCGCGGCGGCGATGAGGCGCTCCTTGCGGGCGGCGGTCTCGGCAGCTCGGGTTCCGGTCATCACCACTCCCTCACGGCGGGCGCGACGACCGCGCCCCCGCGGCGCCCCGTCATCCCGGGCCGGACCGTAGCGCGAACCTAGAACGTGTTGCAGGTGTGGCGTACGGCTTCCTACGATCGGGGGATGCGCACACAGCTGGCCCGCGACCTCGGTTTGGAATTCCCGATCTTTGCGTTCAGTCATTGCCGCGACGTCGTCGCGGCCGTCAGCCGGGCCGGCGGGATGGGAGTCCTGGGCGCCCTCTATTTCACCCCGGAGGAGCTCGAGATCGAGCTGAAGTGGATCGACGAGCACGTCGACGGCAAGCCCTACGGCGTCGACCTGGTCATGCCGGCGAAGGTGCAGTTGCCCGAAGGTGTGAGCGCCGACGACCTCGAGGGCCAGCTCGAGCAGATGATCAGCCAGGAGCACCGCGACTGGGTCGAGAAGGTCCTCTCCGAGCACGGCGTTCCGCCGCTGCCGGAATCCGACGGCGGGCACCATCTGCTCGGCTGGACCGACGCCACCGCCCGCCCGCAGATCGACATCGCGTTCCAGCACTCGCCCTCGCTGCTCGTGAACGCGCTCGGGCCGCCGCCCAAGGACATCGTCGATGCCGCGCACGAGCGGGGGATCAAGGTCGCCGCGCTGGCCAGCAGCCCGCGGCACGCGCAAAAGCACGTCGACATCGGCGTCGACATCGTCGTCGCGCAGGGTACCGAAGCGGGTGGTCACACCGGCGAGATCAGCTCGGTCGTCCTGTGGCCGCAGGTCATCGAGGCGATCGCGCCCACGCCGGTGCTCGCGGCCGGCGGCATCGCACACGGGTCGCAGATCGCCGGAGCGCTCGCCATGGGCGCGCAGGGCGTGTGGACGGGATCCATCTGGTTGACCGTCGCGGAGAGCGACATGACGCCGCTCGTGATCGAGAAGCTGCTCGCGGCCGACTCGACCCAGACCGTGCGGTCGCGCGCGTTGTCGGGCAAGCCCGCCCGCCAGCTGCGTACCGAATGGACCGACGCGTGGGAGCGCCCCGACTGCCCCGGCTACCTCCCGATGCCCCTGCAGTACATGCTCGTGGCCGATGTCATGGCGCGGGTGGGCCGAGCGCAGAACCGCGAGCTCACGGGCATGCCGGTGGGCCAGGTCGTGGGCATGATGGACCGGGTGCGCTCGTCGCGCGATGTGATCCAGCGTCTGGTCGAGGAGTACGTCGAAGCCGTCGAGCGCCTCGACGCCCTCAACGCCTGACCCCATTTTCCTCCCAACAGTTGGCAGGATTTCCGGCGTCAGGAGCCGGTTTTCCTGACAACCCGGCAGGGAATCCTGCTGTCAGAGGAACGAGGCGACGGCGCCGGCGAAGCGGTCGGGCGCCTCGATCATCGGGTAGTGGCCGACGTCGTCGAGGACGGTGACCTCGGCATCCGTTCGGGCGCGAAGGAGTTGGTCGGTCATCGCCAAGATCGCGATGGGATCGTCCCCGCCCCAGACGACGCCGAGCGGCGACGGGTGCGTTTCGATCGCGCCGGTGAACCGGCGCTCCTCGGCGCGTCGGTCCTCGATGTAGCGGATCGTGCGCGCCATGAGGCGGTGGCCGCCGTTGCGCTCCGCGAACAACCACTGCGCGTCGAGCTCGTCGTCGGGGATCGTGCTCTTCGGGGAGAACGTTCCGGCGAGGCCGGCCTTGAAACCTCGGGCGATGACGAGATCGGTGGACGCGTCGTCGAGTGAGAGCAACACCTCTTGTCCTCGGGTGAGGTGCGCCATGTCGATGTAGATGCTCCCGTTCGTGAGCACGCGTTGCGACACCGCGAACGGCAAGCTCCCCTCGAGGCTGCGCGCGAGCAGCTCACCGCCGACGGTGTCGCCCATGTCGTGCGTGAGCATCGCGACCGAGGTGAGCCCGAGCCGGCGGGCGACGCCTTCGACGACGTCGGCCTGCAGGCGCATGCTGTAACGCACGTCGGGCTTGTCCGAGAGTCCGAAACCGAGGAAGTCGAGCGTGATCACGCGGCGGCGGGCGCGGAGTGCGTCGAGCACGAGGTGCCAATCGAACGAGCACGACGGGTAACCGTGCAGCACCAGGAGCGGATCGAGCGTGGAGTCGGCCGCGATGGCGGGCACGTCGAGCACCCAGACCGAACGCCCGTCGATCGTGAGGTGTTGCCCCCGCGACTCCCACTCGTGAACGTCGTCGTCTGCGCCCATGAGATGGTTCTAGCCGGTGCCGTCCTAGCCGGTGTTGTCGGGGAGGTCCGATGCGGCGCCACCGGGCTGGCTCGACCAGCCCGTGCTCGGGGCGTCCACGGCCGCGCAGGTCTGCTCGTGCGCCATTGTGACGTACTGGGGCGTGGTGTTGGCCGCCCACCGGCCGAACGCGCAGATGTCGTGATTCGAAGCGGTGACCGCGATCGTCACCACTCCCGCGCCCTGCGCGACGGACACCGTGTGGATGTCGGGTGAGGCCTGGTCTCCCGGGATCCACTTGTAGTCGGGCTGCATGCTCGCGAGCGCGCTGAGGTCGCCGCGGCCCACCTCCTCGACGGCCTGCAATGCGGTGTGCCGGGTCGACTCCGCCTCGACGCGGACAATGACACCGAGATCGGTGGGCAGTCCGGCGGTCGGTGCTCGGGGCGCGAGCGCGACCGGCGTTCGAGCCGCTTGGGACGCGCCGGATCCGAACGAGAACCAGGCCGTCGCGACCGCTGCGATCACGAACACGACCATGCCGACGAGGGTGATCCATTTGCCCGCACCCGAGCCGGACCCCGCGATGCGGGTGTTGTGGGCATACGGCGCGGGCGACTCGGGTAACGCGACGACGACAGCGGGCTGGAGCACTGCCGGCGCGAAGAACTGTTCGTCGAGCGAGGGCGGGACGGCGGTCGCGGGTGCATGCGCGCCGATGGCGACGACGGGCGCGGGTGGCGCCATCAACAACGCTCCGCAGGCTCGACAGGTCGGCCAGACCGGTCGAACGTCGCGCCCGCACGCGGGGCATTCGGTCATCGCGCTGTCCAGCCTTGGGCGGGGGCTGCGTTCGCGCGGCACACCGCCGTCTGCGTCGTCACGAAGCGCGTTGTCGAAGCGGCGGGTTCGTCGCGCGCGAAGACGCAACGATGACCATCGGCCGGAGTCGCGACGATGAGCTCGTCGGCGCGTACGACGCGCATCGACACCTGGCCCATACCGGCGGGCTTCGTCGCGGCGACTACCGGGATGCGGTACGAGAACGCGCTGAGCGTCGCGGGCGTGACCTTCGCGAAGGAATGCTTCGGCGCCCAGAGCGCTCGACCGCCACCGACGGTCGTGCGGAGGAGGTCGGTTGCGACCGCCTCTTGGGCCGCGGTCGTCGAAGGTGAGCGCCCGGCGGACTTGAACACGACGGGCCGGACCGCGACGAGGCTCATCGTGAGCGCGACGGCGACGATCGCGAGGACGAAGGCGCGTCGCCAGTGCTTGCGCAACCCGGCGACGATCTGCGCGGGGCCGAGAACGCGACGAGGCGGTCGGCGGGTGGCGGCCGGCTTGGAGGCCGCGCCGGGTCTCGGCGCCGTCGGGGGATGGGGCAGGAGGTTGTCGGGTCGGGGGAACGCGCCCGGGAGAAGCGTGTCGGGTGGGCGCTGGCGGGCCGCCGCGGCGACGGCCGCGAGTTGCGACGAGGGGACGCGGGCCTGGGCCGCGGGTCTTGGCGACGTCGCGACGCCCGTCGGCGGAGGGCGTCGATGCATCGTCGACGGGATCGTGACCCGGTTGTCCTCGGGCTCGATGTGCAAGGACGCTCCGCAGCGCCGGCACATCGACCATTCGGCCGGGACTGGATAACTACAGGTCGGACATATCACGGCGACGCTCCGGAACGTCTGGTTCCCCCGTCCGGATCATCGGCGCCGGAGCGGCAGACCTTCAGCGGGTTCTTGGCGGCGGGACTGCGCCCGCGGTCGTGGGCCACTCGCCGGCTTGGGCCGCGACTGCAGGTCGGGCAGCGCCTGCGCAAACGCAGACGCAGGAGTCAGTCCCGGGGGCCGAAATACTGCTCGGCCAGCTCGGGCCGGGGTTGCACGAACAGCCCTTCGGCCTCGGCCGTCAGCGTCTCGCCGTCGAACATCTCGGCGCGCGACATCACCCGCCGTCCTTCGATCCGATCGACCCACGCTCGCACCACCACCGGCCGGAACAGCGGCGTGGGGCGGCGGTAGTGGACGATCAACCGTCCCGTCATGCCCGGATTCCCCGACGCGATGTTGGCGATCCCGAGCACCTCGTCGAACGTGCACGCGACCCAGCCGCCGTGCACGAAGCTCGGCGGTCCTTCGTACGCCGCGCCGAACACACCGCGCGCCTCCACGCCGGGAGTGCCGTCGGGGCGCGTGAACACCTCCCAATCGAGGCGGGGCGAGATCGGGCTCGCCTCACCGACGACGGGGGAGCGGGGCAGATAGTCGCCGTGCGTGCGCGGCCGGTACCCGGCGCCTTCGGCGCGCCCGCGCCCGAGCCGCGCCGTCAACCGCTCGACCTCGCCCGCGACCGACTGCAGCGTCGCCGCCTCGACGTCTTCCACCGACATCACGGTGTCGATCAACGCGCGGATCGCGCTCGCGAGCTCGGCGCGCTCGGGCGTGGCGAACGCGACGGGATCGGGAATGCCGGGCGCGGCCTCGGACACGCCCGGTCACTTGCCCTTGAACACGGGCGGCCGTTTCTCGCCGAACGCCTTCGGACCCTCCTGGGCGTCCTCACTCGCGAAGACCTCCCATCCGATCCCGTCCTGGTGCTGCATCGCGTCGGCGTCGCTCATGTGCTCGGTCTCGCGCCACGCCCGCAGGATGGCCTTCGTCGACAGCGGCGCCATCTCGGCGACCTCGGCCGCGAGCTCGAGCGCGCGCGTCAACGCCTGACCATCGGGGACGACGTGGCCGATCAAGCCGATCTCACGCGCTTGCGGCGCGGGGACGGGCGGGCAGCGCAACAAGATGTCCATGGCGAGCGTGTACGGAATCTGGCGGGGCAGCCGGCATGCGGAGCCGCCCAGCGGGAACAGCCCGCGCTTGGCCTCCCACACGCCGAAGATCGCGCTCTCGCCCGCCACGCGGATGTCGGTGCCCTGCAGGATCTCGCTGCCGCCGGCCACCGCGTAGCCCTCGACCGCGGCGATCAGCGGCTTCGAGAGGTGGTAGTCGCGCAGCAGCGCCTTCCAGTGCGGGTTGTTGCCCCGCGCCATGACGGCCTGGACGTTGGGGTCCTCGGACTGCTGGCCCATCGAGGTGAGGTCCATACCCGAGCAGAAGTTCCCGCCCGCGCCGGTGAGGATCGCGCAGCGAATTTCCGGATCCTCGTCGACGTACTCGTACCCGAGCACGAGCCCGGCGAGCATGTCGGGGGACAGGGCATTCTTCTTCTCCGGGCGGTTCATCGTGAAGATGACGACGCGCCCGTCGCGTTCGATGGTGCAGTGCTTGGTGCTGATGTCGAGTCGTTCGGTCACGAGCGGAGGCTAGAACACGTTCCACGTGCACCGTCCAGCCCGCGCCCTCCCGGTGCGGATCCGCGGGCCCTTGGACCGAAAGGTGGAACGTGTTCTAGTCTGCGACCGACGCCGCATTGTCGGAGGGAGCCCGGCGAATGGGATTTTGGAAGCACGCCCAAGACGATCCCGGATATCTCGCGATCGTCGACCCCGATGGCACCGAGCACGCCGCCGGCGATGTCCTCGCCCGGGCCAACCAGCTGGCTCACGCATTGCGTGCCCTCGGGCTGCGCAAGGGCGATGCGGTCGCGGCGGTGCTGCCGAACGGCGCCAAGCCCTTCACGTTGTATCTCGCGGCACTGCAGACGGGCCTCTACTACGTGCCGATCAACTACCGGCTGAGCGCGCCGGAGATCGCGTACATCCTGGCGGACTCCGAAGCGAAGGCCTTCGTGAGCGACGAGCGCTTCGCCCCGCTCGTGAGCGCGGCAGCCGACGCGACCGATATTCCCGCGGCGGCCCGACTCGCGCACGGAACGATCCCGGGCTTCAGCTCGTTCGACGAGCTCGTCGATGCGCAACCCACGACGCTGCCCGAAGATCGGTCGACCGGCGCGGCGATGCACTACACGTCGGGCACCACCGGCAAGCCCAAGGGTGTGAAGCGCGCGCTGGCCGACATCGAACCCGATGTCAGCGCGGAGTTGTTCACGTTCTTGTTGCAGCTCTTCGGCATCATGCCGGGCAATGACGAGGTGCACCTCAGCACCTCGCCGAACTACCACACGGCGGTCACCACGTTCGCGGGCAACGCGCTGCACATGAAGCACACGGTCGTGTGCATGGACAAGTGGGACGCCGAAGAGACGCTGCGCCTCATCGATCGCTACGGCTGCTCCCACACGCACATGGTCCCGACGCAATTCATCCGCATGCTGCAACTGCCCGACGAGGTGAAGGCGAAGTACGACGTCTCCGCGATGAAGTGGGCGATCCACGCGGCCGCGCCGTGTCCGGTCGACACGAAGCGCAAGATGCTCGAGTGGTGGGGCCCCGTGATCTGGGAGTACTACGCCGCGACCGAAGGTGGCGGCACCATCGCGCCGCCCGACGAATGGATCAAGTACCCGGGGACGGTCGGGCGGGTCTGGCCCAACTCCGTGCTCAAGATCACCGACGACGACGGCAACGAGATGCCCACCGGTGAGCCCGGCACCGTCTGGATGAGGATGGGCGAAGGGCGGACGTTCGAGTACAAGGGCGACGACGACAAGACGAAGAAGTCGCACGACGCCGATGGGTTCTTCACCGTCGGCGACGTCGGGTACCTGAACGAGGACGGCTATCTGTTCCTCTGCGACCGCAAGAGCGACATGATCATCGCGGGCGGGATCAACATCTACCCGGCCGAGATCGAAGGGTGCATCCACGAGCACCCGCAGGTCGCCGACATCGCGGTGTTCGGCATTCCCGACCCCGAGCTGGGCGAGCAGATCAAGGCGGTCGTGCAACCGTTGCCCGGCGTCGCCGGCGACGACGCGCTGCGCGACTCGATCATGGAGCACGTGCGAGAGAGGCTCGGCAAGTACAAGTGGCCGCGCAGCATCGACTTCATGGAAGCGCTGCCGCGCGAACCGACCGGCAAGCTGTTGAAACGCACCCTGCGCGACCCGTACTGGGAAGGGCGCGACCGCGCGATCTAGCGCTCCGTCCGGCGAGACCCCGAATCCGATTGCTCGAGGAGAGATGTTGACCGACGTCTTCACGGCCCACCACGTCATCGAATACCCGGGCGGTTACACGCGCTCGGTCGGTCCCGTCATCGGCCGGTTCCTCACCGGATTGCGTGACGGCCGGATCTTCGCAGTGCGCCTCGCCGACGGCCGCGTGCTCGTGCCGCCGACCGAGTACGACCCGTCGACCAGCGCCGCGATCGCGGCCGAGGGCGATCACTGGATCGAGGTCGGCCCGCGCGGCAACGGTGCAGTCGTTCACGTGGGTGTCGCAGCCGCGCCCCGGTAAGCACGCGCTCACCAAGCCGTTCGCCTTCGCGCTGATCCGGCCCGACGGCGCCGACACCGCGCTCGTGCACGTCGTGGACTGCGGCAGTGCCGACGCGATCCGCGTCGGGTCCCGGGTCGCGCCGAGGTGGCGCGCCGAGCGCACGGGCTCGATCACCGACATCGAGGCATGGGTGCCCCTCGGCGACGGCGAGGAGCCGGCGCCGGCGCCGCTGCGCGTGCCCGCCGACGACGAACAGCCCGTCACCGGCATCACGGTGCCGGTCCGGCTCGAGTACGAGCTCACCGCGGGCGTGGCGACGACCCGGTATCTCAAGGGCCTCGGTGAGGGGAAGATCATCGGCGGACGCGCGCCCTCGAGCGACGAGGTCTACGCCGCGTCACGCGGTACCGACCCGAAGACGGGCGAGCCGACGTCGATCGAGGTCGAGGTACGCGACACCGGCGTGATCACCACCTTCTGCGTGGTGAACGTCCCCGGCCTGTCGGAGCTCGCGCCGGAGATCCCCTACGTCTCGGCGCAGATCCTGCTCGACGGCGCCAACAACACCTTCTTCGGGCTCATCCGTGGGTGCCCGGTCGAAGAGGTGCACATGGGTCAGCGGGTCAAGGCGCATTGGGCCGACGAGCTGGTGGCCGACCACACGGCGATCCAATGGTTCGAGCCGACCGGCGGCGAGGACGCTCCCTACGAGCTGTACAAGGACTACCTCTGATGCGCGACGTGGCAGTGGTGTCGTACACGAGCAGCAACGTTGCCCGTGATGCGCTGCACAACGAGACCGAGATGATCGTGCCGGTGCTGCGCCAGGCGATCGCGGAGTCGGGCATTGCCCACGACGACATCGGCTTCGTGTGCTCGGGCAGCCTCGACTACCTGCAGGGCGGTCCGTTCGCGTTCGTCGCCGGGCTCGACGCGGTCGGTGCCTGGCCGCCGGTGCGCGAGTCGCATGTCGAGATGGACGCCGCGTGGGCGCTCTACGAGGCGTGGGTCGCGATCCAGACCGGCGAGGTCGACAGCGCCCTCGTGTACGGGTTCGGCAAGTCGTCGCCGGGGGATCTGCACGAGATCATGGCACTGCAACTCGACCCGTACTACGTGTTGCCGCTTTGGCCCTCCATGGTCGACGTCGCCGCGTTGCAGGCCGCGGCCTTCCTCGAAGCGACCGACGCGACCGACAAGGATCTCGCCGAGGTCGCGGCCCGCTCGCAGCGCAACGCGCAGCAGAATCCCAACGCATTGCGCAAGGGGAACGTCACCGCTGCCGACGTCTTGAAGCAACCGGTCACGCACGTTCCGCTGCGTGACGCCGACATCTTCCCGATCACCGACGGCTCGGCCGCGATCGTGCTCGCGGCGGGTGATCTCGCCCGCAAGGTGTCGAAGCGTCCGGCGTGGATACGCGGCATCGAGCACCGCATCGAGGCGCACGGCCTCGGCCTGCGCGATCTCACCCGTTCGGAGTCGACGCGGGCGGCAGGCGCGGCCGCGGGTGTGGCGAACGGCACTGTCGACGTCGCCGAGCTGCACGCGCAGTTCAGCCACGAGGAGTTGATCCTTGCCGACGCGCTCGGGCTCGACCCGGCGAAGACCACGATCAACCCGTCCGGCGGTGCGCTGGCCGCGAACCCGGTGATGTCGGCCGGTCTCGCGCGCATCGGCGAGGTCGCCCGGCGCATCACGAATGGCGAAGCCAACCGGGGCGTCGCACACGCGACGAGCGGTCCGGCCCTGCAGCACAACATGGTGTGCGTCTTGGAGGGCGAGTAATGGGCGTGCAGACGAGACGCAGTGGAGCACATCGGAGGGAGCAGTACTGATGGCCGGCGAACGGGTAGCGGTTGTCGGCGTCGGGCAGACGGTCCACCGCACGGCGCGCAAGGACGTGTCGATGGCGGGGCTCGTGCGCGAGGCCGCGCAGGAGGCACTCGACGACGCGGGCATGACGTGGTCGGACATCGACGCGGTCGTCATCGGGAAGGCGCCCGACATGTTCGAGGGCGTCGCGATGCCGGAGCTCTATCTGGCCGACGCGCTCGGCGCGGTCGGCAAACCGATGATCCGCGTGCACACCGCTGGATCCGTCGGTGGTTCAACGAGCATCGTCGCCGCCAAGCTCATCGCCGCCGGCCTGCACGAGCGGGTGCTCACGGTTGCGTACGAGAAGCAGTCGGAGAGCAACGCGACATGGGGCCTCTCGGTCCCGATGCCGTTCGCGGCGCCACTCGTGGCCGGCGCCGGTGGCTACTTCGCACCGCTCATCCGGGCGTACATGTACCGCTCGGGCGCACCGCGCTACATCGGTCATCTCGTCGCGGTCAAGGACCGGCTCGCGGCGCTGCGCAACCCGAAGGCGCACCTCCACATCCCCGACATCGACCTCAAGATGGTCGAGGAGTCGTTCCTCTTGTGGGACCCGCTCCGCTACCTCGACGTGTGCCCGAGCTCCGACGGCGCGATGGCGATGGTGCTCGGCAGCGAGAAGGTTGCCGACGCGGCGCCGGGCCCGGTTGCGTGGGTGCACGGCATGGCGATGCGGAGCGAGCCGACGATGTTCGCGCGGCGCGACCAGGTCAACCCGCAGGCCGGAAAGGACTGCGCCAAGGACGTGTATGCGCAGGCGGGTGTCACCGACCCTCGCCGCGACTTCGACTGCGCGGAGGTGTACGTGCCGTTCTCGTGGTACGAGCCGATGTGGCTCGAGAACCTCGGGTTCTGCGCGGAGGGCGACGGTTGGAAGCTGACCGAGTCGGGCGCGACCGGACCGGACGGCGACATCCCGTGGAACATGTCGGGCGGCGTGCTTTCGTCGAACCCGATCGGTGCGTCGGGCATGGTGCGCTTCGGTGAGGCGGCCCAGCAGGTGCGCGAGCGCGCCGGCGACTATCAGGTCGAGTTGAAGACCGGCCGGGCGCTCGGACAGGCGTACGGCGGCGGCTCGCAGTTCTTTTCGATGTGGGTGGTCGGGAACAAGAAGCCCGCGTGAGTATCCCGCAATGAGTCCGAACGTCGATCGCGTTCGCGAGGTCATGCGGCTCGCCGACGAGATGCGGGTCGACGAGCTCGTTGCGCATTTTGCCGACGACGCCGTCATGGAACTCCCGTTCGCGCCGGGACGGATGCCCCGGAGCCATGTGGGCCGGGCCGCGATCGCCGAGTTCCAGGAGTTCGCGCGGGAGTCGTTCAGCTCCTTTTCGATGACCGTAGATGCGATCCACGAGACGACCGATCCGCGCGTCGTCGTGGCCGAGCACCGCAGCGATGCCGTGGTGGCGGCGAACGGCCGGCCCTACCGGAACCACTACGTCACGTTCTTCACATTCGACGATGACGGACGGATCACGAAGTGGCGCGAGTTCTACGACGCCGGAGTCGTGGTGCGGGCCTTTCGTCCCGACCCGGCCGTGTAGTTTTGCCCACGACGATCGAGGGAGAAGCGCCATGAAACTGAGCGACATCAACCTGCTGGACCGGGACGCGTTCACGAACGGCGTACCCCACGAGTGGTTCACGTACCTGCGGGCGAACCACCCGGTCTACAAGCACGAAGAGCCGGACGGCCCGGGCTTTTGGGTGATCACCAAGTACGACGACGTGGTGACGGTCGGGCGCGACGGCGCCACGTACTCCTCTGACCAAAAGCGCGGCGGCGTGGTCGTGCTCGAGGAGGTGCCCGACATGAACTTCGAGCAGGGCGGCAACCTCATGCTCACGATGGACGCGCCGGAGCACACGCGCTACCGCAAGCTCGTCAACCGCGGCTTCACCCCGCGCCAGATGCGCATGCTCGAGCCGCACATCCGCGAGCTCACGAGCCGGATCATCGACGAGGTGATCGAGCAGGGCGGTTGTGACTACGTCGTCGACGTCGCGGCCGAGGTGCCGTTGCAGGTCATCGCGGAGATGCTCGGCGTACCCGCAAGAAGACCGGCACAAGTTGTTCGAGTGGAGCAACCGGATGATCGGCTCCGAGGACCCCGAGTACATGGTCTCCCAAGAAGAGGTCATGAACGCCCAGGTCGAGATGTTCATGTACGCCAACGAACTCGCGGCCAAGCGACGCAGCGACCCGCGCGACGACATCATCACCGCGCTGCTCACCGCCGAGGTCGACGGCGACAAGCTCTCGGAGATGGACTTCAATCTCTTCTTCTTGCTCATCGCGGTGGCCGGGAACGAGACGACGCGTAACTCGATCTCGCATGGCATCAAGGCGTTCTGCGACTTCCCCGAGCAGTACCAGCTGCTCGTCGACGACCCCGCCGCGCGCGCAGTCGGCGACCGACGAGATCGTCCGCTGGGCGTCGCCCGTCATGTACTTCCGCCGCAACGTCACGCGTGACACCGAGCTTCGGCGGGCAGAAGATCAAGGAGGGCGACAAGGTCAGCATGTGGTACATCTCCGCGAACCGTGACGAGGACGTGTTCGACCGCCCGTTCGAGTTCGACATCTTGCGCAGCCCGAACGAGCACGTCGGCTTCGGCGGCGGCGGACCGCACCACTGCCTCGGGATGAACCTCGCCCGCATGGAGATCTACGTGCTCCTCGAGGAGATGGCCAAGCGGATCCCGACGATCGAACGCGTCGGCGATGCGCAGCCGCTACGGTCGAACTTCATCGCCGGCATCAAGCACATGCCCGTGAAGTACCCGCCGGGTCCGCGCGTCTGCCCGGTCGCCGGCGCGTGAGCGAGCACCGCTTCCGGTTCGGCGTCGAGGTCCACGGCCCGCTCGACGGGAGCACCTGGGCCGATACGGTCCGCGAGCTGGAAGCGCTCGGCTATTCCACCTTGTTCGTCCCCGACCACTTCGACGAAGGGCTCGGGCCGATCGCCGCGATCGCCACGGCCGCGGTGCTCACGACCACGTTGAAGGTCGGCGCACTGGTGTTCGACTGCGACTTCCGCCATCCCGCGGTACTCGCGCGCGAGCTCGCGTCGGTCGACGTGTTGTCGGAAGGCAGGCTCGAGGTCGGTGTCGGCGCGGGTTGGAAGAAGCTCGACTACGACCGTTCGGGAATCCCGATGGACGCGCCCAAGGTGCGCGTGGACCGGATGATCGAGCACACGAAGATCCTGAAGGCGCTCTTTGCCGACGAGCCGGTCACCTTCGCGGGGGAGCACTACCGCATCACCGATCTGCCGGGTACCCCTCGTCCGTTCTCGGTCGGGGGACCGCCGTTCATCATCGGCGGCGGCCAGCCGCGTGTGTTGCGCTTCGCCGGCTCCGTCGCCGACATCGTCGGGGTCAACGCGTCGATCCATTCCGGTGAGATCGACACCGACGCCGCGCACGACGCCATGCCCGAGCGCATCGATCAGAAGGTGGGTTGGCTGCGCGAGGGTGCCGGCGCGCGCTTCGACAAGATCGAGATCAATGCCTGGCTGGCCGCGGCGGAGATCACCGACGACACGCCCGGGATCGCCGACGTCATGGGCCAACTGTTCAGTGCCGATCCCGCCGACGTGCTCGCCTCGCCGTTGACCCTCATTGGGTCGATCCCGGAATGTGCCGATCGTCTCCACGAGCGCCGTGAACGTTGGGGATACAGCTACAGCGTGATCCCGGGCGAGAAGGCGCGCGATTTCGCGCCGCTCGTTGCCGAGCTCACGGGCAAGTAGAGCGCTTCGTGCAGATCTCGTGCGCGTTCCCTCCCGGCCCGGACGTCGTCGATCACATCGTCGAGGCGGAGCGGCTCGGCTACGAGCGCGGCGTGGCTCTTCGACTCGCCCGCGTTGTACGGCGACATCTGGGTGATCGCCGCGCTCGCGGCGCAGCGCACGACGCGTATCGCGCTCGGACCCGCGGTCTTGGTCCCGAACCTGCGCCACCCACTCGCCCAGGCGAGCGCGATTGCCACGCTCGAACAGCTCGCGCCCGGCCGTGTAGCGGTCGCGATCGGCACGGGCTTCACCGGTCGTATGGCGATGGGCCAGAAGCCCCTGACCTGGGCGTGGACCCGCCGTTACATCGAGCAGCTGCGCGCACTGCTGCGCGGCGACAAGGTCGACGTCGACGGTGCCGTCGTGCAGATGCTGCACGGCCCCGACTTCGCGCCCGCCCGTCCGATCCGCACCCCGATCGTGGTCGCGGCCAACGGGCCCAAGGGCATGGCGGTCGCGCACGAGTTCGGCGACGGCGTGATGACGATCGGCGGCGGCGATCCCCAGTTCGACTGGTGCTCCGTCCTCGCGTTCGGCACCGTCCTCGACCCGGGCGAGAACCCGGGATCGGAGCGTGCGCTCGCGGCCGCCGGGGCCGCCCTCACCGTCGTGTACCACGCGATGTACGAAGGTGATCCCGCGTCGGTCGACGCTCTGCCGGGCGGCGCCGAATGGCGCAAGCGGTTGGAGCAGATCCCCGAGACCGAACGCCACCTGGCCGTGCACGAAGACCATCTCGTGCGGGTCACCGACCGCGACCGGCCCCTGCTCGACGGCGACCTGCTCAAGGCGTTCACGTGGACGGGAGAGGCGCCGGAGGTGCGCATGCGCATCGACGCGCTGGCCGACGCGGGCGCGACGGAGATCCTCTATGCCCCAATGGGTCCCGACGTTCCCCGCGAGCTGCGCACGTTCATGGAGATGGCGACGGCCTGACCGAGAGCGCGGGAACGGTCCGCCTACTTCGCCTCGGTGACGGAGTCGAGCAACGCGAGCTTCGTCGTCCGCAGCGCGGCGGCCGGGGTCCGGATCCCGTCGAAGGAGATGACGAGCTCGAAGTCGCCGAGACGCTCGACGAACGGACCCGAGCGCAACGTGGTCGAGAGGTCGAGATACGGTCGGCCGCTGGGAAGCCGACCCGCCTTCCCTCCGAGGTGCGCGGTGTCGTACGGCCCGGACCGCAGCGGCGAGACGCGCAGTGTGATCTCCTGCGGTTGCGCGCCGCCGTTCCCGCTGGTCGTTCGGAACACGAAGAAGCCGGCCGGGGGTGTGACGGTGTTCGTGACGAAGCCGCGTTCGTACTCGAGCCCGGCCGGGGTCGTGATCGTGGGCAGCGTGTGTACGTCGCGGCTCAGTGCATTGGCCAGGCGACTCGCGCACGCGGCCGGCGAGCCCGACGGGCACGACGTCCAACTGTCGCCGCTCGTGTTGGCGGATTGCTTCTGGGTCGCCATCCCGACGACCACGACGACCACGACGGTCACGCAGATCGCGCCCGCCACCGTGCCGACCGAAACGAAGCGTCTCACCCCAGATAGATCGGCCCGCGGACAGCCGGCCCTGAGGGAACCGGTCGTATCGACAACCGCGGCGCCGCGGGATCGCGGTCTCGCATTGTCCGGGTCCGCGGTGCTCAACTACGAGCCATGGCCTGGAACATCGCAGATCTCATCGAGCACATCGTCGACGCCGTCCCCGACCGGGTCGCGCTCATCGTCGCCGACGAGCCCCGCACCTACGCCCAGCTGGAGGAGCGGGCGAACCGCCTGGCGCACCATCTCTCCGCACAGGGCATCGGCCCCGGCGACCACGTCGGGATCTACGGCTTCAACAGTCACGCTTTCGTCGAGACGATCTTCGCGGCCTACAAGCTGCGCGCGGTACCGGTGAACGTGAACTACCGCTACGTCGAGGCCGAGCTGCGATACCTCTTCGACAACGCCGACCTCGTCGCGCTGGTGCACGACGCGCAGTTCGCCCCGCGCATCGCCGCGGTGCGCGACGCGCTGCCGATGCTGCGGCACCTCATCGCGATCGACGACGGGTCGGGTACCGACACGTCGGAGATCGGCTCGATCGACTACGACGAAGCGGTGGCGAGCGGCAGCCCCGAACGCGACTTCGGCGAGCGGTCCGACGACGACATCTACATCCTCTACACGGGCGGCACCACCGGCATGCCCAAGGGTGTGGTGTGGCGACAAGAAGACGTGCTGTGCGTGCTCGGTGGACTGGTCAACTTCGATACGGGTGTGCGCGTGACCGACGAGTACGAGTTCGCCAAGGCCGCGGCCGAGGCGCCGGACGACGCGGGCTTCGCGGTGGTGATCGCGCCCCTCATGCACGGCGCTGCCCAGTGGGGGACGATCAACGGACTGATCAACGGTCGCACGACGGTGCTGACACCGAAGTTCGACGCGCACGACGTGTGGCGCGCGGTCGAGAAGTACCGCATCCCGACGCTCAGCATCACCGGCGACGCCATGGGTCGCCCGCTCATCGAGGCGCTCGACGAAGGCGGGTACGACGCGTCGTCGTTGGTGGCGGTCGCGTCGACCGCGGCGGTGTTCAGCGCGACGGTGAAGTCGCAGTTCCACGAGCGTTTCCCGAACCTCGTGATCGCCGACGCGGTCGGCTCGACCGAGACGGGATACAACGGCGTGCGCGTGATCATGAAGGGCGGCGAGGAGAAGCCGGGGCTCCCGACGGTGAAGATGGGACCCGACACCGTGGTTCTCGACGACGACATGAACGTCGTGCAGCCGGGCTCCGGCATCGTGGGCCGCATGGCCCGCGGCGGCAACGTGCCGCTGCGTTACCACAAGGACCCGGAGAAGTCCGCGGCCACGTTCGTGGTGGTGAACGGCCGGCGCTTCTCGGTGTCGGGCGATTCGGCGATCGTCGAAGCCGACGGCACGATGACGCTGCTCGGGCGCGGTTCGGTGTGCATCAACTCCGGCGGCGAGAAGATCTATCCCGAGGAGGTCGAGGCCGCGTTGAAGGCGCATCCCGCGGTGTTCGACGTCGTTGTCGTCGGCGTGCCCGACGAGCGGTGGGGCGAGCGGGTCGCCGCCGTGGTCGAGATGCGTCCCGATCACGAGGCGACCCTCGAAGAGCTCGACGCCCACGCGCGCCTGCACGTCGCCGGCTACAAGGTGCCACGCGAGCTGCACCTCGTCGACAAGATCGAGCGTTCGCCCAGCGGCAAACCCGACTACCCCTGGGCGAAGAGGATCGCGACTAGGGAGTCTTGAGTTCCACGATGATCTCGTAGTACGGCTCGACGCCGGTGTTGACCGCGGTCTCGATGCCGCCTTTGGGCACGTGGGTGACCATGCCCGGGATCACCGGGGCCTCGAAGAAGTCGCGATACGGGCTTTCGGTATCGGGCTCGGGGTCGACCGCGATCCGGTCGCCCTTCACCTGGATCAACAGGTGGTCGTGGTCGTGGCGGTGGACCGCGCTGCGCTCGCCCGGGGCCAGGGAGAGCACCCAGACCCGGACCCGGTGGTCCTCGAACACGATTCTGGTGCCGACACCGCCCAGATCCCGCTCCATCGCGCGGAACGCTAATCGGCTTCGACCGGCAGCAATATTGGAACGTGTTCTAAAATCTGGGCCATGGCAGATCGTCGGTTCCCGTTCCCGATCCCGTTTGGTTGGTACCAGGTCGCGTTCCCGAGCGACCTCGCGCCCGGCGAGGTGACCGCAGTCGAGTACTGGGGTCGCGAGATGGTGCTGTGGCGTGACATGGGTGGCACGTTCCACCTGCAAGACGCGTTCTGCCCGCACCTCGGTGCGCATCTCGCGTATGGCGGGTCGGTCGACGGCGACCTTCTGACGTGCCCGTTCCACGGCTGGAAGTTCGACGGCGACGGCGCCTGCTCCAATATCCCGTACAGCCAGCGCACCAACCGCAAGGCGCGGGTGCGCACCTATCCCGTGGTCGAGCGCAACGGGTTCGTGCTCGCGTGGTACCACCCGTTCGAGGAGGACCCCAAGTGGGAGATCCCGGTCATCGATGAGATCGGCGATCCCGCGTGGAGCGACTTCTACGCGTCGTCGTACGTGATCCGCACGATCCCGCAGGAGATGTCGGAGAACGGGGCCGACCCTGCGCACTTCCGGTTCGTGCACGGTACCGACACCGTCGCCGACGTGGAGGAGTACAACACCGACGGGCCGTGCTCGTCGATGCTCTCGAAGCAGACCTACGTGACGCCGCGCGGTGTCACCGAAGGTCGTATCGACGTGTACAACTACGGCCCGGGATTCTCCAAGGTTTGGTTCAGCGGCATCGTCGATGCGATCAACATCGCCACCACGACTCCGATCGACGAGAACAGCACGCAGGTGCGCTTCAACTTCATCGTGCGCAAGTTCGACGACGAGAAGGTCACGTCGACGGTCGCGGACGCGTTCGTGAAGGAGATCAACAAGCAGATCCAAGAAGACCGCCCGATCTGGGAGCACAAACGGTTCCTGCCGTCTCCCGCGCTCGCCGACACCGACGGCCCGATCCTCAAGTTCCGCAAGTGGTACAGCCAGTTCTACGCGGAGCCGTACGAGGTCATCGCCTGACCTGCGGTCTCGAACGGGGTTCGCCCTCGGCAACCGGGACTCCCATCGAGTACCGGCGGTCCTGAGGTCGACGGCGACGCTCGCAGCGAACCGTCTGCCGCTGGTCGCCGGGACAGCGTCGCTCGTTTTGTCGCAAGGTCAAGACGATGTCGCCGATGGTCTGGTCGATCTTTCGCGATCTCCCTTCGGCATCCATCATCGAGCGCGCGTACGCGACCGGCGCCGGAGGCTCCGAACCGGCGCGACACGTCGTCTTCGAGGACGTGTCGCAGGACCGGGGAGCATCACGGTGTGTCGCCGAGCGCTCGCCGCGCGCCGTCGTGGTGTCGGTGACGAGTGCCGAGGGCCCGTAGGACAGGGCACAGACGATGAGCACGAAGTATGCGACACACAGTGTTGCCACGAGGGCGCCGTTCAAGCCGATCATGCTCCCGACGATGGTCCCGGCGCCGTTCGGCGAATAGGGCCATGAGCCACGAAGGCGTAGGCCGCGAGTCCCCAGCTGGAATGCGAGGCCCGGGACCCGTGGCGACGCCACGGGGAGGCGGCGCGGTCTAGCGCGAGCCCGGCGCGACGGCGACCGGGCGGCCGCCGCCGTCACGCTTCGATGTGTACATGGCCGCGTCGGCGGCGGCGATGAGCGACTCGCTCGTCGTCACCGCGCCGGACGAGAGCGCGACGCCGATGCTGGCGCGCATCGCGATCACGTCCTGGGCCCGGCGACCGGAGTCGGGATGTGCCGTCGCCGACTCCCCGAGCGCGAGCGGGACGGTCAACGCGTCGGCGATGCGGTTCGCGACCAACATCACGGCATCGAGATCGGGTGTGTCGGCGCACACCACGAGGAACTCGTCGCCGCCGATACGACCGACCGTGTCGGAGTCGCGAACACAACTCGTGATCCGGCGGACGGCTTCGATCAAGACGAGATCGCCGGTGCTGTGACCGTGCTCGTCGTTGACGCCCTTGAAGCCGTCGAGATCCAAGAAGATCACGCCGATCGGCGAACCGGCGGCGATCTGGAGGTCGAGGTTGTTCAGCACCGAGGCCCGGTTCAAGCACCCCGTCAACGGGTCGAACGTCGCCCGGTGCTCGAGCTCGGCTCGGGCCCGCGCGCGTTCGGTGATGTCCTCCACGCACACGATCGCGCCGGTGACTTCGCCGTCCGGATCACACAACGCCCGGAGCCGGAGGTGACACAATCGATCGTCGTGCCGCCGGCGTGTCGTCACCCCGACCTCGAGGTCGCAGTCGGTGCCGTCCGTCATCAGGCGCTCGAGCGTGAGATCGAGGAGGCCGCGGTCGGCGGGCACCACGTTCGTGAACGGCAGCGTGGATCCGTGGACCTTCTCGATGCCCAGGATCTCGTGCAACCGTTCGTTCGCGTACAAGACGTTTCCGTGCAAGTCGAGGTGCAGGAGACCGAGGGGGACCGTCTCGGCGACCCGGCGCAACAGTTGTTCTCGAACGCGCACCGCTTCGTGGGCCGCCATCTCGTCGCTCACGTCGAGCGCCTCGGTCAAGACGTGCGGATCGGCCGGGTCGCCGAGTCGGTTCTGGTTCGTCAGCTCGAGCCAGATCCACGACCCGTCGGCGCGCCGGTACCGCAGGCGGGTCCGGCGCTTGTCGCCGACGCTGCCGAGCATGTCCATCCAGCTCTCGACGGCGCGGTCGTGATCGTCGGGATGAACGAAGTCGAGTGATGCGCGTCCGATCATCTCCTCGCGTGAGAAGCCGAGCATGCGCGTGGTCGCGTCGTCGACGTCTACGAACACGGCGATGTCGCTCTTGCGTTGTATCGCGACACGCGGGGTGATGCTCACCGGTTCGGGCGTGGTGCGGGTGCTGAGCTCACCGTCGGCGACCAGCGCGCCGAGCAGCACACCGTGGCGCGCGCGTGTGTCGAAGAAGTAGAGGGTGCCCTCGCCACCGGCGCGCAGCTGCACTCTTGCCCGGGTTGCACCGGATTCGCGCACGCGATCCCACGCGTCGATCACGATCGGCCGTTCCGACGGGTCGACCAGGTCGAGGGCCGATCGGGCGTCGAGGACCGGATGACCGTGCAGCTCGATCGACTCGGGCACCGCCACGAACAATCCGTGCGTTGCGATCGCGGCGACGCTCGCGCCCGGAGCCGCCGCCAACAGTGCGCGGAATGCCGAGTCGACCGGATCTTGATCGCTGCGAGACGCGTCGTCCACGAACCTATGGGTCGGGAGCGAGGGCCCGGCGCTTGAGGCTTTGTGACCGACCGGGCCGATAGTCGCCGAGTGTGCTCCGCCTCGGGCGTACTCACCCGCAACGATGCGGGAATCTGCCTACCCGGGCGCCGGTGCGGGCGCCGTACCGGTCACTTCGAGCTGATCGTGCATTGGTGCGATTCGTTCCCGCAGGTGACGATGTAGGACGACGTCGCCTCGGTCGTGGTCGTGGTCGGTGCGGTGGTCGGGGTCGGGGCCGGTGCGATCGTCGCGGTCGTCGGGGCGATCACGGGTGGGCCGATCGTGCTCGAAGTGGGGGTCGGGAGCGCGGAAGACGAGAAGAGCGCTTGGAACTTGGTCGCGGCGACGGGGAAGTTCCCCGTGTTGATCTTGTGGTTCCCGTCAGCGGCGTCCTCGTTGAAGTAGGCCTGATACATCAGACTCCCGGCACCGCTCGCGGGCAAGCTGCCGATCCAGTTGTAGATCCCCTCCACGAACGTG
Organism: uncultured Actinomycetes bacterium; assembly: GCA_963812205.1. GTDB lineage: Bacteria > Actinomycetota > Acidimicrobiia > IMCC26256 > PALSA-610 > PALSA-610. Next base: position 676,308 of record CAWEUJ010000002.1, read on the forward strand.
GGGTCGTCGCCGCCGACGTTCGCCTTCGTCGTGGCGTTCACGCCGGTGAGTGCCCACTCGGGATAGCTCACCGCCTTGCCGTGCGCGATCGCGAAGTCGCGCTGGGCAACGAGGTTGGGCAGGACCTTGGCCCAGGCCGCAGCCGGATTGCTCCACGTCTTGGTCGACGAGTTCCAGGCGGTGGCGCCGCCCATGCCCTTGTCGTAGACGTCGAGCCCGACGACGTCGACGTAGGTGTCGCCGGGGTATGCCGCGGTCTGCGCCTGCAGGTAGCCGGAGTCGCCGTTCCAGTCGAAGGTGAAGGTCGGCGAGACGGCCCGGAAGAGGTCATGGACGCGCCGGTACGCCTGGATGAAGAGGGCTTCGTTGCCTTTCGACGACCAGGGCATCCAACCGCCGTCGAACTCCCAGCCGAGCCGGATGATTGCGTTCGGGTAGCCGCCGCTCTTGATGTAGTTGGCCGCGACCTTGAACGCGCCGTCGTTCGTCCCGTTCGCGGTTGCCTGCAACTGTGCGCGCGCGGTTGCCTGCCCGGCAGCCGTCGACGCGTCGACGAAATTGCCGAAGGCCAGCGGAACTGATTCGACCAGGTTCAAGCGGCCCGAGATCGTCTGCAACGCGCCGGCGTTCACGACCTCACCCCAGACCGAAGACATGAATGCCGAGTTCGTGCGCACGTCTCCGAACTGGACGATGTATGACGCGCTCCGCCCCAGCCATGTCTCCAGTGACTGGAGGTACGCGGGGCTGGCGAAGCCCGGGTACAAGCCGAGCTTGGGGAGGATGGGCGGTCCGGGGACAGTCGCCGAGTTCCTGAACTCCGAGGTCGTGGAGGAGGTCGCCTTCCCGATCGCGAATCCGACGATCGCGGAGGCGACCATGGCGATGCTCGCGGAATTGCGGTGTTGCGCTTGATCTTCATCATCGTCCTACTTCCCGGCTACGTTCGGGACGAGCGCGCGGTGGTGCTCTCGGAGGTCGTGGAGGCGGGCCATCAGCTCGAGTGTGGTCGTCGCCTCGTCGACGCGGACACCAGCGGACCGGCTGACGAGCGCGACGAGCAGCTTCTGGTGATCGGTCATGTCAGTGCCTCCATGCCCGCCAATCTGGCAGGGGTGGCGTTACCGTGGTGTGACCGGACTGTCACGCTTCGCGCTATTCGGGCGACGACGTTCTCGTGCGGATCGGGCACGCGCGGGGGATGATGACGCCATGAGTGGTACCACGTCATGACCGATTCGGCCACGATCATGTTGGTGCACGGGGCGTGGCACGGCAGCTGGTGTTGGGAGCCGCTGCGCGAGCTGCTCGCCGCGGATGGCATCGCGACCGCGGCCGTCGACAATCCGTCGGTGACGCGGCCGGGGTCGGATCTGCACGCCGATGCGGGCAATCTGCGTGCCGCGCTGGACGCGATCGATGGACCGATCGTGCTGGTCGGTCACTCGTACGGCGGCGCCGTGATCTCCGAAGGCGGTGCGCACCCGAACGTGGAGCAACTCGTGTACCTCACCGCGTTCGCGCTCGACGCGGGGGAGAGCGTCATCACGAACTCGCTCGCCGGTGGCGACGAGACCAGCCTCGGCGAGGCGGTGCGATTCGACGACGACACGGTGAGCGTCGACCCCGCGCGTGCAATCGAATTCTTCTACCACGACTGCGTGCCCGACGTGGCTGCCGCCGCGGCGGCGCGACTACGGCCGATGTCGGTCGCCGCGATGAGCGGGGTGGTGAACGATCCAGCCTGGCGGCACACGCCCGCGTCGTACATCGTGTGCACCGACGATCGCACGCTTCCCGTTGCATTGCAGCGTTCGTGCGCGGCGCGCGTCGGCGAGGTCGCGGAGCTCCCGACGAGTCACTCGCCGTTCCTGAGCCGGCCCGCCGATCTCGCGCGCGTGCTCGCAGGGTTCGCGACGCGCTAGCCCGAACCCAACATTCCCGCGAGGTCGGTGAGCGACGAGACGCGATTGAAATCGGCGTCGAGGTGGAACTCGTAGGGATCCATCAGCACGGGGTTCAGTCCCGCGGCGCGCGCGCCCACGACGTCGATGCCGGGCATGTCGCCGACGTACCACGCTTCGGAGGCTGCAATCGCCATCGCGTCGAGCGCAAGACGGAAGATGCGGGGGTCGGGTTTCATGACGCCCACGGCGCCGGAATCGATGACGCATTCGACGGGGACGCCCATCCCCGGTCCGACCTGCAGGATCTCGGCTTCGGCCAGGCGCTGGGCGATCAGCCCGTCGGCGTTGGAGATGATGCCGAGCCGTACGCCCGTCGCGGCCAGCGCCTGTAGCCCGTCGCGCGCGCCGGGAAGCTCACGGAGCCAGAGTGCGGCGTCGGCGAACTCGCTGTCGAGGTGCTCGTGCAACTCCTCGCGGCGCTCGGCCGGTACATGGCACTCGCTCATGTACCCCTCGAGGTACGCCCGCCACTGTTGCGGCCAGTCGAGCCGGCCGTCGGCAGTCATCGGAAAGGCGCGGGCGCCGGCGTAGTGCGCGCGGTCGAGGATCTCTGCCGGGGGCGTGAGCCGGGCCCGCTCGAACGCACCGAGAATGCGATCGTGCGCGGGCACCAAGAAGACGCCGCCGACGTCGAGCAGGACGGCCTTCGGGCGGGCGGGAAACGGCTTGGGCACGGCCGCAAAACTATCGGGAGGCCCCAACCCGGCTGGTACCGTTGACCATGATGGAGTTCCGACGGATCAACGCCTTGCCGCCGTACGCGTTTGCGCAGATCGATGCGCTGAAGATGTCGCTGCGGCGGGCCGGCGAAGACGTCGTCGACCTCGCATTCGGTAACCCGGATCTGCCGTCGCCCGACATCGCGGTCGACAAGCTCATCGAGGCGGTACGCAACCCGCGCAACCACCGCTACTCCACGAGCAAGGGCATTCCCAAGCTGCGCGAAGCCGTGGCCGCGCTCTACGAGCGCAAGTTCGGAGTGACCCTCGACTTCGAGACCGAGATCTGCTCGACGATCGGAGCGAAGGAGGGTTTCTCGCACCTCATGCTCGCGTTGGTCGGTCCGGGCGACACCGCGCTCGTGCCGTCGCCGTCGTATCCGATTCACATCTGGGGCCCGATCCTCGCCGGCGCGGGTGTGCACTACGTCCGCATGGGTCCGGGACAGAACTTCTTCGAGAACATGCGCGGCGCGTACGAGCAGGCGTGGCCGCGGCCGCGCGTCATCGTCACCTCGTTCCCGCACAATCCCACGACCGCGTGCGTCGATCTCGAGTTCATGGTTCAGCTCGTCGAGTTCGCGCGTGAGCGCGACATCATCGTCGTCCACGACTTCGCGTACGCCGATCTCGGCTTCGACGGGTACGACCCGCCGTCGATCCTGCAGGTTCCGGGCGCGAAGGACGTCGCGGTCGAGCTCTACACGTTGACGAAGTCGTTCTCCATGGCCGGCTGGCGGATGGGCTTCCTCGTCGGGAACGCCGAGATCGTGGCCACGCTCGCGAAGCTCAAGTCGTATCTCGACTACGGCTCGTTCCAACCCATCCAGATCGCGGCGACCGTAGCGATGAACGAGGCGCCCGAGTTCCCGAAGGAAGTCAACGCCATCTACAAGGGCCGGCGCGACGCGTTGATCGACGGCCTCGACCGGCTGGGCTGGCACATCGAGCGACCCAAGGGGACGATGTTCGTGTGGGCGCCGATCCCGGAGCCGTACGCGGAGATGACGAGCATCGAGTTCACGACGATGTGCGTCCAAGAAGCGAAGGTCGCGCTCTCGCCGGGCTCCGGTTTCGGTCCGGGCGGCGAGGGTTACGTGCGTTTCGCACTCGTCGAGAACGAGAAGCGGATCCAACAGGCCATGCGCCAGATCCGCAAGGGGCTCACCAAGCTCGGTTGAACCGGCCGTCAGCCGAGCAGCCCTTCGAGGCAGAACGCGACGCACAGGTCGGCGACCTCGGTCACGGGCGGGTTGGCTTCGATGAGCGTGTGGCGGGTCAACTCGGCCACGACACCGTGGATTGCGTGCGCGAGCAGTGCGGGATCGCGGTCTGCGATGCGGCCGTCGACGATGCCGTCTTTCAGGTGGCGGATCGTGTCGGCGATCGAGATCTCCCGGTTACGGGCGAGCACCGGCGCGAACGTCTCGTCGGTCGCCGCGAACTGGATGATCGCGAAGTACTCGCGGTGCTCTGCGAACCAGGCGAGTGAGGCCCGGATGCCGAGCTCGATGCGCCGGACCGGGTCGGCCTCGGCGCCGATGGCCTGCTGTTGGCGCTTGCGCAGATCGTGGTTCGACGCCTTGAGCAGTTCGGTGAGCAGCTCCTCCTTCGAGGCGAAGTACCAGTAGAAGACGCCCTTGCCGACCCCGAGGGCGGCCACGATGTCGGCGACCGAGGTGGGGTGGTAGCCCCGCTCCGCGAACAGGCGCGCGCCGCACTCCATCAGCTGATCTCGCCGCTCGCGACCTCTCGGAGTGAGCTTGCGCCGCATTCCGGCGAGCGTAGCCCTGCCCTTGACCGCTCGGTCAATATCCGTTGCCCCCGTCCGTCTCTCCCGTCCGTTGCCTCCTCGCAGCTGTTCGCGCGTCAGCCGGGTGGGCGATTTGTCAGGCTCCGGTCAACCGTTGTTCGCGTGGCTGTGACCTGGTCGGAACCGGCGCGCCATGTCGGTCACGCACACTCGGAGGGTCGAAGGAGGACCCCATGCTCCGCCTGCTCTTCGCCTTGTCGCCCGCCAACCTCGTGTACGAGCTCGGAACCGGACGGGCGATCGACAACGCCCGCCGTGAGCGCGAGGAGGTCGCCGACGCGATGGCAGTCGTCGATGCGCTCGCCGGGCGTCTGCAACCCCCGATGATCGAGACGCCCGCGGCGGCCTGATCCCGAGCCGGCGAGCAGCGTGCGGCGTACGCTGACGACGCTTGTACTGGATCGTCAAAGCTCTCGTCTCGCCGTTCGTGCGCATCTTCGTGCGCGTCCGCGTCGTCGGACGCGAGAACGTGCCGCGCCGCGGTGCGGTGATCCTGGCCGCGAACCACCGGTCGTTTCTCGATTCGATCTTCATCCCGCTCGTCATCCGCCGCCGGGTCACGTTCGTGGCCAAGGCCGAGTACTTCGACGACCCCAAGACCGCGTGGTTCTTCCGCAGTTGCGGCCAGATCCCGATTCGGCGCGAGGGCGGGACCGCGAGCGAACGGGCGCTCGCGTCGGCCACCGAAGTCCTGCGCGCCGGCAAGGTGTTCGCGATCTACCCGGAAGGCACGCGGACGCGAGACGGGCTGCTGCACCGCGGCCACACCGGGATCGCCCGGCTCGCGCTGCAGTGCAACGTTGCGATCGTGCCCATCGGTCTCGTCGGCACCGACGACGTGCAGCCGATCGACTCCCGCCTGCCGAAGCTGTTCCGGCGGGTGACGATCCGGTTCGGTGAGCCGATCGATCCCGCGCGCTACACGGGACGCGCCAACGATCGCATGGCGCTGCGCGAGCTCACCGACGAAGTGATGTACGAGATCTGCCAACTCTCGGGCTACGAGTACGTCGACACCTACGCCACCAAGCACGCCGAGGACATTCCCACCGATACCGCCCGGGTCGCGAGCTTCACCGACGTCCGCACGCCCACGTCCGCGGCTTCGTAGGCCGGGTCAGGCCTGCTCGCGCGACCAGTCGCGTGACCGTTCGACGGCGCGGTGCCAGGTCGCGGTCCGCCCGGCCCGCTCCGCTTCGGTCATCGTGGGGGAGAACGATGCGTCGGCGGTCCAACGGGTGTTGACGGCTTCGGCCGAGGGCCACACGCCCTCCGCCACCCCGGCCAGGAAGGCCGCGCCCAGGGCCGTGGTCTCTTGGATCGCGGCGCGACGCACGGGGACGCCGAGGACGTCGGCTTGGAACTGGCACAGCAGATCCATCACCGATGCGCCGCCGTCGACCCGCATCTCGGTGATGTCGTCGAGGCCGCTCGCGCTCGTGATCGCGTCGACGACGTCGGCGGTCTGGAACGCCATCGCCTCGACGACGGCGCGGGCCAGATGCGCGCGGTTCGTTCCGCGGGTGATCCCCACGATCGTTCCGCGGGCGTACGGGTCCCACCACGGCGATCCGAGGCCCGTGAACGCGGGCACCACGTGCACGCCGCCCGAATCGGCGACCGACGCCGCCAGCGGACCGATCTCCGCGGCGTCGGCGATGATGCCGAGTCCGTCACGGAGCCACTGGATCGCGGCGCCGGTCACGAAGATCGCGCCCTCCATCGCGTACGTCACCTCGCCGGGCGCGAGCGACCACGCGATCGTCGTCAGGAGGCCGTCGACGGGCTCCGGGAGCTCGGCGCCGACGTTCGTGAGGACGAACGAACCGGTCCCGTAGGTGTTCTTCGTCATCCCGGGCGCCACACAGGCCTGCCCGAACAACGCCGCTTGCTGGTCGCCGGCGATGCCGCTGACCGCGACCCGCAGCCCGCCGGCGTGGGCGGGATCGGTGACGCCGAAACGTCCGCTCGACGGTCGTACCTCGGCCAGGCACGACGATGGGATCTCGAACAGTGCGCACAGCGACTCCGACCAGGCGCCCGCCCCGATGTCGTAGAGCATCGTGCGGCTCGCGTTCGACGGATCGGTCGCGTGCACCCCGCCGTCGACGCCACCGGTGAGCTTCCAGAGGATCCAGGTGTCGACGGTGCCGAACATGAGGTCGTCGTCGGCGCGCACGCCACCGGTGTGGATCAGCCACGACAACTTCGAGGCCGAGAAGTAGGGATCGAGTACGAGCCCGGTGGCGCGGCGGATCATCGGTTCGTGCCCGGCGGCGCGCAGCTCGTCGCAGCGCTCGGCGGTGCGCCGGTCCTGCCACACGATTGCCCGGGCGCGCGGTTCGCCGGTGCGACGATCCCAGACGACGACCGTCTCGCGCTGGTTGGTGATGCCGATCGCGGCGACGGTCTCGCCCCGGTCGTGGATCTCGCGAACGACCTCGGTGAGGGTCTCCGCGGTCACGCGCCAGATGTCGCCGGCGTCGTGCTCGACCCAACCGGGCCGGGGGAAGTGCTGGGGGAACTCCCGATACGATCGGGCGAGCGGCCGGCCTTCGTCGTCGACGGCGAAGGCCCGGACGCCGGTCGTGCCGGCATCGATCGCGATGACGCAACTCAAGGCTGTACGGCGCGGCGAACGTCCCAGCAGCGCGCCGGCAAACGCCTTCGCCCGCTCGTCGGCGCGCAGTTCGATCCACAGTGGATGGAGCGAGCGCGCGGTGAGGCGGAGGCGACGACGTCCGCTGGGCACCGACTCGTCGGAGACGAAGATGCGGTCGAGGGGCGCGGAGAAGACGCAGCGGCGGGCGCGGCGGCTGAAGAAGCCGGTGCTGAACAGGTGCAAGGAGCGATCGGTGACGACCGCGAAGTCGAGCGTGCGGGCCGCGAGCAGGCCGTGCCAGCGCACTTCGCGCGAAACCCAGCCCTGTGCCCACGCGACGACGCGTTCGTCCGGCACGAGCGTGCGTAACCGCGCCGAGACCCGTTCGTCGCGCGTCCGTCCGGGGGTCGGGCCCTCGTGGGTCGGGCCCTCGTGGGTCGGGGCCGTGGAGGTCGGGGCCGCGGGGGCTGGGGTGGGGTCCGGGATTGGTTGGTCCATCGATGTGATGCCCGGGGCGCGGACTCGCGGCAGGATAGAGGAAATCAGAGGAGGCAGTCATGCGGATCGGGATGCTGACCGGCGGCGGTGACTGCCCGGGGCTGAACGCCGTGATCCGGGCGGTCGTGCGCAAGGGAGTCGGCGAGTACGGGCACACGATCGTCGGGTATCGCCATGGTTGGCGCGGGCTGCTGCAGGGCGAGTCGATGGACCTGTCGCTGTGGTCGGTTCGGGGACTTCTTCCGCGCGGCGGAACGATCCTCGGTACGTCGCGGACGAATCCCTACAAGTCGGACGACGGGCCCGCAGCGCGTCCTCGAAACGCTGGCCCGCGACCGGATCGACGCGCTGATCGCGATCGGGGGCGAGGACACCCTCGGGGTCGCGATGAAGCTCGAGGCCGACGGGGTGAAGGTCGTCGGCGTCCCGAAGACGATCGACAACGACCTCTCCGGTACCGACTTCACCTTCGGCTTCCATACCGCGGTGCAGACGGCGACCGACGCGATCGACCGCCTCCACACGACCGCCGAGAGCCACGACCGCGTGATGGTCGTCGAGGTGATGGGCCGCCACGCGGGTGGATCGCGACCTATTCGGGCATGGCGGGCGGCGCCGACATCATCTTGATCCCGGAGGAACCGTTCGACATCGAAGAGATCTGCGATCGCCTCATGCATCGTCACCAACAGGGCGCCAACTTCTCGATCGTGGTCGCGGCCGAGGGCGCGATGCCGAAGGAAGGAACGATGGAGGTACAGACCGGCGAGGTCGACGACTTCGGCCACGTTCGCCTCGGCGGCATCGGCCAGCGCCTGGCCGACGAGATCGAGCGGCGCACCGGCTACGAAGCGCGCATGACCGCGCTCGGCCACGTTCTCCGCGGCGGTACCCCGAGCGCCTACGACCGCGTGATCGCAACGCGCTTCGGCGTCGAGGCGATCGACCGCCGCGCACGAGGGCGACTACGGCAAGATGGTCGCGTTGCACGGCACCGACGTGGTGCGCATCCCGATCGAGGAGGGGGTCGCCCATTTGAAGACCGTCGACGGTCGGCTCTTCGAGACCGCCAGCGTGTTCTTCGGATGAGCCCCCGCCGGTAGCATTTGCGCGTTATGGGGCGCGCGCTCGACGATCTCATCGACCTGCTCGAACTGGAGCAGCTCGAATCCAATCTCTTCCGCGGCGTGAGCCCGGACGAGGACCGTCAGCGCGTCTTCGGCGGGCAGGTCGCGGGCCAGGCGCTCGTGGCGGCGGGGCGGACCGTCGACTCCGATCGCCGGGTCCACTCGCTGCACGCCTACTTCCTGCGGCCGGGTGATCCGCGCGTCCCGATCGTGTACGACGTCGACCGGCTGCGCGATGGTCAGAGCTTCACGACCCGGCGCGTCATCGCGATCCAGCACGGGCGCGCGATCTTCAACCTGTCCGCGTCGTTCCACATCGACGAGCCCGGTCCGGACCATCAGTACCCGATGCCCGACGCGCCCGACCCCGACTCGCTGCCAACGACGCGGGAACGGTTGGAGCCGTACATCGACCGCTTCCCGGCGGGCTTCGCCGAATGGATCCGTCGCGACCGCCCGATCGACACCCGATCGTCCCGCCTCCCGCGCTGGCTCGATCCCGATCCGAGCCCGCGTGAGCCGGAACAGCTCGTGTGGTTCCGCGCCGACGGCAAACTGCCCGACGATCCGCTGCTGCACGCTTGTGTCGTCGCCTACGCGTCGGATCTCACCCTGCTCGACACCGCGGTGATGTCGCACGCGCGCTCTTGGGACGACGATCGCTTCATGATCGCGAGTCTCGACCATGCGATGTGGTTCCACCGGCCGTTCGCGCGCCGACGAGTGGCTCCTCTATCACCAGAAGAGCCCGTCGGCCCAAGGCGCGCGGGGCCTCGCCGAGGGCTTCATCTTCCGTCAGGACGGCGCGCTCGCGACCACCGTCATCCAAGAAGGCTTGATACGACCGGTGAAGCCGGGTTGGCAAGCGTCGTGACCCTGGTCGACCTCCGGTCCGACACCGTCACGATCCCGACGCCCGAGATGCGCAGGGCGATGGCCGACGCCGATGTCGGCGACGACGTCTACGGCGAAGATCCCACCGTCAACCGGCTCCAGTCCCTCGCCGCCGGGCTGCTCGCCAAGGAGGCGGCGCTGTATGTGCCGTCGGGCACGATGGCCAACCAGCTCGCGATCCGGGTGCTCGCCGCACCGGGCACCGAAGCGCTGTGTGCCGACCGTGCCCACGTGTACCGCTACGAGGCGGCCGCCGCACCGGGCAACAGCGGAGTGCAGATGCACCCTCTTTCCGACCTGGCCGACGGAGTACGCGCCGCGATCGACGGAGTCGGGCACCATCTGCCCACGCCGTCGATGCTCGTCGTCGAGAACACCTACATGGCGCGGTCGGGTGCGCCGATCGCCGCGGCGGAGATGGCGACACTGTCCGGTCTCGCACGCGCGGGCGGCCTCGCGGTGCACGTCGACGGCGCCCGCATCTGGAACGCCGCGGTCGCGCTCGACACCGCGCCGCGCGAGCTCGTCGCCGAGGCCGACACGGTCATGTTCTGCTTGTCGAAGGGGCTCGGCGCGCCCGTCGGATCGCTCCTGTGCGGTCCGGCCGACGTGATCGCCGCGGCTCGCGCGGTGCGCGCCCGCTGGGGCGGGGCGATGCGCCAGGCGGGTGTGATCGCCGCCGCCGGCGTCGTCGCGCTCGAGACGATGGTGGAACGGCTCGCCGAGGATCACGCCCGGGCGCGCCGGCTCGCGGAGGCGGTGGCGCAACGCTGGCCGGGCAGTGTCGACCCCGCGGACGTTCGGACGAACATCGTGTGCGCCGACCAGGCCTGCCTCCCGAGCGACTTCGTCGCCCGCCTCGACGCGCACGGTGTGCGGGCGGGAACGCTCGACCCGCGCACGGTCCGCTTCGTCACGCACAAAGATGTCGACGATCAGGCGATCGTGCGCACGATCCGCGTGTTCGACGAGCTGGGAGCGCGGCTGACGTGGTGAACGACGAGATCCCCGATCGCGTCCTCGCGGTGTACGCCCACCCCGACGACCCCGAGATCTCGGCCGGCGGCACGCTGGCGCGCTGGGCCGACGCCGGCGCCGAAGTCCACGTCGTCGTGACGACCCGCGGCGACAAGGGAACCAACGACCCCGAGGCCGACCTCGACGCGCTGGCGCGCCTGCGTGTCGTCGAGACGGAGGCCGCGGCACGGGTGCTCGGTATCGCCGCGCATCACCATCTCGATCACCCCGACGGGGAGATCGTCGACGACCGCGCCCTGCGCCTCGAGTTGGTGCGCCTGATCCGGTCGGTACGCCCCGACGTCGTGTGTTGTCCCGACCCCACCGCGGTGTTCTTCGGCGACGCGTACGTCAATCATCGCGATCACCGGATCACGGGTTGGGCAACACTCGACGCGGTCGCGCCCGCGGCCGGTAATCCGCACTACTTCCCGGAGCTGACCGCCGAGGGGCTGGCGACGCATCAGGTGCGCGCGCTCTATCTCTCGGGCACGTTCGAGGCGAACGTGTGGGTCGACGTCGGCGCGACGCTCGAGCGCAAGATCGAGGCGTTGTTCTGCCACGCGAGCCAGCTCGTGGAGACGGGCGATTGGTTCCGCGACTTCTTGCGGGAGAGCGCGATCGACGCGGGCCGCGCCGCGGGCGTGCAGTACGCGGAGGCGTTCCGGCGGATCGGCCTCGCGTAACGCCCGGTGCGCCCGCTGCGCTAGGTGCTCTCGGTTCGTGTGCGAGGAAGGTGACCGCGCCACTCCGACTGCGCCCGCAGCACGAGGATCGCGATCGTTGCGGCGCCGACCGCGGCGATGAGGGTGCCGGCGAGTGCGGCGAAGAGCTCCTTGAGCGCGCACGACGGCACGTGCGCCTCGAAGCCGCGGATCTGCTGCAGGAGCTGTTCGGCCCGCGTCGGGGTGTCGGGACACGTCGTGGCGACCAGGCTGTAGCCGATGAGCCCGCCGAGCGATCCCGTGACGGCGATGACCACGAACATCGCCCCGAGTGCGCCGCGACGCGGGAGATTGGGGTGTTCCGGCGTCGTCTCGGCGGCCACGGGCGGATCGTATCGGCGCGGCCCGGGGGCGACCGAAGCGCGAGACTGTGACCGTGCGCGAGTGGACCGTCGCCGGAGGACTGCTCGAGACGGCCGACGGCGTGCTGCTCGTGCGGAACCAGCGCCGCGGCGGGATCGACGACTGGAGCACGCCGGGCGGGGTGATCGACGCCGACGATTCCGACCTCCTCGCGGGCCTCACGCGCGAGGTCGCCGAGGAAACGGGCCTGCGTGTGCGCGAGTGGAGCGGCCCGCTGTACGAGGTGCGGGCCCACGCGCCCGACATGGGATGGCGCATGCGCTGCGAGGTGCACCTGGCGGTGGGGTTCGACGGTGACGTGGTCGTCGACGATCCCGACGGCATCGTCGTGGAAGCCGCATTCGTTCCGCCGACCGAGTGCGCGGCTCTGCTCGCTTCGTGCGCACCCTGGGTGGGGGAGCCGTTGTCGGCGTGGTTGCGTGATCGCTGGGCTCCGGGCACCGGGGTCGATTTCCACTACGAAGTGTTCGGCACCACGCGCGCCGACATGCGGGTCGTGCGGGCGCCCCGGTGAGCGTGCGTGCGGAGCCGGTCGCGCCGCGACGATGCGCGACTTCGTGACGATGCGCGACTCGGTGGCGATGCGCGACGATGCGACCATCCTGCACGTCGACCTCGACGCCTTCTTCGCGTCGGTCGAACAGCTCGACGATCCGAGCGTGCGCGGGCGCCCGGTGATCGTCGGCGGCCTGGGTGGTCGCGGGGTCGTGAGCACCGCGAGCTACGAGGCACGGCGCTTCGGTGTCCGTTCCGCCATGCCGATGGCCCGCGCCCGCAAGGCGTGTCCGCAGGCGGCGTTCCTCACCCCGCGCCTGGCGCGCTACGGGGAGAAGAGCCGTGAGGTCATGGCCGTGCTCACGTCGATCTCGCCGCTCGTCGAGCAGCTCTCCATAGACGAGGCCTTCGTCGACGTCGCCGGTGCCCGGCGCATGCTCGGCGCTCCCGCGGAGATCGCGGCCACGATCCGGCGGCGGGTGCTCGAAGAGGTGGGCCTCTGCGTGTCGGTCGGGGCGGGTTCCACGAAGTTCCTGGCCAAACTCGCGAGTGACCTCGCGAAGCCCGACGGCGTGCTCCTCGTCGAGCCCGGCACCGAGCGCGCGTTTCTCGCACCGCTTCCGGTGTCGCGGTTGTGGGGGGTCGGTCCGGCGACGCTCACCAAGCTGGAACGCATGGGCGTGCGCACGATCGGCGACGTCGCCGCGCTCGACGCGCAGGTTTTGATCGGAGCGCTCGGTTCGGGTCTCGGCCGCCACCTCCGCGCGCTGGCGCGCAACGACGACGGGCGCGCGGTGGTTCCCGAGCGGGAGGCGAAGTCGATCGGGGCGGAGGAGACGTTCGGCGCCGACCTCCACAGCTCGAGCGCGTGCGAGCGCGAGCTCGTGCGCCTCGCCGACCGGGCGTGCATGCGGCTGCGCACCGCGGGTTCGGTGGCGCGCACCATCAACGTCAAGATTCGCTTCGCCGACTTCGAGACGCGCACCCGCGCGCGCACGTTGCCCGAGGCCACCGACGTCAGCACCGTCGTACTCGACGTTGCCCGCGAGCTCCTGGCCGAGTTCGACGTCGCGCGCGGTGTACGGCTCTTGGGGGTTTCGCTGTCGCAGCTCGACACGCAGCCGGCGACCCAGACCACGTTCGACCTGACCGGCGACGGCCCGAGTGAGCGGGTGCGCACCGAGCGCTGGGCCGCGGTCGAGCGCGCGGTCGACGAGGTGCGCGACCGGTTCGGCGCGCGTGCCGTGCGCCCGGCGACGTTGGTGGAACCGGACGAAGGAGTACGGAGGGTCAGATGATGCGGATCGGGTTGGTGGGCTGCGGGCACATCGGAACAGTCCACGCGGTCGCGCTCCGACAACTCGCCGACGCCGACCTCGTCGACGCGCGACTGACCGCGACCTACGACGAGGACCCCGCGCGGGCGGCCAGGGTGGCGCGCCACCACGGCGGTGAGCCCTGCGCGTCGCTCGACGGGTTGCTCGACGCGGTCGACGTCGTCTGGGTCTGCACGTGGACCGCAGCCCACCTCCGCGCGGTCGAGGCCGCGGCGGCGCGCGGTCTGCCGATCTTTTGCGAGAAGCCGCTCGCGCCGGATCTGGCGAACGCAACCCGCGTCGCCGCCGCGCTCGAACGGGTTCCGCACCAAGTTGGTCTCGTGCTGCGCTGGGCTCCGGTCTTCCGCAGCATCGCCGACGCGGTGGCTTCGGGGGAGTACGGCCGCGTGCTCACCGCGGTGATGCGCGACGACCAGTACTTCCCGGTGCAGGGTCTTTACGGTTCGACCTGGCGCGGTGACGTCGCCCACGCCGGTGGCGGCACCATGATCGAGCACTCCATCCATGACATCGACGTGCTGCGCTGGACGCTCGGCGATCCCGTCGAGGTGTCGGCCCGTACGGCCTGCCGCTTCGGGTATCCGGGCATCGAGGACACCGCGGCAGTCACCCTCGCCTACGCCGACGGCTCGGTGGCCCAGCTCACGAGTGTGTGGCACCAGGTCCTGAGCCGGGAGTCGAGTCGCCGGCTCGAGGTGTTCTGCGAGAAGGCGATGCTTTGGACCGACGACGACTATCTCGGTCCCCTCCACATCGAGACCGATGCGGGCGACCGTGTCACGAGCGCGGCGCCGCCCGCCTGGAGCGATCGCTTCACCTTGCCCGAGGTCTTCGCCAAGGCCCTGGCGCAGTACGCCGAGCCCTCCAAGGCCTTCCTCGACGCCCTCGCGCAGCTGCAGACGGCGCCGGCGCCCGACCCGTCAGCTGTCGGTCACCCCCGGGCCGGCGACGCGCTCGCCGCACACCGGCTGGTCGACCTCGTCTACCGGTCGGCCGCCGAAGGCGGCACACCGCAATCGGCGTCGATCCCGGCCGAGCAAATGGGCGCCAAATGAGCCTCCTGACCGCGTTGGCGGGCCCGCTCGAGGGTCCCGCGCGTTGTTGGCCCCTCGCGGCTGCGCGAGAATAAGAACCATGCCGCTCTCCGACGAAGAGCAGAAGATCCTCCGCGAGATCGAAGCGAACCTCAACGCGACCGATCCTGCTCTCGGCGAGCGGGTTTCGCGCACCACGTTGTATCGCCATTCGGCGCGCATGATCCGCTGGGCCGCGCTGGGTCTGCTCGGTGGGCTCGTCTTGTTGGTGTTCACGTTCGCGTCGCACGTCTGGGTGGGCGCGATCGGATTCGCGGTGATGCTCGGCTGTTCGCTCGTCATCGAGCGGCATGTGCGCAAGCTCGGTCGGGCCGGTCTCGAAACGCTCACCGGCGGCCTCCGCGCGCAGGGCGGCCTGCGGGGGATGTTCGGCGACCGGGGCCGCCAGTGGCGCGATCGCTTCCGTCGCGACGATTCCTGAACCGCGTCGGGTGAGCTTCACTCAGGCGCAGGCGGCCCGGCTCTGCGACTGCTCGATCGCGCAGCTCCGGCATTGGTCCCGCTCGGGTCTCGTCCCGCCCGGTGACCCCGAAGGTGGGTACGCATTCCGCGACCTCGTCGCGTTGCGCGTCGTGCGGTCGATGCTCGACGCCGGGCTGGCGTCGGCCCGTGTCCGGACCGCCCTCGCCGCGGTGCGAGACGCGGGCCACGATCTGTCGAGCCTGCGCCTCGTCACCGATGGTCGCAACGTCTGGGCCTGCCACGACGACGGCCAGATCCTCGACGCGTTGCGCGCCGGCCAGCTCGCATTGTTCGTGGCCGTGGATCAGGTCGCGGCCGAGGTCGACGCCGAGGTGCAGGCCTTCCGGCTCGAGCGCGCCGAGTTCGTCGATCGCCTCACCGCTCAGGGGTGAGCGGCGGCGGTCGCCGCCTCATCCTCGTCGGCCGCTCGAGCGCCCGCCGTGGCACGTCCGAACGAACGCCGTACCGACCGCCACCGGGCCCGCCAGCGGCGTGAGCGCGGAACCGCGGCCCGCAGCGCGGCGGTGATGGCGTCGACCTCCGACCATGCCTTGTCGGCGTCGGCCGGCGTCGGTGGCTCGGGCGAGTACAGCGCCGCCGTGTGCAGCCGCGCCAGGTCCATGAGCGGAGGTCCGGCCGCTCCCGCGCCGAGCGCGGGAGCCTGTCGCAGCGCGAACTCGAGAGAGGTCGTGGACGGTCGCCGTTCGACGCCCGCGGCTGTCAGGCGTTCCAGTGCTTCGGTCCACGCGCCGAGCACGCGTCGCCGGTCGTCGGGATCGCGCCGCCGGCGTCGGGTACGGCGCCACGCGCCCAGTACGACGAGGCCCGACAGTACGACGAGCGCACCGATCGCGATCGCGAGTGCCACGGCGACCCCCGTCAGGACGTGGCGGCGCGTGTTCGATGCCGGCGGCGGGGCCGGCGGCTGCACCTGAATCTGCGACGGGACCGATGTGGGCGTGAGCGAAGCCGTCGTTGGCGTCGCCGCACCGCTCGCGGGCTGTGTCGTGGTCGTGGTCGCGCCGTCGCCGGCCGCGGTGTTCTTCTCGCCGAGCCCGGTCACGGGGTCGACGCGCGCCGGGTGTCGGTTCGAACCGGTACCAGCCGACCTTCGGTCCGAGCCATACCTCGGGCCAGGCGTGCGCGTCCTTCTCACGTACGTGCCACAGGCCATCACTGCCGAGCGTTCCCCGCTGGTAGCCGACCGCGACTCGGGTCGGGAGGCCGATCGAACGGGCGAGCTCGGCGAACGCCGACGCGAACTGTTCGCAGAAGCCGCGATGCGTCTCGAAGAGAAACCGGTCGAGCGCATCGGCGGTCGTGCCGAGATTCACGCTCGTGTCGTAGACGAACGGCGATGATTGGAACACCTTCATCAGCGCGAGCGCCTGATCGTAAGGTGTGCGCGCGTTCTTGGTGACGCTCTGCGCGTAGGCGCGAGCGCGGCTCGAGAAGGTGTCGGGCAGTGCTTCGTCGGCGGCCATTGCCTGCAAGTCGTCGACGGTCACCGACTCGAGCACGGCCCGGTCGGGATTCGAGACCTCCGATTGCACGTTGTAGGCGAGTCCGGACAACGGGTTGTCGAGGAACAGCGACGTCGAGCCGGGGAGTACCTGCGAGCCCGGAACGTCGATGCGTACGGGCCGGTACGCGGCCGGGAGCCAGCGAGCGTCGATCGCCGCGAGGTGGAAGGTCTGGCTGACCATCGTCGTCCCGGGGGCGTGCGTCGGTCCGGGCAGGCTCGCGGCCGACCGTTGGTCGGAGTTGAGGCCCCAACCGTCGTCTTGGAACTGGTCGAGCGCGATGACACGCCAGTAGTCGCCCTTCGCTTCGGTCGTCCTCACCGTGAAGACCTCGGTGGTCGAGTCCTTCCCGCTCAGCTTGGCCCGGACCGACACCAACGGTGAGGTGACGTTGAGGATGTTCGAACCACCGCCGGTGCCGAGTGAGCGATACCGGATCCACGCCGAGCCGCGCGCGCCGGGAACGAACGGTCCGAACGCGATCGCGAGCGCGATGACGAAGGCGCCCGCCATTGCGCCGCCGGTGACGAGCTGCGAGCGCCGACGCCTGCTGGTCTGGAACCAGGTCCGGCGCGTCTCGATCTCGCAGCGGTGGAGCGCCACGAGATATTCGGCGACCACGAATGCGTAGCACGCGGTGGTGGGTGCCCAACGGCCCGCGCCGAGCGCGGAGATGGCGATGTAGAGGGCCACGCTCGGGCCGATCGCCCCGATCGGCGCCTCGAGGCGCCGGGCGACGAGCTCGGTGCCGAGCGCGGCGACGAACGTGGCGACGACGGCGAGTACGAGCGCGGCGCCGACGGGGTCGACGGGCACCACGGCCGACCGCAACACGTGCGGGGCGCGAGCGAGGTCGTGGGCCGCGCCGGCGAGCGAGGCGGCTGTCGGCAGGCCCGCGAAGGTCTCCGAGGGATCGTCTACGACGACAGCGAGCCAGGCGCCGACCACGAGCGCGCCGCCGAGTGTGACATACGTGTTCGCGCGGCGCCGTTCGCCCACCGCGAAGATCGCGGCGGGAAGGACGGCCGCGGCGATCAGCGGCGCCAGCCACGACGATCCGGAGTAGACGCGGGCGAGCGCGAGCGTCGCCCCGCCCGTCAGGAGCGCGCGGGTGAGTGCGACGTAGGAAGACTGCCGGTGCGCTGCCACCGCAGCACCGCCTCGTTCCAGGAGTGGGCGAATGAGCGTCGGTCGTTCGCGACGACGAGGGAGCGGTACCGGCGCACGCGGGGCGGAACCGGGGCGGATTGATCGGCGGTCGGCACCGTGACCAGCAGGCCGCCGTCGCGCACGAGGAGGCCGAGGCTCGCGGCGTCGTTCGCGAGCAGGCGGCCGGTCACGGCGACGAGCGCGCTGGACCGGCGGCGAGTCGCGGCGATGAGGAACCGGTCGGCGCCGTGCGGCTCGACGATCGCGAGCTCGTCCATGATGTAGGCGAGGTGACGGCGGCCGGGCGCGCCGATGGTCGTTCCCGTACTCCACGCGACCTCGAACGGCCGGCCCGCGCGGTCGAGGGCCGTCGCGATCGACGCGACCGCTTCCACGGCGCGTTCGAACGAAGCGCGGTCGTGGGCGGCGGGGCGAACGTCGAGCACGACCAGCGCGGGCGCCCGGCGCCGGGTCTCGTTCTGGCGCATCATCAGTTGCCCGCGACGTGCAGTCGACCGCCAGTGCACGTGGCGCAGGTCGTCGCCGGGCGCGTACTCGCGCAAGGGTCATGAAGTCGCCGCTCGACTCGACCCGTGGTCGTACCGAAGGGTGGTCGCGGTCGAGGTCGAGCCCGGACACGTCGGGCGGCGCCACGATCTCGTGCACGTGCGGGTACACGATCACCTGCTCGGTTCCGAGCAGCCGGTGGCTCGACGCGACGAGCCCGAACGGATCGGTGAGCGTGGCGCGCAACGGGCCGATCTCGAACCGGCCGCGGCGATCGGTCGGGAACCGGTACGCGGCCCGGGCCTCTTCGCCGGCGCCGAGAGGTGCGAGCAGGAAGCGGGCGGCCCGGCGCCCCTGGTCGAACGCGTCGGAGATCGCGATCGTCGGGCCGCGGCGGGTGGCGGTGACCGTGAGGTCGACGCGGCCCTCCACTCCGACCTGTAACAGCTCCTTCAAGGTCCGCCGAGCAACGAGCTCGGGCTTCGTGAGCCGGACCCACAGGTACGCGCCCACCAGCAGCAACGCGGCTCGCAACCGCGAGGACCGCGAGCTGCACGAGCCCGAGGAGTCGTCCCCCGAGGTACAACCCGGCGGCGACCCCGACGAACGACCAACCGCGGCGGGTCAGCATGGGACCGGGGCCGGCACGGGTCGGTTCACCCGGCGCGGGTGACGGGCACGGGGACGGAGTCGAGGATCGCCGCGAGGACGTCGGCCGGGTTGACACCGCGCATCATTGCCTCCGACGACAAGAGCAACCGGTGCTCGAGGACCGCCGACGCGAGCGCCTTGACGTCGTCGGCCACGACGTACGCGCGGCCGATGCTCGCAGCGAGCGCCCGCGCGGCGCGCTGCAGGGCGAGCGCGCCGCGCGGGCTGACGCCGAGCATGAGGTCGCGGTGATGGCGGGTCGCTTCCGCGAGGTCGACGATGTAGCCCTGCAGCTCCTGCGAAACGTGAACGCGCCCGAGCTCGTGGATCCATGCCGCGACCGTCTCGGGATCGGTGACGGCATCGAGCTCGTCGGGTTCGATCGAATCGCCGGAGTCGCCGTCGAGGATCGCGATCCCCGCGTCGCGATCGGGATAGCCGATGCGCAGCCGTAACAAGAAGCGGTCGAGCTGGGCTTCGGGCAACGGGTAGGTACCTTCGAGCTCGACCGGATTCTGCGTGGCGATGACCATGAACGGCCGGGGCAGCTTGTAGGTCTGCGCGTCGACGCTGACCTGACGCTCCTCCATCGATTCGAGGAGCGCGGATTGCGTCTTGGGCGAAGCGCGGTTGATCTCGTCCGCGAGCACGACGTTGGCGAACACGCCGCCGGGCCGGAACTCGAAGTCGCCGCGCGCTCGATCCCAGACCGACACTCCGGTGATGTCGGAAGGCAACAGGTCGGGGGTGAACTGCACGCGCCGCCACGCGCCGCCGGTTGATCGGGCGATGGCCTTCGCGAGTGATGTCTTGCCGACACCCGGCACGTCCTCGATGAGCAGGTGACCTTCGGAGAAGAGGCATACGAGCGACAGATGCACCGCGCGACGTTTCCCGTGCAGTACCCGTTCGATCTGGGTCGCGAGCGTTTCGAACAGGTCTTTGAACGACTGCTCAGGGCGGGGCGCGGCTTGCACCGTTGTCGACCTCCGTCGGGGGCGGCCTGGGCCACGGCGATCCGTCGTCGTCCCCGGGAGACGCCGGCCACCATCGCCACGCTACCGTTCCGGGCGTGGGCCCTACCCGCGGCGACCAACGCATGACGCCCGGTGCCGCGTTCTGGTTCCGTCTCGTCTGGTCGGTGCTGCGGCGGCCACGATTGTGGTTTCCCGCAATTCGCCAGTTCTTCCGGTTGGTCCCACCGCGCTGGTGGACACGAGCGCCGTTCGTCCCCGTTCCCGATCGCGAGTACGTGCGGTTCCGTCTGGAGACCGCGTACGGAGCGCGGGGGAAGCCGCGCGTGACGGATGTGGTCCGTTATCTCGAATGGTGCCGCGTATCGGGCTAGCAGCCCCGGCGGGTCGTAACCACGACGGGCGGACTGCCCCGGCGCCGGTACACTCGGGCGCAATCTCGGCCGCACGGGAGGTGATCATCCGTGGCCCGGGCCCTATTGCTCAACGCCAGCTTCGAGCCGCTCTGCGTCGTCTCCACGCGGCGCGCGGTCGTGCTCGTGTTGAAGGAGAAGGCCGAGATCGTCCATCGCAACGGGGCCGAGTTCCACTCCGAGCGTCGCAATGTCGCGGTGCCGACCGTGATCCGCCTGCGGCATTTCGTACGGGTGCCGTTCCGGGCGACCGCCCCACTTTCGAGGCGGGCCGTCTTCGCCCGCGACGGGCACCGTTGCCAGTACTGCAACGCCGCCGCCGAGAACCTCGATCACGTGTTGCCGCGGTCGCGGGGCGGACCGCACACCTGGGAGAACGTGGTCGCGTCGTGCCGGTCGTGCAACGCCCGCAAAGAGGCACGGCTGCCGAACGAATGCGGGATGGTGCTGCGCCGCCCGCCGGTCGCACCGCACGCGACCACGTCGCTGATCGCGTCGGCCGGACCCATCGACCCCGTCTGGCACAAGTACCTGGGTCGCGTCGAGGCCGTCTCGGCCTGATCGCCAGATCGGCCGGCGGGACTCAGTCGTCGTCGGATTCCCTGGCGCCGGCAAGCCGGTCGAGCAGGATCGCGAGCTCGTCGCGCGCCCGCTGGCGTTCGACGCGGGCCCGTTCGCGGATCTGGGCGGCTTCCTTCTCGGCGGCGTGCTTGCTCTGAGCGATCTCCTTCTCCACGGCCTGACGCTGTTGCTGGGCGTCCTTCTCGGCGCGTTCGAGGATCTTCAGCGCGTCGCGTTGCGCAGCCTCGCGTTCCTTGGCGGCGTCGTGCTGGGCGGCTTCGCGCTCCTTCACGGCGTCGCGTTGGGCGGCTTCGCGTAGCTGGGCAGCATCGCGCTCGGCCGCGGACCGCAACGCGGCCGCCTGCTCGGTGGCCTGGGCGCGCAGGTCGGATGCGTAGTCGTCGGCGCTTCCGCGCTGGTCGAGCGCGTACTTCTCCGCCGCCTCGCGCTGGCGGGTGGCCTTCTTGTCGGCCCGCTCGAGGATGTCGTCGGCCTCCATGCCCGCGTATTCGGCGCGCTCGGCGCGCTCCATGCGGTTCGCCGCGCGTTCGATGCGCTTGCGCTGTTTGGCCAGGCGGAGCTCGAGTTTCGCGATCCGCTCGAGCAGGCCGGCGACGAGGTCGGCGCGCTGAGCGTCGGCGACCGCCACGTCGGCGGCCCGATTCCGAAGCTCGCGGGCGTCTTCCTGCGCGATATGACGGATGCCTTCGGCTGTCGTCAGCGCGTCGCGACGAATCGTCTCGGCCTCGCGCATGGCCTGGAGGCGCAACTCGTCGGCGTCGGAGCGGGCCTGCTCGACGATGGCCGTCGCCTCGAGACGCGCTTGTTCGGACGGAACCGCCGCTTCCGCGCGCGCGTGTTCCAGCTCGAGCTCGAGCTCCTCGGCGTGCGCCGCCATGGCGTCGAGCGTGCCTTGGGTGCCTTCGAGTTGCTCGGCCAACGCGTCGGCGGATTCGTGCGCGGCCGTAGCCGCGTTCCGGAGCGCTTCGCGCTCGGTGACGTGCTCGTAGACGACGGCCTCGAGGCGAGAGATCTGCGCGAGCGCCTCGTCGAGCCCGCGCCGGGTCTCGTCGCGAGAAAGCGCGAGCTCGGCGACCGTGGTTTCCAGCGCGATCACTTGCGCGCGGGCCTCTTCCAGGTGCGTGCGGGCGATCTCGTGCGCGGCCACCTCGTCCGCGAACGCGGCTTCGAGGCCGGCGATCTCGGCATTGGCGTCGGCGAGCTGGGCGAACGCGTCCTCGCGGTCGGCGGCGCGCTCGTTGATCTGGGCGGTGAGGAGCGCTTCGAGCCGGTCGCTTTCGAGTTTCGCCTGTTCGAGCTGGCGACGCGCGTCCTCGCGTTCGCTCGCGTGCGCGGTGATGACGGATTCGAGCCGGGCGATCTCGGCGCGAGCGTGGTCGAGCTGGTCGATGGCGTCGTCGCGTTCGGCGCCCTGGACCGCGAGCGTGACCTCGAGGTCTTCGAGCCGGGTCCGGGCGGCGTGCAGCTCGGAGCGGCTCTCGCGGTGCTCGGCCTCGCGGATGGAGACGAGCTCCTCCATCCGGGCCATCTCGGCGCCCGCCTGTTCCAGGCGGCCGGCGAGCTCGTCGCGCTCGCGGGCCTGCATCGCGCCGGCTTGGCGAGCATCGTCGCGTTCGCCGGTTCGGCGGGCGAGGGTGGTGCGAGCCTCGTCGCGTTCGGCAGTGCGATCGGCGAGTGCCGCCCGTGCCGCGTCTCGCGCTGCGATCGCATCGTTGCGGGCGGCCAACGCCGCCGCCCGCTCCCGGGTGATCGCTTCTCGTTCTCCGAATGCCGTGTCGCGCTCTCCGAACGCGCTGTCACGTTCCTCGACGGCGTTGTCGCGCTCGCCGATTGCCGCGTCGCGCTCGGTGAAGGCGGCGTCTCTTTCGCGGACGATCTCGTCGCGCTCGCGACTCGCGCCGTCGCGCTGCTCGATGGCCTCGTCGCGTTCGGTGAGCGCCGCCTGGTGCGCCCGGCGGGCCTCGTCGCGTTCGGCTTCCGCGGCGCGGCTGCGGCGCTGCGCATCGTCGCGTTCGGTTTCGAGTGCCGTCGCTCGTGCTCGCGCCGCTTCCAGCTCCGGGCCGCTCGCGTCGAGGGCCTCCGTCAGCGCGGTGAGCTCCGAGTGCTGTCGCGCCGAGAGGCTCTCGAGCTCGGCGGCGCGGGCCTGGGCCTGTTGCAGATCGAGCCGGAGCGCGCCGCGGTCGTCGTTTGCCAGCGCGACGGCTTCGTCGAGCTCGGCGACGCGAGCCTTCGCTTCGTCGAGCTCGCGGAGGACGCCCTGGCGATCGTGGCCGAGGCGTTCCCACTCCGATGACTGGTGCGCAAGCTGGGCCTCGAGCTCGGCGACCTGACCTCGCACGACCTCGAGCTGGTCGGCGGCGCCACCGGCGCGGCGCGACTGTTCCTCGACCTCGGTCTCGAGTGCTTCGACGCGGGTCGTCGCGGCGGAGAGGTCTTGTTCGTGTGCCTGCAGTGCGAGTTCGCGTTCCGACAGGGCCGACTCGAGGTCGGCGATGCGCGTCGAGGTCTGCGTGAGGTCGAGCTCGCGGTCGTGCAGTTTGGTGTCGCGATCTGTGACCGTCGATTCGAGCTCGACGATGCGCGACTGCAGATCGGTGACGCGTGATTGCAGCTCGACGACGAGCGCGCCTTGCTCGGCTTCGCCCGTCGTCCGCTGAACCACGACACCTTCGAGCTCGGTGACGCGAGCCGACAGTTCGATGCGCGTCGACTCGAGCTCCGTCGCCCGGCGCTGCACGTCGGCCAGCTCGGCCTCGACCTGCGCGCGTGCCTGCTCGGCGGCCGCGGCTCCGGCCTCCAGTTCGTTGATCCGTGTCTGGGCCGCATCGAGCCGGCCGGCGATCTCGTCGCGCTCACGTTCGTGCAGCTCGGCGCTCGAGCGGGATTCGTTCCAGTCCTCGCGCAGCCGCGCGAGCTCCTCGGCGAGCTCATCGTGGCGGGCGGTTGCGTCATCGCGCTCGGCGACGCGCTGTGCGACCTCGGCGTCGGCCGTGCGTGCGGCCTCTCGAGTCAGCTCCAGCTCGGCGCGCAGGGCGGCGAGCTCCTGGCGGGCCTCGTCGGTGTCGCGCTCGGCGGCTTCGTGCGCCTCGGTCGCGACGGCGAGTTGGCCGCGCACGGCTTCCAGCTCGGCGTGCCAGCGCTCGGCGCGTGCATGGGCGAGCTCGATCGCCTCCTCGTCGACACCGGCATCGGCAGGCGTGGCCGATCCCGATGCGGTTGGCTCCGATGCGGTTGTCGGCACGGCGGGTGTCTCGACGGCTCCGACGGGCTCGGCTGTCGCCGCCACGTCCCCGGCCGTCGCGGTGTCGTCCCGGGGGGCAGGGGGAGTCGGCGAGCCCGACGCGCCGAACGTCGACTTGGAGATGCCGAGATTCGACTTGGGGATGCCGAGATTCGAATTGGGGATGATCGTGTCGGAGGGCGTCGGGATGTCGATCGGCGTCGGCTCGACGACCGGTGTGCTCGCGACCGGGAGTTCGTCCGGCTGCGTGTCGTTTCTCGTGGTGTCGTTTCTCGTGGTGTCGTTTCTCGCGGTGTCGGTGAGCGCTGTGTGGTCGGGTTCGGGCGCGGGGGTTTCGGATCCTTCGACGACATCGAGGAATTGCTTGGCGGCTTGGAGAGGGTCGACGCCCGGTTCGATACCGAGCTCGCTCAGCAGGACGCGGATGCGCTCGATGGTCTCGCCCGCGGTCTCTCCTTCGTCGCCTTCCGCGGCCGGGTTGGCGGGAGCGGCCGGGTTGGCGGGAGCGGCTTCGCGCGCGCTCGCCGGCGCGCCCTCGGGGGCGATCACGTCGGTGCCGGCGGGAGGGAGTGTCGTCGCGCCCGGCACCGGTTCCATACCGTGCGCAGCTTCGAACGCGGCGAAGGTCTCGAAGCCGAGTTCGTGCAACGCCGCCGATTCTTCGACGAGAGCTTCGTGATACGCGCGCCGGGCGGATACCGCGCCGATGCGCCGATGTGTCTTGCGCTCAGCCTCGACGACGCGCGCGTGCACTTCGAAGACCGCCTGCACAGCTTCGGGCGAAGGTGACATCACTGGCGTACCCGTCGAGGTTCCGGCGTCGGGGACAGTTTCGTCTGAGACATGTTTTCGCGTCTCGTTCCTACCCGACGCCGAAGGCTCGGGTTGCGCGGCGAGATCCGGGGGCACGGCCGACACGTCCTCCACGTGTGCATCATCGGTCGTTTCAGGACTGGCCTGAGGTCGGGTCCAGCCGAACCGGATCGACATGTTGGCCTCCAGCGCAGGGATCGAACGTCGGGCGAACGGTTGGGGTCCGTGAGGTTCGTGGGGGTCTTGGGGGAGGAGATGGTTGACGTCGTGGAGGATTGTGTCATAAAGTGGCGTCCAGTGGAGGGAAGGGGAGTGAGTCCCCCTCCCGACGAGACACGGGTGGTTCATCGGCAATGTTCCTGGGGGAGTTTCAGCACTCCCTCGACGCCAAGGGCCGGGTGATCCTCCCGGTCCGGTTTCGTGACCAGCTCGAGGGGGGTGCGGTGATGGCAAGAGCGCTCGATGGTTGCCTCGCCGTGTACCCGGTTGCGGAGTTCGATCGCGTCGCTCGCAAGCTCCGCGAAGCCCGTGAGCGCGGTGCGCGCGAGCGCCAGGCCGCGCGGACGTTCTTCGCCGGCGCCGTCGAGATCACGCCCGACAAACAGGGTCGGGTCGCGGTGCCGCAGCACCTGCGGGAGTACGCGCACCTCGAGCGCGAGGTGATGGTCGCCGGCAGTTTCGACCACATCGAGATCTGGGACGCGCAGATGTTCGCCGAGCGAGACGCGGCGGGCATTGCATCCATCGTCGAAGGCGAGGGAATCAACGACTTCCTCTAGGTGCGTTCGACGAAACCGGCGGCGCCGTTGCACGGTCCCGCGTTCTTGACAACCCGACGGGCCGGTGTTCCGGGCTCGTCTTCAGCTCCCCGGCCGGCGCGGTTGTTGGCCCCTACTCCGCCCGCTTTCAGCCGTTAGCCGACTCGGGGAGACATCCCGGGCGGCGCCTGTCGACCGGGGAGCTGAAGACGGGATCGGCAGCGAATGCGGTTCCGGCAAAGCGGCGAGGAGACAAAGTGGAGGAGTTCTCGCATCTCCCGGTGATGGCTCGGGAGGTGGTGGAGCTCTTCTCGGCGGTGCCGGACGGGACGATCGTCGACTGCACGGTCGGTGGCGGAGGCCACTCGGCCGCGTTGTTGGACGCTCGTCCCGACCTGCGCGTGCTCGGCCTCGACCGTGACGCCGACGCCGTGCACGCCGCTCGTTCCCGGCTCGCTCGCTTCGGTGATCGGGCGAAGGTGGTGCACGGAGGATTCGAGCATCTCGGCCGCCTGGTCGAGCAGCACGGCGAAGGAGAACGGGCGATGGGCATCCTCATGGATCTCGGCGTGAGCAGCGCGCAACTCGATCGGCCCGAACGCGGTTTCTCGTACCGGTTCGACGCGCCGCTCGACATGCGCATGGATGCCAAGCAAACCCTCACCGCCGCCGATGTGGTGAACGGTTACGAGGAGTCGCACCTCGCGTCGGTGATCTCTCAGTACGGCGAGGAACGGTTCGCTCGCCGCATCGCGCACGCGATCGTCGCGGCCCGTCCGGTGAACACCACCCGCGAGCTCGCCGAGATCGCGCGCGACGCGATCCCGGCCGCCACGCGCCGCCGCGGCCCCCACCCGGCGCGCCGAACCTTCCAGGCGATCCGCATGGAAGTGAACCGGGAGCTGCCGAATCTCGCGGACGGGCTCGACGAGTCGGTGCACGTGATCGGCCCGGGTGGGCGAGTCCTGGTGCTTGCGTACCACTCGCTCGAGGATCGCCTCGTCAAAGAGACGTTCGGGCGTTGGGCCGGCCTCGACGCGGAGCGAGACGTACCCGCCAAGATGCCGGTACCGCCGCCGAGGGCGAACCCGCTCGTCCGAATCCTGACTCGCAAACCACTGCGGCCGTCGGCCGAGGAGATCGCGGCGAACCCGCGCGCCGAGAGTGCCCGCCTGCGCGCCGTCGAGCGACTCGTCGCGGTTCCCGACCTCGCTGACACCGCCGCCGTTCCCGACATCGTGGCCTGAGTGCACCCATGAGCGCAGAACCGTCCCCGCGGACATCCCCGAACCCGAACGCAACGCCGCGTCCGGGGTCACCCTCCCGCGGGGACGGCGCGCGCGCCCGGCTCACGGTCGCGCCCGAGGTCGCGCGCCGAAGACTGCGGGCGCGGTTGCTCATGTGGGGCGCGGGCCTCGTCACGGTCGCGTCGCTCTTCACCCTCGTCGCGTTCCACGTGTTCGCGGCCCAGTCGGCGTTCGCGCTGGAGCACCTCTCGAAGGAACGCACGAACGAGCAGCTTCGCTACGAGCGGTTGCGCGAGGAGGTCGCGAAGCTGTCGTCGGCCGACACCGTCATCGCGGCTGCGAACAGGTTCGGCATGGTCCAAGGTCCCACCGTCGTGAACCTCTCGGTGCCGTCGGTGCAACTCACCCCCGGGACACCCGACACGCGGCCGGCTGAATCGTCCGCGACGAACTACGACAAGACGAAGTCGGCCCTCGGTCCGACCCCCTGACGTGACCGATCGCCGGCCGCCGCCTCGCACCCGCGCTGTCGCGGCACACCCCCGCCCGGCCGCGCGCGTCCGCACGGCCGCGCCCCGCCCGCAGCCCGTGCCGGTGCGTCCCGCGCATCCCGCGCGGCGCCTCGGTGTGTGCAGCGCCCTGCTGATCCTCGCGTTCGGCGTTCTCGCCGCGCGCGTCGGCCAACTCCAGATCGCCAACGGCGCCAAGTACAAGCAGCTGTCGGTCGACCTCGCGCTGCACACCATCCCGCTGACGGCGGAGCGGGGCAGCGTGTTCGATCGCAACGGGCACGACCTCGCCATGTCGATCGAGCGGACGACCGTTTACGCAGACCCGACCCTCGTCACCGATCCCGTCGGCGAAGCCGCGCGGCTCGCGCCGCTCGTGCACCTCAACCCCGCGCAACTGGAACAGCGCCTCGCGGACAAGGGGAGCGCGGCTTCGCCCCGGCACTTTGCGTACGTCGCGCACGCGGTCGGCGACGGGGTGGCCGAGGCCGTACAGGCGCTGAAGCTGCCCGGCATCGGTTTCGTGCCCGAATCCGCGCGGAGTTATCCCGCGGGCTCGGTGGCCGCGGCAGTGATCGGTGCGGTCCATTCCGACGGCAGCGGCGCCGCCGGAATCGAAGACGAGTACAACTCGCTCCTCGCCGGGAAATCGGGAACGCTGGTGGTGGAGCAGGATCCGCTCGGTCACGACATCCCCAACACGCAAAAGACCCAGGTCGACGCGCAGCGCGGTACCGATGTGGTGCTGACGCTCGACGAAGGCCTGCAATGGCAGGCGGAGTATTCGCTCCTCGACCAGGTCAAGGCGACCGGCGCAAAGAGCGGTATGGCCGTCGTGCTCGACGTCACGAACGGCGACGTCCTCGCCATGGCGACGGTGGTCGGTGCCAATGGTGCGACCCCCGCACATGTCGCGGGCTCCGGTGACGCCAACGCGCCGCTCACCAACCTCTTCGAACCCGGCTCCACGAACAAGCTCATCACGATGTCGTGGGCGATCGAGCACGGTCACGTCACGCCCGAGACGAAGTTCAAGGTTCCGTTCTCGTTCCGGCCCGATCCCCATGTCCAGCCGTACTACGACGCGGAGCCGCACACGGGGGTGCCGGGCGGGATCGAGAACTGGACGACGGCCGACATCCTGCGCGAGTCGTCGAACGTCGGCACGATGTTGATCGCGCAGAAGATGAAGAATCAGGAGGTCGCCGACGGGGTGCGCGCGTTCGGCCTCGGCAAGCAGACCACCGTGGCCTGGCCCTACCAACCTGCCGGTCTCCTGATCCCGCCGTCGCAGTACTACGCCACCGGCAAGTACGCGACGGCCATCGGATACGGCGTCGCGGTCACCGCGATGCAGATGCTCGATGCGTTCGCGACGATCGCGAACGGGGGCGTGGCGCGCTCGCCCCATCTCCTCGACGCGACGATCGACGCGAAGGGTGTGCGGCATCCGGCCGTCGTTCCGGCCGGCGACAGGGTGGTGTCGGCGAACACCGCGTCGCTGATGACCGAGATGCTGCAGGGTGTCGTCTCGAACGGAACCGGTGCCTGTGCTGCGATCCGCGGGTACAACGTCGCGGGAAAGACGGGCACGGCGAAGACGGCGCTCGCGACCGGCGGCTACTCCGACGCGGCCACGATGGCTTCGTTCATCGGGTTCGCGCCCGCCGATCATCCGCGGTTCGCCACGTTGGTCGCGGTCGACGAGAACAACCTCAGCTACGGCGGCGAAGTCGCGGCGCCGGTGTTCTCCGAGATCATGCAGTTCGCGCTGCAGCAGTACGGCGTGAGCCCGACGGATCTGGCCAACAAGCAGTTCTCCGCCGCGCAGACGACGGCGAAGGCCGCCGGCAGCTCGTGCTCGGTTCCGCACGGCGCCGACCTGGTCGCGGCCCAGGCCCGGCTCCAAGCCGCGGCTGCCGCCGCGGCGACGGCGGCCGCCCCGCGTCAGGGTTCGGTCGCAGGCCAGACCACCGATAGCCTGCCTCCCGACCCGTCCAAGCACACCTAGGGGGAACGTGCTGCTGCACGACCTCCTCGCCGCCGCCGACCTCGCCGACCACTTGCTCGAGACCCGTGGCGATCTCGGAATCGACATCCGTTCGATCGAGCACGACAGCCACGCCGTGCAGCCCGGCGCGCTGTTCTGCTGCATCCCGGGTGGACGAAGCGACGGGCACGACTTCGCGGCGGGCGCGCTGGGAGCGGGCGCGGTCGCGCTCTTGGTCGAAAGGATGCTCCCGCTCACGGCACCGCAGGCGCGCGTCGACTCCGTCCGGCGCGTGCTCGGCCCCTTGTGCGCCCGTTTCCATGGGAATCCCTCGCAGTCCCTGCGGGTGTTGGGCGTCACCGGCACGAACGGCAAGACCAGCACCACCTACCTGCTCGAGGCGATCGCACGCGCCAACAACGATCGTGCGGGCGTGATCGGTACCGTCGAAGCCCGCGTCGACGGCACGGTCGTTCCCATGTCGCGCACGACACCCGAGGCGACCGATCTGCAGGCCCTCCTCGCGCGGATGCGCGACGCCGACATCGACACCGTGGCGATGGAGGTGTCGTCGCACGCCCTGGATCAGCACCGGGTCGACGGCACGCGCTTCGCAGCGGTGGCGTTCACCAATCTCACCCACGAGCACCTCGACTATCACCCTTCGGTCGAGGGTTACTTCGAGGCCAAGGCGGCCCTGTTCCACCCGCGCTTCTCGGCTCGGGCCGCGATCAACGTCGACGACCCGTACGGGGTCGTGCTCCGGGACCGCGCCCGGGGCCTCGGCCTGCAGGTCTGTACCTTCTCCGTCGAGGACCCGACCGCCGACGTCTTCGCTCGCGACGTGCTGCTGCGGCGCGACGAGACCTTGTTCGATCTCGTCGACGCGCGCCAGGGCCACCACGGGGTGGTGCGCAGCCCGCTCATCGGGCGTTTCAACGTGGCCAACGCACTGGCCGCGGCCGCGACCGCGCTCGTCGTCGGGTTCTCGTTCGAGGCGGTGCTCGCCGGCCTCGCGGCACCGGTCCGGGTGCCGGGTCGGTTCGAACGCGTGGGCACGCTCCACGACTTCGCCGTGCTCGTCGACTACGCCCACACGCCCGACGCGCTCGCCTCGGTGCTCGACGCGGCTCGGGCTCTGGTCGACGGCGGCAAGCTTGTGGTCGTGTTCGGATGCGGCGGAGATCGCGATCGCTCGAAACGACCCTTGATGGGCGAGGTCGCGACGCGGCTCGCCGACGTCGCGATCCTCACCTCCGACAACCCGCGATCCGAAGACCCCGAGGCGATCGCGCGCGACGTGCTCGCGGGCGTGCCCCGAGACCGTGACGCGCCGTGGTCGAGCTCGACCGGCGGGCCGCGATCCGCGCCGCGCTGCGCACGGCGTCGGCGGGCGACGTCGTGGTGATCGCGGGCAAGGGGCACGAGACCGGTCAGACCTTCGCCGGGATCACGACACCCTTCGACGATCGCGCCGTCGCGATCGAAGAGTTGGAGGCGTGCTCGTGACACGGCTCACCGCCCGCGAGATCGCGCGGCGCGCGGCCGGCCGGGTTGTCGGCGACGAAGATGCCGCGGTGGAGACGTGGGCCTTCGACTCGCGCGCGCTGAGCGACGGCGCTTGCTTCGTTGCGCTGCAAGGCGCGCGCGACGGGCACGACTTCGTCCCGGCTGCGTTCGACGCGGGCGCGAGCGTCGCTCTCGTCGACCACGCCTTCGCGGGCGCGACGCCCCCGCCCGGTCGCGCCCTGGTCCACGTCGGCGATACGCTCGGCGCCCTGCAGGAGGTCGCGCGCTCCTTGCGGCTCGATCGTCCCGACCTGCATGTGGTGGCCGTCGCAGGCTCGACGGGCAAGACCTCGACCAAAGACCTGCTCGCAGCTGTGCTCGCGTCGCGGGGATGCCATGCGAACGCGGAGTCGTACAACAACGAGTTCGGTCTCCCGATCACGTTGTGCAACACGCCCGACGTGGCCGGTGTCGTCGTGACGGAGATGGGAGAGCGCTTTGCCGGCGACCTGACCGAGCTTTGCGAGATCGCGCGCCCCGATACCGGGCTCGTCACGAACGTGGGCCTGGCGCACGCCGAGCACCTCGGTGGGCGCGACGGCGTGATCGCAGTGCTCTCCGAACTGCTCGAGGCGCTGCCCGCGTCGGGCACCGCGGTGCTGAACGCCGACGATCCGGCCACGGCGACCTTGCGGACGGCGACGCTCGCCTCCGTCGTCACCGTCGGCGAGGACGCCGGCGCCGACTACCGGATTGCCGACCTGGAGCTCGACGGCCGGCTGCGGCCCTCGTTCCGGCTCCGCGACCACCGATTCGTCGTCCCGCTGCACGGCGCACACCATGCCCAGAACGCGGCGATGGCCGTCGCGGTCGCGCACGAGGTGTTCGCGCTTTCCTTCGACGAGATCGCGCTCGAGTTGTCGAGCGCGACGCCGGGGCGCTGGCGCATGGAGCTGCTCGAGACCGCGGCGGGCGTGACGGTGCTGAACGATTCCTACAACGCGAATCCCACGTCGATGGAGGCCGCGCTGGTCGCGCTCGCGCACATCGAGCTTCCCACCGGATCGCGCCGGGTCGCTGTTCTCGGCGACATGCGCGAGCTCGGCGCGCACCACGACGACGCGCACACCTCGATCGGAGAGCGCGTCGCCGCGCTCGGGCTCGACGTGGTCGTCGGGGTCGGTGGCGGTGGCGCGGCGATCGTGCGCGCGGCGCGCGCCGCCGGCGTCGAGGCCCACGCGGTCGAGGATGCAGCCGCGGCGCTCCGGCTGGTCGGGCCCACCCTGCGGCGCGGTGACGCCGTATTGGTGAAGGGAAGCCGTGCCGTCGGGCTCGAGCGCATCGCGGACGACCTGGCGGGACCGCGCCCCTCGTGCCCGGAAGGCGATCGACCGTGATCGCCATGCTGATGGCGGCGGGCGCCGCGTTCGCGTTCGTCGTGCTGTTCACGCCGCTCCTGATCCGACGGCTGCGCGTCATGGGAATCGGTCAGCAGATCCGCGACGACGGACCGATCAAGCATCCGCACGTGGCCAAGGCGGGCACGCCCACGATGGGCGGGATCGCGATCGTCCTCGCCACGGTCATCGGATACCTGTTCGCCCACATCCGCCGCGAGAGCATCAAGTTCGCGACGCCGGGGTGGGCGCTGCTCGCGTTGATCGTCGGCTTGGGCATCGTGGGCTGGATCGACGACTACCTGGGCGTCCGCGCCCGGCGCAACCTCGGTCTCCGCAAACGGGGCAAGACGCTCGGCATCGTCGTGGTCGCGGTCGGGTTCGCCTGGCTCGCGGTGTTCTTCGTCCACACCGACACGCACATCTCGTTCACGCAGCCGCTCGACATCGATCTCGGCAAGGCCGGGCTCTTCTTGTGGATCGTCTTGGTCGTCTACGCCACCGCCAACGCGGTGAACCTGACGGACGGGCTCGACGGTCTGGCGACCGGTTCGTCGGCACTCACGTTCGCCGCGTTCATGATCATCGCGTTCACCGAATTCCGACACCCCGACATCTACCGCGTGGTGTCCGCCCAGGCCCTGGACCAAGCCGTCGTCGCGGCGGCGATGTTCGGTGCCTGCGCGGGGTTCCTGTGGTGGAACGCGGCGCCTGCACGCATCTTCATGGGCGATACCGGGTCGCTCGCCATTGGTGGGGCCATGGCGGGTCTCGCCATGCTGACTCGCACGCACCTCCTGCTCCCGCTCCTCGCGGGGCTGCCCGCGGTCGAGACGTTGTCGGTCATCGTCCAGATCATCTCGTACCGGGGCTTTCGCAAGAGGGTGCTGCGGATGGCGCCGATCCACCATCACTTCGAGGTGGGCGGATGGTCGGAGTTCACGGTCATCGTGCGCTTTTGGCTGTTCTCGGGTATCTGCGTGGCGCTCGGTGTCGGCATCTTCTATGCCGACTTCCTCCGGCACGGGCTGAACCTCGGATGACGACCACGACGTTCGCCCGGGTCCTGGTCATCGGTCTCGCGGAGACGGGTGTCGCGGTCGCGCGGGCGTTGCGTGCGGAAGGCGCCGCGGTGACGGTGATCGAGGACGCGCCCTCGAACACCGCGACGTACGCGGAGCGCGCCCGTATCACCCGCGCCTGCGGTGCCGAGATCGTCGAACGTCCCGACGACGCCCGCCTGCGCGCGCTCGTGGCCGACGTCGATCTCGTCGTACCGAGCCCGCTGGTTCGGCCGGGCCATCCCGCGCTCGTGATCGCGCGCGAACGCGGTGTCGCCGTCCGCAGCGAGATCGACGTGGCGGCCGAGCGCGCCGGCGCGCCGATCGTCGCGGTCACCGGCACCAACGGCAAGACCACGGTCACGACGATGGTGGCCGCGATGCTCACCGCGTCGGGCGTCCCGGCGGTCGCCGCCGGCAACCTCGGCCGTCCCCTGATCGACGCGATCGCCGACGACGAGGTGAAGCGGCCGGGCGCGGTCATCGTTGCCGAGGTCTCGTCGTTCCAGCTGGAATTCGCGCAGGCTTCGTTCCGGCCGCGCGTCGCCGTCCTGCTCGCGATCACGCCCGACCACCTCGACTGGCACGGTTCGTTCGACGACTACGCCGCCGCGAAGGCGCGCATCACGGCGTATCAGTCGGGCGGCGATCTGCTCGTGTTCGACGCCGACGACGAGCACGCTGCGGCCATCGCGGACCGTGCTCCGGCCCGCCGGGTCGGCGTATCGGCCCGGGCCGGAGCGGCCGGGTGCTTCCGGGTCGTCGGCGAGGACCTCGTCTTCCCCGACGGCCGGGTGCTCGCGCCGGTCTCGGTGATGGCGCGCTCGCTGGCGCACGACCGCACGAATGCTCTCGCGGCCGCGGCCGCCGCGCTCGAGGTGGGTGGAACCGTGGCCGGCATCACGACCGCTCTCCGCGACTACGCGACCATGCCCCATCGCGTCGCTCTGGTGGGCGAAGCTAGGGGGGTGCGCTGGTTCGACGACTCCAAGGCCACCAATCCGGATGCCACGCGGCGCGCGATTTCTTCGTTCGATTCCGTGGTGCTGCTCGCCGGAGGCCGCAACAAGGGCCTCGATCTCTCGGTCCTGGCGGCCGAGGCGCGGCACCTGCGGGGCGTCGTCGCGTTCGGTGAGGCCGGACCGGAGATCGCCGCGGCTTTCGGCGGCTCGGGTGTCGCGGTCGAGTCGGTGAGGGACATGCACGCGGCGGTGCGCGCCGCTCGCGATATCGCCCGGGCCGGCGACGTGGTGTTGCTGTCACCGGCGTGCGCGTCGTTCGACGCGTATACGGGGTACAGCGCGCGCGGCGACGACTTCGCGCGCGAGGTGCACGAGCAAGTGATCCAGGAGGCGACGACACGATGACCGCGGTCTCACCTCGCGTGTCCCTCGGTCGGCTGCGCGGCATCGGGAATCCGTTCGCTCGCGTCGGCCGCTCGGTCGTCGCGCGCCTCGAAGCCCGTGAGCAGTTGCCGCGCCCGCCCGCGTACGTCGTGCTCTGCGCCACCGTGACCGTGCTCAATGTCGTCGGGCTCGTCATGATCTTGTCCGCGTCGTCGGTTGCGGCTCTCTCCGACTACGGCTCGTCGTGGTACTTCTTCAATCGCCAGCTGCTGTGGGCCATCATCGGGCTCGGCACGTTCCTCGTGGCAGCGCGCATCGACTACCGGCGCTGGCGCCGCTTTGCTCCGTACCTTCTCGTCTTCGCGTTCTGCGTGCTGTCGTTCGTGCTCGTGGGCGGCAAGCTGGTGTCGGGCTCGCAACGTTGGATCGTGATCGGTCCGCTGCAGCTGCAGCCGAGTGAGATCGCCAAGCTCGCGCTGTTGGTGTGTGGCGCGGAAGTGCTCACGAGGCGCGCCGACCGGCTCGACGATCCCCGCGCCTGGCGCCCGGTGCTCGCGATCTTCTTGGTGCTCGGCGCGCTCGTCATGAAAGAGCCGGACCTCGCCTCGACGATCGTGCTCGGTGTGATCCTCGGCGCCTTGTTGATCGTCGGGGGTGTGCGGGCCAGGCACCTCGCGCAGATGCTCGCGATCGGCGCGGTCGGGACCGGCGTTCTCTCGCTGCTCGCCGGCTACCGGCGGGCGCGCATGTTGTCGTTCCTGCACCCCGGTCACGACGTCGGGAACACGGGGTACCAGCTCTACCGTTCGCTCATCGCGATCGGCAGCGGTGGGCTGAACGGCGTCGGTCTCGGCGCGGGCCGGGCGAAGTGGTTCTTCCTCCCGAACGCGCACACCGACTTCATCTTCGCCATTATCGGTGAGGAGCTGGGCTTCATCGGTTGCCTGCTGGTGCTCGGACTGTTCGTCGGTCTCGGGCTGGTCGGTCTGCGCATCGCCCGGCGCGCGCCCGACCGCTTCGGCATGCTCATCGCCACCGGCGTCACTGCGTGGATCGTGGGCCAGGCCGCGATCAACCTCGGCGCGGTCGTCGGAGTATTGCCCGTCTCCGGGGTTCCGCTTCCGTTCCTGTCGGTCGGTGGAACGTCGCTCGTCATCACGATGTTCTGCGTCGGGGTCATGGCGAACGTCGCGCGTCAAACCGCCATCCCACCCGCGCGCCCGCGGGCGAAGAAGCCGAATCGCCCGGTGCGCGCCCGGGCGTCGTGACGACGCCGGTCTTTGCATTGCTCACCGGCGGGGGTACCGGTGGTCATACCTACCCGGCGATCGCCGTGGCGCAAGAGCTCGAACGCCGTGGTCATGGCGTGCGCTTCGTCGGCGGGACCCGTGGAATCGAGGGTCGGGTCGTGCCCGCGGCCGGGTTCGAGATCGACCTGCTCCCGGGGCGCGGTCTGCAACGCCGGCTGACGCTGCAGAACGTCGCCGCGATCTGGGGTGCGGTGTCGGCGCTGGTGCGCGCGATCGCGATCGTGCGCCGCACGCGCCCGCGAATCGTGGTCGGCTTCGGTGGATACGCGTCGTTCCCGTGCGTGCTCGCGGCTCGGCTCCTGCGGGTTCCGGTGCTCGTCCACGAACAGGATGCCGCGCCGGGTCTCGCGAACCGGCTCGGAGTCCGCCTCGGCGGCCGGCCCGCGGTGTCACTGCCCGGCACGCCGCTGGCAAACGCGGTACTCACGGGAAATCCGGTGCGCGGCGCGCTCGCGCACCTCGAGCGATCTCCGCGCCCGCCGGGCGAGCCCGCCCTCGTGGCGGTGTTCGGGGGCGCCCAGGGCGCGCGCACGATCAATCGCGCCGCGCTCGGTTGCTACGACCTCTGGCGTGCCCGTTCCGATCTGGCCGTGCACCACGTGTGCGGCCCGAGCCACCTCGATGCCTGCGCGGCGGAGCTCGCGGCGTCGCGTCGGAGCGACGACACGCTGCAGTACGAGCTCGTCGGCTACGAGGAACGCATGGACGTCGTGTACGAGCGGGCCGCGCTCGCGGTGTGCCGCGCGGGGGCGGGCACGATCGCGGAGTTGACGGTCGTGGGGCTGCCCGCGGTGCTCGTACCACTGCCGGGTGCGCCCAGCGACCATCAGACCCGCAACGCGCAGACGTTGGCACGTGCCGACGCCGCAGTGTTGTTGCGCGACGACGAGTGCACGCCCGCCCGACTCGACGAGGTCGTGTCGGACCTGCTCGCCGAGCCCGATCGCCTCGAGCGCATGGGCGCCGCGGCCCGCGCCCTCGGGCGGCCCGACGCGGCGGAACGTCTCGCCGATCTCGTGGAGGAGTACGCCGGTGCCGCGTGAACCGGCGCCGATGCCGGTGCTCGACCTGGCGCGGCCCCGACGGGTGCACATCGTCGGGGTCGCGGGCGCGGGCATGAGCGCGATCGCGCTCGTGCTCGCCCGTATGGGTCACACGGTGAGTGGCTCCGACATCAAGAGCACGGCGGTCTTGGAGCGGCTCGCCGCGGCGGGCGTCGACGTGCATGTCGGCAATCGCGCCGAACACGTGCCGACCGACGCGGATGCCGTCGTGTACTCGACCGCGATCCCGCGCCGGAATGTCGAGCTCGTAGCTGCCGACGCGCTCGGGATCCCGGTGTTGCACCGCTCCGCCGCGCTGGCCGCGCTCGGCGGCGACCCGCAAGACGATCGCGGTCGCGGGATCACACGGCAAGACGACCAGCGCGTCGATGCTCGCGCTCATCCTGCGCAGTGCGGGGTGGTCGCCGACCTTCGTGATCGGCGGTGAGGTGAACGAGGTCGGGAGCAACGCGGCGTTCGGGGACGGCGAGTGGTTGGTCGTCGAAGCGGACGAGAGCGACGGCACGTTCCTGCATCTGTCGCCGCAGGCCGGGCTCGTCACGAACATCGAGCCCGATCATCTCGACCACTACGGCGACTTCGACGCGCTGGTGAGCGCGTTCGAACAGTTCGTGGCATCCGTCGACGGTCCGGTCGTCGGGTGCGCCGACGACCTGGTGACCGCGCGCCTGGCGCGCGAGCGGCCGGCCATGCGTACGTACGGATTCGCGCCCGGCGCCGACTATCGCGTCGTCGACGAGGTGGTCGACGCGCGGGGCTGCCGGTTCGGGCTCGTCGTCGACGGCGCGGTCCGGACGGACATCACGGTTCCCGCGGGGGTGAAGGCGTCTACGAACGCGGCCGGCGCGATCGCGATCGCACTGGAGCTCGGCGCCGACGTCGAATCCGCGGTGAAGGCCCTCGCAGGCTTCGGCGGGGTGGCTCGCCGCTTCCAGTACCGGGGCGAGCGCGACGGCGTGACCTTCATCGACGATTACGCGCATCTCCCGACCGAGGTCGGCTCCGCAATCGCGGCCGCGCGCCAAGGGCCGTGGCGGCGCGTCGTGGTCGTGTTCCAGCCGCACCGCTACTCGCGCACCGCGTCGATCGGCCCGCAGTTCGCCGACGCGTTCACCGACGCCGACACGCTGGTGCTGACCGACGTGTACCCCGCAGGCGAGACCCCGATTCCCGGTGTCTCGGGCCGCGTGATCCTGCACGCGGTGCTCGATCGTCATCCCGGGCTGCCGGTCGCCTACCTCCCGCGCCGCGCCGACCTGGTCTCGATCCCGCAGCGTTACGCGCGCTCGGGCGATCTGGTCCTCACCCTCGGCGCCGGAGATCTCACCACGGTGCCCGACGTCTGGCTCGGAGTGGGCTCGTGACCGCGGGCGCCGGAGCGATCGCCGCGGTCGCCGGCGCGCTGGAGGGGCAACTTCGAGGTCGGGTCGAGCGCGACGCACCCGCGGGCTCGTTCACCACCTATCGCTGCGGTGGTCCGCTCGCCGTCGTCGTGCGCATCGACAGCGAGCGCGACGCGCAGTCGGCGGCTGCGGTTCTGAGCGCGGCGCCCGACGTTCCCGTGCTGGTGATCGGGCGGGGCTCGAACCTGCTGATAGCCGACGCCGGTTTCGCGGGGGTCGTGCTCGTGCCCGGCGGTGAGCTCGAACGCGTCGATGTCGACGCCGGACGGGCGTGCGTGCGCGCGGGCAGCGCGGCCGCGCTGCCCGTCCTCGCCCGGCAGGCGGCGAAGGCCGGTGTCGGCGGCTTGGAGTTCTACGTGGGGATCCCGGGCAGCGTCGGTGGCGCGCTGCGGATGAACGCCGGCGGACATGGCGCGCAGACGCGCGATGTGGTGGTTTCGGCGACGGTGCTCGATCTGCGCGACGGTCGCACCCGCGACGTGACCACCGAAGCGCTCGGCCTGGGCTACCGGCGCTCCGCGCTCGGGCCGCGCGAGCTCGTCCTCTCGGCGATGTTCGCCGGGCGCGCCGACGACCCGGCGGCGTGCGAGCGGCGGATCGACGAGATCGTGCGGTGGCGCCGCGAGCACCAACCCGGCGGTCAGAACGCCGGATCCGTTTTCACCAATCCGCCCGGCGACGCCGCGGGCCGTCTCATCGAGAGCTGTGGCGGCAAGGGGCTGCGGGTCGGGGGAGTGGTGGTGTCGGAGAAGCACGCCAACTTCTTCGTGGCCGAGCCGGGTGCGCGCGCCGACGACGTGCTCGCGCTCGTACGCGTGGTGCAGGACCGGGTCGCCGCCGCGACCGGAGTCCGGCTGGTTCCGGAGCTGCAACTCGTCGGCTTCGCCGACGCTTCCGAGGGGGCTGCAGGATGACGACGACACCGACGCGACCGCCGCGGCCGACAGACGCAGACAGCGTCGCTCCGGCGCGGATCGATCCGCGTATACGAGAGCGTCGCATCGAGGTGCAGCGTCAAGCCGGCCGACGCCGGCTGCGCGTGCTGCTGGTCGTGTCGAGCCTGCTGAGTGCCGCGGGGCTCGCGTTCTTGGTGGTCACGTCGCCCGTGCTCGACGTCGATCGCATCTCGGTTGCCGGCGCGCTGCACGTCACCCCCGATCAGGTGCGCGCCGCTTCGGGCGTCCACCGCCACGATCACCTGTTGTTCGTCGACACCGGCGCGGTTGCCCGCCGGATCGAGAAGTTGCCGTGGGTCGAGCACGTGTCGGCACAGCGCGATCTTCCCGGGACGTTGCGCGTGCGCATCACCGAGTACACGCCCGTGGCCTACGCGCGCGTTCCCGGTGGGGTGGTGCTCGTCGCCGCGAACGGTCACGTCATCGCCGGCGCGGGCGCGGCACCGCCGAACACGGTCGAGATTCGCGGTGTCCGCAGTGCGCCCGCGGTGGGCGATCTGCTCGCGCCGCCCGACGCCGCGGGCGTCGCGGGCCGGCTGCCCGCCGCGCTCGCGCAACAGGTCGTCGCGGTCGACGTGAGTGGTACCGGCATCGCGCTCGTGCTCGCGAACAACAGCGAGATCCGGTTGGGAACCTCCGCCGATCTCGCGGCCAAGTCGGCCTCCGCGCTGGCCGTCCAGACGTACCTCGGGGCCACGCACTACTCGTACATCGACGTGTCGAACCCTGATCGACCGATCTCGCACACCTGATGCGACGCACGTGCATGATTGATTCGACGACCGTGCTCCGGTACAGTCTCGACGCGAAGCACAGGTTGACATAAATGTCAACCTCAAGTGGAGCTTCACAGTCCGGCCATTCGTTCGGCAAGGACGCCGGTCGTACGCCGGTCGCAGAAAAGGAAGAGGATCACACATGCTCGGCGCTCCGCAGCACTACCTGGCGGTGATCAAGGTCGTCGGTGTCGGCGGTGGTGGCTGCAACGCCGTCAACCGGATGATCGACGCGGGACTGAAAGGTGTCGAGTTCATCGCGATCAACACCGACGCGCAGTCACTGTTGTTGTCGGATGCCGACGTGAAGCTCGACATCGGTCGCACGCTCACGCGCGGGCTCGGCGCGGGCTCCGATCCCGAGATCGGTCAGCAGGCCGCCGAGGAGCACCGCCAAGAGATCGAAGAGGTGCTGAAAGGCGCCGACATGGTCTTCATCACCGCGGGCAAGGGCGGCGGAACCGGTACCGGTGGCGCACCCGTGGTGGCGGAGATCGCCAAGCAGATCGGCGCGCTGACGATCGGTGTCGTGACCCGCCCGTTCGGCTTCGAAGGCCGCCGGCGTTCGGTGCAGGCCGAGTCGGGGATCGCGAAGCTGAAGGAAAAGGTCGACACGATCATCATCATCCCGAACGAGCGCCTGCTGCAGGTCAGCGACGAGCGCACGTCGATGTTGAACGCGTTCAAGATGGCCGACGAAGTGCTGTTGCAGGGCGTGCAGGGCATCACGGACCTCATCACGACGCCGGGCCTCATCAACACCGACTTCGCCGACGTGAAGATGATCCTCACCAATGCCGGATCCGCGCTGATGGGCGTCGGGTACGCGTCGGGCGACGGCCGGGCGGTCACCGCAGCGCGCGCCGCGATCTCGAGCCCGCTGCTCGAAGCCAGCATCGAAGGCGCGCGCGGAATCTTGCTCAACGTCAGCGGTCCTTCCGACCTCGGACTGTTCGAGCTCAACGAGGCGGCCGAGATCATCGGTCAGGCCGCGCACCCCGACGCGAACAT
Source organism: uncultured Actinomycetes bacterium (assembly GCA_963812205.1). Taxonomy (GTDB): domain Bacteria; phylum Actinomycetota; class Acidimicrobiia; order IMCC26256; family PALSA-610; genus PALSA-610. Next base: position 717,611 of record CAWEUJ010000002.1, read on the forward strand.
CATCTTCGGCGCGGTGATCGACGACGCGCTCGGCGACGAGGTCCGGCTCACGGTGATCGCCGCCGGCTTCGACCGCTACGAGGGTGAGGCCGGCGGGGCGCGCAAGTCGGCGTACTCGCTCGAGCTGAACGACGAGGACTCGCTCGCCGGCGACGAAGCCCTCGACCTCGGCGACGACGACTTCGACGTACCCGAATTCCTGCGTTGAGCTCACCGCGTTGAGCCCGGGCGCCCAACCGGCCGCGCCGCTGCTCGAGGTTCGGGTCGGCGCGGCGCGCGCGTGGTGCACGGGCCGCGCCCAGGGCAATCTCGGCGATCACGTCGGGGACGATCCGGCGGTCGTCGCGCGTAATCGCGCGGCGGTCGTCTCGGCGATCGCGTCGGCGACCGGCGCCGGGCCCGAATGGGTCTGGATCCGTCAGGTGCACGGCGCCGACGTCCACGTGGCCCTGCGGGCCGGCCGGGGCGTCGGCGCCGAGCCGCCCGTCGCCGACGCGGTGGTGACCGTGGACCCGGGTCTCGTGCTCGCGGTCGTGACGGCTGACTGCGCGCCCTTGGTGGTGGCGTCCGACGACGCGGTCGGAGTCGTACACGCGGGGCACCGCGGGCTCGCGCTCGGGATCGTCGAGGCCGCGGTCGCGCGGATCCGCGACATCGGAACCGGCGAGGTGCGGGCATTCCTCGGCCCGTGCATCCGCGCTGCGCGCTACGAGTTCGGCGCCGATGATCTCGCACGGTTCGTCGAGCAGTTCGGCGACGGCGTCGTCGGCATCACGCGCTCGGGGCGGCCCGCGCTCGACATCCCGGCTGCCGTCGGCGTCGCGCTCGACCGCGCCGGCGTCACCGAGTACGTCGACTGCGACATCTGCACCGCTGATTCCGGCGACTACTTCTCCTACCGGCGCGACGGCAGCACCGGCCGCCAGGCGACGATCGTGGTCTTGTCGTGAGCGTGGCGGAACGACTGGCGACGGTGCGCGAGCGCATCGGTGCGGCGGCGCGCGCTGCGGGGCGGGAGCCCGGAGCGGTGACGTTGGTCGCGGTCACGAAGGAAGTCGGTCTCGACGACGTGCGCGCCGCGCTCTCGGCGGGTGCGGTCGATCTCGGCGAGAACCGGGCGCAGGACCTCGTCGCCAAGGCGGCGGTGCTCGCGGCCACGGGCGCGGCGGCGAACGTGCCGCGCTGGCACTTCATCGGGCGCCTGCAGCGCAACAAGGTGCGGACGGTGGCGCCCTATGTCGCGCTCTGGGAGTCGATCGACCGGTCCGAGGTCGCGGCCGAGGTCGGGCGCCGCGCGCCCGGCGCGGCGGTGCTCGTGCAGGTCAACGTGGCGGGTGAGGTGCAAAAGGGCGGATGTGCGCCCGGCGAGGTCGAAGGGCTGATCGAGGCGTGCCGGGCGCACGGATGCCGCGTCGAAGGCTTGATGACCGTTCCCCCGGCGGCCGGTGATCCCCGGCCGGTGTTCGCCCGCGTGCGCCGGATGACCGACGACCTGGGGCTCGAGGTTTGCTCGATGGGCATGAGCGGCGACTACGAGGCCGCGATCGCGGAGGGTTCCACGATGGTGCGGGTGGGCCGTGCCATCTTCGGTCCGCGGCCTGAGCCTGGCGGCGCGCGACGATAGCCTTACGCCTCGCAGCGTGATCGACCTCGTTCGCGCCCGCGAGCCGGACGAGACCCCCGGCAAGTCGCGCGAGTACGGACGAGACAGCACGGACGAGAAGGGACGCCGCATGTCGGTCTTTCACAAGACGATGGTCTGGTTGGGCCTCGTCGACGACGACGAGTACTACGGCGAGGACGACGCGTATTACGCGGATGAGTACGGCGAGCCGATCAGCGCTCCGGCGCGCCAACCGTCGCGTGCGACCGCAACCGCGACCGCAACCGCCCCTCCGATCGCCGAGCCCAGCCCACTCACGGTCATCCGCAGCCGGCGTGAGCGCGAGGACGTGACCGCGATGGCGCCGGTCGCGGCCGCACCGCGCGCGTCCGCCGTCAAGCCGATCCCGATGCCGGCCACGCGTGTGCACGTGATGGACCCGAAGGGCTTCAACGACGCGCAGGAGGTCGGCGACCGTCTGAAGAACGGTCAGCCCGTCATCTTGAACCTGCAGGGCGTCGACCGCGACCTGCAACGGCGCCTCATCGACTTCGCCAGCGGCCTCGCGTACGCGTTGAACGGCACGATGTCGAAGGCGGCCGACCAGGTGTTCTTGCTCACGCCGTCGAACGTCGAGGTCTCCGAGGAAGAAAAGGAGCGCCTACAGGCTCGTGGCCTGTACCGCACCGCGCGCCCGTGAAAGAGGTTCTCTGCGCGGCCCTCAACGTGTACCTGCTGATCTTGTTGGCGCGCGCCATCATGTCGTGGTTCCCGGTGCGCCCCGGCACCGGCGTTTCGAGCGTGCTACACGTCTTGGTACAGCTCACCGAGCCGGTCATCGCGCCCGTCCGGCGCGTGATCCCGCCCGCAGGCATGTTCGACCTCTCGTTCCTCGTGGTGTTCATCGGGATCGAGATCGTGCACACCGCGATCGGCTGCTCAGGCCGGTTCCTGTAACTGCCGATTCCTGTTCATCGAGGTACACCCGTACGGGGGGTACCGGGTCTACGATGAGGTGATATGGAGATCACACCGAGAGAGCTCCGGGATATAGAAATTCATTCGGAGATGCGCGGCTACAGCCGCGACGAGGTCAACGACCTTCTCGAGCGGGCCGCGGCGTCGATCGAGGCGTCGAACCAGCGGGTCACGCAGCTGCAGGAGCGGCTGACGTCCGCACAGAGCGAGTCGGTGCGCACTCGGGAGACCGAGGACATCTTGCACCGCACCTTGCTGCTCGCCCAGCGCGCAGCCGACGAGGCCGTGGCCGAGGCGACCGCGAAGTCGCGCCAGATGCTCGACGAGGCCGAGATGACCTCGCGCCGTCTCGTCGCCGAGTCCGAGGCCGAAGCACGCCGCAGGGGCGAGAGTGAGCGTCGGCGTCTCGAACAAGAGATCGTCGAGCTCGCCGGGCGTCGCGACACGCTCCTCGCCGACGTCGAGGCGCTCACGCGTTTCGAGGCGGAGTACCGCGAGCGCATGGTGCGCGCGCTCGAATCCGACCTGTCGACGTTGAAGACCCGGCCCACGACCGCGCCGGCTGCGAAACCCGAGACCAGCGATGTCGAGATCCCGGTGCCGACCGCCACGCCCGCACCCGCGCCCACTCCGGCGCCCGCACCGCGGCGACCGCGCTGCGGTCGAGAGCGCGGCGCCGGTCGCGTCCGAGCCGGCCGCGCCCGACGAGGAGCCCGCGCCCGAGAACAACGGCGCCGGCAATCCCGCCGCGCGCCCGCGCCGGCCGAGCCGCCGGTCGCGCGCTCCGGAGCCGGCGAGGTCGTCAGCGCGGCGACGAGCGAAGTCGACGTGCGGACGCTGTTCGAGCAGGGCGATTCCGCGCGGCAACCGGCGATAGAGACGCGTGGTCCCGCTCCGACGGGAACGCCGCGTGCCGCCGGACTCCAGCCGGTCGACCTCGGCAACCAGGACGGCGTGGACGCCGACATCCTCGACGACGACGCGTTCTTCGCGACGCTGCGCGACGCGGTGCACGACGAGAAGCCGCTGGGTCCGCGCGACGAGGGCGACGACATCACCGGCGAGAATCGGTTCTTCGACCAGGACGACGAGCGCGGTTCCTTCCGCGACGTCTTCCGTCGTCGCCGCTAGCTCGAACCGACTCGGTGCAGGTCGAGCCAGATCGGCTCCCCGTCGATCATCGCGTCGGGCGCGCCTTCGAGGGTTTCGTCGCGGGTCGAATACCCCGTGGCGAGCACTTCGGCTGCGATCCACTCCCCGTGGCGGGACGCGGCGTCGACGATGCGTGCGGTCGAGCGCAACTCGACGGTGATCCGATCGGCGAGCGCGAAGCCGTTCGCCTTGCGGCGGTCGTTGATCGCCCTGATGATCTCCCGGGCCAGGCCTTCGGCCCGCAGGTCGTCGTCGAGGGTGAGGTCGAGGGCGACCGCGTGCGGGCCGTCCTGGGCCAAGGTGAGGTCTTCGTGCTGCTCGGCGCGGATCTCCACGTCGTCGGGACCGAGCGTCACCACTTCGCCGTCGATGTCGACGGCGAACGAACCCCGCTCGTCGAACGCGCGCCGGACCTCGCCGCCGTCGACGGTCTCGAGCCGGGCTTTCACGCTGCGGGCGAGCTTTCCGAGCCGCGGCCCGAGCGCCTTGAAGTTCGGCACGACGCGGTACGACAGGAGTCCCTCGAGTGAGTCGACGACCTCGAGCTGCTTCACGTTCAGCTCGTCTTTGACCTGGTGGACGACGTCGTCGCGCAACGTCTCGCCCGACGTGAGGAGCGCGATCGCCCGGGGCAACGGTTGGCGCACACCGAGCTTGGCGTCGGCGCGCGCCGCCCGTCCGAGCGATACCAGCATGCGCGCCAACGCCATCTCGGCTTCCAACGCGTCGTCGATGGAGGATTCGTCGTAGGCGGGCCAGTCGGAGAGGTGCACCGACGTCTCGGTGCCCGCGAGGTTCCGGTACAGCTCGTCGGCGACGAAGGGACAGAACGGCGCGAGGAGCTGCGCCATCGTGAGCAGCGCCCGGTGCAACGTGGCGTGCGCGGCCGGATCCGACGACTTCCAGAACCTCGGCCGCGACCGGCGCACGTACCAGTTCGACAGGTCGTCGAGCAGCTCGGCCAACCCCTGCGTGGCGGCCAGCGCGTCGAAGTGCTCGAGTGCTTCGGTCGTGGTGCGCACCGTGCGGTGCACACGTGAGGTGATCCATCGATCGAGGACGTGCACCGGCGGCGCCGGATCGTCGGCCGACCAGCCGTCGATGTTCGCGTACGTGACGAAGAACGAGTACGTGTTCCACAGCGTCAGCAGGAACTGGCGGGTGGCCTCGTCGATGCCTTCGACGTAGACCCGCTTCGGCGTCCAGGGCGAACCGGACGAGAGCATGTACCAACGGAGGGCGTCGGCACCCCGCTCGGCCAGGACGGGCACGGGGTCGATCACGTTGCCGCGCGACTTCGACATCTTGGCGCCGTCCTTGTCGACGATGTGCGCCAGGCACACGACGTTGCGGTACGGCGTCGTGCCGAACGCGAGCGTGTTGACCGCGAGGAGCGAATAGAACCATCCGCGCGTCTGGTCGATCGCCTCGCAGATGAAGTCGGCGGGGTAATGGTCGTCGAACCCGTCGGGCGCCTCGAACGGGTAGTGGAACTGCGCGGCCGGCATCGAGCCCGAATCGAACCACGCGTCGAGAACGGGCTCGATGCGGTACGCGGTGCCGTTGCACTCGGGGCACGGGATCGTCACGTCGTCGACGTACGGCCGGTGCAGGTCCATGCCGGTGAGGTCGCGGCCCGAACGTTCGGCGAGCTCCGCCACCGATCCGACGCACGTGTCGTGGCGGCAGTCGTGACAACGCCACACCGGGATCGGTGTGCCCCAGTAGCGATCGCGCGACAGCGCCCAGTCGACGTTGTTCTCGAGCCAGTCGCCGAAGCGCCCGTGCTTGATGTGCTCGGGGTACCAGTTGATCGTCTCGTTCTGGGCGATGAGCTCGGCCTTGTGCGCGGACGTACGCGCGAACCACGTGGGCTTCGCCCAATAGATGAGCGGCGTATCGCAGCGCCAGCAGTGCGGGTACGAGTGGGTGTAGTCGACGACCGCGACGACCTTGCCCCGGGCGGTGAGCTCGTCGATCAGGTCGGGATCGGTGTCCTTCACGAAGCGGCCCGCGTACGGCTCGCCGATGGCCGGTTCGAAGCGCGCGGCGTCGTTGACCGGGTTGACGATGGGGAGGCCTTCGCGCTCGCCGATCTCGCGGTCGATCTCGCCGAAGGCGGGGGCGAGGTGCACGATGCCCGAGCCGTCCTCGATCGTGACGAAGTCGTCGGCCACCACCGTGTACGCGCGGTCGCCCGCGGCGGTGAGCATCGTGAACGGCGGCTCGTAGCGCGCGCCGACGAGTGAGTCGGCGGCCACGTCGGCGACGATCTCCGCATCCGGTCCGAGAACCTCCGCGACGCGCGCTCGCGCCATTACGAGGTCGCGACCGCCTTGCGGTGCACGGACGCGCACGTAGTCGATCGCGGAACCGACGGCGGCGCCGACGTTCGACGGCAAGGTCCACGGGGTCGTCGTCCAGACGAGGAGGTCGTCGTCGCGGCCGGCGAGCGGGAAGCGGACGTACACCGACGGTTCGGTGACGTCGCGGTACGCGCCGGGTTGGCCGAGCTCGTGGCTCGACAACGCGGTCCCGCACCGGCCGCAATAGGGCACCACCTTGAAGCCCTCGTAGATCGCGCCGGCATCCCAGATGCGGTGGAAGAGCCACCACACGCTCTCGATGTAGTCGTTCGACAGCGTCCAGTACGCGCCGGCGGTGTCGAGCCACATGCCGATCCGGGAGGTGAGCGACTGCCAGTCTTCGACGTAACGCTGCACCGACGCCCGGCACTTGGCATTGAAGCGCTCGATGCCGTAGTCCTCGATTTCGGGTTTCCCGGAGAACCCGAGCTCCTTTTCGACCTCGACCTCCACCGGAAGCCCGTGGCAGTCCCAGCCGCCCTTGCGCGCCACGTGCTTGCCCCGCATCGTGTGGAAGCGGGGGTAGAGGTCCTTGAACAGCCGGGCCCACACGTGGTGGATGCCGGGTCTGCCGTTCGCGGTCGGCGGGCCCTCGTAGAACACCCACTCCGGGGCGTCGGCCCGGCGGCGCAGCGACTCGCCGAACACGTCTTCGGCTTTCCATCGCGCCAGCATCTCCACTTCGAGCGCGACGAGATCGAGGGACGGATCGACCGGGCGGAACATGGCGGCAACGATACCGGTGGTCCGCTCGGACACCGTGGTGGCCCGCTCGGAGATCGTGGGGCGGCGCGGCTAGCCTCCGCCGAATGCGTCCGTGCTCAATGTGGTTTCGCGCGGTGGCGTGCAGCGCGTTGGTGATGGCGTCGGGAGCCGTTGGTTCGGTTGTCGCCGCGCACCCCGCCGCCGCCGCGGCGGTGGTTCACGACGACGAGGTCTACGCGTTCGGGAGCGCGAGCTTCCACGGGTCGACCTCCGCGTTCTCCTTGTCGCGCCCGATCGTCGCGATGGCGACGACCGCCAACGGTGCGGGCTATTGGCAGGTCGCCGCCGACGGCGCCATCTTCTCGTTCAACGCCCCCTTCTACGGCGCGTTGACCGGATGGCCGCTCGCGCAGCCGGTCGTCGGTCTCACGGCGACGCCGAGCGGACACGGCTACTGGATCGTCACGGCCGACGGATCGGTCTTCCCCTTCGGCGACGCCAAGGGCTACGGCTCGTTGTCGAACATGCACCTCAACGCGCCGATCAAGTCGCTGATCGCCGGTCCGGGCGGTAAGGGCTACTACCTCTACGCATCCGACGGTGGCGTGTTCTCGTTCGGGAGCGCGCGGTTCCACGGCTCGACCGGTGGCATCCGCCTCAACAAGCCCGTCGTCGGCATGGCGTCGACGCCCACGGGCAACGGCTACTGGTTGGTGGCCACCGACGGCGGGATCTTCTCCTTCGGTGACGCGCGCTTCTACGGTTCGACCGGCGCCATGCGTCTCAACGCCCCGGTGGTCGGGATGGCACGCGACGGCTCCGGCCACGGCTACTGGTTGGCCGGCTCCGACGGTGGCGTGTTCACCTTCGGCGACGCGCACTTCAAGGGCAGCGCGGCCGGGCTCGTCGCCGCAGACCGCCACGTCGTCCAGCTCGTCGGCATGCCCGACGGCAACGGCTACCGGATGTTGTCGCTGCCGAACCAGCCCGATGTCGGGCTCATGAGCCTCGGTGCGTCGGGTGCGGCCGTCGTGCAGGTGCAGAACCGGCTCATCGGGATGGGCTACTGGCTCCCGAGCGCCAACGGCGTGTTCGACAACAACATGCAGCAGGCGATCTACGCGTTCCAAAAGGCGAACGGCATCGCTCGCAGCGGCATGGTCGACGGGCCGACGCAGGCGGCGTTCCGCACGGCGACGCGCCCGAGCGGTCGGTCCACGTCGGGTTCGGTCGTCGAGATCGACAAGACCCGCCAGATCCTCATGGTGGTCCAAGACGGGTACGTGAGGTACACGTTCAACACCTCCACGGGTTCCGACCACCCGTACACGCTCAACGGTGTGGGCTACTCCGCGCACACGCCCGAGGGAATCTTCTCGGTCATCCGCCAGGTCGACGGTCCAGACCACGGCCCGCTCGGCGTGTTGTACCGGCCGAAGTACTTCACCTGGTCGGGCATCGCCGTACACGGCTACACCGAGGTACCGCCGTACCCGGCCTCGCACGGATGCACCCGCGTGTCGAACGACGCGATCGACTGGATGTGGGCGAACAACATCTTGCCCATCGGCCAGACCGTGTGGGTTTACGTCTAGACCCGAACGCCACGCCGGTAGATCCGAACGCGACGCTCGCGTGCCGCCCCGGGGCGCGGTCGTCGAGGCCGTTGACGGCGGGGTCGTGGTTCACGTGCACGTGTTGCCCCGGAGCGGCCGCACCGAGATCGCCGGGCGTCACGGCGACGCCCTGAAGGTGCGGGTCGCGGCGCCGCCGGTCGACGGCCGGGCCACCGACGCGGCCCGGATCGCGGTCGCGGAGGCGCTCGCCGTCGCTCCGTCGAGCGTGACCGTCGTCGCCGGTGAGCGCTCCCGGCTGAAGCGGTTGCGCGTTGCCGGGCTGGGACTGGCCGACGCCGAGCGTCGACTCGGCCCGTACCTCGGCGCGGGCCGAGGGTGACCGAAGCCGGTCCCGCGGGCCGCTACAATCCGGCGCCTTCCGGGGCCCGCGCTCGTCTGTCCAGGCCCCGGGCCGGTCCCGAGCCTCGATAACCCGAGCTGTCACCCGAACACCGAACCTCGAGCCAACGAGTAGGTCAGCATGGCCCAAGCGTCCAAGGTCACCCCGCGCAAGGCGTCGAAGGTCGGGGCCAAGCAGGCGAACGCGCGCAAGCCTGTGGCCAAGAAGGTCGGCGGGTCGAAGAAGGTCGTGGCCAAGCCGGCCGTCTCGAAGAAGGCAGGGGTGACGAAGGGCTCGGCCGCGAAGTCCGGAGCAGCCAAGAAGGCGTCCGCCGCGCGCGGCTCGGCGGTGAGCGCGAAGAAGCCGGCCGCGAAGAAGATCGCCGCGAAGAAGCCTGCTGCCAAGGCGGTCGCGAAGAAGCCCGCGACGAAGAAGCAGGTTCCCGCGAAGAAGCAGGTTGCGAAGAAGCCCGCGGCGAAGAAGGCGCCGGTGAGCGCGGTGAAGAAGGGCGCCGGGAAGAAGGCGACCCCCGCGAAGATCGTCGCCCCGGGCAAAGCCGCGGTCAAGAAAACGGCCGCCGCGCCGACAAAGGGCCCGATGAAGGTCGCAGAGAAGCCCACGCCCCCGCCCAAGGCCGCACCGAAGCCGCCGCCCGTCAAGAAGGAACCGCCGCCGAAGAAGCTGCCGCCGCCCTTGGCTGCAAGCACGCTCGACAAGCTGCGCGAGCTCCTGATCGAAGCGCGCGCGAATCACGCGCGCCAGGCCGACGAGCTCGAAGCCTCGGCCGAGCAGCTCGCATCCGAGCGCGAGCAAGGAGACACCCAGTTCGACGAGGAATCGGGCGAGGGTGACACCGTCAGCGTCGAGCGTGAGCGCGATCTCTCGCTGTCCGCCACCGAACGCCAGACCGTCGACGACATCGACCGCGCGCTGCAACGCATCCCGACCGGGATGTTCGGCGTGTGCGTGACCTGCTTGGATCGCATCCCGGTCGCGCGGCTCGAGGTCATCCCGTGGGCGGAGCAGTGCGTGAAGTGCAAGGCCCGTGGCGAACGGCGCCGCTGAGACGCGAGGCAGTGCCCCGCCCCGAGCGCGCACGGTCTGGGTCGTCGCGGCGCTGGTCGCGATCGTCACGGTCGATCAGCTGACGAAGGCGTGGGCCGTCTCGGCGCTCGCCGACGGCCCGAAGCACGTCATCGGCGACTTCTTGGTATTCGATCTCTCCCGCAACAGCGGCAGCGCGTTCAGCCGGTTCCAGGGCTATACCCCGATCCTGGCTGTGGTCGCGATCGTCATCGCGGTGTTCGTCGCCCGCGCCGTGCGCCAGGCGACCGACCGGGCCACGCTCGTCGCGCTCGTACTCATCCTCGGCGGCGCGCTCGGCAACCTGGGCGACCGCCTCGCGCGGTATCCAGGCTTCCTGCGCGGACACGTCGTCGACTTCGTGGCGGTCGGATGGTGGCCCGTGTTCAACGTGGCCGATTCCTGCATCACGATCGGCGCGGTGCTGCTGATCCTCCGGATGCTCCTCGCGCCGGCGCCCGCGCCGACGGCGACTCGATGATCGACGGGCCGATCACGGTCCCGGCGGCACTCGAAGGCGACCGGGTCGACCGCGCGCTCTCGTTCCTGACCGGATGGCCACGCGCCGCGGTCCAGGATCTGATCGACAGCGGCGCGGTACTGATCGACGGCCGCGTCGTGGCGAAGAGCCATCGTCTGCACGAAGGAACCGTGCTCGAGGTGCTGGCCGAGCCGCCGCTCGATTCGGATGCGCGCCCCGCGCCCGACCCGGCGGTGCCGGTCGATGTGCGCTTCGCCGACGACGATGTGGTGGTCGTGGCCAAGCCCGCGGGCCTCGTCGTGCACCCCGGCGCGGGCCACGCGACCGGCACGCTCGTCAACGGCTTGCTCGCGCGTTTCGCGGGTATGGAGAGCGTCGGCGACCCGGCGCGCCCCGGAATCGTCCACCGACTCGATCGCGACACGAGCGGTCTGCTCGTCGTGGCCCGCTCGCAACGCGCGTACGCATCGCTCGTCGGTCAGCTTGCGGCGCGTACGGTCGAGCGGGTGTACAGCGCGCTCGGTGTGGGGCCGGCTCTCGTCGCCGCGCGGGCTCATCGACGCGCCGATCGGCCGTTCCGGCGCGCGCCGCACGCGGATGGCGGTGCGCAACGAAGGCAAGGTGGCCCGCACCGAGTACAAGGTGGTCGAGGCGTTCGAGGTGCCCCGGTGCAGCCTTCTCGAGTGCAAGCTCGAGACGGGGCGCACGCATCAGATCCGCGTGCACCTCTCCGCGATCGGCCACCCCGTCGTGGGCGACGGCACCTACGGCGGCTCCCGCGACCAGATCCCGCTGTCGCGCCCGTTCCTCCACGCGGGAACGCTGGGCTTCGATCACCCCGCCACGGGCGAGCGGTTGCGCTTCGAAGCCGAGCTCCCGTCCGAGCTCCGGGCCGTGCTCGATCGTCTCATCGCCGAAAACCGCTAGCGCCGTCGCCGGTCGTCAGCCGGTCGGCTCGCCGACGGTGGTCAAGATCCGCGAGCGTGGCTCAGCGCGTCGAGCGCGCGGTGTTGGTAGTGGCCGCACCCGTCGGTGGGAATCGACACCTGGTACGCGCGGGCACCTGCCTCGGCCAACACGAACTGCGGCAGGTCGGCGTAGAGCGGGCATACCGCGCCCTTCGTCGGAGCCTCGTCGGCCGCGGAGAGCGCCCGGATCAGCTCCTCGAAGCGCGGCTGGTTCACGCCGACCGTGACGGCCGCGGACGGCTGACCGGGAAGGCCCAGCGGGCACAGGAGCAGTGCGCGCGCTCCTTCGATCGGCACCGGCTTCGGGGCCGAGGATTGCGGGTGAGCGGGACACGAGAACGCCCGGACGGGAATGCCGCGCAGACCTTGCGTCGGCGGGGCGGGAGACGTCGTGCTCGTGGTACCGGTCGGCGCGGGGGTCGACACGTGACCGGACGATCCGCACGCGCCGCCCAGCGCGACCAGGGCCAGACACCACGCGAGACGCCTCATGCCACTTCGACGCCCCTGGGGCTCGCCGGGTTCCCGCCGCTACCGGTCGTCGGTGACCGCGTCGGGGTGGCCGACCCGGGTGCGTTCCACGAGCTCCGACAACGTGACCCGTTCGAGGATGCGGCGCGACTCGTCGTCGACGCCCACCCACACCTCTTGGAGGATGCAGTGCCCCTCGCAGTGGTCGGGGTGTTCCTGCAGGATGATCTGCGGTCCTTCGACCGCGGCGACGATGTCGGCGAGCGTGATCTCTCCGGGCGGGCGCGCGAGCACGTACCCGCCGCCGACCCCGCGCTTGGAGCGCACGAGGCCCGCGCCCTTGACCGACAACAGGATCTGCTCGAGGTAGGGCTGGGGAAGATGTGTGCGCTCGGCGATCTCCTTGACGGAGGTCGGCCGGTCGGTCGCGTGCAGCGCGAGCGACAACAACGCTCGGGCGGCATAGTCGCCGCGCGTCGACATCCTCATGCCCCCATCGTCGCGCGGACGGCGGGTCGGGCGTCGCCCCGGCACGTCGTACGCTCTCCCGGATGGCTTCTGCTCTCGCCGGTGCGGTGCGCCCCGATCTCGACGGTGCGTCCATCGCGGGGATCGTCCCGGCCCTGCTCGGGGTGCGGGACGCGTCGTGGCTGCCGGCCCCGGCGCGGGAGGCCGAAGCCGTGGTGCTCCTCGTGCTCGACGGGTTGGGCTGGAACGCGCTGCGCGAGCACGCGCTCGACCTGCCCGAACTCGCGGCCATGGAGGGCGGGCCGATCACGACGGTGACGCCGGCCACCACGTCGTCCGCGCTGACCTCGATCGCGACGGGACTGGCGCCGGCCCAACACGGCATCCTCGGCTACCGGATGCTGGTCGGGGGCGAGGTCTTGAACGTGTTGCGGTGGACCGTGCCGGGCGGTGGCCGCCCTCCGGACCCGTTCGACGTCCAGCGCCACACCGCGTTCGGCGGACGGCCGGTACCGGTCGTGACGAAGTCGGAGTTCCGTACGACCGGCTTCACCGAGGCGCATCTCCGCGGCGGGAAGTTCATCGGCTGGCCCACGACCTCCGCGCTCGTGGAGCACTGCTTGCGCGAGATCGAAGCGGGGGAGCGGCTCGTCTACGCGTACTACCCCGGCGTCGACTCGGTCGCGCACGAGTTCGGGTTGCGCGGTCGGGCGTGGCGGCGCGAGCTGTCCGCGGCCGACGCGATCGTCGGCGCGCTGCTCGACGGGCTGACAGGTCGCGCTGCGCTGCTCGTGACCGCGGATCACGGCCAGGTGCACCTGGAGCCCGAGGACTGGATCGCGATTCCCGACCTCGCGGCGCTGACGACCGTGATGGCGGGCGACGGTCGCTTCCGCTATCTCTACGCGCGCAAGGGCGCCGCGCGCGACTTGGTCGCGGCCGCGCGCGAGCAATTGGGTGAGCGGGCATGGGTCTGGTCGCGGGCGGAGCTGCTCGACGAAGGCCTGCTCGGGACCGGCGCGACCGGCAGCATTCCCGGACGGATCGGCGACGTCGTCCTCGCTGCCCGCGACACGTCCGCGTTCGTCGATCCCGCGCTGGTGAACGAGGCCAAACTGCGTTCGGGACACGGTTCGCTCACGCCCGACGAGATGCTCGTCCCCCTCGTCGCGGGCTTCGGACGTTCCTGAATCCGGCGCGACTGGCCGATGCACGGCCCTGGCGCCTCCCGGGGGCGGCGCGGTAGGGTAATCACACGCATGTGATTCATCCACAGGCCTATCCACAGGGCCTGTGGACAGGTCGGGAGGCGGAGCTCTGACCGATTCGTTCGTCCACCTGCACCTCCATACCGAGTACTCGATGCTCGACGGTGCATCGCGGATCGGCGAGGTGGTCGCGGCGGCCGCGGCCGACGGCCAGCCGGCCGTCGGCATCACCGACCACGGCAACATGTACGGCGTCCTTCCGCTGTACGAAGCCGCGCGCGACAAGGGCATCAAGCCGGTCCTCGGCATGGAGGGCTACTTCACCAGCACCTCGCGGTTCGATCGCCCGAAGCGGTCCGAGCACGAGATCTTCCATCTCACGATGCTCGCGGAGACGAACGAGGGCTATCGCAACCTCATCAAGGTGACGAGCGCGGCCTATCTCGACGGCTACTACTACAAGCCCCGCAGCGACTGGGAGCTGCTCGAACGTCATCACGAAGGCATCACCGCGACCACGGGTTGCCTGGGCGGGCTGGTCTCGCAGCTCTTGTTGAAGGACGAGCCCGATGCCGCGCTCGAGGCGGCGGCGCGGTTCCAGGACATCTTCGGCCGCGACCACTTCTTCGTCGAGCTGCAGGATCACGGCATCGACGACCAGGCCCGGGTCATGCGGCCACTCCTCGAGATCGCCCGCAAGCTGCGCGCTCCGTTACTCGCGACCAACGACAGCCACTACACGCACAAGGACGACGCGGAGTCGCACGACGCGTTGCTGTGCGTGCAGACCGGCGCGTTGCAGAGCGATCCCAAGCGGTTCAAGTTCGACGGCGACAACTTCTACATCAAGAGCGCGGCGGAGATGCGCGCGCTCTTCGCCGAGGTTCCCGACGCCTGTGACAACACGTTGTTGATCGCCGAGCGCGCCGACGTCGAGATCGAGTTCGGCCAAGCCGTGCTCCCCGCGTTCCCGGTCCCGCAAGGTCAAGACGAGAACTCGTACCTGCGCGAGCTCACGATGCAGGGCGCCAAGGAGCGCTACGGCCCGACTCCCGCACCCCACGTGATCGAGCGCATCGAGTTCGAGCTCGACATCATCAAGTCGATGGGGTTCCCGGCGTACTTCCTCGTGGTGTGGGACCTCGTGCGCTACGCCAAGTCGCGCAACATCCGGGTCGGCCCGGGCCGGGGGAGCGCGGCGGGTTCGTGCGTCGCCTACTGCCTGCGCATCGTCGACATCGACCCCATCAAGTACGACCTCCTCTTCGAGCGCTTCCTCAATCCCGGCCGCAAGCAGATGCCCGACATCGACATGGACTTCGACTCCCGGTACCGGGGGGAGATGATCCGCTACGCCGCGCAGAAGTACGGCCACGACCATGTCGCGCAGATCATCACGTTCTCCACGATCAAGGCGCGAGCCGCCGTGCGCGACGCGGCGCGCGTTCTCGGCTACCCGTACGCGGTGGGCGACAAGATCGCAAAGCTGATGCCGCCGCTGATCATGGGCCGAGACACTCCGTTGCACGCGTGCCTCACCCCGAACGACCGGTACGCCGACGGCTACAAGATGGCGGCCGACCTCCGCTCGCTGTACGACGTCGATCCCGACGCCAAGCGCGTGATCGACGTCGCCAGCGGCCTCGAAGGGCTCCGTCGCCAAGACGGCATCCACGCGGCCGCGGTCGTCATCACGCGCGAGCCGCTCACCGAGTACCTGCCGATCCAGCGCAAGCCGGAGCCGGGCACCGCGCTCGAAGACTCGCCGATGGTCACGCAGTTCGAGATGCACGGCGTCGAAGAGCTCGGCCTCTTGAAGATGGACTTCCTCGGCCTGCGCAACCTCGACGTCATCGAGATCGCGCTCGATCTCATCGAGCGCACGACGGGAACGCGCCCCGACATCGACGCCGTCCCCCTCGACGATCCGCGGACCTTCGAGCTCCTGCGCCGGGCCGACACCATCGGCGTGTTCCAGCTGGAGGGCGGGCCGCTCCGGTCGCTGTTGCGCTCGCTGGCTCCGACCTCGTTCGAAGACGTCGCGGCCGTGATCGCGCTCTACCGGCCGGGGCCGATGGCCCAGAACTGGCACACCGAGTACGCGGAGCGCAAGAACGGTCGCAAGGCCGTCGCGTACGACCATCCCGACCTCGAGGAGATCCTCGGTCCGACCTTCGGGCTGATGATCTATCAAGAGCAGCTGATGCGAGTGTCCCAGAAGCTCGCCGGCTACACGCTCGAAGAGGCCGACAACCTGCGCAAGGCGACCGGAAAGAAGATCCGTGAGCTGATTGCGAAGGAGCGGTCGAAGTTCGTCGAGGGCTGCGTGCGCAACGGCCACTCGGAGGATTTCGCGGAGGCGTACTTCACCACGATCGAGCCCTTCGCCGACTACTCGTTCAACAAGTCGCACAGTGTCGGCTACGGCTTCATCACCTACCAGACCGCCTGGCTCAAGGCGAACTATCCGGTGCAGTACCTCGCCGCCTTGCTGACGAGCGTCAAGAGCAACCTCGACAAGGCGGCGGTCTATCTCGGCGAGTGCCGCCAGCTCGAGATCCCCGTCCTCGTCCCCGACGTGAACGCGTCGTTCAGCGACTTCTCGTGCGAGGATCACGCGATCCGGTTCGGATTGTCGGCGGTGCGCAACGTCGGCGAGGGCGTGTCCGCTCTGCTGATCGAGGAGCGCGAGGCGAACGGGCCGTTCACCGACTTCCACGACTTCTGCGATCGCGTCGACCCGAGCGTGCTCAACAAGCGCACGATCGAGTCGCTCATCAACGGCGGCGGCTTCGATTCCCTGGGTCACCCCCGCAAGGGCCTGCTGAACGTGTTCGAAGCGGCCGTCGACGCGGCGTTGCGGCGCCGGCGCGAGCGCGACGCGGGCACGATGAGCCTGTTCGACCTCGGTGGCGGCGATCCCGACGGCTCCCCGGTGTTCGACGATCGCATCGCGATCCCCGACGTCGAGTTCGACAAGGCCGAGCGCTTGCGCGCGGAGAAGGACATGCTCGGCCTCTACGTGAGCGACCATCCGTTGATGGGCGTCGAGCACGCGTTGCGCCGGCTGGTCGAATGCTCGATCGCCGATCTGAACGAGCTCGACGACGGCGCGATGCGCACGGTTGCCGGCGTGGTGACCGGCCTGCAACGCAAGTACACCAAGCGCGGCGATCTCATGGCCACGTTCGTGCTCGAAGACCTCGCGGCCGCTATCGAGGTGATGGTCTTCCCCAAGACGATGCTCACCTACGGCGAGCTGCTCACCCCCGATGCGTCGTCACGGTGCGCGGGCGGGTCGACGGTCGCGACGACACGCCCAAGCTCATGGCGATGGAGGTCACGCGGCCCGAGGTGCACGCCGACAAGGGCCCGCCCCTGAAACTCCGGATCAAGGCCGCGGCCCTCACCGACGAACGAGTCCAGCGCCTGCGCGAGCTGCTCGGCGCGAACCCCGGCGACAGCCCGGTGTTGCTCACGCTCATCGGGCCCGACAAGGAGACGGATCTCCGCCTCGGTGACGAGTTCCGCTGCGACGCCCGCAACGGTCTCTTCGCCGAGCTGCGCATCCTGTTCGGCGCGGAGTGCATCGGCTGAGGTCCGTGTTCGTCCGCGCGTGCCACTGGGGCTGATCCCCGGCCGGTCGGACGGGGTGCCAAGTAGTCTCCCCGGATGCGCATCGGGATATTGGGGGCGACCGGGCCTGCCGGCGGCGGGCTCGCGGCGCGCCTCGCAAGTGTCGGGCACGAGGTGTTGTTCGGGTCGCGAGCCGTCGACAAGGCGCGCAGCGCCGTCGACGAGCTCGAAAAGGAATGGGGTGACCGCGTCGCCGGTCGCCTCATCGCGTGCGACAACGCCTGGGCGTGTGACGCGCCCGTCGTGATCCTCGCGGTCCACGCCGAGTCGGCCATCCCGACCGTCCAGGAGCACGCGGATCGCCTCGCAGGCAAGATCGTCGTGTCGATGGCGAACAACCTCGTGAAGCACGGCAACGAGTTCAACGCGGTGCTGCCGCCGCATGGTTCGGTTGCGGCCGAGATACAGGCCTTGCTCTGGCGCTCACGGGTCTGCACCGCGTTTCACCTGGTTCCCGCGGCCGAGTTCGGCGAGATCGATCACGAGATGTCGAGTGACGTCATCGTCCTCGGCGACGACGACGAGGCGAAGTCGACGGTCATGGAGATCACGAGCAGCATCCCGAAGCTGCGCCCGCTCGACGGTGGGTCGCTGCGTAACGCGGTCGGCATGGAGACGTTCGCGGCGGTGCTGTTGACGGTCAACATTCGCCACAAGATGCGGGCGAGCCTGCGGCTCACATCGGTGTAGTGGAGGGAGCGGGCGCGGCCGGACCGGGCAGTAGGGTTCGGTCGTGACCATGCGCCTCTACGACACCGCCCGGCGTGCGGTCGTCCCGTTCGAACCGCCGCACACCGTCCGCATGTACGTGTGCGGGATCACGCCGTACGACTCGACCCACCTCGGGCACGCGGCGACGTACCTCACCTACGACCTCCTGATCCGCCGGCTCGAGGAGCTCGGCCACGAGGTCGTGTACGTCCGCAACATCACCGACGTCGACGACTCGATCCTGCCCAAGGCACGCGAGCTCGGTGTCCCGTATCTCGAGTTGGCCGAAGCGGAGATGGCGCGGTTCCATCGCGACATGGACGCGCTCGAGATGCGGGCGCCCGATGCCGAGCCCCGGGCCACCGAGTCGATCGACCTCATCATCGAGCTGGTCTCCCGGCTCCTCGAATCGGGCAATGCGTACCTCACGCACGGCACCGCGTACTTCGACGTCTCGAGCTTCCCGGCCTACGGCGAGCTCTCGCACTACTCGACTGAAGCGATGGTGCGCCTCGCGCGGGAGCGGGGCGGGAACCCCGACGATCCGCATCGTCGCCATCCCCTCGACTTCGTGCTGTGGCAGCCGTCGCTTCCCGACGAGCCCGCATGGCGCGCGCCGTTCGGCGTCGGCCGGCCCGGCTGGCACATCGAGTGTTCGGCCATGGCGATGCACGAGCACGGCCCGACGCTCGACCTGCACGGTGGTGGTACCGACCTGATCTTCCCGCATCACGAGTGTGAGATCGCGCAGAGCGAGAGCCTGACCGGCAAGCCGTTCGTGACGCACTGGCTGCACTCGGCGATGGTCAGCTACGACGGCGAGAAGATGTCGAAGTCGCTCGGCAACCTCGTGTTCGTCGACCAGCTGTCGAAGACCGCTGACCCGCGCGCGATTCGTCTCGCGCTGATGCGCCACCACTACCGGCACGGGTTCGAGTGGTACCACACCGATCTCGAAGAGGGCACCGCGCTGCTGCATCGGCTCCTCGCCGCGGCGGAGCGGCCGACCGGTCCCGACCCGCGCCGATTCGCGCAGCGCGTGCGCGACGCGCTCGACGACGATCTCGACGCGCCCCGGGCCATCGACGCGCTCGACGACCTGGCGAGCGCGATCTTGTCCGGGGGCGACGATCACAGCGCGCGGGTCGTGTTGTGCGAGCTCGGCCGGCTGTTGGGGGTCGACCTCGAGCGCCCGGTATCCGTCGGCGCGCCCTGAGCCCTCGGGCCGGCGTTTCCCGCCGCGCGAACGGCGATATCGGCTCGGGCGAGAATCCCGGCGTTGGTAGCCTCGACGCGTTCCGCAGTCCTGCGGCCCCGCGACCTTGCCGATGCCCCGCCGGGCGACGAGAGAGACACCATGAGCGAGCAGATCACGGTCAAACTCCCGGACGGTTCGAGTCGGGAGTACGCGTCGGGCGCGACGCCGGCCGAGGTCGCGGCCTCGATCGGCAAGGGCCTGGTGCGGGCCGCGATCGCGGCCAAGGCCGACGGTGAATGGGTCGACCTCGCGCAGCCGCTCGATCACCACGTCGCGTTGGAGATCGTCGTCGCCGATTCCGAAGACGGCCGCGAGGTGCTGCGGCACTCGACCGCGCACGTGATGGCCGAAGCGGTGACGCGCCTGTTCCCCGGCGCGAAGGTCGCGATCGGCCCGGCCATCGCCGACGGCTTCTACTACGACTTCGATCTCCCGGACGGCCAGACGTTCAGCGACGACGACCTCGCGCGCATCGAAGGCGAGATGCGGGCGATCGTGAAGGCCGATCAACGGTTCGAGCGCTCCGAGCTGACCTACGACCAAGCACTCGAGCTGTTCGCCGACCAGCCGTACAAACGCGAGATCATCGAGAAGGTGCGCACCGGCGCGGCCGATGCGGAAGACGCGGGCGAGGCCGGAGGCGACGGTGCGGGCGTGTCGGTGTACCGCAACGTGGCGAACGGGGCGGTCCAGTTCACCGACCTGTGCCGTGGTCCGCATGTGCCGTCGACGGGCAAGCTCGGTGTGTTCAAGCTGCAGAAGGTCGCGGGCGCGTACTGGCGCGGCAACGAAAAGGGCCCGATGCTGCAGCGCATCTACGGCACCGCGTGGGAGTCGAAGGCCGCGCTCGCCGAGCACCTGCACCGCCTCGAGGAGGCCGAGCGCCGCGACCACCGCAAGCTCGGCGTCGAGCTCGACTTGTTCTCGTTTCCCGAAGAGATCGGCTCGGGGCTCGCCGTCTTCCATCCGAAGGGCGCGCTCGTGCGTCGCATCATGGAGGAGTACTCGCGCCAGCGGCACGAGGCTTCGGGCTACCAGTTCGTGAACTCGCCCCACATCACGAAAGAAGCGCTGTTCCAGACCTCGGGTCATCTCGACTGGTTCGCCGACGGCATGTTCCCGCCGATGCACCTCGACGAGGGCGGGCAGGGTGGCGAGGGCACCACCTACTACCTGAAGCCGATGAACTGCCCGTTCCACATCTTGATCTTCAAGCACCGGACCCGTTCGTACCGCGAGCTCCCGCAGCGCTTCTTCGAGTTCGGCACCGTGTACCGCTACGAGAAGTCAGGCGTCGTGCACGGTCTCACCCGCGTGCGCGGCCTGACCCAAGACGATGCGCACATCTTCTGCATGAAAGAGCAGATGGCGGGCGAGCTCTCGTCGCTGCTCGACTTCGTGCTCGACGTGCTGCGTGACTACGGCCTCGACGACTTCTACCTCGAGCTGTCGACCAAGCCGCCGGGCAAGGCCGTCGGCACCGACGCGGAGTGGGACGAGGCCACGCAGGCCCTGCGCGACGCCGCCCAGGGCAAGGGCCTCGCGCTCGTCCTCGACGAGGGCGGCGGCGCGTTCTACGGACCGAAGATCAGCGTGCAGGCCAAGGACGCGATCGGCCGCACCTGGCAGATGTCGACGATCCAGCTCGACTTCCAGATGCCGCAACGCTTCGACATGCACTACATCGGCGCCGACAACGAGCGCCACCGCCCCGTCATGATCCACCGCGCCCTCTTCGGCTCGGTCGAGCGCTTCTTCGCGGTGCTGGTCGAGCACTACGCGGGCGCGTTCCCGGCCTGGCTCGCGCCGGTGCAGGCCACGGTGTTGCCCGTGAGCGATGCGTTCGACGCGTACGGCGGCCGGATCGTCGACCGCCTGCAGGCGGAGGGCTTCCGGGCGGAGATGGTCGACGGTTCCGCGGGATCGCTCGGGGCCCGCATCCGGCGCGCGAAGACCGAGAAGGTCCCGTACATCCTCGTGGTCGGCGAAAGCGACGTCGACCACGGCACGGTCGGCGTGAACCGGCGGGGGAGCGAACATCCCGAGCGCGATGTCACGGTCGACGACTTCGTCGCGCGCTTGGCGGCCGAAGTGCTCGAGCACCGGTAGCGCCCCGTGGGGCTCGAGCGGTTGTGGGCGGATTGGCGGTCCGCGTACGTGTCCGGGGGTGGCGCCGGCACGACGTCCGGCGACGGGTGCGTGATGTGCAATCTCGCGAACGCCGCCGACGACGCCGAGGCCCTCGTGCTCGAACGCACGCCCGAGACGATCACCGTGATGAACCTGTATCCGTACGGATCGGGCCACCTGATGGTCGCGCCCGTGCGCCACGTCCCCGCGCTCGACGACCTGTCCGACGCCGAGAACGTCGCGATCGCCCGCGCCCAGGTGCGCGCCATCCGCGCCATCCGCGCCGCGTACGCGCCCGAAGGCCTCAACCTCGGTGCCAACCTCGGGCGGGCCGCGGGCGCCGGGATACCCGGGCATCTGCACGTGCACGTCCTGCCCCGGTGGAGCGGTGACACGAACTTCATGACCTCGATCGGCGAGGCGCGCGTCCTTCCCGAGAGCCTGCGCACCGGGTACGACAAGCTGAAATCGGCATGGCCCGGGTAACGTCCGCGGCGTGAGCGACGACGACCCCACCGACGAAGGCCCGGACGCGGAAGCCGTCGGGGGCGACCGGCTCCCCGAGGACCTCGACGTCACCGCCTACGTCGGGCCGTACGTGTTCCCCGACATCAAACGGCGCCGTATCGCGGGCACGATCTACGTCGTGCTCGGCGCCCTCGTCTTGTGGGCGGCGCTCGCAACCGACAACCGGGGACTCTTGTTCGGTGCGGTCCTCCTCGGCGCAATCGGCGCGTACCACTTCGTCGCGGGATGGCCGCTGAAGATCGACCAGACGGAGGCGCTCACCGTCGCGAGCCGCACCGTCGGCTTCCCGGTCGGGCATGCCTCGGCACAGCTCGCGTGGCGCGGCCTGCGTTCTCGTCCCGCGTGGCGCATCCTCGTGTACAGCGCCGACGAGCCGCCGAGTGTGCGCGGCCTCGTCGAGCTCGACGCGGTCGACGGTCACGTCCTCGGCGAGTACACCGAGCACAACCCCGAAGACTGGACGAAGTACCCCCGTTAGGGTTCCCGGCGAACGCGGCCGGGAACGGAAGGGGATTGCGTCGTGCGGAGCTTTCTGAGCGACTTCAAGAAGTTCATCCTGCGCGGGAACGTGCTCGACCTGGCGGTCGCCGTCATCGTGGGTGCCGCGTTCAACACGGTGGTGCAGTCGCTCGTCAAGAACATCATCACGCCGTTCATCGGGTTCGTCTTCGGGAAGCCCAACTTCAGCGACCTGGTGCTCAACCTGAGCTGCAAGACGGTGGGCGGGAAGCAGACGTGTAAAGGCGTGATCGCCTACGGCTCGTTCCTCACCGACGTCGTCAACTTCTTGATCATCGGCTTCTCCGTGTTCGTGATCATCAAGACCTTCGAGCGGCTGCAGAACCTGCGGAGGGGCGCGCCCCAAGAAGAAGGCGAGCCGCTGACGGTCGACCAGGAGCTGTTGTCGGAGATCCGGGATCTCCTGCGCGATCGCGCCGAGCCCTCGTGAGGAATCGGGTACGGGGCGGATCAGGCGCGGGTCGCGGCGATCTTGTCGACGAGGTGGGCGGGGACGGGGTCGTAGTGCGAGTGCGAGGTCGTGAACCGGCCGCGGCCGCCGGTCATCGACCGTAGGTCGATCGCGTACCGCAGCACCTCGGAGGTCGGCACGTGCGAGGTGATCTCGACCTCGCCGCCGCCGAGCGAGGCCGAGCCCTGGATGCGGCCGCGCTTGGAGTTCAGGTCGCCCATGATGTCGCCCTGGTTCGCCTCGGGCACCACCACGACGAGCTCGCTGATCGGTTCGAGCAGCACCGGGTTCGCCTTGGCGAGCGCGTCGCGCAGCCCCATCGCGGCCGCGGTCTTGAATGCCATCTCGGAGCTGTCGACGGGATGATGCTTCCCGTCGAAGCACGTGACCTTCACATCGACGACCGGGAAGCCGAGCGCGCCGCCGTGCTCCTCGGTTTCGACGACCCCCTTTTCGACCGCGGGGATGAAGTTGCGCGGGATCACGCCGCCGACGATCGCGTCGACGAACTCGTTCCCGCTCCCGCGTTCGGTCGGCTCGACGCGCAACCACGCGACCGCGAACTGTCCGTGGCCGCCACTTTGCTTCTTGAGCCGGCCCTCGGCCTCCGCCGTCGCGCTGATCGTCTCGCGGTACGCGACGTGCACGTCTTCGGTCTCGACCTCCACGCCGAACTTACGGGCGAGCTTTTCGGTCGCGATCGACAAGTGCGTCTCACCCATGCCTCGCAGGACCGTCTGATGGGTCTCGGCGTTGCGTTCGATGCGCAGCACCGGGTCCTCTTCTTGGAGACGATGGAGCGCGTTGGCGAGCTTGTCCTCGTCGGCCTTCGCCTTCGCTCGGATCGCGACAGCCAACAGGGGTTCGGGCGCGGGCAATACGTCGACCGCCAGCGCCGCTCCCTTCGCCGCGAGCACATCGCCGGTCGCGGTGTGCGTGAGCTTGGCGACGGCCGCGATGTCGCCGGCCGCGACCTCGTCGACGGCCTCTTGTTCCTTGCCCCGCATCGAGAACAGCTGGTGCATGCGCTCGTCGGCCTTCGAGCGCGCGTTCGTCAGGACGTCGTCGTGCCTCACCGTGCCCTGGAGCACCTTGAAGAGGTTCACGTGACCGACGTAGGGATCGACGATCGTCTTGAACACGAGCGCGCCCGGTTCGCCGCCGTCGAGCGTGGGGGCGGGCGCCTCCTCGACGAGGAACGTTGCCAGGCGGTCGATGCCGATGAGCTTCGTCGCGCTCCCGCACAGCACGGGGAACACGCTCGCCGAGGCGACCCCTGCCGCGAGGGCGCGGGCCAGCTCGCGCTTGTCGATGCGCTCGTCGCCGAGGTACCGCTCCATGAGGTCGTCGTCGCCGACGACGATGCCCTCGACGAGCGCGTCGTGCACCGCGTGCTCTTCGGTCTCCATGTCGTCGGGGACCGCGGCCTCCGTTCCCTTCGCCGCGCCGGGCGAGTACGTGACGGCGACGTCGTCGAGCAGATCGATCACACCGCTCAGGGTCGCTTCCTCGCCGATCGGCAGCTGCAGCGGAGCGACGCCGGCGCCGAACTTGGCCTTGAGCTCGTCGAGCGTGCGGGAGAACGACGCGCGCTCGCGGTCGAGCTTGTTCACGAAGATCGCCCGGGGGAGCCCGCGCTGCTCGGCGAGCTTCCACGCGATCTCGGTCTGGACCTCGACGCCCTCCACGGCCGACACGACGAACAGCGCGAGGTCTGCTGCTTGGATCGCGGCGGCGACGTCGCCCACGAAGTCGGCGTAGCCCGGCGCGTCGAGGATGTTGACCTTGTGGTCTTCGAGCTCGAACGGCGCCAGCGCCAAGGAGACCGAGATGTTGCGCCGCTGCTCTTCGGGGTCGAAGTCGCAGACCGTGGAGCCGTCTTCGACCCGGCCGAGGCGCACGATCGCCCCGGCGTTGAACAAGAGGGCCTCGGCCAGCGAGGTCTTGCCGGCGCCGCCGTGCCCCACGAGTGCGACGTTGCGGATCTTCGAGGTCGGAAACGTCTTCACCGATGACCCCCCGGCTGGGTTCGTTGTGCGGCGATTGTATGAACGCCGATCAGGGGATTACCAGGAGCAAGACCCGGGGCCCGGCCGGTCGTTTGGTACCGTGGGGCGGACTGCTCGCGAACGCGAGCGCGCGACACCGCGAGACATCACGGAGGAGCACCCCATGCTCGACCGGCGCTGGCGCAAAGGCGTCGAGCAGGGCCTCGGCCCCATCGGCGACCTGCTCCGCCGTCTCGGCATCACCGCCGACGCGCTCACGGTCTTCGGCCTCGCGTGCTCGGTCGCGACCGCCGTGCTCATTGGGTCGGGCCACTTCATCTGGGCGGTCGTCGCGCTCACCGTCGCCGGTGTCAGTGACCTTCTCGACGGTTCGATCGCGCGGGGGAGCGGCCAGGCGAGCCCGCGAGGTGCGTTCTTCGATTCCGTCACCGACCGCGCGTCCGACGCGTTGCTCTTCGGTGGTGTGGCGTGGCATCTGGCCGCACAGTCCTCGTACCTCCCGATCCTCGCCTTCGCGGTCGCGGCGTGCTCGATGCTCATCTCCTACGAGCGGGCCCGGGCCGAGTCGTTGGGCCTCGATGCCCGCGGTGGCCTGATGGAACGCGCCGAGCGTTTCGTGTTGCTCGGCATCGCGCTCGCGTTCCCGGTGTTGATCCCGATGCTCTGGCTCATGCTCGTCCTCACCGGCTTCACCGCGATCCAGCGCTTCGTCCACGTGTACCGGCTGGCCGCGCGCCCGCCGCAACCCGCCGCGCCGTCGCGTTCGCACGGTGTGGAGCGTCCTGTCACGCCCTTGCGCTCGTGGTGGATCGCACGGCGCGTCGAAGGCCAACGGCCGCGGTCGCGTCCCCGCTCCGAACGGCGCGGCGCCCGGCCGTAGCGCGTTCGTGGGGGGAGTACGAGAGCGGCTGACGACCTACGCGTACCGCGGCGCGGCGCGTGCCGCGCAGCTGGTCCCTTCGCCGCTGGTCCCGGGTCTGAGCCGTGTCGCGGGGCGGGTCGGAGGCTGGCCCCAGACCGCGAACCGGCGGATGTGCGCCCGCCACCAACGGCGCGTGACCGGCCGCACCGATCCCGGGGTCGTCAACGAGGTGTTCGAGTGGTACGGCCGGTACTGGCTGGAGATCTTCCGGCTGCCGGTCGACGTGCGCCACGGCGCGGTGCTCCCGAACTTCGAGATCGACGGCTACGCGCACGTGACCGACGGCCTCGCACAGGGCAAGGGAGTGGTGCTCGCGCTGCCCCACCTCGGTGGCTGGGAATGGGCCGCGGCGTGGATGGCGGCCCAGGGTCATCACATGCTCGCGGTCGTCGAACCGCTCCAACCCCCGGAGCTACTGGCGTGGTTCGCGCACCAACGCGAGGCACTCGGGCTCGAGATCGTGCCGATCGGTCCGGACGTGTCGGGCACCGTCTTGCGGGCGCTGCGCGACAACCGCATCGTTTGCCTCTTGAGCGACCGCGACCTCACCGGCGACGGCGTAGAGGTCGAGTTCTTCGGCGAGACCACCACGTTGCCCGCGGGACCCGCGACACTTGCACTGCGCACGGGTGCCGCGCTCTTGCCGGTCGCCGTGTACTTCACCGCCGGCCGCGGCCATCACGGCGTCGTGCGCGCGCCGATCCCGACCGAGCGTGCCGGCCGGCTGCGCGACGACATCGCCCGCATCACGCAGTGCCTGGCGCACGAGTTCGAGACGCTCATCCGGGCCGCCCCCGAGCAATGGCACCTGTTGCAGGCGAACTGGCCGAGCGACCGTGAATAGGAAAGCCTGGCGGGCGTGAAGGTCGCGATGATCTGCCCGTACTCGATGTCGCGCCCGGGCGGGGTCCAGGGTCAGGTGCTCGGGCTCGCGCGCGAGTTGCGCCAACTCGACGTCGACGTGAGGATCGTCGCGCCGTGCGACGGACCGCCACCCGAACCGACGATCGTCAGCGTGGGTCCGACCGTCGAGTGGGAGTCGAACGGCTCCATCGCGCCGATCTCACCGGGACGCGCCACCGCCCGCCGTACCGCGGAGGCGTTGCGCAGCCTCGAGCCCGACGTCGTGCACCTCCACGAGCCGATCGTGCCCGGCCCTACGGTCAGCGCGCTGATCGGCTTCAACGGACCGATGGTCGGCACGTTCCACGCCGCGGGGGAGGTGCCGTACCAATGGCTGCGTCCCGCCTTGCGTTCGTTGATGATGCGGCTCACGTTCCGTGTCGCAGTCTCCGAGTCGGCGCGCGAGACCGCGGCGAGGAACTGGTCGGGCGCCGAGTACCAGGTGCTGTGGAACGGGATCGAGATCGAACGGGTCGCGTCGGCCGTGCCCGCACTGTCGCCGCGAGCCCGCAGTGTTGTTCATCGGGCGCCACGAGCCGCGCAAGGGCCTCGAGGTGCTGCTCGACGCGTGGGCGGGAGTCGATCGCGACGCGGTGCTCCAAGTCGTCGGCGTCGGTCCGCAGACCGACGAGCTGAGGAAACGTGGTGTGCCGAACGTCGAGTGGTTCGGCACCGTCACCGATACGCCCCGCAATGCGCTCCTACGCGGCGCGACCGCGTTCTGCGCGCCGTCGTTGCGCGGTGAGTCGTTCGGAGTGGTGCTGCTCGAGGCGATGGCGGCGGGTGCGGCCATCGTCGCGTCGGCGATCCCGGGCTACCAGAACGTCGCCCGGCCGGGCCGGGACGCGCTGTTGGTTCCGCCCGGCGACGTCGACGCGCTGCGCGGCGCGCTGCGGCGGCTGCTCGACGATGCCAAGCTGCGCGCGCGGCTCGTGGCCTCCGGACACGAGCGTGCCGAGCAGTTCTCGATGCGGCGCCTGGCCGAGCGGTACCTCGAGCTCTACGAGCGCGCGCTCGTGCCGGCCGGCTAGCGGCGGCATCGCGCGATGGCCGATCTCGAACCCGGCTCGCTCGATCCGGCCGTCGAGCGGCTCGCGATCGATCTGGCGGAACGGATCCGCGACGCGGTCGCGCCCGCGCTGGGCGATCCGGGCGCGCGGGCGGGCGTGGGTGTCGCTCCGGGCGGCGACGTCACGATGGCGATCGACGAGATCGCGGAGCACGTCGTCACCCAGGTGTGCGCGTCGGCCGGCGACATCGGGTTCTATTCCGAGGACCAGGGTTACGTCGAGATCGGAAAGCCGCGCGCCATCCTCGTCGTCGATCCGATCGATGGCACGCGACCCGCCGCCGCCGGCCTCGAATCGTGCTGCGTGTCCGTGGCCGTGGTGCCGCCGTCGGCCGCCGCGACCCTCGGCGACGTGCAGCTCGGGATCGTGCACGAGATCAAGTCGGGCCAGCGCTTCATCGCCCGGCGCGGTGCCGGGGTCGAAGCGGCGCGCCCGGCGCGCTTGTCGCCCAACACGGATCTGGGCGCGCTCTTTTGGACGGCCGGACTCCGGGGTCGGCCCGTGATGCCGTTGACCATCGTGTTGGAGGAGTTGATCGACGGCTCGGCAATGCGCGGCGGCTATTTCGACCTCGGTTCGGCGACCTTCAACCTGACCCGGATCGTCACCGGTCAGCTCGACGCGTACGTCGACGTCGGCCGCTATCTCGTCGACGTCCATCCGGCGCTCGAGCCCGCGTTCCGCGCGGTCGGCGCCGGGGCGGTCTGCACGAACTTCCCCTACGACGTCGCGGCGGCGGCCCTGATCGTCACCGAGGCGGGGGGAGTGGTGACCCGTGCCGACGGAAGTGACATCGCCGGGCACCCGGCGGTCGGCTCCGGTGACGGCTTCGGGATCGCCGTCGTGGGGTCCGCGTCGGCCGCACTGCACGACCTGCTGTTGGAGGCGATCGCCCGGGGAATGGAGCGGCTCGCGGCCCGCCTCGGTGACCGAATCGCGCCGGATCGCTCCGTAGACTGACGCTCTACCCCCTTGGGAGGTCTCCGTTGGCCGCAATCATCATCATCTTGGTCGTCATCGCGGTGGTGGCGCTGTTCGTCGTCTTCGCCTTCAACGGCGCCGTGCGCCTGCGCAACCGGGTCGACTCCGCGTGGTCGCAGATCAGCGTGCAGCTCCAGCGCCGCCACGACCTCGTTCCGAACCTCGTCGAGACGGTGAAGGGTTACGCCGCGCACGAGAGCTCCACGCTCGAAGCCGTGACCGCCGCCCGCACCGGCGCGGTGCAGGCACAGCAGGCCGGTCCCGCGCAACAGGCCCAGGCCGAGAACGTCCTGAGCGGCGCGTTGCGCCAATTGTTCGCGTTGTCGGAGAGCTACCCCGACCTCAAGGCGAATCAGAACTTCCTCAGTCTGCAGGAGGAACTGACGTCGACCGAGGACCGCATCGCGTACGCGCGGCAGTTCTACAACGACAGCGTGCAGAAGTACAACACCAAGATCCAGACCTTCCCGACCATGGTCATCGCCGGGATGTTCAACTTCTCCAAGCGCGAGTTCTTCGAAGCCGAGCAAGGTTCGACCGAAGTGCCGAAGGTGCAGTTCTGACCCTGCGATCCGGCTGAGGCATGACGCCCGGCACCCGTCCCGCTCGGCAAATCGTCTCGAGGCTGTTGGTGTACGAACAGATTTCCGCGAACAAACGCAAGACCGTCCTGCTCGTCGCCTTGTTCGTGTTGCTGCTGTCCGCCGTCGGAGTGGCGATCGACTATTTCCTGCGCGGCGGCGTGATCGGGATCGCGATCGTCGCGATCGTCGTCGGCGTCGCTTCGTTCGTCTCCTACTTCAACAGCGACAAGGTCGCACTGAAGATGGCGCACGCGGTGCCGGCCGATCCGCAGCAATACGCCCGCTATCACAACCTGGTCGAGGGTCTGTGCATTGCGAGCGGGTTGCCCAAGCCCCGGCTGTACATCGTCGACGATCCCGCGCCCAACGCGTTCTCCACCGGCCGCAATCCCAAGCACGCCGCGGTCGCGGTCACGACCGGACTGCTCGACAAGATGAACCGGGTGGAGCTCGAAGGCGTGCTCGCGCACGAGCTGAGCCATATCCGCAACTACGACGTGTTGGTGATGACGCTCGCCGTCACGATGGTCGGGATCATCGTGCTGGTCTCCGACTTCTTCTTGCGCATCATGTTCTGGACGGGCGGGCGCGGTGGGCGCGACAACGAGAAGAACAACCCGCTGGGGATCGTGTTCGCGATCCTCGGTTTCGTGCTGCTGATCTTCGCTCCGATCATCGCCACGCTGATGCAGTTCGCGGTGAGCCGCAATCGGGAGTACCTGGCCGACGCGTCGGGAGTACAGCTCACCCGCTACCCGCCGGGGCTGATCTCCGCGCTGGAGAAGCTGAAGGACGACCACACCTCGACCCATTTCGCGTCGAAGGCCACGGCGCACCTCTGGATCGAAGAGCCCCTCGACAAGACGTCGAACAAGGGTGAGACGAAGTGGAACCACCTGTTCGACACGCACCCACCGATCGACGAGCGCATCCACGCGCTCGAGCAGATGTGACGCGAGGCTATGACGATGCGTTCTCTGCCTCGTAGGGTCGTCGTCGGGCTGGCGTTGGTCGTCGCGCTCGCCGCGTGCGGCGGCGGTGCCAAGAGCGCGGCGAAGAAGGTGGCCGCGGCGAAGGCGCTGGCGAAGGCCAAAGCCGTCCCCGTCGCGCCCCTGACCGGCCTGCCGGACCCGACCGGCGCATCGCTCAAGCGCTGCGCGATCACCGTGAAGATCGACAATCGCCTGGAGGGTCATCCGAAATACGGCGTCGACCAGGCCGACGTCGTGTACGAGGAGGTGGTCGAGGGTGGGTACACCCGCCTCGCGGCCATCTTCAACTCGCACGACCCCGATCGCGTCGGGCCGGTGCGATCGGTACGCAAGACCGACCAGAGTCTCGTGTGGCCCATCGGCGGCGTCTTCGCGTACTCGGGCGGCGCACCGTACGCGATCGCGTCGATCGACACCGCGCCGGTCGTGCGCCTCGACGAGACACTCGCGGGCCCCTTGATGTTCCGCGACCACTCTCGCAATGCGCCCTTCAACCTCTACGCACGCGTCAACTTCATGTACAGCAAGTGCGGCACCCCTGTCCCGCCGCCCGCACTCTTCACCTATCGCACCGCGCGTGCGCCACGGTGGCCGGGGTGCCCGCGACCTCCGTGCGCGTCGGCTTCCTCAGCGGCTTCGCCGTGACGTGGTCGTGGGACGCTCCGAGCGGCACCTGGAAGCGTGCGATCTTCGGGAGCCCCGAGGTCGTCGCGTCGGGCGTGCAGTTCGCGCCGAAGAACGTCGTCGTGATGTTCGTCTCCTACGTGGGTGGCGACCCCCGGGATGGCAACATCGGCGCGGAGGCCGTCATCACGGGAAGCGGCAAGGCGCAGGTGTTCACGGCCGGCAAGGAGATCACCGGCACCTGGTCGCGGCCCGACAAGAACCATCCGGCCCAACTCCTCGATGCGGCGGGACGGACGATCGCGCTCACCCCCGGCCAGACCTGGGTCGAGCTGCCCGATACCAGCTACTCGGTGACGAAAACTCCGTAGCCGGGCCGAGAACCGCACGTCCTAGACTCAGCATCCATGGCCGACGCACGCACCACTGGCACCGCCCGAGTGAAGCGAGGTCTCGCGGAGATGCTGCGAGGCGGCGTGATCATGGACGTCGTCGACGCCCAGCAGGCGAAGATCGCCGAGGACGCGGGCGCGGTGGCCGTGATGGCGCTCGAACGCGTTCCCTCCGACATCCGCCGCGACGGCGGCGTCGCGCGCATGAGCGACCCGGCGATGATCGAGGGCATCCAAAAGGCCGTGACCGTGCCCGTGATGGCGAAGTGCCGGATCGGCCACTTCGCCGAGGCCCAGGTCCTCCAGGCGCTCGGCGTCGACTACGTCGACGAGTCGGAGGTGCTGACACCGGCCGACGAAGCTCACCACGTCGACAAGTGGCAGTTCACGGTGCCCTTCGTCTGCGGCGCGACCAACCTCGGTGAGGCGCTGCGCCGGATCGCCGAAGGCGCGTGCCTGATCCGCAGCAAGGGCGAGGCCGGGACCGGCAACATCGTCGAGGCCGTGCGCCACCTGCGCTCGATCCTGGGCGACATCGAAAGGATCAAGGCCGGCCGCCCCGAGGAGCGGTACGCCTGGGCCAAGGAGCTGCGCGCGCCGATCGACCTCGTCGAAGAGGTCGCGGAGCGCGGCGAGCTACCGGTCCCGTTGTTCTGCGCGGGCGGCATCGCCACTCCCGCCGACGCCGCGCTCGTGATGCAACTCGGCGCGCAGTCGGTGTTCGTCGGCAGCGGCATCTTCAAGTCCGAAGATCCGTCGAAGCGGGCGCGTGCGATCGTCGAGGCCACCACGCACTACGAGGACGCCGACATCGTCGCCAAGGTCTCCCGCGGTCTCGGCGAGGCGATGCGCGGCGAGGAGATCGGCACGCTCGACGTGAAGTTGGCCGAGCGAGGCTGGTGACCGTCGTGATGCGGAGGCCGCCAGGTGAAGGTCGGGGTCCTCGCGCTACAAGGCGCGTTCCGCGAGCACGCTGAAGCGCTGACCGCGCTCGGCGCCGACGTCGCGCTGGTCAAGCGGCCCGAGCAGCTGGAGCACGTCGACGCGATCGTCCTCCCCGGCGGCGAGTCGACGACGATCGACAAGCTGCTCGATTCGTCCGAGCTGCGGGAGCCGTTGACCCGGAGGCTGCGCGACGGCCTGCCCACGTTCGCCACCTGCGCGGGCCTGATCCTGTGCGCGTTCGAGGTCGTCGACGGGCGCCCCGACCAGTTGCCGCTCGGCATCCTCGACGTCACCGTGCGCCGCAACGGGTACGGGCGCCAGCGCGAGTCGTTCGAGGCGCCGCTCACCGTGGCCGGACTCGGCGACGGTGCATTTCCGGGCGTGTTCATCCGGGCGCCCGTGATCGAACGGGTCGGGCCCGGCGTTCAGGTCCTGGCCGAGTGCGACGGCATGCCCGTGCTCGGCCGCGCCGGCGACTTCTGGTTCGCAACGTTCCATCCCGAGCTGTCGGGCGATCTTCGTCTCCATCAATGCTTCGTCAACATACTTTCGTGAAAAGGGTCTGCTGATGTCCGGTCACTCCAAATGGCATTCGATCAAGCACAAAAAGGGTGCGGCCGACGCAGCCCGCGGGAAGCTCTTCGCCGTGCTCATCCGCCAGATCGAGGTTGCGGCGCGCACCGGGCGGTGGCGATCCGGCGACGAACGCCACGCTGCGGACGATGGTCCAAAAGGCGCGCGACTCGTCATTGCCCGTCGACACGATCCAGCGTGCGATCCGGCGGGGTACGGGCGAGGAAGAGGGCGTCACCTATGAGTCCGTGACGTACGAGGGCTACGCGCCCGGCGGCGTCGCGGTGATCGTGCAGGCCCTCACCGACAACCGGAACCGCACCTCGGCCGAGATCAAGAATCTGTTCAGCCGCAACGGTGGTTCCTTCGCGGAGCCGGGTGCGGTGTCGTGGCAGTTCGAGCGCAAGGGGATCATCGACGTCGACCGTTCCGTCGACGAGGACGAGCTGATGCTGGTCGCGGCCGACGCCGGCGCCGAAGACGTGACCGACGGCGGTGACACGTGGCAGGTCACGACCCCGCCGACCGAGCTCCACGCGGTGCGTACGGCGATCGAAGAGGCCGGGTACAAGGTGAAGTCGGGAGATCTCACGATGATCCCGACGACGGTCGTCGAGCTGACACAAGAGAGCCAGGCCAAGACCGTGCTCCGGCTGATGGACGTGCTCGAGGATCACGACGACACCGAGGCGGTGTACGCCAACTTCGACATCCCGGACGCGGTGCTCGAGGCCGTCACGGCGTGACGCCCGCGGCGCGGGCGCATAGGGTCCCCTCCACCGGACGGCCCGGTCACCGAACCACGGAAACCGAACGGCTCGGGCCGGAGCCGGCTTGGGAGGTATCCACATGCTCGAGGTCGGACACGGCGCCCCGGACTTCACGTTGCCCGGCATCGAGAACGGCGCCAAGCGCGACTACACGCTGTCGGAGTACCGCGGGCGACCCGTGGTGGTCGCCTTCTACCCGGGCGACAACACGCCGGGTTGCACGCGCCAGATGTGCTCGTACCGCGACAACCTCGCCGACCTCGAAGCCACCGGAGCGGTCCTCCTCGGCATCTCACCGCAAGACGTCGCCAGCCACGAGGCGTGGGCCGCGAAGAAGGGCTTCACGTTCCCGCTGCTCGCCGATGTCGACAAGTCGGTCATCGAGGCGTACGGGGTGGGCGCCCCGCTCATCGGTGTGCGCCGCTCGGTCTTCGTCGTCGACAAGGCGGGCAAGATCGCGTTCGCCGATCGCAAACTGATCGGCGCCACCTTCGTCCCCGTCGACAAGCTCGTCCGGATCCTGGAGAAGTTGTAGCGGGGCATCGCTCACCACTCGTTCCCGCTAGTCTCCCGGTCCATGCGGATCGGAATGAGCGTCAACGGAACGGCGCAAGATCACGAAGTCGAGCCCCGCACGCTGCTCGTGCAATACCTGCGGGAGGCGTGCGGTCTCACGGGGACGAAGATCGGGTGCGACACGTCGAGTTGCGGCGCGTGCACGGTCCTCGTCGACGGTGAGTCGGTGAAGTCGTGCACCATGCTCGCGGCGCAGGCCGACGGCGCTTCGATCACCTCGATCGAAGGCCTGGCGCAAGGCGACGAGTGGCACCCGGTGCAGACCGCGTTCCACGAGAACCACGGCCTGCAGTGCGGCTATTGCACCGCGGGCATGGTGCTCGCCGCGGTCTCGCTGCTCGACGAGATCCCGAACCCCACCGAACGAGACGTGCGGCTCGGGCTCGAGGGCAACCTGTGCCGCTGCACCGGCTACCACAACATCGTGAAGTCGGTGTTGGCCGCGGCCGAGAAGATGCAGGGTGCCAAGTGATCCCCGCAGCATTCGACTACGTCCGGGCCGGCTCGGCCGACGAAGCGATCGCGCTGGTCGGCGAGCACGGTGAGGACGCGAAGTTCCTCGCGGGCGGGATGTCGCTGCTGCCGCTCATGAAGCTCCGGCTCGCGACGCCCTCGGTGCTCGTCGACGTCGGTCGCGTGCGCGACCTCTCCTACGTGCGCGACGCGGGCGACCATGTCGCGATCGGCGCGCTCACCCGCCACCGCGACCTCGAGACGAGTGATGTTCTCGCGCAGCAGTGCGGCGTGCTGCGCGCGGTCGCGGCGCAGGTCGGCGACAACCAGGTGCGCCACCGCGGAACGATCGGCGGATCGGTCGCGCACGGCGATCCGGCGAGCGATCTGCCCGCCGCGCTGTTGGCCCTCGACGCCACCTTCGTGTTGCAGGGCCCGAGCGGTGTCCGTGCGGTCCCGGCGAGCGAGTTCTTCCAAGGATTTCTCGAGACCGCGATGGCGCCCGACGAGCTCCTCACCGAGATCCAGGTCCGCAAGAGCGGCGCGTCGGGGTTCGCCTACGAGAAGTTCAACCGGCGGGCTCAGGATTGGGCGATCGTCGGCGCCGTGGCCGCGCGTGTCAACGGCGGGACGCATGTGGCACTCGTCAACATGGGTTCGACTCCGCTACGCGCCACCGCGGTGGAGACCGCGCTCTCCCAGGGCGCATCGCCTGCCGACGCCGCGCGCGAAGCGGCAGTCGGCACCGACCCGCCGGCCGACCTGAACGCATCGACCGAGTACCGCGCGCATCTCGCGCAGGTGCTGGTACGGCGCGCGCTCGAGGCGATCTGAGCGCGCGCGTTCCCGCGGTCGTTCTCGCCGCGGGTCGCGGGATGCGCTTCGGCGGCGACACGCCCAAGTCGTTGACCCAGCTGCGCGGGCGACCGCTGGTTGCGTACGCGCTGGACGCGGCGCGCTCGAGCGGATGTTCCCCGGTCCTGCTGGTGGTGTCCGACGCGCGAGTCGCCGACGCGGCTCCGGGTGACGTGGAGATCGTGCGCAACGACGAACCCGATCGGGGCATCGCGTCGAGCTTGCAGTGTGCATTGCGCAGCCTGGAGCCCGACGCGACCGTCTCCGCGGTGGTGGTCGGCCTGGCCGACCAGCCCCTCGTCGGCGCGGAGGCCTACCGGCGGGTCGCGCATGCCCACTCCACCGGCGGCGCCGGCCTGGCCTACGCGACCTACGGTGGGGTGCGGGGCAATCCGGTGCTGATCTCGCGGTCGTATTGGCCCGAAGCGATGGCGCTCGTCGGCGACGAGGGCGCGCGGGTGCTCTTCCGCCGGCACCCGGCGGTCGCGGTACCGTGCGAAGACACGGGCGCGGCGGCCGACGTCGACACCCCCCAGGACCTCGCCGAGTTGGAGTCACGATGGAGATCACCGACAGCTTCCGAGTGAGTACCCCGATCGAGGCCACGTGGAAGGTGATGCTCGACATCGAGGGCATTGCGCCGTGCATGCCGGGCGCGCAGCTGCAAGAGGTCGACGGCGACGAGTACAAGGGCGTCGTCAAGGTGAAGGTCGGTCCCATCACCGCGCAGTACAAGGGCTCGGCCCGCCTGGCCGAGGTCGACGAGGCGAACCGCCGGATCGTGATCGACGCGTCCGGACGCGACACGCGTGGGCAGGGCAACGCCAAGGCGACCATCGTCGTGACGATGATGCCCGAGGGTGCGGGTACCAAGGTCGACGTCGCCACCGACTTGTCGATCACGGGCAAGGTCGCCCAGTTCGGTCGGGGCGTGCTGGTCGACGTCTCGTCGAAGTTGATGGGGCAGTTCGTCGAGAACGTCGAGCGCGACGTGCTCAACACCGCGGGCGGCGGCGACACCGGGCACGCGGGCGGCGCGTACGAGCAGGCGCTCGAGAGCGCCGTCACCGACTCGCCGCACGCGCCCGCGACGCAGCGGGCCCCGCCGCATCGACGGCCCGGAGGTCGAGCCGGTCGACCTGCTCGGCGTCGCGGGCGCGCCCCTCACGAAGCGGCTCGTGCCGGTGGGCATCGCAGCGCTGATCCTGTTCATCTTGTGGCGCTTGGTGCGGGGCCGCTCCTGAACGTCCCGGGCACCTGCGGGCGGCGTGCGCGGCATCCTCGCGGCTGCGGCCCGGACCCTCTAGGATCGAACCTGTGTTCGACCCTGCGGGGCCCGTCTTGGGCATCGACCCCGGCGTCTCGCGCTGCGGCTACGGCGCCGTCATACGCGAGCGCGGGCGACTGCGTGCCGTCGCGTGCGGCGTGATCCGGACCGCCCCGACCGACCCCCTGCCCGAGCGGCTCCTCGCCCTCACCGACGAGTTGGAAGCCCTCGTCGCCCAGCTCCGGCCCTCGGCGCTGGCGGTAGAGCGGGTGCTGTTCCAGAACAATGCCCGCACGGCGATGTCGGTCGGTCAAGCCAGCGGCCTCGCGCTCGTGATCGCGGCGCGTGCCGCCATCCCGGTGACGCAATACAGCCCCAACGAAGTGAAGCTCGCGGTGACCGGCGACGGCCGGGCCGACAAGCTCGCCGTGCAGACGATGGTCACGCGCCTGCTGACGTTGCGCGACATCCCGAAGCCGGCCGACGCGGCCGACGCGCTCGCGCTCGCATGCTGCCATCACGGTCGCGTCCGGATGCTCGACCGGATCCCGTCATGATCGGGTCGCTGCGCGGCGAGGTGATGGAGCGCACGCTCGCAGGCGAGGTCCTCGTGGAGGTCGCGGGCGTCGGCTACCGCGTGCTGGTGCCGATCAACGCCGTGAACGCGCTCGAGCCGGGCTCGAGCGCGTTCTTGTTCACGCATCAACACGTGCGCGACGACGCGCTGATCCTTTTCGGCTTCCCCTCGCGCGACGAGCGCGACACGTTCGAGGTGTTGATCACCGCGAGTGGTGTCGGACCGAAGCTCGCGCTCGCGATCTTGTCGGTGCACTCGCCGCCGAACCTGCGCCGGTGCCTCGCCGAGGACGACATCGACTCACTCGTCTCGGTGCCCGGCGTGGGCAAGCGCACGGCGCAGCGTCTCCTCGTCGACTTGAAGGCCCGTCTCGACGTCCCCGAAGTCGATCTCACCTCGGTCCCCGGATCGGGCCAACCCAACGCGCGCGCCGAGGTGCGCGAGGCGCTGGTCGGTCTCGGTTACGGCAACGAGGAGGTGCGGGAGGTGTTCGGCCATCTCGGCGAGGCCGGAACCGTCGAGGAGCTCCTGCGAGACGCGCTGCGCATGCTCGCGGGCCGATCATGATCGCCGGGACGATCGCGACGGTCGGGAGATGAGAGAAGAGCTGCTCAGTCCCGAGGCCGATGCCGAGGAGGTCGCCGAGGAGACCACGCTGCGCCCGCGCAATCTCGGCGAGTTCGTCGGCCAGCCGCGCCTGCGCGAGCACCTCGAGATCATGCTGACCGCGGCCAAGCAGCGCGGGCAGGCGGTCGACCATGTGCTGCTCGCCGGCCCGCCCGGCCTCGGCAAGACGAGCCTCGCCGGCATCATCGCCAACGAGATGGGCGCGCGCATCACGCCCACGAGCGGACCCGCGCTCGAACGGGCCGGCGACCTCGCCGCGATCCTCACCAATCTCGACGACGGCGACGTCTTGTTCATCGACGAGGTGCACCGGCTGCCGCGCGTGGTCGAGGAGAGCCTGTATCCCGCGATGGAGGACTTCCGCTTCGACGTGGTGATCGGCAAGGGCCCGAGCGCGCGCACGATCCGCCTCGACCTGCCGCGGTTCACGCTCGTCGCGGCCACCACCCGCACCGGGCTCATCAGCGGCCCGCTGCGCGACCGCTTCGGGTTCGTGGCGCGGCTCGACTACTACGCGTACGACGAGCTCGCGGCGATCCTGCGCCGGGTCGCCACGATCCTGGGCGTCGAGCTCGAGCCCGACGGCGCCGATGAGATCGCAAGTCGCTCGCGAGGCACGCCGCGGATCGCCAACCGCCTGTTGAAGCGCGTGCGCGACTACGCCGAGGTGCGCGCCGACGGGCGGGTCACGCTGGAGACGGCGCGCGATGCGCTCGCGCTCTTCGAGGTCGACGAGCTCGGTCTCGACAAGGTCGACCGGGCCATCCTCGACGCGCTGTGCCGCACGTTCGCGGGCCGCGCGGTCGGGCTGGGAACGCTGGCGATCGCGGTGAGCGAGGCCCCGGAGACGGTGGAGGACGTCTACGAGCCCTTCCTCATGCTCTGCGGGCTGATCGAACGCACCCCGCGCGGCCGCGTGGCCACGCCGGCCGGGTTCGCGCACATCGGTTTGCGCGCGCCGCTGGCTCCGGGAGATGCTCCCGAGCTGTTCTAGGGGGAACCAGGTGGAGCTCGTCCAGTACGAAGTCCGTGACCGCGTCGCCCACGTCACGATCGCGAACGGCAAGGCCAACGCGCTCTCGCCCGAGGTGCTCGGCGGACTGGGCGCGGCGCTGTCGCGCGCCGAGGACGCCGGTGAGACGGAGGTCGGGGCCGTCCTCGTCTCGGGTGCGCCCGGCATGCTGTCGGGGGGGTTCGATCTGAAGGTCATGCGCGCCAGCGCCGAGGCCGCGGGCAAGCTCGTGACCGACGGTGGCGAGCTCTTCTCGCGCATGTACGGCTCGCAGGTACCGGTCGTCGTGGCGTGCACCGGCCACGCGATCGCGGCGGGCGCGCTCCTGCTGCTGGGCGCCGACGCGCGCATCGGCGCGACCGGCGAGTTCCGGATCGGGCTCATCGAGACCCAGCTCGGGATGGTGCTCCCGCGCTGGGCAGTCGAGCTCGCGCAGGAGCGGCTGTCGACGCGGCATCTGCAAGACGCCACCGTGGGTGCACGGATCTACGACCCGGCCGGTGCCGTCGACGCCGGATTCCTCGACGCCGTGGTGGCGCCCGAGGCGCTGGCCGCCGCGGCCGAAGCCGAGGCCCAACGGTGGGCGGCCTTCCCGCGGAACGCCTACCGGGGCCAGGTCCGGATGTGCCGGGGCGACCGCCTCGGACGGTTGTCCGAAGCCATCGCGGCCGACCGGGGCCGGTCGTTCGAGGTACCCGGATCATGAATCGGCCCCGGCAAACGACGGTGGTAGCGTCCGTTCCCGTTTCTCCGGCGTAAGGGCAGTCTGTGCAGGTGGCGATCTTCCCCGTGCTCATGGTGGGCGCCATCTATCTTCTGCTGTGGCGCCCCCAGCAACGGCGCATCGCCGCCGTCCGCCAGTTGCAGTCCCAGATCCAAGAGGGCGACGAAGTGCTGACCACGAGCGGGATCTACGCAACGATCACCAGGCTCGGTGAGGCCGATGCCGATCTCGAGGTCGCGCCGGGCACGGTGATCCACGTCGCCCGGGGCGCGATCGGCCAGCGGATCGTTCCCGAGCCCCTCGCGCGTCCCGACGACGCCCACGACGGAGAGACCGGGGCGGACTGAGCCGTGCGGCGCAAGGTCATCCTGCTCATCGTCACGGTCGTCGTGATCGTCGGCTGCTTCTTCGCCACGTTGTTCGGCTCGAGCCGGCCCGTGCTCGGACTCGACCTCCAGGGCGGGACGTCCATCGTGCTCGCGCCGGTCAAGGGTTCGGACCTGTCGACCCTGGACACCGCGGTCCAGATCATCCGCAACCGCGTCGACGGCCTCGGTATCGCCGAGCCCAACGTCAGCCGCCAGGGCGACAACATCGTCATCGACTTGCCCGGTGTGAAGAACGCGGCCGAGGCCGACCAACTCGTCGGCAAGACGGCCGAACTGCGGTTCCGGCCCGTGGTCGGGGCCCTTCCGTATTCGAGCACGGGGGCGGTGTCGACCCCGACGACGGTGAAGGGCGCCACGACCACCACCCTGAAGGGCGCGACGACGACCACGAAACCGGTCACGTCGACGACGGCCGCGGGCGCGACCACGACGACGAAGGGGCACGCGTCGGCCGCCACCCGGACGATCGACACCGTGCCGATCGCGGCGGTCCGCCCCGAGGCGGTCTCGACGACGGTCGCGCCGACGGCTTCGACCGCGCCGGCCGCGACGGTCACGACGGTGAAGGGCGCCGCGACGACCACCACGACGATCGCACGGACGGCCGCGAACAGCACGTGTCAGGACGGCAAGAAGATCACCAAGGACGTCGCCGACCAGCAGGTGGTCCTGCCCGACTTGAACAACACGCTGTGTTACCTCCTCGGCCCGACGATCCTCACGGGTCGCAACGTGGGAACCGCGTCGGCCGTCGTCGATCCGACCACCGC
This sequence comes from uncultured Actinomycetes bacterium, assembly GCA_963812205.1. GTDB lineage: Bacteria > Actinomycetota > Acidimicrobiia > IMCC26256 > PALSA-610 > PALSA-610. Next base: position 758,298 of record CAWEUJ010000002.1, read on the forward strand.
GGCGTGGATCGTCAACGTGCACTTCAAGAACAACGACTTCGTGACCAAGGTCGCGACGCCGTACGTGAACCAGGAAGTGGCGATCGAGCTCGACGGCGTCGTGCAGTCGGCGCCGCACATCAACGCCGGCATCACGGGTCAAGATGTCCAGATCACCGGCACGTTCACGAGCAAGCAGGCGCACCAGCTCGCACTCGTGCTGCGTTACGGGTCGCTCCCGGTGCAGCTCGTGGCGCAGACCGCGCAGTCGGTGTCGCCGACCCTGGGCAAGGACCAGCTGAAGGCCGGCATCTTGTCGGGCCTCATCGGCCTCGCGCTCGTGGCGCTCTACATGATCTTCTTCTACCGATTGCTCGGGCTCGTCGTGTGGACGGGTATCGGACTCACTGCGCTCACCTTCTTCGCGCTCGTCTCGTGGCTCTCGGCCCACCAGGGCCTGACCCTCACGCTCGCGGGGGTGACGGGCATCATCGTGTCGGTGGGTGTCACCGTCGACAGCTATGTCGTCTATTTCGAGCGATTGAAAGACGAGGTCCACACCGGGAAGACCGTGCGCTCGTCACTCGATTCCGGGTTCCGCCGGGCGTTTCGCACGATCATCGCCGCCGACCTCGTGTCGATGATCGGCGCGGTCGTGCTCTACTTGTTCGCGACGTCGTCGGTGCGCGGCTTTGCGTACTTCCTCGGATTGTCGACTGCGCTCGACTTGATCCTGGCGTACTGCTTCATGTGGCCGTTCGTCTCGGTCTTGGCCCGCCGGCCCGCGCTCGTCCGCCTCGGCGGCGTCGGCATCGGCGCCGGGCTGGACGTTCCCGAGGTGAGGGCGTGACCGTGACCGCTCCGCCGCAAGCCGAGGAGATCCCGGGCGTCACGCGCCGGCATCGTCTCTCCGACCTGTACCACGAGCGCACCAATTTCCAGTTCATCAAACACAGCCGACGCTGGCTGACGATCTCCGGCACGCTCGTGGTGTTGAGCCTGCTGCTGCTGGGCGTGCGGGGGCTGAACCTCGGCATCGACTTCGAGGGCGGCACCGCCTGGCAGGTCCAGATGGCGGGGGGCAAGCACGCCCAGGTCGCCGACGTGCGGACGCTGCTCACGAATGCCGGGTTCGGCAATGCCAACGTCAGCGTGCTCACGCCGCCGGGCGGCGGGACGGACACGATCCGGGTCGAGGCGCGCGTCGTCAACGACCCGATCGGCGAGGTGCAGTCGGCGCTCGCGAAGTACGGCCACGTAAACGACGCCGACGTGCAGGTGCCCAACGACGCCGGCGGAGCGTTCACGTTCACCGCCAAGGCCGGCGTGACGCCGACGGTCGACGGCGTCAAGGCCGCGATCGCGAATTCGGCCCTGACGAATCCGAAGGTCACGGTCAAAGGCCGCACCGTGACGATCACCGTGGCCAAGCTACCGGCGAGTCAGGTCTCGGCGGTCGCGGCCGCGCTCGCGAAATACGCGGGCGCGACGGTCAACGACGTCAGCATCAACACGGTCGGGCCCACCTGGGGCCACGAGGTCTCGCAGAAGGCGATCAAGGCGCTGATCATCTTCTTCTTCGTGCTCGCCGCCTACCTGGCGATCCGCTTCGAGTGGAAGATGTCCGCCGCGGCGATCGTGGCGGTGATCCACGACATCATCTTCACGGTCGGTGTGTACGCACTCTTCCATTTCCAGGTGTCTCCCGCGACCGTCACCGCGTTCCTGACGATTCTGGGTTTCTCGCTGTACGACACCGTCGTCGTGTTCGACAAGGTGGTCGAGTTCCAGCGCTCGCTCACCGCGACCGGGCGTTCGAGCTACTCCGAGATGGTGAACCGCTCGCTCAACGCCGTTCTGATGCGCTCGGTCTCCACGTCACTCGTCGCCTTGCTGCCCGTCGTCTCGCTGCTCGTCGTGGGAGCCGGGATCCTCGGCGCCACCGCGCTCGAGGATTTCGCCCTCGCGCTCGCCGCGGGTCTGTTCATCGGCTCGTACTCCTCGATCTTCGTCGCGGCGCCGCTGCTGGCGTGGTGGAAGGAGCGCGAACCGCAGTACCGCGCCCTGGCGGAACGCCGCCGGCGCGTCCCCGCCGCGGCGGCCTCGGCCTCGCTCGGTGTGGCGGTCGTCGCGGCCGACGACCCCGGCGAACACGGTGACCGCACCACACTCGGGGTCCCCGGCCCGCCCGCGGTACCCCGCCAGACCATCCAGGCCCGCCCCCGCCAACAGCGAGGCAAGAAGCGCAAGTAGCGCGCCGCCTCCGACGCGCAGCGTCCTCGGCAGGCATCGGTACGCTGGTGGGGATGGATCCAGCCTGGTTGAAGGCGCATGTGCGCGACGTCTCCGACTACCCGAAGCCGGGGATCGTCTTCAAGGACATCACCCCGTTGCTGGGCGCGCCCGATGCCTTCCGGGCAACGGTCGATGCGCTGGCCGAACCGTTCGCGGCCACCCGGGTCGACAAGGTCATCGGGATCGAGGCTCGCGGCTTCGTCTTCGCCGCGCCGGTTTCCTACGGCCTGCACGCGGGCTTCGTACCCGTGCGCAAGCCCGGGAAGCTGCCGTGGGAGATCGAGCGCGAGGAGTACGAGCTCGAGTACGGCACCGATCTGTTGGAGATACACCGCGACGCGATCGCGCCGGGCGAGTCGGTGCTCGTCGTCGACGACGTGATCGCGACGGGAGGTACTGCGGCCGCTACGGGCCGGCTCGTCGAGCGCCTCGGGGGAGTGGTGATGGGATTCGCCTTCGTGCTCGAGCTCGGGTTCCTCCGCGGCCGGGAACAGATCGACGGCTATCCGGTCCACACGTTGGTGAACTATGACTAGCGCGCCTACCAAGGGGCCTTCGGCGCATACGAACGTCGACGGCGCGCTGCGCCCGCTGCTCGCATCCGTGCGCAGCGGTGACGACGAGCGCGACACCGATCTCATCGAAGATGCCTACAAGGTCGCGCGCGACGCCCACCGCGATCAGGTGCGCCGGTCCGGCGACCCGTATATCGCCCACCCGCTCGGCGTCGCCATGATCCTCTCCGACCTCGGTCTCGACGACATCACACTGGCCGGCGCCCTGTTGCACGACGCCGTCGAGGACACCTCGGTGACGCTCGACGACCTGCGCACGCGCTTCGGTCCCGACGTGGCGGCGATCGTCGACGGTGTCACCAAGCTCGACCGGCTCGAGTTCGATTCCCGCGAGGAACAACAGGCCGCGACGATGCGCAAGATGCTCGTCGCGATGGCGAAGGACGTGCGCGTCCTGTTGATCAAGCTCGCCGATCGTCTGCACAACATGCGCACCATTGCCTCCCTGCCCGAGGCGAAGCAGAAGCGCATCGCGCAGGAGACGCTCGACATCTACGCGCCGCTCGCACACCGGCTCGGGGTGCAAGACGTGAAGTGGCAGCTCGAGGACCTCGCGTTCGCGGTGCTCCACCCGAAGCGCTACGCCGAGATCGAAGCGATGGTGCTGCAGCACGCGGGGGAGCGGGAGCGATACCTCGAAGAAGTCGTGAGCGCGGTCCGGCTCCGGTTGGAGCAGCTCCACATCAACGCGGAGGTGAACGGTCGGCCGAAACACTACTGGTCGATCTACGAGAAGATGGTCGTGCGGGGCAAGGAGTTCGCGGAGATCAACGACCTCGTCGGCGTGCGGGTGATCGTCGATTCCGTGAAGGACTGCTACGGCGCTCTCGGTTCGATCCACGCGCTCTGGCGCCCGGTGCAGGGACGCTTCAAGGACTACATCGCCATGCCCAAGTTCAACCTCTACCAGTCGTTGCACACGACGGTGGTGGGCCCGCAGGGGCGGGCGGTCGAGTTCCAGATCCGCACGAGCGAGATGCACCGCCGGTCCGAGTTCGGAGTGGCGGCGCACTGGGGTTACAAAGAGCAGCGCAACCCGGCCGAGGATCTCGTCTGGTTGCAGCGGATCGTCGACTGGCAAAAGGAGACGACCGACCCGACCGAGTTCATGCAGAGCCTGAAGATCGACCTCGAACAAGACGAGGTCTTCGTCTTCACGCCGAAGGGGCGGGTCATCACACTCCCCACGGGCGCGACCCCGGTCGACTTCGCCTACGCGATCCACACCGAGGTCGGGCACCGCTGTATCGGCGCACGGGTCAACGGCCGCCTGGTGCCGCTCGACTCCGCGCTGCAGTCGGGCGACACGTGCGAGATCTTCACGAGCAAGGTCGAGGGTGCGGGGCCGAGCCGCGACTGGACCCAGTTCGTCCAGACGCCGCGTGCCAGCTCGAAGATTCGCCAGTGGTTCTCGCGCGAACGTCGCGTCGACGCCATCGATCAGGGTCGTGATGATCTCGTCAAGGCAATGCGCCGCGAGGCGCTGCCCGCGCAGAAGCTCTTCGGTTCGCCCGTCGTGCGCAACGTCGCCGAACAGCTGCACTACGCCGATCTCGATGGTCTCTACGTCGGGATCGGCGAAGGCCATGTGTCGGCCAAAGCCGTCGTCCAACGCATCCAACGTGAGCTGCGCGGCGGCGAGGAACAGCTCCCGACGACCGTCGCCCGCCCGCCGCGGGCGCGAGGGCACCGGCGCACGGGCGCGGGCGTTCATGTCGAAGGGCTCGATGACGTCATGGTCCGGTTGTCCCGTTGCTGCACCCCGGTGCCGGGCGACGAGATCATGGGATTCGTCACACGCGGTCGGGGTGTGTCGGTGCACCGCACCGACTGTGCCAACGCCGTCAGCTTGCTGAACCAGGCCGATCGGGTCATCGAGGTCGAGTGGGACAACGACGCGCCGGGCAACTACACGGTGTCGGTCGACGTCGAAGCCCTCGACCGGTCCAAGCTGCTGCGGGACATCGCCGACACGCTGTCGGAGCACCACGTCAACATCATCTCGTGCACCTCGGTGACGCAGTCCGACCGGATCGCCCGCCTCCGATTCGACTTCGAGCTCGCCGATCCCGGCCACCTCGACTCGATCCTGGCCGCGGTCAAACGGGTCGATTCGGTCTACGAGGCCGCACGAGTGCTCCCGGGCAACAAGACGTAAGGCGCGTCAAGGCGCATCCGGTTCGATTCGGTACCTGAACCGGCAGTTCGCGGCTCAAGGCCTGCGGGAGATCTTCCGATTCTCTGCGAGGGCCAGAGCCGAGTTGTCGCACCGTGCACGAGCTGTGCCGCCGGAGGGGATGCATAGTGGATCCGCGTTCACGTCTGGGTGACGGATTCACGATCGTCGAGGTCCTGGTCGCGATCACGATTCTGATCGGCGCGCTGCTCGGTGCCGCGCTGCTCTTCGAGAACGCCATCGTGGTCTCCGGCAACACGCGCAACCGGGTCGTGGCGACGAATCTCGCGACCGAGGCGATGGAGCAGGTTCGGGGCCTGGCGGCCGATCCCACGAAGTTCTCCTCGATCCCGCAAGGTCAGACCGTGTTCGCGGGCGCCGCGCAGAAGGTGAACGGAATCCAGTACACCGTCACTCAGAACGTCCAGTTCGTCGGCCAGAACTCCACGCAGAGCAGTTGTGACAGCCCCGGCTCGAACTCCGGGCAGATCATGCAGGTGCAAGAGCTCGTGACCTGGCCGGCGATGAACGGCACCAAGACCGTCAAAGAGGTCACGCTGCTCGCGCCGCCGGTCGGCGCGTACTCGGCGTCGACGGGTTCGATCGCGGCGAAGGTCAGCGATTCGACCGGAGCGGCCTCGCAGAACATCAGCGTTCAGGTCGTGGGGCCGGTGACGCAGACCCAGCAAACCACGACGGAGGGTTGCGCGTTCTTCGCGTTCCTTCCGGTCGGCACCTACACGGTGACGGTGATCGAGGGGACCGGCGTGGGCGACCAGGAGGTCCTGGCGCCGTCGCAGACCGCGTCGGTGTCGGTCGGCCAGACCGCGTCGCTCCCGTTCTCGTACGACACCGCCGGGACCATCACGGTGAGCGGCTGGAGCCCGGCCACGCCGCCGCCGGCGACCAACATCCCGATCTCGGTCGTGAACTCGGGGCTGCAGCCCTACAGCCAGTACTCGTTCCCGGCCGGCACGACCTCGTTGACTCCGCTCTACCCGTACGCGAGCGGCTACACCGTGTTCGCCGGAAACTGCACGGACAACAACCCGCTCGGCAAGGACACCAACCGGACGTTGTTCTATCCGAGCGCGGCGCCGGTCCCGATCAGCCTGGCTCCCGGCGGAACCGCGTCGACGACCGTGTCGCTCTACACGTTGTCGCTCAACGCGCAGAACTCCGCCGCGGTTGCGGTGGCCGGCGGGACCGCGACGGCATCCGAGACGACCGGCCTCCCGGTGCCCTACAGCGCCGTGTGTACGAGCGGTACCGCGACGGGTACCGCGCCGACGCTCGGTCTCGTCACGACCGACGCCGCCGGGAACAGCGTCACCGCGCTGCCGCTCGGTCACTGGACGGTGACCGTGACGTGCTTGAAGGGTGCGGCTGCCTGCCCGACGTCGAACCAGACCGGGTCGGTGAACGTCTGGGTGCAGCCGAGCGGCGTCTACGCTGTCGACGCGTCCGGCGCGGCGACGACGCTGTACAGCACCCCGGTCACGGTGGTCGTCTCGTGAGCGGGCTGCGGACGTGGGTCAAGCGAACGTTACGCGCCCGCCGACCCGAGGGCGGCTACACGCTCATCGAGATGATGATCGCGACCGCCTTGCTCTCGGTCGTGACGGCATCGGCGTTCGGTGTCGTCATCGTCATGCAGAACCAGGCGTTCAAGACCACCGACCGCTTCAGTGCCACCAGCGAAGCCCAGACGATCGCCGATCGGATCACGAAGGACCTTCGTACCGCGGTGGCGCCGTCGAGTACCGATGCCGCGTTCGCGTCGGCCGACCAGAACGACGTCGTGTTCTACGCGAGCCTGGCGAACCTCAACAGCGGCACCGGCCCGACCCGGTTGCACGCGTTCGTCTCGTTGGTCCCGGCCACGAACGTCTACGTCTTCCACGAGGACTCGACCCAACCCGACAGTTGGTCGACGCCCGGCAACTACACGTACAGCGGTTCGCCCGTGACCCGGCTCGACGGTCAGTACGTCGACACCAGCCAACCGATCTTCTCGTACTACGACGCCAGTTTCCCCACTCCCAACCTGATCCCGACGCCGATCACGACGACCGCCGGGCTCCGCAGCATCGACCAGGTGTGCATCAATCTGCGAGTGCGTGTCCATCCGAGCTCGCCGAGTGTGGTGATCAGCACGTGCATTCACGTCCGCAACGTCGACTACAACCCGAACACGTGATCTCATGATCGAGCTGCTTTCCCGCCGTCTCCGTTCCAGCGTCCGCGTCGCACGACGACGCGGGCCTGGCCATGATCATCGCGATCACCGTTGTGCTGTTGATGACGCTGATCCCGTTGACGATCTTCTCGGGGGCCATCAACCAGCTCCCGCTCGCGCGTCACGACCAGGACCACGAGTCGGCGTTGGCGGCCGCGGAGGCGGGAGTCGACGACTATCTCAATCACCTCGCGCAGAACAGCAACTACTGGACGTACAGCGCTGCGAATCCGCCACCGGACGGCAATCAGGCTTTCAACACCTGGGTGCAGGTCGCGGGGCCGAGCGCCAACGGTGAGTGCTTCCGCTACGACGTCGACACGTCGAGTACCGCCGCGACCGGAATCGTGTATCTCACCTCGTCCGGCAAGCGCCTGGCGAACATCTCCGGCGGATGTGCGTCGACGGGCGTCATCCGGACGGTGTCACTGGGTCTGCGCCGCCAGGGGTTCCTCGACTATCTCTGGCTCACCGACTACGAGATCACCGACCCGGTCCTGACCGGAGCCAGTACGTCGGCCTGTAAGCACCGGGCGTGGCAATACAACTCGACGACGGGATCGTACGGGCCCAGCCTGAGCGCGAACCCGAGTTGTTCCATCGTGTACTGGACGTCGCTGTCGTCGCTGAACGGCCCGGTCCACTCGAACGACGGGCTGTATGTGTGCGGGAGCCCGGCCTTCTTGGGCAACACGGATACGTATTACAACTCTCCGACCAGCAACAACCAGCCGAACAGCCTGAAGTTCGGCGGCGGTGGCACCGTGCTCAATCCGCTCGGCTGCGCCAACTCCCCGGTGTACGGCGTCAGCAACCCCCCGCAGCCGGTGGCCGGTTCGTTCCTCGCGTTCCCACCTGCGAACACCTCGATCCGCAACCAGGCCGATGGTGCGCTCGGCGGGACGGGTTGCCTCTACACGGGCCCGACGACGATCACGCTGAACGCGGCGGGCACGATGAACGTGACGAGCCCGGCGACGAAGAGCACCAATTCCGGGTGCGGACCCGGTTCGGCGTTGAGCCTTCCGGCCAACGGCGTCGTGTACGTGCAGAACGTGCCGGCGGCCGGTTCCGATCCCAACCACTCCAGCTGCAGCGGTAACGCGTGCCTGGGCGATGTCAACGTGAGTGGCACGCTCAAGGGACAGCTCACGATCGCGTCGATGGACGACATCGACATCACCGGCAACCTCGTGTACCACCAGTTCCCCGGCGGCAACGACGTGCTCGGCCTCGTCGCCGACAACGATGTCGCGGTGGTGCACGCCGCCAACGCGACCGTGTGGGACGATCTCACGATCGACGCCGCGATCATGTCGCTCAACCACTCGTTCTATGTGCAGAACTGGGCGACCGGGAGCAATGCCGCGTGCTCGGGCTCGCACCCGTGCGCGGTGCCCGGTGCGCACAGCTTGATCGTCAACGGTGTCATCACCCAGGAATTCCGCGGTCCGGTCGGAACGTTCTCCGGGTCGCCGCCCGTGCTCCAGTCCGGCTACAACAAGGACTACAGCTACGACTCGCGACTCAAGTATCTGAGCCCCCCGTTCTTCCTCAGTCCGACCCAGTCGGCCTGGCAGCGCATCTCGTACGCGGAGCTGAAGCCCAACCCCACGCCGTAGTCCCGGCCGCGAACGGGTAGTGCAAACATCATGAGTCGCGCCGGCGGTGCTGGCTAGCATGCCGCGCATGCCTGCGGATCGTGACGTCATGCGCGCGCCCAAAGGCATGCTCGACGTCCTGCCGCCGGAATCGGCGCGTTGGATCGAGGTCGTGGCGCGCTTCGCGCAGCGGGCCGAACGTTTCGGGTACGGGTTGCTGCTGACGCCGATCGTCGAGCACTACGAGGTGTTCGCCCGGGTTGGTGAGACCACCGACATCGTACGCAAGGAGATGTACGAGTTCGTCGATCGAGGTGGTCGGCGGCTCGCATTGCGCCCGGAGGGCACGGCACCGGTCGTGCGCGCGTTCGTGCAGCACCGTCCGCCCACGCCGTGGAAGGTCTGGTATCTCGCGCCGAACTTCCGGGCAGAACGACCGCAAGCCGGCCGCTATCGCCAGCACTGGCAGCTCGGCGCGGAGGTGATCGGGATCGACGATCCGGACGTCGACGTCGAGATCATCGAGTTGTTGTGGGGCTTTTGCCGCGACCTCGGTCTGCACGACGTGCGCCTGCTCGTCAACTCGATGGGCGACGCGCCGACCCGTGAGCGCTACCGCGAGGTCCTGCTCGCGTACTGGCACGACCACGCCGCTCTGCTCGGCGACGAGATGGAGCGGGCCGAGGCGAACCCCTTGCGCATTCTCGACTCGAAGCGCGACGACTGGGCCGACATGCTCGAGCGCGCGCCGCAGCTGGGCGAGTACCTGAGTGACGCATCGGCCGCGCACTTCGAGCGCGTGCAAGAAGGACTGCAGGCGCTCGGAATCGCGTTCGAGATCGCGCCGCGCCTGGTGCGCGGATTCGACTACTACACGAGCACCGTCTTCGAGCTCGCGAGCGGCGCGCTCGACGCCGCCCAGAACGCGATCGGCGGCGGCGGTCGCTACGACCGGCTCGCGCAGGAGATGGGCGGTCCGGCGGCGCCGTCGATCGGGTTCGGTTCGCGGCATCGAGCGGTTGCTCCTGGCGTGCGATGCCGAAGGCGTGCTGGCCGCCCCCGCGGCGCGGGTCGACGCGTTCGTCGTCGATCTGGTCGGCGGACCCGACGCCGCGCGGCTGCTCGCGGAGCTGCGGGAGTCGGGGCTCGCGGCCGATCGCGTGTACGGCGGGCGATCTCCGAAGAAGCAGTTGGCGGCCGCCGACAAGTCGGGTGCGCGCTGGGCGGTGATCATCGGTGCCCAGGAAGCCGAACGAGGAATGGTCGCGGTGAAGTTCCTGCGCTCCGATGCGCCGCAGCACGAGGTGCGGCGTGGAGAGATCGCGGCATGGTTGCGGTCGAGGAAGGACGAAGCTCCATCATGATGCGAACGCATCGAGCCGGCGACCTGGGCGCCGCCGACATCGGCGATTCCGTCGTCATCTGCGGCTGGGTGGCGAGCCGGCGCGACCACGGCGGCAAGGTGTTCCTCGACGTGCGCGACGTCGCGGGCATCCTGCAGGTCGTGGTCGACCCGCAGATGCCCGGGCTCGAGGTCGCGCACCGGCTGCGGCACGAATGGGTCGTGCGGGTCGATCGGCGACGTGTCCGCCCGGCCCGAGGGCACCGTCAACGACGACTTGCCGACCGGCGCGGTCGAGGTGATCGCCCGCGAGATCGAGGTGTTGAACGAGTCGGAGCCGCCGCCGTTCCCGCTCGACGATCGCGTCGACGTCGACGAGGTGCTGCGGCTCCGGCACCGCTATCTCGACCTGCGCCGCGTGCCGATGCAGCGCAACCTCCGGCTCCGTGCCGCGGTGAACCGGGTCATGCGCGAGTCGATGGCGGCGCAGGATTTCGTCGAGGTCGAGACGCCGATGCTGATCGCGTCGACGCCCGAAGGCGCACGCGACTTCGTGGTGCCCGTCGCGGCTGCGGCCCGGCGAGTTCTACGCACTGCCCCAGAGCCCGCAGCTCTTCAAGCAGCTGTTGATGGTCGGAGGGTTCGACCGGTACTTCCAGATCGCGCGGTGCCTGCGCGACGAAGACCTCCGCGCCGACCGGCAGTTCGAGTTCATGCAGCTCGACGTCGAGATGACGTTCGCCGATCAGAGCGACGTGCTCGACGCGGTGTCGGTCGCAGTGCTCGCGGCCGCGGAGGTGGCGCGTCCGGGCGAGGCTCCGGCCGCGATCGCGCGGATGACGTGGCACGAGGCCGTGGAACGCTTCGGCTCCGACAAGCCCGACCTCCGGTTCGGGATGGAGCTGGTCGAGCTCACCGACATCTTCGGCTCGACCGGAGTTCCAGGCGTTCGCGGGAGCCGATGCGGTCAAGGGCATCCGGGTCGCGGGTCAAGGGCGACATGACCCGTTCGAAGCTCGACGCGCTGACCGACCGGGCCAAGGCGCTCGGGGCCAAGGGTCTGGTGTGGATGCGCGTGCGCGACGGCGGCGTGCTCGAGTCGCCGGTCGTGAAGTTCCTCTCGGAGACGGAGCAGCTCGGGCTGGTCGACGCGCTGGGCGCCGTCGCGGGCGACCTGGTGCTCATCGTCGCGGGGAAGCGCTCGATGGTGCGCGACGTGCTGGGCGCGCTTCGGCTCGACCTCGGCCGGCCCGGTGTCGACGAGGGCGGGCTGCAGTTCCTCTGGGTCGTCGACTTCCCCTTGTTCGACGAGGCCGACCCCGAGGCCGACGGCGAGCGCGGCGGACCGGTGCCGATGCACCACCCGTTCACGATGCCGCACCCCGACGACATCGAACGGTTGGAGTCGGATCCGCTGTCGGTGCGGGCCCAGGCGTACGACTTGGTGTTGAACGGATGGGAGTTGGGCTCGGGCTCGGTGCGTATCCACCGGCCCGACGTGCAACAGCGGATCTTCTCGCTGATCGGCATCGATCCCGCTGACGCGCAGGCGCGGTTCGGTTTCCTGCTCGACGCGTTCCGTTTCGGTGCCCCGCCCCACGCGGGCTTCGCCGTCGGCGTCGACCGGTTCGTCGCCATCCTCGCGGGCGAGGAGAACATCCGGGAAGTGATCGCGTTCCCGAAGACGCAGTCCGGCGTCGACCCGCTCACGGGCGCCCCGAGTGAAGTAGACCCCCACCAACTCCGCGACCTGGGCCTGCGCCTCCTCGAAAAGCCCACCCAATAGCCGCGACGTCGGCCGCCGGAGCCGACCCAACTCCCAGCCATCATCCGACGTGTTGGCACGGATACGGGCTCGACGGCCTTGTTTCCATCCCAACTGTTGGCAGGGAAACGGGCCTCCCGGCCCTGTTTCCCTGCCAACGTAGGGCTGTCTCACCGTACGCATACGGTCCGACGGATGGACTCGCAGCTCGCTCGATTCGAATCTGTCCTGGCTTCGCAGAGAGGTCTCGTCACGTTGAGTCAGCTTCGTGACGGAAGCCTGAGCGACGAGCGCACGCGCGGACTCGTGCAGCGACGCGTTCTGCGCCGGCTGCGGCCGCGCGTCTACGGCCTCGTCGGCGCGAGCGAATCGTGGGAACGAGGTCTGCTGGCGATCGTGCTCTCACTCGAGGGTTCCCTGGCGTCGCACTCCTCGGCGGCCCGATTGTGGGGCTTCGAACCGCGACCCGAGGATCGCTACGAGGTGACCGTCGGACGGGATCGCTTCGCGACCTCTCCAGGGGTCGCCGTCCACCGGTCGGCCACGGTGGGAGAAGCAGACATCGCTGCTCGTCACGGCATCGCGTGCACCTCCTTCGAGCGCACGTTCTGCGACTGCACCACGCTTCTCAGCGAGCACCAGCTCGGACGCGTCCTCGACGACGGACTGCGCCGGGGAGTCGCGTCGCTGCCACGGCTGAAGGATTGTCTGGAGCGGATCGAATCGGGGCCCGGACGTCATATGTCCGTCGTTCGCTCATTGCTCGAATCTCGTGGCATCGGGTTCGATCCGGGTGGAAGTAGGTCGGAGTTGCAGGTCCTCGACGTGTTTCGCCGCGCCAGGATGCCGATGCCGGTGCAGCAATACACCGTGAAAGTCGGTGCCAAGACCTATCGACCCGACTTCGCCTGGCCGGACCGCAAGGTGTTCGCGGAGTATTACGGCCTTGCGTTCCACATCGGCGCGAGCGCGGTCGTGGCCGACAGCGAGCGACTGACCGCATTGTCCGCTGCTGGTTGGCTCCCGTTGGTGTTCACCCATGCGTCGTCGGACCGTGAGATCGTCGAGCGCACGACGGCTGCCCTGGACCAACGCGCTGTTGGCAGGAAAATCGGCGCGTAGCGCCCGTTTTCCTGCCAACTGTTGGGGAGAATTCCGGGCGCGTCGCCGTAGCCTGGTGTTGTGGCTCGGGGTCCTGATCTGTTTGCGTCGGCGGTGGAGGAGCGGCTCGCCCGCAAGGCGCCGCTCGCGGCGCGGCTGCGGCCGCGGACGCTCGACGAGGTCGTCGGCCAAAAGCACCTCCTCGGCCGGGGCAAGCCGCTGCGGGTGCTCATCGAGTCCGACCGGCTGTCCTCGGTCATCATCTGGGGCCCGCCCGGAACGGGCAAGACGACGATCGCCCGGCTCGTCGCGGGAGTGAGCGAGAAGGCGTTCGAGACCCTCAGCGCCGTCAGCGCGGGGGTGAAGGACGTGCGCGAGGTCGCGGAACGGGCGCGGGCCCGGCTCGGCGAGCGCGGGCAGGGGACCATCCTCTTCCTCGACGAGGTGCACCGCTTCTCCCGCGCGCAACAAGATGTGTTGCTCCCCTTCGTCGAGGAGGGGCTGCTCGTCCTGGTCGGCGCGACCACCGAGAATCCGTTCTTCTCGCTGACCGGTCCGCTGCTGTCGCGCAGCACGTTGTTCCGCCTCGAACCTCTCGACGACGACGCCCTCGAAGAGCTCGCCCGGCGCGCGCTCGTCGACGGAGAACGTGGTCTCGGCGCGGAGCCCTCGAAGATCGATGCCGACGCGCTCGGCCACCTCGTCGACAAGAGTGAAGGCGACGCGCGGCATCTCCTCACCGTGCTCGAGGTCGCGCACGCGCTCACGGTCCAGGCCGACCGAAACACGATCACTCTCGCCGACGCGGAAGCTGCGCTCGCGCTCCGCAGTGTTCGCTACGGCGACGACGAGCACTACGACATCATCTCGGCGTTCATCAAGTCGATCCGGGGCTCCGACCCCGACGCGGGCCTCTACTGGCTCGCTCGCATGCTCGAGGCGGGCGAGGACGCGCGATTCATCGCGCGTCGGCTCGTCATCCTCGCGAGCGAAGACATCGGGCTGGCCGATCCCCAGTCGCTGCTGACGGCCGATGCCGCGGCGCGGGCCGTCGAGTACGTCGGGCTCCCCGAGGTGGCGATCAATCTCGCCCATTGCGTGATCCACCTCGCGCTGGCGCCCAAGAGCAACAGCGTCATCCGGGCCCTCGGCGCGGCCACCGCCGCGGTGCGGGAGCGACGGCCCGGCGCCGTCCCCATGCACCTGCGTGACGCGCACTATCGCGGCGCCGAGATGCTCGGTCACGGCAAGGGTTACGTATATCCTCACGACGACCCGTCGGGGTGGGTGCCGCAGGAGCACCTCCCGGTGGAGGTGGCCGGCGAGCAGTTCTACCGTGCGAGCCGGCACGGCGCCGAGGGGCGACTGATCGAGCAGTGGCGGGAACGACGCGGAGCGCATGACGATGTCGACGGGTGACGTACTGGCGGTGGTCGCGGCCACGCTCGTGACGATCCTGGTCGTCCTGCTCGCGGTCGTGCTCGTCGCGCTCGTGCGCTCGCTGCGGCAACTGCGCGGCACGCTCGAGGTCCTCGAACGCGACGCGCTCGAGCTCCTCGACGACGCGCGCACCTCGGTCGGGGAAGCTGCAATCGAGATCGATCGGGTGGAACGGCTCGTGACATCGGCGGAACGGCTCGACGAGGCAAAGCGCGCGATCGCCACGCCGGTGGTGAAGGCGATGGCATTCGGTACGGGCGTGTCGCGTGCCGCGCAGCGCCTGCGCGAGGGCGAGCCGCCCCGGCCGCCCTCGAGACGCCGGAGATCAGCGTCGTGATCAAGCGCCTGCTCTGGCTCGTGATCGGCTTCCTGCTCGGGCTCGGCTCGTCGTGGACGGTGATGCGCCGGGTCCGTCGGGTCGCGGTTCGGCTCGCGCCGGCCGACGTGGTCGACCGGTGGAGCGACAGCGTGCGGGCCGCCGTGAACGAAGGCCGTGACGCCATGCGCGCCCGCGAAGCCACGTTCAAGGGAAGCTCGGTCCGCAGCGGCGACAAGTAACCTGGTCCGGTTATGCCCGACCGCCCGACCACCGCCGACGAGCTGCGTCGCGCCTTCGTGGAGTTCTTCGCCGAGCGCGCCCACACGCACGTGCCGTCGGCCAGCGTCATCCCGGTCGACAAGACGCTGCTCTTCACCGTTGCGGGCATGGTCCCGTTCAAGGCGTTCTTCACCGGCGAGGAGACCGCGCCGTACAAGCGGGCGGTCTCGGTGCAGAAGTGCATCCGTGCGGGCGGCAAGCACAACGACCTCGACGACATCGGCCGCACGAACCGGCACTTCTCGTTCTTCGAGATGCTCGGAAACTTCAGCTTCGGCGACTACTTCAAGGTCGAGGCGATCACGTGGGCGTGGGAGTTCTACACCGGGGTCTTGAAGCTCGATCCCGATCGCCTCTGGGTGACCGTGCACGAGGACGACGACGAAGCCGAACAGATCTGGCGGGAGCGGGTAGGACTGCCCGCCGAACGGATCCAACGTCTCGGCGAGGACAACTTCTGGCGGATGGGCGACACCGGTCCGTGCGGGCCGTCGTCGGAGATCTTCTGGGATCTCGGCCCGGAGTTCGGTCCCGACGGCGGCCCGGCCACCGAGGCCGACCGCTACATCGAGATCTGGAATCTCGTGTTCATGCAGTTCGACCAGAAGTCCGACGGCACCCGTATCGCGTTGCCGAGGCCGAGCATCGACACCGGCGCGGGCTTGGAACGCAACCTGATGGTCGTACAGGGAAAGACGTCGATCTGGGACATCGACGTGTTCGTCCCGCTGCGCGCCGCGGCCGAACGCGTGACGGGTGTTGCGTCCGGCACGAGCGAGGCGACCGAGGTGTCGCTGCGGATCATCGCCGAGCACGCTCGTTCGATGACGTTCATGATCAACGACGGCGTGCGGCCGTCGAACCAGGAGCGGGGCTACGTCCTGCGCCGGATCATCCGCCGGGCCGTCCGCCACGCGTACCTGCTCGGTGCGCGCGCCGTCGTGTTGCCGGAGGTGATCGACGCGGTCGTCGCCGACATGAGCAACGCGTACCCGGAGCTCATCGCGTCGCACGACGTCGTGCGCAAGATCGTCGAACGTGAAGAGGAGTCGTTCCGTGCGACGCTGCAGCGCGGCGTCGACATGCTCTCCGACATCGTCGGCGACGGTGATGTCTCCGGTGACGATGCGTTCTTCTTGCACGACACGCTCGGATTCCCGATCGACCTGACCCGCGAGATCGCGGCTGAGCGCGGCCGCACCGTCGACCTCGCCGGATTCGACGAGCGCATGCAAGAACAACGGGTCCGGGCCCGCGCCGACGCCGCCGAGGCCGGCGCCGCCGCCAGCGCGCCGCTGGAGGTCTTCCGCGAGCTCGTCGACACCCACGGAGCGACCGAGTTCACCGGTCGCCAGGAGTACACGTCGAACGCGAAGGTCCTCGCGCTCCTCGTTGCGGGTGAGCGCGTCGGGCAGGCCACGGAGGGTCTGGAGATCGACGTCGTGATCGACCGCACACCGTTCTACGCCGAGTCGGGTGGCCAGATCGGCGACACCGGAACGATCACGACCGCGCCCGGCGCGATCATCGACGTCGTCGACACGCAATACGGACTGCCCGGGCAGGTCACGTTGCATCGCGGGCGGGTGCGCGTCGGAACGGTGAGCGAGGGTGACGAGGTAACCGCGGAGATCGACGGCGTGCGGCGCGACCGCATCCGGCGCAATCACACCGCAACCCACGTGTTGCACTGGGCGCTGCGGGAGGTGCTCGGCACCCACGTGCAGCAGGCGGGTTCGTTCGTCGGGCCGGATCGTCTCCGCTTCGACTTCTCCCATCACGAACCCGTGACGGGTGATCAGCTCGCGCAGGTCGAGCGCCTCGCGAACGCGCAGGTGATCTCCGACGCCCCGGTCCGCCACTACGAGACCACGAAGGTCGAGGCCGAACGCATCGGCGCGATCGCGTTCTTCGGCGAGAAGTACGGCGAGATCGTACGGGTGCTCGAAGCCGGTCCCTCGACGGAGCTGTGCGGCGGCACGCACGTGCACGCGCTCGGGTTCATCGGCCCGATCAAGGTCGTGAGCGAGGGCTCGATCGGATCGAACCTGCGCCGGATCGAGGCCATGACCGGCGACGGCGCGTTCGAGTACATCGAGTTCGAAGAACAGCTGCTGCGCCGGGCCGGGGATCTGCTGCGGGCGACGCCCAAAGAGGTTCCCGACCAGATCGAACGGCTCGCCGAGCGGGTGCGCGCGCTCGAAAACGAGCTCGACGCGCTGCGAGCCAAGGAACGGGGGAGCGCGGCCGGCGACCTCGCGGGCCGCGCCGAGGGCGGTGTCGTCGTCACGCGCTTCGACGGTCTCGGTACCGGCGAGCTGAAACAGCTGGCGCAAGAGACGGTCAGGGTGGTGGGGAGCGGAGTCGTGGTTCTCGTCGGCGCGGCCGGCGGTAAGGCCGCGATCGCCGTTGCGATCAGCAAGGACGTCGTGGCGCGGGGCGCCTCGGCCGATGCGATCGCCAAGCCCGCGGTCGAGAAGTTGGGCGGTGGCGTCGGGAGGGGTGCCGAGGCCGTGGTCGGCGGCGGCCAGAACGTCGGCGGCATCGACGACGCCCTCGCAGTCGCCCGCGAGCTGGCGGCGCCGTGGGGTTCGTGATCGAGACCGCGGCTACTCGCGCCCTCGGTGTCGACCTCGGCGAGCGCCGCATCGGCCTCGCGCTGTCGGATCCCTCCCGCACGGTCGCCTCGCCGCACGACGTCCTGCGCCGCAGTGGCGATCCCGCCGCCGACCGGCGCTGCATCGTCGAGACCGCGCGCGAGGTCGGCGCGAACGTGATCGTCGTCGGGCTCCCGCTCTCGCTGTCGGGCCGGACCGGGCCCGCGGCGAAGGCCGCGCTCGCCGAGATCGAGCTGTTGCGCACGCTCGCGGGCGCGCAGATCGAGGTCGTCGCGCACGACGAGCGCCTCACCACGATCACCGCCGAGCGTGCCCTGGGTGAAGCCCGTATGCGCCGTGACGCCCGCCGCAAGGTGGTCGACAAGGTGGCCGCAGCCGTGATGCTGCAGTCGTGGCTGGAACGAGCACAGCCGTGAGCCGCAGCCGGCGCACCGCCCTCGTGCTCATCGGGCTCGTCGTGGTGCCCCTCGTCGCGCTCATGCTCGGCGGTGTGTGGTTCTGGTGGCAACTCGACCCACCGGGGAGCGCGGGTGCCAAGGTCGAGGTGCAGATCGCGTACGGCTGCGGCGTGCCCTGCATCGGCAACGAGCTGTCCAGCCAGGGCGTGATCGGCCCCTCGTGGGTCTTCAACCTGTATGCCCGGTTGAACCGCGACGCGAGCTTCAAGGCGGGCACCTACGAGCTGCGCAAGAACATGGGCGTGAGCTCCGCGGTGAAGGCGATGAAAGCCGGCCCGCACATCGCGTACGTGAAGCTCACGATCCCGCCGGGCTTCTGGCTCAAGCAGATCGCGGCCCGGGTCGGCAGGCTCCCGGGGCTCTCCGTCGATCCATTCGTGGAAGCGTCGCAGAACAACGCGGTGCGGTCGGCGTTCGAGCCGCAGGGCACGAACAATCTCGAAGGTCTGCTGTGGCCCGATACCTACAACATCTCCGCCGAGGAGGACGAGATCCAGGTGTTGTCGACGCTCGTGACCGAGTTCGACAAGCGGGCGGTCACGATGGGGCTCGCCAGTGCCAACGTGCAGGGCCACACCGCGTACGACATCGTCAAGGTCGCGTCGCTGGTCGAAGCCGAGGCCAAGATCGACGCCGATCGGCCGCTCATCGCGTCGGTCATCTACAACCGGTTGGCGCGCGGGATGCCGCTCCAGATCGACGCGACGCTGATCTACGCGCGGGGTGATCCCAAGAATCGCGCGATCTCCGACCACGACAAGTTGATCGACTCGCCCTACAACACCTACACGCACACGGGACTGCCGCCGACGCCGATCGCCGCGGTCAGCGCCGCGTCGCTGAAGGCCGCGATGGAACCGGCGTCGACGCCGTACCTCTACTACGTCGTCATCGACAAGTTGGGTAACACGGCGTTCGCGACCACCCTTCAGCAACAGAACGCGAACATCGCGCTGGCGAAGAAGAACGGCGCCTTCTGACGATGGCCGCCGTCGCAAACTCCGGCGACGCGGGCACCGGGATCTCGGGCGCGACCCGCGTCGCCGGTGTCATCGGTGATCCGGTGCGGCACTCGCTGTCACCCGTGTTGCACAATGCCGCGTACCGTGCGCTGGATCTCGACTGGGTGTATGTCGCGTTCGAGGTGCCCGACGGCGCCGCACGGGGCGCGGTCGAGGCGATGCGCGTCCTCGGATTGGCGGGTCTTTCGGTGACCATGCCGCACAAGAGCGTGATCGGCGCGTACTGCGACGAGGTCTCGCCCGCGGCGGGCGCCCTGGGGAGCGTCAACACGATCTCCGTGGCCGCGGACACACCTGGTCGGCTCGTCGGCGATTCGACCGACGGGGAGGGATTCGTGCGGTCGTTGCGCGACGCGGGCCACGACCCCGCGGGCGAATCGGTAGTGCTGCTCGGCGCGGGTGGTGCGGCCCGAGCCGTCGCGCGCTCGCTCGGTGAGGCCGGAGCCCGGGTCGTGGTTTGCGCCCGCAAGCCGCAAGCCGCGTCGGTCGCGGCCGAGCTGGCCGGCGGCGCCGCCGCGTCGTGGGCCGATCGGTCGCGGGTGGCCGCCGACGCGACCTTCGTCGTGAACGCCACGCCGGTCGGGATGGGCGACGGCCGCGGGCCGGAATCGGAGCAGTTGCCGCTGGCCCTCGAGGCCCTGCACGCCGGCCAGGTGCTCGCCGACCTCGTGTACCACCCGCTGGAGACGCCGTTGCTCCGGGGCGCGGTCGACCGCGGGGTCGCCGTGGTCGACGGGCTCGGCATGCTCGTGCACCAGGCCGCCCTGCAGATCGAGCTCTGGACCGGCCGTCGGGCGCCGATCCCGGCCATGCGGGCGGCGGCCGAGCACGCCCTCGCCCGCCGCAGCTCCCTGTGACGGCGATCCGGGGCAGCTGACGGCGAGCAGCGGTGCCGGGCGCCGGTCTCGGCCTGCGGCCCCACCCTCGGGCTCGCGCTCAAGGCGAACGGCCCTTCCGGTCGATGGACGGAGAGAAATCCGTGTCCTGACGGGGGGACCATCGTGTTGCAAGGAACGCTGGAAACGCTGGCACTGCCGGAGCTGCTCGGATTGCTCGCACAGTCGCGCAAGACGGGTGCGCTCTGGCTCGACGCGGCCAACTCTTCGGCCGTGCTCTACATCGTCGAGGGCCGCTGTTGCGCGGCGGAGTCGAGCGAGGCGGGCGAGGAGCTCTCCGATGCGGCCGCGCTCTTGGCGCGGGTCATCGACGTCTGCTTCGCGGTGGAGCGCGCGGACGACGGCCGGTTCCGTTTCGGCCCGGAGGAACCGCCGTGGACGTGCGAGGAGACGATCGACCTCGAGGTCGCGATCGACGAGCTCAGCCGCTTGGTCGACGAGTGGCGTGAGATCCAAGCCGTCATACCCTCGCTCGACTGCCGTATCCGTCTCGCCGACGATCTCGGCGTGGAGGAGTTGACGGTCGACCGCGAGCGCTGGCAGCTGATCATCTCGCTCGACGGCCGGCGTAGCGTGCGCGACCTCGTCCGCAAGACGAATCGCCCGGTGCTCGACGTCTGCCACGCGATCTTGTCGATGGTCGACGCGGGCGCGGTCAACGTCGGACCGCCGCCTGCTCCGCCGGTGGCCGCACGCGCGAACGGCGCGCGCAAGCGCGTGTCAGAGGTCGCGGTCGAGCCCGAGGCGCCGTACGGGCCCGGCGTCGAATCGCCCCACCCCGGACCGAACGGCGCCGCGATCGAAGACCTCGACCGCGAGGTCGACCCGGCCGACAAGGGCCGCTACCTGCGCGCCTTCTCCGGTCTGCGCGACGCCTGAGGATCTCCCCGCCCGAGCTCCCGACGGTTGCCGACCGTCGGGAGCTTTGGCACGCTTGGGCTCCTTCTCGTCCGCGCAGATAGTGAGATCCTGATACAGGCGACCACGCAGAGTGCCGATACCTCGGGCAGTTCGCGCAGAGGGGAGGCTGAAGTTGTCGGACGGAACGCCACTCGGGTCGCTACTGATCGACGAGGGTCTCCTGACGGAGGCCCAGCTCGACGCGGCGATCGCGGAGCAAGCCCGCACGGGCAAGCCCCTCGGCCGCCTGCTCATCGAGCAGGGCACCATCTCCGAAGCCGAGCTCGTTCGCACCCTGGCCCGCCAGGTCGGCCTCGAGTTCGTCGATCTGAACGACCGAACGATCGACGGTTCGGTCGCGGCGATCGTCAGCGAGTCGCTCGCGCGGCGGTACCAGGCCATCCCCGTCGGTTGGGAGGACGGCAAGCTCGTCGTCGCGATGGCGGATCCGTCGAACGTCTTCGCGGTCGACGACATCCGGGCGCTCGCCGGTGCCGAGGTACGCACGGTCGTCGCGACCGCCAGCCAGATCATCGAGACGATCGAGCGCTTCTTCCGCGTCGACGGCGAGGTCGACGAGGTGATGCAGGCCGCGACCGACGAGGCCGACGAGGAGACCGAGCTCACCGGGCTCTCCGAGATCATCGAGGACGCGCCGATCGTCAAGTTCGTCAACCTGCTCGTCAACCAGGCGGTCGGCGACCGCGCGTCCGACATCCACGTCGAGCCGAACGAGAGCGACCTGCGGATCCGCTTCCGGATCGACGGTGTGCTGCACGAGGTGATGCGTTCGCCGCGCAGCATCCAGGCCGGCGTGATCTCGCGCCTGAAGGTCATGGCCGACATCAACATCGCCGAACGCCGCATCCCCCAAGACGGCCGGATCACGATGAAAGCGGGCGGCCGCAGCATCGACCTCCGTGTCGCGACCCTGCCGACCGTGTACGGCGAGAAGGTCGTGATGCGCATCCTGGACAAGACCCAGGCGGTGCTGAAACTCGAGGATCTGGGCTTCCTGCCCGAGGCCCACGCGCGTTTCGAGGCCTCGTACTCCAAGCCCTACGGCACCATCCTCGTGACCGGACCGACCGGTTCGGGCAAGTCGACGACGCTGTACTCCACCCTCAATCAGCTGAACACGCCCGACCGCAACATCATCACGGTCGAAGACCCGGTCGAGTACCGGCTGCCCGGCATCAACCAGGTGCAGATCCACCCGAAGGCCGGACTCACGTTCGCCGGCGCCCTGCGGTCGATCCTGCGCGCCGACCCCGACATCGTCCTCGTCGGTGAGATCCGCGACAAGGAGACGGCCGTCATCGGTATCGAGGCCGCCCTCACCGGTCACCTCGTGTTGTCGACGTTGCACACCAACGACGCCGCGTCGACGCCGATGCGCCTCGTCGAGATGGGTGTCGAGCCCTTCCTCGTGACGAGTGCCCTCGACTGCGTGGTTGCGCAACGGCTCGCCCGCAGGCTCTGCGACAAGTGCAAGGAGCCGTACCAGCCCACCGAGGCCGAGCTCGCCGGCGCGGGATGGCCGGCCGAGGAGCTCGAGGCGGGGGAGTGGCCCACGCTGCACCGGGCGATCGGCTGCGGGTCGTGCGGGCGCACCGGCTACCGCGGTCGTTTCGGCATCCACGAGGTCATGTCGATGTCGGAGGAGATCGAACGGTGCGTCATCGAGCGCCGTTCGTCCGAAGACATCCAAAAGGTCGCATTGATGCAGGGAATGTTGTCGATGCGTTCGGACGGCCTGCGCAAGGCCGCCATGGGCCAGACCTCGTTGGAGGAGATCTTCCGCGTCGTTGCCTGAGGTCTACAGCGGGGCGCATGTGGCGCCGATACCGACCTGAGCCCGAGAGCCTCGGAGGGGGACTGGATCCATGCTGGCCAACCAGGCGCGACGATTCGGTGAGACGCTCGTCGACCGGCACGTGTTGTCGAGGGACGATCTCGAACAAGCCATAGAGGAGTCCGAACGCTCGACGGAGCCGCTGCCGTCGGTGCTGCTGCGGCTCGGCCTCGTCGGGAGCAAGGACCTCACGGCCGCGCTCGCCGAGCAGATGGGCGTCCGCTTCATCGACTTCCTCGACACCCCGATCCACCAGGACGCGCCCGAGACGCTCTCGGCCGAGCTCGCCCGCCAGTTCGTCGCGGTGCCCGTCGACTTCGAGGGCCAAAAGCTGGTCGTCGCGTTCGCGGAACCTCCGAGCGACGCGTCGTTGACGGCGGTCGGCCACGCGACCAGCTTCGAAGTGATTCCCGCGGTTGCCGATCGCAGCGAGCTCATGCGCGCGATCGGGATGATCTACGGCGGCAGCGACGGCGAGGCCCCCGAGTTCTCGAACGTGGTCGTCGGCGACGAGCTCGAAGACGAGCTGCACATCAACGACCTGCTCGACCTCGTGATCCAGTGGGGCGGTTCGGACCTTCACCTCGCGTCGGGTTCCCCGCCGGTCATCCGCGTGCATGGAGATCTTCGTCCGGTGACGGATCTGCCCATCTTCAACGGATCCCAGATCCGTCAGATGATCTTCTCGATCCTCACGCAGAAGCAGCGGGAGAAGTTCGAGGACGACCTCGAGCTCGACACCTCGTACGCGCTCCCCGGGCGCGGGCGCTTCCGGGTGAACGTGTTCCTGCAGCGCGATTCCGTCGGCTGCGTCATGCGGGCCATCCCGTACGACATCGTCGACTTCGAACGGCTCGGGATCGCGCCGGCGGTGCAGGGCTGGGCGCACATGCCGCGCGGCCTCGTGCTCGTGACGGGTCCGACCGGTTCCGGCAAGTCGACGACCCTCGCCTCGCTCATCGACATCGTGAACCGTGAGCGCGCCGTGCACATCATGACGGTCGAAGACCCGATCGAGTTCCTGCACGCGCACAAGCGCTCGCTGATCAACCAGCGGGAGGTGGGTGAGGACACGCACTCGTTCGCCAACGCGTTGAAGCACGTCCTGCGCCAGGACCCCGACGTCATCCTCGTCGGTGAGATGCGCGACCTCGAGACGATCTCGACCGCGCTGACCGCGGCCGAGACCGGTCACCTCGTGTTCGCGACCCTGCACACCCAGGACGCCCCGCAGTCGATCGACCGCGTCATCGACGTGTTCCCCGCGCACCAGCAACAGCAGGTGCGGGTACAGCTCGCCTCGGCGCTGCAGGGCATCTGCACGCAGCAGCTCGTCCCGACCGTCGACGGTCACGGCCGCGCGGTTGCGTGCGAGGTGATGGTGGCCACGCCCGCGATCCGCAACCTGATCCGGGAGGGCAAGACCCATCAGATCTACTCGATGCTCCAAGCCGGTGGCCGCTACGGCATGGTCACCATGGACATGTCGCTCGCGCAGCTCGTGCGCAGTCATCGCATCTCGCTCGACGCCGCGCTCGAGCGTTGCGCCAACGAAGACGACCTCCGTCGACTCCTGAACGGCTGATCGATCATGCCCGAGACGTTCCAGTACAAGGTCAAGGACAAGAACGGCAAGCTCGTCGAGGGGTCGCTCGAGGCCGAGAACGCGCAGCTCGTCGTCAGCAAGCTGCGCTCGATGGGCTACGTGCCCATCGAGATCCAGCAGTCGGGCGGCGCGAGCCTGCAGCGCGACCTGAAGATCCCGGGGCTCTCCGATCGCGTCAAGCTGAAGGAAGTCGCGGTCTTCTCCCGGCAGTTCGCGACGATGATCAACTCGGGTCTGTCGCTGCTGCGCTCGTTGAACATCCTCGCGGAGCAGACCGAGAGCAAGGCCCTCGCGGAGATCGTCAACCAGGTGCGAATGGACGTCGAGAAGGGCTCGTCGCTCTCGCAGGCAATGGCGAAGCACCCGAAGGCGTTCGGGCGCCTCTACGTGTCGATGGTGCGCGCCGGTGAGGTTGGTGGCGCGCTCGACAGCGTGTTGATGCGACTCGCCGACACGATGGAGAAGCAAGTCGAGCTCCGCCGCAAGGTGAAGTCGGCGATGACGTACCCGTTGGTGGTCGCGATCCTCGTGTTGACCATCGTGACCGCGATGCTCCTGTTCGTCATCCCGATGTTCCAGGGCATCTACAAGCAGCTCGGCGGAACGTTGCCCCCGCCGACGCAGTTCCTCATCAACGTCTCGAACATCTGCCGCAAGCTCTGGTACATCATCTTCCTCGTCGAGATCGGCGGCGGCGTTCGCATTCAAGCGCTGGATCAACTCCGAAGAAGGTCGCAAGCAGTGGGACGCGATCAAGCTGAAGGTCCCGATCTTCGGCAAGCTCGTGCGCAAGACGGCGCTCGCGCGGTTCTCGCGTACCCTCTCTGCCCTTGTGCGCTCGGGTGTCCCCATCCTCGAGTCGCTCGACATCGTGGCCGAGACCGCCGGCAACTACGTGGTCGCCAAGGCGGTGCGGGAGACGCAGTCGGCGGTCAAGCGCGGTGACCCGCTCTCGAAGAAGCTCGAGGAGCACCCGGTGTTCCCGCCGATGGTCGTGCAGATGATGGCGGTCGGTGAGGAGACCGGCGCGCTCGACGAGATGCTCGACAAGATCGCCGACTTCTACGACCAGGAGGTCGAAGCGACGGTCGACGCGCTGACGTCACTCATCGAGCCGTTGCTGATCGTCGTGATGGGTGTGTGCGTCGGCGGGATGATCATCTCGCTGTACCTCCCGATGTTCAACATCATCAAGCTCATCAAGTAGCCGCACCCGTCGGGGTCTCGGCGCCCGCCGGACCGCGGCGAAGGCAACGCGTCGACCGCGCGAAATTCGGGCGTTCGGCGCGCACGTGCGAAATCGCCCGCGACGTGCGCTGCGAACCTCACGGTTTGCGTTCAAGCCCTGCACATCGCGGGCCGATGAATCGCTTGACGCCGAATCGCGGGGGCGGACGCACCTCCCGGCGCACCGAAAGGAGTACAGCCCAAGTGCAGACTCTCAAGGCTCTTGCTCATCGTCGTCGGGACGATGAGGAAGGCTTCACCCTCATCGAGTTGATGGTCGTAGTTCTCATTATTGCCATCCTGATTGCCATCGCCATCCCGACGTTCCTCGGTGCTCGGTCTCGTGCCAACGACCGTGCGGCGCAGTCATCGCTTCGCAACGCTCTGACTGCGGCGAAGACCTCGTTCACGGACACCGGTGACTACGGCGGCGCGACCGCTGCAGCCTTGCACGGCATCGAGCCCTCGCTGACGTTCGTCGTGGGCGCTTCGACCGACTTCAAGACGGTCAGTGTCGCCGCTCCCACGGCCGGCGCGCAGAGCTGGTGGGCGGAAGTGCTGTCGAAGTCAGGTAAGTGCTACGGCATCGAGGACAACTCCGGTTCCGGCGGCGGCACCACCTACGCCGGCACGACGACGGCCCTCGCGGCGACGTGCACGGCCCCGGCGACGGCACCTACTACCTGGACCGACCCAAGCTGGTAAGACGGTTCGTTAGCAACGGCAACGGCGGCAGGTCCATCATGGGCCTGCCGCTTTGTCGTGTCCGGGTGGGCGGCCGGTGTCTCGCGTGAGCCGCGCCGCAACTCCGATCGAGGTCTAGGTTCATCGTCGTGACTGCGCTGGTGGCCGCGATCAGCGGCTTGTACGGACTCGTCATTGGTTCGTTCCTGAACGTCGTGATCTGGCGCGTGCCCCGCCACGAGTCGCTCGTGCGGCCGCCGTCGCACTGCCCGAGCTGCGACGTCAAGCTCAAGAACCGCGACAACATCCCGTTGTTCTCGTGGCTGTGGCTGCGGGGCCGGTGCCGGAACTGCGGGACGCGCGATCTCCGCGCGCTACCCGTTCGTGGAGCTGTTCACCGCGCTGCTGTTCGCCGCGGTCGGCGCGCGCTTCGCCCATTCGTGGGCGCTTCCGGCTTATCTCGTGTTGGCCGGCGCACTCATCGCGCTCTCCGCGATCGATCTCGAGCACTACGTCCTTCCGAATCGCATCCTGTACCCGGTCGACGGGGCGGCGATCGTCCTGCTCGCGGCGGCCTCGGCCGCCGAGCACGACTGGGGCGCACTCGCTCGGGCCGCGCTCGGCGGTGCGATCGCGTTCGGGATCTTCTTCGTCGTCCACGTCGTATCGCCCCGGGGCATGGGCTTCGGCGACGTCCGCCTGTCGTTCCTGCTCGGTTTCTGTCTGGGTTGGCTGGGTTGGGGTGAGGTCGCCGGCGGTCTGTTCGCGGGCTTCCTCTACGGCGCGGTCGTGGGCGTCGTCCTCATCGCGGTGAAGATCCGCGGGCGCAAGCAGCAGATCCCCTTCGGACCCTTTCTCGCGGCGGGGGCGATGACCTTCGTGCTTTTCGGCTCGCCGATCGTCGATTGGTACAGCCACCTCGGTCGATAGTCGCAATTCGGCCGCTCCGCCCAAACGGGCACCGCGTTTGCCGGACGAACGCGAGATTGCGGGTCATTCGCGTTACAGCGCGATGGGGTTGTTGTCGATTGCTGTCGTTGATGTGTGTTCGGCCGGACAGGGGGTGACGACCGTGAGTGATCGCCAACACGAACTGCTCACGGTGCGCGAGGTCGCTGACGCGATGCGCGTGTCGACCATGACCGTGTACCGCCTCATCCGAGCCGGCGCTCTGCCTGCGATCCGCGTCGGCAAGCACTTCCGCATCCGCGCCCGCGACCTCGACGAGTACCTCGAGGCGCAAACCTTTGGAGGAGGGGACGCATGGCCCGCCGCCTGATTGGCCTCGACATCGGCACCAATGCGGTGACGATCGCCGAAGTCACCGCCGGTACACCGCCGCGCCTCGACATGTTCGCGCAGGTGGCATTGCCGCGTGACGCGATGCGTGAGGGCGAGGTCGCCGACGAAGCCGCGATCACCGACGCCGTCGCGCGCTTGCGGACCGAGGTCGGCTTGAAGAAGGTGCCGGTTCGCGTCGGTATCGCGAGCCCCCGCGTCGTCGTGCGCCAGGTCGAGATGCCCGTGATGACGCGCGACGAGCTGATGAGCGCGTTGCAGTTCCAGGCCGGCGACCTGATCCCGATTCCGATCGAGGACGCGGTTCTCGACTTCGCGATCCTCGGAACCTCGACCCCCGGCTCGGACTCGGGCGGCGAGCCGACCATGCAGGTCCTGCTCGTCGCCGCGTACGAGGCGACCGTCGCCCGGTTCGTCTCCGCGATCGAAGCGGGCGGCCTGGAAGTCGGCGCCATAGACCTGATCCCGCTCGCGCTGACGCGCGTGCGTTGACGCGACCTGTCGCGGCGATGGCGGCGGCCGGCGGTGGAGTGGCGCTCGAGTCGAGCCCCGGCGCCGAAGGCATCGTCTCGTTCGGCGGAGGCGTCACCGCGATCGCGGTCCACGAGGACGGCGTACCGCAGTTCGTGCGCGTGCTCGGCAGCGGTGGGCGTGAGCTCACCGACGCGATTGCGAGCGACCTCGGCGTGCCCGCCGGAGACCGCGGAGGCGTTGAAGCGTGCGCTCGCGAACCCCGGCGCCGACGAGATGGTGGCCCGCGCCCGTGCGTCGGTGGATCGGCCGTTGTCGGTCCTGCTCGACGAGGTGCGCAGCTCGCTCGACTACTACCGCAACCAGCCCGGTTCGGCGCAGTTGCGCCGCGTCGTCGTCACCGGCGGTTCGGCCCAGCTCCCCGGGCTGCCCGAGCGGCTCTCCGCGCTCGTGGGCGTCCCCGTCGAGCCCGCGTACATGCACGACCTGTTGCGCATCGGCGACATCGGATTCGCCCCCGAAGAGCTCCCGCGGCTCGAGCCGTACCTTCCGGCGCCCGTCGGCCTCGCGCTCGGCGGCGCGGGAGTCGGGACGATCATCGACCTGCGCCCGCGCAACCGGGCCACGTCGTCGAAGTCGCGGACGCGGCTCGACCGGCGAGTCGTCGCCGGCGCCCTGGTCGGCGTGGTGGCTCTGGCCGGCGCGACCTATCTGGCCCGCAACGACGTGTCGGGCGCGAAGGCGAAGAACACCAAGGCGCAGGACGCAGTGAAGACGCTGCGCTCACAGCTCTACCTCGAGACGCAGGGGCCGGCGAACGGTGGTGGCGCCGCGTCGGCGTCGGCCGCGGCGCTCAAGGCCGAAGTCGTGAACGCGCTGGGCCAAGACGTGGTCTGGCCCGCGATCATCGAGAACATCGGGGCCAAGCTCCCGCCGGGCGTGCTCTTGACCTCGTTCACGGGCACCCACACGATTCCGGTGGCGCTGCCCGCGGGCACGGTCGCGCCCACGACCCCGGCCGCACCCACGCCGGGAACGACCGGCGCCACGGCACCGACCGCAGCAGCGGCCGCGGTCGCGAACCCGAACGACGTGTGCGCCGGCCTGGTCCCGCCCGCCGGGACGGTCGCCATGAACGGGACTGCGCCCGGTCTCAACTCCGTGTCGGCGTTGCTCGACTCGTTGAAGAGCGACACCGACCTCACCGTGCTGTGGGCCACGACCGCGCATGCCGCGGCCGACGGCCACCTGGAGTTCACGATCACCGCGTCACTCGGATCGACCGCGCGCGGTCATCGCCTGGAGACCTTCTTCAAGGGGGAGCCGTGCAAGTAAAGACGAAGAACCTGGTCGTCGGCGTCCTCATCGCCGCCTTCGTGGGGCTGCTCTGGTACCAGTTCGTCTATTCGCCCTTGGAGACCAAGGCGTCGAAGGCCCGGACCGCTGCGCGCGAGGCGGACAACACGGCGGCCACGTTGCGCCACCAACTTGCCGACGCGGCCACGGCCAAGAGGAACGCGAAGACTCACGACCCGTCGTTGAGCGTGATGAACGAGGCCGTCCCCGCGGACGCGGCGGAGGCATCGTTCCTGCGTAGCATCGACGCGCTGCGCGTCACCTCGGGCGCCGACTGGCAATCGATCACTCCGACCGTGCCCGCGCCGACCGGCACCTCCTCGTCGATCAACGTCGGGATCACGGTGCAGGGCACCCAGGATCAGTTGTTGCGGTACATCGACCGGCCTCGAGGCGCTCAAGCGCATCTTCGTCATCGACAACCTCTCGCTGACGGGAGGAACCTCGAACTCGTCGGCGTCGTCCTCGGCTCCGAGTGCGGGCCCGGCGCCCCTGCAGATGCAGATCTCGGGTCGTATCTTCAGCCAGCCCGCCGCGGCCGCGGCGACGACGGGCACCGCGGGCACCGCAACGGGTACGGCCACGGCACCCGCGAACGGTCGCGCCGGCGCCGACCGGCGCCGCGGCGCCGACCGGGACGCAGAACAACTGACGATCGCGGGTGAGGTCCTGCCGTAGAATCCGGTGACCCGACCGACGTGACGGTGCCGCCCGCCGGGCGTCGCCGCCCCAGGAGGCACCGTGCTGCGGTACCTGACGGCGGGCGAGTCCCACGGACCGGCGTTGGTGGTCACCGTCGAGGGCCTGCCCGCCGGACTCCCCATCCTGATCGACGACGTCGCCGACGAGCTCGCGCGGCGCCGGCTCGGCTACGGCCGGGGTCCGCGTATGCGCTTCGAGAAGGACGAGGTCGAGTTCCTCGGTGGCGTCCGCCACGGCCGCACGCTCGGGAGCCCGCTCGCCATCCTGATCCGCAACAGCGAATGGGCCACCGGGAAGTGGGCCGAGGAGATGTCGTCGGCGCCCGGACGCACCGCAGTCGCCCTTGACCCAGCCCCGCCCGGGCCACGCCGATCTCGCCGGGATGCAGAAGTACGGCTTCGACGACGCTCGCGACGTGCTCGAACGCGCCTCGCGCGCGCGAGACCGCGGCGCGCGTCGCGGCCGGCGCGGTCGCCAAGGCGTTGCTCTCGCACGTGCAGGTCTCGGTGCTGAGCCACGTCGTCCAGCTCGGTGCCGCGACCGCCTCGACCGACGCGCCGCCCTCGACCCGGACGACCTCGCGCAGGTCGACTCGCTCGGAGGTGCGCTGCTTCGATCCCGACGCCGAGGCCGACATGATCCGCGAGATCAAGGAGGCCGCGAAGGCCGGCGACTCGCTCGGCGGCGTGGTCGAGGTGCTGGGCTACGGCCTGCCGCCCGGCCTCGGCTCGCACGTGCACTGGGACCGGCGCATCGACGGTCTGCTCGGCCCAGGCGCTGATGAGCATCCAGGCGATGAAGGCGGTCGAGATCGGCGAGGGCATCACGATCGCCGGCGTGCGCGGCAGCGTCGCGCACGACGCGATCACCTGGGACGCCGACGCCCGCGAGTACCGCCGGGAGACCGCGCACGCGGGCGGGATCGAGGGCGGCATGACGACCGGCGACCTGCTCGTCGCGCGCGTCGCGATGAAGCCGCTCGCCACGCTGAACCGGCCCGTGCTTGAAGACCGTCGACGTCGAGACGAAGGCGGAGACGGTGTCGTTCAAGGAACGCACCGACGTCACCGCGGTGCCGGCGGCGGGAGTCGTCGCGGAGACGATGGTCGCGCTCGTGCTCGCGTCGGAGGCGCTGCGCAAGTTCGGTGGCGACTCGCTCGCCGAGTTCGTGCGCAACCACGACGCGTACCGCGCGACGCTCACATGACCCCGAAGCACCTGGTCCTCATCGGGCTGATGGGGGCCGGGAAGACCACGGTCGGTCGCGAGTGTGCGCGCCGGCTCGCAGCGACCGTTCGTCGACATCGACGACGTCGTCACGACACGCGCAGAGCCTGTCGGTCGATGGGATCTTCGCGCGACTGCGGTGAAGCGCGGTTCCGCGAGCTCGAGCGCGAGGCCGTCGCCGACGTGTGCGTGTCGCCGGAGCCGCTCGTGATCGGATGCGGCGGCGGAACGGTGGTCGATCCCGAGAATCGCCGGCGGCTTCGCGACGCGCGGGAGTGGTCGTGTGGTTGCGGGCACCCGCGCCGACACTGCTGGCTCGTGTCGGCGACGGATCGACGCGCCCGCTGCTCGCGCGACGACCCCGCCGGCGCGCTGGCCCGGCTGGAAGGCGATTCGAGAGCCCAGCTACGAAGCGGCCGTCGCACTTCCGGGTCGACACCGACGACCTCGATGTCGCCGCGGTCGCCGACGCCGTGCTGTCGGTGTTCGAAGGAGCGGTCGCGTGAGCGCGCGCATCGTGTCGACCTCGCGCGCACGGTCCGACCTCGCGGCCGACTCCGCGGCTACGACGTCGTGGTCGGCGACGGAGCCGTGGCCGAGTTGACCTCGGTACTCGCCGGTCGGCGCCGCGCCGCGCTCGTCACGCAGGCCGCGATCCCGGCCGACCTCGCCGGCGAGGTACGCAACCGCGCTCGATGCGGCCGGCGTCGACGCACGAGACGTTCCTCATGGGCGACGGCGAGGACGACAAGACGCTCGCCACGGTCGACGATCTCTGCCGCGCGCTTCGCGCAGTGGGGACTCCTCCGCGGCGACGCGGTGATCGCGCTCGGCGGCGGGGTCGTCGGCGACACGGCCGGATTCGCGGCCGCGGTGTACTACCGCGGTGTCGACGTCGTGCAGGTGCCGACGACGCTGCTCGGCGATGGTCGACTCCGCCATCGGCGGCAAGACCGGGGTGAACCTGCCCGAGGGCAAGAACCTCGTCGGCGCGTTCCACCAGCCGATCGCGGTGCTCGCCGATCCCGTCGCGCTCGCGACCCTGCCCGGATCGCGAATACCGCTGCGGCCTCGGTGAGATCGCGAAGTACGCGTTGATGGGTGACGACTTCGTCTCGGCCGGACGCCGGCCGCTCGTCGGGCGCGATCCCGGCGTCGCTCGCCGAGGTGATCGCGCGCAGCGCCGAGATCAAGGCCGCGTACGTCGAGCGCCGACGAGTTCGAGACGACCGGGACCCGGGCGGTGCTCAACTACGGCCACACGCTCGCGCACGCGCTCGAGACCGCGTCGGGCCACGCGTTGTTGCACGGCGAGGCGGTGGCGATCGGGCTCGTGTTCGCCGGCGCAGCTCGCCGGCACGCTCGAGCGCATCGATCAACACGTCGGTCGCGCACCACGAGTACCTCGTCGCCGGCCTCGGGCTCCCCACCCAGGCGCCGCCCGGCTTGCGGGCCGACGAGATCGTCCCGATCATGGCCCGCGACAAGAAGTCGGGCGGTGGCCTCACGTTCATGCTCGCGGGGCCGAGCGGAATCGAACGGGTCGACGATCCCGACCCGGCCGCGGTGCGCAAGGCGCTCGCGGCGATAGGTATAGAGGGATAGGCCGCACATGGCGACGATCTTGTTGCTCTCGGGACCGAACTTGAACTTGTTGGGTCGAGCGCGAGCCCGATCTCTACGGCACCACGACGCTGGGTGAGCTCGTCGCGATCGCGACGGAGGCGGCGGCCGAGCGCGGCCATGACGATCGAGCTCGCTCCAGTCGAATCACGAGGGTGTGCTCGTCGACGCGATTCACGAGCGCGCGCGGTCGCTGCGCGGCGATCGTGTTCAATCCCGGCGCGTTCTCGCACTACGCCTACACGCTCACCGACGCGCTCGCGACGTACAGCGGCGTCAAGATCGAGGTGCATCTCTCGAACCCGTATGCCCGGGAGGCCTGGCGGCACCACTCGGTGATCTCGCCCGTCGTCGACGGCACGATCACCGGGTTGCAGGCCGCCGGCTACCGCTTGGCGGTCGACGCGGCGGCGACCTTGTTGGAGGAACGCACATGACGGTGACCGGCACCGACTTCTCCACGCCCCCCTCGCCGCCCTCGAGGTCGGATCCCGCATCGGCCGCCTGCAAGAGCGCATGGCCGATGCGGAGATCGACGCGCTGCTCGTGACGAAGCTCGCCAACGTGCGCTACCTCACCGGGTTCACCGGCTCCGCGGGAACGCTGCTCGTCACGCGCGCGACGGCGCCCTGTTCGTGACCGACGGCCGATACACGCAGCGCGCGCACGAAGAGCTCGACGCGGCGGGCGCGCACGCCGAGATCGAGATCGGGCTCACCGGCGCAGCGCAGAAGGCGGCGCTGGTCGACGCGGTCGCGGCCGGGTCGCGCCTCGGGCTCGAGGAGCACAGCGTCACGTTGGGCGCAGCAGATCGACTACGCGGCTGCGTTCGCGGGAGTCGACCTCGTGCCGGCCGGGGAGCTCGTCGAGGGATTGCGGCGCGTGAAGGACGCGGGCGAGATCGACCGGATCCGGCGCGCGTGCGCGATCGCCGACGACGCGTTCCAATCGCTGTTGCCGATGCTGGCGGCGCGACCGAGCGAGCGGGAATTCGCCCTCGCGCTCGAGTTCGCGATGCGCGAGCGCGGAGCGAGCGGCAACAGCTTCGATCCGATCATCGCCTCGGGACCCAACGGCTCGAAGCCGCACCACGTGCCGAGCGATCGCGTCATCGAACGCAACGAGCTCGTCGTCTGCGACTTCGGTTGCGTCGTCGAGGGCTATTGCTCCGACATGACCCGGACGGTCTCGGTGGGCGACCCGGGCCCGGACGCCCGCCATCTCTACGACGTCGTGCTTGCAGAGCCAGGCAGGCGGGCCGCGCCGCCGTCGCGGTCGGCACCGCCTGTTCGGCAGTCGACCAGGCAGTCGCGCGACGTGATCGCCGAAGCCGGTTGGGCGGATGCGTTCTCGCACTCGACCGGTCACGGCGTCGGTCTCGAGATCCACGAGGCTCCCCGGGTGGCGGCCACCGCCGGTGATACCTTGCTCTTGAACGACGTCGTCACGGTCGAGCCGGGTGTCTACCTCCCCGGAATCGGCGGTGTGCGCATCGAGGACACTCTCGTCGTCGGTGCGACCGGCGGCGAAGTCCTCACCCTGACCACCAAGGATCTCGTCTCGTGAGCATCTCCACCAACGACTTGAAGAACGGTATGGCCCTCAACCTCCCGGAGGGGCTCGTCACCGTCGTCGAGTTCCAGCACGTCAAGCCGGGCAAAGGTGGCGCATTCGTGCGCACGAAGTTGAAGAACGTGCGCAACGGCGCGGTCCTCGACCGCACCTTCCGCGCCGACGAGAAGGTCAAGGTCGCGGTCATCGACAAGCGCGAGATGCAGTTCCTCTACCGCGAGGGAACCGACTACGTCTTCATGGACAACGAGACCTACGACCAGCTCCAGGTGACCGCGCAGAGCATCGGCTACTGCCGTCAATTACCTGAAGGAAGGCGACACGGCGGTGCTGCCGACGTACGAGGACGAGGTCATCGGTGTCGACCTACCGGCGTCGGTGGAGCTGAGCGTCACCGAGACCGAGCCCGGCATGCAGGGTGACCGGGTGTCGGGCGCGCGCAAGGCGGCAACGTTGGAGACCGGATTCGTCGTGCAGGTGCCGCTCTTCGTGAATGTCGGTGACCGCGTGAAGGTCGATACGCGCACCGGCGAGTATCTGTCCCGCTCCTGAGCGGACCGAGAGGAGATGCCGGTGGCGACGCGCCGCGCAGCGCGGGAACGGGCACTGGGTCTCGCGTACGAATCCGAGCTGCGAGGTTTGCGCGCGGCCGAGCTCCTCGCCGAGCTCCCCGTCGTTCCCGACGAGTACGCGTGCTTCATCGTGCTCGGCGCGGACGAGCATCGTGACGAGATCGACGCGATCATCCGCAAGTTCTCGGAGCACTGGTCGCTCGAGCGGATGCCGGTGATCGATCGCGCGTTGCTCCGCCTCGGCACCTTCGAGCTCGCGTGGGTGGCGGACACGCCGACCGGTGCGGTCATCACCGAGGCGGTCGAGCTCGCGAAGCAGTACTCCACGAAGGACTCCGGGAGATTCGTCAACGGCCTGCTCGCGCGCATCGCCGAAGACGTCCGCCCCGGCGATGTCGGTGCGGAGGTCGCAGCGGAGGTCGACGTGGAGGCCGCGGAGGTGGCCGACGGCGTCGAGGACCTCGACGCGGAGAAGTGATGAGCTCTCCAGACATTCAGGAGATCACGATCCCCGACACGGTCGAGGAGTTGCTCCGCGGTGAACAGACGCGGCCCGACGTTCCTTGGGTCGTCATCGTCTGGAACGATCCCGTCAACACGTTCGCGTACGTCATCTTCGTCTTCCAGAAGCTGTTCGGCTACTCGCGCGCGAAGGCGAGCCGGCTCACCAATCAGGTGCATTTCGAGGGCAAGGCGGTCGTCGCCAACGGCGCCCGGGAGAAGTGCGAAGCCGACGTTGCCCGACTGCATGCGCATGGTCTGTGGGCGACGATGCAAAGGGACGACTGAATGGCGCGGCGCACGTTCGGGCGACGGGCGCGACGGCGGGCTCGTCGTCCGCTTGTACTCGCAAGAGGTCGAGCTGTTGGCGATGACCGCGCGCGACATGCTGTCCATCGTCGAGGAGCCGCCCGCCGGCGAGGTCCGGGACCGCCTCTACCCGCGCGCCTACCTCGATCCCACCGAGGAGACCGCACAGGCGGAGTACGACGCCCTCGTGCACGACGACCTCGTGCAGGCGCGGCGATCCGCGCTCGGGGTGATCGTCGACGGCCTCGACGGTGCCGAGGCGAACCGCAAAGGTGTGGTCGAGATCGTGCTCGGGCCCGACCAGGAGATGCAGTGGCTGACCGCCATCAATGACGCCCGGCTCGTCATCGGCACGGCGTTGGGCGTCACCGAGGACGCCGACACCGACTACGAGCCCGGCGACCCGCGCTTCGAGTACGGGGTGCTCTATGCCTGGCTCACGCAATTGCACTTCGAACTGGTCTCGTTGCTGCTCGGCGAGATCGGCGAGGACGGTTCCGACGACCCCGGCTCGGTCGACCCGCCGTCCTGAGGGGACGGCGTGGTGACCTACCCTGGTCCCGGTATGCAGCTGCCGAATGCGCCCGTCGACGAACCCCGCGATCCGCGCACCATCGCCGTCGACGTGTTCCACGCGGTGTCCCGATCGATGCGCGGAGCCGACGATGTCGTCGGGCTGGCCGTGGTAGCGCTCTTGGCGGGTGGTCATCTCCTCGTCGAAGGCGTGCCCGGTACCGGCAAGACGTTGTTGGCGAAGTCGATGGCGAACGCGATCGGCGGACGGTTCGGGCGGGTGCAGTGCACTCCGGATCTGCTGCCGGCCGACGTCACCGGCACGTCGGTGTACAGCCCCGCGACCGGCGCCTGGGAGTTCCGGTCGGGCCCGATCTTCGCCAACGTCGTGCTCGTCGACGAGGTGAACCGCGCGTCGCCGCGCACCCAGGCCGCGCTGCTCGAACCGATGGAGGAGCATCAGGTCACGGTCGACGGCGTGACCCACCCGTTGCCCGTGCCCTTCTTCTTGGTCGCGACGGAGAACCCGTTCGGTCACGCCGGAACGTTCCCGCTGCCCGACAGCCAGCTCGACCGATTCGCGATGGTGTGCACGATCGGTCGACCCGGTCGGGAGGCCGAGCGCCAGATCCTGAGCGGCGGCGGCGGAGTCGTCGCCCTCGACGACATCGAACCGGTCACCACCCCGGCGGAGCTCGCGGCGGCGATGGCCGCGGTGCGTCACGTCCACTGTGCACATTCCGTGCTCGACTACGTCCTCGATGTCGCCGACGCGACGCGCACGCATCCCGGCGTCGCGCTCGGCGCGTCGCCGCGGGCGAGCCTCAGCTTGTTGCACGCGGCGAAGGCCCACGCGACCGTCATGGGCCGCGACTTCGTCTCGCCCGACGACGTCAAGGCGGTTGCGCCCGCATCGCTCGCGCATCGCATCGTGCTGGCGAGCGGCGTCGACATCGCCGCGGGCGCGCGCATGATCGACGACATCGTGGAACGCATCGCCGCCCCGCTCGCGTGATCGGCGTGTTCTCGTGACCGTGAGCCCACCCGAGACGGCTGGTGCGGCGCGGGAACGGGGCCCGGGCGCCGCGCTGCGCGGCGGCGGGGCGAGCCATCAGGGCCCGGGCGATCTCACGCTGACGTCGATCGTGCTGTTCACGCTCGGCGCCTACGGCGTGGCCGCCGGCGCGGCGACGGGCCAAGAGGCGGTGGTCGCGGTCGGGGTCTTCGCGTTCACCTTGTTCGTGCTCGGGATCGTGTGGCCGATCTGGTCGTTGCGGCGCCTGCGGGTCGCGGCCGTCGCGCCGACCGACGCGGTCGTGGGTGATGCGGTGGAGTTGCGCATCGAGATCCACGGCCGTTCCACCCGTGTCGACGTGCGGGCCCTGGATCCACCCGGGGTCTGGCTGCGTACATCCGCGCCCGCGACCGGACAGCTTCCGCACGCGGCCGCCCGCCGGGGCGTGTTCCGCTCCGTGCGCGTGCAGTTGCGCACGTCGGCCCCCCTCGGTGTCTTCGTCCGTACCCGCACGGTGCGCGTCGCGCTGCCCGCCCCGATCGTCGTCGCGCCGCGGCCGAGCGCCGCGCCAGCAGTGTTGAAACCGATTCCCGACGCGCAGATCTCGAACGGTTCGCTTCTGCTCGTACATGGTGGCGGCGACACGGTGCGCGCCGTGCGCCCGTACTCGCCCGGTGACGCGGCGCGGCTGGTGCATTGGCCCACGAGCGCGCGGCGTGGCGAGATCGTCGTGCGCGAGCACGAGCCGCCGCCGGCGATCGGGATCGCGCTCGTCGTCGATCTGCGCGGCGATGCCCCAGAGAAGGCTGCGAGTCTCGCGGCCGGCATCGGCACGGCGACGCTCGCCGCCGGCGGAGTCGTGTGGTGCGGCACCTTCGAAGCGGGCGAGCCGGTGGGGGAGTTGGTCGCCGATGCGCGCGCGCTCGGGCGGCGGCTCGCGCGCTCGGTCGCGGGTCCTCCACCCGCGGCCCCCGAGCATTGGCCCGTCGAAATCGTGCACGCATGAGTCGGTCGGAGCCGGGGGGGAAGCGGACGGGCCGCGACCGGAGGGTCGCGCCGAGCTACCGGATCGTGGCGGTACCGGCGGCGATCGCGCTCGGATCGGTCGGCGGGATCGCGGCCGAGCACGCGCATTTCCCCTGGATCCTCGGCGCGCTGGCCGGTGGGATCGCGGCCGCCCTGGGCGTACTCGCGCTGCCGTCGATCCCGACGCGGCGCGCGACCGTCGTGCTGCTCGGTCTCGGAGGACTGGCCGCCCTGCGCCATGCCTCGTTCGCGGGCGCCGACCGCAGTTGGCTCCTCGTCGTGTGGGCGGCCGCCACGATGCTCACACTGGTGCTCGTCGACCGGGCCGACGCCG
This sequence comes from uncultured Actinomycetes bacterium, assembly GCA_963812205.1. GTDB lineage: Bacteria > Actinomycetota > Acidimicrobiia > IMCC26256 > PALSA-610 > PALSA-610. The sequence continues at coordinate 797,195 of CAWEUJ010000002.1, forward strand.
AGATGGTGCCTGCGCTGCGTGGCGGCGAGCCGTTCGCGCGCCGGCTCCCCGAGACCGTGCGGGTGTCTGCGATCATCGCCTTGGTCGTCGTGGTCGCGGCGGTCGTGCTCGTACCCACGGTGACCCAACGCCTCGGTCGCCACGTCTGGCCCGGCCTACAGCCGACCACGGGCGACGTCGACAACGCGCCGACCTCGCTGCAATCGAGCAGCGAGCTCGATCTCACGTCGCGGCCGCGCCTGTCCGACGCGGTCGTGTTCACCGTCGACGCCGCCCACGCGGATTTCTGGCGGGGCGAGACCTTCGACACGTACCAGAGGTCGAGTTGGGCCAACAGCGACCCCGGCAACCCACTGGACTTCCTGTCGCACGACGACGGGACCAAGGCCGTCGTCGAACCCGCGCCCTACGACATCGGCGCCCAGTCGGGTGTGTCGTTTCACCAGACCTTCCACGTCGAGGCGGGATTCTCCGATGTCGTGTTCGCGGCGCCGAGCCCGCGATCGATCGAGACCGACCGGCTGGTGAACGAGCAACCCGACGGCACCCTGCGGGTCGTGCGTGGTCCCGGTTTCGGCAAAGGCGCGGTGTACACCGTCGACAGCCGCAGCCTGCCCGTGACCGAGGCGACGCTGCGGGCCGCCGACAAGACCGCGCTCCCCGCGCCGATCGTCAAGCAGTACGTCACCTCCGCGACGAGCCTGCCGACGACGTCACGCGTCGTCGGCCTCGCCCGCCAGATCACCGCGGGCCAGCCGACGACCCTCGACAAGGTGCGGGCGATCGAGGGATGGCTGGGAGCCAACACGAAGTATTCGTTGAAGGCCCCGTTGTCTCCTCCCGGCGTCGACGTCGTCGACGATTTCTTGTTCCGCAGCCGGGTCGGCTGGTGCGAGCAGATCGCGAGCAGCCTGGTGGTCCTGGCCCGCAACGCCGGCATCCCGGCCCGGCTCGTCACCGGCTTCGCGCCCGGCGCGCGCGACGCGCTCAGCGGGCGGTTCGTGGTGCGCGAGCGCGACGCGCACGCCTGGGCCGAGATCTACTTCGCCGGGATCGGCTGGCAGGGATTCGACCCGACCGCGTCGGTTCCCCTCGCGGGTGACGCGAAGCCCGGTGGCTCGTGGCTGACCGACGCCCGGCGCAACGCCGTGCCGCTCGCGATCGCGGCGCTGCTCATCGTGCTCGTCGTGGGTGCGACACCCGAGATCGTCGCCGCGGCCCGGCGCCGGCGAGCGCGGCGCGCGTCGTGGAGTACCGGCGCCCTGCACCGGCTGGAGAAGGCCGGACGCAAGGCGGGCCGCGCCCGGGCGCCCGCGGAGACCCCGCGTGAGTACGCGGCCGCACTCGCGCTGCAACTCGGTGACGATCGCCTCACCGCGCTCGGCGAGACCCTCGACGCGGCGCTGTTCTCGGCGCACGGTGTGTCCGAAGCGGATCGCGTGCAGGCCGACGCGGTGCTAACCTCGATCCGACCGTGAAGGGGATCCTGTGAGGTCCCTACGGAGGAGTAGGACTTGTCGCCTCAGCAGGCCGGCGAACGTGACGCGCGCGGCAGCCGCGGTCCCGGCGTTCCCGCTGCGATCCTCCGCACGAAGGTCTTCGACGCCGACGATCTCCGGCGGGCGCTGACCCGCGTCGCCCACGAGATCGTCGAGCGCAATCACGGCGCCGACGACGTGGTCCTCGTCGGGATGTACACGCGTGGCGTCGCGCTCGCCCAGCGCATCGCGGCGGCGATCGCCTCCTTCGAATCCGTCGAGCCCGCGCTCGGCGCGCTCGACGTCGCGTTCTACCGCGACGACATCGGGCTGCGTCCGGTCGCGCCGCTCGGGCCGACGGAGGTGCCCGACATCTCGGGCAAGGTCGTGGTGCTCGTCGACGACGTGCTGTTCACGGGGCGCACCGCCCGGGCCGCGCTCGACGCCCTGCACGAGCTCGGCCGGCCCCGGGCCGTCCAACTCGCCGTCCTGGTCGATCGGGGCCATCGCGAGTTGCCGCTCCGCGCCGACTATGTCGGCAAGAACCTGCCGACCCGCTCGAGCGAGGACGTGCGGGTGCGGTTGGCCGAGGTCGACGGCGACGACGGGGTCGACCTGTGGGGTGTTCCCGAACGGGAGGAGCCACACCCGTGAAACATCTGCTCTCGGTCGACGATCTGGGTGGGCGCGCCGGCATCGAGGCGATGCTCGACCTCACCGATTCCTTCCTCGAGGTGACGCAACGCGACATCCCCAAGGTTCCCGCGTTGCGCGGCAAGACCGTCGTGTCGCTCTTCTACGAAGACTCGACCCGCACGCGCCTGTCGTTCGAGACCGCGGCCAAGCGCCTTTCCGCCGACACGATGACCTTCTCGGTGTCGACGTCGTCGGTGAAGAAGGGCGAGAGCCTGCTCGACACCGTGCAGACCATCGATGCCATGGGCGTCGACGCGATCGTCGTGCGCCACGGCGCCGCGGGCGCGCCGCACCGCGTCGCATCGTGGAGCTCGGCCCGGGTGGTCAACGCCGGTGACGGCTGTCACGAACATCCCACACAGGCGCTCCTCGACGCGTTCACCCTCCGCCGCCATCGCGGCCCGTCGCTCGACGGTTGCCGGATCGCGATCGTCGGCGACATCCGGCATTCGCGCGTGGCGCGCAGTGACGTGACCGCGTTTCACGCACTCGGCTGCGAGCTCACCCTCGTCGGCCCGCCCACCTTGATGCCCGAACGTCTCGACGGGTGGCCCGTGCAGGTCACGAGCGACCTCGACGAGGTGCTCCCCGAAGTCGACGTCGTGTACCTCCTGCGTATACAGCGCGAGCGCATCGGTCAGGCGCTGTTCCCCTCGTTGCGCGAGTACTCCGCGCGCTGGGGACTCAGCGTCGAACGGGCGGCGCGGTGCAAGCCCGACACCCTCGTGATGCATCCGGGCCCGATGAACCGCGGCATCGAGATCGCCGGCGAGGTCGCCGACTCGGCCCGGTCGCTCGTCACCGAGCAGGTCGGCAACGGGGTCGCGGTCCGCATGGCCGTGCTGTGGTCGCTCCTCGGTTCCGGAGGCCCCATTGTCTAGGGCCGGATTGTCTCGCGCCGGATTGTCCAGGGCGCGCGTGGTCGGGGGTGGGCGTGGCTGACGGAGAGGTCTTCATCCGCGGGGGCCGCGTGCTCGACGCCACCGGCGAACGGCCCGGCGACGTGCGCGTGGTCGACGGGGTGATCGCGCGAAGTCGCGCCGGGTCTGGCGCCGTCGGCGGGCGCGGTCGTGCTCGACGCCGAGGGTTGCGTCGTCGCACCGGGGCTCGTCGACATCCAGGTGCACTTCCGGGAACCGGGCCGCGAAGACAGCGAGACCATCGAGACGGGTCGCGTGCGGCCGCGCTCGGCGGATGCACGGCCGTCGTCTGCATGCCGAACACCGATCCGCCGATCGACGACGCCGCGGTCGTGCAGTCGGTGCTCGACCGCGGTCGTGCGGTCGGGCTGTGCGACGTGCGCCCGGCCGGGTGCATCACCAAGGGCCGCAAGGGCGAGGAGCTCGCGCCGATGGGCGAGCTCTACGACCTCGGGGTGCGCGTGTTCACCGACGACGGTGACTGTGTCGCCGACGCGCTGGTCATGCGCCACGCGTTCGAGTACGCCGCCGCGCTCCCCGAGGCGGTCCTGGCCCAGCACGCCGAGGACCCGGCGCTCGTGCGGGGAGGGCACATGCACGAGGGCGCGTGGTCGGCGCGGCTCGGGATCCCCGGACGCCCGGCGGAAGCGGAGTCGACGATCGTCGCCCGCGACCTGCAACTCGCGCGTCGCACGGGTGGTCGTTACCACGTGCTGCACATGTCGTGCGCGGCCTCGGCCGCGCTCGTACGCGCCGCCAAGGCCGACGGCGTGCGCGTCACTGCGGAGTGCACGCCGCAACACCTCGTGCTCACCGACGAGTCGTGCGCGCACTTCGATCCCGCGTTCAAGATGAACCCCCCGCTGCGCGAGCAGGCCGATGTCGACGCCCTGCGTGCCGCGCTGATCGACGGCACGATCGACGCGATCGCGACCGATCATGCGCCGCACACGCCCGAGAGCAAGGACGTTCCGTTCGAGGAGGCGCCCGCGGGAATGCTCGGCGTGGAGACCGCGCTTGCCGTGGTGCTCACGACGCTCGTCGAGCCGGGGATCCTGACGCTCGCGCAGGCGCTCGCCGCGTTGTCGTGGCAGCCCGCCCGCGTCGCCGGTCTCGACGCCGACGGTCACGGCGCCCCGATCGTCGCCGGGAACGTCGCGAACCTCTGCGTGATCGACCCCGCCTACTCGTGGTCGGTCGACGGGGGCCGCCTCGCGAGCAAGTCGCGCAACTCGCCCTGGGAGGGTTGGAAGCTCACCGGCAAGGTCCGGCACACCGTCTACCGCGGCATCCCCACGGTCCGCGACCACGAGGCGACCAGATGACGCCGAACCGCGCGCGGGCAGCCGGGTCGGGAACGACGAATGAGGGGAAAGCGTGACAGAGGCGTTGTTGGTTCTGGCCGACGGCGAGACGTTCGAGGGTGTTGCGGTCGGCCATCAGCCCGACGGCGGGGTCGCGACGGGTGAGGTCGTGTTCAACACCGCGCTCGCGGGCTACCAGGAGATCATCACCGACCCGTCGTACGCGGGACAGATCATCACCTTCACCTACCCGCACATCGGGAACTACGGCGTCAACCAGCGCGACGACGAGGCCATCGCGCCCCGGTGTCGCGGTGTCATCGTCCGCGATCTCTCCCGCCGGCCGTCGAACTGGAGGGCGACCGACGACATCGACGGCTTCTTGACCCGTCACGAGATCTCCGGCATCGCCGGCATCGACACGCGCCGCCTGACCCGTCACATCCGCCGCGCCGGCGCGATACCGGGGGCGTTCGGAACGGCGGATCGCGACACGCTGCTCTCGGCCGCGCAGGCCGACGGCGGAACCGACGGTCGCGACCTCGCGTCGGAGGTCAGTACCTCGGAGCCGTATTCCGTCGGTCCCGACGACGCGACCTTGTTCGTGGTCGCGTACGACTTCGGTATCAAGCGTTCGATCCTCGACCAACTGGTGGGTGCGGGGTGCCAGGTCGAGGTGGTGCCGGCCGGTACGAGCGGCACCGAGGTGTTGGCCCGCGCCCCCGACGGTGTGTTCCTCTCCAACGGTCCGGGCGATCCGGCCGCGGTCACCGCCGCGCGCGAGAGCGTGCAACAGCTGCTCGGCAACGTGCCGGTGTTCGGCATCTGCCTCGGGCACCAGATCATGAGTCTCGCCCTGGGCGCGGAGACGTTCAAGCTCCGCTTCGGGCACCACGGCGGCAATCATCCCGTGCGCCGGTTGTCCGACGGCAAGGTGGAGATCACGAGTCAGAACCACAACTACGCGGTCGACTCCTCGTCGCTCCCGGACGGGAGCACGGTCTCGCACGTCAATCTGAACGACGGCGACGTCGAGGGCGTGCTCAGCGAGGATCTCCGCGCCTTCAGCGTGCAGTACCACCCGGAGGCCGGGCCCGGCCCGCACGACGCGCGCTACCTGTTCGAACAGTTCACGCAACTCATGAGGGCGGGATGACCGATGCCGCGTAGGAACGACATCGAGACGATCCTGCTGATCGGCAGCGGCCCCATCGTCATCGGACAGGCGTGCGAGTTCGACTATTCGGGCACGCAGGCGTGCCGGGTGCTGCGCGAGGAGGGCTACCGGGTCGTGCTGGTGAATTCCAACCCGGCGACGATCATGACCGACCCCGAGTTCGCCGACGCCACCTACGTCGAGCCGCTCGACGTCCCGACGCTGGAACGCATCATCGCCAAGGAACGCCCCGACGCAGTGTTGCCGACGCTCGGCGGGCAGACCGGGCTCAACCTCGCGATCGCGCTCCACGAAGCCGGAGTGCTCGAGAAATACAACGTCGAGATGATCGGTGCGAACGTCGAGGCCATCCGCACCGCCGAAGACCGCCAACGTTTCAAGGTCGCGATGACCGAGATCGGTCTCGTCGTGCCACCCTCGGGCATCGCGTACACGGTCGACGACGCGCTGCGCGTCGGCGCCGAGGTCGGGTATCCCGTCATCATCCGGCCCGCGTACATCCTCGGCGGTGGCGGCACCGGTATCGCATACGACGAGGACGAGATGCGGCGGGTCGCGGAACGCGGCCTTGCCGCGAGCCCGATCTCGGAGATCCTGATCGAGCGCAGCATCGCCGGCTGGAAGGAATACGAGCTCGAGGTGATGCGCGATCACGCCGACAACGTCGTGGTCATCTGCTCGATCGAGAACCTCGATCCAATGGGCGTGCACACCGGCGAGTCGATCACCGTCGCCCCCGCGCAGACCCTCACCGACGTCGAGTACCAACTCATGCGCGACGCGGCCTTCGCGTGCATCCGCCGCATCGGCGTGGAGACCGGCGGCTCGAACGTGCAGTTCGCGGTCCACCCGCACACGGGCGAGATGGTCATCATCGAGATGAACCCGCGCGTGTCCCGTAGCTCCGCGCTCGCCAGCAAGGCCACGGGCTTTCCGATCGCCAAGATCGCGGCCAAGCTCGCAGTGGGCTATCGCCTCGACGAGGTGCAGAACGACATCACGCGCGAGACGCCGGCCAGCTTCGAGCCCACGCATCGACTACGTCGTCACCAAGTTCCCGCGCTGGGCGTTCGAGAAGCTGCCGGGCTCGAATCCGATACTGGGCACGCAGATGCAGTCGGTCGGCGAGGTGATGGCCATCGGCCGTACGTTCTGCGAGTCGTTGCAGAAGGCCGTGCGTTCGCTCGAGACCGGTCGGCTCGGGCTCAACTGCGACCCCGCCGAGCGCGAGCTCGATGTCCTCACCGACGACGAGCTCGTCTTGGCCGCGGCGATTCCCACGCCCGATCGCATCTTCCAACTGGAAGCCGCCCTGCGCCGGTTCGTTTCCGTCGAACGCCTGAACGAGGTCACCGGCATCGACCCGTGGTTCCTCGACCAGATCCTCCAGATCGTGGAGGAACGCGATCGCCTCGCCCCGCTCGGGCGCGATCTCGCCCGGATCCCGCGCTCGGACTGGCGCCGGGCCAAGCGGTTCGGCTTCTCCGACGGCCAGCTCGCCTACCTGTGGGGCGCGACCGAAGCCGACGTGCGCACCCATCGGCTCGCGGCGGGGGTGCGGGTCACCTACAAGACCGTCGACACGTGCGCGGCCGAGTTCGAGGCGTTCACCCCGTATCACTACAGCACCTACGAGGACGAGGACGAGATCGCGCCGCTGACCAAGCCCGCGGTCATCATCCTGGGCAGCGGACCGAACCGGATCGGTCAGGGTGTCGAGTTCGACTACTGCTGTGTCCACGCCGCGTTCGCACTCCGCGACGCGGGTTACGAGACGGTGATGGTCAACTGCAATCCGGAGACGGTCTCGACCGACTACGACACGAGCGACCGGCTGTTCTTCGAACCCCTCACGAACGAAGACGTGCTGAACGTCTGCCACCGGTTGCAAGAAGCCGGCGACGTGCGCGGCGTGATCGTCAGCCTGGGAGGTCAAACCCCGCTCAAGCTCGCGCACCAACTCGAGCGCAGTGGCATCCCGATCCTCGGCACCTCACCCGCGTCGATCGACGCGGCCGAGGACCGCGAGCAGTTCAACGCGCTGTGCAACCGTCTCGGCATCCCGCAGCCCGACGGTGCCATGGCGACCTCCGCCGACGAAGCCGTCGCGGTTGCGAACACCATCGGGTACCCGGTGTTGGTGCGGCCCTCGTACGTGCTCGGCGGGCGCGCGATGCAGATCGTCTACGACGACGACGACGTCCGCCGCGCCATGGCCGAGCTCGCCCACACCGGCTCGCTCGGACGCGAAGGAGGACTGTCGGCGGAGCGTCCCGCGCTCGTCGACCGGTTCTTGGAGGACGCGACCGAGGTCGACGTCGACGCGCTGCGCGACCGTACCGGCGCGTGCATCATCGGCGGCGTGATGGAGCACACGGAACAAGCCGGTGTGCACTCGGGTGACTCGTCGTGCGCGATCCCGCCGCCGACGCTGCCGGCCGGCGTCGTGCAGACGATCGAGGAATACACGCGGGCGCTGGCGGAGGAACTCGGCGTCCTCGGCCTGCTCAACGTGCAGTACGCGGTCAAGGACGGGCGCGTCTTCGTCATCGAGGCCAATCCGCGTGCCAGCCGCACCGTGCCGTTCGTGAGCAAGGCGACCGGGGTCGCCGCTCGCCAAGGTCGCGGCGCGGGTCATGCTCGGCGCGACCTTCGCCGAGCTCTTCACCGAGGGTGTGCTCCGGCCGCCCGCGCCCGGTCGTCATGTGGCCGTGAAGGAAGCGGTGCTCCCGTTCAATCGCTTCCCCGAGGTCGACACGATCCTCGGGCCGGAGATGCGCTCGACCGGCGAGGTGATGGGCATCGACCGCACGTTCGGGATGGCGTTCGCGAAGAGCCAGGCCGGAGCAGGCAACAAGCTCCCGCACCAGGGAACGGTCTTCCTCTCGCTTGCCGACCGCGACAAGGACGCGGGCGTGTTCGCCGCCCGCCGGTTCTTCGACCTCGGCTTCTCGATCGTCGCTACGGCGGGGACCGCGCGCATGCTGGAAGACCACCGGGTGCGGGTGGAGACGATCGTCGCGAAGGTCGGCGAGGACGTGGGCGTCGACGCCGTCGAGTTGATCTCGTCCGGCAAGGTCGATCTGGTGATCAACACCCCCCGGGGCCGCGGCCCGCGCGCCGACGGCATGCACATCCGCCGGTCCGCGCTCGTGCACGGAGTGGCCTGCATCACCACCGTGGCGGCGGCGGTTGCCGCGGCCGCCGGCATCACCGAGGAGGCCGAGCGCGCCGCCGACGTGCGCTCGCTGCAGGAGTACCACGCCGACGGCCAACTCCGGTTCGAGGTGTGATCCGGCGATGAGCAGGCGCCTGCGATCGTCCGGCGTCGATCTGGCCGTCGACGTCGGGCCGTTGCGTTTGGCGAACCCGATCGTCGCGGCCTCCGGCACGTTCGGTCACGGGGCCGAGGTCGCGGCGCTCTGCGATCCGCGGGGCCTCGGCGCCGTGACCACGAAGTCGGTGGCGGTGTTCGCCTCGGAGGGCAACCCGCCGCTGCGCGTCGCCGAAGCGCCGGGTGGCGGGATGATCAACTCGGTCGGCCTTCCGGGCCCGGGGATCGACGCCTGGATCGCGCGCGATCTGCCCGCGCTCGAAGCGCACGGAGCGCGTGTCGTCGCTTCGATCTGGGGTCGGACGGTGGCCGACTACGAAGGGGCAGCACGCGCACTGAAGGATGTCGCGCACCGTGTAGTCGCGATCGAGGTGAATCTCTCGTGCCCGAACGTGGAGGCTCGCGCGCAGGTGTTCGCGCACGCGCCGGAGACGACACGCGAAGCGACGCACGCGGTGGTCGACGCGCTCGGCGGCGCGGCACCCGTGTTCGCGAAGCTCTCGCCGAACGTCACGGACCTCGTCGCGATCGCGGGCGCCGCGCTCGACGCGGGCGCGACCGGTCTCACGTTGGTCAACACCGTCATGGGACTCGTTGTCGATGCTGCGCAGCGCGCGCCCCGTCTCGGCGCGGGCGGCGGCGGGGTGTCGGGTCCGCCGATCAAGCCGATCGCGCTGCGCGCCGTTTGGGAGGTCGCGCGCGCGTATCCGGGTGTCGCGATCATCGGGACCGGGGGAGTGACCACCGGCGAGGACGCGGCGGAGATGCTGTTGGCGGGCGCGTCGGCCGTCGGCGTCGGTACCGCGACCTTCGCCGACCCGCGCGCGACGCTTCGCATCGTCGAGGAGCTCGGCGCGTGGTGTGCGCGTCACGATGTCGCGCGCGTGCGCGACCTGACGGGAGGGCTGTGCTGATGGATATTCGCAAGCGGCTCGCGCTCGCGCTCGACGTCAACGATCTCGACCGCGCCGAGCAGATGGCCAAGGAGGTCTCGCCGTGGTTCGGCGTCGCAAAGGTGGGCCTCGAGCTCTTCACCGCCGCCGGACCCGAGGCCATTGCCCGGATGCGCGCGCTCGATCTCGACGTGTTCGCCGACATCAAGCTGCACGACATCCCGACGACCGTGTACCGCGCCGCGCGGGAGCTCGGGCGCCAAGGCGCTCGCTACGTGAATTTCCACGCCGCGGGGGGCGTCGAGATGTTGCGCGCGGGTGTCGAGGGGCTGGCCGAAGGTGCGAGCGCCGCCGGCTCGCCGGCCGCCACGGGGATCGCGGTCACGGTGCTCACGAGCGATCCCGACGTGAGCGCCTTCGATGTGCGTCTCGCGAACGCGATCGCATCGGGCTGCGGTGGTGTCGTGTGTTCGGTCGCCGAGATCGAGCGCGTGCACGCGGCGCGCGCCGATTTCGTCACCATGATTCCCGGGGTGCGATTCGCCGACGGCGACCGCAACGACCAGGCGCGCGTGGGCACGCCCGGAGAGGTCGCGCGTGCCGGCGGCGACGTTCTGGTGATCGGACGCGCGGTCACGCACGCCGACGATCTGCGCGCCGCGGCGCAACGGGTGCACGACGAGGTCATGAGCGCGCTCTCACCGAGCTAGCGCGGGAACGTCCCGCGCGCAAGCCGCCGCCCAGTTGCGGGCGAGCGCAGTCTCGCTATGCTGCATCGCTGCTGATTCGAGCAGCTGCGAACGGCTCGGATCACACCTTTCGCATCACGCCGTCGCGCCGGAGGAATCACATGGCGAACCCGCCCACGCTCACACCGGAGCAGCGTCAACTCGCGCTCGAAAAGGCCGCAGTCGCGCGCCGTCAGCGGGCCGAGGTGAAGGACAAGCTGAAGATCGGATCGCTCACCTTGCGCGAGCTGTTCGATGCCGCCGATCGAGGCGACGAGTCGGGCGACATGCTCGCCAAGCTGAAGGTCGTGAGCGTGCTCGAGTCGCTGCCCGGTGTCGGCAAGGTGCGGGCCCGTCACATCATGTCGGAGCTCGAGATCTCCGAGAGCCGGCGCTTGCGGGGGCTGGGTACGAACCAGCGGCGGGCGCTGCTCGAGAAGTTTGCCGGCTGACGCCGACGATCCCGCCGGCGCGTCCGGCGGCGGGAGCTCGCGCCGAGGCGTCCTGCTCGTCCTGGCCGGGACGTCGGGCGCCGGCAAGGGCACGATCGGAGCCCGCCTGCGCGCGTCCGATCCGAGCCTGCACTGGTCGGTCTCGTGGACCACGCGTGCGCCGCGCGCCGACGAGCGGGACGGGATCGACTACCACTTCGTGAGCCGCGACGAGTTCGAGGCCCTGCGCGACGCCGGAGGCTTCCTCGAGTGGTTCGAGGTCTACGGCGACCTGAAGGGCACGCCGGTGCAGTACGTGACCGATGAGCTCGAGGCCGGTCACGACGTCATGGTGGAAGTCGACGTCCAGGGCGCGCTGGCGGTGAAGCGGGCCCTGCCCGAGGCGCTCTTGGTCTTCGTGCAGACGCCGAGCCGCCGGGAGCAGCGGCGCCGGCTCGAGCTGCGGGGGAGCGAGACCGAGGAGTCGATCGTTCGACGGCTGGCCCGCGCCGAGGCCGAAGAGCGCATCGGGGCCGAGGAATTCGATGCGGTCGTGGTGAATGACGAGGTGGAACGGGCCGTCGGCGAGGTCGCTGATATCCTGAGTGCCCGCCGCAATCGCTGACGGAGAGACCATCCCGCCAGAGCTGAGAAGGAGCCTGATGGCTGAACGCCGCCCCTCGCTCATGGAGCCTCGGATCGAGACGCTCATGAGCAAGGTCGACTCGAAGTTCACGCTCGTCACGCTCGCAGCGATGCGTGCCCGCGAGATCAACGACTACTACAACCAGCTCGGCGAGGGACTCGGGCGGATCGTCCCGCCGCAGGTCACGTCGGTGTCACGCAAGCCGCTGTCGATCGCGCTGGAAGAGATCGCCCTCAACAAGATCGTCTACGAGCGCGTCGAGGAGCCCGAGGCGGGCGCCACCGCCGACGCACCCGTCGAGATCGCCGAACCGACGCCCGACGCGTCGGCCTGACCGAGCCCGGCCGACCCGAGTCCCCGAACCGCCGAGGACGCATCCGATGCCCCGGGTCGTACTCGGTGTCTGTGGCGGGATCGCCGCCTACAAGGCGGTCGAGGTGTGCCGCCGCCTGGTCGACGCCGGTGTCCACGTCGCTCCGGTCCTGACCGATGACGCCCAGCACTTCGTCGGCGCGCTCACGTTCTCGGCGCTGGCCTCGGAGCCGGCCCGCACCTCGCTGTTCGGTGGTCCCGAGCCCATCCCGCACACCCGGCTCGGTCAGACCGCCGACCTGATCGTCGTCGCGCCCGCCACGGCCAAGCTTGTCGCCAAGTACGCGGCCGGCATCTCCGACGACCTGCTCACCGCCACGTTGCTCGCCACCCGTGCGCCGGTCCTCGTGTGCCCCGCCATGCACACCGAGATGTGGGAGCACCCCGCGGTACGCGAGAACCTCGCGACCTTGCGCCGCCGGGGCGTGCACGTCCTCGATCCCGAGGAGGGCCGGCTGGCCGGCGGCGACTCCGGGGCGGGGCGCCTCGCCGCGCCGGAGCGGATCGCCGGGACCGTGCTCGATCTCCTGGCCGCCAACCACCCGCTCACCGGGCGGACGGTGATCGTCACCGCGGGCGGGACCCGCGAGGCGCTCGACCCGGTCCGCTACGTCGGGAACCGGTCGTCGGGAAAGATGGGCCACGCACTCGCCAACGTTGCCGCGCGGCTCGGCGCGCAGGTCACGCTGGTCACCACCGCGCGCCGGCCCGTCGACGCGGGCGTCGAGGTGGTCCCGGTGGAGAGCGCGGCAGGAGATGCACGACGCGGTCATGGCCCGATCGGCCGGCGTCGACGTCGTCGTCATGGCGGCCGCGGTCGCCGACTTCCGGCCCAAGGTGTCGGCGGCGCACAAGATCAAGAAGGCGAACGGAGTCCCCGACATCGTCCTCGAGCCGACGACCGACATCCTCGCCGCCCTCGGACGGGCCAAGCGGCCGGGACAGGTCGTCGTCGGCTTCGCGGCCGAGACCGAGCGGCTGCGCGAGCACGCTTCGGAGAAGCTGGCCGCAAAACGCGTCGACCTCATCGTGGCGAACGACGTGAGTGCGCCCGACGCCGGCTTCGAGGTCGACACGAATCGGGCGCTCATACTCGCAGCGGACGGCAGTGCCGTCGAGACGCCGCTCCTGACGAAGGAGCAGCTGGCCAGGGTCGTGCTCGAGCGGGTTTCGGCACTGCTGGGTGGGCCCGCCGACGACCGGCCCGTCTAGCATTGCTCGATTCGTTGCGCCGAACCACCGGCGGAGGAGTGAGGTTCAGTGAGTAGGCACACGTTCACGTCCGAATCGGTGACCGAGGGTCACCCCGACAAGATGTCGGACCAGATCAGTGACAGCATCCTCGACGCAGTCCTGACCGAGGACCCCTACGGGCGCGTTGCGTGCGAGACGTTGGTGACGACCGGATTGTGCGTCGTTGCCGGTGAGATCAGCACCAAGGCGCACATCGACTTCTCCCGCCTGGCGCGCGACACGATCTGCGAGATCGGTTACACCGACGCTGCGTTCGGCATCGACGGCAAGACGTGTGGCGTCATCGTGTCGATCGACGAGCAGTCGCCCGACATCGCCATGGGAGTCGACAAGGCCGTCGAGCAGCGCGCCGGCGGGAGCGACGTCTACGACGAGGTCGGAGCGGGCGACCAGGGAATGATGTTCGGGTACGCCTGCGACGACACCGAAGACCTGATGCCGATCCCGATCTGGCTCGCGCACAAGCTCGCCCGGCGTCTCACGCAGGTGCGCAAGGAGCGCATCCTCGACTACCTGCGCCCCGACGGCAAGACGCAGGTGTCGGTCGAGTACGAAGACGGCGTGCCGATTCGCCTCGAGACCGTGTTGATCTCGACCCAGCACGCGCCGAACATCTCGATCAACGGGAGAATGAAGCCCGACCTGATCGAGCACGTGATCCGGCCGTCGCTGCCCCCGCAGTTCGCCGACGACGATTTCCAGGTGTTCGTCAACCCGACGGGCAACTTCGAGCTCGGCGGTCCGCACGCCGACTGCGGGCTCACGGGGCGCAAGATCATCGTCGACACCTACGGCGGCATGGCTCGTCACGGTGGTGGTGCGTTCTCGGGCAAGGACCCGACCAAGGTCGACCGCTCGGCCGCATACGCCGTGCGCCAGGTCGCGAAGTCGGTCGTCGCCGCCGGGCTCGCCCGGCGTTGCGAAACGCAGGTCGCGTACGCGATCGGCGTCGCGCACCCGGTATCGATCATGGTCGAGACGTTCGGCACGTCCCAGGTGTCGCCCGAGAAGCTCGAAGCGGCAGTGCGTGAGGTGTTCGACATGCGGCCCGCCGCGATCATCGACCGCCTCGACCTGCGCCGCCCGATCTTCAAGCGCACGGCGGCCTACGGGCACTTCGGGCGCACCGAGGGTGACGGCTTCAACTGGGAGAACACGTCGCCGTTCGCCGACGAGCTGCGCCGGGCGGTTAGCTAGCTGCCGTCCGGTCGAACCTGTCGCGTCCTGCCGGACGTCACTGCGGTCGATCGCGCCTTCGACTATTCGGTTCCCGATGCGCTCGCCGAGTCGGTGCGCGTCGGCGCGATCGTGCGCGTGCCGCTGCACGGGCGGCGCGTGCGGGGCTGGGTGATCGAAGACGCCGTCGCCCCCGACGCCGGCCGCTCGAAGCTCCTCGACGTGTTGGCGGTCGTGTCTGCGGGTCCGCCGGCCGACGTCGTGGCGCTGACGGAGTGGATCGCGTGGCGCTGGTCCGGGCCGCGTGTCGCGGTGCTGCGGTCGGCGTCGGCGCCGAACCAGGTCGCGGTGGCGAGTGAAGGTGCTGATGTCGGCGCCACCGGGCCCGCGGCCGAGCCGGGGACGAGCAACTTCGCCGCCCGCGTGCTTCGCCAGCCGCCGCTCGTCGACCGGCGTGCCCAGGTCGGCGCGTTGTGCGCGCCGAGCGGTTCGACGATCGTCTGCGTGGCCGACGCCGGACGGTCACGCGCCCTCGCGGCGTACTTGACCGGCCAAGGCCGCGCAGTCGCGATGTTGCACTCGTTCGAATCCGACGCGGCGCGTACCCAGGGCTGGCGCCGTGCCGCGGACGGCGAATGCATCGTCGTCGGCGGGCGCATCGCCGCGCTCGCCCCCGTTCCCGACCTGCGCGCGGTGATCGTCGTCGACGATGCGGACGAGGCGCTGCAGGAGGAACGTTCACCCACGTGGCACGCGCGCGACGTGTTGCACGAGCGCGCGATGCGCGCGGGCGTGCCGTTCACGGTCTGCTCGCCCGTCCCGACCGTCGAAGCCATCGTTACGGCCGACCCGGGGCGCCCCGTGGAGGCTCCGGCGCCCGATGTCGAGATCGGGGGTTGGCCCCGGGTCCAGGTCGCCGACCGGCGCGAGGAGCCGCCGGGTTCGGGGTTGATGTCGGAGGCGCTGGCGTCGGCGCTCCACAACGCGCCGGGACTTGCCGTCTGCGTGCTGAACCGCCGCGGCCGCTTCCGGCTGCTGGTGTGTGCGTCGTGCCAGCACCTGCTGCGCTGGGACAAGCCCGACGAGCGGCCGCTCGTGTGTCCCGACTGCGGCGCAACCAAGCTGCGCGTGCTGCGCGCAGGCGTGGCGCGCGTGCGCGAGGAGCTCGAGGCGTTGGTGCCGGGAGCGCGGGTCGCCGAGGTCGATACCGCCACCGTCGACGTTCCCGAGGCCGACATCGTCGTCGGCACCGAGGCCGTGCTCCACCGCGCGGCCGTGCGCCGGAGCAAGCCCGCGCTGGTGGCGTACCTCGATCTCGACCAGGAGCTGCTCGCGCCGCGCTATCGCGCCGCGGCCCAGGCCCACTGGTTGTTGACGCGCGGTGCCCAGCTGCTCTCGAGCCGCTCCCGCCACGAGACGCTCATGCTCTTGCAGACCCGTATTCCAGATCACGTCGTGGTGCAGGCGATGGTCCGGGGCGACCCGGCCGCGGTAGCCGAGACCGAGATCGAGTACCGGCGCACGCTCGCGTACCCGCCGTTCGGAGCGCTGGCCGAGCTCGCCGGGGCCGACGACGCGCTCGCGGCGACCATCGACGTCCTGCGCGCGCGACGCGCACGAGGGTGGCGTGCAGGTATTCGGGCCCGCCGAGGGTCGGGCCCTGGTACACGCGCCCGGTTGGGGCGCGCTCGCCGACGCGCTCGCCCGGGCCATTCCCGCGGGCCGCTCGATCGGGCGCGTACGGGCCGCCGTCGATCCGCCCAGGGTCTGACGGTCGATCCGCGCCGCTACCATGGTCTTCGTGGCTACTCACACGATCCGCTTCTTCGGGGACCCGGTGCTGAAGCGCCCTACCTCTGAAGTCACCGATATCGACGGCGGTCTGGTGAAGCTGGTCGACGCGATGTACGAGACGATGCACGAGGCAAACGGCGTCGGGCTCGCCGCGCCCCAGGTCGGCGTGCAGAAGCGCTTCTTCGTCTACGAGATCCCCGACGAGACGGGGCCGCACGTCGTCATCAACCCGCAGGTCGTCGAAGCGACCGGCGAGTGGCTCTACGAAGAGGGGTGCCTCTCGCTGCCGGGCCTCGCGTTCGAGATCGTGCGGCCCAAGCTCGTCACCGTGAAGGGCATCGATCTCGACGGCAACGAGGTCGTGATCCAAGGCGACGAGCTTCTCGGTCGGCTCTTCTTGCACGAGACCGATCACCTCGACGGCGTGCTGATGCTCGACCGGCTCGACGCCGACCAGCGCAAGTTCGCGATGCGCGAGCTGCGCGAACAGGGCATGGGCGTGAAGACGCCCGGCGGACGTACGCACGCGCTCTGACGCGCGCCGCCGATCCGTGCGCATCGTCTTTCTCGGCACGCCGGTCGACGCGGTCCAACCGCTGCGCGCGCTCGTCGACGACGGCCACGACGTCGCGCTCGTCGTCACCCAACCCGACCGGCGGCGGACCCGCGGCGCGGGCGTCGACCCGTCGCCGGTCAAAGAAGCTGCGCTCGAGCTCGGATTGCGCGTCCTCACACCGGAGAAGGCGCGAATGGTCGTCGACGACGTTCGCTCGAGCGGCGCGGAGCTCGGGGTGGTGGTGGCGTTCGGGCAGCTGTTGCCGGTCTCGCTGTTGGAAGCGTTGCCCTACGGCTTCGTCAACCTCCACTTCTCCTTGTTGCCGCGCTGGCGCGGCGCCGCGCCCGTCGAGCGCGCGATCCTCGCGGGTGACAGCGAGACGGGTGTCGACCTGATGCGCATCGATGCCGGTCTCGATACCGGGCCCGTCTTCGCGCGCCGCCGCGTCGCGATCGACCCGGCGGAGACCGCGGGGGAGTTGCACCTCCGGCTGGTCGAGGCGGGCACCGAACTTCTGCGCCGGCACCTCCCGACGATTCCGAACGAGGACCCCGAGCCCCAGGTCGGCGAGCCCACGTACGCGGAGAAGCTCACCGTCGACGAGTTCCGCCTCGATCCGCAGCGCGCGGCGTCCGACCTCGCGCGGATCGCCCGGGCCGGTAACCCGCGTCCGGGCGCGTGGCTCCGGGTGGGAGGCCGCCGGGTGAAAGTGTGGCGGGCGCACGAAGCGCCGGCCCCGGCTCGCGGTCGAGCCCGGGGCGATCGACGCGGGCGGAGTGCTGGGAACGGCGAGCGGCGCGCTCGCGCTCGACGAGGTCCAACCGGAGGGCAAGAAGATCATGACGGGCACCGCCTGGCGGTCCGGGCTCCGGGGCGACGTGCGCGTCGACGGCCCGTGAGCGGCCGACCGCCGGAATCCTCGCGCCGCGTCGCGCTCGATGCGCTGCTGCGCATCGAAGACGGCGCCTACGCGCACATCCTGCTGCCGCCGACGCTGCGCAACTCGGGCCTCGAAGCGCGTGACCGCGCGCTCGTGACCGACCTCGTCTACGGCACGGTGCGCATGCAGCGCGCGCTCGACGTGTTGTTGGCGACGGTGTCGAACCGCGGCATCGGGACGCTCGACCCGCCGGTGCGTGCCGCACTTCGCCTCGGCGCGTACCAGCTGCTCATCGGTGTACCGGCGCACGCGGCTGTCGGCGAGACGGTCGAAGTCGTCGATCCGCGCGCCCGTGGATTCGTCAATGGGGTCTTGCGCGCGTTGGCGCGCAAGGGCCCGCCGTTCCGATTGTCGGCGAGCGACGACGTCGCCGCGATCGCGGTGCGCACCTCGCATCCCGACTGGGTCGTGCAGATGCTCGTCGACGGGTTCGGCACCGCCGACGCGATCGCCACGCTCGAGCTCGACAACGCGCCGCCGCCGGTGACGCTGCGGGTGAACCCCTTGCTCACCACGATCGACGACCTGACCGCCGAGCTCGTCGCGGCCGGGGCCGACGTGCAGCGCGGGACGCTCGTCCCGGGCGCGCTGCTCCTGCGCCATACCGGCGATCTCGCCGCGCTGCCCGCGATTGCCGAGGGTCGCGCCACTCCCCAGGACCAGGCGAGTCAGGCCGTGGTCGCCGTGCTCGATCCGCAGCCCGGCGAGCGCGTGCTCGACCTCGCCGCCGCGCCGGGCGGAAAGGCGACGGCGGCGGCGGAGCGTATGGGGGGCTCGGGGCTCGTCGTGGCCGCCGACCTCCATCCCGGTCGCGTGCGTACGGTGCTGCGCGCGGCAGAACGGATCGGCGTGCGCGACACGGTCGCGACGATCGTCGCCGATGGTCGCAGCCCCGCGGTGCGCGACGGGCGTGTTCGACCGTGTACTCCTCGATGCGCCCTGCAGTGGCCTCGGTGTGCTCCGCCGGCGTCCCGACGCGCGTTGGCGGGTGCAACCGGACGACGTGCGCGACCTCGCCGTGCTGCAACGCGTCCTGCTCGAGGCCGCGGCCGCCGCGGTGCGACCGTGCGGTCGTCTCGTGTACTCCGTGTGCACCTTGTCGAAACCCGAGACCGTCGAGATCGACGCGTGGGCCGAGGTGCACCTTCGGGAGTTCGTCGCCGAGCCCCCGCCGTCAGCGCCATGGCGGCCGCTCGGCCGGGGCGCCGTTCTGCTGCCTTCCGACGCGCAGACCGACGGCATGTTCGTCCTCAGCCTGACGCGGCGCGCGTGCGAGTGACGTAGCCTCCGACGCATGAAGGTCGCGCCCTCGATCCTGGCCGCCGATTTCGCGAACCTCGCGGCCGATGTGGCGCGGGTCGCGGCAGACGCCGATCTGCTCCATGTCGACTGCATGGACGGTCACTACGTCCCGAACCTCTCGATCGGCCCGCCGGTCGTGAAGTCGCTGCGCAAGCACACCGACCTGTTCCTCGATTGCCACCTCATGGTCGACAACCCGGGCGTGCTCCTCGCCGGCTTCGCCGACGCGGGTGCCGACGGCTGCACGGTCCACGTCGAGCTGGGCGACCCGAGGCTGTTGTTCGACGAGATCCGCGCCCTCGGCATGCGCGTCGGCTTGTCGTTCGAGCCGGGTACACCCTTCGCCGCGGTCGAGCCGTACCTCGACGAGATCGATCTCTTGTTGGTCATGAGCGTGCACACCGGGTTCGGCGGCCAGCCCTTCATTCCCGAGGTGCTCGACAAGGTGCGCGCGGCGCGGGCCGTGATCGACGAGCGCGCGCTGCCGATCGAGATCGAGATCGACGGTGGCATCAAGATCGACAACGCGCATCTCGCCGCGCAGGCGGGTGTCGACATCCTCGTGTCGGGTACGGGCGTCTTCGGCGCCGACGACCCGGCCGCCGCCGTGCGCGACATCCGGGCCGCCGCTTCGTACCCGTGACGCTCGCGGCCAAGGTCCTGACCGTCTCCGACGGTGTCGCAGACGGGACCCGCGACGACGCGAGCGGGCGCGCGCTGGTGGAGGCGCTCACGGCGGCGGGCTACGAGGTGGTCGCGCACCGCGTGACGCCCGACGGCATCGCTGCGGTCGCCGAGGCGCTCGCCGACCTCGCCGAAGGGTTCGCGGGCCTCATCGTCACGACCGGGGGTACCGGCTTCGGTCCCCGCGACCTCACCCCCGAAGGCACCCGGGCGACGATCGAGCGAGAAGCACCGGGCATCGCGGAGGCCGATCCGGCGCGCCGGCGACGGGGGCGGACGCGGGTTCGGGATGTTGTCGCGAGGCGTCGCCGGGACGCGGGGCCAGAGCCTGATCTGCAACCTTCCCGGGTCGGCGAACGGGGCGCGCGAAGGACTCGCGATCGTGCTGACGGTGGCCGCCCACGCTCTCGACCTGCTGGCAGGGGGCCGCCCCCACTGAAGGGCCCGCGTCGCCTCCGATTGCGGTCGCGCCGCGGAAATAGAACACGTTGCAATTCCGTCGGCCCGGAAGTACGCTTTCGAGCGAACTGACAACTGAATTGCCCTCGGGGTTGGGTGCAAGTCCCGACCGGCGGTGAGAGCCCGCGAACTCCCCGCAGCCAGCGGGGCGCCGACCAGGTGGAACTCCTGGGCCGACGGTGAGAGTCCGGATGGGAGAGGGTCGGCTACCACTTCGTACGCGCGTGGGCGCGTGCGTTCGGCGTCGCCGTTTCCGATCCCTGTTCGCCGACACCGCTCCCCGCGGGCTCGGACCGGGAAGCGAAGCATGGCCGGCGTGCACGACGATGAGCTGATGGGCAGAGCGATCGAGCTCGCCCGCGCCGCTCGCCGTCACACCGCGCCGTGGCCGGCAGTCGGATGCGTGCTCACCCGCGACGGTGAGATCGTCGGCGCCGGCGCGACCGGGCCGTATCGCACCGGTCCGCACGCGGAGGTCGCCGCGCTGCGCGCCGCCGGCGACCGGGCTTCGGGAGCCACCGCGTACTGCACGCTCGAGCCGTGCGACCATCACGGCAACACGCCTCCGTGCACCGAGGCGTTGATCGCGGCCGGAGTCCGGCGCGTCGTCGTCGCCGTCGGTGATCCCGACGCGCGGGTCGCCGGGCGCGGGTACGCGCGGCTGCGGGCCGCCAATGTCGACGTCGTGACCGGCGTGGGCACGGCGGTCGCCGAACGCGATCTCGCGCCCTACCTGCATCACCGGCGCACCGGCCGCGCGTTCGTCGTCGCCAAGGTCGCGTTGAGCCTCGACGGGCGCGTCGCCGCGGCCGACGGCACGTCACGGTGGATCACGTCGACCGACGCCCGGGCCGACGCGCACGAGCTGCGCGCCGATGCGCAGGCGATCGTGGTCGGTTCCGGTACTGCGATTGCCGATCGCCCGGCGCTCACGGTGCGCGATGTTCCCGTAGCCCCGGCCCGCGCCCCCATGCGCGTCCTGCTCGACGCCCGCGGCCGTGTGACCGCCGAGGGCCCCCTGTTCGACACCGCGCTCGGCACCCACGCTGGTGATCACGACCGACCGCGCGCGGCCCGGCGCCGTCGACGAGTGGCGGGCCGCAGGCGCGAAGGTCGAGGTCGTCGGGCCCGGAGCCGGCGCCCGCGGCGTCGACCTCGACGCGACGTTCGCGCTGCTCGGCCGTGAAGGCGTGTTGCAGGCAATGGTCGAAGGCGGTGGAACGCTGCTCGGCGCGATCGCCGCTGCCGGTCTCGCACAACGCGTCGTCGCGTACGTCGCGCCCACGCTGCTCGGCACCGACGGCGCGGCCGGATTCGCGTTCGCGGGCCCGCGCACGATGGCCGCCGCGTCGCGTTTCGACCTGGTCGGCGTCGCCCGGGTCGGCGCCGACGTCCGGCTCGACCTCGAACCGCGACCGCAGGCCCACTGATGTTCACGGGCATCGTGGAGGAGCTGGGCCGCGTACGCGCCGTCACCCCCAATGCGGGCGGTGCCCGCATCGAGGTCGACGCCACGGTCGTGCTCGACGACGCCTCCATCGGCGCGTCGATCGCGGTGAACGGATGTTGTCTGACCGTCGTCGAGCTGGGCGACGGGTATTGGGCGGCCGACGCCGTCGTCGAGACGCTGGCTCGCACCAACCTGGGTGGGCTCGCGGTGGGGGATCCGGTCAATCTCGAACGACCCGTTCGCCTGGCCGATCGGCTGGGCGGTCATGTCGTGCAGGGCCACGTCGACGGGACCGGCTCGGTGCGTGCACGCGAGCCCCAGCCCGACGGCTCGGAGCTCTTCCGGTTCGACGCGGCGGCCGACGTGCTGCGCTACGTCGTGCACAAGGGCTCGATCACCGTCGACGGCATCAGCTTGACCGTGGCCGCGGTGCACGACGACGGGTTCTCGGTCGCGGTGATCCCGCACACCCTCGCGGTGACGACGCTCGGAGCGCGCACCGCGGGTTCGCTCGTCAATCTCGAAGTCGACCTCATCGCCAAGTACGTGGAACGGCTGCTCGTTTCCGATCGGAGCCAATCATGATGTTCGAAGCCGTGGAGCGCGCCATCGACGCGGTCAAGCGCGGGGAGTTCGTCGTCGTGGTCGACGACGAGGACCGCGAGAACGAAGGCGATCTGATCATCGCGGCGGAGAAGATGACGCCCGACAAGATGGCCTTCATGATCCGCTACACGAGCGGTGTCATCTGCCTTCCGATGGAAGGTGAGCGCCTCGACGAGCTGCAGCTGCCGCTCATGGTGTCGGGCAACGAGAACACCGAGGGTCAGCGCACCGCGTTCACCGTCTCGGTCGACGCTCGTATCGGCACCACGACGGGCATCTCCGCGGCCGACCGGTGCACGACCGTGCTCGCGTTGCTCGACCCGTCGACCAGGTCGGGCGATCTGGCCCGGCCCGGTCACATCTTCCCGTTGCGATACCGCGAAGGAGGCGTGCTCAAGCGGGCCGGCCACACCGAAGCGGCCGTCGACTTCGCCCGACTCGCCGGCGGATACCCCGCGGGAGTGCTCGCCGAGATCGTCAACGACGACGGCACGATGCAGCGTCGCCCCGAGCTCGAAGCATTCGCGGCCGAGCACGGTCTGGTGCTCGTCACGATCGCGGATCTGATCCGCTACCGCCGGCACAGCGAGAAGCTGGTGCGGCGGGTCTCCGAAGCGCGCATCCCGACCCAGTACGGCGACTTCACCGCGCACGTGTTCGAGTCGCTGATCGACAACACCGAGCATCTCGCGTTCGTGCGGGGTGAGGTGGCCGGTCGGCCGAACGTGCTCGTGCGGGTGCACAGCGAGTGCCTCACCGGCGACGTGTTCGGGTCGTTGCGCTGCGATTGCGGCGTGCAACTCGACCGGGCCCTGGAGAAGGTGGCGGCCGAAGGCCAAGGTGTGGTGGTGTACCTGCGCGGGCACGAAGGTCGGGGCATCGGTCTCGGCCACAAGCTGCGCGCCTACTCGCTGCAGGACCAGGGCCGCGACACCGTCGAGGCGAACCTCGAGCTCGGCTTCCCGGTCGACTCGCGCGAGTACGGCATCGGTTCGCAGATACTCGTCGATCTCGGGGTGACGACCATGCGCCTGATGACGAACAATCCCAAGAAGTACGGCGGCATCGAGGGTTACGGTCTCGAGATCGTCGAGCGGGTGCCGGTCCAGATCGTCCCGAACGCGGAGAACATCGCGTACCTGCGCGCCAAGCAGAACAAGCTCGGGCACCTGCTCGGGCTCGATCCCGAGAACGCCGTCGACGAGGAGCTCGGGGGATCCTGACCGATGGGTGAGTACGCCGCGAATGAAGGTGCGCTCGACGCGACCGGGATGCGATTCGCGATCGTGGTCGCGCGCTTCAACCACGACATCACCTCCGAGCTGCTCGACGGCGCCGAACGCATCCTGCGCAAGCACGATGCGGCTGACGTCACGGTGTTGTGGGTGCCGGGCGCGTTCGAGACGCCACTCGTCGCCAAGCGGGTCGCGGCGTCGGGAACGGTCGACGCGGTCATCTGCTTGGGCGCGGTGATCCGCGGCGAGACCGCGCACTTCGAATACGTCGCAGGGGAGACTGCGGCGGGCATCACGCGCGCCGCGCTCGACACCGGCATACCGGTGATCTTCGGCGTTCTCACCGTCGACGACCGCCAGCAGGCACGCGATCGCCTCGGCGGGACCGAGGGCCACAAGGGCGAGGAAGCCGCGCTCACCGCGATCGAGATGGTGTCGCTGCTGCGCGATCTCCCGTGACTCGCTACGACACGATCGGCGGCACGTACACGTCGACGCGTCGCCCCGAACCGCGCTTCGCGGCGCAGCATCGATTCCGCGCTCGGGTGCGGCGAGCGCGTCGGTGAACATCGGCGCGGGAACCGGGAACTACGAGCCCGACGACCGGTTCGTCGTAGCGGTCGACCCGTCGTTGACGATGTTGCACCAACGCGCGGCCGGAGCCGCGCCGGCATCGCAGGCGTGCGCCGAAGCACTGCCGTTTGCCGACGGCGCCTTCGACGTCGCGCTGGCGACGCTCACCGTGCACCACTGGGACGACATCGATCGCGGACTGCGCGAGATGCAACGGGTCGCGCGGCGGCAGGTGATCTTCTTCTTCGAACCCTCGTTCGCGGGCGCGCTGCTGGCTCGTGTCGCGAGTACTTCCCGGAGCTGGCGGCGACTGGGGACCGAGCGCGGCGCGCCGGGACTCGAGCACCTGCAGGCGTTGCTCCCGGTCACCCACGTCGAGCCGCTCCCGGTGCCCGCAGACTGCTGCGACGGCTTCGCCGGCTGCTACTGGAATCGACCCGAGGCTTATCTCGACCCGGTCGTGCAGGCCGGCATGTCGTCGCTCGCGCAACTCGACCCGGAGATCCGGCGCGCGGCACCGAGCGCCTGCGGCGCGACCTCGAGACCGGTGCCTGGGATGCCCGGCACGGGTACCTCGCGCGATCTCGCCGAGATCGATATCGGCTACCGGCTGGCGGTCGCCGGGCCCCTATCCTGATCGGCGTGCTGCGCCTGGTCCTGCCCGAAGGGTTCGCTCGAACACGCGACCCTGCAACTGTTCGAGGACGCCGACCTCGCGCTCACCCGGGCGTCCGACGTCGACTACAAGGCGACGATCGACGATCCCCGTGTCGTCGACGTCACGATTCTGCGCCCGCAGGAGATCCCACGCTACGTGGCCGACGGGCTCTTCGACGTCGGCGTCACCGGTCGCGACTGGATCGAGGAGACGAGCGTCGAGGTCGTGACGCTCACGGAGCTGCACTACTCGAAGGCCACCGCCCGGCCGATCCGCATGGTGCTCGCCGTCGGCGGCGATTCGCCGTGGGAGTCGGTCGCTGATCTGCCGCCCGGGGTCCGGGTCCACACCGAGTACCCCGAGTTGACCCGGCGCTTCCTCGAAAAGCACGGCGTCGACGCGCGCATCACGCTCTCCTACGGTGCCACCGAGGCGAAGATCCCCGAGATCGCCGACGCGGTCGTCGAGATCACCGAGACGGGCCGAGCATTGCGCGCGGCCGGCCTGCGGGTCCTCGACACGATCCTGGTCTCGTACACCGAGCTGATCGCGAACCCCGTCGCCTACGCCGACGCCGACAAGCGCAAGGCGATGCAGCAGCTGCAGACGCTCCTGCTCGGCGCACTGGAAGCACGCGGTCGAGTGCTCGTGAAGCTCAACGTCGACGAGGCGAACCTCGGTGCGGTCATCGCCTTGTTGCCCGCGCTCAAGTCGCCGACCGTGTCGAAGCTCTACGGCGAGGACGGTTACGCGGTCGAGACCGTCGTTGCCAAGAGCGACATCAACATCTTGATCCCGGCACTCAAGGATCACGGCGCGACGGGCATCCTCGAGCTGCCGATCTCCAAGATCGTGCAGTGAAGCGGTGAAGATGCACGGAACGGTCGAGCGCTTCGACCGTGCGAGCGGCTTGGGTGAGGTCGTCGGCGCCGACGGTGCGGCCTACCCGTTCCACTGCACGGTGATCGCCGGCGGCACCCGCACGATCGCGGTCGGCGCCCGGGTGGAGTTCGACGTGATCCCCGGCCACCTCGGTCGCTGGGAGGCAACCGCGGTCACCGAGGTCACCGCGGCGCCGGCCGGGTGACCCCGACCGTGCGTGAGACCCGCCTCGTCGTCATCCGCCACGGCGAGTCCGACGCGCAGCAGGCCCGCCGGTTCTCGGGTCACGACACCTGCACCGGCCTCACCGACCTCGGCCGGCGTCAGGCCGCCGCGCTGCGGGATCGTCTCCTGCGCACCGGTGAGCTCGGAACGGTCGACGCCGTGTACACGAGCATCCTGTCTCGCTCGATCGAGACCGCCGAGATCGTCGGTCCTGCGTTCGGCGGCGCCGAGCAACGGGCGGAATGCGCCTGGTGCGAGATCCACGCGGGCGAGGCCGAGGGACACACGTACGCGGCCTGGAACGAGCAGAACCCGCCCGAGGGTGATCCGCGCGATCCGTTCCGAGCGCGGTTTCCCGGCGGAGAGACGTGGGCCGAGTTCTATGTACGCGTGGGCGGCCGGCTCGAGCGCGTCGCCCGAGAGCACGAGGGTCAGCGCGTGGTCGTCGTCGGGCACGGCGGCACCGTCGGTGCGAGCTTCGTCGCGCTCGGTCAGCTCCCGATCCGGTCCGGCGAGGCACCCACGCACGAGGCGATCAACACGTCGATCACCGAGTGGCGTCGGGACGGCGCCGAATGGCGGCTCGTCCGATTCAACGACGCCGCGCACCTCTTTGATCTGGAGCGCGGGCCCGAGCTGTCGCGCGAGTCCGATCGGTAGCGCGAGCGAGCCGATCCGGCGTCGCGCTCAGCCTTCTGCGGCGTCGGCGATCTCGACGAACAGCATCTGGACCTGGCGGAGCGCGTCGCGCAGCATGTCTTCACCCTCGCCCAGCCGATCGGTCAGGCCGTCGACGAGCGCGGCGAGGGCGTCGATCGCGAGCCCCGCCGCCGCGAGATTCGGCTCGGGCCGCCGGCCCTGCTCGTCGGGCGGGGTGACCACACCCAGATGGACGAGGGCGAGCTGCCAGATGCCGATGGCGTGGTTGACGATCACGTCCGCGACCGGCGTGGATGCGAGCCGGTCGTGGAGCTCGCGCACCGCGGCCAGCTCCTCGGCGGTCGGCGGCGGCTCGGCTCCTGCCGGCGCGGAACCCGCCCCGAGGACAGCCCCGAGGTCGGGGATGCCGTCGGTGGGCGCGGGGTCGTCCGCCGGTTCGCCGCTGCCTGGTGTCCAAAGTCCGCTCACGCTCGACTATCCTCCCGCGTCGACAATCGAGGGAAGTGGGACGCTACCCAAAAGGCAGCGACCCCACCCGACTGGCCCGGCCTCACCGCCGGGACCACGCCGGGTCCGTTGTAGGAGCTGAACGACGTTCGGCGCGACGGTGGACGCTTCCTGAAGCTCCGCCGTCGCTTGCGCGAGGGCGGCCCTACGACACGAGGTGATGCCGCACTGGCCACAGACGACGCCCGCATCAACGATCGCATTCGCGCTCGCCAAGTCCGCCTCATCGGCGCCGACGGCTCGCAGCTGGGAGTGAGAACACTTCCGGACGCGCTCGCCATCGCCCGGGAGTCCGGCCTCGACCTCGTCGAGGTCGCGGCCAATGCCGATCCGCCGGTCTGCAAGATCATGGACTACGGCAAGTACAAGTACGAGCAGGACCAGCGGCGCAAAGAATCGCGAAAACGGGCGTCCAATGTCGTCATCAAGGAGATGAAGTTCCGTCCGAAGATCGACTCGCACGACTACGACACCAAGATGAAGCACGTCGAGCGCTTCCTCGAAGAGGGGTCGAAGGTCAAGCTGACGATCATGTTCCGGGGCCGCGAGATGGCCCACCCGGAGCTCGGGCGCAGGATTCTCGAAAAAGTTGCCGAGCGCGTCGCCGAGATCGCGATCGTCGAATCTGCTCCCAAGCAGGACGGTCGCAACATGGTGATGGTGCTCAATCCGATTCGTAAGCCGAAGACCAAACCGGCCGCCCAGGCCGCGAACGTCTGAACGATCGACAGGAAATCCGATGCCGAAGATGAAGACGCACCGCGGCGCGGCCAAGCGCTTCAAGATCACGGGGACCGGCAAGATCCTGCGCCGAAAGGCGTACCGGGACCACCTCCTCGAGCACAAGCCGTCGAGCCGCACGCGCCGTCTCGGTCGTGAGGGCGAAGTCGTCGGCGGAGACAAGAAGCGCGTCAAGCGCATGCTGGGGAGGTAGTCCAATGGCCCGGGTAAAGCGTTCGGTCAACGGCCGCAAGCACCGTCGTGCGATCCTCGAAGAGGCACAGGGGTATACGGGTGCGCGGAGCCGTCACTTCCGCAAGGCGAACGAGCAGGTCATGCACTCGCTCCGCTACGCCTACCGCGACCGGCGGGCACGCAAGGGCGAGTTCCGCCGCCTGTGGATCGTCCGGATCAACGCCGCGTGTCGCGAGCACGACATGTCGTACTCGCGCTTCATGGCCGGGTTGAAGGCGGCCGAGATCGACGTCGACCGCAAGATGCTCGCAGACCTCGCCGTGCGCGAGCCGGCGGCATTCTCCGCGCTGGTCGAGACCGCTCGCGGTGCCCTCGACGCCGCCTGAGCAATTCGCGACCAAGGCGGAGATCAAGCGCCTGAAGTCCCTGCTGCGCGAGCGGCGGGCGCGCGACAACGAGCGGGTCTTCGTGTGCGAAGGCCCGCGCGTCATCGCGGCCGCGCTCGATCACGGCGTCGAACTCCTCGAGTGCTACGTGGGCGTCGACGCGACACCGGAGATGCTGGCCGTCGCCGAGCGGGTGGCGGCGACGGGCGTACGGATGCGCGGGCTCGACACCTATGCCGGCGCGCGGGTCGGCGACACGGTCAACCCCCAACCGGTGTTCGCGCTGGCGGCGATGCACCGAGTCGGCTCGGAAGGGCTGGCCGGGACCGACCTCGCGCTGGTGGCAACGCAGCTCGGCGATCCCGGGAACGCCGGCACCCTCATGCGGAGCGCAGCGGCCGCCGGCGCCCAGGTAATCGTCCTCGGGCGGGGATCGGTCGATGCCTACAATCCCAAGGTCGTTCGCGCCTCCGCCGGCGCGTGTTTCGCAGTCCGCATCGTGGAGGGCAGGGCCGCAGTGGAGATCCTCGAAGCGCTCGGCGCCCAGGGCGTGGCCTGCCTCGGCGCGACCGCTTCGGGCGGCCTGGCGCCCGAACGCTTCGACCTGCGCGCCCCCACCGCGTTCGTGGTCGGCAACGAGACGCAGGGCCTCGACGCGAACTTGCCGCTCGCGGGGTTGGTGACGCTACCGATGCAGGCAGGTGAATCGCTCAACGTGGCCATGGCCGGCACCGCGTTGCTCTTCGAGGCGGCACGCCAGCGCCGGGCGGTCGCGCGGTGACCACCGCCGCCGACCTCGTCGCCCGCGCCGAAGCGGTCGCGCACGAAGGTGCCGAGGCGTTCGCGGCGGCCGCGTCGCTCGACGAGTTGACCGACGCCGAGCGGCGCTACCTCGGCAAGGCGTCGGCCTTGAACGAGGTGCGCGAAGGGATCAAGAGTGTCGCCGGCTCCGAGCGAGCGCTCGTCGGCAAGACGCTGTCGAGCGCGCGCGCCGAGCTCGAAGCCGCGCACGGGCAGCGCCTCGAGGAACTGGCCACGGCGGCGGCCGCCGACTCGGCGACCCGCGACCGGCTCGACCTCACGCTCGGGCCGCGTGAGTACGCGCGCGGTCACATGCACCCCGTCACCCGGGTCTGGCGCCAGCTCGAAGACGTCTTCGTCGGTCTCGGGTACAAGGTCGCCGAAGGTCCCGAGGTCGAGCTCGACTGGTACAACTTCGAGGCCCTGAACTTCCCGCCCGGTCATCCCGCGCGCGCGATGCAGGACACGCTCTACGTGCGGCTCGGCGAGCGCGAGAGCGTCATGTTGCGCACGCACACGTCACCCGTCCAGGTGCGCACGATGGAAGCGCAACGACCGCCGATCTACGTCGTGGCGCCCGGTCGCGCGTTCCGGCGTGACACTCTCGACGCGCGGCACTCGCCGGTGTTCCACCAGATCGAAGGGCTCGCGGTCGACGAGAACATCACGCTCGGCGATCTCCTCGGTACCATCGAGGCGTTCATCCACGCGCTGTTCGGCACCGACATCAAGGCCCGCTTCCTCCCGTCTTTCTTCCCGTTCACCGAACCCTCGGTCGAGTTCGCGATGTCATGCGTCTTTTGCCGCGGCGCGGGGTGCACGGTGTGTTCGCGGACCGGATGGATCGAGCTCGGAGGCGCGGGCATGGTCGACCCGAACGTCTTCACCGCCGTCGGCATCGATCCCGAGGTGTACACCGGATTCGCGTTCGGCTTCGGCATCGACCGCCTGGTCCAGCTCCTGTACGACGTCGACCACATCAAGAACCTGTGGGACGGCGACGTGCGTTTCGCCCGCCAGTTCTGAGGACCGGTCTTGCGCGCTCCGCTGTCATGGATTCGTGAGTTCACGCCGCTCGACGCCGGCGCGGTCGACGCCATCGCCGACGCGCTGAACCAGCTCGGGCTCGAGGTCGAAGCGATCGACCAGCCGGGACGCGACGTGAACGGCGTGGTCGTCGCCCGGATCCTCGACGTGGTCCCGCACCCCGATGCCGATCGGATCCGGCTGGCCGACATCGACTACGGCGACGGTCAGATCCGTGTGGTCTGCGGAGCCCCGAACATCGAGGCCGGGATGGTCGTGCCGTTCGCGCGCGTCGGCGCGGTGCTTCCCGGCGACTTCACGATCGAGCGCCGCAAGATCCGCGGGGTCGTGTCGGAAGGAATGTTGTGCTCGGCGCGCGAGCTCGGCCTCGGCGACGACCATGCCGGCATCCTCGCTCTAGCGGCCGACGCTCCGCTCGGTACCGACGTGCGCGAGGTGCTCGGTCTCGACGACGTCGTGTTCGATCTGTCGATCACGCCGAACCGTCCCGACGCGATGGGTATCGAGGGCATCGCCCGCGAGCTCGCGGCGCATTTCGATCTCCCCTTCCAGCTCGACGCGCACGAGATCGCACCGATCGTCGACCAGGTCGCCGGTGCGCACGTGGTCGTGGAGGCGCCGGATCGCTGCCCGCGGTTCGTGGCGCTCGCGGCGCGCGTCACCATGGGGGAGTCGCCCGACTGGATGAAGCGGCGCCTGACGCTCGCGGGTATGCGGCCGATCAGCAACGTCGTCGACGTGACGAACTACGTGATGCTCGAGCGGTGCCGGCCGTTGCACGCCTTCGACCTCGGGCGGCTCGCGGGGCGCGGCATCGTCGTCCGGCTCGCAGCCGACGGCGAGAAGATGACGACGCTCGACGGGGTCGAGCGCACGTTGACGGGCGCCGACCTGTTGATTTGCGACGCCGAGCGCGCGGCGCAGGGAATCGCCGGGATCATGGGCGGCTCCGCCGCCGAAGTGTCCGACACCACTACCGAGATCCTCCTCGAGTCGGCGTTCTTCGAGGCGAGCGGCATCGCGCTGACGTCGAAGCGGCTCGGACTGCGTTCCGAGGCGAGCGCGCGTTTCGAGCGGGGCGTCGATCCCAACAACACGGCCACCGGCGCGGCGCGGGCGATGGAGCTGCTGGCGCAGGTGGCGGGTGCGGTCCCGGCTCCGGGCGCGATCGACGTCTATCCCCGGCCCATCGAACGTGAACGCATCACCGTCCGCACCGAGCGGGTCAACAAACTGCTCGGAACGTCGTTGTCCGCGGCCGACGTCGCCGGTTATCTCACGCCGCTCGGGATTTCGGTGCAGGGTGCCGAGGCATCCGTCCCGACCTTCCGGCCCGACCTCACCCGCGAGATCGACCTCGTGGAAGAAGTCGCGCGCGCAGGGTCGGGCTCGACCGGATCACCCGCAGTGTCCCGTCGAGTCCGGAGAAAGTCGGCGCGTTGAGCCCGCGCCAACGCGACCTCCGCACCGTCGCCGACGTGCTCATCGGTGCGGGTTACGACGAGGTCTTCACGCTCCCGCTGCTCGCGCCGGCCGACCTGGCGAACTCGGGGCTGGCGCCCGAGGTCGTGATCGAGGTCGAGAACCCTTTGCGTTCGGAGGAGTCGATCCTGCGGCCCGCGTTGCTGCCGGGATTGCTGCGCGCAGTCGCGTACAACGCCGCGCACGGTTCGCCCGACGTCGCCTTGTTCGAGAGCGGTACGGTCTTCGCGCCGCCACTCGAGGGCGAAGCACTTCCGGACGAGCGCCGCGCGGTCGCGTTCGTCCGGGCCCACCACGCGTGGCGGGCGCCGCACGAACCCGACCGCGCCGTCGACGTCTACGACGCGACCGCGGCCCTCGACGCGCTGGTGCAGGAGCTCCGCATCGCAGGTCTCACGCTGGAGGCTGCCGCCGTCGACGGGTTCCACCCGACCCGGGCGGCTCGGGTCGTCGTCGACGGCAGTCCCGTCGGGCACGTGGGCGAGGTCGCGGGCGGGGTCGTCGACGCGCTCGGCGTTGGTCTCGCCGGTGGTCGCGTGCGAGATCGACGTCGAGGCGCTGCTCGCCGGCTCCCGTACCGACCGTCTCGCCCGCCCCGTGTCGCGCTTCCCCGCGTCGTCGGTCGATCTCGCGTTCGTCGTGGCCGACACCGTTCCCGCAGCCGCACTCGAAGCGACCTTGACCGCGACCGGCGGCGCGCTCCTCGAGCACGTCGCGCTGTTCGACGTGTTCCGCTCCGACGCGTTGGGCCCGGGCCGGGTCAGCCTCGCGTTCGCGTTGCGGTTCCGCGCCCTCGACCGCACGCTCACCGACGAAGAGGTGAGCGCCCTGCGCCAGTCGTGCATCGAAGCCGTCGCGACGGCCCACGGTGCCGAGCTCCGTAGCTGAGCGAGAACGGCGCGGTCCTGTTCACGCATCGGATCCGCGTCCGCTACGCGGAGATCGACGGACAGGGCGTGGTCTTCAACGCACACTGGTTGACCTACTTCGACGACTCCTGCACCCGGTTCATGGAGACGCTCGGATTCGGCCCCGAGTTCTGGACGGTCGAATTCGACGTGATGCTCGTGCGCGCCGTGCTGGAGTGGAAGGGCTCGGCCCGATTCGACGAATGGGTCGAGATCGAGGTCGCACCGGTCCGCCTCGGGACGAAGTCGTTCGATCTCCGGTACCGGGCGAGCGTCGACGGCCGGGAGGCCTGCGCCGCGACGATCACCTATGTCGCCGTCGAGCCGGGCCGGAACACCTCGATCGCCATCCCCGAACGCGTCCGGGCTGCGCTCGAGACGCGGGCCGACCGGGAGGATCGCCCGGATTCCGCGGGATCGTGACCGTGACGATCTCCGGTCGCGATGTACGCGTATCGGGCCGCCTCGGCGGAACGTTCGTGCGCGTGGCCGCGCACGCGTTCACGTCGTGATCGAGGTCGAGCGCCGAGCCCGTCCGACGACCGCGGTGTGTGCCGCCGTCGTGTCCGCGACCTCGAACGTCGCGTCGTCGTCTCCCACCTCGACGCGCGCGTCGACCGTGTCGCCGGCCAGCACGATGCCGACGAACCGCATCTCGATCTCGCCGTGCGCGAGGAACTCTTCGCCCCACGCGTCGAGCAGCAATCCGTACGCGGGTCCCGCGGCCTGCACTCCCTGCGCGACCAGCCCCGGGAGCTGCAGACCCGCGGAGAGTGCGGGGTCGGAGTGATAGTTCCCGCGCCGCGAGTACGCGCGCACGAGATCCTCGCCGATGGTGAGCGAACGGGTCGAGCGTGCGCTCACGCAGACGCCCCCAGTGTCGCCGCCGGTGTGAAGGACACTTCGGACGTCCACACGGGTTCGCCGGGTGCGTCGGCGGTCGCGACCGTCGTCTCGACGTCGACGTAGGTCCGGCCGCGCTTGTCGTAGCGCTGTGTCACCCGGCCCGTCGTCACCAGCTCCGTGCCCGCGTCGACCCGCCGGTGGCAGCGCAGGATCTGGCGGGTCTGGATCATCGCGTCGGCGCACACCTGCCCGAAGCACAAGACGGTGAGGTTCGCGACGATCGGCGGGTAGAGGGCCCCGGCCTCGAGGGCGGGGTGTCGCACGCCGGCAGCCTGCCAGTAGCGCTCGTTCGCGGCCTGGGAGATGGTCAGGCGCAGCGGCCCGAGCGGTGTTCCGGCTGCCATCTCGGAAAAGGTCTTCATCGGCTTATGCATCCATGTGTATTATATGCGCTATGGCGTATCGCGCGGCCGTCGTCGGCGCATCAGGGTATACGGGGGTCGAGGCCCTCCGGCTGCTGCACGGCCATCCCGAGATCGAGGTCGTCCACGTCACCGCGGCCTCGAACGCGGGTGCGAAGGTCGCCGACATCTACCCGTCGCTCGCACCCGCCTACGGCGACGTGGTGCTCGCTCCACTCGACCCCGCCGACTTGCGCGGGCTCGATCTCGTGTTCTGCATGCTCCCGCACGGCGCGAGTCAGGATTTCCTGCCCGGCCTCGTCGACGACGTGACCCACGTGATCGACCTCGGCGCCGACTTCCGCCTCCCGGCCGACGTCTACTCGCGCTGGTACGGCGAGGCGCACCGCGCGCCCGAGCTCGTCGGTCGGTTCGCGTACGGGATGGTCGAGCTCTACCGCGACGATCTGGCCACGCACGCGCACGTCGCCGCGCCGGGTTGCTATCCGACCGCGGTGAGCCTGGCGTGCGCTCCGCTCCTCGCGCTGGGTCTCGTGGAACCGCGCGTCATCGCCGACGCGGTCTCGGGCGTCTCGGGCGCGGGCCGCGGCTTGAAGACGTCGAGCCTGTTCTCGGAGGCGAACGAGAACGTCTCCGCGTACGGACTGCTCACGCACCGCCACACCGCCGAGATGGAACAGGCGCTGTCGAAGGTCGCGCGCCGTTCCGTCGACGTGTTGTTCACGCCGCACCTGGTGCCCACGACACGCGGCATCCTCGCCACGTGCTACGCCCGACCGCAGGTCGAAGGGTTGTCGACGGCGCGTCTCCTCGAGAACTATCGCGATTTCTACGCCGACGCCCCCTGCGTGGTCGTGGTCGACGAACCGTCGGGAACCAAGGCGACCTACGGCGCGAACATCCTGCACGTCACGGTCCGCTTCGACGAACGGACCGACACCGTCATCGCGATCGCCGCGGAAGACAACCTCGTGAAAGGTGCCTCCGGCCAGATGATCCAGGCTGCGAACGTCCTCCTCGGGCTGCCCGAGACCACCGGGCTCCCGCTCCTCGGGATCCAGCCGTGACCTCGGGCGTCACCGCCGCCCCCGGATTCGTCGCGGGCGGGATCGCCTGCGGGATCAAGCCTTCGGGTGATCCCGATCTCGCGCTGGTCGCCACCGACGACCCCGCGGGCGCCACCGCGGCCGGCGTGTTCACCACCAACCTCGCACAGGCCGCGCCGGTCCAGGTGTCGCGCCGCCACCTCGCCGACGGGCGCGGCGTCGGCGGTCGTGTTGAGCTCGGGGAATGCGAATGCCGCCACCGGCGACGCCGGGCCGACGCGACGCAACTCGCATGTGCGAGCTCACCGCCCAGGGTCTCGGTCGCGCCGTCGACGACGTGTTGGTGTGTTCGACCGGACTCATCGGCATCCCAATGCCCATGGACGCGCTCGCGGTCGGCATCCCGAAGGTGTGTGGTGGTCTCTCGGCCGATGGGGGTGGCCGGGCCGCGCGGGCGATCATGACAACCGACACGAAGATGAAGGAAGCCGTCGCGCGCGCCGGCGCCGCGACCGTCGGCGGGATGGCGAAGGGCGCGGCGATGCTGTCGCCCGCGATGGCGACGATGCTCGCCGTGCTCACTACCGACGCCGAGGTCGATCACGAAACATTGCAGCGCGCGCTCGCTCGGGCGGTGAGTGAATCGTTCGACTGTCTCTCCGTCGACGGGTGCCGCTCCACCAACGACACCGTCCTCGTCCTGGCGAACGGCCGAGCCGGTGCGGTCGATCCCTTCGCGCTCACCTCGGCGCTCTCGGAGGTGTGTGGCTCCCTGGCCGAACAGATGGCGCGCGACGCGGAAGGCGCGACCAAGTTCGTACGGGTCCGCGTCGTCGGGCGCGCGGAACGCCGCCGAGGCCCATATCGCCGCGCGAGCCGTCGCGAACAGCCAGCTCGTGCAGTGTTCGCTGAATGGCAGCGATCCCTACTGGGGGCGCGTTCTCTCCGAGCTCGGTGCGAGCGGAGCCCACCTCGATCCGGAGGCCGTCGACATCTCCTACAACGGCATCACCGTGTGCCGCGACGGCGTAGCGTGCGCGCACGACGAGACCGCCGTGACGCGGGCGCTCGCGCAGACCGACATCGAGATCCGGTGCGACCTGCGGCTCGAGCACGGTGAGGCGACCATCCTCACCACTGATCTCTCCCACGCCTATATCGACGAGAATCGGCGCACGTCGTGAACGCGATGAGCGAGTTCGCCGCCCGGGTGAAGGACGCGGGGGAGAAGGCGCACGTCCTCGCCGAGGCCCTTCCGTACATCCGCGAGTTCTCCGGCAAGACCGTGGTGATCAAGTACGGCGGTCACGCGATGGAAAACGCCGATCTCGCCGAGTTGTTCGCCGCCGATGTGGTGCTCATGCGGCTCGTCGGGATGAATCCGGTCGTCGTGCACGGCGGTGGGCCCCAGATCACCGAGCTGATGCGGCGCCTGGGCAAGGAGCCCGAGTTCGTCGACGGCCGGCGCGTCACCGACGCGGAGACGGTCGACATCGTGCGCATGGCCCTCGTCGGCAAGGTCAACCGCGAGATCGTTGCCATGGTGAACCGTCTCGGCTCTTACGCAGTGGGGATGTCGGGTGAGGACGCCGGCCTCATCCGGGTCGACCAGCGCGATCCTCTGCTCGGCTTCGTGGGCGACGTGCGCTCGATCGATCCCACAATGGTGCTGCGCCTACTGCGCGAGGAACTGATACCCGTCATCGCAACCATCGGCGTCGACGACGAGGGTCAGGCGTACAACATCAACGCCGACACGGTCGCGGGCGCGATCGCCGAGTCGCTCGGGGCCGAGAAGCTCGTCTATCTCACGGATGTCGCCGGCGTGTACGGCAACTGGCCCGACGAGGCGTCGCTGATCTCGCGCATCGACGTCGGTGATCTCGAGCAGCTGATCGTCGACGGCAAGGTCTCGGAGGGCATGATCCCCAAGCTCGAGTCGTGCGTCGCCGCCTTGCGCTACGGAGTGCGCAGCGCCCACATCCTCGACGGCCGCCTCCCGCACGCGTTGTTGCTCGAATTCTTCACCCGGGAGGGCGTCGGAACCATGGTGCACCCATGAGCACGCTGGCCGAGTTGCAGAAGCTGGATGCCGAGAACGTCATGCAGACGTACGGCCGCATTCCCGTTGCCTTCGTGCGGGGCGAGGGGACGACGCTCTGGGACAGCGAGGGTAAGGAGTATCTCGACTTCCTGACGGGTCTCGCCGTGACGTCGTTCGGCCACGCCCATCCCGAGGTTGCCGACGCGATCGCCGATCAGGCGCGCACGCTGTTGCACGTGTCGAATCTCTACTACAACGACGTGCAGCCGAAGGTCGCGCAGCGGTTGAACGCCCTACTGGGCGGCGACGGACGCGTGTTCTTCTGCAACTCGGGCGCGGAGGCGAACGAGTGCGCGATCAAGCTGGCGCGCCGCCATGGCCAACGCAATGGCGGTCCCGGCCGGTTCCACGTGATCAGCGCGTACAGCTCCTTCCACGGGCGCACGCTCGCGACGCTCGCGGCGACGGGCCAGCCGCAGAAGCAAGAGATCTTCCAGCCGCTACCGGAGGGTTTCCGCCAGGTCGCGTTCGACGACGTCGACGCTCTCGCCGCCGCGATGGACGACCGCGTCGCCGCGGTGCTGCTCGAGCCGGTGCAGGGCGAGGGCGGTGTGAATCCCGCGTCCGCCGAATACCTCCACGCCGTGCGCCGCCTGTGCGACGAGCGCGAGGCACTGTTGATCATCGACGAGGTCCAGACCGGCCTCGGCCGGACCGGAAGGTGGTTCGGGTTCGAGCACTCCGGAGTGCGGCCCGACGTCGTGACGATGGCCAAGGCGCTCGGCAACGGTGTCCCCATCGGCGCGTGCTGGGCGCGAGCCGATGTGGCGGCCGCGTTCGCGCCCGGCGACCACGCAACGACGTTCGGGGGACAACCACTTGCGGCTCGCGCCGCCCTGGCCGTGCTCGAGGTAATGGAGCGCGAACGCGTGCCGGAGCGGGCCGCTCGCGCCGGCACGCGCCTGGTCGAGTTGCTGGCCAAGCTCGACGGCGTCGCCGAGGTACGCGGCGCCGGCCTCCTGATCGCCGCGGAGCTCGCGCCGCCCATCGACGCCCGTGTGGTCGCGCAGAAGTGTCTCGACCACGGTCTCGTCGTCAACGCGGTCACGCCCAGCGCACTCCGGTTCGCACCGCCGTTGCTCGTGTCCGACGCCGAGATCGACGCGGCCGTCGCCAAGGTCGCGGAGGCGTTGCGATGACGAATCACTTCCTCGAGGTCGACGATCTCGATCCGGTCCGGCTCCGCCGCATTCTCGACCATGCAGTCGCCTGGAAGATCGAACCGGGCGCGATCCCGCCCGTGCTCGCGGACCGGGGTGTGGCGGCGCTGTTCCAGAAGCCCTCGGCCCGTACGCGCATCTCGATCGAGATGGCGGTCGCGACATTGGGCGGCCACCCGATCTACATCCGCGACGAGGAGGTTCACCTCGACGTACGCGAGTCGGTCGAGGACGTGGCGCGCACGATGGCTTCGATGTGTGCGGTGATCGCGGCGCGGGTGTTCGATCATCACACGCTCGAGCGCATGATCGCGGTGGTCGACGTGCCGATCGTCAACCTGCTGTCCGATGCCGCGCATCCGTGTCAGGCGCTCGCGGACCTGCTGACGGTGCGCGAGCACTTCGGCGACCTCGAAGGCCGGCGCATCGCCTTCGTCGGAGACGGCAACAATGTGGCGGCGTCGCTCGCCTACGCGGCCGCGCTGTCCGGGGTCGAGCTCGCGGTGGCGTCGCCGGAAGGATACGAGCTCGATGTGCACGTCGTCGACCGGGTCCGGAATCTCGGCGGCAACGTCGAGCTCTCCAACGACCCCTACGACGCGGTGCGCGGCGCCGACGTGGTGTACACGGACGTGTGGACGTCGATGGGTCAGGAGGACGAGCGCGAGCAACGGCTGCGCGCGTTCAAGGGCTGGACCGTCGATGTCGCGCTCATGCAGGCCGCGCAAGACACCGCGGTCTTCATGCACTGCCTCCCCGCGCACCGGGGCGAGGAGGTCTCGTCCGAAGTTCTGGAAGGTCCGCAGTCGGTCGTCTGGCAGCAGGCGGGGAATCGCATGCACTCGGCGCGGGCCCTGCTCGTCGACGTGGTCGGGGAGTCGCGCTGATGTCGACTCTCGGCAAGCCGCAACGCCAACACCGCATCTTGCGGATGCTCGAGGACCAGCCGATCTCGAGCCAGGCCCAGCTCGTGCAGATGCTCGAAGCCGAGGGCATCGTCGCGACCCAGGCCACCGTGAGCCGCGATCTCGAAGACATCGGTGCGGTGAAGGTCCGAATCCCCGGCGGCACGATGGCGTACGCGATCCCCGAGTACACGCGCGAGCGTGCACCTTCCGACGACCACTTGAAGCGACTGATGAGCGAGTTCGTCGTGGAGGTCGCGCACAGCGCGAACCTCGTGGTGCTCCGTACGCCTCCGGGCAGTGCCCATGTCGTAGCGTCCGCGCTCGACCGGGCCGCGCTGGCATCGGTGCTCGGGACGATCGCGGGTGACGACACGGTGGTCGTCGTCTGCAACGAATCCGTCGGCGGCGCCGCCGTTGCGACCGAGCTGGCCGATCTCGTGGGTCTTTGATCAAGGGAGAGTCATAGTGGCGAAGCGAGTCGTGCTCGCGTATTCGGGAGGACTCGACACATCCATCGCGGTGCGGTGGATGCGCGAGGAGTGGGGCGTCGAGGTGATCGCGTGCGCGGTCGACGTCGGTCAGCTCGCGCCCGGGGAGGAAGCATTGATCCGCGAGCGCGCGGCGGCCGCGGGCGCGGTCGAGACCGAGATCATCGACGCGAGCGAAGAGTACGCGCGGGGATTCCTCGTTCCCGCGCTGCGTGCGAACGCGCTCTACGAGGGCAAGTACCCGTTGGTCTCGGCACTCTCACGTCCCGTGATCGTCGAGCACCTCGTCGCGTCGGCCCGCCGCCATGGCGCCGACGCGATCGGCCACGGCTGTACCGGCAAGGGGAACGACCAGGTGCGGTTCGAGGTGTCGTCTCGCATCCTCGCGCCCGATCTCGACGTCATGGCACCGGTGCGGGTCTGGGGTCTCACCCGGGCCGACTGCATCGAGCTCGCCGACAAGTGGGACATCCCGATCTCGGCGTCGAAGGAGAAGCTCTACTCGATCGACGAGAACATGTGGGGCCGCGCGATCGAGTGCGGGGTCCTCGAGAACCCGTGGGCCTCGGCGCCCGAAGAGCCCTTCACGCTGACGCGCAACGCGAAGGACGCGCCCTCCGAGCCGACCGAGATCGTCGTCGCGTTCGACAAGGGTGTCCCCGTCTCGTTGAACGGCAAGGCGACCGGGCTCGTCGAGCTGATCGAGACGTTGGGCACAGCCGTTGGTGACTACGGCTGGGGCCGCATCGACATGGTCGAGAACCGGCGCGTCGGCATCAAGAGCCGCGAGGTCTACGAGTGCCCGGCGTCGCTCGCGCTGCATCCTCGCGCACAAGGATCTCGAAGGCATCACGCTCGAGCGTGACCTCGCCCGGGAGAAGCAGCGGCTCGAGATCCGTGTCGCCGAGCTCATCTACGACGGCATGTGGCACGCGCCGTTGATGCGCGCGCTCGAGGCATTCGTCGACTCGACGCAGGAGCACGTGACGGGAGAGGTGCGGCTTCGGCTCGAACCCGGTCGTTGCGACGCGGTCGGCCGGCGCGCGCCCGCGGGCTCTACGACCACGACCTCGCCACCTACGACGCCGACGACGCGTTTCGCCACCAGGACTCCGAGGGGTTCGTGCGATTGTGGGGCCTGTCGGCCGAGACGTGGTCGCGCCGCCAGGGGCCGGGAGCTTCATGAGCGACGACGACGTCGCGAGCGGACGGCCGCTCTGGCACGGTCGCTTCGGCGAGGGTCCCGCCGACGAGTTGCTCGCGTTCACTGTCAGCCTCCCGTTCGACCGACGCCTTGCGGGTGACGACCTCACGGGCTCGCGGGCTCACGTGCAGATGCTGGCGCGGGTGGGCTTGCTGAGCGATGACGAGCGAGCGATCGTCATCGCGGCGCTCGACCGGGTCGAAGCGGAGCTTGGGGACGGCACGTTTGCGTTCGCGCCTACCGACGAGGACATCCACACCGCGATCGAACGGCGGGTCACCGAGATCGCGGGCACGGCCGGAGCGAAGCTGCACACCGGCCGCAGCCGAAACGACCAGATCGCGCTCGACATGCGCCTCTACCTCCGGCGAGAAGGCCGCGCGGTCGCGGCGCGCATCCACGAGTTGCAGCGCGTGCTCGTGCAGCGCGCGGGCGAGTCGGCCGAGATCGCACTGCCCGGGTACACGCACCTGCAGCGCGCCCAGCCCGTCCTGCTCGCGCACCATCTGCTCGCGCACTTCTGGGCGTTGGCTCGCGACGTCGACCGTTGGCGCGACTGTCTCGACCGCGCCGACGTGTCGCCGCTGGGCGCGGGCGCCCTGGCGGGATCGAGCCTCCCGCTCGATCCCGCGTCGGTCGCGAGC
This sequence comes from uncultured Actinomycetes bacterium, assembly GCA_963812205.1. Classification (GTDB taxonomy): domain Bacteria; phylum Actinomycetota; class Acidimicrobiia; order IMCC26256; family PALSA-610; genus PALSA-610. The sequence continues at coordinate 838,496 of CAWEUJ010000002.1, forward strand.
GCGCTCGGGTTCTCCCGACCCTTCGAGAACTCGCTCGACGCCGTCTCCGACCGCGACTTCGTCGCCGAGGCCCTCTTCGTGGCCGCGCTCACCCAGGTGCACCTGTCGCGCCTCGGTGAGGAGATCGTGCTGTGGTCGACCGACGAGTTCGGCTTCGTGCACCTCGCCGACGCGTACGCGACCGGTTCGTCGATGCTGCCGCAGAAGAAGAACCCGGACATCGCCGAGTTGGCCCGGGGCAAGGCCGGCCGGCTGATCGGCGACCTCACCGGATTCCTGGCGACGCTCAAATCACTGCCCCTCGCGTACAACCGCGACCTGCAAGAGGACAAGGAGCCCTTGTTCGACGCGCTCGACACCTGCACCTTGTCGTTGAGCGCGCTGACGGGACTGATGGCGACGGCGACGTTCGTCGACACGGCGATGACCGCGGGTGCCGACAGCCCGTTCAACGCCGCGACCGACATCGCCGAGCACCTCGTACGCGGGGGGACGCCGTTTCGCGAGGCGCACGCGATCGTCGGCGCCGTCGTCCGCCAGTCGCTCGAACGGGGCGTGCCGCTCGACGAGCTCGTGTCGAACGATCCGCGGCTCGGTCCCGACTACCTCGTGTTCCTCGAGCCGGGGAGTGCAGTGCGCCGCCGCACGACGCCGGGCGGGGCCGGGCCCGAGCCGCTCGCCCTGCAGTTCGAGCAGGCCCGCGAGCGAATGGATCGCCAGCAGACGTGGCTCACACCCGTCCGCTGACGCGCCCGTTCTTCGATCGCGACTCGCTCGCGGTCGCGCCTGAGCTGCTCAACAAGGTCCTGATCGGTAACGGCGTTTCCGCCCGGCTCGTGGAGGTCGAGGCGTACCGCGCCGACGATGACCCGGGGAGCCATGCATACCGCCGGCGCACGCCGCGCATCGCGTCGATGTTCGCGGCGCCCGGGACGTTGTACGTGTATTTCAGCTACGGCAATCACTGGTGCATGAACGCGGTGTGTGGACCGGGAGAACGGCCGAGCGCGGTGCTCCTGCCGCGCCGCGGCGCCGCTCGCCGGGGTGGACCTGATGCGAGAGCGCCGTGTGAAGGCGCTCCGCGATCGCGATCTCGCCGCGGGTCCCGGCCGTCTCGGCCAGGCCTTCGGCGCCGAACGGTCGCTCGACGGCACCAGCGTGTTGCTCGGTCCGCTGCGCCTCGTCGACGACGGCACGCCACCACCGGCGCGCCCCGGTGTTTCCGCCCGCATCGGCCTCGCGCCGGGCAAGGGCGAAGACCTGCCATACCGCTTCTACGTGCCCGGCGACGCGCACATCAGCCGCCCCCCACGCTGACCCCAAAACCACACCATCAGTTGGCGTGAATTTCGGTTCTTCGAGCCCGTTTCCCTGCCAACAGTTGGCATGGATTCCGGTCCGTGGAGCCGGTTTTCCTGCCAACATGGTGTGTGGCCTACGGGAAGCGGGCGCGGATCCAGTCGGCCACGATGTTCATCGCTTCGGGGCGGTGGCCTTCGAGATAGTGGGGTGCGCCCTCGATCTCCACGTACGTGACGTCGTCGGACCCGGCGTTGTCCGCGATCTCGCGGGCTTGGCGAATGCGGATCTCCGTGTCGGCGGTCGGGTGCACGACGAGAACCGGAACGTGCACGTCGGGCATCGTCGTAGCGAGCCGAGCTTTCGACGACAGGGCCGACCACGTCGACAGCCATCCCCGCGAAGTCATCGTCCGAGCGAGACCGCCCCAGCCGTAGTTCGCGTCGAACGGGTCGGGGAAGGCGAACAGTGAGCCGAGCGGCCGGTCGTCGGGGTCGATGCTCAAGTCGAGGTAGGCGGGATTGGCGAGCGTGCGGTAGATCGTGAAGTACTCGAGGTGCACCGCGCGCTTGCGCAGCCGTCGCCACTCGTCGCTTCCGCGCTCGACATCGTGTAGCGCGACCCGGGCTGCCCGGGACAGATCGAGCTGGTCGCGCGCCCGTGCGTCGATCCGCGCAACGCGTTCGCGTTGCGCGGCCCGATACCGCGCCAGCCACTCCGGCTCGTAGGAGCAGGGCTCCGGCCACGGGCGCCAGCCGTTCGCGGGGTCGTACATGTCGAGCTCGGCCACGACGGAGGACGGGTCGTGTTCATCGGCGACCGACGGATCGATCGACTGCAACATGAACTCGCCCTCGCCGGGGTGTGCAGCCACGCCGACCCACGCGTCGCCACAGCCGTGCTCGGTGTGCGCGAGGGCCGAGAGCGACCCGCCGCCACTGTTGCCGAACAACACGACCGCGTCCGCGCCGCGCCCGCGCACCCAGTCGACTGCCGCCTCGACGTCGCGCGCGGCCAACTCGTGCAGGCAATCGGTGTCGTTGTTGAGGTAGCGCGTGGCGAACCCGAACACGCCGAAGCCGGCGGCCGCGAGCAACGGGCACGCGTAATGGACCGAGAAGTCGGCCCGGGGATGCGTGAGCACCACCGCGGTGTGCCACGGCCGACCCGCCGGCGGAGTCCAGAACAAGCCGCGCACCAGTCCGCCGTCGTCGGTGACGATGCGCACCGGCTCGCGGGGAATATCGACGCCCGGGTCGTCGGCGGCCAGGGGCCAGAACCCGAGGCCGGAGGGACGTTGGGCACCGCGGAAGGGATCGCTCATGACCGGATAGGTTGGCCGACCGTGCCGCGTTTGACGAGTCGAAGCCGTGCCGTGCGTGACAAGGTCGTCCTGGTCACGGGGGCCGCGAGCGGAATGGGACGCGCGATTGCGCATCTCTTCGCCGGCGAGGGCGCTCGGGTCGCGGTGACCGATCGTGCCGCGGCGGGCGTTGATGCCGTCGTCGCCGAGATCACCGATGCGGCTGGTGCGGCCGCAGGCTGGGCGCTCGACGTGGCCGACGCCGGCGCGATCATCCGGGTCGTCGACGACATCGCCGCGCGGCTCGGGCCGATCGACATTCTGGTCAACGACGCCGGCGTCAGCATCCCGGTCGAGATCGCCGCTGCCGATTTCGAGCGCGCGTGGGAATCAACCCTCGCTGTCAATCTCACCGCGCAGGCCCGGACGATCCGCGCGTGCCTGCCGTACCTCCGGCGCGAGGGAGCCGGCCGCGTCGTGAATATCGCGTCGACCGAAGGCCTGGGCGCGACGCCCTTCCTCAGTCCGTACACCGTGAGCAAGCATGGAGTCGTCGGGATCACTCGCGCGCTGGCGGTGGAGCTCGGGCCGCAAGGGGTGAACGTGAACTGCGTGTGCCCCGGACCGATCAACACCGGAATGACCGCGGTCATCCCGGACGACGCGAAGGAGAAGTTCGCCCGCCGCCGTGTGCCGCTGAAGCGCTACGGCGATCCCGAAGAGGTCGCGGAGTTGGTGCTGTTCTTGGCGTCGCCTGCGGCTTCGTACGTCAACGGCGCGATCATTCCCGTCGACGGCGGCCTCTCCTGCAAGTTCGGATAGCGAACGACGCGCGCCGTAACCATTGCCGATCGGTCGGTAGGCGTGTGTGTCGGACCGGCGACTCGCGACCTGCGCCGTGCTTCTCGCCGGCGCATGCAGCTCGACCCACGCGTCGGCAGGTCTTCACGGTTCGACCGATCCCGAGGCCCGTGACGTGATCACGTCCGACGACGCCCGCCGGGTGAAGGTCTCGCCGGCGACAGCCGAGACCGGGACTCGGCCTCCGCGTGCAGGTGCGCTCCGGCAGTTGGCTGCTGACGGTCGCCGTGAAGGACGACAATGCCGCCGACCTCGGCCGATCCACCGCGCTCGCGCGGCTCGGGCTCCAACGACTCCGGAAAAAGCGCACAATTGCCGCCTGATAGACGTGATGGAGAGCGGTGTGGACGACTGCGCCGAGCGAGCTGGATCGGCGGCGGTCGCGTTCAGGGGTCGGCAGGTACGCGCATCGCAGTGCTCGGCGATGCAGGTCACGTCACACAGCGCAAGGCTCGCCGGTAGACGACTAACGTCATATCGAGAGCCTCGAGATATCGACGGTCGCCGGAGATCGACCCATGCGCGAGCGTGACGACCAACACCTGACGATCTGCGTCGCGACCTATCGGCGCCCTCTGGGCCTGGCGCGTCTCCTGAAGGCCATCGGCAAGCTCGAGATCCCCGACGGCTGGCGATTCGATGTCGTCGTGGTGGACAACGACCCGGCAGGTTCGGCACGAACCGTCGTCGACGACTTCGCCGATCTGGGTGTGGGCTATTTCGTCGAGACTGCACGGGGCATTCCTCAGGTTCGTAACCGAGCATTCCGCGAGGCAGCGGACGCGGCCTGGGTCGGTTTCCTCGACGACGACGAGTGGCCCGAACCCGGCTGGGGGCGACGCTTGGTCGAGGTGCAGCGGCAGACGGGTGCCGATGTGGTCATCGGCCCGTCGGTCCCGGTCTTCGAGCAGGAGCCACCGGCGTGGATACGCGAGGGCGGGTTCTTCGAACGTGAGCGCTTCGCGACCGGAACCGAGATCGAGGGTTGGCAGGCACGGACGAGCGGCGTGATGATTCGACGCTCGTCCTTCGAGTACCTCGGCCCGCGACCGTTCGACGAGCGCCACCCTTTGGCGGGAGGGTCCGACGTTCGCTTCTTCAAGGAACTGAAAAGACACGGAGCAAAGATCGTCTGGGTCGACGACGCCGTGGTGAAGGAGCTCGTTCCGGCGACGCGCTCGAACGCGCGTTGGCTGCTCCGAAGATGGTTTCGCGTCGGCAACATGCGTAGCGTCACGCTGCTCTTGGAATCGCCAAGTATCGCGCGACGAGCAAAACGCGTGGCCCGCGGGTTCGTCGACATCGGAATCGGACTCTCGCGTGCAGCGGCCGGACGAAGCCGGGCCGAGCGCATGCAAGGTGTCGCGGCGCTCTGCACTCGGCTTGGGACTCGTGGTCGGAGCAGTCGGCGTGCGCTACGACGAATATTCCGTCACCCACGGTCGGTAAGGCTTCATTCCGACTGCTCTGGTCGACGACGGGGACGCGCAGACGCGCCGCGTCGGTTGTCGTTTCCGCGGGCCGCGTCAGCGATCGTCGAGTCGGAGCTCGGCGCGGGTTTCGGCCGTGGTGTTCACGTGCGGGAACGGGTGGTCGGGCGTGTCGATTCCGAGTGCGGCGCATATCGGGTCCCAGCCGTCACCGGTATGCCATTCGACCAGACGGTTTGCCGGCGCAGTCGTACGCACCCGCTCGTTGTACGCGAGGTAGGCAGCCTTGGCGGCGCTTTCGTCCCGCCACTCGGACGCGAAGGCGGCCATCATCCCGCGCCCCATACCGGTCCAGCCGTCGTCGGGAGCGTCCGGCTCGAAGTAGGTCGCCAGCGCGGGGAAGATCGTGTTCGACGCGCTCGTCCACCACGCCTCCGCGTCTCGTACCGACAACAAGATCATGGCATCGGGAAACGCGACACTCAGCTCGCGCCAAAAGGGTGCTGCAGGCCAATCGACGGTCGCCCGGTAGTCGGCGAAGAACGTTCGCCAATCCGGGAGGCGACCCGCATACGCGTCAGCCCATACGTCGGGATCGTCAGGGCGTTCCCTCACCTCGAACATGTGATAGCAGGGGCCACCGAGGAGTTCCTCCAGCGCCAGCTTCAGCGAGGTTGTACCCGTCCGGCCCAGTCCCGCACCGATTACCCGCAGACCCACGAGACCTCCCTCACCGCCGGCCCGTACACGACTCCGGGCGAGAGTAATCGTGCCGATCGGGTGACACCGGGCGACGAACGGACCGCCGACGGCCGCGGCGTGATGTTCGGCCGGTCGAGAGGCGCGGGCCCGGGCGACGCCGTTTGTTACCGTCCGGGTCGTGGACGTCGAGCGGCAACTGCGCATCCTGACCGCCAACGCCGTCGACGTCATCTCCGCCGCGGAGCTGCGCACCAAGATCGAGCGCGGCAAGCCGCTGCGCGTGAAGCTCGGGATCGATCCGACCGCCTCGGACATTCACCTCGGCTTCGCGGTGGTGTTACGCCGCCTGCGGATGTTCCAGGACTGTGGACACAAGGCCGTACTCATCATCGGCGACTTCACCGCCATGTTGGGCGACCCGTCGGGCAAGTCGGCGACCCGCCCCCAGCTCTCCAAGGAACAAGTCGACCGGTACGCCGAGAGTTACGTCGAACAAGTCGGCGCGATCCTCGACATGGACCCGGGGCGCATCGAGATCCGCCGCAACTCCGACTGGCTCGCGCCGCTCGACATGCCTGCGGTGCTGCGGCTGACCTCGCAGGTCACGGTCGCCCGCATGCTCGAGCGCGACGACTTCGCCAAGCGCTACGAGTCGGGCGTCCCCATCTCGCTGATGGAGTTCCTGTACCCACTGCTCCAGGGGATGGACTCGGTCGAGGTGCACGCCGATGTCGAGCTCGGTGGCACGGACCAGCTCTTCAACCTGCTCATGGGCCGCCAGCTCCAGCAGCGGGTCGGCCAGGAGCCGCAGGTCGTGCTGACGACGCCGTTGCTCGTCGGGCTCGACGGCGAGCAGAAGATGTCGAAGTCGCTCGGCAACTACGTAGGGATCGACGAGCCTGCCGGCGAG
>CAWEUJ010000002.1:850000-1363426 GCA_963812205.1 uncultured Actinomycetes bacterium
ACCTGCACGAATGGCGTAACGACTTGGCTACTGTCTCAACCAGAGACCCGGCGAAATTGCACGACGAGTAAAGATGCTCGTTTCCCGCGGAAGGACGGAAAGACCCCGTGGACCTTTACTACAACTTGGTATTGGGTTTCGGTATTTGTTGTGTAGGATAGGTGGGAGTCTGGGAAGCTGGGGCGTCAGCCTCGGTGGAGACAACGTTGAAATACCACCCTGCAGATATTGGAGCTCTAACTTAGGTCCGTTATCCGGATCGAGGACAGTGACAGGTGGGTAGTTTGACTGGGGCGGTCGCCTCCTAAAGTGTAACGGAGGCGCCCAAAGGTTCCCTCAGCCTGGTTGGCCATCAGGCGTCGAGTGCAAAGACACAAGGGAGCTTGACTGCGAGACCAACAAGTCGAGCAGGTGCGAAAGCAGGGCTTAGTGACCCGGCCATGGCATGTGGAAGCGTGGTCGATCAACGGATAAAAGGTACCCCGGGGATAACAGGCTTATCTTGCCCAAGAGTCCACATCGACGGCAAGGTTTGGCACCTCGATGTCGGCTCGTCGCATCCTGGGGCTGAAGCAGGTCCCAAGGGTTGGGCTGTTCGCCCATTAAAGCGGTACGCGAGCTGGGTTTAGAACGTCGCGAGACAGTTCGGTCCCTATCCTCCGTGGGCGTAAGAGACTTGAGGAGAGCTGTCCCTAGTACGAGAGGACCGGGACGGACGCAGCTCTCGTGTGCCAGTTGTTTCGCCAGAGGCATGGCTGGTTTGCGACCTGCGGAAGAGATAAGCGCTGAAAGCATCTAAGCGCGAAACTCGCTTCGAGATGAGGTCTCTCACTGCATAAGCAGGTAAGGCCCCTGGTAGACGACCAGGTTGATAGGCCGGAAGTGTACGCACGGCAACGTGTTCAGCTGACCGGTACTAATCGGCCGAGGGCTTGATCGCACTCTTTCTCAAACGTTCGTGCTCGCTATGGAGTTCTTGTGGTTGCGCCGAGAACTGACATTTGAACCCGGTGACCATGGCGGCGGGGACACACCCGTTCCCATTCCGAACACGGCAGTTAAGACCGCCCGCGCCGATGGTACTTGGAGGTAATCCTCCTGGGAGAGTAGGTCGTCGCCGGGTTTTTTCGCTAAGACGAAGACGCCCGCCCATTGTGGCGGGCGTCTTCGCGTACGCTGCATGTCCCCCACGGAAGCGAATCCGACAGTGAACGAACGCAAACCGCGCCGTCCGAGTGATGGCCCCAAGCGCGCCTCCAACGCGCGCGCCTCGACCGATCGGCGAGGCGGCGGCCGGGCCGCGAGCGGTCGGGACGGGGCACCCCGCAAGAGCCGCAGCGACGGTTCGCCGTTGCGAGGATCCGGCAGCGGCGCACCGTCGGCGCGCGGGGCGTCGGCGCGGGGCGTCCGGGGTTCCGGGGCGCCCAAGCGCGAACCCCGCCGCGAGGGCGAGCCGAAGCGGGAGCTGCGCAGTGACGGGTCGCCGCGACGCGCGCCCCGGGGTGCGAGCGGATCGAAACGGGACTCGAGCGCGGCGGCCGGGCCGACCCACGCGCTGCGCCGTGACGGCCCGCAAAAGCGGGTCGGGCGTGGAGCAGCGGCGAAGCGCACCGGGCGCGGGGGTGACGACCGCAAGCGGACCTCACGCAACAGTGACGATCGCAATCCGACGCACAGCGGTATCGACTACCCGACCCAGAAGTTCCGGCGGAAGAACGAGGAGCCGGCGCCGGCGCCGGCGAGCTCGCGGTCGTCGTTGCGCAAGGTTCGCCGCCCGACCTCGGATCCGACGCCGCGTCCGGCGCGGCAGCGCAAGACTCGCCCCACGGCGCCGACCCGCCGGCGCAAGCTCCGCAAGACCGAGGCCGGCGACGAGCTGTCCCGCATCGCCGGGCGCGGCGCCCGCCACGCCCAGATCGAGTTGTCCCGGGCGGCGGAGGCGTTCACGGCCGGCCGCGAGCGCGACGCGGCCCGTCTTCTCCGTCCGTTGCGAGACGCCTATCCGGACGCGAGCGCAGTGCGCGAGTTGCTCGGGCTCTGTCAGTACCGGCTCGGTCAATACGCGGCCGCAACGAAGGAGCTCGAGGCGTTCGTCGAGCTCACCAACTCCGTCGAGCAACACCCCGTACTGATGGACTGCGCGCGGGCGCTGGGCAAGCACTGCCGGGTCGAGGAGTTGTGGGAGGAGCTGGCCGCGGCGTCGCCCTCGGGCGCGCTCGTCACCGAAGGGCGCATCGTTCTCGCAGGCTCGCTGGCCGATCAGGGTCGCCTCGGCGAAGCGATCGCGACGCTCGACCGGCGCGGTGGACAACCGAGTCGCGTGCAGGAGCATCACGTGCGGGCTTGGTACGCGCTGGGGGATCTCTACGAGCGCGCCGGCGATCTCCCGAGGGCGCGAGAGCTGTTCTTGCGCATTCGCGCGCACGACGCGGGTTTCGCCGACGCGGCGGAACGACTCGCCACGTTGGGCTGAACACCGCAGCGTGCGTTGGCGGCGCACCCTTCGCGTAACGTGCGCGTTGCTTCCCCGTCCGTGCGTTCGGCCCGCTGGTGCGCAGGGTCGTCGCGTCCTGGACCGGGGAGTGACCCATGGAAGATGCATCGTTCAATATCGCCGTCGTGCGCGGGGCGTGCTCGAGCCCACCGGAAGTGCGTGTGTTGGCGTCGGCGCAGCGTGTGGCGCAGCTCCAGGTCACGACCCGGGTCGACGGCCGGGCCATGTCCGTCCCGGTATCGGTGACCGACCCACCGGCGTGGTTGGAGACACTCGCGACCGGTGACGAGGTCGTGGTGCTCGGCGCGGTCCGGCGGCGGTTCTTCCGAGCCGGGGGGAGTACCGCCTCGCGGGTCGAGATCGAGGCCGAGGTGGTCTGCCGGGCGCGCGACCGGCGGCGATCGAAGGGGCTGCGCCGGCGGATCGAGGAACTGCTCGATGCGGTGACTTCGTGACCGTCGAGACGTCTCGAGATCGCTGACGAGTCGGGCGGCCGGTCGGTGTGCCGAGTGGAATCGGGCGCCCAACACCGGGCTGCGTCTGCCGCGACGGTACAGTGACGGCGCGCGCGGCCGATGAACACGCGTGGGCGTCTCCCCGATGGCGTGGTGTCGCTCGTGACGCTCAGGTACTGAGAAAGCTGGTGGTCAACGGTGACCGTAGAGGCGACCTCGGCCCGCGGAGTGGAAGCACTCGGCGACGTCGTGATCAGGTTCGCAGGAGACTCGGGCGACGGCATGCAGCTCGTCGGCGACCGATTCACCGAGTTGTCGGCAGTGTTCGGGAACGACCTCGCGACGCAGCCCGACTTCCCGGCCGAGATTCGCGCTCCCGCCGGAACCATCGCCGGAGTCTCGGCCTTCCAGGTCCACATCTCGGATCACGACATCGTGACACCCGGGGACACACCGAACGTGCTGGTCGCGATGAACCCCGCGGCGTTGAAGGCCAACGTCCGCGATCTCTCACCGGGCACGACCCTGCTCGTCAACGTCGACACGTTCGATCAGCGCAATCTCGACAAGGCGGGTTACGAGCAGAACCCGTTGCTCGACGACTCGCTCGCCGCGTTCCGCGTCTACGAGGTGCCCATGACCTCGATCACGGTCGAGGCGACCAAGCCGCTCGGCGTGAAGCCGCGTGACGCCGAACGCTCGAAGAACTTCTTCGCGCTCGGCCTCATCTGCTGGATGTACACCCGGCCGACGGATCCGCTCGTCGATTGGATCAAGAAGCGTTTCGCGAATCGCCCCGCGGTCTTCGAAGCGAACGTGGCGGCGTTTCGCGCGGGCTACAACTTCGGCGAGACCGCCGAGCTCTTCGATCACGCGTACGAGGTCAAGCCCGCGGCCCTCGCCCCCGGCGAGTACCGCCAGATCACGGGCAACGTGGCGGTGTCGTACGGACTCGTCGCCGCCGCCCAGGCCGCGAAGCTGCCGCTGTTCTACGCGTCGTACCCGATCACGCCCGCGTCCGACATCCTGCACGAACTCTCGAAGTTGAAGAACTTCGGCGTGAAGACCCTGCAAGCCGAAGACGAGATCTCGGCGGCCGGTGTCGCGATCGGCGCGGCCTTCGCGGGCAACCTCGCCATCACGGGTACGAGCGGGCCCGGCGTCGACTTGAAGTCGGAAGCGCTCGGGCTCGCGGTGAGTCTCGAGTTGCCGATGGTCATCGTCGACGTGCAGCGCGGCGGTCCGTCGACCGGATTGCCGACGAAGACCGAGCAGGCCGACCTCATGCTCGCGATGTACGGGCGTCACGGCGAGGCGCCGATGCCGATCGTGGCCGCGAGCTCGCCCAGTGATTGCTTCGCCGCGGCCTTCGAAGCGGTGCGCCTCGCGGTCAAGTACCGCACACCCGTGATGCTGCTGACCGACGGCTACATCGGAAACGGCGCGGAACCGTGGATCCTGCCCGACGTCGATGCGCTACCCGACATCTCGGTTCGTTTCGCGACCGAGCCGAACCACGGCGACGATTTCTGGCCGTACCTGCGTGATCCCGACACGCTTGCCCGACCCTGGGCGATCCCGGGCACGCCCGGGCTCATGCATCGCATCGGTGGCATCGAAAAAGAAGATGGCACCGGCAACATCAGCTACGACCCGGCCAACCACGACAAGATGACCCGCCTGCGGGCCGCGAAGATCGCCGGCATCGCGAACGACATCCCCCTCACCGATCTCGACGACCCGGGCGACGCCGACTTCTTGTTGTTGTCGTGGGGCGGGACGTGGGGCGCGACCACCGAAGCGACCGCGTCGCGTCCGGGCGCGCGGCAAGAAGATCGCGCATGCGCATCTTCGGCACATGAACCCGTTCCCCCGGGACCTCGGCGACGTCTTGCACCGCTACTCGAAGGTGCTCGTCCCCGAGCTGAACCTCGGGCAACTCTCGAAGTTGGTGCGCGCCGAGTTCCTCGTCGACGCCCAGAGCTACACCCGCGTCGCCGGCGTTCCGTTCCGTGCGGCGGAGCTCGAAAAGAAGATCCTGGAGATGATGCAGTCGTGACCGAAGGCACTGAGAGCTCGAGCGCGGGAGACGGTGGCGGCGTGAAGCTCGCCCGCAAGGACTTCCAGTCGGACCAAGAGGTGCGCTGGTGCCCGGGCTGCGGCGACTACGGCATCCTCACCGCCATCCAGCTGTTGCTCCCCGAGATCGGGGTCCGGCCCGAGAACCTCGTCTTCGTCTCCGGTATCGGCTGCGCGGCGCGCCTGCCGTATTACATGAACACCTACGGCGTGCACAGCATCCACGGCCGTGCGCCCGCGGTCGCGACCGGCGTCGCGCTCGCCCGGCCCGACCTCGACGTGTGGGTCATCGGCGGCGACGGCGACATGCTCTCGATCGGCGGCAACCACCTGATCCACGCCCTGCGCCGCAACGTGAACCTCAAGATCTTGATGTTCAACAACCAGATCTACGGCCTCACCAAGGGCCAGTACTCGCCGACGAGCGAGGTCGGCAAGATCACGAAGTCGACGCCGTTCGGCTCGCTCGACCATCCCGTTCAACCCCGATCTCGATCGCGCTCGGCGCGGAGGCGAGCTTCGTCGCCCGCACTCACGACATGGACCGCAAGCACATGACGGAGACGTTCCGCCGGGCCCACGAGCACCAGGGCGCGGCGTTCGTCGAGGTCTACCAGAACTGCAACGTCTTCAACGACGGCGCGTTCGACACCATCCTCAACAAAGATGCACGCACCGACATGCTCATCGACTTGAAGCACGGCGAACCGGTGCGCTTCGGCGCCAACGGCGAGCACGGCGTGGTGTTGAACGAGTTCGGCGAAGCCACGATCGTGGAGGTCGCCGACGTGGGCGTGGACAAGCTCGTCGTGCACGACGAGACCCGCCCTGACCCCTCGCTGGCGTTCGCGCTCTCGCGCCTGGCCGAACACCCCGAGACGCCGACTCCGGTGGGCGTGTTCCGGGCAGTCGACAGAACGGCGTACGGGGTGTCGATGCAACAGCAGTTGGTCGACTCGCTCGAGCGTTCGGGCCCCGGCGACCTCGCCGCGCTGTTGCGCTCCGCACCGACTTGGACGATCAGCTGACCCGAGGGTGCCCGACCTTCAGTCGAGGGTCCTGAACACCATCCCGGTGCGCGGCTTGGGCCAAAAGAACGTCGTCTTCTGGGGCATACGCACGCGGTCGAGCGCGGCGGCGCGCGTCCCGGCCACCGACACGGGCGAACACAGGATGGCCGCGCTCGCGGCGCCCTTGTCGACCAGCGCGGCAACGCCGTGGGCGTCGTGGCGGTACTGCCATGACGCATCCGCGAGGCGCGGCACGACGAGGGCCTCGATGACCGCGGCGTCGGTCGCGGCGACGGCCGGGTGCTCGCCTTCGAGCGCGGCGGTGCGGGCGCCGGCATGCGGAACCGCGAGTGCGAGGCCGCGCTCGTCGACGAGCCCGAGGCCCGTGTGTGCTCGCATTGCCGCGGTCAGCGCGTCGACGCCTTCGGGTGTGTTCGCACCGGCGTCGCGCACGTCGAACGCATCCGCGAGCCGGGCCCGGATGTCGACGCCGGCGGGCGTTTCGACGAGGCGGTGGATCGGCTCGATGCACAGCTCGTCGTCGACGAGCTCCACGACGAAGGTCATGATCGCGGCCGCGCCGCCGGGGGCGACGCCTTCGACGCGCAGCTCGTTGCGGTAGTTGAGCGCGGTCTCGAAGCGGTGATGGCCGTCGGCCAACACGAGCGGCGCGCCGGCCACGACATCATGGATCGCGGCAATGGTCTGCGGGTCGTCGATGGCTGCGAGCTCGTGGAGGACGCCGTCGGCATCGACGCACTCGGCCAACGGCTCGGCACCGGTGAGCAACGCGGTGAGGCCGGACCCGAGGGTCAGGCCCCAGATCGGATCGACGTTCACGCGCATCGCCCGGAGGAGCGCGAGGCGGTCGGATTTCGCCTTCGGAAGCGTGCGCTCGTGGGGGAGCACGTCGTCGTCGCCGCTCTCCGGCAGCGTCAGCGCGCCGAGCACCCCCCGCGTGTGGCGGCGGGCCCCGTGCGGATCGGTGAATTCCATGCGGTAGGCGTAGAAGCGCGCAGCCGCGTCGCGCACCAGCACACCCTCGGCGCACCAACCCGTGAACGCTCGAGCGGCGCGCTCGTAGCGATCGCCGTCGGTCGCGACGTCGCGCGGCAGGATCAGGCGGACCGAGTTGTGCTCGTGGGTCGCCTCGAGCGTGGCACGCTGATCGTCATCGATCACGTCGTAGGGTGGGGCCACGAGCGCTGCGAGCTCGGCGGACGCGTCCTGATACCGCACTCCGGAAAAGGGCGAGAAGTCGGCCACGTTGGCGCTCCGGGTTCCGGGGATGCTTCGGGAATGCGATCCGGTTGTACCACAGGCAGCCCCCCGAACCGCCAAGGAGGCGAACCGCATGACAGCATCAGGCCACTACGACGCATACACCGCCTTTTCTGCGGGCATGCGGCTTCTCTCCGACGGCAATGTCCACGCGGCGGTGATCGCGTTGGAGCAGGCCCGCGAGCTCGAGCCGGCCAAGAGCTCGGTCCGCGAGGCGCTGGCGCGCGCCTACTTCCGCACGGGCCGGTTCGCAGCCGCGGAGCAGGAGTTCAACGCGACGCTCGACATCGAGCCCGTCAACGACTACGCCCAGTTCGGCGTCGGGATGTGCCGGCTGCGCGCCGGTGATCGGGCCCGGGCCCGAGGCCACCTCCGGCTCGCAACGGTGATGCGGCCCGACAACGCCGACTACCGGGCCGCGCTCGACCAGGTCACGGCGACCTTCCCGGCGACGGCGATCGAGTCGGAACCGCCGGAGCCGGAGCCGGACCGGGCGTGAGCAACGCGGGCGGAACAGACCGTCCGGTCGTGTGCTGCGACCTGGACGGCGTGGTGTGGCGCGGTGAGAACCCCATCGAGGGTTCGGCCGCGGCTGTCACCGCGATGCGAGCCGCCGGTCTGCGCGTGGCGTTCTTGACGAACAACTCGAGCGGACGTGTGCAAGACAACCTCGCCCGGCTGGCCGCCGCGGGGGTCGCCGCCGACCCGGACGATCTCGTGACGAGCGCGCAGGCGGCGGCCGCACTGCTCGCATCCGACCACACTCGGGGTGCCCGCGTGCTCGCGTGCGCGGGACCGGGCGTGATCGAGGCGCTCGAGGCGGAGGGCTTCGAGGTGGTCGACGAGGTCGTTCCCGACCTGGGTGCGGTCGTGGTCGGTTGGCACCGCAATTTCGACTTCGAGCGGCTGCGACGCGCGGCCGACGGCGTGCGGGCGGGCGCCCGGTTCGTGGCAACCAATCTCGACCCGACCTATCCGGCGGCGGAGGGGTTGTTGCCGGGTGCCGGTTCGATCGTCGCCGCGGTCGCGACCGCGGGCGGGCGGAGCCCCGAGGTCGCCGGCAAGCCCGAGTCTGCGATGGCCGCGCTCGTGCGCGCCCGCTACCGCGACCCGGTCGTGATGATCGGCGATCGGCCTTCGACCGACGGCGCCTTCGCCGCGGCGCTCGGCGTGCCGTTCGCGCTCGTGTTGTCAGGCGTTGCCGGCAGCGCCGGCGAGGAGTCGGTCCCCGATCCGGCGCCGCCGTTCGTCGCTCGCGATCTCGGTGAGCTCGCGCCGCACCTTGTTGCCGCCTTCGCCCCGTAGCCGGCGGCCCGCCTTCGGGAGTTCAGGAGTCGATCGGTGCGCCGGGACCGTGGCGAGGGAGGCCCGCGGTTCGCTCCAACGCGAACGCGACGAACACGCCGAAGACGAAGCCTCCGATGTGTGCGAGCGTCGCGATCCCGCTCGAGGACTGCGTGAGGAACTGGATCACGAACCACAGCCCGAGCATGACGATCGCCGGGAGGCGCAACGGGAAGAAGATGAACACGATCGGGACAAGGGTGAGCACCCGCGCCTTCGGGAACCACACGATGTAGGCGCCCATGATCACCGCGATCGCGCCGGAGGCCCCGAGGAACGGTGACGTGGAGTCGAGGTTGCCCAGGATGTGCACGGCGGACGCGACGATCCCGCCGACGAGATAGAGCGCCCCGAACCAGAGCGGGCCCAGCTGATCCTCGACGTTGTTGCCGAAGATCCACAAGAAGAGCATGTTCCCGAGCACGTGCAGGATCGAGCCGTGCAGGAACATCGAGAAGAAGACCGCGAGCCAGACGTTCTTGGTCGGAAACGCAGTCTGGGGCGCCGAGATCCCCGACGCCCCGACGGCACACGAGCCGGCGGGGATGACGGCGGTCTCGGGCACGATGACGACGGGCTTGCCGGTGTGGATCTCGCATGGCACGCCCGCCCAGCGGTACTCGAAGAGCGTCTCGGCCTGGGATTGCTTCGGCATCTGGATGGCGAAGTAGATCCCGATGTTGACGACGATGAGCACGATCGTGACGATCGCCCGGCGAGCGGTCGGGTTGTCGTCTCGGATCGGGATCACGCCGGGACCCTACCGACGGGCCAGGCCGGTTCTCGCGGCCGATTGGCGCCCCCAGGCCGTAGGCTGGGTAACCGACCGCCCGTTGTGCGCGCCCGGCGCGCCCGCCCTGGAGAGGCCCCGCTCATGCCTCCGAAGATCCCGACCATTCCGCAGAGCTCCGACTGGAAGCGCGTGCTCGAGACCGGCATGGAGTTCACCGAGCTGCGGCGGTCACAGGCCCGGGCGATCGTCCGTGATCTCGTCGCCCAGGGGCATCTCGCGCGCGAGCAGATGGGCACGGCCGTCGACGAGGTGGTCGAGATGAGCCGTCGGCGCAGCGAAGATCTCCGCAAGGTCGTGCAGCACGAGGTCCAGCGCCAGCTGGGCGTCCTGGGTCTGGCGACGAAGGCCGACCTCAACGCGCTCGAGCGCCGCCTGACGCGAGCGAACCGCGAAGCGACCAAGAAGAAGAAGACCGGTCCGGCGAAGAAGTCTTCGTCGTCGAAGAAGGCGGCGCCCAAGGCGGCGCCCAAGGCAGGCTGAAGGCCGCGTGCGGCGGCGGCTCGACGTCGAGCTCGTGCGGCGCGGCCTCGTGCCCAGTCGCACTCGGGCCGTGGAGGCGATCGACGCGGGCCGTGTGCTCGTCGGCGGCGCGCCCGCGTCGACGGCCGCCCGCCAGGTCGACGGCGCCGAGGCGATCGCGCTCCTCGCCGAGGAAGGTCCCACCTACGTCTCGCGCGGTGGGCACAAGCTTGCGGGAGGCCTCGACGCGTTCGGGACCTCGGTGGCGGGTCGTTGGGCGGTCGACGTCGGCGCCTCGACGGGGGGCTTCACCGACTGCCTGCTGCAACGCGGCGCCGCGCACGTCTACGCGATCGACGTCGGGCGTTCGCAGCTCGCGTGGTCGCTGCGCCAGGACCGGCGGGTGACGGTGATGGAGCGGACGAACGTTCGCAGCGTCGAACCCGAAGCGCTCGACCCGCGGCCCGATCTGTGCGTGGCCGACCTGTCGTTCATCTCGTTGCGCACGGTCGCGCCGAGCCTGCTCGCGCTGACGACCGACGCGGCCGACTTCGTGTTGTTGGTGAAGCCGCAGTACGAGGCGGGACGCGCGCGCGTCGGCCGGCGGGGCATCGTGCGCGATCCCCAGGTGCACGCGGCGGTGCTGCGCGAGGTCGTTGCCGGCCTCGACGAGTGCGGACTCGGCGTCGGCGCGGTCGTGCCCTCGCCGCTCCGCGGCGCCGACGGCAACGTGGAGTTCCTCGTGCACGCGAGGCGCGGGCGGGCGACCGTCGACGCCGGTGCGCTCGACGACGCCGTCCGGCGAACCGAGGATGCGCCGTGACCAGCTCGTCGGTATCCGTCTCGTCGACGCGTTGCGTGGGCATCGTGCCCCACCGCGACCGGCCGGTCGCGCACGAGCTCGCGCAGCGCAGCGCGGCCTGGCTCGTCGAACACGGGGTGGAGGTCCGGGTACCGGCCGCGCTTGCGCCCGGTTCGGGGCTCGAGGCGTACGCCACCAGTCCCGGCGATTTCGCGCCCGGGCTCGACCTCGCGATCTCGCTCGGCGGCGACGGGACGATGTTGCACGCGGTGGAGTTGGTCTACCCGACGCCCGCGCCGCTGCTCGGCGTGAACGTCGGCATGCTCGGCTATCTGAGCGAGCTCGAGCCGGACGATCTGGAGGCCTGGCTGCCGCGGTTGCTGGCGGGGGAGTTCGAGGTCTCGGAGCGCACGATGCTCGCCGTCGACGTGCAGTCGACCGGCACCGTCAACGGAAGTTGGTACGCCCTGAACGAGACGGTGGTCGAGAAGCTGCGGTCGGGCCACCTGATCTACCTCGACGTCTCGATCAACGGGACCGCGTTCACCTCCTATGCCGCCGACGGCCTGATCGTCGCCACGCCCACCGGGAGCACCGCGTACTCGTTCTCGGCCGGCGGTCCGATCGTGTCGCCCGATCTTCGTTGCAGCGTGCTCACGCCGATCTCGCCGCACATGCTGTTCGGCCGGTCGCTCGTGCTGGCCGAGCACGAAGAGGTGTCGTTCGTCGTGCGCAGGGAGCGCAACGTCGCGCTCACGATCGACGGTCGTGAGCTCGGCGAGTTGTGCTCGGGCGACACTGTGCGGTGCCGGGTCGCCAAGGAGCCGGTGCGCCTCGTCAGCGTTCGTCCCCGCGACTTCCACCAGATCCTCAAGACCAAGTTCTCCCTTCCGGATCGGTAATCGGGATGCTGCTGGAGCTGCGGGTCGAGAACCTCGGCATCATCGCCGAGCTGCAGGTGACACTCGGTGCGGGTCTCACCGTCATCACGGGTGAGACCGGCGCGGGCAAGACGTTGATCGTCGACGCGCTCGACCTGCTCGGTGGTGGGAGGGCCGATCCTCAGCTCGTGCGGGAAGGTGCACCGCACGCGCGGGTCGAGGGTCGCTTCGACGACGGCGACGAGGAGGTCGTGCTGGCGCGCGTCATCCCGTCCGACGGGCGCTCGCGCGGCTACATCAACGGGCAGCTGGCCACCGTGGCGGAGTTGGCCGAATGCGGTCGGCGCCTGGTCGACCTGCACGGCCAGCATGCGCACCAGTCGCTGATCGCGCCCGCCGAACAGCGCGCGCTGCTCGACCGATTTGCGGGTCCGAAGGCCCAGGCCGCGCTGGCGACGTTGCGCGCTGGCGCGGCTCGCCGCGCGCGAGCTCGGCGAGCAGCTCGGCGCGCTCGGGGGTGACGAGCGCTCGCGGGCGCGCGAAGTGGATCTGCTCCGGTACCAGGTCGACGAGATCGGCGCCGCGGGGATCGTCGACGGTGGCGAGGACGACCGGCTCCTCTCGGAAGCCGAGCTGCTCGCCGACGCGGAGGCGCATCGTGAAGCGCTCGCGGGCGCATACCGAGAGCTGGACGGCCCGGCCGAGGACGCGCTCGGCGCTGCGGTCGCCGCGTTGGCGGGGCGCGCGCCGTTCGAAGCGCTCGCGGCGCGCTTGCGACTTCTGCAAGCCGAGATCCAAGAGGCGGCGCACGACGTGCGCACGACCGAGGAGTCGGTTGTCGCCGATCCCCAACGGTTGCAGGAGGTGCAGACGCGCCGCGCCCTGCTCGCGGAGTTGAAGCGCAAGTACGGCCCGACGCTCGCCGACGTCGTCGAGTACGCCGACGCGACCAGCGCGCGCCTCGAGGAGCTCGAACAGCACGACGCTCGCACCGCCGGCCTCGAAGCGGCGCGCCGCGACGCGCTCGGCCGGGGTCGAACGGGCCGCGCGGGCACTGACCAAAGCGCGGCGCGCGGCTGCGCCCCGGCTCGCGAGCGCCGTGACGGAGCACCTGCGCGGCCTCGCGCTCCCGGCCGCGACGTTCACGATCGACGTCGAAACGCCGGCCGGCGAGCCGGAATCCATCGGTGACGACGGGGCCGACGACGTCACCTTCCTGCTCGCACCAAATCCGGGCGAGCCCGCCCGGCCGTTGGCCAAGGCCGCGTCGGGGGGCGAGCTGTCGCGCTCGATGTTGGCCTTGCGCCTCGTGCTCTCGGAAGCGCCGCCCACGCTGATCTTCGACGAAGTCGACGCCGGGATCGGCGGCGAGGCCGGCGCCGCGGTCGGGCGGGCGCTCGCGACCCTCGGCGGGCATCACCAGGTGCTGTGCGTGACCCACCTTGCGCAAGTGGCGGCGTTCGCCGACGCGCACGTGCTCGTGGCCAAGGACGAGGTCGACGGCCGGACGGTCGCGGGGGCTTCGCTCCTCCTCGACGATGCACGCGTCAACGAGATCTCGCGGATGCTGGCCGGTGTCGGCGGCTCGGCGCACGCGCGCCGCCACGCCCGCGAGCTGGTCGACCACTCGGGTGAGCTCCGTCTCGCGGCCCGCACCGCGACCGGCACCCGGCGATCCCGGCAGTGAGCGGCGCGCGATGAAGGTGTTCCGCCGGCGATCCCGGCATCGCCGGTCGTCGCTGCGAGTCGTGGGCGTCGCGCGCGTCGGTCCCCGCACCAAGGATCTGGCGACGCGGATCGGCAAGGGCGACATCGCGGTGATCGACCATCGCGACCTCGACCGCATCGCGGCCGAGAGCCTGCTCGCCGCGGGCGTCGCCGGGATCGTGAACGCCGACCACTCGATCTCGGGGCGCTACCCGAACGGCGGTCCCGAGCGCGTCGTGGCCGCGCACGTTCCGCTGCTCGACGCGGTAGGGGGCGCCGTGATGCACGACGTCCACGACGGCGAGGTCGTCGAGATCCGCGACGGCGCGCTCTGGCGTGACGGTGAGAAGGTCGCGACGGGGGAGCTGCTCAGCGCGGCCGAGATCGACCAGCGGATGGAAGAGGCTCGCTTGCGCATCGGCACCGAGCTGCGGTCGTTCGCTCGCAACACGCTCGAGTACATCGACAACGAAGCCGAGCAGAGCTTCGAACCGCTCGACCTCCCGCCGTTGAAGACCAAGATCCGCGGTCGTCAGGCGTTGGTGGTAGTACGCGGCCTCGACTACCAGCACGATCTGCGGGCCCTGCGGGCGTACATACGCGAGTACCGGCCCGTGCTCATCGCCGTCGACGGCGGCGCCGACGCGCTGATCGACGACGGCCGAACGCCCGACATCATCATCGGCGATTTCGATTCCCTCTCACCCGTCGCGCTGCACTGCGGCGCCGAGCTGATCCACCACGTCCATCCCGACGGACGCGCGCCCGGGCTCGAACGGCTGCTGGCCGCGGGGGTGCACTTCGAGCGATTCGTCACCGAGGGGACAAGTGAGGACGCGGCGCTGCTCCTCGCGTTCGAAGCGGGCGCGGATCTCATCGTTGCAGTGGGTACGCACGCGACGATGGTCGAGTTCCTCGACAAGGGCCGCCGCGGCATGGCGTCGACGTTTCTCACGCGCCTGCGATTGGGCCCGATCCTCGTCGACGCCAAGGGTGTGAGCCGGCTCTATCAAGGCCGGGTGCGCCACCGCGACATGGTGCTGCTGGTCGTCTCCGCGGTCGCGGCGATGGTAGCGATGGTCTATGCGTCGCACTCCCTGCGGGTGTTCCTCGACGGGTTCCGCCTGATGTTCGACGACAGCTGGTCGCGGGTGCGGGGCTGGTTCTGACGATGATCAACTTCCGGTTCCATCTCGTCTCGCTCATCGCCGTCTTCCTCGCGATGGGACTCGGCATCCTCGTGGGCTCGACCGTCGTCGACCAGGTGATCGTCGATCGTCTCGATCAGGAGATCCGCAGCGTCTCGCACGAGTCGAGTCAGCTGAAGAGCGACAACAGCGCGCTGAACGACCAGGTGTCGAAGCTCAACGACTTCTTGCACAAGTCGGCGGCGTACGCGGTGCAGCAGCGACTTGCCGCGGTGCCCGTCGCGATCATCGCGGAGAAGGGTGTCGACACCGGTGCGGTGAGCGCGGTGCTCGTGTCGGCGCGCGCGGCCGGGGCCAACGTTCCCGGAGTCCTGTGGCTCGACGACAAGTGGCGACTCGACTCGACCAAGGATCTCCGCGCGCTGCAGACCGCGCTTCACCTGCCCGCTGCCAACGTCGCGACGACACGCACTGCGGCCCTGCGAGATCTCGCGGCCCGGCTGGCGGAACCACCGACGACCGCGGCCCGCCGGGCGCGCGACGTGGTCGAACCCTTGCGTTCGGCCGGGTTCCTCGACTTCAGCGACGGAAAGAAGTCCGATCTCAGCGCGTTCCCGACCGCGACGCGTGCGCCACGCGTGCTCGTGTTGACCGGTACCGAGAGCCATCTCGGTGCCACCGACACGATGGTGGATCTGATACAGGCCTTGCTCCGGGCGAAACTGCCGACGGTGCTCGGCGAGATCTACTCCGACAAGACCACGCCCGCCGGGGTGACGCCCAAGCGCGGAGCGGCACTCGATCCCGTGCGCGGTGACCCGGCGCTCGCCAAGAAGGTGACCACCTTCGACGACGCCGAGCTCGCGCAGGGTGCGCTCACCGCGGTCATCTCCCTCGAACAGATCGCGCCGCCCGGGGAGACGGTTGGTCATTACGGCTACGGCGAGGGCGCGACCGAGGCCCTGCCTCCGCTGCCGTCGTGAGCATCCTGGTCGGGTTCCTCGTCGGTTTGCTGACGGTCCGGCTGCTGGTCGGGCTGGCCCCGGATCTGTTGCGCACGCCCGCGCTCGAACGCCGGAACCATCGCGGGCGGTCCGTCTCGACCGCGGCCGGGGTGCTGGCAGTGCTCGCCGTGTTGCTCATCGAGGCCGGGCGCGCACTGTTCGGCGCGTTCGGGGTGGGAGACGCGCCGACCGGCACGGCGCGCATCTTGGTCGTGTCGGCGAGCATCGGATTCGGGCTGCTCGGGCTCTTCGACGATCTCGCCGGCACCGAATCCGATCACGGCTTCCGCGGTCATCTCGGCGCGCTCGCGCGCGGACGCGTCACCACGGGACTCGTGAAGACGGTGGGTGGCGGCGCGCTGGCGATCGTGCTCGTCAACGCGAGCCGAGGATCGGGTGCGGGGTCGGGTGCGGGGTCGGGCGCGCGGTTGGTCGCCGACGCGGTCTTGGTCGCGCTCGCGGCCAACCTGACGAATCTCTTCGATCGCGCGCCCGGACGCGCGATCAAAGTCGGGCTGCTCGCATGGATCCCGCTCGCGCTCTTCGCGCGCGGCGACAACGTCGGGGTCGCGATCGCTCCCGTTGCCGGCGTGTTCGCCGGGCTGCTCGGCGACGACCTTCGCGAGCGGGTGATGCTCGGCGACGCGGGCGCGAACGTCATCGGAGCAGTCTTCGGTCTCGCGGTTGTCCTCGACTGCACGTCCACGACCCGGACGGTGGTGCTCGCGGTGCTCGTCGGGCTCACGATCGCCGGCGAATTGACGTCGTTCAGCCGGGTGATCGAACGGGTGGCGGTGCTGCGCCGGCTCGACGGGCTCGGCCGCGGAGCGTGAAAACGGGGGCTCGCACGAAGCGCCGGAGGCCGGGGAACGGCGCCGTGCTGATCACCGAAAATGTCACAGGCGGGTGCTACCGTCGCCGAGGCGGTGTCGGGCGTCTTCCGAAGGGGCATGTGCGTTGGCCAAGCACGTCTTCGTGACCGGTGGTGTTGCATCGAGCCTCGGAAAGGGGCTCACGGCGTCGTCCCTCGGGCGGTTGCTGAAGAGTCGGGGCCTGAAGGTCACGATGCAAAAGCTCGACCCCTACATCAACGTCGATCCCGGCACGATGAATCCCTTCCAGCACGGCGAGGTCTTCGTCACCGACGACAAGGGCGAGACCGATCTCGACCTCGGGCACTACGAACGCTTCGTCGACGTCCCGTTGACGCGCCGATCCAACGCCACGACGGGATCGATCTACCAGTCGGTGCTCGCCAAGGAGCGCAAGGGCGAATACCTCGGTGAGACCGTGCAGGTGATCCCGCACATCACCAACGAGATCAAACAGCGCATCCTCGCCCTCGCGAGCGACGACGTCGACGTCGTGATCACCGAGGTCGGCGGCACTGTCGGCGACATCGAGATCCTGCCCTTCCTCGAAGCCATCCGGCAGTTCCGAAAAGACGTCGGGCGGGAGAACGTCTTCTACGTCCACGTCACCCTCGTCCCCTACATCGGGCCCTCGGGTGAGCAAAAGACCAAGCCCACCCAGCACTCCGTCACCGAGCTGCGCGGCCGGGGAATCCAGCCCGACGCGATCGTGTGCCGGAGCGACCGCCCGATCTCGAAGCGGCTGAAGGAGAAGATCTCCGCGCTGTGTGACGTGCCCGAAGCGGGGATCGTCACAGCCGTCGACGCGGAGATCCTCTACGAGATCCCGCTCGTCCTCCACGACGAGGGCTTCGACAGCTACGTGTGCAAGATGCTGCACCTCGACCAGCACGAGGCCGACCTCACCGAGTGGACCGCGCTCGTCGACCGGGTGCGTGCGGCCACCGACGACGTGCACATCGGGCTCGTGGGCAAGTACATCAACCTGCCCGACGCTTACCTCTCGGTCGTCGAGGCGTTGAAGCACGGCGGCTACGCCTGCGGCGCCAACGTCATCATCGACTGGATCGCCGCCGACGACGCCGAGGGTCTGCTCGCCGACCAACGGCTGCACGACCTCGACGGCATCGTCGTCCCCGGCGGGTTCGGCATGCGTGGCATTCCGGGCAAGATCGAGGCCGCGGGGTACGCCCGCCAGAACGGCATTCCCTTCCTCGGCCTCTGCCTCGGCCTGCACTGCGCGGTCATCGAGTTCGCCCGCGACGTGTGCCTGCTCGAGAACGCGAACAGCTCCGAGTTCGATCCGAGCACACCGCATCCCGTGATCGACCTGATGGACGAGCAGAAGGCCGTCGTCGACATGGGCGGCACCATGCGCCTTGGCGCGTACCCGGCGAAGCTGCTGGCCGGGAGCGTGGTGCGTGACATCTACGGCGAAGAGGTCGTGTACGAACGCCACCGCCACCGCTACGAGCTCAACAACCACTACCGCAAGATCTTCGAAGAGCACGGGATGGTGCTCTCGGGGACGTCGCCCGACGAACTGCTCGTGGAGTTCATCGAGCTGCCGAAGGCGATGCATCCGTTCTTCGTCGCCACGCAGGCGCACCCGGAGTTCAAGAGTCGCCCGAACCGGCCCCACCCGCTTTTCGCGGCGTTCGTGAGCTCGGCCCTGGAACGCGCCGACGGGCGGTTGCCCCGACTCCCCATCCCCGAGACGGCGCCCGCGCTCGGCACATGAGGTGACGGCCCGGCCCAACCCGGCGGGCAACTGATGGCCGACGAGTTGGCGAAGCTGCTCGCGGAGCACGACGACTGGCTCGTCGTCGAGCGCGGGCTGGCCGTGAACTCGCTGGCGGCGTATCGGCGCGATCTCCGGCGCTACGAGCGGTTCTTCGCGCGCGCAGGGCGCCACGGATCCGGCGAATATCGGCGAGGACGTCGTGCACGCGTACGTGCGCCACCTGGAAACCCTCACCGACGACGACGGGCACCGCATGCTCGCGGCTTCGTCGGTCGCGCGCGCCGTCGTGTCGGTCAGGTCGTTCCACCGGTTCTGCGCGCGTGAGGGCTTCGTCGAGCGCGATCCGAGCGAGGAGGTCGGCGCGCCACCCGTGCCGGCGGGCATCCCGAAGGCGCTCGACGAGGACGAGGTCGTCTCGGTCCTGCACGCGGTCACGGGCGACGACCCGTTGGCGCAACGCGACCGCGCGCTGCTCGAGCTCCTCTACGGCACCGGGATCCGCATCAGCGAAGCGGTCGGTCTCGATCTCGACGACCTCGATCTCGAAGCGGGGACCCTGCGCGTCCTGGGCAAGGGATCGAAAGAGCGCGTCGTGCCGGTCGGTCGGGGGGCGCGGAGCGCGCTCGAGACCTACTTGCGCGTCGGCCGCCTCGCGTTGCGCACGCCGCGGATCCGGCGCGCGGCCGACGGCGACGCGGTGTTCCTGAACGCCCGGGGCGGGCGACTCTCCCGGCAATCGTGCTGGACGATCGTGCGTCGCGCCGGTGAGCGCGGCGGACTCGGTTCGCATCTGTCTCCGCACGTTCTGCGGCATTCCTGTGCCACCCACATGCTCGATCACGGAGCCGACCTACGGGTCGTGCAGGAGCTGTTCGGCCACGCGAGTATCTCGACCACGCAGGTCTACACGAAGGTGTCGCCCGAGCGGCTGCGGGCGGCGTACGACGCCGCGCATCCGCGCGCGCACACGGCCACAGAACGCACCCAAAAGGCACGGACCACCCGGCGATAACGGCTGATCGCGGAGGTAGGCTTGGCCCATGGCCGAGACGTCGCACGGCACCCGGCGGGCGCAGCTCGCCGCTGAGCACGAACGGGTCAGCGGCGAGCTCCGAGCGATCGGCGTCGATCGCGGCTCGTACGACGACGGATTCGCCGACTCCGGTCAGGTGACCGCCGAAAGAGGCGAGGTCGACGCGCTCTCGGGGTCACTCCGGGAGACCTTGTTGGAAATCGACGCCGCGCTCGCCAAGTTGGACGCCGGAACCTACGGGCAGTGCGAGTCGTGCGGGGAAGACATCGCCGACGACCGGCTCGAAGCCATGCCGGCCGCGCGCTTGTGCATGGCGTGCGCCTCGAAGCGCCGCTGAGCCGCGCCGATTCGTGCACGTCGACAGCGTCACCGTCATCTTCTTCGCCGCGCTGATCGCCGCCATCATCTTGCACGAGATCAGTCACGGCGTCGTCGCGAACCTGCTCGGTGACGACACCGCGAAGCGGGCCGGGCGGCTCACCCTCAACCCGGTCCCGCACGTCGATCCGTTCGGCTCGATCGTGCTGCCGGTGCTCGGTGCGCTCACCCACGTGCCGGTCATCGGGTGGGCGAAGCCGGTACCCGTGAACCCGTCGCAGCTGCGGGGCGGGCGCCGCGACATGCTGTTGGTCTCGCTCGCGGGACCGGGCAGCAACTTCGCGCTGGCCGCGCTGGCGGCGCTCGCGGCCCGTTCGCAGTTCCATGGCAGTGGTTCCGGCTTCATCGTGATCGCCGACCTCCCGTTGCGGGTGCTGGTCCCGCTGTTGTTCGCCGAGGTCAACTTGTTCCTCGGGGTCTTCAATTTCCTGCCGATCCCGCCGCTCGACGGCGCGGCGCTCGTCGAGCGTGTCCTGCCCCGCGACTGGCTCCCCGGGTGGTACCGCTTCCGTCCCTACGGGATCTTGGTGCTGTTCTTGTTGGTCTTCAGCACGCACTTCACGACCAGCTTGTTCCAACCGTTTCTCGATCACCTGTACCGGTTCGTCCTGCGATGACCCGGGCGGGCCATCTCGTTCGGCGCTTCATCGGCTCGCTGCGCGCCCGTCGGCTCGCTGCGGCCGATCTCGAGCTCGTCCGGGACGTGCTGCGGCCGGAGGAGCTGGCGTGCTGGGAGGGGCTCGGGCGCGCCGATCGGGCCGAATCGGTGGCCACGGCCCGCGCGGCGCTCGGCGCGCTCGGGCCGGGCGCCGACCCGCGATGGATCGCCGCTGCACTCGTCCACGACGTCGGGAAGGCCGAGACGACGCTGGGAGTGCTCGGCCGGTCGGCGGCAACGGTCTCGGCGACGATCGTCGGGGAGCGCCGGGCCCGGACCTGGGCGGGTCGGTTCGGCCGCTATGTGAACCACGACGAGCTGGGCGCGGACCGCCTGCGCCGAGCCGGCGCCCGCCCCGAAGCGGCGGCGTGGGCCGCCGCGCACCACCGGCCGGCGCTGTGGCCCGCGAGCGGCATCCCGCCCGAAATCTGTCGGATCCTGGCTCGTGCCGACGGAGAACCGTTTCGGCGGTGAACTCGGGCGCCGAACGCGCCGATACACCGCAGGTGCGGTACTCGTCACCCGACTCGTCGTATTTCGTGAAGCTCGGCGCCGAGCAGCACGTGCCTGCTCCCGACGGGCGCGCCGGGTTGGGATCGGTCGGCACACCCAAGCATCGTCACCGGCGCCGCGAGGGGCGCGGACGCCGCGTTCTCATCGTGGTGCTGGTCCTCGGCCTCGGCAGCTGGACGTACTGGGCGGCCCACCGGCCGGGCGGCGTGTCCGGCACCGTGAGCGGTTGGATCTCCAAGGTGCGCGGCGACGTCGCCAACGTGAGCACCGACCCGGATCTCGCCACCGCCCGTCGGTTCTACACCGGTCAGTACGCGGCGACCGGCCAGTATCCCAAGCTGGGCGAGGCCGACCTCACCGCGGCGGGCGTCGGGGTCGGGGTGACCGTCGAGTGGTGCGGTCCGCAGGCCGTTGTGATCCAGGGCGGTTCGGGCGGAGGAACGGTGAGCCGGCTCCTGTTGGCGGGCCATGATCTCGGCACCCTCGACAACCGCTACGACTGCCCGGCCGACCTCGCCAATCCGTTGCCGTGGAAGAAGTGACCGAGACCGTCACGGCCGCGTCAGCAGCCCCGCGGCCCGGCCGGCGCGAGCGAGCACCGGCTCGGCCAACGCTTCGGCGGCCTCGGCGCCCGCGCCCAGGCGTCGATCGATCTCGCCGGGATCGGCGGCGAGATCGGCGAAGCGTTCCTGCACCGGTCGCAGGAACTCGACGACGGCTTCGGCGACGGCAACCTTGAACGCGCCGTACTGGCGGCCCTCGAAGGCGCGCTCGACCTCGCCGATCGTGGCATCCGTGACCGCGCCGTAGATCTCGATGAGGTTCGAGACGCCGGGCTTGTCGTCTCGGTCGTGGCGGATCTCGGAGCCGGAGTCGGTGACGGCCGACTTGATCTTCTTCTCGATCGTCTTCGGTGGGTCGAGCACGAGGATCGTCCCCTGCGGCGAATCCTCGGACTTCGACATCTTGCGTTCGGGGTGCTGGAGGTCCATCACGCGGGCGCCGACGGCCGGGAACGTCGCCTTCGGGACCACGAACGTGTCGCCGAAACGACCGTTGAACCGGATGGCGATGTCGCGTGCGAGCTCGACGTGCTGGCGCTGGTCGTCGCCGACGGGGACCTCGGCGGTGTCGTACAGCAAGATGTCGGAGACCATCAGCACCGGGTAGTCGAAGAGGCCGACGCTGACCGACTCGATTCCGGCCTCGCCCTGCTTGACGCTCTTGTCCTTGAACTGGGTCATCCGGCGCAGCTCGCCGAACGAGGCGACGCAGTTGAGGATCCAGGTGAGCTCGGCGTGGGCCCGGACGTGGCTCTGCACGAACAGGAGCGAGCGGGATTCGTCGAGGCCGGCGGCGGCGAGCAGCGTGGCGAGCTGGCGGGTCGACGCCCGCGAGCTCGGCCGGCTCCCACGGCACCGTCATGGCGTGGAGATCGACGACGCAGAAGATCGCGTGGTGATCGCGGGCGGGCCGGGAGCCGGCGGGGGGCTGACTGTCGACCCAGCGCCGGACGGCGCCCAGGTAGTTGCCGAGATGCATCTCGCCGGTCGGTTTGATCCCGGAAAAGACCCGCGCCATGGCCGGTCACGTTACCGGCCACCCAGTTCGGGCCCGGGTTGTTTGCCGCTCGGCCGCCCCGGCGGTTCGGGCAGGTGGTCGCGTCGTAACACATGCCTGTGATTCGACGCGGGGTACGCTGGAGTCGTGCCGTACGAGGTCTCGACGCCGGTTTTCGAAGGGCCGTTCGACCTCCTCTTGCACCTCATCCTGAAAGAGGAGGTCGACCTCTGGGAGATCTCGCTCGCGCACATCGTCGACGTGTTCTGCTCCGAGGTGGAGCACATGGAGCACGTCGACCTCGACGTCGCCACCGAGTTCTTGCTGATTGCGGCGACGCTCGTCGAGCTCAAGGCCCGCCGGCTCCTCCCGGGACGCGAAGACGTCGACCTCGACGAGGAACTGATGCGGTTCGAAGAGCGCGACCTCCTGCTCGCGCGGTTGCTCGAATGCAAGACCTTCCAGGACGCGGCCCAGGTGATGAGCGCGCGACTGCAGAGCGCGAGCCGCTCGGTCGCGCGCACCGCCGGACCCGAGGAGCCGTTCCGTTCGCTGGCGCCCGACCCGCTGGAGCGGGTCGCGTTGGAAGCGTTGCTCGCAGCGGCGCGCAAGGGCCTCGCGCCGAAGGTCGTCGAAGAGGTCCAGACCGACGCACATCGCTCCGATCCGCGCGAGCGTGCGCGACGCGATCGAGACGGTGCTCGCACTGCTGCCCGAGCGGGGCGCGGTGCAGTTCCGTGAGCTCACCTACGGCGTGACCGAGAAACTCGAGGTCATCGTGCGATTCCTCGCCGTGCTCGAGCTGTACAAACAAGGAGTCGTCGACCTCGACCAGGTCGAGAGCTTCGGCGATCTGACCGTGCGCGCCGCTCGGTGCGGGCGAGCGGGTCGCCCTCGACCTGGCGTCGCTCGAGGAGTGGGGTGACGAGCCGCGTGCCGAGGCCACACCGCCCGAGCCGATCGTCGACACCGAAGGTGGAAGCGACGTGGACATAGACGTCGACATCGACGTCGACGTCGACTCCCGGGTCGAGGAGCAGGTGTGAGCGACCAGGACGTGTCGGTGGACATCGAAGCGCGCCGGGCGATCGAGGCCATCGTGCTCGCGGCGACGGAACCGGTGCACCCCACCGTCATGGCGCAGTTGCTGGAGGTCTCCGTCGAGGTGATCGAGGAGATGTGCACGCAGCTCGCGGCCGAGTACGAAGCCCAGGGGCGCGGGTTCCAGCTCGCCCGTGTGGCCGGGGGGTTCCGCTTCCAGACGCATCCCGACGCGTACGCGTACGTCGAGCGGTTCGTGCTCGACGGGCAGACGGCCCGGTTGTCGGGCCCCGCGCTCGAGACGCTCGCGATCATCGCCTACAAGCAGCCCGTCTCGCGCGCCCAGCTCGGCGCGATCCGCGGCGTGAACGTCGACGCGACGCTGAAGACGTTGGTGGCGCGCGGGTATGTCGACGAGATCGGCCACGACCCGTCGCCCGGTAACCCGTCGATGTTCGCGACGTCGCGTCTGTTCCTCGAACGGCTCGGGCTGAACTCGCTCGCGGACCTCCCGCCGTTGGCCGACTTCGTGCCGGAGTCGTCGGTGGTCGAAGCGCTCGAGCGCGGGCTGTTGCTGTCGTCCGTCGAGGTCACGGCCCCGGAGGATGGCGGCGACGGCGACGGCGGCGACTCGGCGGTCGAGGTCGACGTCACCGGCGAGCAATAGCCCTCGTGCTCGAAGAGGGCGAGCGGCTGCAGAAGGTGCTCGCGCGAGCAGGGTTCGGCTCGCGGCGCACGAACGAGCTGTTGATCGCGGACGGTCGCGTCACCGTGAACGGTGAGGTCGCGGTGCTCGGCCGGCGCGTCGATCCGCACACGGATCGGATCGCGCTCGACGGCGTTCCCGTGGTGGTGGATTCGACGCTCGTGCACTGGTTGCTCAACAAGCCCGCGGGATACGTGACGACGGCGGCCGACACGCACGGGCGCCCGACGGTGCTCGATCTGGTACCGCCGGAGCCTCGGGTGTTCCCCGTCGGCCGCCTCGACCTCGACACCGAGGGCCTGCTGGTTCTCACCAACGACGGCGACCTTGCCCAGCTGCTCACCCATCCCCGTCACGGTGTGGAGAAGGAGTACTTCGTCGAGGTCGAGGGCAAGCCGACCCCCGCCGAGCTCCGCCGCCTGCGCGAAGGCGTCGAGCTCGACGACGGTCCGACCCGGGCCGCGCAGGCGAAGATCCTGCAGGAGTCGCCGACCGGCACCACCGCGCTCGCGATCGTGGTGAAGGAGGGCCGCAAACGGATGGTGCGGCGGATGTGCAGTGCCGTCGGGCATCCGGTGGTGCGGCTGGCGCGCACCCGGATCGGGCCCCTGCGGGATCCGCACCTCGCGCCGGGCGCGTGGCGGACGTTGGAGCGGTCCGAGGTGCGGGCGCTGTACGCCGCGGCCCTCGGCAGTGCCGACGAGGCGTCCGAGTAACGTTGCCTACCGTGAGATTGCTGGCCCTGCGCGGTGCGACGACGTTCGCCGAGGACACGAAGGCGGAGATCGACGCCAAGACGCAAGCCCTCGTCCGGGCGATGCTCGAGCGGAATTCGATCGCGCACGACGACCTCGTCAGCATCATCTTCACCGCGACCGACGACCTGACCGCCGAGTTCCCGGCCACCGCGGCCCGGGCGCTCGGTCTCGGTGACGTACCGCTGCTCTGCGCGCGCGAGCTCGGTATCGCGCACGGCATGAAGCAGACGATCCGCGTGATGATGCATTTCTACGGCGAGCAGAAGCGCGGCGAGCTGCACCACGTGTATCTCGAGGGCGCGCGCTCGCTCCGCGACGATCTTCCCGAGTAGTCGTGCGGATCGCAGTCATCGGGACGGGCCTCATCGGCGGCTCGATCGGCCTCGCGCTCGCCGAGCTCGGCCACGACGTGGTCGGCTTCGATCGCGACCGCGGTCGGCTCGAGCGGGCCCTCTCGGTCGGTGCGGTGGGAGCCGTCGCCGACGATTTGGTCGCGGCGGCCGCGGGCGCCGACGTCGCGTTCGTCGCGTTGCCGGTGGGGGCGATCGCCGACGCGGTCGTGGCGCTCCTCGAGGCGGGTGTGCACGTGGTCACCGACGTCGGTTCGGTGAAGGGAACGGTGGTCGCCGAGGTCGGGCGCCGTTGTCCGCGGTACGCGGCGCGCTTCGTCGGCGGTCATCCCATGGCCGGTTCCGAACAAGAGGGCATCGACGGGGCGCGCTCGGATCTCTTCGTCGGCGCGGCGTGGGTCGTGACGCCGACGCCCGCGACGGCCGAGGACGCGTACACGACACTCAACGGCCTCCTGCGCGACCTGCGCGCCGAAGTCGTGGCGGTGACACCCGAAGACCACGACGTGCTCGTCTCGTTCGTCAGTCATGTTCCCCAGCTGGCCGCTTCGACGCTCATGGACGTCGCCACGACGCACGAAGCCCAACACCGAGCGCTCCTACGGCTCGCGGCGGGCGGATTCCGTGACATGACGCGCATCGCCGCGAGCCAGTCCGCGATATGGCTCGACGTGCTCACGTCGAATCGCGATGCCGTGCTCGGCGCGCTCGACGCGTATCTCGCCGGGCTCCAACACGCCCGTGATCTCGTGGCGGCGGGAGACCGCGACGCGCTGAAGGTGTTGCTCGACCGGGCTCGGGCCGCGCGCCGCAACCTGCCGATGGGGATCGCGATGGCGACGAAGCTCGTCGAGATGCGTGTCGTGGTTCCCGACACGCCCGGCGTGCTTGCCGAGGTCACGACGCTCGCGGGCCGGTTGGGCGTGAACGTGGCCGACCTCGAAATTGCGCACTCGAAAGAGGGCGGTGAGGGTGTGCTGGTGCTCATCATCGCGGCCGACGACGCCGACGCGTTCGAAGCGGGCGTGCGCGCGCTGGGCTACCGCACCGGGCGAACGGAGCTCGAGTGACGGGTGAGCAGGGCGATCAATTCGCCTTCGGCGGGGCCCGACCCCTGCGGGGGAGGTTGCGCGTTCCCGGCGACAAGTCGATCTCGCACCGCGCGCTCATCTTCGCCGCCCTGGCCGACGGCCCGAGCACGATCACGAACCTCGCGACCGGCGCCGACGTTCGGGCCACCGCGCGCGTGCTGAGCCAACTCGGTGTCGACGTGAGCTTCGACGGTGAGACGGTCGCGGTGCGCGGCGCGGGGATAGCGGGCTGGCGCGAGGCCACCGAGGTGCTCGACTGCGAGAACAGCGGCACGACGATGCGGTTGCTCGCCGGCGTCTTGTCGTCGCGGCCGTTCCTGTCCGTATTGAGCGGTGACGCGTCGTTGCGCTCGCGCCCGATGGACCGGATCGTCGAGCCCATGCGGGCGATGGGTGCGCACCTCGACGGTCGCGACTCCGGGACGCGCGCGCCTCTCGTCGTGCGCGGCGGCGCGCTGCGGGGCGGACGTTTCGAGCTGCCGGTCGCCAGCGCGCAGGTGAAGACCGCGATCCTCCTCGCGGGCCTCCAGGCCGACGGCGAGACCGAGGTCGTGTCGCCCGCGCTGAGCCGCGATCACACCGAACGGATGTTGAGCGCGCTCGGCGCACCGGTCACGATCGCCGGGCTGTCCGTGCGGGTCGTACGCGGCGCGCCGCGGCCGTTCGATCTCGATGTTCCCGGTGACCCGTCGTCGGCCGCGTTCTTCGCGGTCGCGGCGGCGGTGACGGAGGGATCCGAAATCGTGATCGAGTCGGTGTCGTGCAACCCGACCCGGATCGGTTTCGTGGCGGTGCTCGAGCGGATGGGCGCCGACATCTCGCTCACGCCGACGGGCGAGGCGTGCGGGGAGCCGGTCGGCGATCTGCGCGTGAAGGCCTCCGCGCTGCACGGGACCACCATTGCCGGCGCCGAGATCCCCAACGTCATCGACGAGATCCCCGCGCTCGCGATCGCGGCCGCGTTCGCCGACGGCGTCACCGACATACGCGACGCGGCCGAGCTCGTGGTGAAGGAGAGCAACCGGATCGGCACTCTCCAAGAGGAGCTGGGCAAGCTCGGCGTCGGGGTGGAAGGCCGTCCCGACGGCCTGGTCGTGCGGGGCGGGCGAGCGGGCGCGAGCGCCTTCAGCAGTCACGGCGATCACCGCATCGCCATGGCGATGGCGATCGCCGCCAACGCGCTGCCCGCGGATTCGATCGTGCAGGGCTGGCAGGCCGTTGCCTCGTCGTACCCTGAGTTCGCCCGGGATCTCGCCCGGCTGACCGGGGCGGACGCGCGATGACGATCGTGATCGCCATCGACGGGCCCTCGGGTTCGGGTAAGTCGACCGTGGCCCGCGGGGTCGCGCGCGAGCTCGATCTGGGTGTGCTCGACACGGGCGCGATGTACCGGGCGGTGACGCTGGCCGTGCTCGAAGCGGACGTGGACCTCGACGACGCGGCCGCCTGCGGGGCCGTGGCGCGCGGCGAGCGCGATCACCGTGGAGGAAGCCGTGACGCGCCTGGACGGCCGCGACGTGAGCGCGGAGATCCGCGGCCCGCTCGTGACCGACGCGGTGTCGACGGTCTCGGCCCATCCCGAGGTGCGCGAGATCCTCGTCGCCCACCAGCGGAAGTGGGTGGCCCGCCACGGTGGGGGCGTGGTCGAGGGACGAGACATCGGCACGGTGGTGTTCCCCGACGCAACGGTGAAGGTGTATCTGGTCGCGAGCGACGACGAGCGCGCTCGCCGGCGTCAGCGCGACGAGATCGCCGCGGCGCGAACCGTGGCGGTCGACGTGGTGAAGGCGGCGCTCGACCGGCGCGACGCGATCGACTCGGGGCGCGCGACGTCGCCGCTGCGCGCGGCCGACGACGCGGTCGTGATCGATACGACCAATCTCGACGTCGATGCGATCGTCCGCGACATCGTCGACCGTGCTCGAGCGGCGGAGGCCCACTGATGCTCTGGTACGACACGGTCCGCTTCATCGTTGCCGGCGGTCCGTCCGTCGTGTACCGGATGCAGATCGAGCATCGCGACCGGCTCCCTGCCACCGGCGGGTACGTGCTCGCGCCGTCGCATCGCTCGATGATGGACATCCCGTTCACCGCGTGGCTCTCGCCCCGGCCGCTCCGCTACATGGGCAAGGCCTCGCTCTTCGAGATCCCGGTGGCCCGGTCGTTCTTCCGGAGCCTCGGCGGCTTCGCAGTGGCGCGCGACGGCACCGATCGCAAGGCCCTGCGCGACGCGATGGCGATGCTGCGTGCCGGCGACGTGCTCCTCGTCTATCCCGAAGGGACGCGCCAACACGGCCCGAAGATCGAGGCGCTGCAGCCGGGCGCGGCGTACCTGGCCCTGCGCGCCGGTGTACCGATCGTCCCCGTCGGCCTGGCGGGCACCGAGGAGATCTTGCGGGGTCACGGATCGAAGGTGCCGCGCTGGGGGAAGGTCGTGGCAGTGGTGGGGGAGCCGATCTACACCGAGGCAAGGGCCGGAGGCGTCGTGCCGCGCGAGCAGGTCGAGGCACTGACCGCCCGCCTGCACGACGCCATGCAGGCAGTGTTCGACGAGGCGAACGAGCTGCGCAACCGCCGCTGACGCGTACCGGTCAGTCGCCGAACGCGGCGAGGACCTTCGACGCGTCGAGCGTGCGGTCGTCGGCGAACGGTCCGCCCGCGGCGCGCACCGCGGTGACGTCGCCGCCGAGCACGAGCGCGGCCACGACGTCGAGGGCGGGGATGAGCTCGCGCAGCTCGCGCGGCGGCGGGAAGTACTCGTCCTCGTCGGTGACGCGCACGGCATCGACGCCGTTGCGCGGCGCCAGGCGGGCGATCACCGACTCGACCAGCTCCTCGGGCGCGCTCGCGCCTGCGGTGACGCCGACGACGCTCGCGCCGTGGAGCACGTCGTCGTCGAGCTCGTCCGGACCGTCGACGCGCAACACGATCGGGCATCCCGCTTCGCGAGCGACCTTCGTGAGCGCGATCGTGTTCGACGAGTTCGCGCTGCCGATCACCACCACGGCGTCGGCGCGCTTGGCGATGTCGATGAGCGCGTCCTGTCGGTTGGTCGTGGCGAAGCAGAGGTCGTTGCGCGAGGCGGTCCATACCTCGGGGAATCGCTCACGGGTGCGCTCGACGACGCCCGCCCATTCGTTCTGTGCGAGCGTGGTCTGCGCGAGCACCGCGACGCGGCCGGGATCGGTCGACGTTCGCGGCGGCGGCGTCGAGGTCGGCGTCGCGCTCGACGAGCTGCATCGAGTCCGGCGCGACCGCCAGGGTACCGACGGCTTCGTCGTGCCCGGCGTGACCGACGTACAGGATCGTGAAGCCCTTGCGGGCGCGCACCTTGGCTTCGTGGTGCACCTTGGTGACGAGCGGGCAGACCGCGTTCACGACGTAGCGGTTGTTCGCCCGGGCCGTCTCGACGACATCGGGGGCCAGCCGTGCGCCGAGAGCATGAGGGGCGCGCCGGCGGGAACCACGTCGACGTCGTCGACGAAGATCACACCCTGCTCGCGGAACCGGTCGACGACGAGCCGGTTGTGCACGATCTCGTGGTAGCAGTACACGGGCGGCTCGAAGACCCGAACCATCCACGCCAGCGCCTTGATCGCCATCTCCACGCCGGCACAGAAGCCCCGTGGCTCGGCGAGCAGGACCTTTTCGACGGGCACGGAACGAGGCTAGTGCCGCCGACCCCGTATCCTGGCTCCATGCCCGCAGCTCGCGTTGATGTCGTCGCGCCCGGATCTCCGGCCGCGCGCGCGGGCGTCCTCGTGGGTGACGAGGTGCTCGCGGTCAACGGCGAAGTGGTGCGCGACGTGATCGCCTACCAGCTCCAGGTCGACGAGCGCGCACGTGGAGCTCGACTTGCGGCGGGGCGGGCTGGAACGGGTCGTGCAGGTCGACAAGGCCGAAGGCGCGCCCCTCGGGATCGAGCTGACGAGTGCCGTGTTCGACCGGGTCCGTACGTGCGACAACCACTGCCCGTTCTGCTTCATCCACCAGCTGCCCAAGGGCATGCGCAAGAGCCTCTACCTGAAGGACGACGACTACCGGCTGTCGTTCCTCTACGGAAACTTCACGACGCTGACGCGCTTCACCGAGGCCGACCTCGAGCGGGTCGTCACCGAGCGTCTCGGTCCGCTGTACGTGAGCATCCACGCGACCGACCCCGACGTGCGCACGCGCCTGTTGCGCAACCGGCGCGGCGCGACGAGCCTGCGCTGGCTCGAGCTACTGCTCGACGCGGGCATCGAGGTGCACGGCCAGGTCGTCGTGTGCCCCGGCATCAACGACGGCGCGGTGCTCGACGACACGCTGCTCGGGGTGCTCGACCGGTTCCCGCGCCTGGCGACGATCGGTGTCGTGCCGCTCGGCGTCGAGCGCGCACAATCGCGAAGACGGAGATGCGCGCGCACACGCCGGCCGAGGCGCAGGCCGTCGTCGACATCGTGGAGCGCTGGCAGGACGCGCTATCTCGACACGCTCGGCCGTCGCCTCGTGTACGCGGCGGACGAGTACTACCTCCTCGCCCAGCGCCCGTTCCCCGCGCTCGACGACTACGACGACTGCGCGCAGCACGAGAACGGGATCGGTATGGCCCGGACGTTCGAAGCCGAGGTACGCGCCGCGCTCGCGGGCGACGACGTAGTCGGCACCGGCCCGCGCTCGGGCTTCTTCGCCTGGGTCGACGGCGCCCCCGCCGACGGCTACCGCGCCCCGCGCAATCCGCCCCAACACGATCCTCCCCGACAGTCGGCAGGATTTCAGGCCTCGGGAGCGCGAATCATGCCAACAGTTGGAGTGTCTTGATCACCGGAGAGCTGGGCGCGGCGGTGCTGGAGCCGCTGCTGGCCGAACTGCCGGGCCGGGTGCGGCTGCTCCCGGTCAAGAACGCGTTCTTCGGCGGCAACATCGGCGTGACCGGTCTGCTCACGGGCGAGGACGTCGCCGCCGCGCTCGCGGGCCAGCCCGAGCACGACCGTTACCTGCTGCCCGACGTCGCGCTGTCGCGCGGCCGGTTCCTCGACGGGATCACCGCGGCTGCGCTGCCGCGCACGGTCGAGGTCGTGGCCACCGACGGTGGCGCGCTCGTCAACGCGTTGCGCCTCCCGGCACGTGATCCCGGTGTCGGCGTCATGAGCACCGAACTCCCCGTCGTCGCGGTCGTCGGGCGCCCGAACGTCGGCAAGTCGACGCTCGTGAACCGCATCGTCGGCCGGCGCGCCGCGATCGTCGAAGAGCGCCCCGGCGTCACGCGCGACCGGCGCGAGCTCGCGGCGGAGTGGATCGGCCGCAGTTTCCGCATCGTCGACACCGGCGGGTGGCTGGCCGAAGGCGACTCCGGCCTCACCGGCGAGGAGTCGGCGCTC
This sequence comes from uncultured Actinomycetes bacterium, assembly GCA_963812205.1. Taxonomy (GTDB): domain Bacteria; phylum Actinomycetota; class Acidimicrobiia; order IMCC26256; family PALSA-610; genus PALSA-610. The sequence goes on from CAWEUJ010000002.1 coordinate 881,522, forward strand.
GCGGCGAAGGTGAGCGCGCAGGCGGCCGAAGCCGTCCGCAGCGCCGACGTGGTGCTGCTTCGTCGTCGACGTCACGACCGGGATCACCGAAGAGGACGCGCAGGTCGCCCGGCTGTTGCAGCAGGCGAAGATTCCAGTCCTCGTCGTGGTCAACAAGGTCGACGACGAACGCCGCGAGGCCGACATCTGGGAGTTCCAGCGCCTCGGACTGGGCGAGCCGATGCCCGTCTCGGCGATCCACGGACGGCTGTCGGGCGAGCTGCTCGACGCGCTCGTCGCCGCGCCTGCCCGAGGCTCCGGCGAGCGCTGCCGACGAGGAGGCCCGAGCCGAAGCCGAGGCGATCGACGACGGCATCTTCAACATCGCGATCGTCGGGCGGCCGAACGTCGGGAAGTCGACGCTCTTCAACCGGCTCGTCGGCGAGGACCGTGCGGTCGTGCACGACATGCCGGGCACGACGCGCGACGCGATCGACACGGTGGTCGAGACCGACGACGGGCCGCTGCGCTTCGTCGACACCGCGGGCCTGCGGCGCAAGAGCCGCATCGACGAGCCGACGGAGTACTACAGCCTCGTGCGCGCGCTGGAGGCGATCGACCGCGCCGACGCCGCGCTGCTCGTCATCGACGCGTCCGAAGGCGTGACCCACCAGGACCAGCGCCTCGCGGAGCGCATCGACGCCGCGGGCACCGCCGTCGTGATCATCTGCAACAAGTGGGACCTGCTCGACGCGGAGGAGCGCGAGAAGGTGCGGCGCGCGGTCGCCGACATGCTGGGGTTCTTGAGCTACGCGCCGATGATCCCGATCTCCGCGCTCAGCGGGCGCCGGGTGCATCAGCTGCTGCCCGCGCTCCGGGAAGCCCAGGCTGCGTACCACCAGCGCATCCCCACCGCCGCAGCTGAACCGGGTGCTGCGCGACGCGCAGAACGCCCACCCGCGCGCCGGTCGTCAAGAAGCACCGGCCGCGGATCCTGTACGCCACCCAGGGGGCGACCGATCCGCCCACGTTCACGCTGTTCGCCAGCCGGCCGCTCTCGACGCAGTACCTGCGCTACCTGGAACGCAAGCTGCGGGAGTCGTTCGACCTCGGACCGACGCCGATCAAGCTGCGCGTCCGGGCCCGTACCGACTGAGACCGGCCCCGCCAGGGTTCGGGCACGGGCAAGCCAGGTTCGGGCACCGGCAAGCCAGGTTCGGGCACCGGCACAGAGGCACGTAACGTGGTTGGCATGTCCTCCTGGCCGGCGCGCGTCGACGTTCGTGAGGTCGGGCCGCGCGACGGGTTGCAGAACGAGGACCCGGTGCCGGTCGCCCAGCGGGTGCGCCTGATCGACGCGCTCTCGGCCACCGGGTTGCGGTTCATCGAGGCCGCGTCGTTCGTCTCGCCGACGGCGATCCCGCCCATGGCCGGTGCCGCGGAGGTGATGGCGAAGATCGAACGCCGCCCCGGGGTGGTGTTCTCGGCGCTGGTCCCCAATCCGAAGGGGGCGGAGCTGGCGACCGCGGCCGGCGCCGACGAGCTCGAGCTCGTCGTGAGCGCGAGCGAGACGCACAACCGCAAGAACGTGCGCCGGTCGGTGGCGGACTCACTCGTCGGCGCGCGCGACGTCGTGGAGATCGGGCACGGCGCGAACGTCGCGGTCGAGGCGATCGTGTCGACCGCGTTCGGCTGTCCCTACGAAGGCGATGTCGCGCCCGAGCGCGTCGCGCAGATCGCCGGTCATCTGGTCGACGCGGGCGCCGACCGCCTCTCGTTCGGTGACACCACCGGTATGGCCACGCCCCGGCGGGTCGACGACCTGGTCGACGCACTCGAGCGAGCCGGTATCACGGGCGACCGGATCGGACTGCACTTTCACAACACGCGCGGCACCGCGCTCGCGAACGTGGTCGCGGCGCTCGCTCGCGGAGTAACGCGCTACGACGCATCCATCGGCGGTCTGGGCGGGTGCCCGTACGCGCCGGGAGCGTCGGGCAACGCGGTGACGGAGGATCTGGTGCACATGCTCGACGACATGGAGATCGAGACCGGGATCGACCTCGACGCGTTGCTCTCGTGCGCGCAGCTCGCGGAGGAGATCGTCGGGCGCGAGCTCCCGAGCGCGTTGCTCCACGCGGGTGCGCGCACCCGGCGGTACGAGTCGTGAGCGACGCGGAGCGTGTGCGCGAGCTCGACGAGCGCGCACGTCGGGGCAACCTGGCCAAGGAGGGGGAGAAGCTCGCCCGGCAGAGCAAGCTCTTCGTGCGGGATCGGCTTGCGCTCCTGCTGGACACCGACTCGTTTGCCGAGGACGCGCTGCTCGCCAACGCGTTGGCCGGCGATCTGCCGGCCGACGGTGTCGTCACCGGAGTAGGCCGCGTCGGCGGGCGGCCGGTATGCGTGATGGCGAACGACTCCACGGTGAAAGCCGGTTCGTGGGGTGCGCGCACTGTCGAGAAGATCGTGCGCCTCACCGAGTACGCGCTCAGTCATGAGCTGCCGGTCGTGTACCTCGTCGACTCTGCCGGTGCGCGCATCACCGACCAGGTCGAGCTGTTCCCCGGCCGCCGCGGCGCGGGCCGGATCTTCGCCAATCAGGTGCGCCTGTCGGGCAAGGTCCCGCAGGTGTGCTGCCTCTTCGGCCCGTCCGCCGCGGGTGGCGCCTACATTCCCGCGTTCTGCGACGTGGTGTTCATGGTCGAAGGCAACGCCTCGATGTACCTCGGCTCGCCCCGCATGGCCGAAGTCGTGATCGGCGAGCACGTGTCGCTCGACGAGATGGGCGGAGCGCGCATGCACGCAACCGTGAGCGGCTGCGGCGACAACCTGTGCACCTCCGACGCCGATGCGATCATCCAGGCCCGACGCTTCTTGTCCTACCTGCCGACGAACTGGTCGCAGGCCCCGCCACTCGCCGGGCCCGCCGCGCCCGTCGGCGATGCGCGGCCGATTTCCGAGACCGTCCCGGTCGAGGAGCGCCGCGCGTACGACATGCACGAGGTGCTCGACGCACTGGTCGACGAGGACTCGTTCTTCGAGCTGAAGCCGTTGTGGGCACGGGAACTGATCGTCGGGTTCGCGCGGCTCGAGGGCAAGCCCGTGGGGATTCTCGCGAACAACCCCAAACACCTCGGGGGAGTGCTGTTCGTCGACTCGTCCGACAAGGCCGCGCGCTTCATCTGGTTGTGCGACGCGTTCAACCTGCCGCTCGTTTTCCTGGCCGATGTACCCGGGTTCATGATCGGCTCCGCCGTCGAGCGGGCCGGCATCATCCGTCACGGTGCGAAGATGATCACCGCGGTCGCGCAGGCGACCGTTCCGAAGTTCTCGGTCATCGTGCGCAAGGCCTATGGCGCGGGCCTCTACGCGATGTGCGGGCCCGCGTTCGACCCCGACGCGTGTCTCGCGCTCCCGACCGCGCAGATCGCGGTGATGGGTCCCGATCCCGCAGTGAACGCCGTGTTCTACAACCGCATTCACGCGATCGAAGATGCCGAGGAACGGGCCGCGTTCGTCGCCGAGCGGCGAGCCGAATACGAGGAGGACGTCGACCTCGTGCACCTCGCGGCCGAGCTCGTCGTCGACGCGGTGGTGCAGCCCGAGGACCTACGCGGCGAGCTCGTCCGGCGCCTGGACTTGGCCGGGAGCCGAGTACGCGAAGAAGTGGCCAAGCGGCACGGGGTCCCACCGGTCTAGGGAGATACACTCTCCCGCTCGCGGGCTGTAGCGCAGTTCGGTTCACGCGCTTGACTGGGGGTCAAGAGGTCGCGGGTTCGAATCCCGCCAGCCCGACGACATAAGGCCAGGTCAGAGGGATTGTTCAGCAGTCTCGGATGGTGCGCTCTGATGCGCTACCTAGAATTCGATCACCAACGCCCGGCGGCGGTGCTCGTTCGTGTCGCGTTCTCTCCACACCTATGAATGGCGCGAAGCGAAGGCTGAACACGACAAGGAATCTGAGGTGGAGGCGCGATTTGTCCGCGGCGTCGCCCGACGTGCGTCACCTGATCGTGTTGTCTCGCGGTCGCTTCCTCTCCCTGGGACTATCGACGCTACGTGGGGGCCGATAGGCCCTACGGGAGTCACGTGGGTAGTCGTACGGTCGCACGGTGGACGTTTCGACCGCGTTTGAACCAATCCCGATTGGTCTGGCCGATCGCCTGGGAGCGCTGGCGGACCCCGTGCGTTTGCGGATCATCGGGATACTGGCGGGCGGCGGCTCTTGCGTTTGCGACCTTCGCGCCGAGATGGTGATCGCCGCGAATCTGCTGTCGTACCACTTGCGTGTCTTCCGCGAGGCGGGACTCGTCACCGCAACGCGTCGGGGGCGGTGGATCGATTACCGGCTCGCCCCTGACGGGTTCGCGGCGCTGTGGCAGCAGATGAGCGAGGCGGGTGTACCGCTGCCCGGAGAATCGATCATCGAAACGATGAGCGGCCGCCTCTGTGAGCTCGACGGGGTGAAGTCGTGACCGATATCGCAACCGCTGCGAACGCCACACCGCCACACGCAGAAGACGTCGCCGTCTTGCAGCGGCTCTCGTTACTGGATCGGTTCCTGCCCGTGTGGATCGGCGCCGCGATGCTCTTGGGAATCGGTCTCGGCCGTGCGTTCCCGGGGCTGAACGACAGCTTGGATCACATCAAGGTCGACACGGTGTCGCTGCCGATCGCGCTCGGCTTGTTGTTGATGATGTACCCGGTGCTGGCAAAGGTCCGCTATGGCGACCTCGGCCACGTCACTGCCGATCGGCGCATGCTCGGTACGTCGCTCGTGCTCAACTGGATCGTCGGCCCCGCGCTGATGTTCACCCTCGCGTGGGTGTTCCTGCCTGATCTGCCCGAGTACCGCACTGGGTTGATCATTGTGGGACTCGCACGTTGCATCGCGATGGTGCTCATCTGGACCGACCTCGCGTGTGGCGATCGTGAGGCCGCGGTGGTGCTTGTCGCGCTGAACTCGGTGTTCCAGATCGTCGCGTACAGCTTCCTCGGCTACTTCTATCTGAAGACCCTCCCGGGTTGGCTCGGACTCGACCAGGCCGCGATCAACGTGTCGATGTGGCAGATCGCCCGGGCGGTGCTCATCTTCTTGGGCGTCCCGTTGGTAGCCGGCTACCTCACCCGCCGTTGGGGTGAAGCCCGCCATGGACGCGTTTGGTACGAGGAGAAGTTCCTGCCTCGGATCGCGCCCGTCGCATTGTGGGGTTTGCTGTTCACGGTCGTGATTCTGTTCGCGCTGCAGGGCGACAAGATCACGCACAACCCGTTCGACGTGGCCCGCATCGCAGTGCCGCTCGTCGCGTACTTCGCCATCATGTGGACGAGCGCGTTCGTGGTGTCGATGCGACTCCGGTTCGGCTATCCGCGTTCGGCGAGCGTCGCGTTCACCGCCGCGGGCAACAACTTCGAGCTCGGCATCGCGGTGGCCATCAGCGTCTTCGGTGTCACTTCCGGCCAGGCCCTCGCCGGTGTCGTCGGCCCGCTCATCGAGGTACCCGCCCTCGTCGGGCTCGTCTACGTCGCGCTGTGGGCCCGCCGACACTTTCACGAACGAGAGGATGCGGCATGAACTGCTACGAGTGCGCCACCACCGCCCATTACAACCCTGCGGTCGCCATTTGCATCGACTGCGGCGCGGGATTGTGCATCGAGCATGCCGTCGTGGTGCAGCACCATCTGACCCGGGTGGCGGTGATCAACCGGATCGAGAACGTCGAGCCGCCGGCACGGGTGCTGTACTGCCAGACTTCCGCGGCCGCCCACGACGCCGTCGCCCATCGTTCTGCGCATCGCCATCGGACGGCGTCGTGAAGACGCCATGAGCACCGACACAGCTCTTGTACCCGGCGTCGACGATCGCCGCGGGATGGCTGTCGCTGGCGCGCGGATGTTGACGGTCGATGCGAACGAGGCGGTGGCGTCGGTTGCGTACCGGTTGAGCGAGGTGGTGGCGATCTATCCGATCACGCCGGCGTCACCGATGGGGGAGCATGCGGACGAGTGGTCGGCGGCAGGTCGGCAGAACCTGTGGGGGACGGTTCCCGAGGTGGTGGAGATGCAGTCGGAGGCGGGCGCCGCCGGTGTGGTGCACGGTGCGCTGCAGGCCGGTGCGCTGGTGACGACGTTCACTGCGTCGCAGGGCTTGTTGTTGATGCTGCCGAACTTGTACAAGATCGCGGGTGAGCTGACGGCGTGTTGCATCCATGTCGCGGCGCGCAGCATCGCGACGCACGCGCTGTCGATCTTCGGTGACCAGTCCGATGTGATGGCGGCGCGGGCGACGGGGTTTGCGCTGCTGGCGTCGGGGTCGCCGCAGGAGGCCCAGGACCTCGCGGCGATCGGGCATGCGGCAACGTTGGCGACGCGGGTCCCGTTCTTGCACTTCTTCGACGGGTTCCGCACCTCGCACGAGATCCAGAAGATCGTCGCGGTTGACGACGGCGTGCTCGGCGCGTTGGTCGACGACGAAGCGGTGACGGCGCATCGGGCGCGGGCGCTCACTCCCGACCGTCCGGTGGTGCGGGGGACATCGCAGAATCCCGACGCGTTCTTTCAGGGTCGGGAGGCGACCAATCCGTTCTATGACCACTGCCCGGATGCTGTGGCCGCGACGATGGACCGTTTCGCGGAGCTGACGGGCCGCCGTTACGGGTTGTTCGACTACGTCGGTCACCCGGAAGCGGAGCGCGTGGTGGTGATGATGGGTTCGGGTGCCGAGTGCGCGCACGAGACGGTCGACGCATTGGTGGAGCGCGGCGAGCGGGTCGGCTTGGTGAAGGTGCGCCTCTACCGGCCGTTCGCGATGGCGGCGTTCGTCGCGGCGTTGCCGTCGTCGGTGCGTGCGGTGACGGTGCTGGACCGCACGAAGGAGCCGGGCGCGACCGGCGAGCCGTTGCTGTTGGACGTGACTGCCGCACTGGTCGACGCGGTTGCACGCGGCGATCGCGATCGGTTGCCGCGCATCACCGGTGGACGCTACGGGCTGGGTTCCAAGGAGCTCACTCCGCCGATGGTGAAGGCCGCGCTCGACGAGCTCGACGCGGCGCGGCCGCGCACCCGGTTCACACTTGGCATCACCGACGACGTGACCGGACTGTCGCTGCCGGTCGAGGAGGACTTCGACACCGAACCGGCGGGGGTGACCCGGGCAGTGTTCTTCGGGCTCGGTGCGGACGGGACGGTGAGCAGCAACAAGTCCTCGATCAAGATCATCGGCGACGCCACCGAGTTCGCGTGTCAGGGCTACTTCGTCTACGACTCCAAGAAGGCGGGCGCGACGACGGTGTCGCACCTGCGGTTCGGGCCCGCGCCGATCCGCTCGACGTACCAGATTCGCCGGGCCGGGTTCGTCGGCGTGCACGATCCCGGCTTCCTCGATCGTCTCGACGTTCTCGAACGCGCCGAACAGGGCGCGACCGTGTTGCTCAACTCGACCCTTCCGCCGGATGAGGTCTGGGCGAGCCTGCCGCACGACGCGCAGCAGACGTTGGTGGAGCGGGATTGTCGCCTGTTTGTGATCGACGCGTACCGACTCGCGGAGGAGCACGGGCTCGGGCGTCGGATCAACACGATCATGCAGATGTGTTTCTTCGCGTTCGAGTGGGGTACTCGCGCTCGACGACGCGACCGCCCACGTGCAAGCGTCCGTGGCCGCGACCTGGGGGAAACGGGGCCCCGAGATCGTTCGTCGCAACGCCGCCGCCATCGATGCCGCCGCCGCGGCGATGCACGAGATCGCGGTACCCGCGGTCGCCGACGCCAGCCGGTTGCGTCGTCCCGCCGTGCCCGACGACGCCTCCGACTTCGTGCAACGCGTCACCCGCTTGCTGCTGGAAGATCACGGCGACCGTCTCCCGGTTCAGCGCGTTCCCTCCCGATGGCACGTGGCCAACAGGAACGAGCCGCTACGAGAAGCGGGCCATCGCACTGGAGATCCCGATCTGGGAATCCGACCTGTGCGTGCAATGCAACCGCTGCTCGATGATCTGCCCGCACACCGCCATCCTCACCAAGGTGTTCGAGCCCGCTGACGCAGACGGCGCGCCCGACTCGTTCCGGTCGGTGCCCGAGGGGTACACGCCGGAGCTCGAGGGCCTGTCGTTCACGGTGCAGGTCGCGCCCGACGACTGCACCGGCTGCGGGCTCTGCGTCGAGGTGTGCCCGGCCCGTGACCGCACGCAGCCCCGCCGCAAGGCGATCAACATGCGACCGGCCGACGAACACCGCGTCGCCGAGCGCGAGGCGTTCGCGTTCTACGAGCAGATCCCCGACATCACGAGGTCGCGCATCCCGCGCACCCGCTCGGGTCTCGGGCTGTTGCAACCGTTGTTCGAGTTCTCGGGCGCCTGCGCGGGCTGCGGCGAGACGCCCTACATCCGGTTGCTCACCCAGCTGTTCGGCGACCGGCTCCTGGTCGCCAACGCGACCGGCTGCTCGTCGATCTACGGCGGCAACCTCCCGACGACGCCGTACACGACCGACGCGCACGGGCGCGGCCCGGCATGGAGCAACTCGTTGTTCGAGGACAACGCCGAGTTCGGCCTCGGGCTACGCCTCGGTGCCGACACCCTCGCCCGACGCGCCCAGGCACTCCTCGAACGACTCGCCCCCGAGCTTCCCGCCGACCTCGTCGACGAGCTCACCACGCCGTGCCGCTCCGGCGACGACGACGCCATCGACACGCGCCGCCGCGCCATCGAGCGACTCCGCGAACTGCTCGTTCACATTGACGGCGGTGCCGATCTCGCCGACGCGGCCGACGCACTTGTGCCACGCTCGGTGTGGCTGGTCGGCGGTGACGGTTGGGCGTACGACATCGGCTTCGGTGGCCTCGACCATGTGCTCGCAACCGGCCAGGACGTGAACGTGCTCGTCCTCGACACCGAGGTGTATTCCAACACCGGTGGGCAGGCGTCGAAGGCGACGCCGCTCGGGGCCGTCGCGAAGTTCGCGTCGGCGGGCAAGGAGACTCCGAAGAAGGATCTCGGCTTGCTCGCGATGAGTTACGGGAACGTCTACGTCGCGAGCGTCGCGATGCAATCGCACACCGCGCAGGCCCAGACCGCTCTCCAGGAAGCCGAGAGCTATCACGGCGCTTCGATCGTGATCGCGCACAGCCCCTGCATCGCCCACGGCTACGACCTGGTCAACTCTCCCGCCCAGCAGCGCCGCGCCGTGCGCAGCGGCGCCTGGCCGCTGTACCGCTTCGACCCTCGGCGCATAACCGCGGGTGAGTCGCCGCTCGTCATCGACGCCGACCCGACCTCGATGCCATTGCGCGAGTACGCCGAACAAGAAGCTCGGTTCCGGATGGTGGAGCTACGCGACCCCGAGCGTTACGAGCGTCTCCTGGTCGCGGGCGAAGCCGCCGTGCGTCGCCGCCACGCTCTTTACGAACAGCTCGCCCAGATCCACCTCCCCGTCGAGGAGAGCTGAGATGGTCGACCTCGCGACCGACTGGCTCGGCCTCCAACTACGCAGCCCGCTGGTTGTCGGCGCTTCGCCGCTCGCCGACAACATCGGCGGCGTGCAACGTCTCGTCGCCGCGGGCGCCGGCGCCGTAGTGCTGCATTCGGTGTTCGAGGAACAGATCGTCAATGACCAACTCGCCGCCCACCGGTTCTTCGACACACACGTCGACACCGACGCCGAAGCCCGCTCCTTCCTGCCCGACACCGATGTCTTCGCGATCGGTGCGGCCCCGACCCTGCGACACCTCGAAGCGCTCCGCGCCGCGCTCGACGTGCCGGTCGTCGCGTCGCTCAACGGAGTCACGCCCGGCGGGTGGACCGACCTCGCCCGCCAGCTCGCCGACGCCGGTGCGGACGCGCTCGAGCTGAACCTCTACGAGGTGCCCGCACTCGACGCGACGAGCGCCGAGATCGAGGCGCGCCAACTCGAAGTTGTCGAGGCTGTCGTCGAGACCGCCGGTATTCCAGTCACGGTGAAGCTGTCGCCGTTCTATGCGGGCCTGCCCAGTTTCGTCGCCCGTGTCGCCGAGGTTGGCGCGACCGGTGTCGTGGTGTTCAACCGCTTCTACCAACCGGACATCGACCTCGACACGCTCGACGTCGACCGCCACCTCACTCCGTCCACGTCAGCCGAGCTGCCGTTGCGCCTGCACGCGCTCGCGCTCCTGCACGGCCGCGTCGAACTGTCCCTCGCCTCCACCGGCGGCGTACACAGCGGCCTCGACGCGGCCAAGGCGATCCTGTGTGGCGCGTCGGCCGTGCAGCTCGTGTCCGAGTTGCTCGTCGACGGGCCCGATGCGCTCGCGCGCATCCACGGCGAGCTGTCCGGTTGGCTCGACGACAAGGGCTACCGCAGCGTGAACGAAGCCTGCGGCGCGATGGCGCTCGACAATGTCGGCGATCCCGCCGCGTGGGAACGCCTCAACTACGCACGGGTCCTGCACGGCTGGCAACCGCCCCGAACCGGGAGATGATCATGGCCGACACCAAACCGAACCTGTGGCACGGGATTCCTCGCGAGGACATCCCGTGGTATCCGAAGGTCGACGATGACGCCTGCATCGGCTGCCAGCTCTGTTACATCACGTGCGGGCGTGCCGTCTACGAGATGGGTGACGGGGTCGCCATCGCGGTCGACCCGATGAGCTGCGCGGTCGGGTGTTCCACCTGCGGCAACATCTGTCCGACCGGGGCCATCACGTTCCCGCCGATGGACGCCGTGTGGAAGCTCGAACGCGAACGGCAGATCTTCCGCACCGTCAAGAAGGAAGCCGCCCGCAAGCACGAACGCGAAGACGTTCTCAAAGCACGCGCCGAAGCGCAACGTGCAGTCGAGCAAGTCACCACCCGCGCCCGAGTCGAGATTGCCGGCGAGTTCGGCGACAAGCAATTCCTCGTCCGGCTCGAAGAGCTCATCGCGAACGAGCCCTACGACGTGGTCAACCTCCGTCTCGAGGTTCCCACCGTCAAAGGCGCCCGCCAGAAGGCCCCGTCGTACATGACCTTCGAGGTCACCTCCGAAGAACAACAAGACGTCACAGCATTTCTCGTCGAGGTCAAGGCTCTCGTCCACGACACGGGCCTCGTCCTCGTTGCCGAAACGAAGCTCTAACCGGTTCGCCCACGGCGAGATTCGACCGTTGTCGCCTTCATCGCCTTTCATGACAGGAGCAGCCCTTGTCTGGTTCGGTGATCGTCTCGTCGGCCCGTACCCCGATCGGCAAACTGTCCGGCGCGTTGGGCGCATGCACAGCGAGTGATCTCGGTGGCGTCGCGATCCGCGCGGCGCTTGCGCGCGCCGGCATCGACGGCACCGCGGTCGATTACGTGGTGATGGGTCACGTGTTGCAGGCCGGGCAGGGGCAGATCACGGCCCGCCAGGCCGCGGTCGCCGCCGGCGTCCCGATGGACGTACCCGCCCTCACGATCAACAAGGTGTGCCTGTCGGGCATCAACTCGATCTATCTCGCCGACCAGATGATCGCGGCCGGCGACGCAGACGTCGTCGTCGCCGGCGGTATGGAGTCAATGACGAACGCCCCGTACCTGCTGCCCAACGCACGTGCCGGCTACCGCATGGGCAACAACGTGATCGTCGACGCCATGATCCACGACGGCCTGTGGTGCGCGTTCGAGATGGAACACATGGGCGAAGGCACCCAGCGCTACGCGGACGAGCACGAGATCAGCCGTGCCGACCAAGACTCGATCGCAGTCCTGAGCCACGAACGCGCCGCCGACGCCATCAAGCACGGCCGCTTCACGACCGAGATCGCGCCGGTCGAGATCCCCCAACGCAAAGCTGACGCCCTCGTGGTCGACAGCGACGAAGGTGTCCGGCCCGAAACCACCCTCGATTCGTTGGCTCGGTTGCGTCCGGCATTCGTCGCCGACGGCACCATCACCGCCGGCAACGCCTCACAACTCTCCGACGGCGCCGCGGCCCTCGTGATGATGAGCCGCGCCAAAGCCGACGAGCTCGGCGTCGAAGCGCAGGCCGAAGTCGTCGGGTACGGCATGGTCGCCGGACCCGACCCATCCCTGCTGCACCAGCCGTCGCGAGCGATCAAACGCGCGCTCGAACGTGCCGACTTGTCCGTGCATGACGTCGACCTCTTCGAGATCAACGAAGCCTTCGCGGCGGTCGCGGTCGCATCGATGCGCGACCTCGGCATCAACGACGACATTGTCAATGTCAACGGCGGCGCGATCGCACTCGGCCACCCCGTCGGCATGTCCGGCACCCGCATCGTCCTTACGCTCATCGACGAACTCCACCGCCGCGGTGGAGGAATCGGCGCCGCCGCGCTCTGCGGCGGGGGCGGACAAGGAGACGCCGCACTCATCCGCACCCTGCCACCGACGTCTCGATGATCTGGCCGCGACCGAGGAGGCGCTGATGTCGACCGAGCAAGCAGTGGCGTGGGCGGCGCTCGACGCGAGCGGCAACCGGACGATCCACACTCCGGTCGGCGCGCTCGGCGCCGACAACGAACCGGGGTCGTCGTTGCCGAGCGCGCTGCAGCTCACTGCGGCCGCGGTGACGGTCGACCTGCTCGACGCCTTCGTCCACGTCAGCAGCCAGGTCGGCGTCTCATGGTCTGAAGTTGAGGTGACTGTGACGGTCGAATGCGGGGCACCTCGTCGCCTCATCACTCAGATCGACTACCAGGTCCGCGTCGGCACGGACGACACGGCGCTCGTCGACGTCGCGTCCCACGAACTCGAAAGGGCAGCGCCGGTACTCGCATCGCTCTCCGGGGTCCAACGATCCGGACACGTCGTGATGACCCGCGGACGCTCTCGATGACCCGGTCGCAGAGACTCGCCGTCGCGCTCGCGCTCAACCTCGCCCTCGTCGCGGGCCAAGTCGTCTTCGGAATCGTCGCGCACTCGCTCGGTCTGCTCGCCGACGCGGGCCACAACCTCACCGACGCCGCCGCAGTTCTCATCGCGCTCATCGCCGTCCGGCTCGGTCGACGGCCACCGACCCCCTCACACTCCTACGGCTACCACCGCGCCACGATCCTCGCTGCGCTCGCCAACGCCGTAGCACTCCTCGTCGTGACCGTCGCCATCATGTACGAGGCCATCAGCCGCTTGATCAATCCCGAGCCGGTACGCGGCGGCATCGTCGTGCTCGTCGCACTCACGGCCGTCATCGTCAACCTCGGAGCCGCGCTGGTCCTCTACGAGCGGCGCTTCGACCTCAACATGCGGTCCGCCCTGTTGCACATGTCGGCCGACGCGGCGGCATCGCTCGGCGTCGCGGCCGCAGGTCTCGTCATCCTTCTCACCGGAGGATTCGAATGGCTCGACCCTGCGGTCTCGATGGCCATCGCAGCCATGATCGCGATCGAAGCGTGGCGCCTCGTGCGCGCGGCCGTCGATGTACTGCTCGAAGCCACACCGGACGACATCGACCTGCCGGTGCTGCGCGCGACGATCCTCTCCGTCGACAACGTGGTCGACGTCCACGACCTTCACGTGTGGAGCCTTTCCAGCGGGATCCGCGCGCTGTCGGCCCACGTGGTCGTCGGCGGTCGACCGAGCCTCGGGGAAGCCGAAGAAGTCGGCCAGCACGTGAAGGAGGCGGTCGGGGAGACCTTCGCCATCGCCCACGCCACCCTCGAACTCGAGAGCGCCGACAGCATTGGCAACGCACGCGACTGCATCCCCGACGCCCAACGCCACATGCCGGAATAACCCGTAGAAGTGCGCGCCGTCCGCGCTCCGACCGGGCCACAAGCACAACCGGGCGCGGCCGAACGTCGTCGGTGCCGCGAGTCGGGAACGTCGCCTATCGCCTGGGGTCCGGACGGCCCGCGTACGCTCCGACGCTGTGGCGATAACCGACCTCCCCTCGGTCGACTGGACGGCGTCGCCGACGCGGTTCGTGCTGTTCACCGGCAAGGGCGGTGTCGGCAAGACGACCGTCGCCGCCACCAACGCCGTTGCGCTCGCCGACGCCGGCCTGCGCGTTCTGCTCGTGTCGACCGACCCGGCGTCGAATCTCAGCGACGTGTTCGAGACTGCGACCGGCGAACATCCGGTGCCAGTCGGTGCGGTCGCGGGCCTCGACCTGATGGACCTCGATCCCCAGGTCGCCGCAGACGAGTACCGGGCGAGGGTCATCGATCCCTACCGCGGAGTGCTCCCCGACGCCGAAGTCACGGCGTTGGAGGAAAAGCTCGCGGGCGCGTGCACGGTCGAGGTCGCAGCGTTCGACACCTTCGCTCGCCTGTTGGCCGAGCGACAGCAGATCGCTGCCTACGACCATGTCATCTTCGACACCGCACCTACCGGCCACACGCTGCGCCTGCTGCAGTTGCCCGCCGCCTGGAGTGAGTATCTGGGGGCCAACCCGGACGCGACGAGTTGCCTCGGACCGCTCGGCGGCGTGCAGGACCATCGTCCGCTCTACGCGGCGGCGGTCGCCACGTTGTGCGACGCGTCCACCTGTCCACCACTGATCCCGCCGGGCGCACACCGAACACCGCCGACGATCTCCCCACCTTGACGACGAGCGCGATCGATCCTGATGCAGCGACCCACGACTACGTCGCTGCGCGTCTCGACGCCGCGGCGCGCAAGGGGCTCGACCGGGCGCATCTCGATCTGCTTGCCGAAGATCTCCGGTCGCCGTGCTCGCAGGAGCTTGCGGTGTTCCAAGCGTTCAGTCAGCTGTTACGCCGGGGCCGCCAGGAATTCGTGGTGATCGACACGGCACCGACGGGTCACACGCTGTTGTTGTTGGACGTGACCGGCTCGTTCCACCGCCAGATCATGCAGAGTCCCGACCTGCCTCGCGGACGTGTCGTCACGCCGCTTATGTGGTTGCACGACCCCAACTACAGCAGGGTTCTCATCGTCACCCTTGCCGAAACCACCCCGGTGAGCGAAGCCACCGAACTGCAAGTCGATCTCCGGCGCGCCGGCATCGAACCGTTCGGATGGGTCGTCAACGCCACCCTTTCCGGTTCCGGCACGACCGATCCCGTTCTCGCGTCGCGTGCCCGACTCGAGTCCCGTCAGGTCGAACGCATCCGCGACCTCACGACTCGCATCTGGACGCTCCCATGGCGCCCGGACCTCTCACGACTGCCAAGTAGTTCTCTCAACCAATATTGACTCATTATCTGACGAGTGAGATACTCCCCGTCGTGGAGACTTCGGCCGCGCTGGCGCGACGGGCGGCACGTCACGCCGCGTTGGGTGATCCGGCTCGCTTGGCGATCGCAGACGAGCTCTCGGTGTCGGATCGCGCGCCGCTCGAGCTGCGGCGTCTGCTCCACACGGAGTCGAACCTGCTCGCCCATCACCTCGATGTGTTGGAGCGGGTCGGGCTGATCGAGCGGTCGCGATCGAGCGGGGACGGTCGGCGTCGCTACGTGCACCTGCTGCGCGGAGCACTCGACGGCCTCGCGCCCAGCCGCTCCCTTCCATCCGGCGGCGCGTTGTTCGTGTGTACCGCGAATTCCGCGCGTTCTCAGTTGGCTGCCGCGCTGTGGCGAGAGGCCACCGGCGAACCGGCGACGTCGGCGGGCACGCATCCTGCGAATCGGGTCCACCGGGGCGCGCTCGCGGCGGCGCGTCGAGCCGGGCTCGATCTTTCGTCGGCCGCACCGCGAAACTTCGACGACGTCGGTGTACTGCCGCCGTTAGTGGTCACCGTCTGCGACCAGGCGCACGAGGAGCTCGAGCCCGACGACAGCTGGCTGCACTGGTCGGTGCCCGACCCGGTACCGGCCGGCACCAAGGACGCGTTTGACGCCACGCTGGTCGAGTTGCGGGACCGGATCCGGGCCGCGGTATCGGTGACGGAGGCGTCGTGACCGACGAGCTGCACCGCAGCGATCTTGAGCTCGGCGTCGAGATCGAGACCGGTATCGGTCAGCTTCGTCTTGACCTCACGCGCCGCCTCATGGCTGAGGGATTCGGCACTGCGATGTTGATCGTGGCCGTGATCGGGTCGGGCATCATGGCGAGCCGGCTGTCGGCCGGCGACGTCGGGCTGCAGTTGCTGGAGAACGCGGCGGCGACCGCGTGTGCGCTGATCGGGCTGATCCTCATGTTCGGCGCCGTGTCGGGCGCGCACTTCAACCCGGTTGTCACCATCTTGGACCGTCTGCTCGGAACGACGACCACCCGCGACACGGGCCTGTACATCGTGGCGCAGGTGATCGGCGGGTGCCTCGGGGCGATGCTTGCGAACCTCATGTTCGAGCTGCCGGCCGTCAACGTGTCGACGCACATCCGGTCCTCGCCGGCGTTGTGGCTGTCCGAGGTGGTGGCCACCGTCACGTTGCTGCTGTTGATCCAGGGTTGCGTGCGCACGGGGCGAGCGAACGTCATCCCGTTCGCGGTGGGCGCGTGGATCGGCGGTGCTTATTGGTTCACGTCGTCGACGAGTTTCGCCAACCCTGCCGTCACCGTCGCGCGCACGCTCTCGAACACCTTCGCCGGGATCGCGCCGTCGTCGGCGCCGATGTTCATCGTCATGCAGCTCATCGGCGTGGTGATCGCGTTCGGGCTCGTCCGCCTCTTCTATCCCCACGATCACTCGGAGACCTCTGATGTCTGATACGCGCCCCGAAGTGCTGTTCGTCTGCGTCCACAACGCCGGCCGCTCGCAGATGGCCGCCGCGTTGTTAACCCATCACGCCGGTGATCGCGTCGTGGTCCGTTCCGCCGGTTCGGCACCGGCCGACGACATCAACCCCGCGGTCGTGGAGGCCATGGCCGAGCTCGGCATCGATCTACGCGCCCAGGGCGCGCACCCGAAGAAGCTCGACGAGGCGGCCGTGAAAGCTTCCGACGTCGTGATCACGATGGGCTGCGGCGATGCGTGTCCGATCTACCCCGGCAAGCGCTACGAGGACTGGAAACTCGACGACCCCGCGGGCCAAGGGGTTGAAGCGGTGCGCCCCATCCGCGACGAAATCGACCGCCGCATCCGGGCACTGGTCGACGAGCTGCTCGCTACCTCCGCCGGAGCCTGACGGAACCCGATGAACGACAGTCTCGACGCCCTCCCTCTCGACCAGCAGCACCTCGTCCGCTCGGTGACGTCGCGACTCGAGCCGCAGTTCACCGGCACGTTCGGACCCGAGACCATCGAACGGTTCGTGCTCGATTCGCTCGACCGGCTGTTACCCACGACGAAGATCACGACGTACTTGCCCGTGTTGGCGGAGCGGTTCGCCAAGGAACGCCTCCGTGCTCTCGCCCGACTCGAGGGCGCGGTGCCCGCGGGAGTTCCGGGCATGCTGTTCTTGTGCGTGCACAACGCCGGGCGCTCGCAGATGGCCGCCGGCTGGTTGAGGCACCTTGCCGGTGACAAGGCTGTGGTGTGGTCGGGTGGGTCGGAACCGGAGTCGGAGATCAACCCGGCGGCGGTTGCGGCGATGGCCGAGGCGGGCATCGACATCACGGAGGAATTTCCCAAGCCCTGGACCGATGAGATCGTCCGCGCCGCGGACGTGGTGATCACGATGGGTTGTGGCGATGCGTGTCCGCTGTACCCAGGCAAGCGCTACGAGGACTGGGAGCTCGATGACCCCGCCGGCCAGGACATCGCGTCGGTCCGCCGGATCCGCGACGAGATCCGTCGACGAGTTGAGGCCCTCATGACCTCGATCGGTATCGACTCGTCCGCAACCAAGTGAGCTACGGGGCGAGTGCGGCTTGCAGCGTCCGCAGTCGTTCGGGCACAACCCGGTACCACGCCCACTTGCCGCGCTTCTCGCGCACGAGGAGACCCGCGTCGACGAGCATCGACAGGTGATGCGACACGGTGGGCTGGGAGCGCCCAACGGGCTCTACCAGATCGCAAGCACAGGCTTCGCCCGTCTTCGCCGCGGCCACCATCGACAACAGCCGCAGCCGGGCCGGATCGGCGAGCACCTTGAACGCCGCAGCCAAGTCCTCGGCGTCGGACTCGTCCAGCACTCCGGCGGTGACCGGAGTGCAACACCCGTCGAACACCTGCACCTTCACGGCCACCTCGCATCCAGATCGACCGACACAGCCACGTATTGACATCTGTCGATTCGTTGGTAGAGTGATCACATCGATCACCGTCAATACACCCTAGCCGGAGGATTCCCGTGTCTCGCGTCCAGCTCGCACTCAACGTCACCGACATCGACAAGGCCGTCGAGTTCTACTCGAAGCTCTTCGCGACGGAACCGGCCAAGCGCAAGCCCGGCTACGCCAACTTCGCTATCGCGGATCCGCCCCTGAAGCTCGTGCTCTTCGAAGGCCCGGAAGGCGCCACGCTCAACCACCTCGGCGTCGAGACCGAGAACGCCGCGGAAGTCGAGGCCGCAGAAGCCCGCCTTTCGGATACCGGGCTCGAGACGACAGGGATCGACGACACGATCTGCTGCTACGCAACCAAGGTCGAGACCTGGGTGACCGACCCCGACGGCGCCAAGTGGGAGTGGTACGTCAAGACCGGCGACTCAGACCAGCTCACGAACCAGATCCTCGGCGAAGGCGAAACCGCTACGTGTTGCGCGCCGAGCGCGGCCGAGCCAGTCACGCTCAGCCGGACGGCGGCCGCCGCGAAGCCCGGCTGCTGCTGAACGCCAGCGCGGCCGGACGCAAGACGGATGCGTGCCGTTGCTGCGACGTCAGAAGTCGCGTCGGTGTCTCGCGCATCGGGTCGGGGTCGCGGCGGCGGGGGAGTGTGCGCGCCTGAGCCATGTCGCGCCCGCGATCCCGCTCACGATGGATGCGGCGACGAGGCCGGCTCTTGCGTCGGTCAAGTGCACCGTCTGGAGCGACGTCCACGACGAAGACGGAGACGGTGCACCCGATGCCTGCGATGACGCCGGCGTCCGAGACGTGGCGCAGTGTCACGCCGTAGGGGAGATCTTCGAGTCGGAGTCGCGTGCGGTCATGGGTTGCTTCCCGAGCGCGCCGCATGTCCTCGATCGAGCTGATGCGCCGAGGAACGTCGGTCGGGGAGCGCCGCGCCAGATTCCCGCGACCGTCCTGGCGAAGCTTGCGCTGAGCGCAGAGCTTCACGCGCGAGGACGCGGCGTCAAGCTCCTCATGTGCGCGCTCGGCAAGATCATCGACGCCACGCGCGGTCGGCGGCAGGCTTGTCGCGCTTGACGCGATTGCCGAAGATACGTTCGCGTACTACCGGCATTGCGATTTCGAAGCGCTTCCGGATCGTGGCGACCGGTTGGTGATGAAGCTCAGCACCGAGGCGCGAGCACTGGCGTCGCGCGGACCGTGAAAGCGACCCGAACTACCTAAGGTTCTACCTAAGAAACGTAGCGAGACGTAGTGAGACAACTGCTCCGACGGTGCTCGCGAAATGCCTGGTCACACGTTTCGCGTGAGACGTCGTGAGACGGAGCGGGACGTTCGGGCGGTAACTGGGGGTCAAGAGGTCGCGGGTTCGAATCCCGCCAGCCCGACTCGAAATGCCTCGTCAGAGGCCATAGACCTCGTCTTCACGGGCTCGGTGGACCTTCACGGCGTGCTGCTCGGCGTGTGCAATGTGATCGGCGAGCTGCTCGCGCTCTATGGGGTGAAGTCCCGATCGGCTTCCCGCCGCGCTTGGCGATCTCACGCGCTTGTTCGATGTGCCGGTGACGCTGACGATCGAAGTCTTCGGCGAGGGTGAGACACGCGGCGGTGTCCCTTCGATGCAATGCCGCGGCGAGCACGGCGGACGCGGCGGACGCGGCTACGGAAAGACCGTCGATCGCGATCGACGGTCTCGGTGCCCCAAGCGTCGTGAACATGGTCGGTCGCAGGTCCGCTGGGCCCGCCATCACGTCGCTTGCGCCACGACGCTTGACCTCCGGGTCTCGCCGGGCGCGGACCGGGCTCCTCGGTTTGCGCCACCGAGGTTCGGGCTCGACCTCGGTGAGAAGCCGATGCCCGAGGTGAGGCAACTGGCTCGCACAACCGTCTTTCGAGCAATATGAGCGCGTGTTGAGCCGCTTCGTGACGTGGATGAGTGCCGTCGCGACTCGGCTGACAGCCCCGAGCTTGAGCGGCTGTACGGAGGCGACGGCGTGAGATTGTGGACACCAGATCGGCCGGTCCGGGCCTCGACGCTCGACGCGACCGGACAAGAGTCCGGCGACGCGGGTGAGAGCGTCACTTCCAGCTCCGGCGAATCGATCCTGCTCGTCGCGTTAGCGGTGCTGCTGGTAGGCGCAGCACTCGCCGCCTATGCCCGGTACCTGTCGCCTTACCGACCCGGCGTGACCACTCCGTTGGGATTCAATGGCTTCTTCGATCAGAGCGAGTACCTCAAGACGGCGAAGATCTTGTCGCATTTCCATTTGCCGTCAAGACCAGATCAGTATCGTTTCGGCCTCGGGTATCCGATTCTCGCCGTTCCGTTTCTGTGGATGGGATTCCACGGCGATCCCTTCGCTCCCGTCGACGTGATCACGTATGGAGCAACAGCCGCATTGACCTTCGTGTTGGGCACACGACTACCGATGCTGCGGTCTCAACCGGCGCGGATTGCGGCAGGTTTGGCGGCAGCCGCGATCGCGACCGTCGCGAGTCCCCTCCTCGAGTTGAACACAAGCCCGATCAACACAAGCATCACGGTCCCGCTGACGTTGCTTGTGCTCGTGATCGCGACCTCAGCGTATGAAATTTCCTACCTGCAGGCCATCGGGATAGGCGCCGCGTTGGGATGGATCTTCGCGGCGCGCTATGCCGACATAGCGTTTGTCGGTACGCCGGTCATCGCGCTCCTGATTCTTCGGACACGACCGGAACGTAAGCGTCTGGTCCTCGGCGGCGGCGCGACCCTCTCGGTCATCGTCGCGCTCGTGCTCCTCACGCATCTCCATGCGTTCGGGAACCCGTTCATCACGCCGTACCACTATCACCTTCGCCCGGGCGGCACGAATGATCAATCGCTTGCCCAGTTTCATCCCTCGAAAGTGCCGACGAACTTTCTGGGCACGTTCGTGACCGGGTTACTCAACGGGAAGCGACTTCCCCGCGATCCGATCTTTCGGCAGTTCCCGCTCCTCTGGCTCGCACCGATTGGCGCGGTCGTCGTCGCGAGCCAGCGCTTTCGAGATCGTGGATTGTGGGTAACGATGATGCTCGCGAGCGTTGTCGCGAGCGTCTTTTACCTCGCTTTCGTCGCGGGCGGCCCCGACGATCTCCTGTTCTCGAATCCTCGCTACTGGGCGGCGTGGTATCCCCTCTGGTCCGTGTTGATCGTCGCGTGTGCGGTAGCAGCTATGAATGGCCTCACGGCATGGTCGGCGCACACGCACGTACGTTCTCTTCGTCCGAGTAGCTCGCGGGACCGCCAAGACGATGCCGGGAGCGCGAGTCGGAGGTCGACCGAAAGCAGCACGCGATCGTGACCACGGGCACGTTACGGCCCAAGCAATAGCTGCCGCTCGGGATCGGTGTCTCCGGCCGTCGAGTTCAGTCGTTCGGTAAAGACGTGGAGATGGTCGAGTCCGGTGAGAACGGTCGCGCCGACTCCTTGGGCATCATTTCGGATTGTGGGGTGACGGCTAGCCCGTGAGCGTCGTCTGCGGATGCACGGGGAGAGGCGTCGGGGGTCGCGGTGGTTGTGTGAAGTCGAAGTCTTGGGTGAGGTCGCCGAGGATCGCGACGTTCTCGCGCACGGTGGGGCGCGGATCGGGTCGGCCGTCGGTTCTCGGGTCGAGTCGCTGGCCGCCGAGGAAGTCGTCCTCGATGAACTTGTCGTACGCATCGAAGCTCAGCGTCTGGTGGTCGATGTATCCACTCTTCGCGTACGGACTGATGACGATGGCGGGCACGCGCAGCCCGTAGCCGTTCTCGTCGACGGTTGGGGGGACAACATGGTCGTAGAAACCGCCCCAGTCATCCCATGCGAGGAAGATCGCGGTCGAGGCCCAATCGGATCCGGACATGACGGCGTTCACGAGATTCGTGACGTACGACTGGCCCGCGCTGACGCGTGCAGGGGGGTGTTCGCTCACGGGGTTCGACGGCACCACCCATGACACCGCCGGCAACGTTCCGGACCGGGCGGCGGCGTAGAACTTGGAAATGCTTTGAATATTGCCGAGTTCACCATCGTTGCGGACTGTGTCGAAGTACGGCAATGGATTCCAGATTCCCGGTGTCGCCGCGTTCTGCCGCACCGGCGAGCAGCTGACGGCGGCATCGTCTTCGCAGTCCGGCTCGCTACCCGTCACGACGTAGTAGCCCCACGAGACATGGTGCGCGTGCAGGAGGTAGGTGAGGTCGGTCCATGCGTAGATCGGGCCGCGAGACGGACCGGACGTGCTCAAGCTCTTCGGGATACCTTTGCTCGTCGGCGTGCCTGGCGATTCCAGCGCATTTTTGCAGCTGAACGGATCGTTGTGCGTCGTGCACGCCGCCGACCATTCGGAGACCTGGAACAGGTGCGCGGGCAGGCTCCACGACGCGTTGGGTGCAAACATGTGATCCTGCAGCACGAAGTTCCGCGCGTAGAACCAGTAGTTCGGGATGTCACTCGCGGTGTGGTAGCCCATGACGTCGGGCGGGGTCGCGGTGGTGCACACTGGATTGTTGGGGTCGCAGCCTCGGGCGCCGCCCGCGGCCTGTCGCTGGAACCCGTCCATCCTCCCTCCGTCGATATCCGCCTTCGCGTTCAGCGCACCGTGCGGTCCGCCGCCATTGACGTCGGCATGGTTCACGTGCGGTCTCGTGCAGGTCGCGTGCCGGCGACCGTCGGAAACGCATACGTCGTTCGGGATGCCGTCGGCGCCGGGAAAGGTCCCGAAGTACGAATCGAACGACCGGTTCTCCTGCATGATCACGATCACGTGCCGGATCTGGTGGATGCCCGATCCGGTGAGCCCCGGCGTCGACGACGAGGAAGATGCTGAGGAAGACGACGAGGAGCTCGATGAGGAGCTCGACGAGGAGCTCGAACGGGACCGCTGCGTCCCTCCGCCGCTACAAGCCGCGGCAACCAGCACGACCACCGTCAACAAGAGGAGCGGCCGACGCATCCACCCAGCATTCGACGCCAACATGTGCGGAACTGCGGACTTGTGTTAGGGGAATGCAAAAGATCGACCGCCACCGAGGACACGGTCGATGTCCGGCTCTAGCGTTCGAACTTCTTCGATGTTGTCGGCGCCTATGCCCAGGTCAACAGCCTGGGCATAGGCGCGCGCGGCGCGAGGCCGATCTTTGTGCGCAAGTCGTCGCGCGTGACGGCATCGTGCTCCGAACCCGAACAGCCAGACGGGGTCGCGCGTGTTGTTCACCGCGTGCGTGTGATTCAGGCGAGCCGTTTGCTGACGTCTTCGCCGGCGGCGACCTTGGCCGCGTAGTCGTCGAGCCAGCGGTGGAACTTGTCACCTTCTTGGCGGTCGGCGTCGACGCGTGGGTACGCGGGGATCTCGTAGTCGGGATCGATCGGCGGATGGTCGCTCCTCGGTTTGCGTGCCATCACGGCCGCGATCACCGGCGCGAGTCGTTCCTGTTTGTCGCGTTGGCGGCTTGCGTCGCGTTCGATGAACTCGGGGAGTACCTCGCGTCCGAAGAGTTCGAGTGACTCCATGATGTGCTCGTGGCGATTGCGTCCGGCCGCGCAAGACAGGATGACTTGGTCGACGCCGCACTCTTCGTAGCGGCGAAGGTAGGCGCGCACCTGCTCGGGTGTGCCGGTGGCGCCGCGCAGTCCCGTGGTGCCCTCCTGCACGACCTTGGCGCCAAGCGTGTCGGAGTGCCCGGCCGCGAGGGCGACGGCTTCGGGATCGAAGCCCATCTCGGTTCGCCGATTGCGGTATTCGGCCCAGAGGTCGCCCGCGCCCGGGCGGTGCCGGCCGAAGACGTAGTAGTGGCCGAGGGAGTAACCGATGAAGTTCGTACCCTCCGCACCGCGGCTGATGGCCACGTGTTCGTCTTCGTGGCAGAAGAAGCCGGTGACGCAGGCCACATTCGCGTTGACGGCATCACCGATCGGCACACCTTCAGTCGCGAGCGTCTCGTAGTAGTCGTCGACCCAGCGCCGAGCCTCTTCGGGATCGAAGAACGAGAACGAGAGTGCGCCGATACCGTGTTGCGCCGCGAGCTGGATCGTCTCCCGGCGGGTGCATGCCACCCAGACCGGGGGATGCGGCCGCTGGATCGGTTTGGGCACCACGTTGCGGGGCGCGAGGCGGACGTGTTCTCCGACGTGACCCGTGAACGGCGTCTCCGTCAGGCAGCGCAACGCGACGCGGACGCCCTCTTCCCACATCGCCCGCTTGTCGCGCGGGTCGACGCCGAATGCGTCGAGTTCGGCTGCCGCGGATCCTTCGCCCGTACCGAATTCGACGCGTCCGGCGGACAAGATGTCGAGGGTCGCGATCCGCTCTGCGACGCGCGCGGGATGGTTGATCGCCGGCAGGGTGTGCATGATGCCGTGGCCGAGCCGGATCCGTTGTGTGCGCTGCGATGCCGCGGCGAGGAAGAGTTCCGGCGCGCTCGAATGCGAGTACTCCTCGAGGAAGTGATGCTCGACGAGCCATGCGCAGTCGATGCCGATCCGGTCGGCGAGTTCGATCTGTTCGAGGGCCTCGGCGAAGACGCGCGCCTCGTCGCCGTCGGTCCACGGTCGGGGTACCTGATGCTCGAAGAACAGCCCGAATCGCATGGTTCCTCCGCTCGCGGTCGGCGCGCGGATTGTAACATTGAGATGTAACAATTCGGCCCGGACACGAGGGGGTGCGCGGTGGCGCGCAGCGTCCGAATGAACAACGACGAGGCGTGGGCGGTGCTCGAGAGCGCACACACGGGAGTCCTCACGTCACTGCGCGCCGACGGATGGCCGATCTCGTTGCCGGTCTGGTTCGGGGCCCTCGACCGCCGGATCTACGTCGCCGGGCAGGCGCACACGAAGAAATTTCGCGCGCATTCGCAACGATCCGAGGGTGTCGTTCCTCGTCGAGTCCGGTAGGCAATGGGCGGAACTCGTCGGCGTCCAGTTGACCGGTCGCGCCGGCTTTGTCGAAGAGGGTGAGCAGCTCGACCGGGTGACGGCCGCGCTCCACGCGAAATACGAGGGCTTTCGCACGCCGCGCCCACAGATGCCCTCGGCGACCCGAGCCCATTACGAAACGCGAACGGTGACGATCGAAATCGTGCCCGATGATCGGATCCTTTCGTGGAACAACGCCCGGCTGTTCGCGCCGGAGCAGACATGACCCGCGTTGGCGCGACCCAGACGCGGATGCGACGACCCGAACGACGCGCCGCGATCATCGACGGCGCGGCCGGCGCCTTCGCTCGCGGCGGATACGCGGCGACGTCGATGGCAGACGTCGCCGCGGCGTCCGGCGTGTCGCACCTGATCGTGTATCGGCACTTCGCATCGAAGGCGGTGCTCTACGAGGCTGTGCTCGAACGGGCTCTCGAACTTCTCGACGGAGCCTTGTCGGACGAGCGGGCGATCGGCAGCCACGGCCCGACGCCTGCCGCGTTGCTCGGCACGGCGCGTGCCGATCGATCGATGTTCGAGGTTCTGTGGCGGCACGCGACCCGCGAGCCCGACTTCGCCCGCTTCGCCGATCGTGGCCGAGACCGGCTGCGCGACGCCACCGAGACCGCGCTTGCTCCGCACGTCGCGGCCGCGCATCTTCGGTGGGCGGTCCGAGCGACGAATGCGTATGTCGTAGAAGCTGTGCTCGTGTGGGTCGAAGACGGCGACGCCCGCTACGACGAGCGATTCGTGGCCGCCACCAACGCGGCGTTGAAGGCCGGTGTGAGGAGTTGGGCGAAATCCTCGTGACTGAAATGTGTTTGCGGCTCTCGGCGGTTGTTCAGGCGCGTCCTCGTCCCGACGCTGCTCGCTCCATCTCGATCTCGGTGACGCCCTCGCGAGAGCCGGCGCCGGATCGCCCTGTCGGGTTGAATCCGTGGCGCCGGTACAAACGTTCGGCGCGGTCGTTGCCGGCTGTTATGTGAAGGCGCACGGTCGTAAGGCACTCCGCTCCTGCCCACCGCAGCGCCGCGGTCACAAGCAGGTCGGCCCCGCCGGTACCTCTTGCGGTCGGAGCGATCCACATCCCAACGAGCCACGCGAGCTGCGTGTCGTTGTCGTCTCGCACGACGGTGACCATGCCGCAGGGGTCGCCATCGGCTTCGCAAACGAGCGTTGCATTGCCCGGCGTGCGCAACCGCTCGGCCCACACGCTGCGGGGGAATGCGACTTCACGTTCGTAGGTGGATCCAAAGGCGTCTGGCGCGTCGGAGAGCGCGTGAAGGCGAAGCGCGCGCACCGTCTCGACGTCGCCCACACCGACCCGACGGACTCGCATCGTGTGATTCTGCCTGCGCCGACCGGAACGGGTGCGCCATTTTCGTTGTCGAGCCGGCGCGAGCGAATTCGTCAGCCGTATGACGAACGCACAGTCGGGGTTGCGCGCCCTCGCTACGGTTCGCGATGACAGAGGGGAGCGCGCGTCGCGATAGGCATCAAGCGTCCCGTGGGGTGTTCGACGACTACTGGAGCCAGTTGCCTCGGGGCGTCTTTCTATGCCGGGTTGCGTGCACCTGAGCGTGGCTATCCGGAGCCGAGGGCTCCAGTCGCTCCAAGTCTTGCAGCGCGCGAGCAAGCCCCGCGGCCGCGCGACGCGCCGTCTCCAGCCGTTCCGCGGCCGAGACACGCTCTCGCGCGAGAAGGTTCTCGAGCTCGCGCACTCGTGTGCGGAGTTCATCGCCCTCGCCGCGTGAGCGAGAGACTTCCTCCTCCGCCGATTCGGCGCGCCGACGCCACCTGTCGCGTTCAGCCAGGAGCGCATCCCGCTCCCGTTCCAGTTCGTCGACCGCGACTCGTCGGGACGCGTCGGCTTCTGCTTCGTCCGCCGTGGTTGACGTCTGCACCTCGACTCCGACAGTCGCGTCTTCAGCGAGCGCCTCCAAGAGGAAGTCGCGCGGCTGGTCGGCGCCAAGACCTAGCCAATGGTCCCATCCGTTGTGCTCCGCAAATCCCGCGCCGGTCTTGTCGTCGGGCACAAGCGATTCAGAACTCGACGGAAATCGGTACAGCGTGGTGTCGTGACTCGACGCGTTCTCGTCGGACTCTTCCGTGCCGGTCGTCGACGCGTGCGTGAGCGTGCCTTCGGCTACCAGCGACTCGAGAACGACGGTGACATCGTCACTGCTGTAGTCCTGCGAGAGGGTCGCGTCCTTCGACATGAAGCGCGCAACATCATGTGCGCGGACGCCAGTGTCCTGGGGATCATGCAGCCCTCGCAGCGCCCAAAGCACTGTGTCTGCGTCGAGCGCCATGTTGGAAGAATATGGCAACGGTGCCACGTCCGAGAAGGCGCGGAGAACGAACCGGGACTTTTCCGACGCACTCGGACAACAGTGGCCACAACCACAACACCTCGGTGCAACGCGTCGATCCAGGCGCCGCGGGACGCGCCGGCCGCCTGCCGGTTGCTCGCTCGGCGACGGTCATTGCACGTTCCCCGCGTGCTCGGGAAATGCTCACCGGAGCACGGCGCCGGGCCGGTCGCGCAGTACTTCCGTTGCTTCCTTGACGAGGTCGCACACGACATCTGCAGCGGACTCGATGCGGTTCACGAACGACGCGGCCTCGCCGGCCCATACAGCCCTTTCTGCGACCTCGGTTGCGGGGTCCGGGCGGCGGTACTCCTCGCGATGTTCGATTGCCCAGACTCGAAGGTCGTCCTCCCGGCCCGCCCACCGATCAGCAAACCGATTGCGGATCGCGCGTCCCGAGACGCCGTCGGGCCATGGCATGCCTGCCGCGATGTCGAACAGATCCGTCAGCACGGTGTCGCCCCCGGTCGCGGCAACGACGCGCTCCTTGTATGCGTCGGAGACGCCGCACTCGTGGGTTCCGAGAAACCGCGTGCCGATCCAGACGGCATCGGCTCCGAGCATCAACGCGGCTGCGATCCCGCGGCCGTCCGCGATCCCGCCTGCTGCGACGATGGGGAGTGGTGCGACGGCGTCGACGACTTCGGGGACGAGGGGAAGTGTGGAGATGTGGCCCGTGTGTCCTCCGGCCTCGGTTCCCTGGGCGGTCACGACGTCGACGCCGGCGTCCGCCGCGCGGCGTGCGTCGTCGACGGTGCGTACCTGGCACAGCACGAGTGCTCCAGCATCGTGTGCGGGAGTGACGAACGGCGTCGGGTCGGCGAACGAATGCGCGATGATCCGGACTCCTTCGTCGAGCGCGACGTTCATGAGCTGCGCCGTGTTCGAGCGGTGGCTGATGAAGCCGACGCCGAAGGGGCGATCCGTCAGCTCGCGGGCGAGGTGGATCTGTTCGACCAACCACTCGACACCACCGATCGTCGTACCACCGATGAGGCCGAGACCACCTGCTTCGGAGACCGCGGCCGCGAGCCGCGCCGGCGCGTCGCCGCCACCCATCGGCGCGTTGAGTATCGGGTGTTCTATGCCGAAGAGGTCACACAGTCGTGTACGCAGCAGCACGATCAGGCTTCCGAGTCATGAACCGGTTCGAGGTTCGCCCATAGGGAACGTATACGAGGCGCGAGGCGCCTGAGCTCCTCGATATGCGCGCCACTCAACTGGCGGAGGCGTCGCGCCCCGAGCGCAGTCAGCCGCAGGCGCACGATCCGATGGTCGACGGTGTCGGTAAGGCGGTCGACGAGCCCGGCATTGACAGCGCGGTCGACGAGCCCGACCGCGCTGTGATGTCGGAGCAACAATGCGTCGGCGACTTCGCCGATCGTCGGTGCGTCGTTGCGTGGATGACCGCGGATCGCGAGCAAGAGTTGATGTTGTGCGGGTGTGATCCCGACGGCGGTCGCCTGCTGCTCGCTCCAATGCAGAAACCGGCGGAGCCCTGCCCGAAGCTCGAGAAGGCGCCGGTAGTCGTCGTCGTCCGGTTCGAGATCTCCCATCCGCACGATATCGTACTGCGATATGTGCTCGAAGTCCTTCGGCCGGAGATTCTTCGATCACGGTGTCATGGGTATGTCGCCGGCGCTGCTCGGCGCGACCGTGGTCGTCGGACTCGCAAGCGGGGCGGTGGGCGCCGCCTATCTCCTCGCCTTCCACGTGCTGCAGCACCTCCTCTGGCCCGACCACTGGAGCAACGCGGCTGAGTTCGCAGTGCTGGGTACGACCGGCGTAGGGGTCGTGGTGATCGGGCTGCTGCTCGGCAGCCCCGGCGACGTCGAGCTGCTCGTCGACAACATCCACGTATCGGGCACCGCGCCCGGCGTGCGCACGCTGCGGTCGCTGATCCCGATGTCTCTCCTCACGATCTCGGCCGGCGGCGCGGCTGGGCCCGAAGCACCTTTGGTCACCACGTGCGGCACGCTCGCGGGTTGGCTCGCGCGCAAGCGGAACCTCTCGGTGGACGAAGCGCGTTGCGTCACGATCGCGGGGATGGCGGCGGCGTTCACCGTGCTGTTCGGTGCGCCGCTCGGCTCGGCGATGTTTGCGCTCGAGATTCTCCACCGGCGGGGGATGCAATACACCGAAGCGCTCCTGCCTGCGATTCTCGGTTCGCTGTCGGGCTACGCCTGCTACGTCGCGGTGACCGGCGCGGATCTCGTACCCGTGTGGCACATTCCGGGAGTCGACAAGCTGCGTGGTTCCGACCTGTTGTGGGCGGTGGGCGCGGGTGTTGCCGGTGCCGTCATCGCGGTCGCGTTTACCTATGTCACACTGGGGATGCGTTGGTTGTTCCGCGTCGTTCCCGCCATCTCGCGGCCCATCGTGGGCGGGCTCGGGCTCGCACTGCTCGCGATCTGGTCTCCGTACGCGCTCACCTTCGGCGAGGTGCAAACCGGCCACGTGCTCGGCACCCGTCTGGGTATGAGCGTTCTTGTGGTGGCCGCCGTAGCGAAGCTGCTCGGCACGTCACTCACGGTGTCGTCCGGTTGGCCGGGAGGCTTCATCATCCCGTTGTTCTTCATCGGCGCCACTGTCGGCGAGGTCACGCACCATGCCTTCGCCGCCGCGCCGGTCGGAGTGATCTGCGCGGCCCTCATGGTCGCGGCAAACGTGGGTGTCACCAAGACGCTGATCGGTTCGACCCTCATCGTCACCGAGATGGGAGGACTCCGCCTCCTTCCCACGACGCTGATCGCCGCGACGATCGCGTTCATCCTCACGAGCGAAGTCGGGTTGATCCACACGCAACGTGAACGGAGTCCCCGATCGCCGGACGAATCTCCGGCCGACACCGAAAGTTAGGCGTTCGCGTGTGTCCTCGGAATCAGGATGGTGAGGGGGGCCACGGCGACAGACCGACGATGTACTCGTTGCTCAGACGCTCGACTTCAAGGGCATGACGTAGCGATCGACGTGGTCGAAGTTGCGGCTGCGGAGTTCGTCAAGGGCTCGAGCTTCGTCGACGGTGAGCGGCAAGTCCGATGCCTGTGCGTATTCGTGTACCTCGTCGACCGACAGAACCGTTGGCAGCACGCACGCGAACGCTGGATGAGCGAGGATGCCGGCGATGGCGGCTTGCCCCATCGTGCGGCCAGATTCCGGTGTCCACAAGAACACGAGCGTGTCCGCCTTCTCGAAGTTGTCGAGCATGTTGTCGCGGTCACGATGCGCCCGGTGGTCGCCGGGAGAGAGCGCCGTGTCGATGGAGAGCTTGCCCGACAGTGTGTCCGAAGCGTGCGGGACGCGGGAGATGAGCGAGACGTGACCGTTACGGACGCGTTCGCGTGCCGCGAACGTGAGGCCGGGTTCCTGCTCGAGAACGTTGAAGACGGTTTGCAGCGTGGTGATCGGTCGATCGTCGATCGAGATATTGCCTTCTTCGACCCAACCGATCGCCGGGCCGAGCGAAACGCCCAACTCGCGCACCTTGCCTGCGGTGCGCAACGATACGAGCGTCCCCCAGAGCTCGTCGTCGACGATCGGTTCGATGCGGGGATTGTGGAGCTGAAGGAGGTCGATGTGGTCGGTGCCGAGGCGCGACAACGAGGCGTCGACCTGGCGGCGGACCGACTCGGGTCGCCAGTCGTGAGGTCGCTCCGACTGTCCGGGATACTTGCGCTCTGCCTCGATGTCGTATCCGACCTTGGTGGTGAGGACGAGGTCGTCGCGCTCGCTCAAGTAGTCGCGCAGGATCGTCTCGCCGGCACCGTCGGCGCCGTACACCGGTGCGGTGTCGAAGAAGTTGATGCCGGCGTCGAGCGCGGCTCTGATCATGTCGTGCGGGTCGTCGGCTCGACCCCACCAATCGGTGACGAGTGTCCAGGTTCCGAACCCGACCTCGGACACCATGAGGTCGCTGTGACCCAGCTGGCGATGACGCATACCGCGGACCCCTCCGTGAAATGTCTTACCGGTCGACCGATCCGGTCATCTCGGCGGCTCGCTGATCTTCGAGTCGAAACACGGCCGGAAACAGCACGTTGTTTTCCTTGTGAATGTGCAGGTGCGTGTCGGCTTCGAGGTCGGCGAGACCTGCGAAGAGTGCCCGATAGCTCGCGCAGCCATCGTCGGGGGCGTGGTAGTTCTCGGACTGCGAACGCAGCTTCGCGAGGAGCTCGCCCGCGCGGTCGTGCTCTGCGACCATCTGTGTGATCGGGTTGCGCACGGTGGCGCGAGGTGATTCGAACTGCCCGGCCGCGCCGGCGAGATCGCGAATCATCGGGAACAACACACGCTCTTCCTTGAGAAGATGCGGTTCGAGGTCGGCTCGCAGGTCCTCGTACGTCGAAGTGATGCCGGCGAGCTCCGGATGGCGCGCGCCGTGGACGTCGTTCACCTTCGCGAGGAGCGACGACAGACGCGGGCAATTCGGTATGGAGATACACGTGGTGCGTTCCCTCGATGTGGTCGGCGAGATGTGCGGGCGCGAGGTCAGACCAGTCATTCTCGAGTGCGTCTCTGATCGCGAGGAGCTCGGTGGCAACGAGTTCGGGGTCGAGGCCGATCTGCGTGCACACGTCGACGAAGGGGCGCGCGCCGTTGCAGCAGTAATCGAGCCCGAAGCGTTCCAGTACCCGCGAGCGTGACGGGTTGGCCGTCACGAGATCGGCCAGCGTTTCGGTTCCGCTCAGGGTGGCCATGGTTGGTCCTCATCTTCGATCGTGGGTCGCGAACGCGTGTTCGTGGCGCCGCCGGAGTCGTTCGAACCAGTAGTCCTCCGGGGGTCCGATCACGGTGATGGCATGCTCGAGGCACGCCGAGGCGCCCCACCACGCGTCGTCGGCGTGTTCGCTCGGAATCTCCAGCATGTGCACTGCGTCGCGCCCTTGCTCGTCGAGCGGATAGACCTGCGGAGCCCAGCGATGACATTCACCCCAGCCGACGCAGAGTCCGGGGTGGGTACGCACCCGCACGGACACGGCCGGCTCCAATGCGTCATCTTCATTCTGTTGTGGTTCAGGCGCGCTCATCGGCCTCATCCCATGCAGAGCGTGACGACACGGCGGTGGCGGTGCCGGGCGATCGCCTCATCGACCTCTTCGGCGGTCCGGCCCAGCGAAACGTGCTCGAGAAGGTCGAGTACCGAGTTCGGGTCGAGCTGGTCGGCCGAGACGTCGCGCAGCGTCAGGCTCATCTCGGCGAGAGCGGGACCTCCCGCGATCTCGTGGACCGTCACGAACACTTGCCGCCCGTGCGTCGCGCCGGCGGGCAACTGATCGCCGAATACGACCAACCGGTCGGCATCGACGGCGTATCGGACCGGATGCGAAGAACAATCAGCGCAGTGGATCCAGGCGGTGTGGTGACGCATGACCGAATCGGGGAGTGTCATGGGCGTGTCCAATCGTTTGTCGTGGCTATCCGGCTGCGCCGACGGGAACGCTGCCGGCAACGAAGACCCCGTTGGCGCCCTTCGCTGCATCGGCGAACTTGTGGGTCACGAAGGGGTACTTCCCCGGCACCGGAAGGGTGAACTCGACGAAGCCGCCCTGCGCGGGCGCGAGGTCAAGTGCCTGTCCGCCCCCATTGTCGGCGTCCGGCTTCAGGAGGTACGCGCCTTCCTTGTAGACCGAGTCGAAGATCGTGCCGATCACATGGAACGACGAGATGTCCGACGGACCGTCATTCATGACCCAGGCGCGGATCTTCTGATTTGGCTCGACGTGGATCGGGCGATCCGTGTACTGGCCGACATAGCCGTTGAAGACGACACCGTCCCACTGTTCGGCGAGGAGCTTGTTGTAGTCGACGGGTTGGGAGGGGTCGCTCTCCCGATAGAGCTCGGACTGGACGAAGACATACTCGTGGTCGACCGGCGGAAGGTTCGGCGGGTCGATGATCACCGCTCCGTACATGCCCATCGCGATGTGCTGCAGCACCGGCGGGGTACCGCAGTGGTACATGAAGATGCCCGAATGGGTTGCCGTGAACTTGTAGACGAATGTGCTGCTCGGGCCGATCATCCGCATCGTGACGTTCGGCGCGACCTTGCTCGCGTGGAAGTCGATCGAGTGGGTCGTCGTGCCGTGGTTGACGAGGGTGATCTCGAAGCTGTCTCCGATCTTCCCGCGCAGGATCGGTCCCGGTACCTGCCCGTTGTACGTCCACATCAGCTGCGACACACCGGGCGCGATCTCGATCTGCTTCTCGACGATGTCGAAGGTCTCCTTGTGCACGGCGCCCGCCGGCTGGGAGCTCGGCTCCGGTGCGTTCGGGTCACGAGCCTGGAACCCGTCCGGCGCGCCCGTACCGAAGTCGAATCCCGGGGCCGTAGCAGCCGCCGAGGTTGCGTTGACCACTCGTGTCCCGTTGCTCCGGTCGACGAGAAAGCCCAGGCTGAGCAGGCTGACGATCAAGGAGATGACGACGAACGAGGCCATGGCCGTTGGCCACGCACTCGCTCCCTTCGGACGCCGGTCTGCTTCCATCTCGCACTCCTTGTCCTGGAGGCCACCGCTGGATGGTGTGCTGTTATTCTAGCAGAGACTAGAAATACAGATAGTAGAAGTTCGGAAGTAACGGCCTCGGATCGAAGGCGGGCGCACGGCGTGGCGCCCGTACCGCCGGGTCACACCGCGTGATCGGGATCGCGGTGCAGCCGAAGCCGGCAGTTCGCCTTGCGAGGGTCGTGCGGCACGAGCTCGTCGACCGCGATGCGCCCCTCGGTCAACTCCGCGATTCCCTGCGCGATGCCGAGATGAATGGAGCACACGGTGTCGGGGTCGACGAGTGCAGTCGTCGCGAATGGACAGGTGCGCAGAACGACATCAACGCGGCCACCGCGGGCACGAACGGTCGGATCGAAGCCCTCGCGCTCCATCGCTTCGACCAAGAACGAGATCGGATCTTCTTCGGCTGCGGCGCCGAGTCGCTGACGCCGGCCGGAGCGGCGCCCGACTTCGACCGCGGAGTCACCGGTTCGGAGCATCTCGCTCAGGAGCAGGCTGAGGCGCTCGTACGGTCCGGTCGCGCCCCAACGGCTGTCCGCTCCCGGATGAGCGCGGTAGTTGAGTCTCGGTCGGCCGCGGCCGCGGCCGGTGCTCGGCGCTTGCTCTTCGATCACGAGGCCGGCGTCGACCAGCTTGGCGAGGTGTTGTCGGATCGCGTTGTGATTGAGACCGAAATGCGTCGTGAGCTCGGCGACGTCGATCGGTGTGCCGGCATCCACGACGTACCGAAAGATCGCATGACGAGTCGGATCTCCGAGGGCTCGTGCCTGCTCCTGCAGTGTGGGGCGCGCCGATCGCCGAGCCGTCATCAGCTTTCTCCTTGCGCGTGGGACCGTTCTTCTACTCTAGCCTAGAGAAAGAGCGAGACGGGGGCGGGTCTCGTCCTTTGAGAATCATGGCCAACCGTGAGATAAATCTAGGGATAACTAGAAGAAGAACGGGCGAAACGGCTAGCTTGTCGTGGTGCCACCGCAACGACGCAACCCCGAAGCGACGGTGGAGCCCAAGGGCAGGCCGCAGCCGACCCGCGATCTCCTCGATCCCGGCGATGTTGGCGACATGGTGCAGCGCTTCTACCGCGACGTCGCTCAGGACGACCTCCTCGGCCCGATGTTCAACGACGTCGCCCGTGTCGACTGGTCGGAGCACTTGCCGAAGCTGACGGCCTTCTGGTGTCGGGCGCTGTTCGGCACGTCGGGTTACACGGGGAATCCGTTCCGGGCCCACCAGCTCGTCCACGCACAGCGCGCGTTCACGGCCGCGCACTTCGAGCGTTGGCTCGATCTCTTCTACGAGACCATCGAGCGGGGATGGGCCGGCCCGAACGCGGAGAAGGTCAAGGATCTCGCCGCCAATGTCGCCCGAGTTCATCGCGAACAATTGGTCTTCGCGCGACCGAGGATCCCCGGCGCGATCGAGGTCAGCGATGGCGGCTGAAGCGGAGTCGAGTGTCCCGAAGGGCTCCACCGCGCTCGAGTCGCGCCTTCGTCTCATTCCACGGCCGAACAAGTAGTCGCGGCGCTCGTGTCGATCAGTGCGCGCTGAACGTGCTGATCAATGCCAGGGCGACGATCGCGATCGTGACGGCCAGGGCGAGAGCGAACGCCCGGAGCGGCGGGTGCGTCGGTCGCGCACGGTTGGAGCGCGGCCGACGGCGGGATTGACCGCGACCGGTACTCAGCTCGCGCCCGATGTTCGTCCACGCGGAGGGTTCCATTCGGCATCGAGCAACCGGCCGGCCAACACGCCCGCCATACGCGCGGCATGGACCTTCGCGTGCTCGGCGATCGGGCCCTGCCAGCCCGCGTCGATCGCTTCGACGAAAAGGAGATACCAGCGGTCGAAGAGCTCGGGCCGGAAACTCTCGATCTCGTGCACCTGCTGGTGCGCGTGAAGGATGTACCCGTCGTACCCGGGTTGGCCGAGCAAGACCCGACACCAGTAGTCGATCAACTTCGGGATATGCGTCGACCAATCCACCTCGGCCACATCCTCGAACACGGGCCCGAGGAGGTCGTCGAACACGATCTCCCGGTAGAAGCGGACGACCAGGTCGTGGATGCGCGAGCGGGTGTCGAGGTCGTGTCTCGGTCGAGGTTCGCCGTTCACGGCCAAGGCCGATCCTCGCGTCTCCATCACGTTCGCCGACCGTCGTAGCGCTGCAGACGG
This sequence comes from uncultured Actinomycetes bacterium, assembly GCA_963812205.1. Taxonomy (GTDB): domain Bacteria; phylum Actinomycetota; class Acidimicrobiia; order IMCC26256; family PALSA-610; genus PALSA-610. The sequence continues at coordinate 917,484 of CAWEUJ010000002.1, forward strand.
CTCAACGCGCCAAGGCCGCGAGGCACGCAACCGTCCGGGAGAACCATCGTCGGCACGATCGGATTGGGCAACGCGAGCCGGGCCGCGCGCCGATCGCACGCGGTCTCGTCGTCACGTCGGGTGGCACCGAGACGCGGCATGGGCTGAAGGTGCGTCGGGGTTGCGGCGTAGGTGGCGGTGGCGGGAGTCGTATGCGCTCGCTGGTCGGGAATCCGCGGCCGATCGAGTTCGCCGGCGATGAGGTGCTCGGCCTGACGTTTGCCGTGATCCACAGACTTGCTCCCGGCCGGGTCTATTTCTAGGGGAAACTAGAAGTATATGACATTCTTACCGCCCGGGCGGGTCGTCCCCGAGAGTTACCAGCGGTCGTAGGTCCAGTCGGGTCGCGTGCGGGTTTGTCGGTCGTCGGGCCGATCTCGCGCGCTCGAATGAAGCCCGGGGCCCGCCCGAACCACCCGTCGATCGATACGACCAGGCTGGTCAGGCAGGGCGATCTCGAATCGGCCGACCGTCATCGCGCCATGGCCGCGCGGCGTCGAGCGACCGGAACAAGCACGACGGGAAGCGTCCTGCAATTGATGATCTTGTGCACCGTTCCTCCGATCACGAGATCATGAACGGCGCTGAGGCTCTTCACTCCGAGCACCAGCATCGTCGACTCGAGCACCGGCATCGGCCGCAACTCCGGCCGTCGAGCGAACCGTGGCTCGCGAACCCTTGGAAGGATCGAGCCCCGACGCGATCGTGCCCATGATGCATTCCGAAGCGCTTCGCGGCGAAGGCGGTCACACGACCGAGTCCCGGTCGACGGACGGATCCCAAGGGCTCGGCCAAGTCCGAGGGCTTCTGTTCCCCGCGGGTGGCCAACAAGGCCCAGGCTCGGTACTGCCACGAGAGTCAGGTCGTCTTCGACGATCGCGATGGACCGCACGTCGATGCCCATCAGCGCTCGTGACGCGGTCAGCACCGCGTTCGTCACGTCGTCGATGTCGTCGTGCTCGCGACGGTAGAAACATCATTGACTTCGGTAATGCAAACGTTGTTCCGGATGAGCGCCGGGCGATGACGGTCAATCGACCGAGAGTGGCGGTGTGATCCCAACGTCGTAGACGAGCGCGTCGCCGGCAAGACGCACACCTTGGGTCGGGACATGGGGCGTGAGTCGGCCATCGTGCATGAGGTGTACGACATCGACACCGTGCACGAGCACAAGATGGTCGGCGAGCAAACGGCGATGGCAGCGCCACCACACCGACTCGCTGCACATCACGGTCGTCGGTGCCATGCGGGCGAGCCTCAACAGCTTCTCGACGCCTTCCCGGAATGCGCCCGTCTCCATGTAGTCCGCGTAAGCACGGAACGCGTCGTTGCGCAACACTGCATGCTGCGAGCCGGCGCGCGGTCGACGTCGTCCTCCCAGCTCGCGCATCCAGACGTAACCGATCCCCGCGACGGGCAGCCACTGCTCCATCTCCTCCCGACCGAACTGCGGGTTGCGGCGGCTGCCGGGAAAGGACCGTACGTCGACCACGCGCCGGATCTGCGCCTGGTCGATCAAAGAGGCGAACGTCGCGGCGGCGAGCGTGCCATGCCCAATCGTGCGCAGGGTCGCCCCTTCAGGTGCACTGGCAGACATAGGACCCCCTTACGCGGTCGTCCGCCGGTGAGATCGCGGCGTGTTCCCCCGGGGATTCCACCCAAGAAACGTAGCGAGACGTATTGAGGCAACGGTTCCGGACGTCATCGCGAAACCCCGGGGTTGACCGTTCCGGGACGCAGGAGGCGCGTTCAACTTCGGCCCGATGAGACCCTCGGAACGGGTCGTCGCACTCGCCGCCGGACTCATCGGCGTGGGGTGGTTCGCGGCCGCAATGCCGGGCCCGTCGTTGGCGGTGGGGCGCAAGTGGCCTGTGTGATCGGGAACGGTCCCCACCGCGCCGGGAATCGGTCACATCGCTTCACTCTGCCCGACGTGGCGACCTAGGTTGGTCCCTCCTGGCGGGAGGGCACATTAGGTGAGGGTTCGGTTCGTCCAACTCGCGTCGTCGGCAGTGGCCTTGGCCGTGATCGCGGTCTTGCCGGCGAGCCCCGCGTCGGCGGCGGCCGGAGCTCCGGTGTCCGACGATTTCCACGCGTCGTCGTTGAACACGTCGTTGTGGTCGGTCGAGAACCCGGTGGGGGACGGGTCGGTGTCGCTCAACGGCCATGCGTTGGTGATGTCGCTGCCGGCGGGGACCGATCACGACTTGTGGACGGGGGGCTCGAGGGCGCTGCGGGTCGTGCAGCCCGTCGCGAACAGTGACTTCGAGGTCGAGACGAAGTTCGAGTCGATGGGTTCGGCGAAGTATCAGGACCAGGGGATCGTCGTCGAGCAGGATGCGTCGACGCTGTTGCGGTTCGATGTGTTGTCGACGGGTTCGTCGAATGTGCTGTTCGCGGCGTCGGTGTCGGGTGGGACCGCGTCGGTGAAGTTGGCGCAGACGCTGGGGAATGCAGCGCAGCCGTTCTGGATGCGGGTGAAGCGGACCGCCAACACGTGGTTGCTCACGTACTCGCAGGACGGCGTGACGTGGCTGACGGGTGTGTCGTTCAGTTACACGATGACGGTGGCCGACATGGGTCCCTATGCCGGAAACGCGGGGTCGCCGCCTCCGGCGTGGACGGCATCGGTCGACTACTTCTTCAACACGGCCAGCCCGATCGTCCCCGAAGACGGCGGTTCGGGTGTTACGACCGCCGCGACGAACGACGATTTCAGCTCCGCGACGCTGAACACCTCCACATGGAGCTTCGTCAACCCGAGCGGCGACGCGGTGCAGTCGATGGACGGCCAGCACGCGGTCATCAGTGTTCCCGCCGGCTCGCAGCACGATCCCAGCTCGAGTGGCGACGGCGCGCCGAGATTGATGCAAGCTCTTCCCAACGCCGACTTCAGTATCGACGCCAAATTCGACTCCGCGGTGACGCAACAGTTCCAGGAGCAGGGAGTGATCGTCGAACAGGATTCGACGCACTACGTGCACGCCGACATCGTGCAGAACTATTTCCAGACGGCGTTCGTCGTGAAGGCAGTGTCAGGTACGACGGTCACCACGGTCGCGAGCTTCGAGATCTACAACAAGCCGTCGATCGTTCTTCGCGTCGCACGTTCCGGGAACGGCTGGTCGTTCGGCTACTCGTACGACGGTCTCCACTGGACGGCGGCCGCGACGTTGACGCAGACGCTCACGGTGGCGCACGCCGGGGTGTTCGGCGGCAACTTCGGTGGCGCGTCGTCGCCCGCGTTCACGGCCAAGGTCGATTACTTCGTCAACTCGTACGCGCCGCCGGCGACCGAGGACGGTGTCGCCTGGCCGACGGCGCCGAGCACCCCGGTGATCAACGTCTGGTACGGGTCGCAGCAGACCTTCGGTGCGAACGGTCAGCCCCAGCAGTGGGTGAACGTCCTCGGCGACGTCTCCGACCCGGCCGGGATGGCGAGCCTTGCGTATTCCTTGAACGGCGGGCCCGGGAGCCCCTTGTCAATGGGGGAGAACGGGGTCCGGCTCGTCGAACCGGGTGAGTTCAACGTCGAGCTCGATTACGCATCGCTCCTCGCCGGCCCGAACACGGTTCACCTGACGGCCATCGACAATCTGGGGAACTCTTCGACCGCGGATGTCACCGTGACGAAGGTGAACGGTGGTCCGTGGGCGCTGCCGTACACCGCCGACTGGTCGACGGCCGGCGGCAACATCAACAGCATCGCTCAGGTCGCCGATGGCCACTGGTCGATCCAGCCCGACGGCACGATCCGCAACTCCGACATCGGCTACGACCGGCTCGTCACCCTCGGGCAGGCGAGCACATGGGCGCAGTACCAGGTCACGGCCCAGGTCACCATCAACTCGATGGACCCCGACGGGGCGGCGGTCGGGCTGATCGCCGGCTGGCAGGGCGCGACCGACAACCTGCATGGCGTCGTCACCTCGGATCAGCCCCGCATCGGCCATCCGTTCCCGGCTGCGTTCCTGTACGACAATTCGGCGGGCACGGCGCGCCGCGTGGAGATCTACGCGAACACCGACACGCACCCCGAACAGACGCTCTTGGCCGACACGACCGGCACGCAGCTGACGCTGGGCGTCGCCTACACGTTCAAGGCGCAGGTGACCGACAACGCAACCGGCGGCAGCGACTTCAAGTTCAAGGTGTGGAAGACCGGCACGACCGAACCGTCCGCCTGGCTGCTGCAGACCAGTGGCGACCTCAGCCGAGGATCGATCGTCCTTGCCGCCCATCGCTCGGACGTCGACTTCGGAGCCGTGAGCGTGAACCCGATCGCGGTCCCGCCGCCGGTGAACACGGCGGTGCCGGTGATCTCGGGGACGCCGGTGCAGGGTCAGACGTTGGCGGTGTCGGCGGGGACGTGGACGAACAGCCCCACCTCGTTCGCGTTCGTGTGGAACCGCTGTTCGCCGGCGTGCACCCCGATCGGTGGTGCGACGAGCAGTACGTACGTGTTGGCGGCGGCCGATGTCGGGTCGACGGTCACCGCGACCGTCACCGCGTCGAATGCCGGCGGGGCGGGAGCGTCGGCGACGAGCGCGCCGACCGCGACCGTCACCGCGCCGTTCAGCATCTCGCAGACGATCGCGGCGGGGACGTCGGCGACGAACCTGCCGACGGAGACCGTGTGGCCGGGGGCGCAGAACCCGCCGTACATCTGTTGTTGGGGTACGCAGGGCCAGTTCGTGACGTTCTCGTTCAACGTGACGGGCGGGGCGACGAACCTCGGGTTGCGCTACAGCGCCGGCAGCGGTGTCGCGTACCGCAAGATCGAGTTGGACGGGTCGGTGTTGGTGGCGAATCAGGCGTTCGCGGCGACTGCGAATTGGAGTACGTGGACGACGTTGACGTTGAATCAGGCGAGCTTGGCGCCCGGGGCGCACACGCTGAAGGTGTGGTTCGATTCGACGGCCGGTTCGAAGCTGTACATCAATCTGGACAACCTCACCGTCACCCAGCTCGTTCCTCCGCCGCCGGTGAACACTGCGGTCCCGATGATCTCGGGGACCGCGGTGCAGGGTCAGACGTTGGCGGTGTCGGCGGGGACGTGGACGAACAACCCGACCTCGTTCGCGTACGTGTGGAACCGCTGTTCGCCGGCGTGCTCCGCGATCGGTGGTGCCACGAGCAGTACGTACGTGTTGGCGGCGGCCGATGTCGGGTCGACGATCACCGCGACCGTCACCGCGTCGAATGCCGGCGGGGCGGGAGCGCCGGCGACGAGCGCGCCGACGGGCATTGTGACGCTGCCGCCCGTACCGGTGAACACGGTGGCGCCGGTGATCTCGGGGACGCCGGTGCAGGGGCAGACGTTGGCGGTGTCGACGGGGACGTGGACGAACAGCCCGACCTCGTTCACGTACTTCTGGGAGCAGTGTTCACCGGGCTGCACGGTGATCAGTGGCGCGACGAGCAGTACGTTTGTGGTGGCGGCCGCCGATGTCGGGTCGACGATCACGGCGACGGTCACCGCATCCAATGCCGGGGGCGACAGTCTCCCGGCCGCGAGCGCGCCGACGGGGACCGTCCTTCCTCCGCCGCCGGTGAACACTGCGGTCCCGGTGATCTCGGGGACGGCGGTGCAGGGTCAGACGTTGGCGGTGTCGGCGGGGACGTGGACGAACAGCCCGACCTCGTTCGCGTACGTGTGGAACCGCTGTTCGCCGGCGTGCACCCCGATCGGTGGTGCGACGAGCAGCTCGTACGTGTTGGCGGCGGCCGATGTCGGGTCGACGGTCACCGCGACCGTTACCGCGTCCAACGCCGGGGGCGACAGTCTCCCCGCGACCAGCGCCGCGACCGTGACGGTGCTGCCGCTGCCGCCGGTGAACACGGCAGCGCCGGTGATCTCGGGCACGGCGGCGCAGGGTCAGACGTTGGCGGTGTCGACGGGGACGTGGACCAACAGCCCGACCTCGTTCACGTACTTCTGGGAGCAGTGTTCGCCGGGTTGCACGGTGATCAGTGGCGCGACGAGTAGTACGTATGTGCCCGCCGCGGCGGACGTGGGGTCGACGATCACGGCAACGGTCACCGCATCCAATGCCGGGGGCGACAGCCTCCCGGCGGTGAGCGCGCCGACGGGCGTCGTGACGCTGCCGCCGGTACCGGTGAACACGGTGCTGCCGGTGATCTCGGGGACCGCGGTGCAGGGTCAGACGTTGGCGGTGTCGACGGGCACGTGGACGTATGCCCCGACCTCGTTCGCGTACTCGTGGCAGCAGTGTTCGCCGGCGTGTGTTGCGATCAACGGCGCGACGGGCAGCACCTATCTCTTGAGTGCGGGGGATGTCGGGGCGACGATCACCGCGACGGTCACCGCCTCCAATGCGGGGGGCGACGGTCTCCCGGCGACCAGTGCCGCGACGGCAGCGGTGCTACCACCGGTGCCGGTGAACTCGGCGGTGCCGGTGATCTCGGGGACGCCGGTGCAGGGTCAGGCGTTGTCGGTGTCGACGGGGACGTGGACGAACAGCCCCACCTCGTTCACCTACGCGTGGAACCAGTGTTCACCTGCGTGCACGGCGATCAGCGGCGCGACCAGCAGCACCTATGTGCTCGCTGCCGGTGACGCAGGGGCGACGATCACCGCCACGGTCACGGCTGCGAACGGCAGCGGCCCGGGAGTCCCGTCGACGAGCGCGCCGACAGCAACCGTGGTGCCGCTCGCGCCGGTGAATACGGCGGTGCCGGTGATCTCGGGGACGCCGGTGCAGGGTCAGACGTTGGCGGTGTTGACAGGGACGTGGACGAACAGCCCCACCTCGTTCGCGTTCGTGTGGAACCGCTGTTCACCGGCGTGCACCCCGATCGGTGGTGCGACGAGCAGCACGTACGTGTTGGCCGCGGCCGATGTCGGATCGACGATCACCGCGACCGTCACCGCGTCGAATGCCGGCGGGGCGGGAGCGTCGGCGACGAGCGCGCCGACCGTGCCGGTCACAGCTGTCTCGCAGACGATCGCGGCGGGGACGTCGGCGACGAACCTGCCGACGGAGACCGTGTGGCCGGGGGCGCAGAACCCGCCGTACATCTGTTGTTGGGGTACGCAGGGCCAGTTCGTGACGTTCTCGTTCAATGTCGCGGGCGGGGCGACGAACCTGGCGTTGCGCTATAGCTCCGGCAATGGCATTGCCCACCGGAAGATCGAGTTGGACGGGTCGGTGTTGGTGGCGAATCAGGCGTTCGCGGCGACTGCGAATTGGAGTACGTGGACGACGTTGACGTTGAATCAGGCGAGCTTGGCGCCCGGGGCGCACACGCTGAAGGTGTGGTTCGATTCGACGGCCGGTTCGAACCAGTACGTCAACCTGGACAACCTCACTGTCACCCAAGTCGTGACGAGTTTGCCCCCGGCCGGTGTGGCGGTCGCCCTCGGATACGCAGACAGCACCAGCGGCCTGACCCCTTGGTCGGGCTCGGCCAACACGACCTTCATCGGGGAGCCGGCCCAGTGCTGCTCGACCCACGGGCCGAACAACGGTGGCAGTGGCTACGACTCCGGAGCCATCGAGGTAACCAACAACGGCGCGTCGTCGGTATCCGTCAACTCGGTGACCGTGGACTTCGGCGGCGGATCGTCGCCGTCACACTTCAATCTGTGGGGTGGTGCGACCGCGCCGCAGCTGCCGCAGACGCTCGTCCCGGGCGGCCATCTCGTGCTGACGATGACGTCGGGTTTCAACTTCGACACTTCGGACCTGTTCGGCGAGGCGTGCCACATCAACAGCGGCGTCGTGCCGGTCGTGCACATCAACTTCAACGGCTCGGTCACCGATTACCAGGACTCTCACCAGATCCTCAACAGCGACGGCGCCGACCTGGCCTCCTGCCCGGGCGACGTATCCGAACAGACGCCGTTCACGCCCGTCGCTCCCGGCGCCCAACCGGCCGCGCCGCCGGTCAACGACCTGCTTCCGTCGGTCACTGTTGCGGGGCCCGCGGGTTCGCCCGGGACGGCGGTCACGGGTCGTGTGCTGAGCGGATTCGCCGGGGGTTGGAATGCCAGTCCGCCGCCGACGTTGGCGCTGCAGTGGACCAGGTGCGACAGCAGTGGCAACAGCTGCAGCGTCATCGGCGGCGCGACCAATCCGACCTACCTCCCGACGGTGGCGGATGTCGGCAGCACGCTGCGCTTGCAGGTCACCGGGTCCAACGCGTCGGGATCGGTCGCGGTCTCGTCGGCGCCGACGTCGGTGGTCCAGCCGGGTCCGGCCGTCGCCCAGTTGGGCGACACGCTCACCGGATTCACGTCGACGTTCGTCTACACCACTACGGAATTGTCGTGGATCGAAACTGCCACGGCATCGGGTACGGCGAACGACTTCGCGTTCTTCGCTCGAGGAGCCGGTAGCGACCAGGTCTTCACACCGAAGATCTACAGCGTCGTCAACGGGCAGAAGGCCGGCGTGTTGGCAACCGGTACTCCGGTGACGGTACCGAAGGGAGCCAATGGCCAGTGGTACGTCTCCGCCCTGAGCGGCCTCCCGCTCACGGCCGGCACCCAGTACGTGTTCGCCCTCGATCCTTCCGGAACGCACAACGGCACCTACGTCGGTTCCGAGACCAGCGGCGAGACGGCCTTCTTCGTCGACTACGCGCCCTAGGACCAGACGAGGGAATCTCGAAACGTCGGAGGCGAGCGGCCGAGCCCGAGCAAGCGACGCCCTGTCCCGGCTCCCATGCCCACGACGGCGTCGCGGCACCCAATACGCTGCCGGGGACCGGCAACCGACCGAGCGGACGATCGCGAGCCGCAATGACCCCAACCCTCGGCTGAGCGGCCTCGGTTTGATCCAGGACCTCGATCGCGTCGCGCTGCTCGGTACGGACGCGGCACTCGGCGCGCTCGAATCGAGTGCGTCAGGTCTGTCCGCCGCCGAGGCGCAGGGACGGTTGGCGGCCTACGGGCCCAACTCGTTGCACACGCACGGCCTCGGCGCGTGGCGAGTCCTCGGGCGGCAGTTGCGCAACCCGCTCTTGCTGCTGCTCCTGGCCGCGGCCGCGGTGTCGGGCGTCACGGGGAGTCCGACCGACGCCTTCATCATCGGCGTCATCGTGAGCTTGTCGGTCGGACTCGGCTTCGTGAACGAGTACCGGTCCGAGCAAGCGGTCGCGGCGCTGCATGCCCAGATCCGGCATACGGCGCTCGTCATCCGAGACGGCGTACCGAAGCGGGTCGACGTCGTCGCGCTCGGTGCCGGGCGACGTCTTGCAGCTCTCCGTGGGTGACATCGTTCCCGCCGACGTGCGCTTGCTCGAAACGACCGAGCTCGAATGCGACGAGGCCGTCCTCACCGGCGAGTCGATGCCGGTCGAAAAGACCGCCGATCCCGGCGCCTACGGCCGGTCGTGCGCGTTGATGGGCACGATCGTTCGTGAAGGAAGCGCGCGTGGGGTCGTCGTGCGCACCGGCATGCAGACCGCGTTCGGCCGGATAGCCGCCGGCCTGGGTGAGCGACCGGGCGAGACGGCATTCCAGGTGGGACTGCGGAAGTTCTCGTTCCTGCTCGTGCGCGTCGCCGCGGTCCTGACCGTCTCGATCTTCGTGATCAACATTGCGCTGCACCGCCCGTTCATCGACGCGCTGCTGTTCTCTCTCGCCATCGCGATCGGTCTCACCCCGCAGCTGCTTCCGGCCATCGTGACCGTGAGCCTCTCGATGGGCTCGCGCCGGCTGGCGCAAAAGCAAGTGCTCGTCAAGCGTTTGGTGAGCATCGAGGATCTCGGCAACATCACACTCCTGTTCACCGACAAGACGGGAACGTTGACGGAGGGCCACATCACCTTCGACCGCAGCGTGGAAGCGGCCGGCGTGGCTCCCGACCGCGCGCACCTGCTCGGACTGGTCTGCAACGAAGCTCTGCTCGCAGACGGACGGGCCGTGAGCGGCAACGCGCTCGACGTTGCGCTGTGGGACTCGGCCGAGCCCGCCGTCGCCGCGCAGGCCGAAGGCTGGAAGCGCGTGGCGTCGCGACCGTTCGACCACGAACGCCGCCTCTCGGTCGTCGTTGCCGACGCGCCGGACGGCGAACGCTGGTTGGTGGTGAAGGGCGAGCCCGAAGCCGTGATGGCCCGTAGCGATTCGGTTCCCGAGGCGATGGCCAAGAGCCTGTCGGATCTCTACGACGCCGGGGCCCGGGTCATCGCCGTCGGCGCGCGCCCCGCGCCCGGCGTCGCGGCACTCGCCGACGTGGACGAACAGCATCTCGGTCTCGTCGGTTTCTTGGTGTTCACCGACCGCCCCAAGGACGACGCGGCTCCTTCGCTCGCCCGGCTGGCCAAGCTCGGGATCGTCGTGAAGGTGATCACCGGTGACAGCCCGCAGGTTGCCGTCAAAGTCTGCCGCGACCTCGGTCTCGACGTGCTCGGCGCGCTCACCGGAGAGCAGGTCGACGCGCTCGACGACGATGCCCTCGGCGCGGCGATCGATCACACGACGGTGTTCGCGCGCGTCGGACCCGAGACGAAGTCGCGCATCGTGCGCGTGCAACGGTTGCGTGGCGCCGATGTCGCGTTCATGGGCGACGGGGTGAACGACGCGGTTGCACTGCACCACGCCGATGTGGGGATCTCGGTCGACACGGGTACCGACGTCGCCAAGGACGCGGCCGACATCATCTTGCTCGACAAGGATCTCGGCGTGCTCGCCGATGGCGTTGTCGAGGGGCGGCGCATCTTTGCCAACACGATCAAGTACGTGTTGATGGCGACGTCGTCGAACTTCGGCAACATGTTCAGTGCCGCGGGCGCGTCGGCGTTCCTGTCGTTCCTGCCGATGCTGCCTTCGCAGATCCTGCTCAACAACCTGCTCTACGACGCCAGCCAGATGACGATCCCGACCGACGAGGTCGACGAGGAGATGCTGGCGCGTCCCTCCGCCTGGGATCTCGGCTTCATCCGCAGCTTCATGATCTTCTTCGGGCCGTTGAGCTCGATCTTCGACTTCGTGACCTTCGGCGTGATGATCGGGCTCCTGCACGCCCATGCGCCCGAGTTCCGGACCGGCTGGTTCGTCGAGTCGCTCGCGACCCAATCGCTCGTCATCTTCGTGATCCGGACGCGGCGGCGCCCCTTCTGGCACAGCCGCCCGAGCCGGCAGCTGCTCGTGGCGTCCTCCATCGTTCCGGTGGTCGGCCTCGCCTTGCCGTACCTGCCGTTCGGCCCCACCTTGGGCTTCACGCACTTACCACTCGAGTACTACCCGATTCTCGGCGCGATGATCGTGGGGTATCTCGTGCTCGTCGAGTGGGCCAAGGCCATCTTCTACAAGAAGCGCGTGATCGGCGAACCGGTCGCGGTGCCCAAGTCGCGTCAGGCGCGGCGCGTGTACCGCCGGGCAGCTCGCTTCACGCACTCCAGGCGCCTTGGTATCCCGGCGAGTGGCGGCAAACGGCAGGAGACCAAATGAAGGTCATCGATCATGCACCACTTTCGGCACAAGAGATCGCGCGCATCGACGCGTACTGGCGCGCGGCGAACTACCTCACCGTCGGCCAGATCTATCTCCTCGCGAACGCATTGCTGGACCGCGAGCTCACCGTGGCCGACATCAAGCCCAGACTTCTCGGTCACTGGGGCACGAGCCCCGGTCTGAGCTTCGTGTACGCGCACCTCGATCGTGTGATCGCCCGCGACGACCTCGACGTGATGTACGTCATCGGTCCCGGACACGGCGGTCCCGCAATACTCGCCAACACCTGGCTCGAAGGCTCGTACAGCGAGACGTACCCGTCGGTGACGCGCGACGCGGTCGGGATGCTGGAGCTGTTCCGGCAGTTCTCGTTCCCGGGCGGAGTCCCGAGTCACGTCGCGCCCGAGACCCCGGGCTCGATCCACGAAGGTGGCGAGCTGGGTTATTCGATCAGCCACGCCTTCGGCGCCGCGTTCGACAATCCCGATCTCATCGTGGCGTGCGTGGTCGGCGATGGTGAGGCCGAGACCGGGCCGCTCGCCACGAGTTGGCACTCGAACAAGTTCCTCGATCCGGTGGGCGACGGCGCGGTGCTCCCGATCCTGCACCTCAACGGCTACAAGATCGCGAATCCCACCATCTTGGCGCGCATCTCCGACGATGAGCTCACCGCGTTCCTCACCGGATGCGGTTGGGATCCGTATCTCGTCGCGGGCGACGATCCCGCGCTCGTGCACCAACAACTCGCGGCGACCCTCGATCACGTACTCGAGGAGATCCACGCGATCCGGCACCGGGCGCGCGAGGAAGGCGATCGAACCCGGCCGCGTTGGCCGATGATCGTGTTGCGCACTCCGAAGGGCTGGACCGGACCGAAGGTGGTCGACGGGCTGCCCGTCGAGGGGACGTGGCGCGCGCATCAGGTGCCGCTGTCCGAGGTGCGCGAGAACCCCGAGCACCTGGCCCAACTCGAGGCGTGGATGCGGTCGTACCGGCCCGACGAGTTGTTCGACGGCGACGGGTGCCCGCGTGCCGAGATCGTCGACTGGCTGCCCGGCGGCGAGCGGCGCATGGGCGCGAACCCGCACGCGAACGGCGGCCTGCTCCTACGCGATCTGGTCCTGCCCGACGTTCGTGACTACGCCGTCACCGTTACGAGCCCGGGAAGCGTCAACGCGGAGGGGACGCGTATCGCCGGGGAGTATCTCCGCGACGTGTTCCGCCTGAACGACGGCGCGCGCGATTTCCGGTTGTTCGGGCCCGACGAGACCGCGTCGAACCGCCTGGAAGCGGTATACGAGGTCACGGGCAAGGCGTGGGAGGCCGACGTGCTCCCGACCGACGTTGCTCTCGCGCGCGACGGCCGGGTCATGGAGATCCTGTCGGAGACCACGTGTCAAGGCTGGCTGGAGGGTTACCTGCTGACGGGACGCCATGGGCTCTTCTCGTGCTACGAGGCGTTTACGCACATCGTCGATTCGATGTTCAACCAACACGCGAAGTGGTTGAACGTCAGTAGGAAGCTGCCGTGGCGCCGACCGGTCGCGTCGCTCAACTACCTCCTCACGTCGCACGTGTGGCGTCAAGACCACAACGGCTTCACCCATCAGGACCCGGGGTTCATCGACCTGGTGGTGAACAAGAAGGCCGAGGTCGTGCGGGTGTACCTGCCGCCGGACGCGAACACCCTGCTGTCGACCGTCGAGCAGTGCTTGCGCTCACGCGACCTGGTCAACGTCGTCGTCGCCGGCAAGCAGCCCGAAGCGCAGTGGCTGTCGATCGAGGAAGCCGACCTCCACTGTGCGCGCGGGCTCGGCGTGTGGGAGTGGGCCAGCAACGACAACGGCATTGTGCCCGACGTCGTGATGGGGTGCGCGGGCGACGTGCCCACGCTCGAGGTCTTGGCCGCGGTCTCGCTCCTGCGGACGCACCTGCCCGATCTGAAGGTCCGGGTCGTGAACGTGGTCGACCTCATGCGGCTCCAACCCGAGAGCGAGCACCCGCACGGGCTGGCGGATCGCGACTACGACACGCTGTTCACGACCGATCGGCCGGTGATCTTCGCCTATCACGGCTATCCGATGCTGATCCATCGCCTGACGTATCGGCGGCACGGCCACGACCATCTCCATGTGCGCGGGTACAAGGAGGAGGGTTCGGTGACGACGCCCTTCGACATGGTGGTGCGCAACGACATGGACCGTTATCACTTGGTGATGGACGTGATCGACCGCGTACCGGATCTGGGCGTCAGCGCCGCGTCGGTGCGCCAGCTCATGGTCGACCAGCGCACGCGCCACGGCGAGTACGTGCGTCGGTACGGCGAAGACCTGCCCGAGGTCCGGGATTGGTCCTGGTCGCAGTGAGGCGGGTCCTCGTGGTGAACGCGGGGTCGAGCAGCATCAAGCTGGGCGTCGTCGGGCCGGGTGACGCGGTCGAGGCGACGCGGGAGATCGACGGGTGGGACGGCGCCGACGAGGCGGGCTACCTGGGCGCGTTCCTCGACACCGTCGGGCCGATCGACGCGGTCGGGCATCGCGTGGTGCACGGTGGGGCCGAGTTCCGGGAACCGGTGCTGATCACCGGCGACGTCGAGCGCGAACTGCTCGCGCTCGCGCCGCTCGCACCCTTGCACCAGCCGCGCGCGGTCGCGGGCATGCGCGCGATCCGCACCCTGCGCCCCGACCTCCGCCAGATCGCGTGTTTCGACACTGCGTTCCACGCGACGATGACACCGGCGGCCACTACCTACGCGTTGCCGCAGGCCTGGCGGGACGAGTGGGGGATCCGGCGCTTCGGCTTCCACGGGTTGTCGCACGCATACTCGTCGAGGCGCGCGGCCGAGGTCGTGTCTCGCCCGGGCGATCCTCGGTTGCGGGTCGTCTGCTGCCATCTGGGTGCGGGCGCGTCGTTGTGCGCGACGCGCGGCGCCAGATCGGTCGACACGACGATGGGATGGACGCCGCTCGAGGGTCTCGTGATGGCGACTCGCTCGGGCTCGGTGGATCCCGGCGTCGTGCTCGCGCTCGCGCGCCGTCTCGGGCCGGACGCGGTGGAGCAGGGGCTCGACCGCGCGTCGGGACTCGCCGGCCTGTCGGGTATCGCCGGCGGGAGCCTGCGCGACGTGCTCGCCGCGCGGGCCGCGGGCAATCCGGCTGCCCGCCTCGCGTTCGACGTGTACGTGCACCGGCTGCGCCAAGAGATCGGCGCCATGATCGCGAGCCTGGGCGGCGTCGACGTGATCGTCTTCACCGGGGGAGTCGGCGAGCACGCGCCCGAGCTGCGGGCCGCGGCGTGCGCGTCGTTCGGATTCGCGGGAGTGGCGCTCGACTCCGCCGCGAACGCGTCGGTCGCCGGTGACGCAGAGATCAGCGCGGGCGGATCGACGGTGCGGGTACTGGTGATTCCGGCACGCGAAGACCTCGAGATCGCCCGGCAGGTCCGTGCGACCGTGGACCGGGCCTCGGGCGGTGGAGCCGCACCGGGAGATCTGCCTGGCAAGATGCCGGGATGACGAACGAGCGGTTCGAAGTCCAGCGCACGATTGCGGCCGACCCGGCCACGATCTTTCGGCTCCTCAGTGACCCACGCGGGCACGTGGCCATCGACAGTTCCGGGATGTTGCTCGACGCCACCGGCGAACCGGTGACGCAGGTCGGCGACACCTTCGTCGTGCACATGGATCGGGAGGCCCTGAACGACTACCCGTTGGGTCTCTACGACGTCACGGTCACCATTACGACGTTCGAGCCGGACCGCGAGATCGCGTGGACGATCCTCGGCCAGATCCAACCGCCCATCGGGCACATCTACGGCTACACACTCGAGGCGGTGGCGGACGGCACCCTTGTGACGTCGTACTACGACTGGTCGGCGATCGACCCGGTGTGGAAAGAAGCGGCCATCTTCCCCGTCATCCCCGAGTCCGCGTTGCGCGCCACACTCGGCATCTTGGCCCGCACCGTGAGACGACAAGTGACCGGGGCGTAGGGCCTCGACGCTCGCTGCTCTCTTCAGCGGCGCCGATCTACGCTCGGGACATGTGCCGAAACATCACCGAGCTCCGCGGTCTCGAGCCCCCGGCCACCCGTGAGGAGATCGAAGCGGCCGCTCGCCAGTACGTGCGCAAGGTCACGGGGATCACGCGCCCGCGGATCGACGTCGCCGGCGCGATGGAGATGGCGTCGCTGGAGATCGCCGCGATCACGGAGCGGCTGCTCGGCGAGGTTCCGGCGCGGCGACAACCGCCGCCGACGCTCCCACCGTTGCGGCGCGCCGAGGTCCGCAGCCGACTCGGACTCGATCCGTTCACCGGTTGACGACCGGGCGCGCGGCCGGTCACCGGCCCGACGCCGAGCGGGCCCGGACACGCGCGACCCGTGGATCCGCCGCGGCCCCGAGTCGTCAGGGGGTTTGCATCGCCATGGGCTCGACGCGGTTTCGGCCCAGCTCCTTCGCCCGGTACAGCGCGGTGTCGGACGAGCGAGATGCAGCGGGTGATCCCCGCCGCGGTCGATGCGCTGCGAGAGCTTGCCCTGCTTGCCGACGACCTCGCTGACTCGTGCCGGCTTTGCCGGTGATCGCCGTCGCCGTCATTGCGGTCTTCCAGGAGCGCATCGTGAGTCCTACGGTCGTGAGCCGACCGCGCCGCCAACGCGATCGAGCGCGGTCTCGGCTTCGGTGGCGTCGACGGGCCGGGCAAAGAGGTAGCCCTGCGCGAGCGAGCAGCCGAGACCGACGAGGCAGTCCCGCTGCAGTTCGGTCTCGACGCCCTCGGCGACGGTGGTGAAGCCCAGGGTGTCGGCGAGGTTCACGATCGCGGCGACGATCGCCGAGTCCTCGAGATCCTTGCCCAGGCCGCCGACGAACGTGCGATCGATCTTCAACACGTCGACGGGAAAACGACGGAGGTACGCCAACGAGGAGTAGCCCGTCCCGAAGTCGTCGACGCTCAAGCGAACGCCCAACTCCTTGAGCGACTGCAGGATCGTGATCGTCGACGAAGCGTCGTCCATCAAGACGCTCTCGGTCATCTCGAGTTGGAGGTCCTCGGCGTCGAGGGCGGCGTCGGTGAGTGCCGACGAGACCAGGTCGAGCACGTCGGCCTGCCCGAGCTGCGCGCCCGACAGGTTCACCGACATCGTCAGGCGCGGCCAGCGCGGGTCGCGCGTCTGGAACCGCTTCGCCTGTAGGCAGGCTTCGCGCAGCACCCACGCGCCGAGCGGGACGATCAAGCCGGACTCCTCCGCGATCGTGATGAACTCGTCGGGTCCGAGGAGCCCGCGCACGGGATGAGCCCATCGCACCAACGCCTCGTGCCCGATCACCTGGCCGTCGACGAGGTTCACCACGGGCTGGTAGTGGACGCGCAGTTCGCCGTTGGAGATCGACTGGCGTAACGACGTCTCGGTGTCGAGCCGGGCGACGCCGGTGGGGCGCATCGTCTTCGCGAACAGCGCGTAGCCCGCCCGCCCCGCGGCTTTGGCCCGGTACATCGCCGCGTCGGCGTCGCCGAGGAGCTTGTCGGGGTTGACGGACGGCGACGTGGCCAGCGCGATTCCCGCGCTCACCGAGAGCACGACCTCACTCCCGTCCCAGCCGAAGGGCGCGTTCATCCCGGTACAGATGCGAGCCGCGACCGCGAGGGCCTGGGCCTGATCCGACAATCCTTCGCAGATCACGACGAACTCGTCGCCGCCGATGCGCGCGAGGGTGTCTTCGGGGCGGATCAGATCCTTCAAGCGCACCGCGGTTGCCGCGAGGAGACGATCACCGACCGCGTAGCCCAGGTCGTCGTTGATCATCCGGAACCGGTCGATGTCGAGGTACATCACCGCGACGATCGTGGGCTCCCGCGAGAGGCGCGCGAGCGCCTGCTCCAACCGATCGATCAACAGGCGCCGGTTCGGGAGCCCCGTCAGCGGATCGTGGAGCTCCTGGTGGGCGAGGGCGGCCTCCGCGGCTTTCCGGTCGTCGATGTCTTGAGCCATGCCGAGCAGCCGTCGGGGTCGTCCGTCCGCGCCCGCCTCGACCCGGCCCCGCGCGCGCATCCAACATTCGGTGCCGTCGGGGCGCACGACGCGGTGTTCGACCGAGAACGGTGTCGAGTCCGCCATCGCCGTCTCCAGGGCCGCGACGGTCGAACCCCGGTCGGCGGGATGGATCCGGTCGAGCATCTCGGTGTAGCCCGGCGGTTGGTCGAGATCGAAGCCGAGGAGGCGACACAGTTCGGGCGACCAGGTCACGACACCGCTTGCGAGGTCGACTTCCCAGGTTCCGATCCGGGCGACGCTCTGTATCTCGTCCGACGAGACCTCGGCGCGCTTCAACAAGATGGCGTGACGGATCGAACCCACGAGCAGCTTGCCGTCGAGCGCCCCTTTGGAGAGGAGGTCGATCGCTCCGGCGTGCAGCGTCGTGTGCCCGATCTCGTCGTCGTCGGCGCCGGTGAGCGCGACGAGCGCGACCGTGGGCGAGGCCGCGGCCAACGCGTCGATGGCGTCGCGGCTGTGCGCATCGGGGGTGTCGACATCGACGATCGCGCAGTCCGCGTTCCCGGCTTCGAGGGAGGCGAGCGCCTCCGCGAGTGTCGTCGCCCGGGCTACTTCGAAGGCGGCGGGCGCGGCTTGTTCCAAAACGGCATCGAATCGGGCTGCGACGGAGTCGAGCTCCTCGACGAGCAGGAGCTTCGTCGGCGGCGGGGCGACATCGGTCACTGCATCCCCACCAAGAAACGGTGGACGATCGTCATCAGTTCTCCCGGAACCGGGGTGGAACGTGTCCCCGGCATGCATGGCGACACGGCACGAGTACCGTCTGTTCGTCGGGAGGCGGCCTGCATGCGAGCAACTTTGTCGGGCGGGCGTTGCGCCGGCGCGACCGGACGCGCGCGGAGCGGACCGCGCGTCCGGCTGAAGGGGCGCGACCACGGCACCCGCGGGCTTCACCGGGGATCCTCAGGAGCTCCGCAAGCGGTCCGTAGCGGCTTCCCAGCTTGGGCGGGCATCATGACCCTCGTTCGGGGCCCGACCTGTGTGCCCGACCCCTGTGCCCGACCTGTGTGTCGACCCATGTGCCCGACCCATGTGAAGGAGCTCTCGCGATGAGCGGCCCCGATCTGACTCCACCGTCCACCCTGCAGCCGCCAGGCCCGACCGACGAGAACAGGCTCCACGCCGAGCACCTCGAAGAGGCCCTCTTCGAGGTGAAGCGGGTCATCGTGGGCCAGGACCGGATGGTGGAGCGCGCGATGATCTGCCTGCTCGCGCGTGGGCACTGCCTCATCGAAGGCGTCCCCGGACTCGCCAAGACCTTGACGGTCTCGACCCTGGCCCAGGTCGTGGGCGGGTCGTTCACCCGTCTCCAGTTCACTCCGGATCTCGTGCCCGCCGACATCGTCGGCACCCGGGTGTGGCGCCCGTCACGCGAGGACTTCGACATCGAGTGGGGACCCATCTTCGCCAACCTCGTGCTGGCCGACGAGATCAACCGTGCCCCGGCGAAGGTGCAGTCGGCGTTGCTCGAGGTGATGGCCGAGCGCCACGTCTCGATCGCGGGCCAGACCCGCGCGGTGCCGACCCCGTTCCTCGTGCTCGCGACCCAGAACCCGATCGAGTCGGAAGGCGTCTACGCGCTGCCCGAAGCGCAGCGCGACCGATTCCTGATGCAGATCGTCGTCGACCAGCCCTCGTACGCCGAAGAGCTCGAGATCGCGCGGCGAATGGGTGTGCGGCCGCCGCAGGCCGCGCAGATGCTCACGATCGAACAACTCGTCGAGCTCCAGGCCGCGGTCGACGAGATCTTCGTCCATCACGCGGTCGCCGACTACGCCGTGCGCCTCGTCATGGCGACGCGCGACCCGGTCGGTTGGCGCGTCCCGGAGATCGCCGCGCACGTCGGGCTCGGCGCGAGCCCCCGGGCGACGCTCGGCCTGCTCGCCGCCGGGCGCGCGCTCGCGCTCCTGCGCGGTCGGCGCTTCCTCGTGCCGCAGGACATCGCCGACGTCGCGCCCGAGATCCTGCGCCACCGGCTGATCCTCACCTACGACGCGCTCGCGGCGGGCGTGACGACAGACGACGTCGTCAACCGTGTGCTGTCGACGATGCCGATACCGCAGGTGACGCCTCGCCAGGAAAGCGGCCTCCAGGACAGCGCATGAACGGCGGTGGCGACTGGCAGCCCGAGGGCGTCGCGTCGGTCGCGAGCAAGGCGGCCGAGCTCCGCCGGTTGGAACTGCTCGTGACGCGCCGGCTCGACGGCTTGCTCCGGGGCGAGTTCCTCGGCCGCAAGAGCGGTCCCGGCTCCGAGGTCGCGGGTGCACGGACCTACGAAGCCGGCGACGACTCGCGGTGGATCGACTGGAACCTCACCGCCCGTTCGATCACCCCGCAGGTGCGCACGACGGAGGCCGATCGCGAGCTGCAGGTGTGGACGGTCGTCGACCGCTCGGCGAGCATGAACTTCGGCACGGGGGAGCGGGAGAAGGCCGACGTCGCGTTCGCGGCCGCGGCCGCGTTCGGATTCCTCACCGCCCGCCACGGCAACCGCTTCGGCATGCTCGTCGCCGGAGGTGACGAGGCAATCCGGCTCGGCCCGACCTCGACCCGTCCCGAGCTGCTCGCGATCTTGTCGACGCTGTACGACATTCCCCGCCGGACGCGACGCGCCGACGGCGACACCGATCTCCCGACGACCCTGCACGCGCTCGAGCGCGCCCGACCGCGGCGCGGCCAGATCATCGTCGTCTCCGACTTCCTCGACAATCCCGAGTGGCAGCCCGCCGTTGCCCGGCTGGCGCACGCGCACCAGGTGCTCTGCGTGCAGGTCGTCGATCCACGCGAGCTGGTTCTCCCGGCGGCGGGGATGCTCACCTTGGTCGACACCGAGACCGGGCGTGATCTGCACGTGCAGTCGAACTCGGAGTCCCTACGGGCGCGCTACGCGGTGGCCGCGAAGGACCGCCACGAAACAATTGCCCAACGGATCCGTGAGGCGGGGAGTGAGCACCTCGTGTTGTTCACCGACACCGACTGGCTGATCGAGATCGTTCGTTTCGTCGTGGGCCGCCGGACCGTGCGCCGGCACGCGTCGCCGCGGCGACAGCCGCTCGCGCACGCGACGCGTCCGAGGAGCGTCACGTGAGCTTCCACGAACCCTGGCGCCTGCTCATTCTCGTCGCGCCCGTCATGTTGCTGGCGGGCTACGTCGTCGCCCAGCGTTCGCGCCGCCGGTATGCGCTCCGCTTCACGAGCGTGGATCTGCTGGCGTCGGTCGCGCCCAAGCGTCCTGGTTGGCAGCGCCACGTCTCCGCGGCGCTCCTGCTCGCCGCGGTGGCGGCCCTCGTCTTCGGCTTCGCCGGGCCGACCGGTACCAAGAAGGTCGCACGCCAGCGCGGAACGATCATGCTCACGATCGACACGTCGGGTTCGATGGCCGCGACGGACGTGGCGCCGAGCCGGCTCGTCGCGGCGCAGGCCGCGGCGCGCCGATTCGTCTCGGGCCTGCCCGCGGGCCTGAAGATCGGTCTGATCTCGTTCGACAGTACGGCGCGGGTCCTGGTCTCACCGACCTCGGACCACGCGCCCGTGCTGGCTGCGGTCGACGCGTTGACGATCGGCGGTGGGACGGCCACCGGCGTCGCGATCGACGAGCGCGCTCTCGTCGATCGCCGCGCTCCCGCCCGGTGCCGACGGCCAGAAGGCGCCGGCCGCCATCGTCTTGATGAGCGACGGCTCTCCGACGATCGGGCAGAACGGCGAGTCGCCCGAACAGACGGTTTCCGACGCCGTCACGGCCGCGAAGCAGACCGGGGTGCCGATCGACACGATCGCGTTCGGCACGTCGTCGGGTTCGGTCACGATACAAGGGGAGTCGATCCCGGTACCGGCCGATCCCGCCGCGATGACCGCGATCGCGTCGGGAAGTGGCGGCAAGTCGTTCACCGCAAAGAACGGCAGCGAGCTGAACTCCGTGTACGACCAGATCCGCAAGGTGGTCGGGTTCGACTCGGTCCCTACCGATCTCACGGAATGGTTCACCGGGCTCGGATTGTTGTTGGCGGTGCTCGCCGCCGGTGCTGCGCTCGTGTGGATGCAGCGGATCCCGTAACTCCGGGCGGTAGAAAGCGGGGATGGCCACCGATCACCGCCAACCCTTCACACTTGCGTTCGTGGGGCACACGACCGAAGCGTTGGCCGCGAGCGCGGTCGCGTACGAGGACGCAGTGCTCCCGCTCCTCGCCGACCACGGTGCCCGGCTGGTGTATCGCGGCCGGCGGACGGGTAGCGCCGACGCGACGCTCCCGCTCGAGGTGCACTTGCTCTGGTTTCCGGACCGCACCGCCTTCGACGCCTATATGGCCGACGAGCGGCGCGCGGAGTTGTTGGCGCGCTTCGGTGAGGTGTTCACCTCGAAGCAGGTAGTCGAACTGGAGACGATCAGCGAATGACGAAGTCGTCGAGGTCGGGGGCGCGCGTCCAGGTCCAGTAATCGACGAGCCGCCACGGGCTCAGCACGTGGATCTTTCCTTCGGAGTTCTTGAACCAGGAATGCTTGATGGACGGCTGTGACCACACCAGGCCGTCGAGCTCGCGTTGGGTGCGTTCGTAGTACTCGGCGTGGACCTCGGGGCGGGGCTCCATCGACGTGCGCGCACCTTCGACGAGCGCTTTGATGCAGCCGGTGATGTATCGGATCTGGCATTCGGAGTGGAAGATCAAGCTCCCGCCGTGCGCGAGGTTGGTACCGGGGCCGTACATGCAGAACAGGTTCGGGAAGTTCGGCACCGTGATGCCGAGGTAGGCCGACGGTTCGTCGCCCCACTGTTCCGACAGCACGGTGTCGTCGCGACCGATGATCGTCATCGGCCACAGGAACCGGTTGGCCTGGAAGCCCGTGGCGTACACGATGATGTCGACGTCGTGGCGGGCGCCCGACGCGGTGACCACGCCGCGCGCGTCGATGTGGTCGATTCCCTCGCGCACGAGCTCGACGTTGTCCCGCCGCAGCGCGTGCAACCAGCTCCCGTTGTCCTGGAGGGTGCGCTTTCCGGTCGCGGGATAGTCGGGGATCACCTTGGCCAAAAGTTCGGGGTCGTCGCCGACCTGTTCGCTGATCCACACGGTGAAGATCTCCCGGGTGAGATCGTTGGTCTCGCTGACCGCGCGCTCGGGGTGCGGCCAGTCCGGATCGACCCGGGCGGCTGCGAGCCCGCCGTCGCAGCCCGGCCAGAACAGCAAGAACCGGTACCAGCGGCCGTAGAACGGGAGATGGCGCAGCGCCCACTGCACGCCCGGGCCGACCTTCTCGTGATAGTTCGGATTCGGGAACATCCACTGCGCGGTGCGCTGGAACACCGTGAGCTCGGCGACATCGCCCGCGATCGCGGGCACGATCTGGAAGCCGCTCGCGCCCGCGCCGATCACGGCGACGCGTTTGCCGCGATAGTCGACGGAGTGATCCCAGCGCGCGGAGTGGAACGACGCGCCCGCGAACTGCTCGATGCCGGGGATGTCGGGCAGGTTCGGCCGGTTGAGTTGACCGACCGCCGAGATCACCGCGCGGGCGACGAGCGTTTCTCGCGCTCCCGACGTGTCGCGCACGTCGACTTCCCAAACGCCGATGCCGTCATGCCAGCGGGCGCCGACGACCTCGGTGTTCCACCGGATGTGCTCGTCGACGCCGTGACGGTGCATGACGTCGGCGAAGTACGACTGGATCTCCGGCTGTTGCGCGAAGAATTCGGTCCAGTGGTCACTGGGCTCGAACGAGTAGCAGTAGAAGTGGTTGCCCACGTCGACGCGACAACCCGGGTACGAGTTCTCGAACCACGTACCACCGACGTCGGGGTTCTTCTCGATGATCGTGAACGGGATCCCGGCTTCACGCAGGCGGATGCCGGCGAGCAGACCGGACTGCCCGCACCCGATGACCACGACCGGGAAGGCGGCGAGGTCCGTCGGAGCCGCGCCGATCTCGACCCGGCGCGCGTCGGTGCCGTCGAGTTCCATCTCCTCGAGCATCATGGGGACGTACTCGTCGGGGACGTCCTCGCAGACGAGCCAACTCATCATCTCGCGCACGAGATCGGGTCCCGGCGGGGGCGGGAGCCGGCAACCGCCGTCGCGGTACGCGCGGATGGTCTCGAGGGCGATACGCCGCACTTCGGCTTTGTCCGGTTCCGACATGTATCCCTGCACCTCGTTGAGGAACAGGCCCTGGGGCTTCAGGTCGCCTCGGATCAGTGACGGGTCGCCTGTGATGTGGACGAGCGAGAGCATCAGTGTCGGGATGCTGACGTCTTGGAGCGCAGCCGCGATCGTCGCGTCGTCGTTCGTGATCTCGGACCCGGCGTGCGGGTTGTCCCGAACCATGGGCGGGTTCTTAGCAGAACTCGGTGGTTCTCCATTTCGCTCGACGTCGCCGCTGATGGCGCCGGATTTTGGGTCTGGTGTTGCGTAAGTTGGCTTGTGGGGCCGATGTGGTTTGTGGGTACGCTCGCGGTTGGCCGGGCGACCCCAACGAGGCCCAACGAGGCCCAACGAGTCAGGTGTCGAGGTCTACGTGCGCATACTTGCCTTCAGCAGGCGTTCTGTTCGGGCTCCTTCTCGTCTCGGCGGCATCGCGGCGATCGTCTCGCTGACGATCGCGGGCTTGGCCGTACCGGCCGCGGCCACCGGCGACATCGTCGCCCGCGACATCAGCTTCCCGCAGTGCGACCAGTCGTTGCCACGGGCGGCGAGCGCCAGCTTCGGCGTCCTCGGAACGAACAACGGGACGGCCCTGACTCGCAATCCGTGCCTCACCGGCCAGCTCGCGTGGGCGAAGTCGCTGCGGCTCCCGCCCGCCTTCTACGCGAACACGGGGAACCCCGGTCCGCAACGCGCGCGGCGCTGGCCCATCGGCCAGACGACGCCGAAAGTGTGCCGCGCGTCGGATCCCAACTCGCTCGGGTGTTCATACGACTACGGCTGGATCGCAGGGTCGCAGTCGCTCTCGACGGCCACCGACGCGGCGCAACAGTTGCACCACGTCGATCGCGAGAACGCCCGGCGCCGCGTCGCGAACGTCGACTGGTGGCTCGACGTGGAAACGATGAACAGCTGGCAGGCGCTCGACGGCCCGGCGACGCGCGCGGCGCAGCAGCGCGACGTCGCGACGCTCGCAGGCCAGATTGCCGCACTCGCGCGCGGCGGGCGTCGCGCGGGTCGGCATCTATTCGACGGCCTTCCAGTGGGATCAGATCACCGGCGGATCGAGTGTGACGCGTTCGCAGTTCGCCGGCGCGCCGCAGTGGCTCGCCGGGTTCGAGTCCAAGGTGTCGGCCGCGGCCGGGTGCGCGCAGCGTGGCTTCACCGGCGGACCCGTCGTCATGACGCAGTACCTCGGGAGCGACGGCTACGACGCTGATGTCGTGTGCTCGTCCGCGGACCTCGGCTGACTGCGAAGCGCGCGTAGCGTTATCAGGGTCGCGGTCGGGACGATCAAGAGGTTCGGGGCGACGACCCAGAGCGCGCCGACCACACTGATGCCCTCCGGATCGCGGGTGCGCACGAGGCGCACGACCTGCGGCCGATTCCCGGGCGCGAGCGGCGCTGAGCACGCCCCGGCGAGGTTTGTGCCGCCCCGATCTGGGTATCTCCGTCCGTCAGGAGGCGCCCGTGGACGCAACCATTCGCGACCCGAACGAGTTCGCGAAGGACCTCTTCGATGGTCTCCCGCGCCGCTACGACGCGCTGGCAGAGGTTCTGTCGTTCGGGCAGAACCGCCGGTGGCGCCACGAGATGGTGGATCACGTCGCTCACGGTCAGCCGGGCGCGATTCTCGACGTCGCGACCGGAACGGCGGGAGTGGCACTCGAGCTGGCGCGGCGTACGCCGGCGCGGGTCACGGGTATCGACCTGACCCACGCGATGCTGAGTCGCGGCGAGGAGCGCATCGCGCGCGCGGGCGCGACACATCGCATCCGATTGGTCGTGGGTCAAGGCGAGCGACTTCCGTTCCCCGACGCGTCGTTCGACGCGCTGACCTTCACCTACCTGTTTCGTTACGTTGCGGATCCCGCCGCCACGATGCGGGAGCTCGCACGCGTGGTCAAACCGGGAGGGTCGATCGCGAGCCTCGAGTTCGCGGTGCCGAGCAAACTGCGGTGGCGCGCGTCGTGGTTGCTCTACACCCGTCTCGTCCTTCCCGCAGCGGGCTACGTCACCGGGGGAAGGGAGTGGTACCGCGTCGGCCGCTTCCTCGGTCCGAACATCTCGGCGCACTACCGGCGCTATCCCGTGAGCTGGACCGTGCGCGCGTGGGAGGCCGCCGGACTCGAAGGTGTGACGACGCGCGCGATGAGTCTCGGAGGTGGTCTGGTCATGTGGGCGACGAAACCCGATCGATGACGATCGTGCGCCCGGCCTTCTATGCCGCGCGTCCCGGCCGCGCCCGCGACTGGTGGACGGTGCTCCACCCGCCGTACACCGCGTGGCACCTTTCGTACGTGGTCATCGGGGCCACTCTCGCTCCGAGCACCGATGGCGGTCGCCTCGCGGCAACGACGTTGGCGTTCTTCCTCGCGGTGGGCGTGGCGGCCCACGCGCTCGACGAGCTGCACGGGCGTCCGTTGCGAACGGGCATTCCGAGCACGGTTCTGGTCGCTGCCGCCACACTCGCACTCGGCGGCGCGTTGGCGCTCGGACTCGTAGGTGTGGACCGCGCCGGCGCCGGCCTGGTCGTGTTCATGGTGGTCGGCCCGTTCCTGGTGCTCGGGTACAACCTCGAGCTCGCCGGCGGCGTTGTGCATTCCGACCTCGGCTTCGCGGCCGCGTGGGGCGCGTTTCCCGTGCTGACGGGCTATTTCGTGCAGGCCGGCCGCATCGATCTCACCGCCGCGTTGGCCGCGACGGCGGCGATGGCGCTCTCACTGGCGCAGCGATCGCTGAGTACGCAGGCACGGGTCGTTCGACGGCGAACCGCGCGGGTCGAGGGGACGATGACCATGCTCGACGGGAGCGTGGAGTCGATCGACCAGCGCATGCTCCTCGAACCCGTCGAGCGCGCACTGCGGTGCACGTCGTTCGCTACGGTGATCCTCGCAATCGCCTTGGTAGCAGCGCGCGTCTGGTAGATCAGCGCGCCTTGATCGACAACCACGTGCGATCGGATCGACGCGTTGCTCAACCAGCTCGGCTGAGGGTTCGTTCGGCCGCGCTCGCGGTAACGGCACGGAGCCGGGCGAGCGCCGCCGCGTATTCGCGGGCAGCTTGGCTGCGCGGCCCGGTGGCGGGTGCGGCGAGGGCGGGGAGCTCGCGGACGCGGCCGTCGGCCAGCTCGAGGCACGGAACGGCCACGACGTGAGAGGACCGGCGGGGAATCACCCAGTGGTACTCGGTGCCGTCGGGCACGCTGGCGCGGCGTTCGATCACCTTGACGTCGACCACATTGGCCCAGTCGTAGCGCGACGCCCGGCCGAAGCGCCGGATGGTCACACCGCGGGTGTCGGCGTCGACCGCGGCCGACAGCGTGCCGATTGCGGGTGCGAGCGTCGCGATCGCGGCGAGGCCGATCAGGATCGCAGTCGCCAGCAGGGCGCCGGAGGTCCCGAATACGGCGAGGACGAGCGCCCCGCCCGCGCCGATCCCGAGCGCGCCGATGGCGGTGAGCAGGGCGATGCGCCAGCTCTCGGGGGTCGGGTGCAGCTCCATCACCTTTGTATCGGCAGGTTCCACCCCCGGCCCTGAGCGACACCTCGCCACGATCGAGGCGATTCGGGGCGTGCGTTAGGTTCGCGGCCCATGGACACGACCAAGCTCGAGACGCTGTTCGACGTGCGCGACCGCGTCGCGATCGTCACCGGTGGGACCCGCGGTATCGGGCGCGCCGTTGCAGAAGGACTCGTGTGCGGCGGCGCGAAGGTCGTCGTAGGCAGCCGCAAGATCGAGGCCTGCAGAGACACGGAGGCGCATCTGCAGGCGCTCGCCGCCGAGAGTGGGGGAGACGCCGTCGCAATGGCGGCGCACATGGGCGAGCTCGATGCCGCGACCGGGCTCGTCGACCTTGCGGTCGATCGATTCGGTGGCATCGACATCGTCGTCAACAACGCCGCGAACGCACTGACCCAGCCCCTCGGTGCGTTCACAGCCGAGGCCTGGCAGAAGTCGTTCGACGTGAATCTCCGCGGGCCGGTCTTCCTCGTCCAGGCCGCGCTCCCGCACCTCGAACGCAGCGAACACGCCGCGATCGTCAACGTCATCTCCGCGGGCGCGTTCTTGTTCTCGGCCAACGTGGCGATGTACGGAGCTGCCAAGGCCGCCTTGATGTCGTTCACACGTTCGATGGCGGCCGACTTCGCGCCGCGCGGCATTCGCGTGAACGCGCTGGCGCCGGGCACCGTCGACACCGACATGGTGCGCGCGAACACCCCTGAGCATCAGAAATCGATGGCCAACGCGAGTTTCATGCGCCGCGCCGCGAGCCCTGACGAGATGGTCGGCCCCGTCATCTTTCTCGCGTCGGACGCCTCGAGCTTCATGACCGGCCAGGTCCTGTTGGTAGACGGCGGGCTCGTCCCGCATTAGCGCAGCTCGCACCCCTGCTTGGAGTCGTGGAGTCCGGGCGTGGGGGTGAAAGACGTCTTCACCCGTCGGTTACGCGGCTGGGAGTACGACCGGAGTCGACTGCGGGCCCCATCCCGCGGCGTTGTGCGCGTGGACCGTGACGCTCCAATCGAGGGTATCGGCGACCGTGAAAGAAACGGCGAGCGTGGACCCGGACACCGTCTGAGTGAACGGACCGGGCGGAGCGCTGCCACCGTCGCTGACCGTGACCGTGATTTCGTACTGATCGATCGGGCTGTCGCCGGGAACCGCGGCCGACCAGCTGGCTGCGAGCGTGTCGCCCGCCGCCTGCGGGGCCGTCCAGAGTGCCGACACGCCCGTCGGCGCCGATGGGACGACGGTGCTCGGCGGTGTCGCAACCGTGATCGCGGTGCTCGGCGGGCTGGTCCCGCCGGCGTCCGTGTTCGCCACCGTGACCTGGTACGTCGTGTCGGGTTGGAGCGGCCCGACGAGCGCACTCGTTGCGGGACCGTTCTGTGTTGCCGTCAGCACGGGGGCGGTCGACGCGACCGGAGTCGCCGTCACCGTCGACGACGTGATCAGCGCGCTGGTCGCCGGATACGGCACCCAGCCGACCTGGAACGCGTCACCCGACTGGACCGCTGTCACCGCGGTCGGGGCGGGCGGGACGACGACCGAGAGGTACGCGCGGTAGGTGCAGTACGACGTGTTGGTGACCACGCAGTTGGCCGGCAGCACGTTGACGGCCGACAGCACGTTGTAGAGGTCGTCACCGGCCGCGTCG
This sequence comes from uncultured Actinomycetes bacterium, assembly GCA_963812205.1. Lineage (GTDB taxonomy): Bacteria > Actinomycetota > Acidimicrobiia > IMCC26256 > PALSA-610 > PALSA-610. Next base: position 946,294 of record CAWEUJ010000002.1, read on the forward strand.
ACCGCCGAGAAGGTCGGGCTCAAGTTCGCCGGAGCTGCAGTAAGCGTGACGGACGACTGCACCGCGCCGGCGAAATCCCACGTCACGCCGACCCACGCGGAATAGGTCGTCGTCGTGTAACCGCCTCCGCGCCCACTCCCGCCGCAGCGCGTCTGCAGGTACACGTCGCCGGTCGGCACACCGCTCGTTGCGTCGAACCCCGTCGCGAAGGCCTGTTCTTGGATGCCGCCACAGGAGTGCCCGAGCACCGCGAAGGCCGTCGACGAAGGCACGAGCAGCGCCAACGGCGACGAGCCCGACACGATCGGGGCGGTCGTCGCCGTGGTCGTGGTCGGGGCGACCGTCGTTGCGGGCGCGGCGACGGTGGTCGTGGTCGGGGCGACGGTGGTCGCGGTCGTTCCGCCGCCAAGGGACGTCGGAGCGCACTGGGTCATCGCGGCGCTGCCGACCACCAAGACGCCTACGAACCCGGCCGCGGTCACGAACGCGCGATACCCGCCCATTGTTTGCCCTCCCGAGACAAGCCTGCGCGGGGGAAACTACAAGCGCAAATGGAACCTCTGTCTCATGTCGTTCATAAGACAAGGTAAAAGTTTCGCGGCCGGTTACTCGTCGCCGGGGCGATCACGTCCGACGCCGTCGAAGGCGAGAATGCGATCCAGATGGGCCGAGAACTCGGCGCCGGCGCCCTGCGGATCGCCGGCGTCCCGGTCGCGCAGCACCCATTCCGACGCCAGGAGCCGGCGGGTGCGTTGCGACCGCGGCGCGCGTCGAGCATGGATGACGCCATCGACGCCCAGCACGGCCTGCACCTCGGCGCCGCCGATTGCCGGGTCGTAGACGAGGATCCACCCATTGACCTTGCGCAGGCCGATCTCGTGGCGGCCCGAGCCCGGATTGCCCGCGGCCGCCATCGACGCGAGGAACTCGCGCATCTTGTCGTCCGCCCGTCGAGCTACTTCATCGTTGGACACGCCCACGATGCTAAGTGGTAGCTCGAACGGCGGGCTCACGCTCGGACGTCGACCGCTCCACCCTTGCTGCCGTCGTTGTCGCCGTCGGAATCGGTGCCCACCTTCACGGGCGCGGTCGTGTTCGTCGCCGCCGTCGATTGGGGACGGACTTGCGGTACGTAGCCGGCCGTGGAGCCGACGGGTGAGATGTTCATGGCGGGGTCCTTCCCTGGATGCCGACCAGATGTCGGTGATCGGTCTTCGGCGCCCGGGGCGGGGCAGTGGAGCGCAGCCCGCTCTTCCTGGCCCAACCTTGGCCGAACGCTTACCCGGAATCGCCGCGCGGTGTGAAATTGGCGACGTTTGCGACCACTTGGAGCCGAGAAATACGGTCACATGGTGAAGCGCGGCACATGGGCAAGCGCGGCACTCGGTGAAATCCGATGGGGGGGGGCAGTATGCGCGTGCACGGTGGCGAGCCGCGGCGCCGGGGAAGCCGTCGGGCGGTGATCGCCGTGTGCGGCGCGATCGCACTGGTGGCGGCGGCTTGCTCCAGCAAGGGCTCCGCCCCGGCGACGACCGACCGGACGGCTTCGACTGCGACCTCGACGACGCTCGTAACGCGGCCCGCGGGTCCGGTCGCCGACCTGTCGCACGAGATCACCGGGGGGACCGGCGTCTTCATGGGCGCGGCGACGTCGGAGGCTCTGGACGGCACCGGGTACGTCCAGCGCGAGTACGTCGCGGCGGGTATGGCGACGTCGTACCGGGCGAAAGGTGCACTCGCGACGAACGGTCGATGGACCTTCGTGCCGAACGTCAGCGCCGCGTACCGCACCCGTGTACTCGTCCGCCGGCCCGCGAACGCGGCGGCGTTCAGCGGCACGGTCGTGGTCGAGTGGCTGAACGTCAGCGGCGGGATCGACGCCGACCCGGATTACACCAGCCTGCGCGAAGAGCTGATCCGCCAAGGTGACGTCTGGGTCGGGGTGTCTGCCCAGAAGATCGGCGTCTCGGGCGGGCCCGTCCTCGTTTCGGTGCCGGCGGCGGGCAGCGTCGCGGGCAAGGGCCTGAAGGCGATCGACCCGGCGCGCTACGGATCACTCGAGCACCCCGGTGACGGATTCTCGTTCGACATCTTCACCCAGGTCGCGCGAGCGCTGCGGGCCGGCGGGCCCGCGATGGGCGACATGAAGCCGCAACGGATCCTCGCCGCCGGCGAGTCGCAGTCGGCGATTGCGCTCACGACCTACATCAACGGTGTGCAACCGCTCACGCACGCGTTCGACGGCTTCTTCGTCCACAGCCGCGCGTCGGTTCCCTTGCCTTTGGTCGCTCCGGGCCAGTTCGCGGACCTCGCCGGTGGAATCGGTCGCGCGCCGACCATCTTCCGTACCGACACCGGCGTGCCCGTGCTCGACCTCCAGGCCGAGAGCGACGTCACCGGCGTTCTCGACTCGATCGTGGCGCGTCAGCCCGACAGCAACGTCTTTCGGCTCTGGGAAGTCGCCGGCACCTCTCACGCCGACGTGCACCTCCTGGGTTCGGTCGCCAAGACGCTCCAGTGCGGCGCGCCGATCAACAACGGTCCGATGCACCTCGTGGCGAAGGCTGCGCTGCGCGCGCTCGACACGTGGGTGCGCACCGGCACGCCACCCGCCCCCGCGCCCCGCCTCGAGGTCACGAACGGCGCGCAGCCCGCGGTCCGCCGCGATGCCGACGGCATCGCGCTCGGCGGCATCCGCACACCGCCGGTCGACGTGCCGGTCGACGCCCTCTCCGGCGTTCCCGGGTCGAACCCCGCGCTGCTCTGCCTGCTGCTCGGATCGACGAAGCCCTTTTCCGCGGCGCGTCTGGCGCAGCTCTACCCGTCGCGCGCCGTCTACCAGCAGCGCTACGACACCGACGCCGACAAGACGATCCGGGCCGGCTACGTATTGGCGGCCGATCGCGCCGCTCTCCTCGCGTTCGCCGACCCGTCTCGCGTGAAACCCTGACGCTCCGCTGCCGCTTGAATCGATTGGTCGCTCGCGCTGCACCTCCCATCCGGTCGGCTCCGCTGCCGCTCCAGTCGATGGGTCGCTCGCGCTGCGCCTCCCATCCGGTCGGCTCCGCTGCCGCTCCTAGGGCGCGACGGACATGAGATCGTCGAAGCCGCTCGGAGCGTGGGCGCCGATGCATCCGTGTTCGAAGATGCCGTAGCCCTCATGGCCCTCGAACGTCACGCGCGCGACGTGATCCCAAAGTGAGAACGCGGCGCGACCGACCACCGCGGGGTCGGTGTAGTCGTACTTCGAACCTTCGATCCAGCCGTCGCCCTTCCAGAGGCCGTGTGTCCAGTCCGGGTCGGCGCCGTACCCACAACCCACATTGAGCGGGATGCCGATCAGCGGCTCGATCTCGAGTGTCGACCTCTTGCCCTCGCGGTTCGTCAGCTCGATCGAAGCGCCGATGGGGTTGCGCGTACCCGACTGGTAACGGATCTCGGGGAGCGGCCAGCCCAGCTGTTCGGGCGCGCGCCCGGACCCCTCCGGGAACACGCGCATCGCGTAGTTGGTATTGCGCAAGCCGTCGCGATCCTCCTCCAGGATCAGGTGCAGCGCGAAGTCGTCGAAGCGCAGCGGGATCCAGCACCACCACATGCCGGTGAACTCGCTCGGCCGGCCGGCCGGCTCTGCTTCGCCCACCGGTCGGATGCCCCAAGAGCGATCGCGCGTCGCGGTGTACCGATCGGGTGTGACCGCGATCGTGTCGCCCTCGACCCGCAGCTCGCCTTCCCACGTGCCGACGCCCGCGAACCGGGACGCGTCGAGGAGGATGCGGTCACCCTGGCGCCGGATGTGCTGGGGCTCGGAGATGGGTCCGTACTCCGAGCGGTAGGTGAGGTCGAACCCGATGCCGTAGTCGTCGGCGTCGCAGATCAGGCGTAGCTCACGGAACGGCTCGATCACCTCGATGCGGTAGGGGCCGATCTGCTGGCTCATCTTGTCGTCGGGCCGTGAGCCGGACGTGCGGATCGCCCACTGCTTGTCGCCGCGGCGCACCGTCGCGTACGCGTCCATGACGCCGAGGTTGGGGTAAACGCCCATGCCCGTGATGAAGTACGCGTCGGCTTCGTGGTCGACGCCCTGGTAAATGCAACGGTCGTACACGTTGCGGTCGCTGCTCCCGACATAACGCATCGGCAGCGCGACCTGGTGGATCGGGTATTCGTCGAGCGGGTCGAACTCGAGCACGTGGCGTCCTAACTCTTGAAGTGGCGATCGAGAACGGTGAGCGGCGCGCCTTCGCGCACGGCGCCGAGGCGGGCGCGACCCGCGGCGACGGCATCGGGGTCGGCGGTGGCGAGGGGCGGGAGCCCGAAGCCGCTGTACATGACGCGGCGTTCGCGTTGCGTCGGTGGCTGCGCCATGTGCATCGTGCAGCTGAGGTGCATCGTCACGTCGCCGGTCCGGGTCGGCAACGGCACCTCCGGAAGATCGAGATCGGGTTGGCGGACCCCCGACCACACGAGCGCGCGGTGCGATCCCGCGAGCGCCCAGAGCTGGCCGGAGACCTCGTCGGCGCCGGTCACCGATATGCCCACGGTGAGGCCGCAGCAGTCGTAGGAATGGCGGCCGATCCCGCAGTCCTTGTGCCACGGGATGTCGGAGATGCCCTCGGTCACGCCGATCGGCTTGAAGAGTGCTTCGATGCGGTTGGTCGCGCGCTTGGTGCCGAATTGGTGCCCGGCTCCGGGGATCGACGCGAGCTCCAAGAAGCGCGCGTCCTCGGTGATCGCGCGGGCGCCGTCGGATTCGCGGTCGAAGCCCTGCATGCGTACGACTCGCGTGTCGCCCTCCGCGGTACGGGCCCACCACGACCGGCCGTCGCCTTCGCGGTAGGTGGGCGCGGCGCGGTCCATGTCGGCCGAGACCGCGCGCATCTCCTCGGAGTCGAAGAGGCCCTCGATGTGCAAGAAGCCCGCGGTCTCGAGGAAGTGGCGCATCTCGTCGCGGTCGCCGTCGGGGTGAAAGGACCGGTGCAGGTCGAGTGGTCGGCCTTCGGGATCGTCGAGCGAGATCGACCCGGGTGTGTAGATCGGTATCCCGTCGAGCGCGGCGCGCAGCACGAGCCACCAATCTTGGAGGTGGCCGACGTTGCCCGCGTCTTGTTCCAGCGCGCCCGACGCCCACAGGCTCATGAACGTCTGTTGATCCTCGACGAGGTCGGCGAGCTGCTCGGCCGGCATCCGCACGTGCGCGCGCACGCCGGCATCCGCGCCCCGTTCGATCGTGACACCGCGTTCGTCGGCCGTCAGCGTCCACGCGTCGCCACCGACCTCGACGGCGAGTGGTCGCGGCCGGATGAACGCCAGCGCGGGAACGATCGCATCGCGGTGCTCGTCCAGGCGGGAAGGGAATTCGTCGTCGAAGAATCGTGCTGCGTCGAATGCGTCGAATGCGGTGCCGGGCCCGTCGACCCGGCTGCGTACGTCGAACGCCATGGCCGACACGCTAGGCGGTCGCGCCGATACGCAGCGACGAGGCCCGGTTCGCGGCCACGATCGCGTCGGCGGGTGGGATCGGCCCTCCGGGCCTTCCGGGCGTGCAGAGCCCGAGCTTGCCCGGCGCCGGGAGTGCCGGCGGCTCGGCGAACGCGGGCGGTCCGACGAGGTCGATCGAGTCGAGCAGGTTGCTCGCGTTCGCGTCGCGGTACGTCAGCGCGCCGAGGTTCCACTTGGTCTCGATCAGCTTCATGATCGACGTGTGGTCGTGCACTTCGGAGGACACGTACCCGCGCCTGGCGTACGGCGAGACGATCACGGTCGGCACGCGAAAGCCGAGCCGGTCGTACGCGCCGGTGATGCCGGGCGCGTCGACGCCGGGCGCGATGTTGTCGGGCTTGAGCGCGCGCGGCGGCGGGACGTGGTCGTAGTAGCCGCCGTGTTCGTCGTAGGTGTAGATGAGCATCGTGTTCTTCCAGTTCGGGCTCTGGAAGACGGCGTTGACGACCCGGGAGACGAAGTTCTCGCCGTAGGCGATGTCGTCGGGGTCCTCTTCGGACTCCGCGAGAGCGGTCGGCTTGCCGGGCACCGTCGGCCCGTCGCCGAATCGCGGATCGACGAAGCTCACCGCGGGCAGCGATCCCGCGGCCGCGTCTTTGTAGAACTGGTCGATGGGCGACAGGTTGGCCGGGTACTTCGACGTGTTCTCGAGGATCACGGCGACGCCGGGGAGGTCGGTGTAGTAGTCGCGCCAGCTGATGCCGTGCGCGTGCAGGCGGTCGAGGATCGTGCCGTTCGCCGGGCGGAACTTGTCGAGGTTCGACGCGCTGGTGGTCACGACCCCGGACGCGGTACCTGCGATCAGGAAGCGGCGGTTGGGGTAGGTCTGCGCGAGGGTCGAGCAGAAGTAGCGGTCGCACACCGGGAACGTCTTCGCCAGGCCGTAGTAGAAGGGGATGTCGGTCTGGTCCCAGTACCCCATGGACACGGGTCCGCTGGCGCGGACGAAGCCGTCGTTGCGGCCGTTGTCGAACGAGGCGTGGCTCGCGTCCCAGTTCTGCCCGGGCGACCCGTCGAGTTGGCACGTCGACGGCATGTGGAAGGCGCGCAGGAGCCGGCCGTCCTTCATGGGGTTCGCGTCGAGGGGCCGCCCCTTGGCGTCGAGCGCGAACCCGTCGCCGCGCCCGAGCATCCCGAAGCGCGCGTCGAAGGAATGGTTCTCCATCATCACAACGACGATGTGTTCGATCTTCGGCAGCGTGTCGGTGCCTTCGGGCAGGTTCGGGTTCGGGCGCGACCCGGGCTTGCGCACCAACTTCGGGATCGCCGACGGCGTCGTCGTCGACGTGGTCGTGCTGCTCGCGGCCGAGGTCGACGGCGGTGTCACCGACTTGGATGAAGACGAACAGCCCGAGAGCTCTGCGATCGCGACGCCCGCGCCGGCGACGGCCATCCCCTTCAACAACGAACGTCGGCTGACCGACGGGCGCAGCCTCGGCGCGTCGAGATCCGGTTCCTCGCGTGAAAGCATGGCGACCGGTCTAGCGCGCCGCACCCGGGCGCGCACGACGACCCGGTGGGCCGACCGCAGAGGCCGGCCGGTCCGGTCAACTCAGATAGAGGATGACCGTACCCGAGCCGTACTCGTCGACGGTGACTCGGTAGCCGCGCTTGCCCCGGGGCTTTCGCCACAGCTGCTTGATGTCTTCGCTCAGCTCGCCCGGAAGGCGGTGCACCTCGGACAGATGCAGCGCGGGGGTGTATTCGCCGTTCAAGGTGGGCACCAGGCCGGTTGCGACTTCGCGGAAGCTCTCCGCCGCCGCGTCGTGGAGCGACGAAACGCTGTCGGTTTCCTGGACGGTCGCGGCCTCGATCGCGGCGATCGCGCCACCGAGGAAGTTGACCGCGGCGTGGTCGGCGAACGCGATCGCGGCGACCGCGTCGTCATCGGTGACGTACTCGATCATGACTCCCGTCGGTTCGCGGTCCGGCTCGGCGGACTGGGCGCGGGTCACATGGGCCGCACCGCTCAGGAGCGCGGCGAGAAGCGCTTCGATGTCCTGCTCGGTCGGGGCGGGATACAGCGAAGGCATGATCGGGTCTCGTCGCGGCCGGCGCTAACGCGCCGCGGCCGGTTGGGGGACGAGTTCGGAGATCCGGATGCCGAACTCCTCGTCGATGACGACGACCTCGCCGCGAGCGATCAGCGTGCCGTTCACCAAGACGTCGACCGGCGCGCCGGCTGCACGGTCGAGATCGATGACTGCACCCGGCGTGATCGACAGCAGTTCGCGGACGGTCATGCGGCACCGGCCGAGCTCGGCGGTGACGCCCATCTCGACGTCGGCCAGTACGTACGGGGCTGCGGATGCGCCGCTCGTGGCCGGCGCGACGTTCGCAGGCGCGTCATCGGTCGGGGTGGCGGGGGCGCGGGTCGTCGCGCCGCGGCTCGAACCGACGCGCAGCACGAGACAACCCAACAGGTCGGTGCCGTCGAGGAGGGGGAACACCGCGAGGTCGTCGTCGGCCGGTTCATCGCTCCCGGCGTCGGGTTCGGTCTCGTAGGCGGGTTCGGTCTCGATGTCGGTGACGGCTTGTTCGCTGATCGCGCGCCCGGCGGCTTCGAGCGCGCCGGCGCACGAGGTCAACAAGATCTCGTCCGATGCCGCGGCTTCGAGCGCGGCGGCGAACGCCGAGAGCGCGACGAGCGCGATCGAGCCCCGCTGACCGTCACCGGTCGAGAAGCTCATGGTGGCGGTCCGCGACGGCTCGCCGCCGATGACGTCGGCGACACTCGGGCGGGCCGTTCCGACCGTCAGGATGCGGTCGTCGGCCAGCTGTTGTTCGAGTGCTGCCGCGACCGTGAATGCCCATTCGGGCGACGCCAGGACCTCGTCGAAGGAGCTCACCGCGGAGCGCACCATTTCATGCGTCTTCGATCGGCCCGGCGGTGCCGGAGTTGAGCCGCCCGGCCACCCGAGTGGGCGGGCGCGGCTAGGCCTGGACGGGAGGCCGGCGGGCGCAGTTCGCCCGCGGGTTCGAGGTCTCCCGGAGCTGCTCGACGAGGTAGCGGTTGATCAGGCTGGTCGTGGAGGCCGGGAGGGCATCGAACTGGATGCCGGCGTGCTCGCCCCACTCCTCGTCCGCTCGCCAGGCCCGGACGATCTTGCCCGTGAGGGTGAGGTCGGTGCCGACGATCCGGACCGAGATCGAGATCAGGCGGCCGACCGGGAGCTGGGTCGCGGCCCGGATCGCGCACCCCGAGGCCGACATGTCGGTGAGTTGGGCGGCGCACGTCTCGCGCTCACCGTGCGCGGAGTACTCGACCTGCACCTGCTGTTCGACGGGCACCCGGAGCGCGCGTCGCCGCTCGAGGCCCTCGGAGGATTCGCGCCGCGACAGGCGCATGAACGACCCCGACGCCGAAAGCACGCGGGCCTGCGCCGCGACCATCGATTCGCCGGTGCCCACGACCAACGTGACGGTGTCGCCGCTCTTGACCCGGCCCGCGACGATGGTCGAGGCCTTCAGGCCGACGAGCTCGCCTTCGACGTAGCTGACCCGCCCGGCCCAGACGTCGCCACCGCCGAGCTCGACCCGGGCCCATGCTCCGACCCGGATCGGTCGCGATCCCGCTACGGAGAGGGCTCGGCTCGTGTCGGTGGGCACATGCAGAGTCTCGGCATCTGCCAGACCCTGCCAGAGACCCAAATGGACAGTTGTGACCGATGCCATGAGGCACCGAACGGTGTCCGTACCGGTTGTCCGGCTATTCGGTCGGCCAGCCGCCCAGGGTGACGGTCGATCCGTCGGGCCGCACGAGACGGGCGGGAAGCTCGCGCGCTTCGAGCCACGAGACCGCCGGTTCGCCGAGGACGATGGCCGCGGTCGTCGCCACGTTGGCGTCGACGCATGTCGGCGCCGCGACCGTCGCCGTGCGCCACACCGGCGCGGCCGACCAACCGGTGTCCGGGTCGATCACGTGGTGCAGTTGCCGACGACCGCGCGTCCAACGCCGGGCGGTCGTGCCCGAGGTCGCCAGGCCGCCCGCGACGAGGGCCACGGTGACGCCCGGCGCCGTCTCCGGGGCGTCGTGGCGGTCGGTGACGCGCACGGTCCAACCACCGGTCGGGGCGGTGCCGGCGATCGAGCAGTCGCCGCCGAGGTTCACGACGACGCCGGCGCCGGTTGCCGCCGCGATGCGCGCGGCGGCCCGGTCGGCCGCGAACGCTTTGGCCGTGGCGCCGAGGTCGAGCTCGACGCCGGTCGGGATCCGGACCCGGCCCAGCGCCGGGTCGACGCTGACCGCCCGCCAGCCGGCAACCCGCTGGACGTGGACCCGCAGCGGCATGCCCTCGGCCGCGACCGAGGCGAAGTCGCGGTCGTACCCGAGCATGCGCAGGGCCCGACCGATCGTGGGATCGACGCGGCCGTCGGTTCTCTGCGCCGCATCCAGGGCGACGTCGAGCGCGTCGAGGAAGAGCCGGGAGACCGTCACCCATCGTCCCGCCGCCGCGTTCACCCGGGCGAGCTCGGAATCGGAGCGGAAGCGGCTGCACGCGCGGTCGATCGCGGCGAGCTCGTCGGTGAGGATCGCCCCCGCCTCGGCGCGGGCCGCGACATCGGTGACGGCGACGACGGCCGTGGTCCCGAGCGCTCGGAACCGGACCGGGGGAGGGAGCGTTTTGGCGGCGGATGCCATCACCGTCATGGTCCATGACGGGCCTGAGGGCTTGGTTCGAGGAAGGCAAGGGTTTGGTAGGAACCGACCGGCCGTTCCGCTCCCGCGGGCGCGGTTACTGCGGTGACCGCGGCGAGTGCTCCAATGGCAGCGATGCCCTGGTGTGTGAGCTGCAACAAGTTCCTGACGCCGTCGACCGTGCGCCCGGACGCGACGTGCCCGAAGTGCGGCAACGTCGTGGAGCGCGGTCTCATCCCGGGCATGACCCGGCCCGCCGACGAGCCGGCCCCCGCCATCCCCTGGCACCTCAAGCTGGTCGGCGCCGCGACCGCGATCTACCTCGGATTTCGTTTCCTGCAGCTCATCGACTGGTTGCTCCACCGGTAGGCGGCGCTACTTCGTGCACGTCGTCACTTCGTGCACGTCGTCGGGGCCTTGCCGCGTAGACCTTCTTGCACGAACTCGGCGTACGCGTGCTGGCCCGCGGTCCGCAGGTGGAATCCGTCGGTCACGAACCAGTCGTCGTGACACGTCGCGTAGTCGTGCCACTCGAGGATGTGCGTGTTCGGCCAACGCGCCACGCCGGCATGCAAGGTCACGTTGACCTCGCTCTCCCAGAGCCGCGGGACGCGCGCGGTGAGGAAGTAGACCTGATGACCCGGGCCGATCGTCTGCATCATCTGGTTGAACAGGTCGCTGGTGATGCGACCGTTGGTGCCGAGGTGGATGACGATCGTGCCCGGCAACAGACCGAGCGTCTTGTACTGCTGCACGATAAGGATTGCCTGGAAGAACTGGCGACTCTTGACCGCGTCGACCGCCATTCCGGGGATCGTCGCGATCAGGCTCGCCTGTGCACCCTCCATCACGGAGTCGCCGATGCCGAGGACGTGCGCCGGAATGCTCTGGGGCTTGGTCGTCGTGGTCGTCGACGTCGGCTTGCCGCCGGGGACCGTCGTGCGCGGCTTGGTGGTCGGTGACGCGTGTGTCGTCGGCGTCGATCCCCTCAGTGCGTTGATCGCGCTCTGACTGATCTGGCCGCCGTTGTCGGACGCGCCGGCGGCTATCCCGGGAACGCTCGGCGCCTGGGCCTGCGCGGTCGCGAGACCGGTGCCGAGCATCACCGTGACGATTCCCAGCGTTCCCGCGACGACCGCGCCCCGGCGCACGAGTCGCTGGCGGTGCTCGCCGACCGCGGCGCGCACGATCTCCCGGTAGCGACCGATCGCGCCCTTGCGAATAGGTGTTTCGACGAAGCGGAACGAGAGTTCGGCGGCCGCGAACGAGAGCGCGAGCCGGAACACGAACACCGGCCAGCCCGTGAACTTGATCGAGAGGAACCAGATGCCGAGGCGGTGAATGTCGAGGCCGGGCCGTGTGATGCAGAAGATCGGGTAATGCCAGAGATAGAGGCTGTAGGAACGGACCCCGATCCACTGCAACGGTTTCCAACCGAGCGCGCGCCCGACATCCGATGACGGGTGGACGGCCGCCGCGATCACGAGGATGGTCGCGATGTCGACGAGCAAGAAGCCGCCGTGGAACACGGCCAGGTTGTCGGTGTGCGACGTGGGAAACGAGAAACCGTGGATACCGAACGGATGCAAGACGCCGAACGCGCCGAGCAGCACCAGCAAGCCGGATGCCCCGGCCAGGTCGAGCGCGGCGCGGACCCCGTGGCCCGGCACGCCCCGGATGCGATACGGCGCGAACGAGAACGCGAACGCGGAGCCGAGCAGGAGCCCGGAGAGCCGCGTGTAGGTCGCGTAATACGCGTCGTCGACGCTGCCGTGCGCGGTGAGCGCGAGAAGCAACGTCGACACCAGCGCGACGGCAAGCATGGCGACGAGCATGCGCTGGCGACCGAGCTTCCGCAGCCCGAAGAGCAAGAGGAACGGCCATGCGAGGTAGTACTGCTCCTCGATCGCGAGCGACCAGAGATGCTTCAAGAGCTCGGGCCGTCCGGCCTCGGCGATGTACGAGCGGTGGGCGATCATCTGCCACCAGTTGCTCGTGTAGGTCAGCGCGGCCAGCGCATCCGACCGCAGTGTGCCGATCGCGTCGGGCAAGAACAGCAGCGCGTAGGCGATCACGACGGCCAACAGCGCGAACAACGCCGGGAGCAGCCGGCGCGCGCGGCGGAGGTAGAACTCGCGCAGCGAAACACGCCCGGTCTCGCGGCGCTCGCTCAGGAGCAGCGAGGTAATGAGGTATCCGCTCACGACGAAGAAGACCTCGACGCCGAGGTAGCCGCCGGGCGCCCACCCGGCTTCGTGCCCGCCTACGAGATAGTGGTGGAACACGATCACGGCCAAGACCGAGATGGCGCGCAGTCCGTCGAGCCCCGGGAGATACGGCAGCGTGGTCGGACGTGACTCGATCGTGGGCGCGGTCATGGGCGGTGTGGCGTTCGGAGCGGCCGAGGCGTCAATTCGTTCTTCCTACCCAGCGCAGCGCGTAACGACCCAGGATCAACCCGGCGATGGTAGCGGCCGCAAGCCCCGTATCCCGGGCATCTCGGCTGGTCGGCAGTGGGTGCGTGGCGGGCGAGTTCCCGGTCAGCGGGACGACCGCAACGTGCGACCAGCGTGCGCACCGGTCGGCTCTCCGTGGTCGACGAACTGCACACCGTTCACCACGGTCGCGCGGTAGCCGTCGGAACGCTGCACGTAGCGGCCCGCGCCTCCGGGGAAGTCGTGCACGAACTCGGGGAGGTGCAGGGCGAGCGCGTCGAGGTCGAGCACGTTTACGTCGGCGAAGGCGCCGGTGCGCAGCACCCCGCGACCTGCGATACCGAAGAGTTGCGCGGTGTCCGAGGTCATGCGCCGGATCGCGTCCTGGATCGTGTATTTGCGCCGGTCTCGCACCCAGTGCAGGAGGAACCAGGTGGGGAGCGACGCGTCCATGATCAGGCCCACGTGCGCGCCCGAGTCACCGAGACCGATTGCCATGCGGGGGTGATCGAGCATCTCCTCGACCGCGTCCATCCGCTGGTTGAGGAACGGGTAGTTGAACAGCGCGCGGCCGTCGGAATCGAGCGAGATCCGGACGAACGCCGCGGCTATCGACTCGCCGTGGCGGGCCGCGTGGGTGGCGAGTGAGGTTGCGGGGTCGGCGGAGTAGTCGACCGCTCCGGGAGTCAGCACGTACACGCCGTTCCAGTCGAGACCGGGCGTGTTCCCGTCTTCGGCGGCTGCGACGAGCTCGGCGCGGCGCGTGTCGTCGCGCGAGCGCCGCGAGTCGCTCGTCGAGCGGCAGCGATTGGAGCGCAGACCATGCGGGCGCGCGGTCGAAGAATGTGCGGTGCTGAAGTCCGAAGAGCAGCCCGATGCCGCGCGCCGTGGTCTGCGGGCGGAGCTCGCCGCCGCGCTCGCCCTCTTCGTCGACCAGCTCGAGGATCTTGCGGAACAGCTCCGGTCCCGAGTTGCTCTGCGCGAGCCCGAACGTGACGGGGCGCCCGGTGCGCCGGTTGATCTCGGCCATCCAGCGCACTTCGGCGCGGGTGCCCTCGTACTGCGCACCGGGGCGCTCGAAGCGCGGCGCGACCTCGTAGACGCCGTGACCGCGCTCGCCGAGCACGTCGGCGATCGCGAGGAGCTCGCGCTCGTCGGCCCAGGTTCCCGGGACGGGCCGGCCGTCGGGAACGCGGTGCAAGAGTGTGCGCGAGGTCGAGAAGCCGAGCGCGCCCGCGCCCATCGCCTCGTCGACGAGCGCGCACATCGCCGCGATGTCGGCGTCGGTCGCGGGCGTCTCGTCGAGGCTGCGCTCACCCATCGCGTAGTGGCGCACCGCGCAGTGCCCGACCATCCCGCCGACGTTGACGCCCTTGGGCATCGCGTCGATCGCGTCGAGGTACTCCCCGTAGGTCTCCCAGTTCCAGGCGAGCCCGCTCAGGATGGAGTCGGCGGGAATGTCCTCGACCGACTCCATGAGCTCGGCGAGCCATCGCTCCTGACCCTTGCGCACCGGCGCGAAGGTGACGCCGCAGTTGCCGAGCACGACCGACGTGACGCCGTGCCAGCACGACGAGGTCGCGTCGGGATCCCAGGCGACCTGCGCATCGAGATGCGTGTGCACGTCGACGAAGCCCGGAGTCACGAACGCGCCGCGCGCGTCGATCTCGGTGCGACCGGCCTCGCTCACCACGCCCACCGCGGCGATCCGGTCGCCGTCGATCGCGACATCGGCCGCGACCGGCGGCGCCCCCGTACCGTCGACGACCGTTCCGGCGCGGATCACGAGATCGTGCATGGCGCGAGGTTAAGGGGATATCGCGGGCGCCGGTAGCCTGGGTGGGTGCTGCCGCTCCTGCCCGACACCGTTGCCGAGGTCTCCAAGGGCCTCGCCGACCACGAGTATCTCGCCGACGAAGGACTCGCGACATCGATCTTCCTCTCCCTGCGCCTGCAGCGGCCGCTGTTGCTGGAAGGCGAGGCCGGGGTCGGCAAGACCGAGGTCGCCAAGGTGCTGGCGCGCTGGACAGGCGGCCGAGCTGCTGCGGCTCCAGTGCTACGAGGGCATCGACGCGGCGCAGGCCGTCTACGAGTGGGACTACTCGCGCCAGCTGCTCCACCTGCGCGCGGTCGAGGCCGAGCCACGAGACGCGTCGACGAGGACGAGCTGTACTCCGAGCGATTCCTCGTCAAGCGACCGCTCCTGCGCGCGCTCGCCTCCGGAGGTGCCGTACCGCCGGTGTTGCTGATCGACGAGATCGACCGCGCCGACGACGAGTTCGAGGCGTTCCTGCTCGAGATCCTCTCCGACTGGACCATCACGGTGCCGGAGCTGGGAGTCGTCCGCGCGGAGGTGCCGCCGGTCGTGGTGCTCACCTCGAACCGCACCCGCGACGTGCACGACGCACTCAAGCGCCGGTGCCTCTACCACTGGATCGCGCATCCCGACTTCGAACGGGAGCTCGCGATCGTTCGGCTGCGCGCGCCCCAGGTCCCGGAGCTGCTCGCCCGCGACGTCGCGGCCGCGGCCGAAGCCTTGCGCGGCCTCGAGCTCTACAAGCCCCCGGGTGTCGCGGAGACGATCGACTGGGCAGAGGCGTTGGCGACGCTCGGCCGGGTCCGCCTCGACGAGCACGCGGTCGACGCGACCCTCGGGACGATCCTGAAGTACCGCGAGGACCAGGAACGGGTGCGCAGTCACGGTCTCGCCGACCTCGTGCGCAACGCCGTGGCGCGCGGTGCCTGACGACGCCGTTCGGAACGCGCCGGAACGCATGGCGGTCGCGTTCGTCCGCGTGCTGCGGGCGGCGGGCGTCGAAGTGTCCGTCGGCGCGACGTTGACGTTCGCGGAGGCGCTCGGCTGTGTCGGCCTCGTGAGCCGGGAGGGCGTGTACTGGGCCGGTCGGGCCACGGTGGTCAACCGCCCCGAGGACATCGCGATGTTCGACCGCGCCTTCGCCGTCTTCTGGGATCAACGGTCCGGCGGTCCTGACGAGGTCGAGCTCCCGCCCGAAGAGGTGATCATCGCCCTCGACATTCCCGGCGCCGACGAGCCCCCGCCCGGCGACGACGAGGTCGGGGCCGACGCGCCCGTCGTGACGTTGCGCTGGAGCGCGCGCGAAGTCCTGCGCCACCGCGACTTCGCGCTGTACACGCCGGCGGAGTTCGTCGAGGCCCGCCGCTTGATGAGCGATCTGCGCCTGCTCGGCGCGGTTCGTCCCGTCGCGGCGCCGCAAGCCGTCGCGCTCGCACCGCGGGACACCGGATCTGCGCCGGACCGTCCGCCGGTCCATGCGGGCGGGCGGCGAACCGGTCGAGCGCGCGTACGTCGGCCCGGGGGAGCGCACCCGCCGGCTCGTCCTGCTCCTCGACGTCAGCGGATCGATGGAGCCGTACGCGCGTGCGTTCGTGCGGTTCTTGCACGCCGCCGTGATCGGTCGCTCGCGGGTCGAGGCCTTCGCGCTCGGGAACCCGTCTCACGCGCGTCACGCGCGAGCTGACGTCGCGCGATCCCGATGCCGCCCTGCGCGGCGGCCGCGCGCCGTGTGACCGACTGGTCGGGCGGTACCCGCCTCGGCGACGGCGTGCGCCGGTTCAACGACGAGTGGGGGATACGTGGGCTGGCCCGTGGCGCGGTCGTCGTGATCTTCTCCGACGGCTGGGATCGTGGCGATCCGGCCGTGCTGGCCGAGCAGATGGCGCGCCTCGGCCGGGTCGCGTATCGCGATCGTCTGGGTGAACCCGCTCAAGGCGAGCCCGGGATACGCGCCCCTGGCACAGGGAATGGCCGCGGCGTTGCCGTACGTTGACGAGTTCGTGGAGGGCCATTCACTGGCTGCGTTGGAGGAGCTCACCCAGGTGATCGCGGCAGATGAAGGAAGTCCTGGACGACATCGAACGCTGGCGCGACGCCGGCCGTCGCGTCGCGATCGCGCGCGTCGTCGGCACCGAGGGGTCCAGTCCACGCGACCCCGGCGCGACGATGGCTGTCAACGACGCGGGCGAGGTCGCCGGTTCCGTCTCGGGGGGCTGTGTCGAAGGAGCGGTCGTGCAGGAGGCCTTGGCGATCCTCGCCGGGGAGAAGGAACGGGGCATCGTGTCGTTCGGGTTCTCCGACGACGAGGCGTTCGCGGTCGGGCTCACCTGTGGCGGCACCATCCGGCTGTTCGTGGAGCCTCTGGACTGGTGAGCCGGTACGAAGAGCTGCGCGACGCGCTGCGGGCCGGTGAGCCGGTCGCGCTCGCGACCGTCACCGAGGGTCCGAGCGTCGGCGCGAAACTTCTCGTGCATCCGGACGGTCGCGTGTCGGGCTCGCTCGGCGACGCGAATCTCGACCGGGTCGTGGCGCGTGACGCGCTGGGTGAGCTCGAGGCCGGTCTCACCTCGACGCGTCATTACGGCGCGCACGGCGAGGCGCGCGAGCGCGAGGTCAGCGTCTTCATCGAATCGTTCGCGCTGCCGCCGCGCATGATCATCTTCGGCGCCGTCGACTTCACCGCGGCCCTGGCCAAGGTCGCGAAGGTGCTCGGGTATCGCGTGACGGTGTGCGACGCGCGCGCCGTGTTCGCGACGGTGTTGCGGTTCCCGATGGCCGACGAGATCGTCAACGACTGGCCCGACCGGTACCTGGCGAAGGTCGGCGACGAGCTCGGTCCGCGCGACGCGATCTGCGTGCTCACGCACGACCACAAGTTCGACGTTCCCGCGATTGCCGGCGCGGTCAGGACCTCGGTCGGGTATCTCGGGGCGATGGGATCACGGCGGACACACGAGCAGCGCGGCGGAGCGGCTCCGCGAGGCCGGGCTGACCGAGGCCGAGATCGCCCGGGTGATGTCGCCGGTCGGGCTCGACATCGGCGCACGCACGCCCGAAGAGACGGCGGTCGCAATCTGCGCGGAGATCATCGCGTTGCGCACCGGACGCCGGGCCCAGTCGCTGCGCGACAGTGCGGGCCCGATTCACTGAAGTCCGATCAGTCACGAGGAGGCCGAAGGTGGATCTCGGAATCGCCGGTCGCCGGGCTGCGGTCGCGGCAGCATCGAAGGGCTTGGGACTCGGCGTCGCGCAGGCCCTCGCCGCCGAGGGCGTACAGGTCGCGATCTGCGGCCGTAACCGCGACACCGTCGAGAGCGCGGCGCGCGGTCTCGGTCCGGACGCGGTACCGATCGTCGCGGACGTCTCCCACGTCGACGGCGCCGCCGGGTTCGTCCGCGATGCCCGGGCCGCGCTCGGCGGCATCGACATCCTGGTGCTCAACGCCGGCGGCCCGCCGGCCGGCGACTTCGCGCACACGGCCGTCGACCAGTATCTCGAGGCGTTCGAGCTGAACTGCCACGGCGCGATCGCGATGTGTTACGAGGCCGTACCCGAGATGCGCGAGCGCAAGTGGGGTCGGGTGGTGGCAATCACGTCGATAGCGGTCCGCCAACCCATCGCGAATCTCATTCTCTCGAACACGGCCCGTGCCGGTCTGACGGGGTTTCTGCGGACGTTGGCGCGCGAGATCGCGAGCGACGGCGTCACCGTCAACTCCTTGTTGCCCGGTTTGCACGCCACAGACCGGGTCACCGCGTTGTACGGCGCCGGTGGCGACCCCGCAGCCGGCATCGCGGCCGGCACCATCGGCGATCCCGCCGATTTCGGCCGGATCGGTGCGTTCGTGTGCTCGGAGCACGCGGGGTACCTCACCGGGACGGCGATCCAGGTCGACGGCGGCGCGTATGGTGCGTTGCTGTGATTCGCCACATCGTGTTGCTGACCTTCGTCGACGACGCGACCGACGCGCAGATCCAAGCCGTCGCCGACGGGCTCTCCGTCCTGCCCGGTCGTCTGGCGCAGATACTCGACTACAAGATCGGACGCGATCTCGGCGTGAACGAGGACAACGCGACCTTCGCGGTCACGGCGGATTTCGCGAACGTCGACGACTATCTCGTGTATCGCGACGACGCCGAGCACCAGCGGGTCATCGCCGAGCTGATCACGCCGATCCTGGCCCGGCGCACCGCGGTGCAGTACGAGGTGCCGTGAGGCGGGACGGGGGCCGGGCGGGGGGCCGCGACCCTTTGCCGGAACAAGGCGTGCCCGAACGAGGTTGACGAACGCATGGAACTGAGCCACGCACTCGACTTCGCCCGAGCCAACCGGCACTCGGTCCTGACGACGATCCGCAGGAACGGCCGGCCGCAGCTCTCGAACGTGATGCACGACGTCTCCGGTGACGGTGTGATCCGCATCTCGATCACCGCCGATCGGGCCAAGTACAAGAACCTCGTGCGCGAGCCGTGGGCGGCGCTGCACGTCACGCAACCCGACTTCTGGGCATATGCAGTGCTCGAGGGCGACGTCGAGTTGTCGCCCGTCGCCGCGAGCCCTGGCGACGCGACCGTCGAGGAGCTCGTCGCCTACTACCGCGCCGCCGTCGGCGAGCACGGCGACTGGGACCAGTACCGCGCCGCGATGGTGGCGGATCGGCGTGTGGTCGTGCGGATCACTGCGAATCGCGCCTACGGCATGTTGTCGATGCCCGCGTGACGGGCGCCGCGGTGCTCTCCGGGCTTCGACGTGCGAACGGCGGGGTCAGGTGACCGCGCCCGCGATGGCCTGGTCCTTCGCCCACCGATAGTTGGGCTTGCCGGCCGGCGTCCGCTCGACGGTGTCCACCACCACGATGCGACGCGGCACCTTGTAGCCGGCCAGCGCACTACGGCAGTGCTCGCCAATCGTCTCGAGGGTGACCTCGCGTCCGGTGCGCGGCGCGATCACCGCCGCGACCGTCTCTCCCCAACGTTCGTCCGGCACGCCGACGACGATGGCGTCGAACACGTCGGGATGGGCCTTGAGCACGGCCTCGACCTCCTCGGGGAAGACCTTCTCGCCACCCGTGTTGATGCACTGCGAACCGCGCCCGAGAACGGTGATCGTGCCGTCCTCCTCGATCACCGCACGGTCGCCGGGAATCGCCCAGCGCACCCCGTTCATCTCGGTGAACGTCGCCGCGGACTTCTGCGCGTCCTTGTAGTAGCCGACCGGAACGTGGCCCCGTCGCGCCAGGAGCCCGACCTCGCCGACCGGCGCGACCTCACCGGCCTCGGTGATCACCGTGGTCGATTCGTTCATATGAAAGCGCGGACCCTTGTCGGTGACGTCGACTGCGCCGTTCGCGCCGGTCTCCGATGCGCCGAACGCGTCGATGATTCCGACGTTCGGCGCCCGCTCGTTGAGCTCTTGTTTGATGGCGGGGGAGAGGATCGCGCCTCCGGAGACGAGGGCGAACAGGCTCGGAGGAGCGCTGCGGTGCGCGAGAGCATCGACCAACGGGCGCGCCATCGCGTCGCCGACGAGCGAGATGACGCTGACGTTCTCCCGCTCGACGATGTCCCAGATCTCGTCGGCGTCGAAGCTGCGGCTCGCGTTGAGCGTGACCGAGTTGCCGCCGAAGAGCGCGACGAATGCCGACCATTGCGCATTGCCGTGCATCAGCGGCGCCAGCGCGAAGCTGACGCCCGGCGAGGCACTGACGTTCTTCACGATGTCGTCGGGGTGCTCGATGCCCGGACCGCCGTAGTTGCCGCCGCCGAGCGCGGCGAAGAAGATGTCTTCGGCCCGCCACATCACACCCTTGGGCATGCCGGTGGTGCCGCCCGTGTACAGGACGTACAGGTCGTCGGGCGAGCGGGGGAGGAGCCCGTCGCGCGTCGGCGACGCCGCCGCGATGGCCTGCTCGTAGTCGACCGCGTCGAGCCCGGCGGTGTCGGTTCCGGTGCCGTCGTCGAGCTGGACGAGATGCTTCAGCTTCGGGACGCCGGAGAGCACCGAAGCGACGTGCGGACCGAACTCCCTTTCGAAGATCAAGGCGACGAGGTCGGCATTGTCGAAGAGGTACCGCAACTCGTCGACGACATAGCGGTAGTTGACGTTGATCGGCACGGTCCGCGCCTTGAAGCAGCCGAGCATCGCCTCGAGCCACTCGGCCCGGTTGAACGAGTAGATACCTACGTGCTGGCCCGGCAGGACACCGACATCGCGCAGGTAGTGCGCCACACGGTTCGCACGCTCGTCGAGCTCGCGGTAGGTGAGGCGGCGCTCTCCCGCGATCACGGCGATGCGATCCGGCACCGTGTCGGCGACTGCCTCGAAGAGGTCGGCAAGGTTGAATTCCATGGGTCGACACTACTCAGCGCCGCCGGATCCGATCCGATCCGTATAGCGTCCGCGGCCGTGAGCGTATGGCTGCAGGAAGCCCGTGCGTACCCGAACGGCGCCGTCTGTACGCCGCACTACCTGGCGTCGGCCGCGGGCGCGGCGATGTTGGCCGAGGGCGGGAACGCGGTCGACGCGGCGTGCGCGGCAAACCTCGTACTCGGGGTCGTGACGCCCTACATGTGCGGGTTCGGTGGCGACCTGCTCGCCATGGTGTGGGACGGCGGGTTGCACGCTTACCGGGGCGTGGGACGCGCGCCGGCCGGCGCGACCGCCGAGTTCGTGCGCGCGCAGTCGGGCGAGACCGAGATGCCGGTGTTCGGTCCGCATCCCGTGACCATTCCGGGTGCGGTCGAGGCCTGGTTCACGCTCATCGACAAGTACGCGACGCGGTCGTTCGGTGCGCTCGCGCAGCGGGCCGTGCATTACGCCGAAGAAGGATTCCCCGTCACGAGACGGGGCGCATGGTTCTTCGAGAGCAGCGCCGTCATGTACGACCACCTCGGCCTCCCCGACTTCCGCGACGCGTACGGCGAGGTCGAGACGGGCGACTGGGTCCGCCAACCCGAGCTCGCGCGCACGATCCGCGCGCTGTCCGAGGACGGTCCCGACGTGTACTACCGCGGACCGATCGGCGCGGCGATCGCCGCCCGCGTCGCCGACGCGGGCGGCTGCATGACACCGGCCGACGTTGCCGCGCACGCCGGCGCGTGGGTCACGCCGTTGCGCGCTCCGTTCCGTGACGTCGAGATCCTCGAGATGCCGCCGCCGACGCAGGGGATGACCGCGCTCGAAGCGCTGCGCATCGTCGACGGTATGGGCCTCGGAACCGACGGCCCCGACCGAGAGCATCTCCTCATCGAGGCCGTGAAGCTCGCGCTCGCCGATCGCCGCCGGTACCTGGGCGACCCCGAGGCGATGTCGATCGCGCCGGAACGAATTCTGCGCGACGACTGGATCGCGGCGCGCCGGGCCGACATCGACCCGCTCCGAGCGCGCGCCGCGGTGGCACATCCCGAGCCCGACGGCGGGACGATCTACATGTGTGCGGCCGACCGCGACGGCATGCTGGTCAGCCTGATCCAGTCGAACTTCTCGGGCGCGGGATCGGGACTGCGCGTGCCGGAGTGGGGACTGAACCTGCACAACCGCGGGTCGGCGTTCGTGCTGGACAACGCCCATCCGAACGGCATCGGGCCGCGGAAGATGCCGCTGCACACCTTGATCCCCGCGCTGTCGATGCGTGACGGGCGGCCCTGGCTCGTCTTCGGAACCGAAGGCGGGCACGGCCAGGCGCAGACGCACACACAGCTGCTGGTGCGGATGCTCGTCGACGGAGACGATCCGCAACGGGCGATCAGCGCGCCGCGATTCACCATCGACCCGACCACCGGCCGCGTCGCGATGGAGGATCACTTCGATCCGGACTGGATCGAGGAGCTGCGCCGGCGCGGTCACGAGATCGACGTGGTGCGCGGCTATCGCCACGGTCCGGGCATCGCGCACGCGATCGAGTGCACCTCGCCCGGCTACCGCTGCGGTTCCGATCCGCGCGCCGAGGGTGGAACCGCCGGTCTGTAGCCCACGAGCCTGCTCCCAGGCCGTACGCTTGGGCCCGATGGGTGCCTCGAGATCGAAGGTTCTGACGATTCCGAATCTCATCTCGGCGGCGCGGTTGCTGTGCGTCCCGGTGTTCTTGTGGATGCTGTGGGAGGCTCACCCGGCCCGCCGGGGCGCGGCCGTGCTCCTCGCGGTGCTCGGCACGACCGACTGGATCGACGGCTGGATCGCGCGCCACTACGACCAGGGAAGCGAGTTGGGCAAGATCCTCGACCCCACGGCCGATCGCGTGCTGCTGGTCGCCGCCGCGATCGCGCTCCTGCGGGAGGGACTGAGCACGGGTGTCAACGTCATCTTGTGGATCGTCCTCGCCCGGGAGGTGCTCATCGCGGTCGCGACGATC
Organism: uncultured Actinomycetes bacterium; assembly: GCA_963812205.1. Lineage (GTDB taxonomy): Bacteria > Actinomycetota > Acidimicrobiia > IMCC26256 > PALSA-610 > PALSA-610. Next base: position 969,033 of record CAWEUJ010000002.1, read on the forward strand.
GCACTGGCGCTCGCCGGCGCTCGCCGCATCGATGTGGTGTGGGCGGGCAAGGCCGGCACGCTCGCGCTGATGATGGCGTTGCCGATGTTCCTGATCGCCGACGCGGCTGCATCGGTGCGCCTCTTCTTCGATTTCACGGGTTGGGGATTCGCGATCGGCGGCATCGTTCTCGGATACTTCGCGGCGGCGAAGTACGTTCCGGCAGCGCGTTCGGCATTGCGGGAAGGCCGGACCGCACGGCTTGCGGCGGAGGTGGGTTCATGAAGGCAGTGATCCTGGCCGGGGGCGAGGGGACGCGACTTCGTCCGCTCACGAGCAACCAGCCGAAGCCGATGATGCCGATCGCCAACGCGCCGATGATGGAGCACATCGTGCGCCTGCTCGCGGCCCACGGCTTCGACGACATCGTCGTCACCGTCGCGTTCCTCGCGAATCACATTCGCAACTACTTCGGCGACGGGTCGGAGTTCGGCGTCCGGCTCCGGTACGCGACCGAGGAGTCGCCGCTCGGGACCGCGGGCTCGGTGCGCAACGCCATGGACGAGCTCGACGAGACGTTCCTCGTCGTGGCCGGCGACGCGCTGACCGACGTCGACCTGGGTGCGGTGATGAAGGCCCATCGCGCCGCGGATGCGTTCGCGACGATCGCGCTGAAGCGGGTCGAGAACCCGGTCGACTTCGGCATCGTCATCACGCGCGAAGACGGAACGATCGAGCGGTTTCTCGAGAAGCCGACCTGGGGCGAGGTCTTCTCGGACACGATCAACACGAACATCTACGTGCTCGAGCCGGAGATCTTCGACTTCATCCGCCCGGACGAGGTGGTCGACTTCTCGAGCGACGTCTTCCCGGAGGTGTTGGAGCAGGGGCGCAAGCTCGTCGGTCACGTGATCGACGGGTACTGGGAGGACGTCGGGACTCTGGAGGCGTACCGCCGGGCGCACGAGGACATCCTCGACGGCCGCATGCACCTCGACCTCCCGGGCTTCGAGGTCCGCGACGGCGTGTGGCTGGGGGAGGGCGCCGACCTGTCGCCCGACGCCGAGGTGTTCGGTCCGGTGCTGATCGGCGACAACTCGCGCATCGAGGCCGGCGCAGTGCTGCGTCCCTACACAGTGCTCGGCACCGACGTCGTCGTGAAGGCCGACGCGGAGCTGGAGCGCTGCGTCGTCCACGACCACGTCTACATCGGTCCGTCGGCGCGCCTGCGCGGTGCCGTCATCGGCCGCGCGAGCGACATTCGAGACGGGGCCCGGATCGAAGAGAACGTGGTGATCGGCGACGAGTGCTTCATCGGCGCGCACGCCATCATCAATCCGTCGGTGAAGGTGTACCCGTTCAAGATGGTCGAACCGGGCGCGCTGATCACCTCGTCGATCGTGTGGGAGAGCAAGGGCGCGCGCACGTTGTTCGGGCGGCGCGGTGTTCGGGGCCTCGCGAACGTCGACATCACTTCCGAGGTCGCGGTGCGGCTCGCGATGGCGTACGGCACCGCGCTCAAGAAGGGCGCGGTCGTGTGCACGAGCCGCGACACGAGCCGCTCGCGCGCGAGCGCTCAAGCGCGCGCTTGATCGCCGGTCTCAACCTGAGTGGCGTGCACGTCATGGATCTCGAGCTGTCGACCGTGCCGCTGACCCGTTTCCAGGTACGGACCCAGGGCGCGCAGGGCGGCATCAGCGTGCGGCTCGCCGCGGGCGATGCGGACAGCGTCGAGATCCGGTTCATGGACGAGTACGGCGCCGACATCGACGAGGGCGCGCAGCGCAAGATCGAGCGGCTGCTCTACCGCGAAGACTTCCGGCGGGCGTTCGCAGGCGACATCGGCGACATCGTCTTCCCGCCGAGAGCGATCGAGTTCTACACGGCCGCTCTCGAAGCGAGCGTGCAGCCGGAGCGGCTTCGGCGCCGCGCGTTCAAGGTCGTGCTCGACTACTCCTTCGGCGCCACGTCGGTCATCATGCCGAACGTGCTCGCCAAGCTCGGCGCGAGCGTGCTCGCGGTGAACCCGTTCGCGGCGACGAGTGGTGCAATGGGAACCGGCGACGACCACGAGAGCCGCATCAAGGTGATCGGCGACCTCGTCCGCACCTCGGGCTCCGACCTGGGTTACGTCTTCGATCCCGACGGCGAGACCGCCACGATCATCGACGATCAGGGCGTGCCGTTGTCGGCGGAGCACGCATTGCTCGCGTTGGTGAAGCTCGTCTGTGAACAGCGACCGGGGTCCCGGCTGGCGTTGCCGGTCTCGGTCAGCCGTGAAGCCGAGCGTCTCGGTCGGCGCAACGGCGCGCCGATCACGTGGACCAAGTTGTCGGCCTCGCACCTCATGGAGATCGCCGGCAGCGGCGAGGTCGATTTCGCCGCGTCGCAGGAGGGCGGCTTCATCTGGCCCGCGTTCCTCCCCGCATACGACGCGGTCGCCACGCTCGTGCACCTGCTCGACCTGCTCGCGTCGAGCGGCCGCGCGTTGTCGACGATCGTTGCCGAGGTCCCCGAGACGCACGTGGCGCACGACGTCGTGCCCACGCCGTGGGAACGCAAGGGGACGGTGATGCGCGGCGTGATGGAGCGGGCGAAGGACTTCCCGACGGTGCTCGTCGACGGCGTGAAGATCGTGTATCCCGAAGGCTGGGCGCTGGTGTTGCCCGACCCGGAGCTCGCGATCACCCACGTGTGGGCCGAAGGCGCGACCGATGTCGACGCGCGGCGGCTCGTTGCGATTCACGCGGGTCAGGTCGCCGAGCTCACGCGCTAGCTACGCTCACGGGCATGGACATTCCCGAGGATCTTCGCTACAGCGCCGAGCACGAATGGGTGCGCCTGACCGGCACCGTCGCCCGTGTCGGTATCACCGATTTCGCCCAGGACAGCCTGGGCGACGTCGTGTTCGTGCAGCTCCCCGATGTCGGCCTCGACGCCGTCGCCGGCGCGAGCGTGAGCGAGATCGAGTCGACGAAGTCGGTCTCCGACGTGTACGTCCCCCTCACCGGAGCGGTGACGGCGGTCAACGACGCCCTCGCCGACCAGCCCGAGCTGGTCAATCAGGATCCCTACGGGGCCGGTTGGATGTTCGAGATCGAGGTGAGCGACCCGAGCGAGGTCGCCGGCCTGCTCGACGCCGCCGCGTACCGCAGCCTCACCGAAGGTTGAGCGTCGCGAACCCTCCACTTTCACCCTCCGGTTGAGGTTCAGCAGGCCGTTGTCGTGCCTGATCCCCACCGATAGCCTGAGGCCCGTGCTCTGCGCCCGCTGTGGACATCAGAACCCGGAAGACGCCCGTTTCTGTTCGTCGTGCGGCGCGCCACTCGGGGCCGGGCGAGAACGAGGAGACGACCCTCACGCTCTCGGCGGTCGAAGCCGCGACCGAAGAGGACGAGCTCGAGCGCTACCTCGACGGGCTCGCCCCGGGAGTCGGCATGCTCGTCGTCCGCCACGGTCCGAACGCGGGTTCGTCGTATCGCCTCGACGCGGCGGTCACGGCCATCGGCCGGCATCCCGATTCCGAGATCTTCCTCGACGACATCACGGTCTCGCGTCGTCACGTCGTCGTCGAACAGCTCGGCAACGGTTACGTGTTGCGCGACGTCGGTTCACTCAACGGCACCTACGTCAACCGCAAACGGGTCGACGAAGCGCCGCTGCGTCACGGCGACGAAGTGCAGATCGGGCGCTATCGCCTCACATTCGTGTTGGGCGGAACGCCCGGCCCGGCCCGGGACGCGTAACCATGGCCAAGCGAGCGCATTCGTCGATCGGCGACGTGTTGAATCAGCTGCGCGACGAGTTTCCCGACATCACGATCTCGAAGATCCGTTTCCTCGAGAGCCAGGGTCTCGTCGATCCCGAGCGCACGCCGTCGGGCTACAGCAAGTTCTATCCGGCCGACGTCGAGCGCCTCCGTTTCATCCTGCGCCAACAGCGCGAGCACTTCTTGCCGTTGAAGGTCATCAAGGAGCGACTCGACGAGGTCGACCGCAACGGAGGATTCGCCGGCACCGAGCCGGCCGATGCCACCCCCGCGGAACGCAAGGTTGACCCGGCCACCGTCGACGCGCTGTTCGAAGCGACCCGCCGCGCCGCGTTGAGCGCCGAGGCGCGCTCGGAAGCAGTGCAGGTGCGTGACGAGGAAGGCCCCGAAGATCTCACGACCGCGGAGAGCGGGATGAGCCTCACCCGTGCCGAGCTCGTGCGCGCGGCGGGAATGACCGACGAAGACCTCGCCCGGCTCGAGGAGTACGGACTCGTCACACCCAGCCCCTCGACCGGCGACCGGGTCCTGTTCGACGAGGACGCGCTGGGCGTCGCCCGGGTCTGCGCTGCGTTCATGCGCCACGGCATCGAGCCGCGGCACCTGCGCATGTACCGCGCGTTCGCAGAGCGCGAAGCGAGCCTGTTCGAACAGGTGCTGCTGCCGTATCGCCGCCAACGCAATCCCGAGGCTCAGGCGCGCTCGTCGGAGACCCTCGGAGAGCTCGCCGGGTTCGGGCCGGCGGCTCCGCACGGCGCTGTTGCGCCAGACGGTCCGGCGCACGTTCAACTGACGTGACCGCGACCGTCCTGCTCGATCAGGCTGCGATCGACCATCACGTGCGCCGAGTCGGGTCCGAGATCGCACGCGACCACCCGGACGGGGTGCGTCCTCGTCGGGGTCCTGAAAGGTGCGCTCATCTTCATCGCCGACCTCGTGCGCGCCATCCCCGACATTGACGTAACGGTCGACTTCATGTCGATCTCGCGCTTCGCGCCCGACTCCGGTCGCGTCAAGATCCTCCACGACCTCGACTCCGACATCGGCGGGCGCGACGTCGTCCTCGTCGAAGACATCGTCGACACCGGCCTCACGCTCGCGTACCTCGTCGGGCAGTTGTCGGCCCGCGGCCCGCGGCGGCTTTCGACGTGCGCGATGCTCGACCGGCCCCGGCGCCGGATCGTTCCCCACGCGATCGACTACTGCGGTTTCGAGCTCGGTACCGAGTACGTGCTCGGGTACGGATTGCACGTGCGCGATCTGTACCGCAACGTCCCGTACGTGGTGGCGGCCGATCGGGACACGCTCGTCGCCCGTCCAGATGCGTACGTCGACGAGCTGTACCGGCGCCGGATTTAGCGGCGCAGCCCGGTGGTAAGGTGAAAATCGTGCCCACGGAGCAGCCGTGATTCGCCTCTCGCTCATCGGCGTGCGCGTCGAAGTCCCGACGAATCAGCCGATCGTGCTCCTGCGCGAGGACGGCGGAACCCGCTTCCTGCCGATCTTCATCGGCTCGCCCGAGGCGACCGCGATCGTCTACGCCCTGCAGGGCATGGAGACGCCGCGGCCCATGACCCACGACCTCTTCAAGACCGTGCTCGACGGTCTTGACGTGAAGCTCGATCGGGTCGAGATCACCGCGTTGCACGACGGCACCTTCTACGCCGAGATCGAGATCGACGCGCGACGGCACGAAGTCTCGGATCTCGTCGCGGCCGTCCGACGCGATCGCGCTCGCGGTCCGGTTCGGGGCCGAGGTCCCGATCTACGCCGACGAGGCTGTGCTCGACGAGGCCGGAGTGCTCTTCGAGGCCGACGAGGAAGAGCACGAGGTCGAGCAGTTCCGGGAGTTCCTCGACAACATCACCCCCGAGGACTTCGCGCAATAACGACCGGTCGCTCGCGCTGCGCCTGCCATCTGCTCTTGGTCGCTCGCTCTGCGCCTCCCATCCGGTCGGCTCCGCTGCCGCTCCCGGTCGGCTCCGCTGCCGCTCCCGTCGCTCGCGCGTGCGCTTGGGCTCTTCACCTGTGGAAAAGGTTCAGGTTTACCGTTCGACCCCGATGTAACTACACTCGTGTGACCAGGCTCATGGGCCCGGGTCGGTGGAAATGCGTTGAGTGGTTGCGAGGGAGCATCGATGTCGGAGCCCGGGTACCGCGGTCCGCAGGTCTGCAAGATCGTCGGGATCACCTACCGCCAGCTCGACTACTGGGCGCGCACCGAGCTCGTGCGCCCGTCGGTCATGGACGCGAACGGCAGCGGAACGCAGCGCCTCTACTCGTACCGCGATCTCGTCGAGCTCAAGGTCATCAAGCAGATGCTCGATGCCGGCATCTCGTTGCAGTCGGCGCGCAAGGCGGTCGAGTCGCTGCGCGCGTTCGACGAAGACCTCGCATCGGTGCGCATCGTCATCCAGGGCCCGAACATCGTGCTCGCGCAGAGCGACGCGCAGGTGATGGATCTTCTGCGCGGCGGTCAGGGCGTGTTGAGCGTCGTGCTCGACATCGAGCCGCTGCAACAGACGATCACCGAGGCCGTGCAGCTCGCGTTCGACACCGACGGCAGCCGCGCGCGGCCGCGCGCTAGGAAATCCGGGGAGCGCGTCATCGACAGCGAAGTGCTCCCGCACGAACTCGTCCGGTTCGCGCACAACTCCGAGCGCCAGTTCGCCAAGCTGCTCGACTTCTACGGCATCGTCTGGGAGTACGAGCCGCGCACGTTCACGCTCGAGCGCGACCGTGAGGGCCGTCCGGTACAGGCCTTCACCCCCGACTTCTACCTGCCCGCGTACGACCTCTACATCGAGATCACGACGTTGAACCAGAAGCTGGTGACGAAGAAGAATCGCAAGGCGCGACGCCTCGTCGAGCAGCATCCCGACGTGTCGATCCGGGTGCTGTACCAGCGCGACTACCTCCACCTGCTCGTGAAGTACGGCCTCGAGCCGCCGTCGCAACTCGTCGAGGCCGGCATCGACGGTGGCGTCGAGGGTAACGCCGGCGGTGACTCGGACCGGCCGCCGGTGCCGTTCGACCTCGGACGCCGGGCGCGCGGGGTCGACACCGGCGCCGCCGCCGAGAGCGCATGAACGACCGACCCGTTCGCCGGAGTCCACTCGACGCCCGGCATCGGGCACTCGGTGCGCGCATGGTGCCGTTCGGCGGCTGGGACATGCCGCTCCAATACGCGAGTGTCCTCGAGGAGCACCGCGCGTGCCGCACCCGCGCCGTGGTGTTCGACGTCTCGCACCTCGGCACCGTCGAATGCAAGGGGCCCGGCGCGTTCGAGCTCCTGCAATGGCTCCTCACGAACGACCTGCGCAAGATCGAGTGCGGACGCGCGCAGTACACGCACTTGCTCGATCCCGACGACGCGCATGTCGTCGACGACATCATCGTGTGGTGGGTCGACGCCGATCGATTCTTCGTGATGCCGAACGCGTCGAACACCGACGAGATGCTCGCGGCGTTCGACGAGGGTCTTGCTCACACGGACGGCTCCGTCGAGTTCGCCGACATCACCGCGACCCGTGCAGTGCTCGCCGTGCAGGGCCCCGAAGCCCGCGCGCTCCTCGCGACGGTGAACCGGGAAGCGGCCGAGGTTCCCCGGTTCGCGGTCCGGCACGTGGGTGACCTGGTCGTGGCCGGCACCGGATATACGGGCGAGGACGGCGTCGAGCTGCACGTAGCGGCCGCCGACGCGCCGCAACTGTGGGACGCGCTGCGCGATGCCGGCATCGAGCCGGCTGGGCTCGGTGCGCGCGACACGTTGCGCCTCGAGGCGGGTCTGCCCCTGCACGGTCACGAGCTCGGGGCCGGAATCACGCCGCTCCAGGCCGGCCTGGGTTGGGTCGTCGGGTGGGACAAGGCGAACTTCAGGGGGCGGGCCGTCCTGGCCGGAGAGGCCGAGGAGGGGATCGCACGGCGATTGCGCGGCCTGAGTGTCGAGGGCCGCCGCCCGCCTCGCGAAGGATCTCGCGTGTTGCGCGACGGCGTCGACGTCGGAGCCGTGACGAGTGGGAACTTCTCGCCGATGCTGGGCCACGGCATCGCGCTCGCGTTCGTTCCGCCCGACCTGCAGCCCGGCACCGAGCTCCAGGTCGACGTGCGCGGGCAGCTGCTCGACGCCCGCATCGTGCCGTTGCCGTTCGTCAAGAAGTGACGATCCGCGACGCGACCGCCGAGGATCTCGACGAGATCCTCGCGCTCGTGCGCGAGCTCGCCGACTACGAGCGTGAACCCGACGCCGTGGTCTTCGAGCGCGAGGAGTTCGCGCGGCACCTGTTCGGACCGGACGCCGTCGCGCGGGCGCTGATCGCGGTCGACGACGGTGGCGCGGTCGCCGGGATGGCGCTGTACTACCGCACCTTCTCGACCTGGCTCGGCCGCGACGGGATCTGGCTGGAGGATCTCTTCGTGCGCCCACGATTCCGGCGCAAGAACCACGGGCGGGCGCTGCTCGAGGGGCTACGGGCCCGGACCGAGGGCCGCGTCGAATGGGCCGTCCTCGACTGGAATACCGCCGCGCACGACTTCTACCGGGCGATCGGCGCCGACGCCGTCGAGGGCTGGACGATCTGGCGGTGGCCGCCGGTAGCTTCGGGACCATGACGACACGATCCGAGCAGTTCCCGCCCCTGGCGCAGGCCCGCGCCGCCCGGTGGGAGCGGTTCGGGAAATGGGACACCGTCTGGTTCCCGCAGTTCCTCGGTGTCGACCTGGAGGAGGTCCGCTACGACTACGCGCGCATGCGGCTCGCGTACCGGCCGGAGTTCCGCCAGCCGGCCGGAGTCGTGCACGGCGGGGTGATCGCGTCGATGATCGACACGGTCGTCGTGCCCGCGGTCGGTTCGGGTTACGACGAGCCCCGCGAGCTGTTCACGATCGACATCCAGCTGCGGTTCCTGGCGCCGATCGTCGACGACGATCTCGTGGCCGAGGGCTGGGTGACCCAGCGGGGCCGGTCGATCGTCTTCTGCGACGCCGAGGTGCGTAGCGGTTCGGGCGTGCTCGCGGCGACCGGAACCCTCACCTACAAGGTCTCGTCCCGTTCGCTCGCCGACTCGGCCGACGCGGCGAGGAACTCGACGAGCGCGGCGTTGTAGTCGTCGGGCCGCTCGAAGTAGGGGGAGTGGCCGGCGTCGGCGATCTCGACGATCGCGACGTCGGCCAGGCGTCGGAAGCTCTCGATGACGAGCGGCGCGGGGAACACGGTGTCGTCGGTCCCGGTGATCACGAGGATCGGGATCCCGAGCGCGTCGAGGGTGCCGGGTTCGATGCGCCCGCCCGTGAGCGCCTTCGCGACTGCGCGCATCGGCGGCGCGTGGAACGTGTTGAGTTGTTGGTAGAGGAACGCGCGCGCGGATCGCGCGCGGCGAAGGTCGGGCCCAGCGCGCTGTGCACGCCCAACCGGCTCTCGTCGGACCCGGGCGCGCCCGCGACGAAGTTCGCGAAATGCTCGCCGAGCGCATCGGTCCAGAGTCCGCCGACGGTGTTCGACAACGTGAGCGTTTGCACGCGCCGCGGCGACGCTGCCGCGAACGCGGTCACCCACCAACCGCCCATCGATTGGCCGACGAGATGCGCTCGTTCGGTGCCGGTCGCGTCGAGCACGGCGACGAGGTCGGCGACCGCGGCTTCGGTACTCAATACCCCGGTGTCGTAGGTCGAACGGCCGAACCCGCGACTGTCCCAGGTGACGACCCGGTAACCGGCGGCAGCGAGGGCGGGCACCTGTTGGAACCACACTGCATGCGATCCACCCGCGCCGTGTGTCAACACGACGGTGGGTGCGGCGTCGGCGCCGGTGACCTCGTAGTAGATGCTCTCGCCGTCGGTCTCGACCGAGGCGGTGCGCCACGGGTGCGTCACGGGCCGGCCAATATCGTCTGGGCGAACAGCTTCGGTCCCCAGAGCGCGAGCGCGTGGTCGTGGGTGAAGGCGCGGAAGTCGTCGGTGGTGACGTGGCCGTGTTCCACGAGCTCCCAGGCTTCGGGGAGCACGCGGCTCGCGTCGGGAACGTCCCAGTGTCCGAGGTCGGACGCGAACATCGCGCCCAGCCGGGTGCCGTGATACTCGGGCGCGAACGCAAGGGCCCACGTGGGGTCGTCGGCTTCACAGCCGAAGAAGCACTGTTGCGCGAACGTGGTGCGGATGTCGGCGGGGGAGCGCAGCCCGCTGGTCGCGAACTCGTCGAGCTGCGATGGGTCCTCGTCGGGCTCGCTCAGCATGTGGAGCGCGGCGTCGAGATCGCCCACCCGGGCGCGCACCGCGTCGGCGCCGTACCGTTCGATCAACGTGGTGAGAAGTGCACGGTCGAGCCGCGCGGGGTCGTACCGGCCGATTACGTCACTGTGACGTTTCTCCATATGCCCGACGAGGTCGCTGCACAGACTCGCGGCCCACGTCACGCCGCCTTCCAAGAACGCGAACCGCAGTTCGGGGAAGCGGTGCATCACCCCGCCGAGTAACAACGATCGACACAGCGCCTCGCCGGCGGCGGCAAACGATCCGACGTGGTTGGCGACGTAATTCGATGGTGAGGTGCGGCTGCCCCAGCCCATGCCGGTGGAGTGGAAGGTGGGCGTGACGTCGAGCTCCACGAACCGGCGCCAGAGCGGGTCGTAGTCGTGCGCGGCGTCGAGGCCGAGCGCGTCGACCCAACGCGCGCCTCGCGGGAGGTTGTCACCGGGCAGGGGCCGGTGCACCAATCCGGTGCACATGACGGCCCGGAGGCCGAGCGTCCCGATCGCGTGGTCGAGCACTTCGATGGCTTCGTCGGGGGCGAACGTGGGCACGACCGCAACCGGTTCGAGTCGGTCGCGCAGCCCCGCGTAGGCCTGCGCGTAGTACGTGTTGAACGCGCGTGCGGCCGCGACGCGCAGATGTGGATCGTCGAGGCCCATGACGGTCAGGCCATAGGTCGGGTAACACACCGCGACGTCGATGCCGAGCTCGTCGAGGCGTTCGTACAACAGCGCCGGCAGCATCGCGCTGGCCCGATCGAGCGTGTTCTCGCTGGGCAGTCCCCACCACGACACGCGGAACAGACCGAGGGCTCGCTTGGAATCGACGTCGAGGGCGCGGCTCAGGCGGGCGCCGTTCTCGACCACCGTCCACGCGTCGACCGCGCCCGGTCCGCCCTCGTCGCGAAGGAGGTCGCGGAACCACGGGAGGTACTCGATGCCATGGCCGTCGGCGTCGATGACGGGATGGCCGAGGCCGGTTCGGATCTCGGCCGCGGTCGGTGGCACGGTTCGACGTTACAAGTGCAGCGGCCGGACCGTCAGCCGGCGGGGAGCTCGCTGCGGCCGCCGGTGGCCCACCAGGAGGCGGTGAGCTTCAGCCCGTCGACGTTGCCGCGTGGCTGCATCTCCTCGTAGACGCGCTTGTAGCCGGTGCGCTGGATGCGCCACACGCCGTCTTGTTTGACGTAGTCGTCGTCGTAGAACGAGCAGCCCCGGATCGTCAGCTCGAAGTCGGTCATGATCACGACGTCGTCGAGCGCCCAGACGCCGTGCGCCGTGTCGGGACCGGTCAGGTCGATCTCCGGGTGGTGCATCTTGTGGCTGGAGAGGAAGGTCTCGGCACCCATCGAACGGGTCAGGAAATCGATGATCGCGTCGCGACCCTCGAACGAGTACCCGCCGCCGCTGTACGCCGCGAACGCGTCGACCGTGAAGCACTCGGCGATCTCGCCCCAGAGCTTTTGGTCGAGGCACCGGGCGTACTTGTACTTGAGCCGCTTGATCAGTTCGATCTCTACGAGGTCGTCAGGAGTCATGGGGGCGAGGCTGGCCCCCGGGCCCACCGGCACGCAATTCCAGGCAAGTTGACATAACGAGCATTATCGGCGGCCCGGGGGAGCACGAGGGCGCGACGGTCGGCTCGGAGATGTCTGCCGGTCACCACGAGCGGGTAACCGAGGTCGACATCGTCGCCGCTCTTACGGCTGCACGCATTCGCGGGCGGTGTCCAGCACGTAGTCCAGGACGCGCCGAAGCTCCTTCGCCCGGCGGGCTTCGGGCTGGCGAAGGTCGACCTCGGCGTCCTCGACGGTGCGCTCGAGCACGAACATGCGGTCCCGAATGGATTCGAGCTCCGTGCGGGTGATCACGAGCTCGTGCTCACCCAGTCCCAGCTCGAGGCCGCGCCGGCGGGCTTCGTAGTCGCGCTGGCGACACGACTGCTTGCAGTACAACCGCGGACGTCCCACCCCGCTCGATCCGGCGAGCGCTCTTCCACACCAGCGGCAGCCCGTTTGCGTCACAGTGACGAATGTAGGTGAGGCTCTCGGCCTGTGGGTGGATAGCCGCGCGCCTTCCTCTACGTGGCTGCGGAGACCGCGAAGCGAAGCCGGTCTCGTCTCACGATGAGCGCATCAGGCCTTTGCCGCTGACCAGGGGCAGGTCGAGCGGCGAGAGCAGGCCGGGCCCGGCTTGGCACACCTCGGGAATCGCGTTCACGAGCCGTCCTGCAGTGCCGATGACGCCGGGATCGCCCTGGCCCGGACGCGCCGTCATCTGCACGTCGCACTGGTAGCTCGGCGTTCCGGTGACCACCACGCGGTAGCCGCCGGCGCCGACGGGCTGCGGCCAGTCGGGACAGAGCGCGTCGTCGAGGCGGGTGACGTGTTCGACAATGATGCGGGGCTCGCCGCCGACGATGCCCTGCACCTCGAAACGCAGTGCCGCGGTGGTTCCTTCCTCGATCACGCCGAAGCCGAGGTCGATCCGGGCGGGCGCGGCCCGGCGCTCGTGCACTTCGCGCAGCTCCTCGATCTCGACACCGAGGCCCGCGGCCAGGACCTTGATGACGCCACCCCACGCGAACGACAGCACGCCGGGGAGCAACAGCAGCGGCTGGGCGTCGAGCGCCTGGCCGAATCCCATCGTCTCGAAGAGCACGGTCGGCTGTTCGTAGTCCTTGTAGTTCACGATCTCCATGACCCGGAGGATCTCGACGTCCTCGCAGGTGCCTGTCAGGAGCAGCGGCAAGGCGTCGTTCGCCCATCCCGGATCGATGCCGGACGTGAACCACGACACGCCCGCGGCCGCGCACGCGTCCTCGATCGGCGTGCGCATCGCCGGGTCGAGGTGCAGCGGCCACACCGCGGCCACGACCGAGCTCGACACGACGTTCTTGCCCGACTCGAGGATGCGGGCCATGTCCTTGATCGCCTCCATCGGGCGCAGGTCGGCGGTCGCGGTGTACGAGACGCAGTCGGCGTCGAGCGCGAGCAGCGCGTCGGCGTCGTTCGTCGCGAGGACACCGGTCGGAGCAAGGCCGCACAACTCCCCCGCGTCGCGACCGGCCTTGTCGGGTGAGTGCACCCACACCCCGACCAGCTCGAGGTCGGGATGGCGGATGATGCAACGCAACGCGGCGACACCCACGTTGCCGGTGCTCCACTGGATCACGCGGTACGTCATGACAACCTTCCTGCAGCCTCGGCGGCCGCGATCGTCTCGTCGAGGCGACGGTCGATGATGTCGAGGCCGCGATCCCAGAATCCGGGATCGGCGAGGTCGACGTCGACGAGTTTGCCCAGGTCTTCCGGCGCCATCGATCCCCCGGCCCGCAGGAGGTCGAGGTATCGCGGCACGAACTCGGCTCCGCGGGCCTCGTATTGCGCGTACACCGACAGCGCCAGCAGCTGGCCGTACGCGTACGCGTAGACGTATCCGGGAGTGCCGATGAAGTGCGGGATGTACGACCACCACGTGCGGTAGCCCTCGGTGATCTCCACCGAGTCGCCGAGCATCTCGGCTTGCGACGCGGCCCAGAGCTCACCCAGACGCTCTACCGACAGCTCCCCGGCTTCGCGTCGCTCGGTGTGCATCGCGTGCTCGAAGCGGTTCATCGCGATCTGGCGGAAGACGGTCGCGATCTGGTCTTCGAGGTTCGACGCGAGCAGCGCCAGGCGCTCGTTCGGGTCGGTCACCTCCTCGAGGAGGCGACCGAAGGTCACGGTCTCACCGAATACCGACGCGGTCTCCGCGAGCGTGAGCGGCGTGGTCTGGTGGAAGACGCCCTGGTCGCGCGCCAGGTACGCGTGCAGCCCGTGCCCGAGCTCGTGCGCGAGCGTCAGCACGTCGCGCCGGCGCGAGGTCCAGTTCAGCAAGACGTACGGGTGGTGTGATGGCACCGTGTACGCGCAGAACGCGCCCGGCCGCTTGCCCGGTCGGGCCGGGGCGTCGATCCACGCGCCGTCGAAGAACCGTCGCGCGGTGTCGGCGAGCTCGCCGGAGAACGAACCGTACGCGTCGAGCACGAGCTCCCGGGCGTTCCCCCAGCCCACATGCGCTTCGACGTCGGCCACCGACGCCATGCGGTCGTAGTCGGCCAACCGGTCGATGCCGAGGAGGCGTGCCTTCAGCGCGTACCAACGTTGCGGGATCGAGTTGCGGCCCTGCACCGCGTCGACGAGCGCCTGCACCGACGCGTCGCTCGCTTCGTTCGCCAGGTTGCGGCTCGAGATCCACGTGTCGTAGTGCCGCAGCCGGTCGTCGATGGCCTTGTCGGAGAGCAAGGTGTTCAAGACGAAGGACCGCGTGCGCAGCCCCGGTTCGAGGCCGGCGGTGACGGCCTCGGCGGCGGCCCGGCGCACGTCGCGCTCGGGGGCGTGCAGGCGCGCCAGCGCGGCCTCGAGCGTGGTCGGCGCGCCGTCGAGCTCCACGGAGATGCTCGACGCCTGTTCCTCGAACAGCCGCTCCCACGCACTGCGTCCGCTCATCGCCTTCTCGGTGAGGATGACCTCTTCCGGTTCGGTGAGGAGGTGGGGCCGGTAACGGCGCGCCGAGCGCAGGTAGTGACGCGCGAACGCGAGCCGCTCATCGGCAAGCAGCGCCTCGACCCGTTCGTCGGTCAGAGCTGCCCACTCGAGCTCGAAGAACAGGAGCTTGGTGTTGATGGCGGTAGCCCGTTCCTCGACGCGTTGCATCCGAGCGCCCCGGGCCGGATCGGTGGTGTCGGTCGCGAAGTCGAGGCCGACGAAGCTGCCGGCTCTCCCCACGAGGTCGAGCAGGCCGGACATCTCCTGCATGAATTCCGCCAGCTCCGCCGCGTCGAGATCGGCGATGCGACCGCGTCTGCGGGCGAGCTCCTCGACCCGCCCGTCGGCGGCGTCGAGCAGGTCGTTCAGTCCCTGGTCGCCGGCTTCGGGAAGCAGCGGACCGAGATCCCACAAGACCTCGGAGGCAGTCAGGTCGGCGTCGGCGTCGGTCGCGGTCATGGGCCGACACTACCCAGCGCTTCGCCGGGCCCGGAGGGCTACAGCTTGTGATGCATGACGAGCGCGCGCGCCGTGAAACCCGAGCGTTCGAAGAAGTTCTTCGCGGTACGGGCGCCGGGGAGCGCGTACGCGTCGATCCCGATGCAGCCGGCGTCGCGGCAGAAGTCGATGACGAGGTCGGCGATCGACTCCCCCACCCCGACGGCGCGCGCTTGGGGTTCCACGAACAGGTCGCCGATGACCCCGAGCCGGGTGCCGTCGCGCAGTGTCTCGATCTCGACGGTGGCGAAGCCCACGATCGTGCCGTCGATCGTCCCCACCACCACCGACGCGTCGTCGCGACCGAGGAGCGACCGTATGGTCTCGTCGTGCGGCTCCGGCCGGGCCTCGCGGGTGGTCCAGAGCGCGCCGCCGCGCTGGTCGGTCATCTCGGCTCGCAGGGCCTGCGCCAGCTCGACGAGCACCGGCAGATCGGATGGGTTCGCCGCTCGGGCGGGCTCCACTGGGTCCGCTATCCGGCGAGTTGTTCGATCTTGCCGAGGATCGTGCGCCGCTGGCGGTGCGTCGCCTCGTACTCGTGCACGGCGTTCAGCTCGTCGGGATCGAGCCCGATGAGTCGTTCCACGACCTGCGACGCCGACAGCGCGTCGTAACCCGGGATGGGCAGCTCGGCGCTGCCCGCCGCGTCACCGGTGTCGGCCGGGTACGCCGCCCATCCGGACGGCGTCGGCGCGGTGCGCGCCGGAGCCGGTTCCGCCGCGGTCGTCGGCGGCGTTGGCGCCGTCGCGTCGGGCGAGCCCGTCGCCGTCGGGGTCGACACGCCCGGCGAATCGGCCTTCGGCGCATCGGTGACAGGCGCACCGAAGATCCCTTCGGCCCGGCGGCGGGCGTCGGCAACGGTGTCCTCGACGCGCTTGCGCACCATCGGTGGACCGAAGGCCAACGCGACCTGACCGATGCTGCGCGCGGTCGTAACCCGCTGCTGCACGTCGTCGTGGCGACGATCGATCTCGGCGCGACCGCGTGCGACGAACATGTTGACGAACGTCGGCGCCGCGTCCTTGAGGAACAGGCCGATGCCGATGGGTGCGTAGAGGAGTACCTCGAGCGTGCGTTCGATCCGGTCGGGATGCTCGGTCATAGCGGCTGTGAGTCTAGAGACGCCTTTCGGCGGCGACGAACGCCGACCAGCACGAATCCGACGGCCACCGCGACGCCGGCGAAGCTCCCCTGCGTCGCCCATTCCCCGTAGCGGACGTACGGCGTCTCGCCGCTCGTCCCTTCGACCGTGGTCTGTACCAGGGTGCGGTCGAACAGGTGGGTGCGGTCGTGCACGACGCCGTCGGCGTCGATCACCGCGGTGATGCCCGAGATCGCCGACTGGATGACGGGCCTGCCGGTCTCGGCCGCTCGCATCTGACCGATGGCGAGGTGCTGGGCGGAGTTCGCCGATCGACGGTACGAGCGGTTGTTCGTCGAAAGGACGACCACGTGGGCGCCGTCGCGTACCAGCGGCCGCACCTGGTACCCGAAGGCCGACTCGAAGCAGATCACGGTGGCGATCCGGACGCCGGCGACGGTGAAGATCCCCGGCGAGTTCCCGGGCTCGAAGTCGCGGGGCACCTGGCTGAGTGCCGCTCCCACCAGGTGCTCGAGCGCCGCGCGAAACGGCACGCGCTCGCCGAAGGGCACCAGATGGCGCTTCGTGTACGTGCCGGCGACGGCGCCGGCGGGGCTGAAGAGGACGTCGAGGTTCCACAGCTTGTTGCCGTCGGGGGGCACGGCGACGGTCGCGTTGGCGAGCACCCACGCGTGGTGTGCCTGGGCGATCGCGACGAGGTTGCCGTGGACGTGGGGATCGGTCCTCGGGTCGGCGTCGGTCCAGGTGTTCATGCTCGACTCCGGGAACACGATCAGGTCCACGGGGTCGGTGATCTGCTGCGCGAGCTGGAAGTGGCTGTCCGGTAGGTAGTCGGCCTGCATCTCCGCGTCGGTCAGGTCGCGGTTCTGGTCGTTGCCCTGGACCAGGGCCACGTGCAGCATGCCGGCGGGCCGGGGTTGGGCGCGGGTGACGGTCGACGCCACGACGATCAGCGCGATCGCGGCGATCCCGGCCTGGGCCCGCAGGTACGCGCCGACCGAGCGTTCCTCCCCGATCAGATCAGCGAGCAGGGCGTTCAGCGCGACCGCCAGGAACGTCACGAAGGTGACACCCCCGACACTCGCAACCGCGCGCGCCGGAACGACGTTGTGAAACGCGTAGCCGACTTCGCCCCACGAGAAGCCGCCGAACGGCCAGCGGGCGACGACGGCGTCGGCGCAGACCCAGACCGCGGCGGTGAGCCACGGGTTCGTGACGCTTCGCGCCGCGAGCCAGGCGATGACCGCGGCGGCGGCCGCCCAGTACGCCGCGACCGCCGTGGTGAACGGCACGATGGCGACCGTGCCGAAGTACCAGATCCACGCGCAGAGGGTGGCGTAGTAGACGACACCGGCAAGGAACGCGAGCGCAGCGGCGGTGCGGGTGGTCCGGCCGCGCCACGCGACGAACAGCGGCACCAGCGCGACGCACGCGAGAGGCCCGAGGTCGAACGGCGGCCGGCTGAGTGCGAGAAGGGCGCCGGAGGCGATTGCCGCGGTGGCGCGAGCGACCGTCGCCGGCCGCGGCCGCCTCACGCGCAGTCGCGGCAGATCATGCGCTTCTCGTCCGCGAGCTGGTGGCGAGGGAGCACCAAGAAGCAGCTCTTGCAGAGGAACTCGTTCTCCCGACGCGGCACGATCTTGGTGCCGACCTCGCCCCGGTCGTCGGGCTCGTCGTCTTCTTCTTCGTCTTCTTCGAGACCCTGCGCGACGGTGCGCTCGCGCAACACCACGTCGAGCGCTTCCTCGACGTCGTCGGGGTGGAGTTCCTCGTCGAGATCGACGACGTCGTCCTCTTCTTCTTCGGGCGCGGCCTCGGTCTCTTGGACGAGCACGCCGGGGACTGCGACCACGGCGATGATGTCCTCCTCGACGTCATCGACCAGGTCGTCGTCGAGGAGATCGTCGTCGTCGGCCAGGACGTCCTCGTCGAGAACGTCCTCGTCGAGGTCGTCCTCGTCGAGCGTGGGCTCGTCGTCGAAGTCGTCGTCACTCATTCGGGTGCCTTCTTGCGGGGGGAGGAAACGGTGTGAGCAGGCATGTAACCGTGGAGTGGTGAGAATCCTTCCCACTCACGTAGCCCCTTTGGGGGCGCGGAGTATAACGCCCGGGAGACGGTTCCGGTCATCTCCTCGCGACGCCGGGTGCGGCCTGTCCGAGGAGTCGGCCAAAGGGGGTGGGCGGAGTGGTCGGGAGCCCGTTGGGGCCGCTGGTTGGCCCGGCCTGCGCAACGCAGACGGGTTATCGCAACGTTCTCTAACGAAGACTCCCGGACTACCGCCCAACCCCTTCGCAACGCCTCGCCCCCCGGCAGCGCTACCTGCGATCTCCGCCGTTCGCGCCGCCTCGGGTCCTCGACACCGAGACCGAGGGCGGGATGTAGTCAGCCTCAACGGCGCAACGATGTCAAGCGGGAGCGAAACGCGTTGACCTGGCGCGACGCGCGTCGTTGCTGGTCAAGGAATCAACGAAAAATTCGCATGTGTTTCAACTCGGGAGCACGCGTCGCAATCTCTGCCGCGCGCTCCGCGTCCAAACGCTCGAGATCGTACGTACCGTGGTCGACGAAACGCATTGCTTCAGCGATCGCGCGATGCCCGGCGCGCTCCGCGATCTGGCGATGCATCTCCTGCGCGACGCGCCGATACGTGGGGTGCCCTTGCGGCGAGCTGCGCAGCTCGCACAGATGCATGGCCTCGCGCGCGTTCATCTGCATGACGTAGCGCATGCGATAACCGAGCGACACCGCGTACGCCGCTTGTTCCGGGAACGGCTCGACGAGCGCGGCGTACAAGCCGGCCGATCGTTCCATCGCCTCGTCGTAGCGCAGGGCGAGGCCGGCGTCACGCAGCGGCGTGGGCATTTCGAAGCCGTGATGCGGAGTGAGCTGCTGCCACTCGATGGTGAGCATGCGGTGACGCTGGAGGTCGCGGAAGGCGCCGTAGTCGCCGAGCACGTCGAATCGGTAGCCGGTGCGCTCGAACGCCCGGCCGGGCTTGTGACGACGATTGGTGCGCTCTCCGACGTAGGCGCGCACGAGCGCGACCCGATCGTCGGCCGAAAGACTGCGCACACGTTCGAGGAGCTGCGCTTCCGGGAGGCGGGTATGCGAGTAGCAGATGGCGGCGAGCACCTTGTCCTCGCCGTTCGGGTCCCAGTCGACGAGGCTGACCTCGTTCGTCGGTTCGGGCCGTTCGTTGGCGAAGATGCGTTGGACGAGCGCGTGGGTGTCGTCGCGCGTCGCCGAGAGGTACGCCGACCACGCGCCCCCGCGCTCGGGTCGGTCGACGCGGACGAGGAAAGACGGGATGACCTTGCGGAGCTCGTCGAGCATGAGCTGCGCGTACATTTGCGCCTCGGGGAGCGGGTGTGCCCGCATCCGCAGGAGGAGCGCCTCGAAGGCCTGGCCGGTGCCGTAGATGCCGACGTTCGACAGCGTGGCCGCCGGCAGGAGGCCGCGCAGCGTGTCGCACGCCTTCGCCTTGATCGTCTGCTTGTAGACGAAGTCGGAGTCGGCCGGCTCCTTCGGGTATCGCTCGCGGGCCCAGTCCATCATCGCGGGCAGTGCCGCGCTGTAGGTGTCGAAGAGGGCGTCGAGGTCGGCGATGTAGCGCGTTCCCATCGGCGACGAACAGATCTGCGACGGGCGTAGGTAGCGGTAACGGCCCTGGAGGCGCGAGTCGTAGGGGATGTAGCGCGTCGACTGCTCGAGGTAGGCCATCAGCCGGCCCCACTCGAGCACCTTCGTGAGCAGGTTCGACGCCTGTTCGCACGCGAGATGTACCCCGCCGAGTTGGGCCACCGAATCGTCGCCGTACTCGAGGAACACCCGCTCGTAGAGGTCCTCGGCGCGCTTCAGGCCCACCGTCGCGTCGACCGTGAGGTCACCGGTGAGGTCGAGGTCGCCGACGAACTCGTCGAGGAACAGCCGTCGCAGGCTCTTGTCGGAGCGCGAGTAGCGCGGCGAACAGCGCGCCTTTGACGACTTCGGGGAGGTTGGTGAGCGCGAAGACCGGCCCGTCGAGATTCGTGAAGTACGGCCGAAGACGATCCACTTCGCTTTCGGTGAACGTCTCCGGCGCGTAGAGCATGGGATTGGCGATGGTAGCGACGGTTCGGGCGACCGGCGCGCATCTCGAAAACGCCCCGTTCCGTGGAGATTTTTCGGGATGTGGGGCTCAGACGAGGAGGCGGTACGCGTCGGCGACGACGGTGACGGTGACGAGATCGGTGGCGGGAGCGGCCCGACCGTCGATCTCGACCGGGACGCGCCGGTCGAGATCGACCGTGAAGTGCACCCCGCTGCGCTGGGTGATGTTCGGGTGCGGAACGTGGGTTCCGGTGGCGAGCCGGGCCCGCAGCTCACGACGTTCGCGGGAGGCAACGGCGTAGATCTGGAGCTCGGCTCGGCCGTCGCCCGGGTGCCCACGCGGGACGAGGTCGAGCCCGTGGCGGAACTGCCCGGTCGAGATCAGCACCGTGGTGCACGGCCCGTGGAAGACCGGCTTCCCGTCGACCCGCACGTTCGCGGCGAATCTTCGGACGAATCTTCCGAAGCTGTCGGGCTGCGAACCGATCACGACCATGTTCACGGCGACGGGCGGGCCCTCGGCCGGATCAGCGCCCTCGTCCAGCCGGAGCAGGTCGAGCGGCAGCTCCATGCCCCCGGCGCCGGGCTCGCGGAGGCCGACCGCACCCGCGAGATCTGACGTCGCGTCGGGCCGGAAACGCACCAGCACGCCCGGACGGCCGGCGACGGCGGCCGCGAGGTCGGCGTCGCCGCCCGCGACCTCCAGATCCGGCGGCGCCGAGGCGGGTCCGCCCCACTCCTCCCCCGGCCTGATCACGCGGCCGGCGCCTTGACGATGCTCGACGCCGCGATGACCCCTCGCAGGCACGCGTCCGCGGCGGCACGCGCGGTGGACGCCGTCACGTCGTTCGTGACGACGTCCGCGATCTGGCGGAGGAGATCGATCGTCTGTTTGACGTTGCGGACGAAGTCGCCGCCGGTCATCTCCTCGTCTTCCAGCACGTCGGCGAGATCCTCGCCCTTCACCCACGCGTAGATCGCCGCCGTGAAGCCGGGATCGGGCCGGCGGGTCTCGGGCAGGCGGGCCTCCCGCTCGGCCAGTTGCAGGTCGCGCCACACCGCGTCGAGCGCCCGGCTCCGGCGGGCGACCTCCTGGTTCGGCCAGCGGCGCGGTGGCATGGCGTCGTTGCTCTCCGGTCCCCGGCGTTGGAAGGTGAAGCACGACACGACCGCCGCCATGGTTGGCGGATCGATCCCGTCGAGGTGCCCTTCGCGCACCGCCTCGGCGACGACGAGCTCCCCCTCGCTGTTGAGGCGGGTCAACAGGCGGCCGGCGTCGGTGAGTGTCCAATCGTCGACGTAGCCCCAGGTGGTGAGTACCCCGAGGACGCGGTCGAACTGCCGGGCCAGGCTGTCGTTGCGCGACGACACCTTTCGTTCCAGGCGGGCGATGTCGCGCGCGATCCGATCGGCCTGCCAGGCGGCGCGCAGCGCCGCGTCCACATCGGAACGGCCGTGCAACGGGTGCGCGGCGACCTCGTCCTGCAGCTCCTCGACGTCGCCGCCGGGATCGGGCGGGAGCTCCGCGTCGGCGACGCGGAGGCGGCGGAGCGTCTCCGCGGTCGCCCGCTGGAACGACTGGCTCCGGGGCGCGAAGGGGCGGGGCAGGTCGATCGTCGCGATCTTGCGCAGCCGGCCGCGGATGTCGCCCGCCGTCAAGCGGACGAGGGACTTGCCCTGGGTGAGGGCCAGCACGCGCGGCTGACCGCCCCCGCGTTCCTGCTTGAGCACCACGACCTTGCCGCCCCGCTTGGGCACGACGAGCACGTCGCCCGGGCGGAGGCTCTCGAACTTGCGGTTGGAGTCGCCGTGCGCGGCTCGCCGGGCCGCGTCGAGCGCGGCCAGAAGGCGCCGGTACTCCTGCACGTCGCCGGCCGGGTGGACTGCATTGGCCTCGGCCAGCGCGAGCTGTTCCCGGCGCACCTCCAGGTCTCGTTCCACCGCGACCACATCGCGGTCGGTGTGGAACTGGGCGAACGAGAGATTGAGGAGGTGGCGGGCCTGCTGCGGCGGGTAGCGCTGTACCAGGTTGGCGGCCATGTTGTACGTGGGGTGGAACGAGGAGGTGAGGGCGTAGGTGCGGCGTGATGCGAGCCCGGCGACCTGCTCGAACGGCACGAACGGATCCCACAGCACCACGACGTACCCCACCTCGTCGATGCCCCTGCGGCCCGCGCGTCCCGCGAGCTGCGTGTACTCGCCCGGGGTCAGGAACTCGTGGTGCTCGCCGGTGAACTTCGAGAGCTTCTCGATCACCACCGACCGCGCGGGCATGTTGATGCCGAGCGCCAGCGTCTCCGTCGCGAACACCACCTTCAGCAGGCCCGTCGAGAATCCTTCCTCGACCGCCTCCTTCATGGGCGGCACCAGCCCGGCGTGGTGCGCGGCCACGCCTGCTTCCATCCCCGAGAGCCAGGTGTCGTAGCCGAGCACGTCGAGGTCGGCGTCCGAGAGCGACTCGACGTGACGCTCCGCGATCGCACGCAGCGCCCGGCGCTCGTCGGCGTTGGTGAGGCGGATACCCGCCGCCAGGCATTGTTCGACGGCCTGGTCGCACCCGGTGCGGGAGAACACGAAGTCGATCGCCGGCAGCATGCGTTCCTCGGCGAGGCGCTCGACCACCTCGGTCCGCCACGGCTTGTACAGCCGGCGCCGTCGCTGACCACGGTTCACCACGTTGCGACCGTCGAGCCGCGTCGCGGCCGGGTTCGGGCGGGGCTCGCCGTCGTCGTCGACGAACGTGGGCAGCAGGTGCAGGCTCGGCGCCCCGCGGTCGCCGACGAGGTAGAGATGCACCAGGTCGACCGGGCGGCGCTCTTCGATGACGGTCTCGGTCGCCCCGCGGACGGTCTGCATCCACGCCGCGACCTCCTCCGCGTTCGACACCGTGGCCGAGAGGGCGACGATGTCAATATCGGCCGGGAGGTGGATGATGACCTCCTCCCACACCGCGCCGCGCGCGCGGTCCTGGAGGTAGTGCACCTCGTCCAGCACGACGTAGCGCAGGCCCTGCAGGGTGTGGGAGCCCGCGTAGATCATGTTGCGGAGCACTTCGGTGGTCATCACCACGATCGACGCGTCGCCGTTGATGGCGTTGTCGCCCGTGAGCAGACCGACCCGTTCGGATCCGTACGCCCGGACGAAGTCGCCGTACTTCTGATTCGACAGCGCCTTCAGCGGGGTCGTGTAGAAGGCTTTGGTCCCTTGCGCGAGCGCGCAGGCGATCGCGTACTCGGCCACGAGGGTCTTGCCCGATCCCGTCGGCGCGGCCACGAGCACCGATCGCCCGGCGTCGAGCGCGTCGAGGGCCTCGAGCTGGAACTGGTCCAGCGGGAACGGCCGTTCTGCCGTGAACGCCGCTCGAATTTCGCCGGCCGTCACCCGGCCTTGGTGGTCGGAGAGGAGGTCGTAACGCTCGTCGTGCTCGGAGTCTTCACCGTCGTACCCGTTGTGGACGTCGTAGCTCTGGAGGGTACCGAGCTGGGCGTTGTCGCGGGGGTGTTGGCGAGCGTCGGTTGTTTGGGCCAGTGCCGGATGACGCCACCCGGCCAGAAGATCCCGCCCACGACTGCGAGGACGACGGCGATGCCCGTGCCCAGGGCGATCGCCTCCCGGCTCCCGAGGTGGGGCCGGCGGCGACTGCGCACGAACGCGAGGCTCAGTGCGGTAGCGACGGCGGCGCCGAGGAGGGCGAGGATCACCATGCGGGGCTGGCGGTTGAGCAGGCCTCCCCCACCGGGGACTCCGCGTGTCCCCGGCCGCATGAGCCAGATGAGCAGGATCGTGCCGACGACGATCGAGGCGCCGACCGCGACCGCGGTGTACACCTCGGCCCGCGGCCGCGCCGGGACGAACGGTTGGCGGCTCTTGGAACGGCTCATGGTGTCGTCATCATCGTTTCATCAAGCGACCGATCACGATCGCGGCCTCGTAGAAGATGTACATGGGGACCGCCATGAAGAATAGGGAGAACGGGTCCTGGCTCGGGGTGATGACCGCCGCGAAGGTCACGATCCCGACGATCATCCAGCGCCGGACGTTGCGGAGCTGGCGGGTGTTCACGACCCGGACCAACAACAAGAACACCAAGAGCACCGGGAACTCGAACGCGACCCCGAAGGCGGCGATCATCAAGGTGACGAGCGTGAGGTACTTGTCGGCGGTGATGAACGGCTGGATGGAGTTCCCGCCCACCCCGAGCAGGAACTCGAGCGCCTTTTGCACCGTGAACCACGCCACGACCCCGCCGAGTGCGAAGAGCACGACGATCGCGACGAGGAATCCGACGCCGTAACGGCGCTCGTGTTTGTGCAGGCCGGGCGTGACGAACCGCCAGATCTGCCAAAAGATCACGGGCACCGACAACGCGATCCCGCCGTAGGTCGCCACTTTGAGTCTCACGAGGAAGGGCTCGAGCGGTCCGGTGGCGATGAGCTTGCAGCCCGACGTCGCCGTCGCACCGCATGCGGCGTTCGATTTCCCCCGGGTGACGCGCTCGTACGGCGCGGAGAGGAAATGCAGGAGGTGGTCGTACAGGAGGAAGACGATGATCGTGAAGACGACGAGCACGATCGCGCTGACGATGACGCGGCGGCGCAGTTCGGCGAGATGCTCGACGAGGGTCATCCGCCCTTCGTCGAGCGTCGATTCGGTCATCGTTCGGCCTCCCGTACCGGTCAGCTGAACGATCGTGGTCCGGCGAAGCCGTCGTCGGTGACGTCTTCGGTGGGGTAATCACCCGGCGGGAGCGCGGCGTGGTCCGTCTCTTCGATCGACGGCTGCGGTTGGGCGGCGGCCGGATCAGGGGGCGTGAAATCGGGATGCAGCACCTGTTCGAGCTCACCGCGGACGGTGTCTTGCATACGTCGTAGCTCGCGCATCGCGGCGCCGACCTGGCGGGCGATCTCCGGGAGGCGCTGGGGCCCGAAGACGATCAGCGCGACCACAAGAATGAGGATGATCTTTTCGGGTCCGAGGCTCATGGCGTTGAGGTGCCGTCCATCGGATCTTACCGTCGGACGCCGGCAACGCCGAGCGCCGAGACGCCGGCGCGATCAGTCGCCCGAGAGTCGCCGGCGCGTGTTCGCGGTCTGCTCGCGGAGCCGGCGCTGCGCCTCTTCTACAGCCACATGGTGCTCGCGACCGAAGCGGTCGATCGCGACCACGGTGGGTGTGAGCTCCCGGCGGACGCGATTCGCCAGCAGGCTCAGCACGATCAGTCCGACGAGCGCGAGTGCCGACGGCACGATCCAGAGCACGCGACCGACCCTACCGGTTGAGCGAGCGGCGCACCTGCGCGGCCAGCTGCTCGAACCAGGTGTTGCCCGCCAACAAGAGGTGGAAGTCGAGGAGGTCGTCGGGCGTGAGCGGCGGACCGATCCGCGACTCGGTCAGCTCGGCCGGCAGACGCCAGACCTGCATCCGGACGCCGCTCGAGACCAGGAGGTCGACGATGCGTCGGCTGGCTTCCTTTGCCACGGCCTGACGGCAGTCGGGGCACCGAAAGCAGTAGGAGCCCCGCTCGTCGTCCGCGCATACCCGGACGGTCAAGTCGTCCGCAGTGAGCTGCACGTCTCCGCAGCTGGGGCAGTTGGCCCGGATCGTTGTCACCGCGTCACCCATCCCTGGTCCGCTACCAATCCCGCAACAACCGCCGGGTGGCGGCTGATACACCCTTCGGCAGGCCTCCCGGGCTGCTTGAGGTTCCTCGACGGAGGCCCTGGTCACATCGGCGCGACGTACGGGTCCGGCATGGCACGATGAGTGGTCGTGGCCGTCATCACCTTCGCCCACCGTGGCGCCCGGCTCGTCGAGCCCGAGAACACGATTCCGGCGTTTCGGGCCGCTTTGGAACAGGGCGCGACCGGGATCGAGACCGACGTATGGCTCTCGGCCGACGGAGAGGTCGTCTGTGTCCACGATCCTGTTGTCTCCCGAGGTCTGCGGCGAAAGCGCATCTCGGCCACTACTTCCGACGACTTGGCCACGTACGGCATTCCCCGCATGGTCGACGTCTACGCGGAGCTCGGCGCGGATTTCGAGTGCTCGGTCGACGTGAAGTCGGCCGACGCGGCCGTGGGCCTGATCGATGTGGCCCGGGAGAACGGCGCGTTGGAACGACTGTGGGTCTGCTCGCCCGACGTCGAGCTGCTCGTCGGCCTGCGGGACGAGAAGCGGGTGAAGCTCGTCCACTCCGATCGCAGAACCGGGATCGGCGTGCCGCTCGAACGACACGCATTCGATCTCGGCGCGGCGGGAATCGACGCCATGAACTTCCATCACACGGAATGGACTGCGGGGCTCGTCTCGTTGTTCCACCGTTTCGAGGTGAAGGCGTTCGCGTGGGACACCCAGGAAGTCCGCCACATCCGTGCGGTGCTCTCGATGGGGATCGACGCGGTGTACTGCGACCGGCCCGATCGGATGGTCGCGACCGTCAGTGAATGGATCGCCGACTGACCGTTGCCGCCCGGGTCGGCCGCGGAGCGGCTACATGAGCCCCAGGCGATTGGGTGGCCAGATGCGCACGAACACGCGTCCGACGATCGAGCTCTTCTTGATCGGGCCGAAGCTGCGCGAGTCGCGTGATTCCCCGCGGTTGTCGCCCATCACCCAGTACTCGTTCGGCCCGAGTGGTCCCGACGGGAAGCAGTTCGGACCGAACTCCGAGCAGTTGCTGACAGTTCCCGCCGGGAGATACGGCTCGCTGATCGCCTTGCCGTCGATCAGGATGTGATCGTCCTTCTCGCCGACCGTGTCTCCCGGTAGCCCGATCACCCGCTTCACGAGATCCTTGATCGTCGGGTCGATCGGCTGTCCGTCAGGGCCCTTCGGGGTCGTGAACACGACGATGTCGCCGCGGTGCACGTCGTGGAGCTTGTAAGAGAGCTTGTTGACGATGACGCGGTCGTGGTTCTTGAGCGTCGGGACCATGGAGTCCGACGGGATGTAGAAGGCCTGGAACAAGAACGCCTTGACGACCAGCGCGATGACGATCGCCGCGACGATGAGCACGGCCCATTCGATTGCCGTCCGGGAAACGCTCCGTTTCTCACCGCCCGGAGTCGCGTCCGTCGGGGGCGCGTCGGCGGGTGCGTCGCCGATCGGCGCTTGCGGTTCGTCTTCCACTGTGGTCAATCCGCCGCGCTAGAGGATCGCAAGACGATTGAGCGGCCAGATCCGCAAGAACACGCGGCCGACGATGTCCTTCTTGCGGATGAAATGCTCGGGGAAGAAGCGCGAGTCGCGGGAGTTGGGCCGGTTGTCACCCATCACCCAATACGAGTTCGGCGGGATCTTGATCGCGGCGAAGCCCGGACCGGGCGCGAGGCCCTCCGGGAGGTACTTCTCCGTGAGCATCTTCCCGTTGATGTAGATGTGCCCGTCCGCGCGGCCCTCGATCGTCTCGCCCGGAAGCCCGATGACGCGCTTGACCAGGTCCTTGACCGACGGATCGACGTTCGGCGGCGACGTGAAGACGATGATGTCGCCGCGGTGCACGTCGTGGAGCTTGTAGGAGAGCTTGTTGACGATGACGCGGTCGTGGTTCTTGAGCGTCGGGACCATGGAGTCCGACGGGATGTAGAAGGCCTGGAACAAGAAGGTCTTGATCAGCAGCGCGATGGCCAGCGCCGACACGATGAGGATCGCCCATTCGAGCGCGACGGCCCAGGTCGGCTTCTGACGCGACGGCGGCGCCGGCGTCTCTCCGTAGCTGTCTTCGGGAGCCTCGCCCACCAGATCTACAGACGGGGTATCGGCGCTCGGGGACGGGTTCACCGGTTGCATCCTCTCACGCGCGCCGACGCGCTCGGGTGTCGGGCCCGCCGGGCCCGGGCCGAGCGGAGGCTTCAGGCGGGCGATACCGCTCCAGGATCCGGTGCGCGGCGTCCGCCGCGAGCGGCTCGAACTCGGCGGGCCCGACGACCCGGGCGTCCGGACCGAGACGCAGCAGCAGGCGCTCGAGCCACGCCCGTTCGCTCACCGCCAGAACGATCTCGAGCGAACCATCCGGGCGTTCGGTGACCGCCTCGGTCGGGTATGCCTCTGCGACCCATGCCGCCGCGGGCGCGAGCTCGAGCGTGACGCGCGCGTCGTTGGCCCGAGGTGTGTACACGTCGCCGGTCTCGAAGCCCGTCGCGCCCGGCTCGAACGTCTCGCCCGTCGGCACGACCGAGCGGATTCGATCGACGCGGAACATGCGCTCGTCGCGCGCGCGGTGGCAGTACGCGCCCACGTACCACTCGCCGGTCGCGAAGAACACCACTTCCGGATCGATCTGCCGGCTCGTCACCTCGTCGCGTCCGGCCGACCAATACTCGATCTCGACGCGTGCATGGCCGGCAACGGCGTCGCGGATCGCCGTCAGCTGTGCGGGCTCGCCGACGTCGACGACGAGCCCCGGAAGCTCGAGCGCGTGCTCCAGCTTCGCGAGCGCGGTCGCGAGCGGACCCGCCGGATCCGATCCGGGCACGGCCAGCAACGCCCGGCCCGCCGCGAGCAAGGCCAGACCCTCGGCGGGCGTGAGCCGGAGGGGTCGGCGGAAGTAGTCGGCGAGCCGGATCGACACATTGCCGTCCTCGTCGTCTTCGACGTCGAGGAAGTCGCCGGGAGAGTACGGCGGAACGCCGATCATCAACACCAGCGCGAGATCCTCTTCGAGCTGGTCGACGGTGATCCCGAATCGACGGGCGATCTCGGTCTTGGCGGATCCGGGGTGGGCGACGATCCAGGGCACCGAGCGCGAGGATGCGCTGGATCTCGGGACCGGCCAGCGCGCGCGGACTCATGCCGGGCCCGGCCCGGTGGCGGCCGCGGCTCGCTCGAGCCACGCGACGACGTCGGCGCGCATTCCGGCGGGTTCGAGTATCTCCGCGTGCTCGAGGAAGCCGAGCACGAACGTGCGAAACGCCCCGCGGTTGGTGACCGTGGTCTCGACGACCGTACCGGGGGCGCCGTCCGCGTCGTCGACGACGAAGGCGTCGGCGCCCAGCTCGGCGAGCATCGCATCGGCGTAGTCGGGCTCGACCCGAACGCGCACCCGTACCGGCGGGTCGTCGCCGAGGAGCCACGCGCGCGACTCGACGTGGTCGTCGGGGCGGAAATCGGGAGGCGCCGCGAACGCGTCGGACTCACCCATCTCGACGTCGCCGTCGATGCGGTCGGCGCGGAACGCTCGGACCGCGCCGCGGTCGCGATCGAAGCCGACGACGTACCAATGGCCGCGTTTGGAAGACAGCCCCCACGGCTCGACGGTGCGAACCCGGTCGCGATGGGTGAACGTGACCACGGCCCGCGCCCGGAACGCCTCGAAGAGCGTGGCGAGCGCGGGCGCGATCGGCAACGACGCGATCGGCGCCACGGAATCGCCCGCGAGGCCGCCGAGCTTCAAGAGCGCGCCCTCCCCCGCGTGGCTTCCGAGTGACACCGCGCTCACCGCAACTCGTAGCGCCGCCGCCTCCTCGGCGTCGAGCCCGAGATCAGGCAGGTAGTAGTCCTCGGGGCGCACGCGGTAGCCGAGCTCGGCGCCATCGCCGATCGATTCGGTCGTGAGCGGCACCCCCATCCCCCGCAGCGTCTCCTTGTCGCGCTCGAAGGCACGCCGGTAGGCGGTGATCTGGGGTGGATAGCCGGCAACGTCGTGAACGATCTCTTCTCGGGTGAGTGCCCGGCGGGTGTCGAGCAGGAGCGCGAGGAGGTTCAGGACGCGTTCGACCCGCGACGGCGCGTCGGGCATCGAATCAGCCTAGGGGACGGCCTTCGCCGCGAGGATCCCCGCGGTCGCGGCGGCTTCGAACAAGACGGGATCGAGGACCGGCGCCCGGCCCATCGACTCGACCTCCAGGTCGTGCTCGGCGAGGAGTGCTACCGCGCCGACTGGCGTCATGTCGACGATCTCGTGGCGGGTGTCGATTCCCGCGGCCGTGAGATCGCCGCGGATGAGACGCTCCTCATCACCACCCACGCACGGCAACGGCACGCGGACGCGGCTGCGCGTCATGAGCGAGAGGGTCGTGATGCTGTGGTGCGAAACGCCCCGATGGCGCGGTCGCGGATCGGCGAACGATGCGCGTAACGCGGCGATCGGGACGCCCTGCAAGGCGGTCACGGCGTCGAGCGCGGGGCCGACCTCGATCGCGCTGAAGCCGAGCCGGCTCGCGGTCCCCGCACTTCCCGGACCCATCGCGACCACGACCGCGTCCGCCCCCGCTCGTTGGCGCGCCACCACGAGCGCGCCCGGGAGCGAGACCGACTCGAAGTCGCCCCCGAACGCATGCCCGCACGTCACGGTCGCGTCGACGAGACCGCGCTCTCGCAATCGCCGGACGAGACCTGAGATCGCAATCGGGAGCGCGCCGCCGTCGGTCATGACGTACACGAGTCGCGCGTTTGGACGCAGGTGCTTGAACCCGACCGCGATCGCGGCCACCTGACTGTGCAGCCCCGCGACGACGACGGGGATCCCGCCGAGATCGGCGTCGTTCCCGAGATCGGCGTCGTTGTCGAAGGCCGCGTCCGCGTTGTCGACGTCGACCTGCAGGCTGGTGTACCGGAGCTTCATGCCCGTGCCGGCCGTCTTCGTCACGGCGGCCCGAGGGTTCGGCCAGGCGTCGTGAGCCAGGTTCCAGTGCACGACGTGCCAGCCGCCCGTTCCCAACCCGAGCGCGACGGCCGTCGTATTGACCACGACACGGTCGCCGATCGCAACGGTCCCGATCAGCTGCGTGAGTACGTACGCCCGCTCCGGCGCGGAACGAGCGTCGTGCTCGTCGCCGTCGAGATCCACGAGGACGCGCTGCAAATCAGCGTGCTCCTCGAGGATCTCGCGAACGATTCCCAACCGGAACGACGGCATCGCGCTCGACTACGCCCTCAGAGCGAGGCGATCAGCCGCTCGACCCGTTCGTCGCGCGACTTGAACGGGTCTTTGCAGAGCACGGTCCGTTGCGC
Source organism: uncultured Actinomycetes bacterium (assembly GCA_963812205.1). Classification (GTDB taxonomy): domain Bacteria; phylum Actinomycetota; class Acidimicrobiia; order IMCC26256; family PALSA-610; genus PALSA-610. Next base: position 1,000,194 of record CAWEUJ010000002.1, read on the forward strand.
CTGGTCGTTCAGCTTCAGGTGCACCCAGTCGACGGTGTAGTCGCGCTTTCGTTCCTTCGCCCGCTTGATGAACGCGCCGCGCAGGCGGGCGCGCGTGGTTTGCGGGGGCATGTTCATCGCCTCGGTGATCTCGTCGTCGTCGACGATCCGGTCGACCTGACCTCGGCGTTCGAGGAGGTAGTAGAGCGAGCGGGAACGGGTGACGTCGTGATAGGCGAGGTCGAGCAGCGAGACGCGCGGATGGGTGAGAGGCAAGTCGCCGCGCGTGCGGTACGCCTCGATCAGGTGGTGCTTGATGACCCAGTCGACCTCGGTGCGCAGCTTGAGCGGATCGTCTTCGAGGTGGGTCATCACGTGTTCCCACATCTCGAGCGCACGCTGTTCGAGCGGCGGGAGCCCGCGCCGCTTGGCGAACCGCAGGGCCCGGTTCAGGTACTCGGCTTGGATCTCGACCGCCGACAGTTCGCGGCCGTTGGCGAGACGCACCCGGCGCCGGCAGGTCATGTCGTGGCTGATCTCGCGGATGGCGCGGATCGGGTTCTCGAGGGTGAGGTCGCGCCACGGCGCCGAATCCTCTTCGAGCATACGCAGGATGATCGAGGTCGCGCCGACCTTCAGGAACGTCGCGTACTCGCTCATGTTCGAGTCGCCGACGATGACGTGCAGCCGTCGGAAGCGCTCCGCGTCGGCGTGCGGCTCGTCACGCGTGTTGATGATCGGTCGCGACCTCGTGGTGGCCGAGGACACGCCCTCCCAGATGTGTTCCGCTCGCTGCGCGATGCAGTACATCGCGCCCCGCGCCGTCTGCAGGACTTTGCCCGCGCCCGCGTAGATCTGGCGGCTCACGAGGAAAGGGATCAGCACGTCGGTGAACTTGGAGAAGTCGCCTTCGCGTTCGACGAGATAGTTCTCGTGGCAGCCGTACGAGTTGCCCGCGCTGTCGGTGTTGTTCTTGAAGAGGAAGACCTCGCCGCGGATGCCTTCCTCGCGGAGGCGTTGCTCGGCGCTTTGGACGAGGCCTTCGAGGATGCGTTCGCCGGCCTTGTCGTGGATGACGAGGTCGCGGATCGAATCGCATTCGGGCGTGGCGTACTCGGGATGGCTCCCGACGTCGAGGTAGAGGCGGGCGCCGTTCTCGAGGAAGACGTTGCTGGAGCGGCCCCACGAGACGACGCGTCGGAACAGGTACCGGGCGACCTCGTCGGGGCTGAGCCGCCGTTGGCCGCGCAACGTACAGGTGACGCCGTATTCGTTCTCGAGGCCGAAGATGCGGCGGTCCACTGCGGGTGAGTGTACGGGCCCCCGGTCGCATCCATGTGCCGCCGCCGTACACTTGGGCCCGTGCGGACGCAGCGGAGATGCGCCGCAGGGCGCGTCGCAGCGAGGGAGCCGTGGTGATGGTGCGGACGCAGCGGAGATGCGCCGCAGGGCGCGTCGCAGCGAGGGAGCCGTGGACATCGTGGCCATGACGCGACTGACGTCGGTGTACGGATCGTTTCGGGCCCGGGTCATGGCCGCCCGGCTCGAGGACGAGGGCTTCGACGTGCAGCTCCGCGGCGCGCTCGACGGCCCCTACGGGCTGACGGTCGGCGACATGGCGCGAGTCGACGTGTACGTGCCCGACGAGCAGTTCGACCAGGCGAGCCTGGTGCTGCTCGTCTCCGAAGTCGACGAGGCCGACGAGATCCTCGACGACGACCGTTCTCCGATACGGGCGCGCCCGGTCCCGCTGTTCTGGGTCGCCGCGCTCATCTTGTTCGTCCTCGATCGCGGGCCCGATCGCGTTGCTGATCCGCTGGTACTAGCGGATCAGGCGAGAAGCGAGCTCAGCTCGTCGTTCTTGATCCGGCGGAACGCGCGCCGCGGGCGTGATCGGTCGAGGAGCGCGACCTCGAGCTGATCGGCCGTGAGTGGCGTGTCGTCGCTGCCGAGCACCTTCGCCCCGAGCTTCAGCGCGTCGCCGAGGCTCAGGCCGGGCTCGTATTGCTCCTTCAACGCCTCGATGATCTGATCGGCTTGGCCGCCGAGCACCGAGTAGTCCTGTTCGTCCATGACGACGCCGTCGTAAAGCACGTGGTACATCTCCGCGTGATCGTCGTCGGGTGCACCGACCTCCGCGACGAGGAGCTCCACCTCGTACGGCTTCATCTCGTGGGTGAACACCTGACCGAGCGTCTGCGCGTACGCGTTGGCGAGCTCTTTGGCGCTGACGTCTTCGCGCGAGTACGAGAATCCCTTCATATCGGCGTGGCGCACACCGGCGACGCGCAGCATCTGGAACTCGTTGTACTTGCCGACGGCGGCGAAGGCGATGCGGTCGTAGATCTCACTGATCTTGGACAGGGTCCGCGACGGGTTGTCGGCGACGATGAGCACTCCGGCCGGGCACTCGAGGGCGACGAGGCTGCGCCCACGGGCGATGCCTTTCCGCGCGTAGTCCGCGCGGTCTTTCATCACCTGTTCGGGCGAAACGTAGAACGGCATGCTCATTGCGCTACGACCTCCGGCCCTCGAACATCGCGCTCGATCGACTCACTGCCCGGGCCTTCGGATCTGCGCTTGGCCCTCATTGCGCTACGACCTCCGGCCCTCGAACATCGCGCTCGATCATTGCGCTACGACCTGTTCGTTCACGACTCTTGGCCTCCGCGCTCGGCGCCTCCGAGCAGGCTCTGGCTGCGGGCTTCGATGTCGTCGTCGGTGAGCGCGCGATACCCGGCGGAATCGATCACCGCGACCGTGGGGAAGATGCGGCGGACAAGATCGGGACCGCCGGTCGCGATGTCTTCGTCGGCGGCGGCAAACAACGATGCGATGGCGATGCTGATCGCCTCGTCGGCGTCGAGACCCTCGCGCCAGCTGGACTTGATCCAGTTGCGCGCGTGCACGCTGCCCGAGCCCTGGGCCTGGAAGTCGAGCTCTTCGTAGCGGCCGCCGGTGACGTCGTAGGAGAAGACGCGACCGCGGGCGCGGCCGGTGTCGAAACCGGCGAAGAGCGGGACGACGGCGAACCCCTGCAGCGCGGCCGGCAGATTCGCCCGCACGAGTTGGCCGAGCTGGTTGGCCTTGCCTTCGAGGCTGAGGACCTCGCCCTGCACCTTCTCGTAGTGCTCGAGCTGGACCTGGAACAGCTTGACCATCTCGACGGCCGGCCCGGCTGCACCGGCGATGGAGACGCCGGAGAAGTCGTCGGCGGGGAAGACCTTCTCGATGCGGCGGCTGGCGATCATGTAGCCCGCGGTGGCGCGCCGGTCGCCGGCCATGATGACTCCCCCGCTGAAGCGGATCGCGACGACAGTGGTGCCGTGCGGGATGTCGAGCGTCGAGGGCGCGGTGACGCCGGCGCCGGGGAGCTGGTGTGGGGCCAGGCGGCGGAGCACGTCGGCGAACGACGGCCCGGGGTCGACGGCGGTCGAGAACAGTGGAAGCGAGCTGGATTCGGACATCGGCGCGGGAGCCTACAGCTGCCCCTCAGCCGCTCAGGGCACCAACCCGCGCCCGAACGACACTCGCCCGCTACTGCCCGCCCTTTTGCACGTACGACCGAACGAACTCCTCCGCGTTGTCTTCGAGCACGGAGTCGATCTCGTCCAACAAGTCGTCGATGTCTTCTTTCAACTTCTCACCGCGCTCGGACGCGGCGGGGACCTCTTCGGCGACTTCTTCGCGCTCTTTGGGAGCCGGCTTCTGTTTGCGTTCCCGTTCAGCCATGACAGACCTCCTGCGCCGCCCTTCAGCTCGCCGTCAGTCGCTCGACGAGTTGGCGGGGTGTCGATACCTGGTCGAAGAGCTCGGCGACGTGCTCCTTGCTACCACGCGTGGGCTCCATCATCGGGATCCTTCGCAGTGGGTCGACCCCGACGTCGAGCACGAGGCTGTCCCAGTTCGCGGCGACGACCGAATCGGCCCAGCGGGCGAGGCACGTTCCGCGGAAGTAGGCACGGGTCGAGTCCGGTGGATCGGCCATCGCGGCGACGACATCGCTCTCGTCGAGCAGCCGCTCGATCCGGCCGCCCCGCACGAGCTTCTCGTAGAGCGACCGGCCCGGACGCACATCGTGGTATTGCACCGAGAGCAGCTCGAGCTTCGGGTTGTTCCACCGGAGGTCGTCGCGCTCGGCATACGCCCGCAAGAGCTCGAGCTTCGTGACCCAGTCGAGCTGCCCGTCGAGTGACGACGGATCCGACTCGAGCGCGCCCAACACGCCTTCCCAACGATCGAGCACCTGCGTGCCGATGGCCTCGGGTCCGCAGCATTCGAGCCCGGTCTCGTCGGCGTACTTCCGCGCGAGGCGCAGGAACTCCCATTGAAGTTCGATGGAGGTACAGCGGCCGAGCGACGCGCAGTCGACGGTCGCCTGCAGCGTGATGTCGTGCGACACCGTCTTGATCGCCGCGACCGGGGACGAGATCGACAGATCCTTGTCGATGAAGCCGTCCTCGATCATCGCCAGGACGATCGCCGTGGCGCCGACCTTGAGGAACGTCGCGACCTCGCAGAGGTTCGCGTCGCCGACGATCACGTGCAGCCGCCGGTACTTCTGCGGATCGGCGTGGGGTTCGTCTCGGGTGTTGACGATCGGGCGCTTCAGCGTGGTCTCGAGCCCCACCTCTTCTTCGAAGAAGTCGGAGCGCTGACTGATCTGGTAGTCGCACGCGTCAGCGCCGTTCTCGGCCCCGACCTTCCCCGCGCCCGTGAAGACCTGGCGGGTCACGAACCACGGGATGAGATTGCGCACGAGCGACGCGAACGGCACGTTGCGGTCGACGAGATAGTTCTCGTGGCACCCGTACGAGTTGCCCTTGCCGTCGCTGTTGTTCTTGTAGACGACGATCTCCTGGTCGGCGGGGAGCAACCGCCGCGCGGCTTCCATCGACCGGGCGAGGATCCGCTCCCCCGCCTTGTCGAAGAGCGTCGCTTCGAGCGGGTCCGCGCACTCGGGCGTGGAGTACTCCGGGTGCGCGTGGTCGACGTAGTAGCGAGCGCCGTTGGTGAGCACCGCGTTCACGAGATGCGTCTCGATCTCGGGCGGTTGCGCCCCGTCACGTGCGAAACCGCGGGCGTCGCGCCCGGGCGACTCGTCTTCGAAGTCCCAGCCGATGCGGCGCTGCTCGACGTAGCCGTTGATCAGCAGGCTCGAGGCAACGACCGGATTCGGCTCGGGCGCGCCGCGCAGCGCGACGCCGTATTCGGTCTCGATACCGACGATCTTCGGCACGGCCACGACGTCATCCTACCGGCGCGCGAGGCCGTCCACGCCCGCTGCTCAGAGGTACTGACCGGTGGTGACTCGCTCGATCTGACGGCCACCCTTGTCGCGGTCGCCCTCGTTGACGATCGTGCGCACGTAGACGATGCGCTCGCCCTTCTTGCCGGAGATCTTGGCCCAGTCGTCGGGGTTCGTCGTGTTCGGCAGGTCTTCGTGCTCGCGGAATTCCTGTTTGATCGACTCGAGGAGGTCGTCGGTGCAGATGCCGCGATCGCCGCCGGCGATCGTGCGCTTGATCGACAACTTCTTCGCGCGCCGGACGATGTTCTCGATCATCGCGCCCGACGAGAAGTCCTTGAAGAACAAGGTCTCCTTGTCGCCGTTCTGGTACGTGACCTCGAGGAACTTGTTCTCGTCGCCGACCGAGTACATCGCGTCGACGGCCTCGTCGATCATCGAGCGCACCGCGCGCTCCGGGTCGCCGCCCGCGCTCTTCAGGTCCCGCTCGCCGAGCGGAAGGCTGGTGACGAGGTACTGCGTGAAGATCTGTTTCGCGCTCTCGACGTCCGGCCGTTCGATCTTGATCTTCACGTCGAGGCGGCCGGGACGCAGGATCGCCGGGTCGATGAGGTCTTCACGGTTCGATGCGCCGATCACGATCACGTTCTTCAACGCCTCGACACCGTCGATCTCCGCGAGCAGCTGCGGGACGATCGTCGACTCGATGTCGCTCGAGATGCCCGTGCCGCGCGTGCGGAACAGCGAGTCCATCTCGTCGAAGAACACGATGACGGGGTAGCCCTCTTCGCTCTTCTCTCGTGCCCGCTGGAAGATGAGGCGGATCTGGCGCTCGGTCTCGCCGACGTACTTGTTGAGCAGCTCGGGGCCCTTGATGTTCAAGAAGTACGAGCGCGCCGTGGTGTTCCCGGTCTTCTCCGCGACGCGCTTGGCGAGCGAGTTGGCTACGGCCTTGGCGATGAGCGTCTTGCCGCAGCCGGGAGGGCCGTACAACAAGATGCCCTTCGGCGGTTGCAGGTCGTGTTCCTTGAACAGGTCGCCGTAGAGGTACGGCAACTCGACCGCGTCCTTGATCATCTCGATCTGATCGTCGAGACCGCCGACGTCGTCGTAGGAGACGTCGGGAACCTCTTCGAGAACGAGCTCCTCGACCTCCGGTCGCGGGAGCTTCTCGAGCAGCAGGCCCGACCGCCCCTCCATCAACAGGTGGTCGCCCGCACGCAGCCTCTCGTGCAGGAGCTCGTCGGCCAGCTCACACACGCGCTCCTCGTCGGCGCGGCCGACGATCATCGCGCGGGTCCCGTCCGGGAGCATCTCCTTGAAGGTCACGATCTCGCCGGCGAGATCGGAGTTGCGGGCCAGGACGACGTTCAACGATTCGTTGAGCACGACCTCTTGACCCCGGCGCAGCTCCTTCGCCTCGAGCTCGGGGTGCAGCGCCACGCGCATCTTGCGGCCCGCGGTGAAGATGTCGACGGTTCCGTCGTCGTTCGTGGCGAGGTAGGTGCCGTACCCCGACGGGGGCATCGTGAGCTTTTCGACCTCTTCGCGCAGCGCGGCGATGTGCTCGCGCGCCTCTCGCAACGTGGCGGACAACTTCTCGTTCTGGGACACTGCCTGCGCGAGTTGGCCCTTGGTCTCGAGCAGGCGCTCTTCGAGCGTCCGCACCCGCTTGGGCGCGTCCTGGAGCCGCCGCCGCAGGACGACGACCTCCTCCTCCAGACCCTTGATGCTCTCTTGAAGCTGATCGACCTGAGCTTCGTACTCGGTCAGTCGCCGCTCGTGCTCGGAAGCCATTGAGCGACACCTCCTCGGTCGATGGCGACCCTAGTCCCGTGTTCAGGCCGGACTGTGCCCATCCGATACGTTGCCGAGAGGAGTCCTCAACCCCGGGACGAGAGGGGATGTGGATTTCTCACGCTCCGGTGTGATAAATTGCGTTCTACCGTTTGCTGTTCATTCGACTCTCCAAACGAAAAAGTGAGGACCTCAGATGAAGGTCTGGATCGACCAGGATCTCTGCACCGGTGACGGGCTGTGTGAGGAGATCGCGCCCGCCGTGTTCACCCTGCTCGACGATGGTCTGGCCTACGTCAAAGAGGGCGACAAGGTCTTCTCCGACCCGGGCGGCGCCGAAGGCCTGGCCAACATCCCCGACGGGATGCTCGACGCGGTCGTCGAATCGGCCGAAGAGTGCCCCGGCGAGTGCATCTTCATCGAAGCTGAGTAGCGACATCCGCGCCGGCGTCCCGGCGGCGATGTTCACTCGATGAGACACGTCCCGGTGTCGGCGGGCTCGCCCGTGGTCGCCTGCGCGAGCGCGGGCCTGACCTCCGCGTCGGTGAGCGCGTAGCTCGTTGCGGGCCGGCCGGGGTCGATCGCGAACGCGACGCCCATCACGTCACCGGCGCGATTGACGAGCGCGCCCCCGGAGTCCCCCGCGGCGAGCGCCGCCGCGAGGATGAACACGTGCCGCCGGCTCGTCGACGTCCGGTAGATGTTCGTGCCGACCGCGATGACCTCTTCGCCGATACGCGCCGGAGACGCCGTCAGCACGCCGCCTCCGGGGTGCCCGTAGACCGCGCCGTCGTCTCCGGCCGCGCCCGTCGCGAGCGTCAGCGCGGGCGCCGTCAAGTTCGGAACCGACAGCACCGCGAGATCTCGCACCGGATCGAAGTCGATGACGACGGCGCGCAACGATGCGCCGGTGGCGTCGATCACCGTGGTCGCGCGCTCGCCCGCCACGACGTGCGCGTTGGTCACGACGACCCCGGGCGCCGCGACCCAACCGCTGCCGTCTTGGATCTGGTTGCACGCGCCCCCGCTCACCTTGACGATCGATCGGCGGACCCTCGCGTCGATCGTGGGCGCCAGCTTCGCGGTGGGCGCCGCGCCCGGATCGGGTGGCGTGTCGAGCGGGTTCAGCGCCGACGGGTAGGGCGCGTCGGATATCGCGAGGCCCCACGCGGCCGACTGCGACGGTTGCGCGGGCGCGACGCGTTGGATCGTCGCCACCAGCCACGACCCGCGCGTCAGCCGGCTCGGCCAGCCCTGTGCGGTGGCGAGCGACGGGATGACCAACCAGGTCAGTACCAACAGGCCGAGCGTTCCCGCCGTCGCGCCCGCGATGCGGTCCCAGATCGGCAACGGTTGGGCGATCGGGAACACGCGGTGCACCAGCAGGCCGATCACGAGCCCGACGGCTTGGCCGATCGAGCCGACCAGCAAGAGGAACAACAGTGCAACGCCGATGCGATCGTCGGCGCTGCGCCCGCCGAGGCCGGTGACCACCTCGGGCACGAAGTTCATCCCGATCGCGAGCCCGGTGAACACACCCGCCCAGGCAAAGACACGACCGACGAGCCCGAGTCGCCAGCCACCCAATCCGGCACCGATCGCTGCTGCGACGATTGCGAGATCGAGTGCGTTCATTCGCCCCCGGAACTCGGTTGCGGGTCGTCCGCCAGGCGCCGGGCGACGGTGAGGAAGCCCGTGTGCGCAACCATACGGTGATCGGGGCGGATCGATTGGCCTTCCACGTGCCAGCCGCGCTGCATGACCTCGAGGGACTCGATCATCGAGAACGGCGACGAGACGAGCTCTTCTTTCAGGCGGCCGACCTGAAGGATCGTCGGCAGGTACGCGAGCAAGATGCCGCCCGGGACGAGCGCCTCTGCCGCGTGCTTCACGACCCGCCAGGGTTCGGGGAGGTCGAGGATGACGCGGTCGAGCTCGCGTTCGTCGATCCCTTCGTAGACGTCGCGCACCTGGACGTCGAGCGGAACGTCGGGGCCGAGGAATCCGTGGACGTTCTCGAGTGCGCGCTTGGCGAAGTCGTCGCGGATCTCGTACCCGACGATCGATCCGGTGGGCCCGATGGCGCGCAGGAGCGCGGTCGAGAGCGCGCCGGATCCCACGCCCGATTCCAAGATGCGCGCGCCCGGGAAGATGTCGGCGAGTATGAGGATGGGCCCGATGTCCTTCGGATAGATGACCTGCGCACCGCGGGGCATCTCGAGGATGTACTCGGCGAGCGTGGGTCGCAGCGCCGTGAGGCGCGCGCCGCGGGTCGTGCGTACCGTGACGCCGTCGGGACGGCCGATGATGTCGTCGTGCGCGATGATCCCCGCGTGCGTGTGGAACTGGCCGCCGGTGGCCAGCACCACGAGATGGCGGCGGCGGCGGTTGTCGACGAGCAGGACCCGCTCGTCGGGCGCGAACATCCTGATCATGACGCGCTCCGCACCACGATGGGCGCTCCGACGGCCCGGGCGCGCATGCGGCAGAACGCGCACACGTCGCCCGGTGTCGGTGCTGCGCATATCGAGCAGGGCTGCAGCTCCTCGCGGGCGTCGTCGACCTCGTCCATGAAGCGATCGTGCCCCCGCTCGAGGAAGCCGAAGACGAAGGCGGCCTTCGTGCCGGGCGACCGTTCTTCGATCTCGTTGAGCGCGTTCTTGTAGCCGAGGTGGCGGTTGCCGGCGGCCATCGGGCATTCCTCGACGATGTAGTCGATGTTCGTGAGCACGCAGTACGCCGCGAGCTCGCGCTCGCTCAACCGGATCAGTGGCTTCACTTTGCGGACGAATCCGGGCGCGGCGGGGAGCACGGGGTGCTGGCGGCCGAGGTACTCGGTCTCCCAGCGCAGCACGTTTCCGAACAACACCGCGGCTTCGTCGTCGAGATTGTGGCCGGTGGCGACCACGTCGTACCCGCCGTGGATCGCGGCCTCGTTGAAGAGGTGCCGCTTCGACAGTCCGCACGCCGAGCACGGCGCGCGCTTGGCCGCCCGCGAGCCGGTCTCGATGTCGAATCCGTACTCCTCCGCGAGGTCGACCGTGACCAACGGCCAGCCGCGGTCTTCGGCGAACGCGCGGACGTACCGGCCGGAGTCGTCGGAGTAGTCGCCGATGCCCAGACCGACGTAGAGGCCGTCGGCCTCGTAGCCGAGCTCCCGCAGCAGCTGCCACAGACCGAGGGAGTCCTTGCCGCCCGACACCGCGACCAGGACACGGTCGCCGGGCTCGATCATGTCGAAGTGGTCGAGCGCCCGCCGGACCTGCTCGCCGCAATGGCGGACGAAGCAGTCGCGGCAGTACCCGGCGTTGTGGCGGCGCACCTCGATCACGGCCGGGCCACGACAACGGCCGCACTTCATACCGCGCCCCCCGACATGACCGGACGGATCTCGACGACGTCGTCGTCGGCCAAGCGCTCGTCGTGCGTCGCCAAGGTGTTGTTGCGGATGACGAGCACCGACTCGGCGACGATGTCGAGGTCGCGCAACAGGCGGCCCACGTTGCGGGGCGCCGGGACGTCGATCTCGCGCTTGGGGTTCCGCAAGACCACTCTCATGTTGCGACCTTCATGGAACCGCCAGCGTACCGGCGGTCGGGCCGGCTACCGCCTCGAGCGGGCAACGACCTCGAACACGTCGCCGGCCTTGACGGCCGTCCGGTAGAGGACCTCCTCTTCGTCGCGCGCGATGTAGCGCAACACGCGCAGGCCCGCGGCGACCGTCCCGACCAGGAGCCAGGGGGTGGAGCCCGACATGCCCTTGCGGAGGCCGTTCGCGGTCAAGCGGCGGAGGAGCGACGCGTACACGTCAGATCCGACGGATCTCGAGGACCATCTGACGCTTCTTACCCTTGCGCTTGCCGAACCAGTACGCCGCCACGACCGTGAGCACGACCGCGCCGACGGCGACCGCGATGGCGGGGACCTTGGCCGCCTGCGTGCGCTCGTCGACCTCTCCCCGCAGCTCGCCGAGCTTGGCCTCGATGTCGGCGCGGGTGATGGGTTCCTTCGGCTTGTCGGGCGCCTTGGTCTTCGGGCTCATGACTTCTTCCTCTTCTTCGTCCCTACCGTCCACGAGAGCCCGGCGACCGCCAAGGCACCCACGACGACGATTCCGTACGGCGCCCACGACCAGTTGCCGGTGAAGTGGGGGCCGCGGTGGTCGCCCTGCAACGCGCGCAGCGCGCCGATCGCGAGGAACATGATCCCGGTGCCGAGGAGCAACGCTCCGGCCACGCCGAACGCGACGTAGCGACCGAGACCCTTGAGCGGGTCGACCGTTTCCTGCTTCGCGTAGGCGATGACGAGCTCCTTGAGCTCGCGAATCGTCTGTTGCGGATTATCGGCCACGCACAACCTTTCGAGGATTAGCGGAGCAGTTTCGCCGTCGACCGGCACCCGGTGCAAGGCGCAGCCGCTGCTCCGGCCGGGCTCACGGCGCCGGCACGAGGTGGGTCGGTGCCCGGAGATCCGGGGTGGAGGCCACCGCGCTCGCCACGTCGGCCTGCATTTGCTCGCCTCCCGCGTCCGAGAAGTTGCCGTTCGCGACGAAGGCGAAGTGCAGCTGGTCGGGACGGTCGATGACGCCGACCAGGCCGACCACGCCGTCGAGCGAGCCGGTCTTGGCCCGGAGCTTGCCCGCAAGCGCGCTGCCGCCGAAACGTATGGCGAGCGTCCCCGTCTCCGCGGCGATCGGGAGCCCCCGGTCGATGGCCGCGTACTTCGGCCGCGACGAGAGCTCGACCACCTGGAGCAAGACCGCGCACGTGACGCGGTCGGTCGGTGCGAGCCCGGAACCGTCGTGCAGCACGACACCCGTCGTCGGGATGCCGAGGCGTACGAGCTCCTGGCGCACGAGGACGGTGCCCATGGCGGTCGTTGCGGGCGCGGTGCCCGCGGTGCCGACGGCAATGTCTCGTAACAGTTCCTCGGCCGTGTAGTTGTCGCTGCTCGTGAGCATCTCGCCGATGATCGCGAAGAGCGGGACCGAATCGACGTGCGCGATCTCGTGCGCGTCGGCCGACGCCGCGGCGCGTCGTACGCCGCCTTCGACGGTTACGCCCCGGGCCGCGAGGAGGGCCTCGAGGCGCTGACCGGTGGTCAGCGCGGGATCGCCTGCGGGCGTCTGGTCGCGCGCATCGGCCCAACCGCCGTCGACCGTCAGCGCGCCGAGCGAACCGATGTCACCCTCCGTCGCGTAGACGGGCTTCCACACGGGAAGGAATCGCAGCGTCTCGTGTAGGTGGTCGTCGACCGCGATCGAACCGGAGACGTGGTGCACTCCCGCGGCCACGATCGCATCCGCGAGCTGCGAGAGCGGCGTGAAGGGCGCTTTCGCGAATCGTGGCTGCGCATGTTCGTACGCGATGTGCTCGGGCGTCGCCAGCAGCGGGTCGCCCGCGCCGACGATGTCGAGGTCACCGTCCTCGTCGATGAACGCCCTGGTGGTGAAGCGGTGGTCGGCGCCGAGGTGATCGATCGCAGTCGTCGCCGTCAGGAGCTTCAGCGTCGACGCAGGCGCGAGGGCGACGTCGGCGTCGACGCGTGCGACGGTGCCGAGCGGGCTGTCGACCGCGACGCAGCCCCGCACGGGCGCGACGATGGTCGCGAGTCGCTGCGTGAGCTCGACCCTGGCGCGCGCCAGTGTCGAGCTCTCGACTGCACGCGCGAGGAACGTCGGTGCCCGGCGGGCCGACCACAACGGCGTGCGCAGCGGCGCGCCGTTCGTCGCGGCCGCAGCCGGCGGGGAGGTGTTCGCCGGGCGCAGGCCGGAAAGGAGGACGACGGCGCCCATCGTGAACGCGAGGGCAACGAGCACGAGGGTCGTGAGCGTGCGCCGGGTCACGTCACGACAGGCCGCGTGCCCGGCGAAAGCGCGCGTCGTGCCAGAGATGGGCGAGTGCGACCACGGCCCGGTTCGCGCTCGAATAACAGACCCGCCCGGTTGCTCGCACGGCCGCCGGACCGGGGTTGTCGGGTGCCGCGACCGCGAGCTCGGTGGCGGTGAGGATCGGCTTGCCGGTCGCATCCGAGATCTGCGCGGCGGCCTGCGCGAAGCGGACGTCTTGGCGTTCGTGATACGCAACGATGCGCTCCAGCCCGTGGTCGGGATAGAACGCGCCGGACCGCAACAACCGGGCCTGGTTCGACTGGATCCCGAGGCCGAGGTACACGATCGCGTCGATGTCGGGGTGGCGGGCGACGAGCTCCATCACCTCGGGGATCGTGTCGCGCGTCTCGCCTCCCGCGAGGTCGATGGGGTTGTTCCGGCTCCATCGGGGCGGGAGCTTCTCGTCGATCGCGGCGCGCAGGTCGTCGGGCAGTACCGCGAGCTCGAGGCCCGGTGCGCGTGCGATCGCGTCGGCGGTGACCACTCCCCATCCGCCCGCGGTCGTGAGCACCGCGGTGCGCGGCCCGCGCGGCAGGGGCTGGGTCGCGAACGTGGCCGCGGCCTCGAATGCCTCCTCGACGGTCGCGGTGCGGGTGATGCCGGCCTGGCGACACATGCCGTCGAAGATGCGATCGTCGGCCGCGAGACTGCCCGTGTGACTCGCGGCCGCGCGTTGGCCGCTCGCGGTCGTGCCACCCTTCACGAGTACGACGGGCTTGCGCCGGGCAACGGCCGCGAGCCGGTCGAAGAGTGCCCGGCCGTCGTCGACGCCTTCGACGTACGCCAAGCTGACCGCGGTCGCGGGGTCGTCGGCGTACCAGTCGAGGTAGTCGGCGACCGAGACGGCCGCCGCGTTCCCAGCGGAAACCGCCCGACTGACACCCACACCCGTCTGCACCGCCCAGTTCTCGAACGAGGAGACGAAATTGCCGGACTGGCTCGCGATCGCGATCCGGCCGGCGGGTGGATACGGCGCCACGATCTGCGCGCACAACTGCGCCGGGGTCGACACGACGCCTTGACCGTTCGGGCCCGCCAACAAGATGCCGAGCTCGTCGGCCAGCGCGACGAGCTCGCGTTGGGCGCGCACGCCCTCCTCCCCCGCCTCTGCGTAGCCCGCGCTCGTGAGGAACGCGGCGCGCACGCCGCGGCGCGCGCACGCGCGGAGCAGTTCCGCGTTGGCCCCCGCGGGCGTGCAGACGAACACGAGATCCCATGGTCCGTCGGGCAGCTCGTCGACGGTTCGGGCGGTCTCCACGCCGAGCACGGGTGTGGCTTCGAGGTTCGTCGCCCCGACCCGGCCGCGGTAGCCCGACGTGAGGATGTTGTGCAGCGCGACGAAGCCGAACTTGGCGGGATGTGTGGAAGCGCCCGCGACGATCACGCCCCGCGGCTCGAACAGCGCGCGGAAGCCCTCGTCGTCAGGACGGGCGCGCGGCGCCGGTCGCGACGGGGCCGGACCATCGGTGAGCTCGACGAGCGCGTCGACCGCGACGGGCTTGCCTTCGACGACGATGAGGGGATTGAGGTCGACCGAGGCGACGTCGGGCCGCTCCTGCGCGAGCCGTGAGAGACCGGTGAGCGTGGCGGCCATTGCGGCGCGATCGACCGCCGGTTCGCCTCGGAACGGACCGAGCAGCTTCTGGGTCGCGAGATCGTCGAGTATCTCGTCGGCGTCCAACGCATCGAGCGGCACCGACCGGAAGGCGACGTCGCCCAGCGCCTCGGCCAGCACTCCGCCGATTCCGAACATCACGCACGGGCCGAACTGCGGGTCGCGGACGAGCCCGGCAATGAGTTCCCGCGAGCCGTGCACCATGGGTGCGACCAGCAGCTCGACGGGTCCGTCCTCGGGTCGGGCGGCCGCGAGCAGCTCGGTCGCCGCCGCTCGGACCGCTGCCTCGCCGGCCAGGCCGAGCCGCACGAGGCCCCGCTCGGTCTTGTGCGCGATCGAGTCGCCGCACAGCTTGACCACCACGGGGAACCCGAGCGTGGCCGCGGCGGCCACCGCGCCCTCGACGTCGGGCGCGGTGCGTTCGTCGAGCACGACGACTCCGAATTGCGCAAGGAGCTGCTTCGACGCGGCTTCGGAGAGGGTCGGCACGGCGGCCGAGGCTACCGGCGGAGGCGGCCGAGGAGATGACGGGTCGGTCGGAGCGCTAGCCGCCGAAGCTCGTCACGCTGCCGCGGTCGTCGAACTGCATTCCGGGCGCCCACGCGACCTCCCAGCGATTGCCTTCGGGGTCGGCGAAGTAGCCGGAACGACCGCCCCACTCGCGATCGACGGGTTCCATGACCACTGTGGCGCCGGCCGCGACCGCGGCCGCGAACGCGAGGTCGACCTCGTCGCGGGTGTCGCAGTTGCACGCGAGCGTCACGCCCGTCCATCTGCCGGGCACCGGTGCTCCGGGCGCGGCCTCGGCGGACAGGAGCTCGAGCGGCCACAGCGCGAGGACGACGCCTCCGAGAAGGAACGACGTCAGGTCGCCTGCGATGTCGACACCGACGGGCCATCCGAGCGCCATGTAGAACGCGCGCATGCGCGCGTGGTCGCGTGTCCCGATCGTGATCAAGCTGAGGCGGGCCGGGATCGACGCGCTCATACGGCGGAGTCGCGGTCGCGCCAGTACTCGTCTCGCAGGACCCGCTTGAGCAACTTGCCGGAGTCGGTGCGGGGCAACTCCCGGCGCACCTCGTAGGCGCGCGGTTGCTTGTAGCGAGCCAGCCGCGACTCTGCGAATGCCCGTACTTCGTCGAGGTCGATGGTCTCACCGACCTTCGGCTGCACGATCGCGTACACGCTCTCGCCCCACTCGTCGTCGGGGACGCCGAAGACTGCGACGTCGAGGATCTGCGCATGCTCGTGCAACACCGCCTCGATCTCCGCCGGATAGATGTTGACCCCGCCGGAGATGATCATGTCCTTCTTGCGGTCGCAGATGAAGACGTAGCCCTCGTCGTCGACGTACGCGATGTCGCCGACGGACTTCCACTGGTCGTCGGCGAGCTCGGTGAGCTGTTCTTCGCTGTGGTGATAGCCGTCCATCGCCAGGCCGGTCCGGACGAAGAGCTCGCCCGCCTCCCCCACGCCCGCGATCTCGCCGTCGTCCTTCACGATCCGGATCTGGATGCCGCCGTAGGGCTTGCCGCACGATCCCGGCTTGCGAAGCTGGTCCTCGGGCGGCAGGACGGTATCGACGCCGAGCTCCGTGGAGCCGTATACCTCGAACAAGAACCCGTCGCCGAGCTTGTCGATGATCTCCTGCTTGAGCGCGTAGGGCACCGGCGCGGCATTCGCGATGAGACAGATCATCGACGACATATCGGCCCGGGCCAGCTCCGCGTCGGGCAGCGACACGATGCGCTTGAGTTGGGTCGGAGCCGAGAACGTGTTGGTGACGCGGTGCTCTTTGACGAGGCCGATCCAGCGCACGGGGTCGAACTTGCGGAGCACGACCACGGGCGCGCCCAAGGTGTGGGCGATCGACGCGAACGCGAGCGGCCCGGAGTGGTACAGCGGGCCCGTGGTGAGGTGGACCGAGTTCTCGTGCAGGAGCCGAAGCGCGTCGAGCAGCGCGAACACGATCTCGCGGTCCGTGCGCGTCCGCAACGCTCCCTTGGGCTTGCCCGTTGTACCCGACGTATAGATCATCGCCGCGCCCGCTTCGCTGGTAGGGGCGATGTCGGGCTCGCCACTCGGCTGCCCGGAGCACACGTCGTCCCACGCCAGGAAGCCGCTCCCGGCCGGCACCGCGCCGCCGAACACGACGACCGCCTTCAGTTTGGGCAGCTGATCGCGCACGGAGGCGACGAGCGCGGCCTCCTCGGCGTCGACGACGACCACCGTCGCGTCGGAGTTGTCGATGACGTACTGCATCTCTTCCGCGTTGAAGCGATACGACAGCGGCACCGCGACGAGGTTGCACTTGCGCGCCGCGTGGATCGTCGTGATGACCTCGAGCGAGTTCGGCCCACACCACACCAGACGCTCGCCGGAACGGGCGCCGGCCGCGAGGAGTCCGTGGCCGAGCCTGTTCACCTGCGCGTTCAGGTCGGCGAACGTGGTCGTCGACGGCGTGGCGCCGCCGCTCGCGTCGACCACGACGGCGACCTTGTCGGGCATGTTCTGCGCGTGAACGGCGAGGGCGTCGAGCGGAGTGATCATGGATCGGAGCGTACGCGGCGCCGATAGTGTCGTGCTCGTGCTGCGCTCGTTCGCTGTGCGCGGCGTCGTCGAAGGCTTCTACGGGACGCCGTGGTCGCACGACGCGCGCCTCGAGATCATCTCGTTTCTGGCGGCACGCGGCATGAATGCCTATGCCTACGCACCCAAGGACGACGCCCGGCATCGGGCCGAGTGGCGCACGCCGTACGACCCGATCGATCTCGAGCGCTTCCGCGAGCTCGCCTCGCACAGCGCCGGGCTCGGAGTGCAGTTCGGGTTCGCGATCTCGCCCGGACTCGACATCGACTACGGATCGTCGGCCGATCGCCGGACATTGTCGGCGAAGCTGCAGCCGCTGCGCGACGCGGGCGTCGCCTGGTTCCTGCTCCTGCTCGATGACATCCCGATGCAGCCCGGACTCGCCCCGCGCCAGGCCGCGCTCGTCACCTGGCTGTATTCCGCGCTCGACGGCGCGGCCCTCACGATGTGCCCGACGGAATACGTCGGTACGCATCCGTCGCCATACCTTTCGGAGCTCGGCCGGGCAATGCCGCCCGAGGTCGACGTGATGTGGACCGGGCCGACGGTCTGCTCACCCGAACTACGCGCATCCGACGCACGAGGCTGGACCGAGGCATTGGGTGAGCGGCGCGTGATCGTGTGGGACAACTTCCCCGTGAACGACGCGCTGATGACGGGCTCGCTCCACCTCGGCCCGTACCAGGGCCGCGATCCCGATCTGGCCGACGTCGTCGGCGGCGTCCTCTGCAACCCGATGACGCAGGCCTACGCGTCGCAGGTTCCCCTCGCGACCGCGATGGAGTTCCTGGGCTCGCCCGACACCTATGACCGCGACGCGTCGTGGTCGCGTGCGCTGGCCGCGGTCGGCGGTGATCGCGCCGACGCACTGACGGCGCTGGCGCGTGCGTGCGCCGACAGCCCGATTGCCGAACCCGACACGCTCTCGCTGGCCGTCCTGGTCGACGCGCTCGCAGCCGCGCTCGCGGGACCCGACTGGGCCTCGCCGGTGGCGGAGCTGCGGGCCGAGCTGACCGCGGCCCGCAACGCCGTCGACGTGTTCGCCGGTCAGCGCGCCGGACGGCGATCATCTCGCGAGCGAGCTCGGGCCCTGGGCGCTCGCGGCTCGCCGCGCCGCCGATGCCGGCCTGGCCGCGCTCCGCCTCGTCCAGAGCGCCCGCCCGGTCGCGGCGCTCGACTCCTCGGGTCGGGGCCGGGCCGTCGCTCCCGATCCGGAGCCCGCGATGCACGCGGCTTTCGCGGTTCTCTATGTCTGGAAGGGTGCGCGTACCGATGAGAGGGTCGTGTTCGGACCCCGCTTCGCCATCTACACCCCGGTCGTCCAGATGGCCGACGGTTCGCCCGCGCTCGACGCCCGCGGCGCGTTGCGGGAGGACGCCAACGCGATCGACCGCCTCTGCCGGCTCGCGCTGCATGCCTACGACGACTGGCGCACGAGTGCCGCCGACGCACCGTTGCGCGTGTTCGTCGACGGCGACGAGCGCGCCGTCGCGCCCGACGGAACCTTCGACGGTCGCGCCCTCGACCGCACGCATCCGGTCGTCACCGTCTGCCAGGGCCCGTTCAGCACGCAGGTCACGCCCGGCGCCCCGCTGCCCTTCTCCGACCGGCGGCTCGCATGAGCGCGCCACGCGTCTCGGTCGTCATGCCGGCCTACAACGAAGCCGAGATCCTCGCCTCGTCGGTCACCAGCGTCGTGACGGGTCTGCGCGCCCGGGGCGAGACCTTCGAACTTCTCGTCGTCGAGAACGGCTCGACCGACGGGACCTTCGCGCTCGCCCGGCAACTCGCGGCCGACATGCCCGAGCTGCGGGTGGAGCACCGTGACCAGGCGGACTACGGCCGGGCGTTGCGCTCCGGTCTGCTCGACGCCCGGGGCGAGGCCGTCGTCAACTTCGACACCGACTACTTCGACCTCGACTTCCTCGACGCCGCGGTCGGGCAGGTACTCGCCGACGGAGGTCCGGCGATCGTCGTGGGCTCCAAGCGGGGGGCGGGCGCCAGTGACAATCGCGACCCGATCCGCAAGCTCGCGACCATGGTCTTCTCGACGATCCTGCGTGTCGTCTTCTCGCTGCGTGTATCCGACACGCACGGGATCAAGGCCATGCGGCGAGCGGCGGTTGAGCCCTACGCGCAGATCTGCACGTTCGGTCAGGATCTCTTCGATACGGAGTTGATCTTGCGGGTGGAGCGCGCGGGGCTGCGGACGGCCGAGATCCCGGTCGAGGTGCGCGAGCTCCGCCAGGCCCGCAGCACGTTCATCTCCCGGGTCCCGCGTACGCTGCGCGGACTGTGGAAGCTCAGGTGGGCGCTGTGGAAGGAATCTCGGAATCGCTGACGCTGCAGTGCGCCCGCGTCGTCAACGGCGAGGGCGGGCAGTCGGCGAGCCCGGCCTGGGTCACCGTCGCGGGCGGGCGGATCGTCGCCACCGGTTCCGGGGACGCGCCCGCCGCCGCGCTCGATCTCGGTGACGTGCTGCTCGCTCCCGGTTTCATCGATCTCCAGGTCAACGGCACGGGCGCGGTCGACTTCGCCAGCGCGTCGGTCGAACAGATCGTCGGGGCGGTCGACGCGCTCGTCGCGCGCGGCACGACGGGATTGCTGCTCACGGTCTGCAGCGCGCCGCTCGACGCGTACGACGTGGTGCTGGAACGGGCGGCCCGCGTCTGCGCCGCGCGTCCGGACGCGGTCCTCGGCGTGCACCTCGAGGGCCCCTTCCTGGGCCGGGCTCCCGGCGCGCATCCGCCGGAGGTGCTGCGCACGGTCGAGCTCGAGTTCTTGCGCCACGTCGCGCAGACCTACGGCGACCTGGTACGCCTCGTCACGCTCGCGCCCGAGGCCGATCCCGGATTCACGGCGACGCGCGCGCTCGCGGAGTCGGGGGTCGTCGTGGCGCTGGGCCACTCGACCGTCGACTACGAAGGCGCGCTCACCGCGGCCGACGCCGGGGCGCGAATGGTGACGCACCTCTTCAACGGCATGGGTCCGCTGCATCACCGCGCGCCCGGGCTCGCGGGCGCGGCGCTCGAAGACGTGCGTCTCGTCCCGTCGCTCATCGCGGACTTCGTCCATGTGCACCCGGTCATGGTCAAGGTCGCGCTCGCGACGCGCGCCGACGCGGTGCTGGTGACCGACGCGGTCGCGACCGAGCCGCCAGTGGTCGAACGCGACGGCGCCGCCTTCCTCGGTGACGGCACCCTCGCAGGCTCGATCCTGACGATGGACGTAGCACTGAGCAATATCGCGTCGATCGGAGTGCCCGTTCCCCGGGCAGTTCGCCACGCCGCGGCCAACCCCGCCCGCGTGCTCGATCTGCACGACCGTGGGCGCATCTCCCCGGGGCGCGCGCCGACCTGGTCGCCCTCGACCCGGAGTCGCTCGCGGTCCGGGGCGTCTGGGTCGCCGGTGTGCCCGTGTAACGTCGATCGATGCCGAAGGTCGCTCTGTTCGTCACCTGCGTGGCCGATCAGGTCTTCCCGGAGACGGCCGAGGCAACGGTGCGCGTGCTCGAGGCCGCGGGTGTCGAGGTCGTGTTCCCGGCTCAGCAGACGTGTTGCGGCCAACCCGCGCTCACCGCGGGCGAACCCGAGGCCGCGGTCCGTCTCGCCCGCCACCATCTCGACGTCTTCGCGTCGGGTGATTTCGACGCGATCGTCACGCCGTCGGGTTCGTGCGCGGCGATGGTGTGCCATCACTATCCGCATCTGGTGGACGACCGGAGGATCGACGCGGTGGCGACGCGCACGTACGAGCTCTCGCAGTATCTCGTCGACGTCCTCGGGGTCGACGACATCGGGTCCAGACTCGACGCGACCGTCACCGTGCACGACGCGTGCCATGGGCTGCGCAATCTCGGGCTCGGCCACCAGACTCGCCGTTTGCTCGCAGCCGCGGGGGCGACGCTCGTCGAGATGTCCGAGCCCGACACGTGCTGCGGTTTCGGGGGCGTGTTCTCGTTCGGTTTCCCGGAGGTCTCGACCCGCCTGGCCGACGCCAAGCTCGGGCACGCGGCCACGACCTCGGCCCGGTATCTCGTGAGCGGCGACCTCGCGTGCCTGATGCACCTCGACGGCCGGCGCCGCAAGAGCGGGCCGGCCACCGTGCCCCGGCCGATCCATCTCGCCGACCTGCTCGCGTCGGGACTCCCGGACCGATGAGCGATCACCAGCCCGGCGCGGGCGGCCACGGGATCGTCACGCCCGGGACCGACTTCCATGCGCGCACCGCGACCGCGGTCGCCGACCCGCAGTTGCAGCAGGCGCTGCACAACCTCGACCGGCGCCTGCGAACCGCGGGCGACGCGGCGGCGGCTCATCCCGATTGGAAGGACACCGCCGCCGCCATACGGCGCGAGACGCTGCTCGATCTCGACGGATGGCTCGATCGCCTCGAGCGCTCGCTGACGAACCGTGGCGTGCAGGTGCATCGAGCCGCGACCCCGGCCGAGGCGCGGCGTGTCATTGTCGACCTCGCCCGCGACCGCGGCGCGCGCACGGTCGTGAAGAGCAAGTCGATGGCGACCGAGGAGATCGACCTCGGAAACGCGCTCGCGGACGCGGGCCTGGCGAGCGTCGAGACGGATCTCGGCGAGTACATCGTGCAACTCGCCGGTGAGCGGCCTTCGCACATGATCACGCCGGCGATTCACAAGACGCTCCCGCAGATCCGCGACGTGCTCGCTCGCGAAGCGGGTATCGATCTGGCCGTAGACCGGGAGGCGCTGACCGCGTGGGCGAGGGAGCGCCTCCGGGGTGAGTTCCTGCGCGCCGACATCGGCATCACGGGTGTGAACTTCGCCGCGGCCGACACCGGGACGCTCGTGCTCGTGACGAACGAGGGAAACGGCCGTTTGTGCACCACCCTGCCGCGCGTGCACGTTGCCGTGATGCCGGTCGAGAAGGTGATCCCCCGGCTCGCCGACGTCGGGATCCTCCTGCCGCTGTTGACGACGCACGCGACCGGGCAGGCCCTGTCGAACTACGTGACGATGATCAGCGGCCCGCGCCGCGCCGGCGAGATCGACGGGCCCGAGGAGCTGCACGTCGTGTTCGTCGACAACCGGCGGCGCACGCTGCTCGGTACGAAATACGAAGAGATGCTCGCGTGTATCCGGTGCGGTGCGTGCCTCAACGTGTGCCCGGTGTACCGCAACGTCAGCGGTCACGCGTACGACTCCGTGTACTCGGGGCCGATGGGCAAGGTGCTCACACCGCTGTTGTCGGGAGGCGCCGAGGGCGCCGATCTGCCATACGGCTCGACCCTGTGCCACGCGTGCAGCGACGCGTGCCCGGTCAAGATCCCCCTCGGCGACATGATCTTGTCGCTGCGCGCCGACGTCCCCGACGCGCACACCGCGATACGCCGGCGCCGCCGCGTGTTCTGGACGGTATGGGCGCGAACCTGGTCGACGCCGCGCGGCTATCGCCTCACGACCGCTCTGGGCCGCGTGACACGGGGCCGGGTGCCCGGGCTCCGCGCGTGGACCACGACCCGCGAGCTACCCCGGCCCGCCCGCGAGCCCTTCCGCGACCGCTGGGCCAAGGAGCATCCGTGATCGACACGCTGATCGCGGCGCTACGAGCCAACACGTGCACGGTGTCTGGCCCGATGAGCGTCGACGACGCGCGCACCGCGCTCGTCGAGCGGATAGCGGGGAATGCCGTCGTCGCGTGCAACGCCGACGTGCCGATCCCCGGCCTCGTCGACGCGCTGACCGCGCGCGGCGTCGAGGTGCTGTTGCCCGGAGACCCATCGTGGTCGCAGCGATTGGCCGACGTCGCGGTCGGCGTCACCGGCGCACGCGGTGCCGTGGTCGCCCCGGCCGCGATCGCGTTGGCCGCCGCGCCGGGTTCGCCCCGGGCCACGAGCCTCGTTCCGCCCGAGCACGTGTGTGTCCTGCGCGTCGCCGACGTGGCGGGCACACTCGCCGAGGCGATGCATGAGATCGCGGCGGGCGAGTTGCCGAGCGCGCTCAGCTGGATCGGCGGCCCGAGCCGCACCGGCGACCTCGAGATGATCACGACGCTCGGGGTCCACGGTCCCCGGTCGGTAGAGGTCGTGTTGGTGACCTAGCGGCCCCGCCGTCCGGTTCGTCGGCGCGCGGCCGGCGGGTAAGGTCCGCGGCCATGGAGATCGTCGCCGCCTTGTTCGTCGAAGCCATCGACTTCCGTCAGGTCGCCGGTCCTGCCACCCGAATCGACATCACGGGCGCGTTCTTCTCCACCGCGGTTCCCGCGTATCCCGCGCAGCTGACCCCGCACCTGGTGGTGCTCGTCCGCGCCGCGCCGGGGACCGACGGCAACGCCACGCTCGAGACGGTCTTCGTCCGCGACGACGGCGAGGAGATCGGGCGCAACCGCCAAAGCTTCTTCGTGGAGCCGGGCAAGTTCGGCTACCGGTTGGTGCGGGGCGAACTCGAGTTCCCGGGGCCGGGGACGGTCGAGGCGCGTTGTGCGATCGTCGAGAGTGGGTCGGCGGTCACGGTCCCGTTGACCGCGCTCCCGGCGACCTGAAGCACAGGTCGCGCTCAACCCGACCCCTTTCGGCGTCGACCCTCGGAGAGAATGGATCTCGTGAACCGTACCTAGCGTCGCTGAGCGCTGTAAATGGTGTTTCAGGGGTTCTCCAGGCCGTACAGCCCGTTTCGGGACCTGGTGGGATCACTCAGCGTGGCTGGCGGCATTCCCATGGCCATTCCCATGGCGATCCGGCCGGCGCACCACGTGTCGGGTCCCGACGTTCCGTTCTCCGGCGCGCAGACCGCGCCTGCCCCGTTCGCCGGAGCGAGTCGGACGACAGGGCGGCCAGTGGGCGTGCGTCAGCGGAGCTGAATCCACCCGCTTGCGAGCTCGGTGACCTTCCGAGTGGCATTTGCGTAGCGGGTGACCGTCAGAACCCCGGGTGCGCTCGTGTCGGCACGCAGGTACCCGGCCCCCGAGAGCGCCGGGTCCAGCGCCGCGGGCGTGTCGGCGGCGTGCAGCTTCACCGTATGGCTCGTGCTTCCCCCTGGGTCGAAAACATCGAGTGACACCGACGTCATCAGCCGGCCGGCGAGTGCGCTGTCGATCATGGCCAGGTCGAGTGGGGCGAGGCTCTCAGCCGCCAGCACGATCAGCAGTACGGCGTCCAGCTCGTCGGCCACGCGCTTGTACTTGCTGAGCTTCTCCCTGATCACGTCCGCCACAGCGTTCGAGTCGATCCACCCACCGCCGAGAGGGGCGAGGAACTGGGCGCGCACGCCCACGACCTCACCCACCACTCGGAAGCGGTACCCGGCTGCATCCGTGACATCGCCCACCCGCGTGGACGAGAGCAGCAGCCACCGTCGCAGTTGGCGAGCAATCTGCTTCGCCGCGCCACTCGATGGTGGGCGGGACCGATCCCCGCTCCGCTCTAACCCGACACCAAACGGAGCGCCTATCTCGGCGACACGGTCGCGTAGTTCCTCCCACCTGAGTGCCTCACGGCGCACCTCGTCGGCACGAAAGCGCGTGTGCGCCTCGACGATCAACGGCCGACCACCGACGAGCGGGACGTAGAAGTCGGGCGTTCCTCCGCCCAGGTTGGGCTCATACTCAGGCACCATCCCGGCCGATTGGAGGATCGCGGCTACCGCCAGCTCGGAGTACACGCCCAGGAAACGACGGTCATCGCGGAGATGCCGCATCATCTTCGAGCGCCCCGGCTCCGGGAGCGCGGCGGTAGCCCCGTTGATCCACACGCGCTGTTCATCGCGATCATCTGCGGTCGCAACGTGCCAGAAGCTCGGCCGCTGTCGGCGCGGTTTGCTACCCCACTTCTTCTCCGCCGCGGCGGCGAACGGGTCATCGAACACCATGCACGATTAGTGCATCACAACCGGTGGTGGGGCGGTGGCTCGGTTCCGTACCTCTCCGAACGTCACAACCACGCGCGCTTGGGTCGGCGATGTCTCACCCCGTTCGAGGCTCGGCCGCATGAGCCCAGTCGAAGTGCACGGCAACATGTTGAAGCTCCACGACTGCTGGACGAACGGGCTGATCTCCGACGTCGAGCTGCCATCGTTCATCCCGGAGGCGTGGCAGGCGCCCGACGCGCCCGAGCGGGATATCGGCACCGACGAGTGCGTCCGCCTGTTCACGGCCGCCGGCTTCTTCACCCATCCGGCCGACCAAGCTCGCCGCGGACCCTCTATCGCGGCGCCACGCTCGAGCGAAGGCTCGGGATGTCGTGGACGATCGATGCCGCCGCTGCGGCGCTCCTCGGTCGGCGCCACGCGTTTCACGGCCCGCGTTCGTTTACCGCACCGAGGCTGCTGCGCACGATGTTCTCGCGGTGATGTTCTCGCCGACGGACGATGTCGACACGTTCATCATCGATCCACGCCGGATTGAGCTCGAGCTCGTGTCGAGCCTGCCCGACCCACGCGGAGTCGCGGGCTGACGGTACGGCGTATATCCGAGGCGCAGACGGCCGCGAGCGTCTACAGACCCTGACGCCGGTACTGGGCAAGCTTCTTCTCGGCGAAGCTGCCCGGCGTTGCGGTGGCGTTCGGGTATGGATCGAACCCGCCAGCGTCGAGCCTCGCCGATCCGAGCTGCGCTACCCGTGCGGGCCGACGCCTGACCGCGGGTGGCGGGACGACCTCGGGCGGGCGGTGCTTGGTCCAGCGGCGCTTCATCGCCTGCGACAACGGGACAAGCCCCTTGACGATCGTGACCAGCGAGGCGAGGGCGCCCCAGACCAGTCCGGCTACCAGCAGCATGCGCTCACTCTGAAAGCCGCCGGTTCGCTTAGCAGAGACGCTCGTTTGGTTTCCCGTTCGACCAGCCGCCGAAGAGACCGAGCGCCCAGTGCACGACGACCGAGGAGGGGCTGCGGTGCGGGTCGACCTTATCCGAGGGCCGGGAGCCAGAGCGTCTCCACGGCCAAGCCATTCTCCAGGGCCTCAGGCTCGTGGAGAATCCGGCCGACCTACAGAGCTGTGACGGCGTGCGAGTCCGAGGAGGCTCACACGGACACCCCCGCGGCGTGACTCAGGCCCTCCTCCGTCGTCCTCTATGCGCAAATCTGGATATAGGGCTAGGCTCGTGGTGTGGCACTCTCCACACCCTTCGTCGTGGTCCTCGCGTACTTCCTTGAGTCACCGTCGCGGCTTCGGTACGGGCTCGAAATTTCGCGCGACACAGGCGTGCGCCCCAACAGGATGTACCCCCTCCTGGCACGTCTTGAGGCGGACGGTTGGCTAGAAAGTGGGTGGGAGGACGTTGACCCCCACGCAGCAGGGCGCCCGGCGCGTCGGCTGTATCGGATGACCCAGCGCGGTTCGGCTGAGGCCTGGAACGAGTTGGGACCCATCTACGAGCGACTCGCGCGTTGCAAAGCCCCAGCTTGGTGCAGAGTCATGAGATACCTGGTCGGGGGCGGCGTTGCGGTCATCGCGTTAGTTGGTTTCCTCCTCAGGCTCGACGCGCGGTATTGGGCTTCCCAGCTCAGCAGGAAGATGGTTCTTCTGGCGAGCCTTTCTGCTGGCAGGCTGCACCGCTTCCGGTATCGCCAGGAGTGGCTCGCCGAACTCGCCGCAGTTCAGCGCGAGTACTCGGTACCCGGATTCACATGGGCATCGTTGACGCTTGTTGGGAGCCTGCGCATGCTTGTCGTCCACGCGAGAGTGAGAGCCGCCGAGACTCGGGACGGGATCTTCAAGCGTTACTTTGCAGAGGCTGGACTTCCTTCCGACGCTCCCATCCGATTCGTTCGGTTTAGAGCAGGCATGATTAAGGGGCCGTGTGACGAGTACATCGCGTACGGTCGCGGGCGGTCGGGAATCGAGGTACTCGCGAGCCTCGGGCTGTGCGACGGCGCGGTATCCGTCAGCGAGGATGTCGAGACGGAAGATGAACGGTCGCTCGCCAAGTTCGCTCGGCGCCGAGGGAGGCTTCGGCCTGTACGGGTCGAGGAAGGCGGAAGGCTCATGGAGAGCAAACCTTTGCGTTGGAGGTGGTATCCCGTCCTTCTGGTCTCTCTGCCACTTCTAATCGTCGTGTGCATCTTCGCCACGCTGTTCCTCGCCGTGTTGTGGTTTGGCCGTGAGGTACGCGACTTGCGCTGGTGGCTGTCTGATGCCCCAGATCGTCCACATTGGTAGCGCCATCCGCTCTGGACTAGAACAGAAGCGTTGTCAGCGACGCTCGGGGTCAGTAGGTCAGGCCTCCAGCTCGTCCAGGATCACCCGCTGTGTAGAACACGCTGATCTTGCGCCGCAACAGATCGAGGCGTAGCTCGTCCAACCTGCCAACGCGGTTGCCGTGCCGACGTGCCACGAGGTGCTTGTTTCCCGGCTCCGCTTCGGGGTGCTCCGGAAACTCTTGCAGGGAGAGATCGAAGTAGGCCGCTGGGAGGTAGTACGCCTCGCCCAACAAACCAAACGCTTCACCAACTCCGGTCACGTCGCCGACGTAGATCGGCTCGGGAGGTTGAACGCTCGACGCACGCTGCGAGTTGCTGTCGTTGTTGGTTCTCTTGCCGCGAGATCCCGTAGCGGGAGGAACTGCAAACGCTCGATGCGCGGACGCTCTGCCTTGCCGGTCGGCTTGTCGAGGTCGCAGTCGTGCGTGATGAGTACCGCTGCACCGATGTCGGTGCCAGCCTGGATCACTCCTGCGTCGCTGATGTCAACGACGACATGCGGCAGCCGCTCGAAAACGTCACCTTGGCAGAGCCACGGTGTGATTGGACGCAGCGCCAACGCCGCGTGCTACCAGGCGAGGTTTGGATCGTCGGTGATATGAGTCACGCTGACTTGCTGAACTTCCTCGTGCTCCACGCTGAACGTTACTGACCGACGCCGCGGACGGGTACTGCCACGACATCGGGCCAGGTGTCCACATCAAGGATGTGAACGAGGCGGGCGCGTTCCGAGGCGTTTCTTTCAGTTCCGTCAACGACGATGCTTCCATGTCCCCGCTCCCTCTCCTATGCGCCGAGCTTGTCCAGGTAGTTCTTCACCGGCACCCGAACGTACTCCAACACCTCGCCAGCCTTTGCCTCGATGTCATCTAGTCCTACACCAGGTCCGTAGTTCGCGTCCACGTCGATGAACAGCTGGGTTGGATCGGCGTGTAGCGGCTCGATGACCAAGGTGTACTGGACATTGCTGTCAACCGCCTGAGTGACGTACTTCATGCCTGCCCACTGGTGACCACCGAGGCCGAGCGCCGAGAGGGCCTCGTCCGACTGCGAGTAGATGTGGTCGATGACGAACGCCCGTGCATCATTGGAGGTGATCGGCAGATGCGAGATCCACTTGATTCCGAAGCCGAAGATCTGTCCTAGTCCGAGATGCTTTGCGGCGATCTTGACCACCTTCTGCGCCTTTTCGGCTGCACGCTCCGGAGATAGTTCGATCGGCTCCTGGACCTGGATCAGCCCTGGCTGGACGTTGATGAGCTGCTCGGGTGTCGCCCCGAAGATCTGAGCCGTGTTGCCCTCAGGGGCGCTCTGGAAGTTGCGGTACCCAAAAGCAGTCGCAACCTCTCCGAAGATGTGGTTGAGCCGATCGAACGTGATCTCAGGCGTACCTGGGATCTGGAACCCAGGTGGAGCGACCGGCAGGGCCACGCCGACGACGAGGTGCTTGGTGATGAGATCCATTGCGCCTGCCAGGGTAGTCGTGATCGGACGCGCATCTTGCGCCCGGTCATGTTGCCAGTGATGCCAACGGTGCGGGTGCTCACGCAGCAGCCACCGTCGTCACCACGAGCCCGCCAGGCGCAGCCGGGGGCGAGCAGAGCGCCACCGCGAAGTCGTAGCGAGTCGTGACACTTCCCGCTTGGTCAAAGCCATCCGTGGTCCCGCCGATCGTCGCGCCTTCCACCTCGGCTTGCGTCGTGCCCGAGGCAAGTTGGTTGCTGGCCGAGTCAAGCAGCGCAACGGTCCAACCTTTGCCCGCCGTCGCCGCGCTCTTGAGGTACACCACGTACTGTTGGTTCAGCGTGCTGATGAACGGGGAAGCGAACAGCGCGGTCACCGCCACGGTGGAGCGCCATTGCACCTTGCCGTCCGGGCCGTTGTGCACAACGGTTACGCCACCGCACACGCCGCTGGTCTACGTCAGCCGCCACAGGTCGCCGGTCAGTGTGTCGCGCATGGTGTTGTTACTCGATCTGCTCGCCACTCAATCCGCGGACGCTCCCCGAAACCGCCGTGTCCGACGACCACGATGGTGGGCATGAATGTGCGCCGTACCCCGCACTGAGGCAGCGAGAACTCGATCCGGAGAAAGCCGTTTACCTCGTACGCGAACGGTTTCCCGGACCATTTCCCGAGGACCTAACATGAACGAAGCCCGCGCATTTCAGTCAGAGCGCTTCTCGGCCTCGATGCGGGCCTTGTCGGCCAGCGTCGTCGCGAGCTGAGCCTTGGCCTCGGCCCGCGACTTGTAGCGAATCGGGTAGTTGCCAAATGGCGTCTCGAAGATCACCTCACGGCCGCGCCGGAAGATGCGGCCATCATAGTTGCGTATCGATTCAAGATACGCCTGCACTGCGGGGTCGTTGGCGATCTCCTCGGGCGGAGCCTCCGGTGGCTCGGTGATCGGCCGCAGGTCGGTGCCCATACATTCCGCGCAAAGAACGGTTCCCGCGATGTAATCGACTCCGCAGGATGAGCACCGGAGGAATGGTTCGTCCGTCATCGCTTCAACCTCGTCACAGTGCCAACCTGAACACCGTCGTAACCCCGCACGGACTCATAGTGCCGTGTAGGGGCGCGTTACGCCACCACGGTAGGCCACACATAACGGCACTCACCGCGTCTTCCCGAACGCACGCACGATATCTGCGGGCGTTCTGCTCGGCTCTCCGAGTCGCAAGGGTGCGCGAGATCGGCAGTTGGCGCCATCACATTCTCGGAGTGTCGACGTCTACACGCGTTGGTCGTCGTCGGAGTCCGACGGCTTGATGGGCGCGGGCGGGTCGTCATTCGGCGCGTCGAGCGTGTCAGGCGGGTCCGTGTGCAGCCGCTCACGTTCGAGGCGGTGTTCGGCCTGCGCCCAACTCACAACTTCTTCTCCCATGGCGCCGGTCGTGTAGGCAGGTACCTCGTCTTCGAAATCTGGCGTCATCTCGGCACTGGCGTACGTGTCTTCGGCGACGTCGCCTGCTGGTGGCGTCACATTGATGCCTGCTTGCTCCGCCGCGAGTTGCGAGCCTTTGGGAAGTTGAGGTGCTTTGGCAGCCCATGGCCTGACTTGTTGCACGACAGCTTCGTAGAAGCCGTCGATAGACGTGAGCACCGAATCGATGAATCCGCCGCGCCCCGTATTGCGTTTCGCGCCCATCGGTGTCGTAGCCGCGATGCGAAAGAGGCGCAGCTCTCGCTGTGGATCTTGGACGAGTACGGCCGGGTCCTCGCGCACTTCGCCGAGGAGCTTGCTCGCCGATGTTCGGCTACCGGTGCAGAACGCCTCGATCCGCAGCCCATCGGGCGCGTCGCGTAGTTGGCGTGTGAGCCAGTTGACTCTGGTTGTCGCGCGACCATCCTTGGGTGCCATGACATCGATGGACACCGTGATGCGTCCGCCTCGGAGGTCAGCAAGGACGCTGAGCGGCGCAACGGCGTCTGCGATGCGCAGCTGCCCGTACAAGGAGTGCTCCCTGACGAGCGACTCGATGAGCGCTGCGTGGCGGACGCCGGGGTCGGCAAGTTCCTTGCGGGACAGAAGAAGTCCGACGTCGGCACCAAGCTCTCTCGCGAGTCGAAGCGCGGCGAAGCGCAAAAGTTGATCCCAATGCGTGACGACTTCGTCCACGCCTTTGTCCGCTGATCGCAAGGTACCCGCGCTCACTGCTTCCCGTACGGGAACCCACGACGGCCCCATGTCCGCGAAGTCGAGCGCACCCGACTTCGGATGTTCGAGATAACGGATCAGCTCCTCAAGAATCCACGCTTGGTCCGGATCCGAAACGCCCCGGAACACTCGCTGCTGAACCGCGAGCGTGAGCAGTTCGGCCCACGACAAATGCCACAGCGACACCTTGCGGAGCTTCCGCTTGTCAACGCCGACCGGATGCACGCCGGGCTCGGGCTCGATGTCGTTCGAGATCGTTAGAAGGCCAGCAAAGCCGTTCTCTCGCGCGACGTCGAGGTACGCCTCGACTTGCTCCTTCCGAAGCCGCATCGTGCCTGTCTTCACCTCGACGAGCAACGTCCACGATCGTCCGCCGCGGGTCGTCTCGATGACACCGTCTGGAGAGACCGCTCGCTCACCGAGCTTGAACGGCACCTCGATGAATGCGTCGATCGGACCAGCCGGGGCGCCCAGCGGCCTGACAACGGCAGCGCCGAACTCCTTGACCGCCGTGATGACCGCGAGCAGAGCCGACGTCGCGCGCCGTTCGGCCTCCTCCGGTCCGGAGATGCCGCTCGTAGGAATCAGCCGCGCTGTCTGCCAATGGTCTTCGGCCACGGCACCTCCAAGTCTTGGTTGTCGCAAGGATGCCACCGTGCGCTAGAGCCGCGCCCACTCCCTAACCGAAGCTGGCGGAGGCGAGTACCGATCGGCAATTACGGCGTCCGGCTTGCTATCGGGCTGAGACGAGGTTCTCGATGAGTTCGGCTCGGTTGGTGGCTGTTGGCATGGCGGCGATTTCCCGCTTGATGGTTTGGGCTGCTTGGCGATAGCGGGGCTCATCGAGCACCACAAAGGTCGCCGACGCGATCGCTTGAACGGTGATCTCGTCAGGAGTGAGTACCGCGCCAACTCCAGCTCGCTGGCACGCGTCGGCGTTGTAGAACTGGTCGGCGGCCGCGGGCAGGATAACGAGCGGAAGACCATGGGCGAGGCTCCCGAGCATGGTTCCTGATCCGCCGTGGCAGATAACGGCGTCGACGCTCGGGAGCAGTGCCGCTTGGGGCACGTATCGACGGATGCACACGTTCGGGGGCATCGTCGCGAAGTGGGCCGGATCATTGTTGACGCCGACGGTGACGATCACATTGAGTTGTTCGTTTCCGAGTGCGGCCAACACGGTCTCGAAGGTAGCGGAGCCGTTGTTGATCGTGCCCAGCGTCACGTACACGCTGGACCAGTTGTCGTTGTAGCGCCAGTCCGACAGACCTTCGTCGCTGCCTTCGGGGAACTCGGGTCGCAGCGGAGCGACGAACGTCGGGGCGTTCTCGATGTCCGGTGCTTGCAGCGTCGGTGGGCAGATGTCGAGGTAGACGGCACCGTAGAGGCCGCCATACTCGTCGACGGTGACGCCGTGGCGTTGCCATAGCGGCGCCACGATCCGGGCGGCGGCGTGCGCGATCGGCGCGGGCACCACCCGGCCGAAGCTGTGCGTCACGCTCGGGCATCCCGTACGCGCGGCGACGAGCGGACCCGCGTACTCGGCTACGTCGTGTACAACGACATCGGGTCGCCAGGTGGCGGCGATCCCAAGCAGGTCTGGTGCGGCCAGCGGCGCCGCGATGTCGGCGAACAGTGTGGTGAACGCGACCTGACGACGATCCTCATACGCGATCGCGTCCATATCTGGGACGCGTCGCTCGAACTCGGACCGAATCGTGGCCGCGTCGGCACCCGCCGCTACGGCAGTCAACCCAACTGCGCCAATCGTTGGATGGACCGACGCTGCCGTCGCGAACAACACGTCGTGTCCGCGGTCACGCATCGCCACAGCCAGCGGAATCATCGGCTGCACATGACCGTGCGCGGGATAGCAAGTGAACAGGGCGCGCATCTACGCTGCTTTCGTCGAGCCAGGCTCAGTGAGCGCGAGTGCCATGAGTCCCGACGACAACATCCTACGAACCCACCTCGATTAGCTCCGACGCTCAACGTGGTGTGCCAAGAACCCGCCCCGCCACCCAGGAATCGCAAAATCGCTTCCGCACCCCACCCGCACAGATTGGGTTCGCTCTGAGGCGGTGATGCGAGGCCCTGGGTAGCGATAATGCGGCTCTCGTCGATTCTGGCCGCGCATGAATCGGTTCTCCTGGGCCGCCGTTGGCCCACGGAAGTGACCAAAGAAGCTGAAGTTCGGCGAGTCTCAGGGACGCGCGGACACCTTCGTCTTCGATTTCGACGTCTTCTGCGCTTTGGCCATCTTGTCGACGAGGGCCTGGATATCCGCGCGGGAGTACGTCGGCAAACCCGCGTACGTGCTCACCGCTTCACCGAGCCCCTTCTGCGGCACACCAGAGATAGACGTACCAGTGGCTGCCTGCGCCACCTTCGCCTGCGGAAGCCCGGCCAAGAGGTCGGTGAGGTCTTGTGCTGGCGACGTGTCGGGCACCGACTTACCGAACTGGTTGACACTCCGGTAGGCGGCACCGCTCGGCGCGCCAAGCGCGTTGCGCACCGCGATGCTGACGAACGGGTTGAGCGAGTTGGCGATGCCTTGCGGTGTCGTCAACGTGCTGACATCGGCGAACGGGTTGAACGCCTTCGACGGCGTGTAGCCGAGACCGGGAATGTTGACCATCGACTGGTAGTACGCCGGAACCTGCCCGCCAAACTGGTTGGTGGAGAGGTCACGGTTCACCTTGTCGAGCGTCATCGCGACGCTCGTCGCTATCGGGTGGTCGATCGGGAACTTGGAGACGATCTTCAGCATGCCTTTCTGGAACGCGTAGAACGGCACGACCGAGCGCACAACCTGGCGCTCTGCCGGGCTCATGTCGGTGAAGTCGACGAGAGCGTGGTACGTGCGGTTCAACGCTTCAGCGTCGGTCATGCCTTTGCGCACGCCGTTGAAGTAGGTGGCGACACGGCCGAGCTCGTCGACCACAGTTGCCGGTCGGGCGATGCGCTGCGACAGCATGTTGAGCGCCGTACCGACGCCTTCCTGCTTCGCCATCTTCAGCCCTTCGAGGCCACGCGGGTACGGCACGAGCGTGTCGGACTGCGCAACCTCATTGCGCAAACCACCGGCCACTGCGCCAGCGACGTCGCCGAAGCTGTTGGTGCCGGCGCCGAACTTCTGCATGAAGCGATTGCGCGTCAGGTCCGGTCCGCCTTCGCGGAACGCCTGCCACGCTTTCGCCCAGTCGCCGAGATTGACGCCTTCCTTCACGGTCATCATTACGTGCCCGATGATGTGGTTCACGTACCATCGCGGCGAGAGCGTGAGCACCAGCAGCCGCCAGGGGTCGGTTGCAGTACGGATGTAGTTGAAGATGCCGTGGTGGTAGTCGCGCTGGTATGCGTCGAGCACCGACTTGACTTCTCGAGGAATCCACTTCGTAGGCGCACCCAAACCTGCGACACGCGTCGTGCCTTCAGCGGTCTTCTGGCCGGTCAGCAGGAAGCTGCGCTCGGCATCCCAGCCGACGCCGTGCGCAGGGATTTCGCCGTTCACAACCGGCTTCGCCCAGGTGTCGTCGATGAACTTTGCGAGAGCGTTCGTGTGCGACTCGTGTGTAGCTTCAGAGATACCGGCGGCGAGCGCGCTGAGCGAGCGCGTACGTGCTTGCGCAGCCACACGCGTCTTGCGCGTGCCAGCTTCGATCGTCTGGCCGACATCACGCCCACGGTGACCGAGGCTTACCGAGTCGAACACCAGCTTGCGAATCTCGCTGGGCTGGAAGCTGCGTACGTGCTCGGGGTTGAACCCCTGTTCGGCTGCGATGCGTAGCACCGTGTTCCAGTTGTTCGGCACTTCCTTGAGCGCTTCTTGCAGGTCTGGCTTGTAGGCAGCTTCCTCGTGCAGCTTGGTGATCGAATCCCACATCGGCTTCCACTGCTGCGGCACACCAGACAACGACGGGTGTTCCATCTGACGCGCGACTGCGGTCAAGCGGCGATCCGCTCGGCCAGAGAGCTTGTCTCGCAGCACTTCGCTCGGAAGCGTGTGCTCGATCATCGACCGCTTGATCTCGTCGAGGTTCTTGGAGAGGTCGGCTCGGCGCTGTGCGAGGTCGGCGGCGTTCTGCGCTGCGGTACGGATGTTCTCGACCGCACGACCGCCTTCGATGCCGCGCCGGTACGCTCCGTGCTGCGTGAGCCCGCCGACGTCGGGTGTCGACTGCGCACGCCGTAGCGGCGATGGAGCGGTACGCTCGCCAGCCGTTGCCGACTCCTGAAACCCTTCCTTCGCCGCGTTGAACTTGCCGATGATTCCGTCTTTCACCGGTGAGCGTGTCACGTCGAACGCGTCCGAAGCGGCTTTGGCTGCCGCGTGCGTTCCGGCGAGTTCGACGCTGACCGACTTGAGTTCGGCCTGTATGCGTGCCATCTCTTTCGCTGCCTGGATGCGTTCGGCCGGAATCTTGCTCGTCTCGAGCTTGGCGACGGTGTGCATGTCGTCGGTGACGGACGCCATGAGCCGCTGTCCGCGCGGGCTGAGCGCAGGGCATGGAGTCGGCGATGTGCTCGAGTCCTTTCGTGCCCTTGCTTCCTTCGAGCAAGATGTTGGTGCGTTCGGTCGCTGCGTTGCGTAGCGCTTCGACGCTGTGGTCGACGATCTTGCCGAGTTCGGTCGGCGTGCCGTCTGCCGCGCGGAGCCACTCACGCGGGATGCTCTGCTCAGCACGCGCTCCGCTTTCGACCATGACACGACGCAGGTCTGCCATCGCTGCCGGCGTGGCGTGACGGGCGACGGCATCCTCGACCGCTGACGTCTCGGTAAGGCGTGCGATGAGTTCGTCGCCCATCATGTTGTCGGCGATCGTCGGCGTGATCTTCGTGCCGTCAGGTAGCTTCTGGCCGACCAGGAAGTTGCGCCCAGCCTCTTTCGGTGTGCGCAGCGCGTCGCTGTTCAGAATCTCGCGCCGGTTGACATCCTGCATGCGAAGGCGCTCTTTCAGCACCATGCCGGTCTGCCGTGCTGCGATGAAGCGGTCAGTCTTCGACAGCGCACGCACAACGGGCTGCGGCAACTTCTCGACCGCCTTCGATGCCCACTGCGGCGTCGGCAAGCTCGCGGCGCGCTGCACCGACTCTTGAATCGGGCCGACAGCGGTGCGTGTGAGGCCGAGCGTATTCGGCGTCGCAGCAGCCGGCACCGTGACTTCACGGCGTGCTGCAAGCGCGTCGGCGACAGTGGCAGCATGATCGGGCAAGGCTGTGGTAGCGGCAGCAGGCACACCTTTCGACGCGAGAGCGTCGGCGATCGTCGTTGCGTGATCGGCTGCCGTCGCAGTTTCTGCTGCCTGACTTTCGCCGGCCACAGAGCCGAGTTCGGCTTTCGCTCCAAGCACATCGGCGATCGTCGCCGCCGGCCCGACCGCTTCCGCCGCGGGCGCTTCGACCGGCCGAGCGAGGTCGGCCCAATACGTCGGCAGGAGATGCGACCCGGCACCGTTCGCGAAGTGCCCGGCGGCTACGCCTTCGGCTTGAGCGTGGGCAGCAACATCTTTCGGCACGATCGTCTCGAGAACGTGACCATCCGGCCCGGCCTGGCTCTGCGCGTACGAGAGCTTGTCGGTCCAGTGCGGGCCGGTCGTGGTCGGGTTCATTGGGTTGAAAGCGCCCTGCTCCCCGCGGTACAGCGTGACCAAATCGGCTGGCTTCACGCCTTCGAGCGCAGCGGCGCGCCGGGCGTCGAGAATCTTCTGCGCCGGGTCTTCGAGTGTGCCGTTGCTGGCGGCGGTCACAGCTTCGTCCATTGCCGCCAGCAACTTTGTCGTGCGGGCTCAGCGGCGCTTCAGCGACCTTGGTGGCCGCGGACACCTTGCCCTGAGTCGCCGCGCTGACGGCTGTCTTGACCGCCTGTGCGGCCGCAGCAGCCGGCGCTGCTACCGACGTTGCAACGCCCGGCGCAGCGGTGCTGGCAGCCTCCCTTGCTGGTGCTGCGACATCGGTGGTGTCCTGGGCGCCACCAATCAGCCGGTCGGTAGCGGCTGACCCCAGCGGCTGTAGGACCCCTGAGAAGAATGACCGATATGGGTGTGCAACGTCGTGCAGGACGTTGAGCAGCGCGCACGCGACTTGCGACCGCCGCAGGGTCCAAACTCTCGCCGAGGCCGTCCGCCTTGATGGCTGTTTTCGCCGCGGTGCGCAGTACGTCGCTGGTGACGCCGGCCTCACGAAGACCGGACGCGCCCGCCTTGGCCGCTTCGGTGGCTCGAGCGACATCCTCGGCGGTGAATCCGGCGTCAGCCACGCGTGATGCGGCAGCTGTAGCTTCGGCAACCGTGCCGAGCTCGCCGAGCCCGGCGATCTTGCTGGCTACGCCAGCGCCGGCCGCAACATTGCCGATGTTCTGTACCGCTGGACCGAGAATGCCCTGCTGGTTGTATTGCTCCATGAGGGACTGCGGGCGATACGTCGTGTCGGGGCCGCTTCCGGCCAGGAGGTTTCCCCACTGATCGCGCAAGTCGTTCGTGTAGCCGTGGGCGAGACCGAGCGTGCCGACGTCGATCGCGTTGATTCCGGTACCCGCGAACGACGAGAACAAGCCCTTGCCCATTGCCGACCAGGGCGCTCCGGCAGCCTCACCGCCGGGAGCAGAGCGCGACGACACCGTTAGCGATAGCGCTGAGCGAGCCAGGGATGGAACCAAGGAACTCGGGGATGCCCAAGTTCGGCAGATGAAATCCGAACAGGCCGCCACTCTTCTTTGGAGCGGACGACGCACTCGACGTACCGACGTTCAGGTACTTTTGCGCCGCAGTTTCGCTGGCTGTTGACATAGTAAATTGTAGATGGGGCCTACGATTTCGTACTTGTTCCGTTTTAGTGGCGCGAGCGCGTTCTGCTCAGCTGCGTGAGCACAACGAGCCCGCCGTGATCTAGTTGCGTCGACGCATTTCGCGAGATTGGCGCGCGTTGGAAGATGGTCGTGCAGCCGCTCGAGGGTTCCTCGAAACATGCGCGCAGATTTTCGAAGCGATGCACCGAGGGTTCCTCAATGCACTCGTATTTCTTGGGACTCCTTCAAAATGTCGGGGCCGGGGGGCTGGTGCGGCCAGCCGTCCAACAGGCCAGCGGAGTACGTCGCTACTCGAGCGCTGCGACGCACGCATACACCGCGCAGTGCTACGACCAGCAACGATGCGCCAATACCATCCTCCGTAAGTGCGGATCGAGCGCGGTGTACCCGCTCGCGCTACTGCGCCGGGTCTGACAACGCGAAGCAGCGCACCCGGTGTGCGCCACCCCTTTCCTCGGGTATGGCGCGCATCGGGTGCGCTGTCTGTCGATATTGACGCGGTGAAGAGCGGCTATGTGCCGCCGGCAGAGCTCAGGCGGAACGCCTCGCCCACGCGATCGTGTCGCCCCACTCGAGGCGTTCCGCAGCTGTGAGCTCAGTTGCTTGTACGAGGAGCTCTCGAGCGTACTTCTGCCGTGGTGTGACTTCGCCGAGAGCGTCGCCGATTGCCCAGTCGATTTCGATCGCTGTCATTGTCTCATCCTCTCTCTTGATAGAGTCAAGGCATCGACGTCGCGCGGTTGAAACTTGAGTGCATCAAGCGTAAAATCTTCGGCATGCGAAAACTTGATCTCGTGGGCGTCTCTGAGATCGCGCGCCTTCTCGGATTGTCGAACCAACGCGCGCACCAACTAGCGAACGGTGACGACTTTCCAGAGCCGGTAGCCGCGCTCGCGCAAGGCCGGGTCTGGCACAGGTCCGAGGTTGTCGCCTGGATGAAGAGCGTAGGTCGCTGATGTCGCGACGCCGATAGTCACCGCTCGCCAATCCGTCACAGCGCGCTCGAGCACCGTGTCGCCTGCGGGACAGTCCGCCTCGTGGGTAATGCTGACGTCATGGGCGCCGGTGATAGTCGCGGATGCACCGCAACGCGGGCACGAGCCGTCAAGCGTGGCACGCTTGCGCGTCTCGAGAGCGTCTGCGCGCACCGGCGAGTCCTGTTCGCTCGCTGCCAGTACGTTGAAGACGATCTCGCCGCGCCTCCATACTTCGTACGCCCCCGATGCGCCTACGTACTCGAGCTCGGCGCTGTACGCGGCAGCAAGGGCCTCCTTGCTTCGCAACCGACGACGCAGCTTCTCTTGGTGACGTGCGCGCTTGCTGCTCACTGCGTTCCTCTCGCTAATCGGTAGAGCTCAGCGCTCTCGGGATAACGTCTACATGTCGTGCAAGACATCGGGCGTTGCGGTGAATGCCCTACGTGCGGATGCCGCGGCGGGATTGCGTTTCTTCATCAAACAAGTATGACGACTTCACCGGGAGACAAGATGGCCTCATGCCGCTATCGCCTGGCGTGTGGTTCGGCGTGCGCTCGCTAGTCGGCGGCCGAGGCTTCTACGCCGGGGGGCTGAGGTCGAGCCACTGCTGGTCGTCGGCTCCGATCATGCCGGCGCTTCCGTCGTCGTGTCTGTCGTGTGCGCCACGCCGGGTGGTTTTGGAAGCAGCATCATGCCGACGATCTTCGACAAGATCACTGGATCTTCGATCTGCGGCGGCAGCCCTTGCTCGACGCGCTCCCGTTCGGCGATGCGCTGCTTGCGCTCGAGCTCAGCCGGCGTCATGTTCGTACGTTGGCGTGGATGATGCGATCGTCCATGTTCCCCGAAATCGCAGTTCCGGGACAGGGTCGGCGAGCTCTGCGTGTGAGCGAAACAGCCAGAATCAGATGCTCTTACTTGCCGGCGTGTAGTACCCAGGCGGCGAAGATCACGACGAGCGCGGCGGGCAGAACGCACCCCATGCAGAAACCGAGCAACGCCTTGCCGTAGCCGGGTGCCCCACTCTCGAGCTCGCGCATGCCGACGCGGCCGCTGTAGAGCGCCGCGGCGAAGCCGAAGATGCTGAGCAGCGCTAGCGGGCCGTGTGTCGCAGCGAACACGATGGCGAGTGAACCGCAAGCGACAGAGATCGTGCCGAGCTTGCCGGCGTCGTCGCGGGGCGTCGCTGTCGAACTGGTGCTGCCGGGCCGCGATGTACGCCGGAATATTGCCACCACTTGGCCATCGTTCTGTATCGGCAGAGACAACGCCAGGCTTAGGCCCGCAGCGACGACGAATGGAGAGCATGAGTCGCTCGACAATGGCACTGTTCGGTCGCAAGCGGGGTGCTTGAACCGGTCGGCGGTGTCGCCGACGCAGGAATGGCCTAGGTCGATGCTCGTGAGCGGCGTGCTAAGGCTGTCCTTTCAGTACGCCGTCGGCGGAGGGGTCCGGTTTTCCGCCGACGCAC
The DNA here is from genome assembly GCA_963812205.1 of uncultured Actinomycetes bacterium. GTDB lineage: Bacteria > Actinomycetota > Acidimicrobiia > IMCC26256 > PALSA-610 > PALSA-610. Next base: position 1,040,399 of record CAWEUJ010000002.1, read on the forward strand.
GCTCTACCTCACCCAGCGCGCCGACGGAAGCATCAGCGGGGTGTGCTCACTCGGCGCCACGTCGTTTCGGTGCGACGACCTTGTGTGCCCGCGGTGGTGAACGGCGCCCGAGAACGGCGACGAGATCAAGACGCCGTCTCGCGCCGGCGCGGACGTGTTGACCCGTGTCTTCACGAGTGAGCGCTCGCGTTGAGCGCTCCGAACTGCCTCGGTTGAACCACGGCAAGTGCGGCACTGCATCGGTTGCCGAAGCGGCGGCACCACTGGGATTCAGCCAGTTGCCTCGGTTCCCCGTGCGTTCACCGAGTGCCGCACTTCCCGATGCCGCACATCGTCAACGTGATGTCGCTCCAAGACGCGTCGGACATCGTGCGGGCGGCCGAAATACCGGCAGGGCGGTGCGGCCATTAGCCGAGTGGGGCGGGGTGACAACCTAGAACATCATCCGGCGGAGAGGCGCCTCCCGATCGCTGCGCGCGAGCCCGCGGGAAGGTCTGCCACTGCGTCGAGCGACGCGGAAGAGCTAACGGAGAGAGCGGAATCGGCCGGCACGCGCGACCGGAAGGGTGTGCTCGGAACGAGTTGGGAGGACGAGGAGGTGCCTCACTGAGCCAGTGCTTCGAGGTGGTTGGGGACGTCTTCAAGACATCTGCCCATCCTTAGGGAATGGGCTTGCGTCCTGAAGCCAGTGTCTCGAACCGATAGCCCAGGCCAGCACCGGCTCATAGGCCACTGGGGCGGTGTCTTGAGGGCGCTTCAGGACACCGTTCGGTCGGGACACGAGAACCGCATTATTTCGGAACCGCGTCAGAACGGACCAACTAGTGGCATGCCTCTGTGTGCTTCGCTCTTGGTATGCCAACGTCACCGGACGGTTCTTCCTCACGCACAAGGTCTCGGGCGCCGCGCCACATCGCAAAGAGCGGTGACGTTGGCAAACACGGCGCGGCGCCCGAAGTTCTCCAACACGCGCTCTGGGCGATCGAGCAGGGCTGGCACGTGTTCGCCTTGAGCCCGCGCAACGACGGCAAAGCGCCGGCCACGTCACACGGGCACCACGACGCAACCACCGATCCGGCAGAGATCGAACGGCAGTTGCGCGCGCGGCTGCAACCGCGTACGGCATCGCGTGCCGCGACGGGTTGACCGTCGTCGACGTCGATCGTCCAGACGCTGTCGGCGATACGCAGCTAAGCGCGACGTTCACGGTGAGCACGCCGGGCGGCGCAGGACGCGAGCACCGTTACTACACGGGCTCGACGTCGATCCGCACCTGGGCAGCTGGCGAGGTGCGCTCGCAGAATCGCGGCTACGTGGTGGGGCCGGGTTCGGTGACGCCGGCCGGCCGTTACGAGATCACCAGCAAGCGCAAGCCGGCAAAGATGCCGACCTGGCTCGACGACGTGGTTGTGGACGTCGATTTCAGTCAAGCGCGCCCAGCGCCCCGTGACCGCATCCCACAAGGCACCCACGACGCGATGCTCTACGAGCTCGCGCGCCATTCCGTCAAACGGCAGAACTTGACCGTCGAAGCGACGTTGCCGTTGCTCGACGCGCTCGCTTCGACGTTCGATCAAGACGAGCGGAATCCATACACGGAACGCGACTTCGTCCGGATCGCGGAATCAGCCGAACGCGGTGAGGCGTGGCACGACAAGCAGGCGCCTGAGCTCGACGAGACGGGGCTCGTGGCAATGGAGGAATGGTTGACGTCCGCCGCCGAGAATGTCCCCGCGCTGTGGGGTGTCGGCTAGCCAAGTTCTCTGGCCCGAAGGTGAACCGCTGGTCATCGCGGGCGCCGTCGGCGCCGGCAAGACCACACTTGCGGCGAATCTGCTCGCCGCGATGCTCGGCGATGACGGCGAAGAGGTGCTCGGCTATCCAGTCGCACCGATTGGTGACGCTCGTCGTGTGCTGTATCTAGCGATGGATCGTCCGCAGCAAATCGCTCGCGCACTCCGGCGAACGGTACCGATCGAGCGGCTGCGCGGGCGTGTGAACGTCTGGCCAGGACCGCCGTTCGAGGACTTGGCGAGCTCGCGGGACGCCCTGCTACGGCTATGCCGAGCTGCTGACGCCGACGTCGTGATCATCGATTCGCTGAAGGATGCCGTATTGCGGCTGGCTGACGACGAAACCGCGGCCAAGTGGAACCGAGCGCTGCAAGCCGCAACAACAGCTGGCATCGACTCGATCGTGTTGCACCACATGCGCAAGGAAGGCGTGGAGAAGCGAGAGAGCGCGTCGCTTGACGATGTCTACGGCAGTAGATGGATCACAGCTGGCGCTGGCTCCGTGCTCTATCTCGGAGCGCAGCGGAACGGAGTGCAACGCTTGAAGCATCTCAAGCCTCCCGCGGAGCGCGTGGCGACATTGCACCTCGAACGGGACGATGCAGCCGGCACGTTCAGTGTCGTCGAGCGGCCCGAGGTGGATGCGAGGATCATCGAGTTCCTCAGTACGAACGCCAGCGGCGTCGTCGCGTCGATCGCGGCGCACCTGTACATGACGCCAACTGATGCGGACCGCAAACGGACGCTACGCGCCTTGACCAAGCTGGTCGAACGCGGCGTCATCACCAAGGAAGGTGCCGGCAACCGCGTTCGGTACTCGATCAACAGGGAGCATGGGCAGGACGCGTGAGCCAACTGCCAGGGAAGAGTGCTGGTCCGGCATCGGACGAGACCTAATCCCACCAGGGCGAATGCGTGTTTCGGACTTATCCTCCGGGTGGGCGAACGCTGCTGTCCGGCCCCGTCGCCACGTGACGCTGGCGACCGACGTCGATTCACGCCTCCGGGTCGTCTTGCTCCATGCCGCGGAGCTGATCCAGCTCGGCCTCGAGCTTCTCGATCCGCCGAGCACGCGCCGCTGCGCGATCTTCCGACCGAGTCGCGCGCTTCTCGCGCGCCTTCGCCTCGGCCTCGTCACGCCTGTGGCGTTCGGTGGCGGCGCTCACCATCGCAGAAATCTGCTCCAGCTTCGCCGGGTCGATCGGAGGGAATCCACAGCAGCGACAACAGTGATTGGGGCCAGCGCCACAACTGTGGAGTCCCGCCTTGCACTCGCTGTGTTCAGCATCGAAGGGATCGTGCTCGATCTCGGCACCCGATTCGGTCCACGGTCGTCCGCACCCCGGACACGGCGTGCCCGAGACGAGGCGGTCGAATGACATCTGTAGACACGGGAACCATTGGCACCGCGCGATCATCGTCTCGCGATCACGTCGCATCTCCCGCTCGGCTTCGATTGCCGCGTCGAGCTCGTCGACTGCGACGCCCAGCAGCTCCGCGACCACTGCGGATCGCTTCGGGCTCGGGAGGGGTGTTCCCAGGACAAGCATGCCCGGGCCGTTCTTCCCCAGCCGCTTCTTGACGAGCGCACGGTCGAAGTATCCGGCCTTGTCGACGAGGAGCTCGTCGTCGGCCGTGAGCCGGTTGTCAACGAAGGTGCGGTACGGGAACTCGTCCCGTCCCTCTTTGATGTTGCGGACCGTCCACTCGACGTAGGCCGGATGCAGCTGGCCATTCTCGAGCCGTGTCGGATCGTCGAGACGGGGCCTCCAGGCGAGCGCCTCGTCGCGAGTCATGGAATAGCTCTCCCGCTCGGCGTCAGCATTCACGGGAGCAAGATACCGACGGCGTTCGACATGTGCGGCGGCTCTCGACCCAGCCAATACGACGTCGGCCCCTCACCCCTCGTCGGAGCGGTTTAGGTGACCGGTCGACGGTGCCGAATACCCCAGGGATGATCGGCATCGCTTTCCGACAGACCCACAAGCAGCGCGAGGCGTTGGACGCAGCGCGAGCGGCCGGGGCGCCGTTTGGCCGCAAAGCCGATGGCAGCAGAGATTGGGCGATGTGGTCATTTGTGGTCGTTGGCGGCGCCGTCGTCGTGATGCTGGCTCTCGCCCTCTTCGCAGAGTTCGTTCTCGGCTTGTGAGGCTCGAGTCGTCGACCGCTCAGGTTGGTCGTCCAAGTTCATTGCGGCTCAGCGTCGCCCACGGCCAACGCGTTCGCCATTAGGTCAGCCGCCTGCCCGCCGTACCGACCGCGCATCTTGGCGTACCGTTCCGTCGTAGTGACGTGCGCATGACCGAGACGTTCCTGCGCCGCGCGCAGGCCGAGTGATTCGGCGGTCAGCGTCGCGGCAAGGTGCCGGAGCGCGTGCTGTGTGGTGGCGAAGCCCGCCTTTGCGCACGCCCTCTTCCAACGCCGAGACCACACCCATGGTGGCTTCGGGCCGCCGTCGTCAGCGGCGAATAGCAGCGCGCGCGGATGCTCGATGCCGGCGTGCAGTACCCAGGCCGAGATCAGCATCTGCGTTGCCTCGTCGATCTCGACGAAGCGACGGTGCTTCGTCTTCGTGGGGCCAACGTCGATGACGGCCACACCGTCGATGTACTCGAGCCGGACGGACTCATCGAGCACGATGCCGTCGGCAGCGATGTCGTCGAGGCGCAGTGCGGCAACCTCACCGCGCCGTGCGCCGGTGACGGCCGCGATCCTCTCGAAGGTCGCCAGCTCGAGGTCCGTCTCGATCAGCGAGGCCAGAACCTTGGCCACCTGCGCGGGCTCGGGGATCGCCACGTGACCAACGGGCGCCTCCCCCGGCATCTGCGCTCGGGACACAACGTGCGGAAGAGTGATGCCCCCAGATCGCGCCGAGCGGCGAACGTGAGCATCGCGCCGAGCAAGGTCTTCGCGTTTCGGGTCGAATGCCAGCTGATGCCTCGATGCAGCTCGCTCAGCCAGTCCTCGATCTGACCGACCGTGAGACGACGCGCTTTCACGTCGCCGAGGTGCGGCTTGACCTGGAGCTTCCAGCTCGAGCGGTATCGAGTCCGCGTGCCAGGCGAAAGCCGCGAGAGCGCCGTGCGCTCGTACAGACCCCGAATCGCGCTCAGGGTGAGGTCGGATTCGGTCGTCATCTTGGCATCGACCAGAACCGCAAGCCTCCGCTCAGCCTGAGCCCGCGTCGTTCCGACTGGCATCGTCTCCGCGACGTACCGGCCAGAACCGACGCTGATCTTCAGTCGGTAGCTGACGCCGCCGTCTGCCCGCTTGCGCTCTTCGATGTGCCCGTTCATGGCTCCCCGATTCCCACAGCCATTCCCATGTGCCGTATCGACACCCCACAGCGCAGGCTGTAGCTAGGACTGGGACTAGCGTCATGGATCTCGTGAACCGGTACGCGTCCGCGCTCTCGCTGCACCCAACTCCGGTCGAGGCCGTGGGCGAGGTCGCGGGCGAGATCCTCGAGGCCTTCGACGGCGCTCGCCCTGACCTGCTCGTTTGCTTCGCCTCGCCGCACCATGCCGGGGCGTTCGAGGACGTCATGGGCGGTCTGTGCAAGCTGCTCGAGCCCGAGAACGCGATGGGCGCCACGGTGGTCGGGGTCGCCGGCGGCGGAGTCGAGGTGGAGGACGCGCCCGGCCTCTCGGTCTTCGCGGCCTCGTTCGGCGCCGGCCGCATCGATCCGATCGCGCTCGAGACCCGCGAGACCGACGACGGCTACGAGATCGCGGGCTGGCCCGATTGGGTGCCGCCGCGCGGAACGATGCTGATGGTCGCGGAGCCGTACTCGTTTCCGGTCGGCGACTTCTTGGAGATCTGCAACAGCCGGCTCCCCGGTGTCACCGTGATGGGCGGGATGGCTTCGGCCGGCACGCGTGCCGGCGCGAATCGTCTCGCGCTCGGTGACCGCATCCTCGACCACGGCGCCGTCGGGTTGCTGTGCTCCGAGGACGTTCCGGTGCGCCCGGTCGTCTCCCAGGGCTGTCGGCCCATCGGCACGCCGTTCACCGTCACCGCCGCGGAGCGCAACCTCGTGTACGAGCTCGCCGGGCAACCCGCGATGGCGCGACTCCAAGAGCTCGTGCAGGCAGCGACCGAACCCGAGCGCGATCTGATGCGCAACGGATTGCACCTCGGGGTGGTCGTCGACGAACACAAGCTCGACTTCGCCCGGGGCGACTTCTTGATCCGCAACGTGCTCGGTGCCGACCGGCGCAACGGCGCCATCGCGATCGGTGATCGCGTCGAGGTGGGGACGAGCGTGCAATTCCAGGTGCGCGACGCCGAGTCGGCCGACGAGGACTTCCGCGCGCTGCTGTCGGGAGTGGGAGGCGACGCGGCTTTGCTGTTCACGTGCAACGGCCGGGGCCGCCATCTGTTTCCCGAGCCGAATCACGACGCGGGCGCGGTCGAGGAGCTACTCGGTCCGATACCGCTCGCGGGAGCGTTCTGTGCCGGTGAGATCGGCCCGATCGGAGGCAGGAACTTCCTGCACAGCTTCACGGCCGGCGTTGCCGTGTTCGAGCGCTGACGCGCCGCCTTCGAGCAGGTAGCCCTCGCGGGCAATGACGCGGGGCCGCGGTGTGGGTACACCTAGGCTGCCGAGCGGGTGACGAAAGGGGCCGATGTGGCTGACGAGCTGGAACAACGCGGAATCAACGTGATCCGCGGTCTGGCGATGGACGCGGTGCAACAGGCGAACTCGGGGCATCCCGGAACGCCGATGGCGCTCGCCCCCCTCGCGCACGTGCTGTGGACGCGCATCATGAAGTACGACGCCACCGAGCCCGACTGGGCGGACCGCGACCGGTTCGTGCTCTCCGCCGGCCACGCGTCGATGCTCCTCTACGCGATGCTCTACCTCACCGGGTACGGCCTCGAGCTCGACGACATCCGCCAGTTCCGCCAGTGGGCCTCGCGCACTCCCGGTCACCCGGAGTACGGCCACACCAAGGGTGTCGAGATCACGACCGGCCCCCTCGGCCAGGGCTTCGCGAACGCGGTCGGATTCGCGATCAACGAGAAGCACCTGCGCGAGCGCTTCGGCTCCGATCTCTGCGACCACCGCATCTTCGGGATCTGCAGCGACGGCGACTTGATGGAAGGCATCAGCCACGAAGCCGCGTCGCTCGCCGGGCACCTGCGCCTCGGGCGCATGGTCTTCGTCTACGACGACAACCACATCACGATCGACGGCGCGACCGAGCTCACGTACACCGACGACGTCCCGAAGCGGTTCGAAGCGTACGGCTGGCATGTCGTGCAGCTCGGTGAGGCCGCGAACGATCTCGACGCGTTGGAGGCGGGGCTCCGCGCCGGCATCGCCGAGGAGACAAGACCCACGCTGCTCGTGCTCCGGTCGCACATCGGTTACCCGTCGCCGAAGGTGCAGGACACGTCCGCCGCGCACGGGAGCCCGCTCGGCGCCGACGAGGTCGCCGAGGTCAAGGAGATTCTCGGCCTTCCGCCGGAGGACTTCTTCGTCCCCGACGACGTACTCCTGTCGTACCGCGAAGCCGGTACGCGCGGCGCGGCGGCGCGGGCAGCGTGGGACGCGGCGCTCGAAGCCGGACGAGTACGAAGCGTGTCTCTCGGGCGCGGGCCTCCACGGCTGGGAGCAGAAGCTCCCCATCTGGCAGGCGGGCGCCTCGGTCGCCACCCGCAACGCCATCGAAGACGTGCTCGCCGCGGTCGTCGACCTCGTGCCGGGCCTGTTCACCGGGTCGGGCGACCTCACCGGCAACACCGGTATGGAGGTGAAGAGCCTGGGCACGTTCACGCCCGACGATGCGACCGGCCGCCTGATCCACTTCGGGATCCGCGAGCACGGCGATGGGCTCGGTTGCCAACGCGATGGCGGCCGCCGGACTCGTGCCGTGCGTCGGCACCTTCTTCGTGTTCAGCGACTACATGCGCCCGGCCGTGCGGCTCGCCGCGCTCATGCAGACGAAGGTCTGTTTCGTGTGGACACACGACTCGGTCGGCGTCGGCGAGGACGGCCCGACCCACGAGCCGGTCGAGCAACTCGCGTCGCTGCGGGCGATGCCGGGCCTGCGGGTCGTCCGCCCGGCCGACGCGAACGAGGTCGCGGCCGCGTGGAAGGTCCACCTCGACGGTGACGGTCCGACCGCGCTCATCCTCACGCGCCAGAAGGTCCCGGTGCTCGAAGGTACGGCCGAACGCGCGCCGGCCGGCGTGGCCGCGGGCGCGTACGTGCTCGTGCCGGAGAACCGTGACCGGCCCGACGTGGTGCTGATCGGTACCGGTTCCGAGGTACAGGTGTGCGTGGCGGCCCGGGAGCAGCTCGCGGCCCAGGGCATCGCGGCGCGGGTGGTCTCCATGCCGTCGTGGTCCCTGTTCGAGCAACAACCCGCCGACTATTGCCTGGACGTGTTGCCACCCGGCGTCCCCACGGTCGCGGTCGAGGCCGGGGTGCGGTTCGGTTGGGAGCGTTACGCCGACGACGTCGTGAGCATCGATCGCTTCGGCGCGTCGGCTCCCGGCGACGTGGTGATGAGAGAGCTCGGGATCACTCCGGAGCACACGGTCGAGCGCGCGCTCGCGCTGCTCGACGCCGTAGGAACGGGAGGAAGCTGAACATGGCGAGCGCCATTCCCCGATTGATCGACTTCGGTCAGAGCCCTTGGTACGACAACCTCACCCGGGCGATCGCGACCGGTGGTTTGCAGAAGTTGATCGACGACCACGGCATCCGCGGGGTCACCTCGAACCCCACCATCTTCGAAAAGGCGATGGCCGAGGGGGACGACTACGACGCGCAGTTGCGGGCGGTGACGAGCGCGGGAGCGGCGACGGCCGACGCGTACTGGGACCTCGTCACGAACGACATCGAGCACGCGGCGGATGTGCTGCGCCCCGTCTACGACCGTCTGGAAGGCGGCGACGGCTACGTGTCGGTCGAGGTCTCGCCCGACCTCGCGCACGACACCTCGGCAACGATCCATCAGGCGAAGGAGCTGTGGGATCGCCTCTCGCGCCCGAACGTGATGATCAAGATCCCGGCGACGCTCGAGGGACTGCCGGCGATCACCGCGACGCTTGCGGCCGGGATCAACGTCAACGTGACGCTCATCTTCAGCCTCGATCGGTACGCCCAGGTCATCGAGGCATTCCTGAGTGGGCTCGAGCAGCGGGCCGCGGCGGGCGGCGATCTCAGCCGGCTCGCCTCGGTCGCGTCGTTCTTCGTGAGCCGCGTCGACACCGAGACCGACAAGCGGCTGCCCGAGGGGCACCCCTTGCGGGGCAAGGCCGCGGTGGCGAACGCCAAGCTCGCCTATCAGATGTTCCGCACCGAGGTGTCGGGCTCCCGATGGGACAAGCTCGCCGCGCGCGGTGCCCTGGTGCAGCGCCCGCTATGGGCGTCGACGTCGACCAAGAACGCGGCGTACTCCCCCACGCTCTACGTCGACGAGCTCGTCGGCGCCGACACCGTCAACACGTTGGCGCAGGCGTCGGTCGACGTCCTCGCCACCGGCGACGGGCGCCTGCACGCCGATGCGATCTCCGAAGACGTCGAGGGCGCGCGGCAGGTCATCGCCGAGCTCGGCGGCGCGGGCGTCGACTTCGCCGACGTGACCGCGACGCTCGAGCACGAAGGCGTGGCGTCGTTCGCGAAGTCGTTCCACGACGCGCTCGCAACCCTCGAGAAGAAAGCTGCCGGGTTCGCATAGCCCGAAGGTTCAGGGCGCCGCCGACGCCTCGACGACGGTACGGAGGTGCTCGACGAAGTCGGCCGGTTTCGCATGGGCGTTCAGGCCGCTGGTGTTGGGCATCACGTAGGTGTGCACACCGCCGAACCCGTCGGGCTGCCAGCCGAGTCGAGCGGCCTTGTCGACGGCAATGCGGTACCCGGTCACGCCGACGAAGCACACGCACCTCGGCTGCAACCAGCGCACGAGCCGTTCGAGGCGGCGGGTTCCGCCGAGGTACTCCTCGCGGGCGAGCTCGTCGGCACGCGCCGTCGCGCGGCGCACGACGTTCGTCATCCCGATCCGGTCCACCCGGAACGCGTGAAAGGGGTCGAGGGTCCGCGACACCAGGCCCGATGCGAGGGCCGCCGGCCAGAACCGGTTGCCGGGCCGGGCGAAGCCGACGCCCCGGTCGGCCGACATCAGGCCGGGATTCAAGCCCACTATGAGCACGCGCATCCCGGGCCCGACCGTATCCGCCAACATCCGGGCCCGGGTCGCCTCGAGGTCGATCCACTCCTCGCCGTCGTCGACGACCTCGTCGGCGGTGAACCCCGCGCCCTCGACCACGTCGCGCAGCCGCTCGAGGCTCCACTGCGAGAAGTGCCGGTTCGCGAACATGTCGTCGCCGGACGGCTCGTCACGATCCGACGTCACCCGCAGATGCAGCGCCCCGCCGGGCGCGACCGAACGGTGCAGCTCGGCCAGCGCCATCGGCAGCCGCTCGGCTTCGATGTGCATGTACGACTTGTGCGCCCACGCGCCCGTGAGCGCGCCGCGGCGGAACGGGAGGTACTCGAGGTCGGCGACGACCGGCCACGCGTCCGGCGCGAACGCACGTACGTGCGCCGCCATCGCCGGCGCGGCGTCGAGCGCGACGACGGGTGAGCCGAGATCGCCGCTGTGCCACCCCGGTCCGCAACCGATATCGGCCCGCACGCCCGGGGGAACGCGGGCGGCGAACCCGTCGATCGACGGTGGCCGAGCTCGACGCCGGTGCTCGATCCACTCGTCGACGTTCGTCTCGTAGACGTTGACGGTGGCTCGATCCATACGTCGGGAAGAATGGCAGATATGGAGCTTCCCGGGCAGGTTCGCATCGTCGACGACGTTCCCCGCGCGTTCGCGCGGCTCGTCGCGGAGCTCGCGCCCGCGTCGATCGCGCTCTCGGGAGGAACGCTCGCACACCGCTGCTACGCGGCGCTGCGGCGAGAGAGCGTCGGATGGTCGGGCATCGACGTGTACTTCGGTGACGACCGGGTCGTCCCGGTCGACTCGGACGACTCGAACGAAGGCATGGCCCGGCGCATCCTGCTCGACGACGCCGGTCCCCGCGCCGTGCACTCGATGGTCGGCGCCGGCGCGGAGGCGTACGACGCGCTCGTGCGCAGCGCGCCGCCGATCGACATCGTTCACCTCGGCCTCGGCCCCGACGGGCACACGGCTTCGCTCTTTCCGGGATCGCCGGCGCTCGAGGAGCGGGAGCGGTTCGTGGTCGAGTGCGGCGACGACGAGCATCCGCATCCCCGGCTGACGTTCACCTTTCCGGCGATCGCGCGTTGCGCACTCGCGGTCGTGACGGTCGAGGGCGACAGAGAAGCGCGACCCGATCGGTCGCATCCGGGCCGGCGAGGATCTTCCCGGCGCGCGGATTCGAGCCGGGCAGGTGCTCTGGATCGGAGACCGGGCCGCGCTGGACGCCGACTAGGGTCGCCGGATGCTCAGCGCTTCGTCGTTCCGGGAGCTGATCGACGCACCCCCGACCGAGCTGATGCCGCAAGCCGCGGCGATCCGGGATGCCCGTACCGGCGCCCGGATCACCTACTCGCCGAAGGTGTTCGTCCCGCTCACGATGCTGTGCCGCGACCGCTGCGGCTACTGCACGTTCGCCAAGCCGCCGGCCCGTCTCGACGCGCCGTACCTCGCGCGAGGAGCAGGTGCTCGAGCTCGCGTCGCGCGGCGCCGCACTCGGTTGCTTCGAGGCGCTGTTCACACTGGGCGAGGCGCCCGAGGACGCGCTACTCGCAGGCGGCCGACTGGTTGCGCGAACACTCGTTCGAGAGCACGGTCGACTATCTCGCCGCGGTGCGCGCAGCGGGTGCTCGACGAGACCGGTCTCCTCCCCCACGCCAACGCGGGCGCCCTCTCCGAGGCGGAGCTGATCCGCCTGCGCGCCGTCAGCCCGTCGCAGGGGATGATGATCGAGACCCTTGCCGATCGGCTGCACGAACCGGGCGGCGCGCACTTCGGCGCGCCGGACAAGACCGCGGCGCGCCGGCTCGCCACGCTGGACGCGGCCGGCCGGGCGCGGGTTCCGTTCACCACCGGAATTCTGGTCGGCATCGGCGAGACACGCGCGGAACGGATCGACGCGCTGGTCGCGATCGCGAACGCGCACCTCGAGCACGGTCACGTGCAAGAGGTGATCGTGCAGAACTTCCTACCCAAGCTCGGCACCGCGATGCACCGTGCCGAGCCGTGTCCCCCCGACGAGTTCCTCTGGTCGATCGCGGCCGCGCGGATGATCCTGCCCGCGGACGTACATCTGCAGGCCCCTCCGAATCTGAGCGACGATCTCGCGCCGCTGCTGGCCGCCGGGATCGACGACTGGGGTGGCGTGTCGCCGCTCACGATCGATCACGTGAACCCGGAGCGGCCGTGGCCGGCACTCGATCGGCTGCGCGACGGCGACCGAAGCCGCCGGCTTCGTGCTCGCACCGCGCCTCACGGTCTATCCCGAGTACGTGCAGCGGCCCGACGAGTGGCTGCACCCCGACGTCCGCACCGCGGTGCAGGTCGTCTCCGACCTCGAAGGTCTGGCGCGCGACACCGCATGGTCGCCCGGGCGCGACGATCTCGAGCCGCCGCTCCTCGTACCGGCCGCCGCGTGCCGAGCGCGGGTGGCCGTGTGGGTGAGGTTCTCGCGGGTGTATTGGCCGGCCAGGAGGTCGGCATCGACGAGATCGTGACGCTGCTCGGTGCCCGCGGTCCGGAGGTCGTGCGGGTCGCCGAGGTCGCCGACCAACTCCGGCGCGAGATCGTCGGCGACGAGGTGACCTTCGTTCGCAACCGCAACATCAACTACACGAACGTGTGCACGTTCAAGTGCCGCTTCTGCGCCTTCTCGAAGGGCCCGCTCTCGCTCAACCTCCGGGGCAAGCCGTATCTCGTCGAGATGGAGGAGATGCAGCGCCGCGTGGTCGAAGCAGTCGAGTGCGGCGCCACCGAGGTCTGCCTGCAGGGTGGCATCCATCCCGACTTCGACGGCGACTACTACGTCGATGTCGCCCGCGCGGTCAAGGAGGTCGCGCCGTCGATCCACGTCCACGGATTCACGGCGTTGGAGGTGACCGAGGGTGCCCGGCGGCTCGATATGCCGCTTGCACGACTACCTGATCCGCTTGAAGGAAGCCGGGCTCGCCACGCTGCCGGGAACCGCGGCCGAGATCCTCGACGACGAGGTCCGGGCGATCATCTGCCCCGACAAGGTGAACACCGAAGAGTGGTTGTTCGCGCATCGCACCGCGCACGAGGTCGGCCTGAAGTCGAACGTCACGATCATGCACGGCACCGTCGAGCGACCGCTACACGTCGCCCGGCATCTCGTGCGCACGCGCGATCTGCAAAAGGAGACCGGCGGCTTCACCGAGTTCGTGCCGTTGCCCTTCGTGCACATGGCGACGCCCATCTTCATCCAGGGCAAGGCCCGGCGCGGGCCGACGTTCCGCGAGGTGCTCCTGATGCACGCGGTCGGTCGCATCGCGTACCGCGACACGATCCCGAACGTGCAGGCCTCGTGGGTGAAGTGCGGCATCGCGGGCACCCGTCAGATCCTGCAGGCCGGGGCGAACGACCTCGGCGGCACGTTGATGGACGAGAACATCTCGCGCGCGGCGGGCGCGAGCCACGGTCAGGAGCTCGACGAGGCGGAGTTCCGCTCGATCGTCGAACCCATCGGGCGCACGCTCGCGCAGCGCACGACGCTCTACGGCCGCACGCAGACCGTCGGTCGGCGGCTGCGTCCCGTCGAGGAACATCCGGTGACCGTCGACGCGCAGCCGGTCGTGCTCACCATGGGAGTGAAGAAGTGAGTCGTTTCGATGTGTTGGCCATGGGCAACGCGCTGGTCGACGTGCTGGTGCACGCCGACGACGACTTCGTCGACCGCACCGGCGTCGAGCCGGGCGCGATGACGATGATCGACGCGGCCCGCTCCGACGCCATCTACGCGGAGATGGGGCCGGCGATCGAGGTCTCCGGCGGATCCGCGGCCAACACCGCGGCCGGCGTCGCGTCGTTCGGGGGTCGGTCCGCGTACATCGGTCGGGTGTCCGACGACACGTTCGGCAAGGTGTTCTCCCACGATCTGCGCAGCGTCGGCGTCCACTTCGATGCCCCGTTCGCAACGACCGGTGCACCGACGGGCCGGTGCCTCGTCATCGTCACCCCTGACGCGGATCGCACGATGTGCACATTCCTCGGCGCGGGCGCGGAGCTCGACGAGAGCTACGTCGACGAGGCGCTCGTCGAGAGCGCGGCGGTCACCTACCTCGAGGGGTACGTCTGGGATCCGCCCGCCGGCCAAGAAGGCGGTCCGGCGGGCCGCGGCGATCGCGCACCGCGCCGACCAGCGGGTCGCGCTCACGCTGTCGGACCCGTTCTGCGTCGAACGGCACCGCGAGGAGTTCCTCGAGCTCATCGAGGGCAGACATCGACATCCTCTTCGCGAACGAGGACGAGATCACGAGCTCGTACGAGGTCGAGACCTTCGACGAGGCACTGCACCACGTGCGAGGCCACTGCGAGATCGCTGCGCTCACGAGGGGCGCCGCACGGCTCGGTCATCGTGGCCGGCGACGACGTGCACGTGATCGACGCGCGACCGACCGCCGTGGTCGACACCACGGGCGCCGGCGACCTCTTCGCGGCCGGCTTCCTCTACGGGCTCACGCACGGCTACGACCTCGCCACGTGCGGGCAGCTCGGCTCGCTCGGCGCGGCCGAGGTGATCTCCCATCTGGGGGCCCGGCCGGCGGTCGGGCTCGCTGAGCTGGCGCGTCCGATTCTCGGAGCCTGACCGGTCAGTGGCACGCCTTCCCCGGTATCGCACCGGCGACGCCGGTATCGATCAGGACATCGACGAGCTGATCACGAAGATCGGCGACGTCAACGACGCCGACCTCGTCTTCGAGCTCATCGTTTCCGCGGTCCGTCTCGCGCGCGACCGCGCGACGCGCGGCGATCTCAAGATCGCCAACGCGGCGCTGAAGGAGATGCGCTACACGTTCGCGGTGTTCGAGCCGTACCGCGCCGCGCGCAAGGCGGCCATCTTCGGCTCTGCCCGCACGCGGCGCGACGATCCGCTCTACGCGCAGACCGCCGAGCTGGCGCGTCAGTTGGCCGAGGTCGATTGGATGGTGATCACGGGCGCCGGACCCGGGATCATGGAAGCGGGCATCGAGGGCGCGGGCGCCGCCAACTCGTTCGGCGTGAGCATCCGGTTGCCGTTCGAGGCCGCCACCACCCAGTTCCTCGCCGACGATCCGAAGCTCGTCAACTTCCGCTACTTCTTCACCCGCAAGGTCACCTTCGTCAAGGAAGCGCACGCGTTCGTGCTGTTGCCGGGAGGCTTCGGGACCCTCGACGAAGGCTTCGAGCTCTTGACGTTGGTGCAGACGGGCAAGGCCCCGCCGGCTCCGATCGTGCTCCTCGACGTTCCCGGCGGGACGTTCTGGCTGACCTGGATGCAGTTCGTCGAGCGGGAGCTGCGCGCTCGCGGGTACATCTCCCCCGAAGACGTGCGGCCTGGTGACGATCACCGACGATGCGTCGGTCGCTCTCGCCGAGATCACCGGCTTCTACCGTAACTATCACTCCCTGCGTTTCGTCGACGGCAATCTCGTGTTGCGCATGCACCAGCTCCCGGACGCGGCGCGGCTCGCGGACCTCAACGCGGAGTTCGCCGACATCCTCGCGAGCGGGACCATCGAACCCACGACGGCGAGCAAGGCCGAGATCTCCGACGACGACGTCCCCGATCTCGCCCGCTTGCGCATGCGCTTCGACCGCCGGTCGCTACTCGCGGTTGCGCGAGATGATCAACCGGATCAACGAGCCCGGTTAGGCCTCACCGAGTCCCGACGGGCGCGGACGGCTTTGCCACTCGCGGTCGAAGACCAGTGTGTGAGAGCGGCGACGTTGCATCGGGGGTTCCTAGTCTTCGGCAGCGGCCGGTGCCAACGCACCGATGGCCTTGGCGATCGCGCGCCGGGCCTGCAGCAGGCGCTTCTCCTGTCGGGCCGCAACGACGGCCTCGTCGCTGTCGGGCGATCGGGCCACGACGGTCAGGCGTTCGTAGGCGAGATCACGCAGCTCTTCCTCGATGGCAACGAGTCGCTCGGTGATGTGCTCGTAGCGGTCAGTCATGCCTTGTCTCCGTTGTCGGGTCCTGCGCGATCAGGGCCTCCGCGATCAGATCCGCGGGATGGCGGGCGTCGATGCCGGCGCCTCGTAGTTGCACCATGCAACCGGGATTCGCGGACGCGACGACGGGACGGGTGTTCCCGGCCGCGGCGTGCAACGCTTCCGTCTTACGCTGCAGTATCCGTTGGGACAGCTCCCGTTGGGTGACGGAGTACGCACCGCCGGCGCCGCAGCACAGCCCGTCGTCGGCGGTCTCGAGCAGGTCGTACGCCGGCGCGAGGACGGTGCGCACCGCGCCGTGGACCTTTTGTACGTGGCGCAGGTGACAGGGGTCTTGGACGACGACGGGTCGGCCGGTCGCGCGCAGGTGGAGCGCGGGATGGCGTGCCAGCCACTCGGAGAAGTCGTCGACGCGTGCGCTGAACGCCTGGGCTTCGGGCGTGCCGAGGAGCGTGCCGTATTCCTTCATCGCCGCGCCGCAGCCCGCGCTGTCGACGACGACGCGCGCGTCGCCCGGCATGGCGTCGATGACGCGTTGCGCGAGCGTCCGGGCCTCGGCTTCCCGGCCCGCGTGGAGGTGCAACGCGCCGCAACATGCTGCCATCGCGGGTGGTCGGGCCACGCGTGCTCCGATCGCGCGCATGACCCGGGCCGCCGAACGGTGGGTCTCGCGGAGCCACGCGTCCATGACGCAGCCCGTGAACAGCCACGCGTCGGGCGTGCCCCCGACCGGGATGTCGAGCGGCCGGGCCAGCGAACGGGCCGAGATCCGGGGCAGGCCGGCGCGAGCCGGGAGCAGGTGCAGGCGTTGGCCGATCCACGCGAACCACGTGGTCGCGAGCAGCAGCCAGTGCCGCGGCAGGAGCACGCGATAGCCGAGCCACTCCGCGGCGCGCCGCACGCGCGATCGCGGCGCCGGGAGCGCGGCGCGTGTCGTCTCCATCAGTACGCCGAAGCGCACCCCCGACGGACACGCGGCTTCGCAGCCCCGGCACGACACGCACTCCTCCATCGCCGCACGGAACGCGTCGTCGACCGGGCTGGCGCCGGTTTCGACGTTGCGCATGGCCGCGATGCGGCCTCGGGGCGACGCGATCTCGCGTCCGGTCACGCGGTAGGTCGGGCAATGCGGGAGGCACAGGCCGCACGACACGCACGCGTTGAGGGTGTCGGCGTCGAGATGCAGCGGCCCGCTCACGCCGGGACCGCCGCCGGCAGCGGTATCCGGCCGGGGTTGCATCTCCCCTGCGGATCGAACGCCGACTTGATGCGCTGCATCACCGCAAGGTTCGGGAGCGGGCAGCCGTAACCGTCGTCGTCGCCCCCGCCCGCCTCGCGCAGCATCCAACCGCCGTGCGCGTGCGCGACCTTCCGGGCCTCGGCGAAGGCGACGAGGTCGTCGGTGGCGATGTGAATCGTGCCGACACCGAGCTCCGCGCACCAGCGCACCTCGGAGCCGAGCGCGGCGGCGCACGCGCGCGCCCGGCCCGGCGCGACCGAGACCCGGCCGCGGTGGCGACCGTCGGGCAACGCGGGTGGACCCTCGAGCGGCTCGAGGTCGCGGCCCTGGGCGTCGACGTCGACACGCGCGCCCTCGAGCAGCACGGCAACGCGGTGCCCGTCCCAAAGGTGCGCCGACGGTCGGTACAGCGGGCGCGACCGGGTTTGCGAGGGGGAGAACCAGCGCGACTGCGCGAAGCGGGGCCGGCAGCGCAGTGTCGCTTGGTGCAGCACACCGAGCGTGCCGAGCGAGCCCACGAACAGGCGCGGCAGGTCGTAACCGGTGACGTTCTTGACCGTGGGCCCACCGCCTTTGACGAGGTGCCCGTCGCCCGTCTCGAAACGCACCTCGAGCACGTGGTCGCGTACCGGTCCGTGGCGCAGCCGCCGGATTCCCGAGAGCCCGCACGCGAGGATGCCGCCGATCGTCGCGGCGCGCGAGCGCGGGTCGAGGGCGCATTCCTGGCCGTGCTCCGCGAGCAGCCGGTCGACGACATCGAAGGGTGTGCCCGCGCCGACGGTGATCGTCATGTCGGCCGGTTCGTAGGCGATCACACCGGCCGGTGCGGCGATCTCGACCGCGTCGCCCGGAGGGGGTCCGCCCACCGCCCACTGGGTCCGGGCCCCGACGGGCGCGATGACCCGACCGGGTGCCGTACCGCCCGCCGTCAGATCCACGTTCCCTCCGGGACATGTTGCAGCTCGCCGCACCGGCTGCCACGCGGCAGCACCTTCTGGGGGTTGGCGACGCCGTCGGGATCGAACGCATCGCGCAGCCGGGCCTGCGCGTCGAGGTCGTCGGGCGAGAACATGCGCGCCATGAGGTCGCGCTTTTCGATTCCCACCCCGTGTTCGCCGGTGAGCACTCCCCCGGCGTCGAGGCACGCGTCGAGGATCTCGGTGCCGGCCGCGTGTACCCGGTCCCAGATCCCGGGTTCACGGCGATCGAACACGAGCAAGGGATGCAGGTTGCCGTCGCCGGCGTGGAACACGTTCATCACGATCAGCTCGTGCGCGTCGGCGATCTCGTAGACGCGTCGCAGCACCTCGACCAGCTTGGTGCGCGGGACGACCGCGTCGTGCAGGTAGTAGTCGGGAGCGATCCGTGCGATCGCGCCGAATGCCGACTTGCGGCCCTTCCAAAGCAGCGCACGCTCCGACTCGTCGGCCGCGACGCGCACCAGTGTGGCGCCGTTCGCCGTGGCCACCGCCGTGATCGCCTCGACCGACTCCGCCACCCCGCCCTCGAGCCCGTCGACCTCTGCGAGCAAGACGGCCTGCGCGTCGCGCGGATACCCCGCCCCGACGAAGTCTTCGACCGCGCGGGTGATGCGAGCGTCCATCATCTCGAGCGCGGCGGGAAGCACGCCGGCCGCGATCACACCGCTCACCGTCGCCGCCGCGGCGTCGACGGTGTCGAACGCGCACAACATGGTCGCGACGCGCGGCGGGTCGGGAGTGAGGCGGACCGCGATGCGGGTGGCGATGCCCATCGTTCCCTCCGAACCGACGAAACATCCGCGTAGGTCGTAGCCGGGTGCGTCGGGCTCGAGACCGCCGAGGCGGGTCGCGGTGCCGTCGGCGAGCACGACATCGACCGCCAGGACGTGCGCCGACGTCACTCCCTCGGCCAGGCAGTGCGGGCCGCCGGCGTTCGTGCCGACGTTCCCGCCGATGGTGCAGGCCTGCTGCGACGACGGATCGGGCGCGTAGTGCAGCGCGAGATGCCCGACCGCGCGGGAGAGGTCGAGGTTCAACACCCCGGGCTCGACCCACGCGACCCGGGCGTCGGCGTCCACCTCCACGACCCGGTTCATCTGTGTCGTGACGATGACGACCGGATCGTCGAGCGGGGTCGCGCCGCCGGCGAGCCCGGTGCCGCTGCCGCGTGCGACGAACGGGCGGTGGTGAGCACGCGCGACCCGGACCGCGGCCTCGACCTCCGAGCCGGTGCGCGGAAAGCACACGGCCTCGGCCCGGCCGACCGTGACCCCGGCGTCGCGCGCGTACAGCGCGAGTTCGAGCGGCTCGGCACTCGCACGATCCGGACCGACGGCGGTTCGGAGATCGGCAAGCAGGTGGTCGGGGGACGAATCGGAGTGCGCGATGCGGCTGATGGTACCGACTAGCGTCGACCGTCATGGTTGGACCGACGCGCGAGTGGATCACGATCCCGGTACCGGGCAAGGAACGCAAGCAGTGGCAGATCGACGTCACGTTCTTGGCGTCGTCGTGGCACTGCATCTTCGGGCAGGGATGCCAGGGCGTGCTCACCGAGCCCGCGCCCGAGATGGTCCAGGGCTGTTGTTCCTACGGCGCCTACGAGTCGGAGAAGAAGGTCAAGGAGAAGGTCGAGAAACTGGCCAAGCGGCTGGGCGACGACGAGTGGCAGTTCAAACAGATCGGCTTGAAGAAGGGTGTCTGGGCCAACGCGGGCAAAGACGAGTGGCGCACCCGCCTGCACGACGACGCGTGCGTGTTCCTCAATCGGCCGGGGTTCGAAGCGGGTCCGGGTTGCGCGCTGCACCTGCACGCGATGAACACGGGCAAGCACTTCAGCGACACCAAGCCCACGGTGTGCTGGCAGCTGCCGTTGCGCGCCGTCGACCGCGACGAAGAGGACGACTCGGTCACCTCCGTGCTCACCGAGTTCGGTCGCGACGGATGGGGCGAAGGCGGCGAAGAGTTCGCGTGGTGGTGCACCGAGGCCAAGGAGGCCTTCACCGGGGGCGAGCCCGTCTACAAGTCGATGGAAGCGGAGCTGCGCAAGATGCTCGGCGACGCCGTGTACGAAGAGGTGTCCAAGTACATGGACGTGCGCCTCACCTCGGGTCCGCCGCCGATGCCGCATCCGGCGGAGGTCCCCGTTGCGCTCGGCCGGACGCGCGTCCGCCGTCCGTGACCGACGTCGCCGAGCTCGTCGGCGATCTCGAAGCTGAGCAGCTCGACCTCCAGTCGCTGGTGGCCCGTATCGACGCCGACGCGTGGTTCGCTCCGACGCCCGCGTGGAGCTGGGACGTGCGCGACACGATCGCCCATCTCGCCGACACCGACGAGATGGCGATCGACACCGCGACCGGCGGTCCGTACGCGATCAACGACGTCGCGGCGCGCGCCGCGTCGGGCCCCGACGTGACCTACCACGGCGTCCTGAAGGGCCGCGCGCTGCCCGGCGCGATCGTTGGCGCGTGGTGGCGGCGCACGTCGGAGGCGGAGCGGGCGATGCTGCGCGCGTTGGCCCCGGACGCGCGGGTGCCGTGGGGCATCGGGATGCGCACGCCGTCGTTCGTCACCGCCCGCCTCATGGAGACGTGGGCGCACGGCATCGATGTGCGCGTCGCGCTCGGGGTCCCGGCGGTCGATACCGATCGGCTCGCGCACGTCGCGTGGCTCGCGACCCGGGCCCTGCCCTATGCGTTCTCCGTCGCCGGGCGCGAGCCGCCGGCCGATCCGATCCGGGTCGAGCTCACGCTCCCTTCGGGTGCGTTGTGGGTCAACGGCCCCGAAGCAGCCCCCGACCGCATCACGGGCTCGGCGGGCGATTACTGCCGGGTATTCGTGCAGCGCCTCCGGTATGCCGATACCAGTCTCGTGATCGAAGGTGACGCCGCCCGGGCCGCGATCGCGGTCGCCCGCGCGTTCCTCTAGAAGGGGCCCACCACCATGCCGCTCTTCTCGTTCGAGGGCCTGACACCGCAGGTGCATCCGGGCGCGTTCGTGGCCCCGACCGCGACGCTCGTCGGCGACGTCATCGTCGAAGACGGCGCGTCGATCTGGTACGGCGCCGTCATCCGTGCCGACTACGCGCCCGTGATCGTCCGCCGCGGTGCGAACGTGCAGGACAACGCGGTGATCCACGGGCCGCCCGGCCTGACGACCGACATCGGATCGGGCGCGACCGTCGGCCACAACTGTGTCGTGCACGGTGCGATCCTCGAAGCAGAGTGCCTCGTCGCGAACGGCAGCGTGATCCTCGACGGTGTCACGGTCGGTGCCAAGGCGCTGGTCGCCGCGGGTTCCGTCGTCGCCGCGGGGACGACGGTTCCGGCCGGCATGTTGTACGCGGGTGCGCCCGCCACGTTGAAGCGACCGGTCAAGGGCACCGGCGCGGAGATCTGGGTCGAGACGAACCCGGAGGCCTACGCCGAGCTCGCCCGCCGCCACCGCGCCGGCATCCGCTACGTCGATCCCACCGACGACGACGAATAGGCGGGGTCGGCGCGCCGGGATCTAAGCCGAGCGGGCGCTGACGCCGGCGCCGCCGTCGACGACGAGGACCTCGCCGGTCAGCCACGACGACGCGTCGGAGATCAAGAAGAGCGCGCCCGAGGCGATGTCGTCGGGGACGCCGAGCCGGCCGAGCGCGTGCGTGCGGGCCATTGCCTCCTCGTTCGGTTCCCACAGGGCACGCGCCATGTCGGTCTTCACGAGCGCGGGCGCGATTGCATTCACGCGGACGTTCGGCGCCAGCTCCTGCGCGAGCTGGCGCGTGAGGTGGATGAGCGCGGCCTTCGACACGTTGTACGCGCCGATGAAGGGTCCGGGGCGCAGACCGCCGACCGAGACGACGTTCAGAATCACGCCGCCGTGCTCGGACATGTACTGGTGCCACGCCGCGCGTGCAAAGCGCAGCGGTCCGGTGACGTTCGCGTCGAACACCTTCGCCACCGCCGCGAGATCGGCGTCCATGAGCGGCCCGAAGACGGGATTGACGGCCGCATTGTTGACGACCACGTCGCAACGGCCGAGCTGTTCGATCATCGCGCGCACCGCGGTCTGGGCGACTTCGGGATCGCCCACGGATCCGGCGACGGTCACCACCTGCGCGCCGAGCGCCGCCGAGCGCGGCGGCCGTCTCCTCGAGCTCGGCCGGCTTTCGCGCCACCACGCAGACGTTCGCTCCGGCCGCGGCGCTCGCTTCCGCGATCGCCCGCCCGATGCCGCGCGTGCCGCCGGTGACCAGGACCGCGCGGCCGTCGATCCGCAGCGCGGTCGCGGGATCGATCACAGGTAGAGCCCCGTGCCGCCCTCGCTGCGGGGCGAGGCGACGGCGTGTACGTCGCGTTCGCGCAAGATGAGGTACTCCTCGCCCTGGATCTCGACCTCGAAGCCCGTGTCGGGCGAGAACAGCACCGTGTCGCCGGCCTCGACCGTGCGCACGGTCGGACCGACCGCGGCGACCTCCGCCCATACGAGACGGCGGGAGACGTCGGCGGTGGCCGGGATCAAGATGCCGGCGCGCGACTTGCGCTCGCCCGCCTCCTTCGATTCCACGACCAGCAGGCGGTCCGCGACCATCCGGATCGAGTGCTTCTCATCGGTGCCGTCGGCCATCGCGCGCAGGCTAGCGGTGAGGCCCGGCGCCCTGTCCACGGGGGCCGGATGCCCTGGTGACACCGAACCCTCGATGCCGGGTCGACCCGGCACCCCCAGGTAGCCTGCGGACGCTCTTTTCCGAGGATGGCGCTCCGAGGAGGCCCGGACTTGTCTCGCCGCAGCAATCCACGCGTGCCGCTGACCGCCATGGTGGCATTCGGCCTCCTGTTGGCCGCCTGTGGAGGCGGCGGGAGCACCTCGAACGAGACCAAGACCGCCGTCAACGGCAAGATCGACGTGAACGCGTCCGATCCGTTCAACTACGACGTCAAGACGATCAATGCGACGGCCGGCCCGCTCACCGTCACCTTGCACGAAAAGGGCGGCCAGACGCACACCTTCACGATCAGCGACCCGAAGTTCGAGATCTCGGTCACCCCGGCACATCCCGAAGCGACCGGGACGGTCACACTGAAGGCCGGGACCTACCCGTTCAAGTGCTCGTACGACGGTCACGCCGCCGCGGGCATGGTCGGCAAGATCGTGGTCAGTTGATCCGGGTGCCCGGCCGGTAGATTCGCCTCACCCGATGCTGCAGTCCGCGATCCCCCTCGAAGTCCGGCCCCGCCCGATGCTCTCGACCGTCGGCGCGTACGTGCGGCTCACCAAGCCGCGCGTGATCGAGCTGTTGCTGGTGACCGCGGTTCCGCCGATGATCCTCGCCCAGCAAGGCATGCCCGCGATCAGCTTGATCGCCGCAGTGGTGATCGGCGGCGCGCTCGCCGCGGGTGGCGCGAACACCATCAACTGCTGGATCGAACGTGACCGCGACCAGCTGATGAAGCGTACGCACGGCCGCCCGCTGCCGCAGGGCGAGATCGTCCCCGCTCGTGCCCTCGCGTTCGGGATCATCTTGAACGTCGTCGCGTTCGTCCTGCTCGCGAGCGTCGCCAACCTGCTCTCGGCGGTCCTCACGCTGTCGGCGACGCTCTTTTACGTCTTCGTGTACACGTTGTGGCTGAAGCCGCGCACGGTGCAGAACATCGTGATCGGCGGCGCCGCGGGTGCGGTGCCGGCCTTGGTGGGCTGGGCCGCGGTGCGCAACGGCCTGGGCGCTCCCGCCTGGCTCTTGTTCGCGGTCGTCTTCTTTTGGACGCCGGCGCACTTCTGGGCGCTCGCGATGAAGTACCGCGACGACTACGCCGCGGCCGGCGTTCCGATGTTCCCCGTCGTGCACGGAGCGGAGCTGACCACCCGCCGGATCGCGGCCTACGCCACGATCACGGTGGCCCTGACGTTCGCCATGACCCTCACGAACAGCGTCGGGCGGGTCTACGCCGCCGCCGTCTTCGCGCTCGGCGCCGTCTTCGTGACCCGGGCGTTCGCGCTGGTGCGCGAACCGTCGCCCAAGCGGGCGATCCAGTTCTTCGGCTGGTCGAACGTCTATCTCATGTTGGTGTTCGTCGCCGTTGCCGTCGACGCCCTCGTCCGCTGACGTCGCGCCGCCCCGCCACGTGTCGCGGGCGGCCCTCGTCGCGCTGATCGTCGTCTCCGTCGCCATCCCGGCCACCGCGCTCGCGCTGATCCTGCACGGCCGCAACTCGTCGAAGGCCGACGTCACCAACGGAACGCTGCTCACACCGAAGAAGGCGAAGATCGGGGGGTCGCGCCCGACTTCACGCTGCCCGACCTCGACGGGACACCGGTGACCCTCTCGGGCTTGCGGGGCAAGGCCGTGGTGTTGACGTTCTTCGCGTCGTGGTGTCAGCCGTGCGAGCAGGACATGCCGATCCTCGAGCGGGCCCAGCACGACGCCGGCGACCGCGTCGCGGTCATCGGCGTGAACTACGAGGACTTCCCGCAGGACACACGCGACTTCGTCCGGCGCCTCGGGGTGACGTTCCCGGCCCTCGTCGAGGACTCGTCCGACAACCCCGTCGCCGCCCGCTACGACGTGCACGCGATGCCCGACACAGTGTTCATCGACGCGCGGGGCATCGTCCGCGACCGGCTCTTCGGCCCCACGAGCTCTCACGATCTCGAAGCCGCGGTGAAGCGACTCCTCGGAGGCAGGTGAGTGCTACTCCTCCCAGCGGAAGTAGCGCGGCGGCGAGCAGGGGGGCGGCGACGGCCCAAGCGACGAGCACGGCGAGCTCGCCGGTCGGGAACGACTGCGCGGAGAGCACGGAACGAACCGTCTCCGACAAGGCGGCTGCGGGCAGTGCCTTCGCGAAGTCCTGCATGGCGGTCGGGAGCTTGGCGAGCGGGTACGCCATACCGCCGAGGAACAACAGCACGAGGAACAACCCGTTGGCGGCCGCGAGGTTCGCTTCGGCTCGCAACGTCCCCGCCATCAGCATGCCGATGCCCGCGAAGGCGACGGTGCCGACGAGCAACAGGCCGACCGCGGGAACGATGCCGGCGGGAACGTGCCAACCGATCGCGATGCCGACGGCCACCACGAGCACGATCTGCAGGATCTCGAGGCCGAGCACCGTGGCGGTCTTGGCGACGAGCAGGCCGCCACGCGACAACGGCGTGGAGCCGAGTCGCTTCAGCACACCGTAACGGCGTTCGAAGCCCGTCGCGATGCCGAGCGAGACCATGGCCGCGGCCATGACCGCGAGCGAGAGCACCCCGGGGACGAGGAAGTCGACGGGGTGGGCAAAGTCGGTGGAGATCGCGTCGACCTTGGCGAAGAACACGAGGATGCCGAGCGGGATCGCGAGCGTGACGATCAGGTTCTCCCCGCGCCGCAGCTGCAGCACGGTCTCGGCGCGAGCCTGTGCGAGAAGTGCCCGGCGCCGCACGCTAGCGAGCCTCCTCCGCGGTGATCTGCAAGAAGACTTCCTCGAGCGAACGCCGGCCCGCTTGCAGCGCCGCGAGCGTGACGTCGGCGTCGCGCAGGAAGCACGCGAGATCGGCGATGCGCCCCGGAGTGCCGGACGCGCGCACGACGTACTCCCCCGCACGGTCTTCGACAACGCCGCCCTCGGGAAGGCCGAGCGCGCGCCCGATCGCCGACACGTCGAGTCCCGGAGCGGACGCGAACCAGATCTCGTCGGCGACCGCGTGCTGGGTCAGCTCGGCCGGCGAGCCGAGCGCGGCGAGCTTGCCGCCGGTGACGATGGCGACGCGGTCGCACAGATGCTCGGCTTCGTCCATCGCATGGGTCGTGAGCAACACCGTGACGCCTCGTTCACGCAGGTCGCGGACGAGCTGCCACGTGGTGGCACGCGCGTGCGGATCCATGCCCGCGGTCGGTTCGTCGAGGAACACGACCTCGGGCTTGCCGATGAGCGCGCACGCGAGCGAGAGCCGTTGGCGCTGGCCGCCCGAGAGTCGCCGGACCGCGGTGCGCGCGGCGTCACGCAGACCGACGAGGTCGAGCAACGCGTGCGGCGACTCGGCCTCGTCGTAGTAGGCCGCGAAGAGTTGCAGGAGTTCGAGCGGCTTCAACCCGGGATAGAGGCCGCCCTCTTGGAGCATGACGCCGATGCGCGGGCGCAGTGCGGGCGCGTCGCGGACGGGATCGAGCCCGAGGACCCGGACCGTGCCGGCGTCGGGGGCGCGGTAGCCCTCGAGGGTCTCCACCGTCGTGGTCTTGCCCGCGCCGTTGGGGCCGAGCAGGCCGAACACCTCGCCGCGCGCCACGTCGAACGACAGGCCGTCGACCGCCCGGGTCGACCCGTAGTGCTTTGCGAGTCCGGCGACGGAGATGGCCGGGTCGGGGGCAGCAGCGGTCATGGCGACGGGAGTCTACGAGCGACCGTGGGAGTGGCCGCTATCGGTCTCGCCAGGCCACATAGGCCGCCAACTCGTCGAGCCAGGTGCGCGCGGTATCGGTCAGCGGGGCGTTGCCCAACGCGTCGCGGGCCTCCGCGACGAGCCGCTCGATATCCGCCTCGATCTGGTCGAGCGCGCCCGTGCGCACGAACACGGTCTGTAGTTCGCCGACCTCGGCCGCCGACAGCTCGGGATCGCCGAGGCGCCCGAGAAGCTCACGGTCGGCGGCGCCGGCCCGCGCGAACGCCAGCGCGACGAGCGGTGTCGGCTTGCCCTCGCGCAGGTCGTCGCCGACCGGCTTGCCGGTGACGTCGGCATCGCCGAAGACGCCGAGTACGTCGTCGCGGAGTTGGAACGCGTGCCCGAGGGGCAGGCCGATCGCCGAGAGCGACGGGCCGATCTCGGCGAGGCCGCCCGCCAAGGCCGCTCCGAGATGCAGGGGACGTTCCACGGTGTATTTGCCCGACTTGTAGACCGCGATCCGGTTCGCGAGGTCGGTCTCGGTGCTCGCCGACGCGGTGCCGGCGAGGTCGAGCGACTGCCCGACGCACAGCTCGACGCGCAGCTCGTCGAACACGACGTACGCGGCGGCGGGCATGCCACGCATGAGGATGTCGGCGTAGGTGAACGCGAAATCGCCGACGAGGATCGCCATGCCCTCGCCGAAACGGCGGGGCTCACCGCGCCAGCCGGCACGCGCGTGGCGGCGGGCGAAGCGGGTGTGCACGGAGTCGTCGCCGCGGCGCATCTCCGAACCGTCCATCACGTCGTCGTGCGCGAGGGCGAACGTGTGCACGAGCTCGAGCGCGGCCGCGGCATCGACGACCCGAGGGTCACTGCTGTCGCCGTTCGCGCCGACGAAGGCGCAGTAGCAGAACGCGGGACGCAAGCGTTTGCCGCCCGTCGCGACGAAGTCCCGCAGGGCTTCGATCGGATCCGCCAGCCGGTCGTCGACGGCGCGCCAGCGGGCAAGCTCCCCGCTCAGCAGGTCGTCGATGCGGCGTTCCACCAGCGCCGCGAACGGGACCAGCGCGGTGGGGAACACCGCTTCCTTCGGCCCGGTCGAGGTCATCCCGGGACGGTAGTCGGACCCGGGCGCCGAGATCCGAACGCGTCCCGCCTACGCTGCGTCGGTGCCCGAGTTCCTGTCGGAGATATGGCTGGCGGAGCTCGATCAAGCCCTGCGCGGGGCGGTCGACGGGTCTGCGCTCGCTCCGATCGTGATCGAACAGGTCGTGCACGGCGTCCCGGGACGCGGCGAGGTGCGCTACCGGTTCCGGGTGGACGCGGACGGGGCGCACGTCACCGAGTGCGTGACGGCCGAACCACCCGATGTGCGGCTTACTACCGATTATGCAACCGCGGTAGCCATTGCCCTCGGCACGGAGAACGCGCAGATCGCACTGTCGCGGGGGCGCCTGCGCCTCGGGGGAAACATCGACACACTCGTGCGAAGTGCCGGTGCCCTGGGTGCGCTCGAGGACGCCACCACCTCACTCCGGGGCGCTACGACCTACCCGTCGCCGTAGGATCCGCGGACCATGTACGGCGAGGTCACACCCGCGGAACGGCTGCGTTCGGTCACCCGCCGAAACGTCGCCGACGAACGGCTCGCGGCCGCAGCCGCCGACGCGCTCGCGGGCTTCGCCGACGAGCCCGCGTCGCTCGTCGTCGCGTGCCGACGCGTGCTCGCGCACCATCCGGCGCACGGCCAGCTGTGGTGGGTGTGCTCGCGCATCCTCGCCGCGGCCGACGCCGCGGCCGCAGCCCACACCGCGGTGCACGAGCTGGAAACGGATCGCACCGGCGAGCGCTTGGGAGCCACACTGCCGCTCCTCGACGAAGGTGAGGTCGTGGCCGTTGTCGGCTACTCGGCGACCATCGACGACGCGCTTGTCGAGCGGTTCGATCTCGAGTGCGTCGCAGTGCGAGTCGACGGCGACGACCCCGTCGCGGCCCTGCGGCGCCGCCGGAGCGATCATGCGGTGCGCATCGTCGACGAATGGAATCCGGTGCTCGAACACACGTCGCGCCTGTTGGTGTCGGCCGCCGCGATCGGCCCGGAGCGGGCACTCGTCCCGGTCGGTGCGACCGACGTGGTGCAGACGATCGGCGCCGGCGCGCGGGAGCGGTGGCTGGTGGGCGGGGTCGGGCGAGTGCTCCCCGCGCGTGTGTACGCGATGATCGTCTCGTCGGTGCCCGCTGATTGCGCGTTCGAGGAGATCTCGGTGCAGCTCTTCGATCGGATCGCGGGGCCGCGTGGGCTGGAACGCCCGGCCGACGCCACCGCGCGTATCGACTGCCCGGTGGTCCCCGAACTTCTGCGACCGCTGAATTAGCGTCGGCACCCGTGGGCGATCATGCAGATGCGGACGGGGCCGTCAGGCCGCCGGTCGCGGCGACCGTGCCGACGCTCGCGCCGCGGCAGTGCGACCTGTCGGTGACGTGTCTCGTGTGCGGCGCGGAGATGCGACCGGAACACGCGCACTACCGCTGTCCGTCGTGCGGGTGGCGCGATTCTTGCTGCGACGGCCCCTACTAGCTCGCGTCGACGCGGCGGTTGCATCGTCGTAGCCCGCGACGTGGGATCATCGGAGGGTGGAAGCTGTGGAATTGGTACGCCCCCCGCTCGCGGTGGGGGTCATGGGTTCTGCAAGTGGTTCGCTCGATGCCGACGCGGTTGCGCGGGTCCGACGGTTGGGGGCCGTGATCGCCGAGTCGGGATGCACGTTGGTGACCGGGGCGTGTCCGGGGTTCTCGTATGTCGCGGTCGAAGGGTCGAAGAGCGCGGGTGGCCTGGTGGTCGGGATCTCGCCGGCGCTGTCGGAGACCGAGCACGTGCAACGCTTCGGGTCGCCGGTCCTCGGCTTCGACGTGTTGGTCTATACCGGCTCGGGGCTGATGGGCCGCGAAGTCGTGAACATCCGCACATCCGACATCGTCGTGATCGTGGGCGGCCGTTCCGGCACCTTGGGTGAGTTTGCGATCGCGTACGACGAGGGACGGCTCATCGGGGTGCTCACCGACACCGGAGGCGTCGCGGACATGATCGACGAGCTCGTCACGCGGATGGACAAGGATACGGGCGCGCACGTGATCTACGACGATGACCCCGCACGTCTCGTCGACCGGCTCGTCGACTACTACCGCACCGAGCATTTCCGCCGTCCGAGCACCCTCGACGACATCTTGGGGGTCGGTACCGAATGAAGGTGAAGGACCTGCCACCGCTGTTGTCCTTTCTCGGAGCAACCGGCACGGTGACGGGAAGCCGCTTTCTGCTCGAGACCGCGCACGCTCGTGTGCTCGTTGACGTCGGGATGTTCCAGGGCTTGAAGCATCTCCGCCTGCGCAACCGTGCGAGGTTTCCCGTCGATCCCGCGTCCATCGACGCGGTTGTCGTGACGCACGCACATCTCGACCACCTCGGTTATGCCCCCGCGCTCGTCGCCGACGGCTTCCGCGGCGCGATCCATCTGACGACACGCACCGCCCAGCTCGGTGAGATCGTGCTGAACGACTCGGCCCGACTCCAAGAAGAAGAGGCCGATTACGCGAACCGGCACGGCTTCTCGAAGCACCATCCCGCGTTGCCGCTGTACACCGAGGCGGACGCGCGGGAGGCCGTCGAGCGTTTTCGGCCTGCGGCCTTCGACGTCCCGGTCGAGATCGCACCGGGTGTGCACGCGCAGTTTCAGCAGGCCGGACACATTCTCGGGTCCGCGGGCGTGTTGCTCGAAGCAGACGGCACGTCCACACGCCGGGTGTTCGTGAGCGGCGACGTCGGGCGCCCCGACCATCCGGTACTGCGCGCACCGGTTGCACCTCCCGCGACCGATGCGCTCCTCGTCGAGTCGACGTATGGCGATCGCCGCCACGAGGATCCCGAAGCCGCCTTGGATCGGTTCGCGCAAGCGATCACGCGTACCGCCGAACGTGGAGGCATGGTCGTCATCCCGTCGTTCGCCGTCGACCGGACCGAGATCATCCTGCTCGCACTGAAACAGCTCGTTCAGAGCTCGCGGATCCCGGCCCTTCCGGTCTACGCGGACAGTCCGATGGCCCTCGAGGTTCTCGGGGTCTATCGCGAGGCGATCGCCGCCGGCGACGACGACGTCCGGCTCGGTCGCAGCGTCGGCGACCCGTTCGACCCCGGCATGCTCCATGAGGCGCGAACACGCGACGAGTCGATCGCGCTCAACAGCTTGCACGTTCCGTCGATCATCATCTCGGCATCGGGCATGGCAACCGGGGGACGCGTCGTGCATCATCTCGCGCGGCTGTTGCCGGATCCTCGCAATACCGTCGTGCTCGCGGGATTCCAGGCAGAGGCCACGCGCGGGCGCCTGCTCGCGAATCATGTCCCGTCGCTCAAGATGCTCGGCCGCTATGTCCCCGTGCGCGCCGAGATCGTGGTTATCGACGCGTTCTCCGCGCATGCCGACGCCGACGATCTCATCGCGTGGCTCGGCGAGACGCCCACACCGCCCGACACCGCCTACGTCATACACGGCGAGCACGACGCGAGCGTCGCGATGTCGACGCGGATCACCAACACCCTCGGATGGAACGCCGTCGTGCCCCACGACGGCGAGCGCGTCCTCGTCCGTTAGCGAGCGCAGGTCGGCCCGGACGATGAACCCGGACGATGAATGTGCGTGCTCGCCGCCTCCGTCAACCCGGAGACACGGCTGAACGCGAACGGTCGCCCTATCGGTCGCGGACGCGCTCGATGACCGGTGCGAACGACTCGATGTCGCGCACGCTGAAGTACGTGATCCCCCATCGCTCGCGACAGGCCAGCAGGTGCTCGGCGATCTCGTCGTGCGTGCCGATGGCGAGGAACGGTGTGGCCAGCGCGTCGTCGAGTGTCGGGACCCAACCTTGCCGGACGAGCTCTGATGCGGCCCGGTCGCGCTGATCGGTGACGATGATCGCTTGGACGAGCGCGTGCAACTCGGGCGGCCGGAACCGATGATCACGGGCGTGTTCGTTGATGAAGGTGACGGTGCGATCGAGGCGGTCTGCTTCCCAATGCGTCTCGTGACGCTGCCCATCGGCGAGCGTGCGTCCCAGCATCGTGAGCCCGATGACGTCCGCGTGCTGCGCGGCGTGAGCGAGCGCAGCACGACCGTTCACGCCGACGAGAAGCGGAAGATGGTCCTGTCGTGACCTCTGCGTCCGGACCTCGACCAGTTGATAGTGCCGACCGGAGAAGGACACGGCTTCGCCGTCGAGCAGCCGCCGCAGGATCTCGACC
The DNA here is from genome assembly GCA_963812205.1 of uncultured Actinomycetes bacterium. GTDB lineage: Bacteria > Actinomycetota > Acidimicrobiia > IMCC26256 > PALSA-610 > PALSA-610. Next base: position 1,072,189 of record CAWEUJ010000002.1, read on the forward strand.
GCTTCGGCCAGACGAGCCTTGCGGACGGCGGGCGGATCGAGTCTCGCGCCGATCGCGTCGTATTCGGTGAACGCGTGACCCGCGCCGATGCCGAGCTCGACGCGTCCGCCCGTCAGGTGGTCGAGCGCCGCGATCTCGCGAGCGAGGTGCACGGGGTGGCGAAAGTCGTTGTTGACCACCAACGGGCACAGGCGGACACGTTGCGTCACGGATGCCATCGCCATCAGTGGAACCAGCGGCGACCATCCGTCGCCGACGTGATCGTACGTGTGGATCACATCGAACCCGGCGGCCTCGGCGCCGGCCGCGGATGCACGCAACGCATCGGCGTCACCCGAACCGACCTGGTAGCCGAAACGGAACACGGTCATGCGCCGATGGTACGAAATGTGGGGTCCCGTTCGGCCGGATCGTCCGATCGACGGACCGCCACGGCACGGCGGTCGTAGCCGCCGACGATCACGGCTTCGTCGCGGCACCGATGCTGATCGCACCCACCGCGATGACCAACGCGGCTGCGGGGTCTGTCCACCACCAGCCGAATGCGTGCGCGGCCGAGATTCCGACGAGCGTGACCGCGGCGAGGGCTGCACCGACGGCGCTCAGGTTGCCATCGGCGTGGAGGGCCTGACTGGGCAAACGCGCGGCCAGGTGTCGCTTTCGTAGCGCGAGCGCCGTGAGGACGACGAAGGAGGCCGCCGCGAGGATGATGCTGCTGTGAGCCGAGTCGCCCGCCGCGTCACCGTTGTAGAGATGCAAGACACTGACGACGGCGGTCACGGATCCCATGGCGAGAAGTCCGGCGGCGACGACTCGCAGCACCAGATGCTCCAGGTGCTCGGCGGCAGCTCCGGCGCGGAAGTGGATGACGAGCACGACGTCAGCGGCGAAGTCGAACAGCTGAACCACGCCGAACGCCACCAGGGCGAGGCTCTTGTCCGCGAGACCGAGGACGATCGCGGTGATACTCGCCGTCAGCGTCCAAGCGGCGCTCGTCGCGGACACGCGAAGGGCACGGTCGACAACCGTGGGCATGGCTCGCTCCGTAGCCGACCAGGCTTCCCGGCGCACCGTCGCAAATCGGATGTCGTACGCAGTCTACAGGCCGGACGACGACGGGTGCGCCGTGTTCGGTATCGGGCGCGTTCTGTCACGAGGACCGCGCCGCCGTTTGGCTGACTCGCCGGCCCCGGCTCGCGCTACACGTCGATGATGTCGGGCGGCCCGTCGAGGTGGCTGTGTCCGGGTCCGCCCAGGTACGTGACTCGGCCCTGGAATCGGCGTTTCACCGTGCCGCGCGCGAGTGCTCGCGTCGGAGGGAACAGCAAGAGGAGGCCGAGGGCGCCCGTCACGAAGCCCGGAACGACGAGCAGCACCCCGCCGGTGAGGACGAGGCCGCCGTCGATCAGATCATTCGTTGGCATCTGCCCCGCGGCCAGCTGCCGACGAATGCGGGAGACCACTGCGAAACCCACGTGCTTCGTCAGCCATGCGCCGGCGATGGAGATCAGCAGCAGCAGCCCTACCGTGTTCGACGCGCCGATCACGTGCGCCACCTGCACGGCGACGTAGATCTCGACCAGCGGAGCGACCACGAACAGGAGCGCGAAGACCGCCACGGGCCGATGCTAGCGACGGCGGTGACTCGCAACGGTCGCAGGCGTGCCTCGCCCGGCGCGCTCCTCAGCGCGCGACGAAGCCGCCATCGACCGCGAGAGTCTGTCCCGTCACGAAGCTCGCCCGGTCGGAGCACAACCACACGACCGCGTCGGCGACCTCGTCGGGCGTACCGAGGCGCCCGATGGGTTCGGTCTCCCGTAGCTGCGCGGCGGCTCCGGCGTCGCCGTGCGTGAAGCGGGTGATCATCTCCGTCTCGATGACTCCCGGGCACACCGCGTTCACGCGAATGCCCTGGGTCGCGTATTCGAGGGCCGTGCACTTCGTGAGGCCGGCGACGCCGTGCTTCGACGCCGTGTACGCGGGTATGCCGGCGAATCCCACGAGCCCGGCGACCGACGAGTTGTTGACGATCGCGCCTCCACCCGTCGCGAGCATGCGCGGGATCTCCTCCCGCATGCACAAGAAGACGCCGGTGAGGTTGACGGCAAGGGTGCGGCTCCAGTTCTCGAGTGTGCATTCGGCCGTGGGCATCGACGCGCCCTCGATGCCGGCATTGTTGAACGCGTAGTCGAGGCGACCGAACCGCTCGACGGCGTGGGTCACGAGCGCGGCGACGTCGTCGGGGTCGGAGACATCGGTCTGCACGAACGTCGCGGTTCCGCCGAGGCCTTCGATCTCGGTGACCGTCCCCTCGCCTCTGTCGACGTCGATGTCGGCAACGACGACGGACGCGCCTTCCCGGCTGAACGCGAGTGCGCCGGCGCGACCGATTCCAGCACTCGCGCCCGTGACGATCGCGACCTTCGACTGCATGGTGCTCACGTGGAGCCTCCTTGATGGTGGATGGCTTCGTCCGGCCGCACCGTTCGGACGCCGCTAGAACGCGCCACCGTCGACTCCGATCCGTTGGCCGGTGAGATAGGACGCGCGCTCCGACACGACGAAGCGTACGGCGTCGGCCACCTCTTCGGGCGAGCACACGTGGCCGAACGGGCTGGCGGCGTCCATGGAGTGGATGTCGTCCACGCCCATCGCCCCTTTCACCAGGCGGCGGCCCATCTCGGTGTCGACGAGCCCGGGCGCGACCACGTTGACGTGGATGCCGTTGCGGCGTTCTTCTTTGGCCAAGGTGGACGCCAGGGCTTCCAGCGCGGCCTTCGCCATGTTGTACGGCGCCGAGTTGGCCGCCATGTGCAGGGTCGCCACGCTCGAGATCATCACGATGTCGCCGCGAGGTCGGGCTCGCATCGAGGGCAAGACGAGCTTGCTGAACGACCAGGCGCCGAACGCATGCGTGCGCACGACCCGGTCGAGCTCGGCCGGGTCGGTGTCGGCGACGGTCTGACCGCGCGACGCGTTCCCCGCGTTGTTCACGAGGATGTCGACGTAGCCGAAGTCGGCGATCGCCGCGGCGACCATCGCCTCGCACTGCGCGAAGTCGTCGACCGACGCCGCGTACGCACGCGCCCGCCGGCCGAGCCTCTCGATCTCCGCGACCGTCTCGCTCGCGGAGGCTTCGTCCTTGCGGTAGTTGATCGCGACGTCGGCGCCGTCGGTCGCGAGCCCGAGCGCGATCGCCTTGCCGATCCCCCGGCCACCCCCCGTCACCAATGCGACGCGTCCTTCGAGCATCCTCGGCTCCTCGATCCTGTCCATGGGCGAACTTCGGCTATCCGTCGGTGAACCGGGCCGGTCGCTTCTGCGCGAACGCGGCCATCGCCTCGGTGAGATCGCCGGTGAAGCTCGACAGCACCTGTGTCCGGTTCTCGAGATCGATGCCGGCTTGGAGGCTGCCGATCTCGAGCTGGCTCCACATGACCTCCTTGGTCATGCGCACGCCGAACGGGCTGTTGCCCACGATCAGCTCCGCGGTCTCCAACGCCGACGACACGACGTCGGCGTCGGGAACCACCCGCGTGACCAGACCGATGCGGTCGGCTTCGCCCGCGTCGATCAGGCGCCCCGTCAAGAGCAGCTCGAACGCGCGCGACGCACCGATGAGTCGCGGCAACATCCACGACACTCCGATATCACATCCCGACAGTCCTACCCGGATGAACGCGACATTGAAACGAGCGGATTGCGCGGCGATGCGCACGTCGCTGGCGAGCGCCAGCGCGAGCCCGCCGCCCGACGCGGCTCCGTTCACCGCGGCGATGACCGGCTGCGGGACCGAACGCATCTTGGGCACCAGACCGGCGATCAGCTTCTGCACGGCCATGCCGGCCTGGGCTCGGCCGAGGCCGGCCGCCGAGGGCGGGCTCGCACCCTCGGTCAGGTCGAGACCGGCACAGAATCCGCGCCCCGCACCCGTCAACACGATCACGCGGCAGCTTTGGTCGTCGGCCAGCTCGTCGAACGCGTCGTACAGCCCGCGTACCAACGCGTAGTTCATCGCGTTGAGCCGTTCCGGCCGGTTGAGGGTGAGCACCACGATCCCGGGTCGTACGTGGTCGATCAACACTGCATCGCTCATGCGCCGCTTCCTCTCTGCGCCGCGAGCTTGTTCGCGCGCTCGACGAGTCTCGGTGATCCGAACCGAACGGACCAATCGCCGAGCTCGGGCCGTGGCCCTCGCCATTTCCAGTCGTCGACGACTCCGACGTCGGCGTCGAGGCGCAGGGTCGCGATCTCCTTGAAGCGCCCAGCGACTGTGCGCCCCGCGGTGAGCGTGGCGGCGAGTCGTTCCGCGCCGCGCACGGCGGGAACATCCCATTCCTTCGGGTCGCCGGGAATGGCCTCGATGTGGCCGAAGCGCGTGAGCAGGGCAGCTGCAGTCTTGGCGCCGAAACCCGGCAGGCCGGGGAAACCGTCCGCCGAGTCCCCCACCAACGCCAACCAGTCGGGAATCGATGCGGGCGGCACGCCGAACTTCTCGCGCACGCCCTCGGCATCGAGCAAGACGTCGCGCCGGCGGTCGAGTTGGAAGACCTTGCCGCCGACGCACTGACCGAGGTCCTTGTCCGGAGTGCAGATGATCACCTGTTCCACCCGGTCATCGGCCGCGGCCACCGCTGCCGCGGTGCCGAGCGCGTCGTCGGCTTCGAGGTCGACCATCGGCCAGACCGCGACTCCGAGCGCCACGAGGGCGTCTTCGAGCAGGGGGAACTGCGCCATCAGGACGGGGTCGATACCCGAGCCGTCCTTGTACGTGTCCCAGAGGTCGTTGCGGAACGACTCGATCACGTGGTCGGTCGCAACCCCCAGATGGGTTGCGCCGTCCTCGAGCATGGTGAGCATCGAAGCCACCACCGCGCGGACGCCGCCGACCTCGACACCGTCGTCGTCGAGATGGCCCGGTCGGGGCGCGAGATGCTGGCGGAAGAGCTCGTAGGTTCCGTCGACGAGGTGGACCCGCACGGTCCGAGCCTGTCATATGTGACGAAGGCGACGCCCGAAGTAGGTGGCGGCGGTCACAGGCGGTTTACCCGTGGCGTCGGGACGCCGAGAACCTGAACCGTGAGCCGCGGGCAGAGGTCGACGGATTCGGGAGTGGATCGCGCCGCATTGGCGTACAGCCTGTTGCCGGTTCGCTTCGCCGACGCGGTGAACGACCATCTCACCATCACCGAGCGTCAACGGTTGCGGGAGGGCATCGCCCGGGTCCGGGAGGCCGGTGACAAGGATCGGATCGAGGCGATCAGGGACCTCGTCGCCGCGGTGCGGCGCGGCGTCGTCTTCCCACGCCCGGCCGCGCACGACGACAAGGACTGTCCCTTCCACCCCATCGTCGACCACCCCATCCCGCGCGTCGTCGACGTGCTCGAGCGGGTGGCGCGGCGAGATGCGCTGGAGGTCGTCGTCACCCTGTGCCACCTGCCCGAGGCGGTGCGCCAGGACCTCTGGAACGGTCTGCATACGGATACCCGTGCGCTGCTCACGCCGAGGCTCGAAGAGGTCCACCTGATGAGCCCGGCGCGTACGCGCGAGTACGCCCGCGACATGAATGCTCGGCTCGCGCGTTCCGCCCGGCAGGGCGTCACTCACCGCCGCAGCTCGTAAGTGCTCCTAGCGCGCGACCGCGACGTCGTGGACCTCCGTCGCGCTCCCGACCCGGACCGCGGGTGGATCACCCGCGACGCGTAGCTCCAACAAGAGCTGTTGCACACACGCGAAGACGCACACTGCGCCGAACACGTGGAAGCCCACCAGCACTGCGGGAATGTGGTTGAAGTACTGCACGTAGCCGAGCGCTCCTTGCGCGGCCATCACCGCGACGGTGAGCGAAGCGACATTCAGCACGCGCCGGGGTCCTCGTGCCCGCGCGAGCACCACGACGAGCGCCAGCGTGAGCGCGACGAGCACGTCGACCGACGCGCCGTGGATGCGCGCGATGTCGCCGAGCGGGTAACCGAGCCGGCGCGCCTGCGCGTCGCCGCCGTGCGGGCCGGCCGCGGTGACGAGCGTGCCCACCACGACCACCCAGATCGTGAGCGCGTAGACGGCGCGGGCGAGCAACAACGTGCCGGGCGAGACCGTCAGCCGGCGGGGGACCTCGGTCGCGCGGGCGCGGTAGTGCATGACGAGCGCGACACCGATCAGCGCGATCGCGAGGAGGAAGTGGCCGGTGACGCTCACCCACGCCAGGCGCACCTTCACCGAGATGCCCCCCAGGACGGCCTCCGCCCAGAAGAGCCCGAAGAGCACCCACGCCAGCCGGACCAGGTCGGAGCGCTTCGGCCGCAGCCGGTACGCACCGAGCAGCGCGAGGGCGATCGGCACGCCGATGGCCCCGGAGAAGATGCGGTTGAGCTGCTCGATCGCGGCATGGTGCGTCGAGACGTCGACGAGCTTGGTCGCACTGCAGTTCGGCCAGTCGGCGCAGCCGAGGCCGGAGTTCGTCAGGCGCACGACCGCACCACTCACGATCAGCGCCGCGAGCAGGACCACGTTGACGAGGGTCAGGCGGCGCATCGCGGCGGACGACAGGAGGGGCCCGCGCATCGGGTGCAAGTGTACGAACGCCTGGTCCGGTTGCACCGACCGGGCGGGCTGGAGTCGACTAGTCGCCATGTCCAGCGCCCCGGTATACGACGAGTTCGCGCTCTTCCACGAGAACGCCGAGGAATTCGGCATCCCTTGGAACGGCACGCCGACGGTGCGGCGGGTCACCGCCGAGACCTCGGGCGGGACGATCAGTGCGCTCGCGTGGGGCACCGGGAGTCCCGAGCTCGTCTTGGTGCACGGCGGCGCGCAGAACGCGCACACCTGGGACACCGTTGCCCTCGCGCTCGACCGCCCGCTGGTCGCGATCGATCTTCCCGGTCACGGCCATTCCGCGCACCGTGAGGACCACGCGTACTGGCCTGCGGAGAACGCGGTCGCGCTCGAACAGGCCGTGCGCCGGCTCGCCCCCGGCGCGCGGGTCGTCGTCGGAATGTCGCTCGGCGGGCTGAGCGCGCTCGCCCTCACCGACCGGGCTCCCGACCTCGTGCGCGCGCTCGTGCTCGTCGACGTGACTCCCGGCGTGAACCGCGAGAAGTCGTCGGCGATCGCGCAGTTCATCGACGGACCCGAGTACTTCGGGAGCTTCGACGAGATCCTCGATCGCACGATCCAGTTCAATCCCACACGGAGCGAGTCGTCGCTGCGGCGGGGAGTGATGCACAACGCGATCGAGACCGGCGACGGCCGGTGGCGTTGGCGCTACGACCTTCCGAGACGCGGTTCCGGCGACGGCGAGGACGGGCAAGTGCTACCCGGTCTCGATGACCTGTGGGATGCGGTCGCCCGCGTACAGGTGCCGTTCGTGTTGGTACGCGGCGGGACCTCTCCGGTCGTGGACGATGCCGACGTCGCCGAGGTGTTGCGGAAAAACCCCAAGGCCCGGATCGTCGTGGTCGAGGGCGCGGGTCACAGCGTCCAGGGCGACAAACCGCTGGAGCTTGCGGAGATCCTCGGCGGCTTGCTCTAAGGTCCGCCGATGCTCGCACCGCTGCCCGATGCATTCGTCGCGGCCCGCGCGGGGCTGCACGCACTGGCCGAGCACGTGATCGCACCGGCGCGGTACCGCGTCGACGGACACATCGGATTGGTACCGACGACCGGCGGCTTCGGCACTCCGCTCCTGGGCGACGGAGAACGGGTGCGCGTCGACGGCGTGGAGCTCGTGCACGAGCGTCCCGGCACCAGCACGCGCGTCCGCATCACGACGCTCGGCGCCGCGGCGCAATTCGTCGACGTTCCCCTCGGCGCGCCGGCCAATCTCTACACGCCGGTCACCCCGTGCACGCCCGATGCGTCACTCGGGGTCGACGCGCAGTCCGCCGGTGTGCTCGCGGCATGGATCGCGCTGGCCGATGCGTTGCTGTCGGATCTGCGGGAGACCTACGCCGCGCACGATCCGAGCCCGGCGACGCTCTGGCCCGAGCACTTCGATCTCGCGTGCTCGCTCGGGAACGCCGACGCGCTCGACACGGGCCAACTACGGCGCGTCGCCGGGCGACGGCGTGATCGCGGAGCCGTACCTCTACGTTGCGCCCTGGGATGCGAAGAGGCGGACGGGCACGCTCGCGGCATACCCGTGGGGCGCGGCGATCACGTACTCGGAGCTACAGGCAGCCGGCGACGCGAAGGGGACGGGCACGGACTTCTTCTTGGAGGGTGCGGCGCTCTTGGTCGGCCAACCCTGACCTCGCCCTGATCTACGCTGTGGGCATGGCTCAGACCTTTACGCGTATGGACGAGTCGACAGCCGAGCAGTGGGCGGTGATCGGCAAGGAGACCTTCGAGCATCAAGACCGGGTCGCGCAGAGCGTTCTCGATCTCCTGCGCTCGCTGGCTGCGATCACCGACGGTTTCGCCGTCGACCAACTGACGCATTCGCTGCAGACTGCGACCCGGGCCGAACGGGCCGGCGCCGACGACGAGGTCGTGTTCGCGTCGTTGCTGCACGACATCGGCAAGGCCGTGAGCGTGCCGAACCACCCGGAGATCGCGGCCGCGATCATCAAGCCCTACGTGCGTTCCGACGTCTACAACATGATCCGCGCGCATCAGGACTTCCAGGGCCGCCACTACTACCACCACTTCGGGGGCAATCCCGATGCCCGCGCGCAGTACGAGGGGGAGCCGTGGTTCGACCTGGCCGCGCAGTTCGCCGACGAGTGGGATCAGGTCGCGTTCGATCCCGACTACGACACGTTGCCGCTCGAGCACTTCGAATCGCTCGTACGCGCCCGCTGCGCCCAGCCGAAGTTCTGAGCCCACCCGTGGGCGGCGCCCCGCTCGCGGCGCGCGCCTCAGGCGGCGTCGTCGTTTCCGGTACCGCCGTCGGCGCGATACCGGTTGGCCGCGCGTACATGCCGGAGCTGGACCGGGCGATGATCCATAGGAATGCCCGCGCGCGGGAAGACCACCGGTTGCGGGTCACCGGGCTTCGTGCGCACGCCCGTGGCGAGATCCGCGGAACTCTCGCGGTCGAGACCGGCGCGGGAGGCCGCCTTGTCGTCGGCGACGATGCCCTGGACTGCGGTCACGCCCTTGGCGCCGGCCGCCTGAACTCCGCTCACGATCATGGGTCACTCCGACCGCCCATCCATGGCATCGGCAGGGACGGGCTCCGGGCTTGAGCGCCGCCAACCGCCCGTGACGTCGGTCACCTCCCGCGATGTCCGGGGACGGCCCCGGAGGTCGCGCCCAGGTTGCGCCGGCCGCATCTCGGTGACTCTGATGGGCGGATGCTGCTGCAGGACAAAGTTGTCATCGTGTCCGGAGTCGGGCCCGGCCTCGGCCAGGCGAATGCCCGCGCGCTCGCCCGCGAGGGCGCGACCGTCGTGCTCGCCGCCCGGAATGCCGAGTACCTCGCGCAGGTACAGGCGGAGATCGAGGGCGCCGGCGGTCGGGCTCTGGCGATCCCCACCAACCTGATCGATCCCGACCAGGTGAAGGCGTTGGTCGACGGCACGATCGACGCCTTCGGGCGGCTCGACGGCCTCGTCAACAACGCGTTCCGCATGGACACCTTCGAGTCGTTCGAGGCGGTCGACCTCGGGAAGTGGCGCAAGATCTTCGAGGTCAACGTGTGGGGCGCGCTCGGCCTCACCCAGGCGTGCCTCCCCCACCTGAAGACGGCCGCGGCCCGAGAAGGCGACGCATCGGTCGTATTCATCATCTCAATGAGCATGCGCAACATCCGCGCGCTCGAAGGCGGGTATTCGTCGTCGAAGGCCGCGATCCAGACCGCGGCCAAGACGATGGCGGTCGAGCTCGGACCCACGGGTGTGCGCGTGAACTGCGTCGCGCCGGGCTGGATCGGTGGCCCGAACGTCGAGACGTTCATCGGCTGGGAGTCCGAGGCGCGCGGCATCTCCCGCGACGACGTGCGCGCCGAGATCGAAGCGCGCATTCCGTTGCGCATCATTCCCCCGCAGGACGACATCGCGAACAGTGTCGTGTTCTTCGTCTCGCCGTGGTCGCGAGTGGTCACCGGACAGACCCTCGACGTCAACGGCGGTGAGTTCCTTGGCGCCTGAGGCGCCCACACACGCGCCGGCGCGCATCGCAGTGGTGACAGGGGCGTCGGCGGGCATCGGCCGCGCGATCGCGGTCGCGCTCGGCGCATTGGGCTGGACGGTCGCGCTCGGAGCGCGCCGGGTCGCGCAGCTCGAAGAGACCGCGGGCCTCGTCACCGACGCGGGGGGTACGCCCCTCGTGCACTCGCTCGACGTCACCGACTCTGCGTCGATCGACGCGTTCTGCACCTACGTGCGAGCTCACGCGGGGACGATCCAGGTCTTGGTCAACAACGCCGGCACGGCGCTTCCGGGCGCGATCCACGACATGACCGACGAGGATCACCGCCGCATCGTGGAGACGAACCTTCTCGGTCCGATCCTGCTCTCGCAGCGCGTCGTCGGGCAGCTGCGCGCCGAGGAGTTGCCCGGCGACGTCGTGTTCATCTCGTCCGACGCTACCGTGAACAAACGCCCGAGCCTCGCGACGTACCTCTCGACGAAGGCCGGCGTCGAAGCGTTCGCGCAAACGCTCGCGCTCGAGTCGGAAGGCACCGGTGTGCGCTCGTCCGTCGTTCGGGTCGGACCGACGCTGACGGGTTTCGCCGACGAATGGGATCTCGCCATCTTCGAAGAGCTCATGCCCCGTTGGCAGCGCTTCGGTATCCAACGGCACTTCAACACGATGGTCCCCGAAGACGTGGCGCGGGCGGTCGTGAACGTCGTCACCGCACCCGCGCACATGTGGATCCCGATCGTCGAGGTACAGCCGAATCCGCCGCTCGACTCCGAGGCCGAGCCGCCTACTTGATCGCGACGGGCACAACCGGCGCCCCGACCGCGCCGGTGAGCGGCAGCGGCGGTGCGACGAGCAGGAAGTCGTATTGGCCGTCGGTCGCGCAGTCGGCCGCGAGCTCGTCGAGGTGCCAGTTCTGACCCTGGACGAGGCCCATGTCGCGCAGCTGGATCATGTGTACCGGCATGAAGACCTTCGGGTCCTCGCAGGGGTAGCACTCGAACGTCATCGTGTCGGTGGCGACCGCGGCCACGTCGTGATCGCGCAGCCATTGGATCGACTGCGTCGACAGTCCGGGCGACGGCATCGAGTAACGCTGCTTGTCACCGGCCCGGAGAAAGTGCATTTGCCCGGTGCGTACGACGAGCGCGTCCCCCGGTTCGACGGTGATGCCCGCCGCCGTGGCCGCGGCGTCGAGATCGGCGCCGGTGATGGCATGCGCGTCGTCGAAGTGCTCGACGCCGTGGACCCGGGCGATGTCCAACAGCACCCCGCGAGTCGCGACCGGGCCGAAGTGCTCGATGCCGAGGCGCGCGGCCCCGCCCTCGGCGTGAACCACGTTGTTCGGCACGTCGTTGTAGAGCTTCCCGTCGTATCCGACGTGGGCGATGGCGTCCCAGTGCGTGACCGATTGCGATCCCATACGGAAGGAGTCGTCGCTCGTCGTGAAATCGCGCGGGTCGCCGGTGAAGGCAACGTTGACGGTATGGGTGCGCAACTCGGGGTTGGTGCGTTCGGGCATGTGTACGTTGTCCCACTGCGGCCCCGTCTGGTCGAACGGCACGGCGAGCGAGAACACCCGGCCGCGGGCGCGCCGCGGCGACGCCGCGCAGGACCGCGGCGGTCGTGACCAGATTCAGGGTTCCGCGCTGGTCGTCGGCGCCCCACCGACCCCAGTTCGAAACGCGCGCGGCCAACTGCTCGAGATCGGCGGTGAGCGGCATGGGCGCACGCTAGCTTGCCGTCGTGTCGCTTCCCGTGGGATCGCGCATGCCCGCCGAGACCGAGCCGCACCGGCGCACGCTCATGGCGTGGCCGCCCGATGTCGAGCAGTGCATCTTCACTCCCGACCAGTTGGAACCCGCCCGGGCCGCGTACGCGCAGATCGTCCGGGCGATCGCCGCGTACGAGCCGATCACGCTCGTCGTCGGGCCCGACGACGTCGCCGGCGCGGCGCGTGCCGTCGGTGACGCGGCCGACCTCCTCCCGGTGCCGATCGACGACGCCTGGATCCGCGATGACGGCCCGATCGGTGTCCGGGCCCCCGACGGCACGATCCACGCCGTGCACTTCCGCTTCAACGCGTGGGGCGAAAAGCAGATCCATGACGCCGACGCGGTCGTGGGCGCCGCCGTGGCCGGTGCCCTCGGGCTCGCGGTGCACGAAGCCCCGCTCGTCTTGGAAGGAGGCTCGGTCGCGGTCGACGGCCGGGGCACGCTCGTCACGACCGAGCGGTGTCTCCTGCATCCCAACCGCAACCCCGATCGCGACCGCGCCAGGATCGAGGCTGCGTTGCGCAGGTTCCTCGGCGTCGACCGCGTCGTCTGGCTGGCCGACGCGATCGCGGAGGACTCCGGCACCGACGGGCACGTCGACAACGTGGTCGCGTTCACGCCCGATGGGTCGGCGCTGGTGCAGGGGTGCGACGATCCGGCGAATCCGAACGCCGCGATCGCCGCCGACAACGTCACGCGGCTGCGCGCCGCGGGCGTGGAGGTGACCGAGGTGCCGGTTCTCCCCTACGCCGAATATGGCGGCCGGAACCTGGCCGTGCCCTACGTCAACCTCTACGCCGGCAACGGCTTCGTCGCGGTTCCCGTGAGCGGCCATGCCTTCGACGACGATGCGCTCGGGTTGATCGCCGCGCACTACCCAGTTCGCGACGTGGTGCCCGTGCCGGGGATCGTGCTCGCGTACGGCGGTGGTGGGGTGCACTGCATCACCCAGCAGGTCCCGGCATGATCGTCACGACCGCCTTCGACGTGCTTTCTTCGCCGGCGCGCGTGCGCGAGCCGACGCGCGCGCCGTTGCGGATCGGGCTCGTGCAGCTCGCCTGGGATCCCGATCCCGGAGCGCACGACCGCGCGATCGTTGCCGGTGTCGGCGCCGCCGCGGGTGAGGGCGCCCGCCTCGTGTGCCTGCCCGAGCTCACGCGCTCGCGGTATTTCGCAGTCGAGCCACGCGATCCCGAGCATCCCCGGGCCGAGCCGGAGGCATTGCCGGGTGGACCGACCTTCGCGCTCGCCGCTCGGTGTGCGGATGAGACCGGCGCGTTCGTGCACGCATCGTGCTACGAGGCCGCCGGCGACGGCGGGCTCGGCTACAACACCGCGTTCGTCGTCGCGCCCGACGGCACACTCGCGGCCCGCACCCGCAAGACCCACCTGCCGGTCACTGCGGGCTACTACGAGGACACGTGGTTCCGGCCCGGCGATTCCGGCTGGCCCGTCACCACGATCGAGACGGCGGCGTGCGGGTTCCCGACGTGTTGGGACCAGTGGTTCCCCGAAACGTCGCGCGCGTTCGCGCTCGGGGGCGCCGAGGTGCTCGTGTATCCGACGGCGATCGGATCCGAGCCCGATCATCCCGACTTCGACACCGAGCCGCTCTGGGAGCAGGTCATCCGGGCGCAGGGCGTGATGAACGGCACGTTCATGGTCGCGGTCAATCGCACCGGGATCGAGGGACCGCTGACCTTCTACGGATCGTCGTTCGTGAGCGACCCGTACGGACGCGTCCTCGTGCAGGCGCCCCGTTCCGAGCCGGCGGTTCTCGTTGCCGATCTCGATCTCGACCAGTCGCGCGACTGGCTCGATCTGTTCCCGCTGCTCGGTACCCGCCGGCCCGCGACCTACCGACCACTGATCGAACCGCGCTGAGGGCTACGGTCGAGTCGTGCCCATCGCCGAACGCATCGACTGCATGGAGTGTGGCGGGACCGCGTATCTCGCGCAACCCATCGGACCCGACGACGTGTTCGAGCCCGGTGACAGTGTCGTCTACCTCTGCGGCGAATGCGCGCAACGCTGGGACGTCGTGGTCGACGAAGACGATCTCATCGACTGAAGCAACTCCGCGCCGCGCGCATCACCGATGCCGATGTCGGACGCGCGCCGCACCTCGACGATCTTGCTCGTGCGGAACGACGCGACGCGCACCGCGAACGCGGACGCGAGCCGGCCACCTCCGTTACGGTCGAAGAAGGTGGTGAGCGGACCCTCCTGCTCGTACGAATCGGCGTCGTCTACGACGGTTGTCGTGTCGTCTTCGAAGTGCACCGTGAAACCCATGTTTCGATGGTACGACGAGCCGCCTGTGGATCGGTAGAGGGATCAACCTGTGGACGACGTCGACGACGTTGTGGACACCGGGAACGTCATGTACTCGTCGATGAGCAGCTCACCCAATCCGCGGTCGCGCGCGACATCGCCGGTGACACGGCCGGCAACCGGTGTGCGCGCTGCGTTCGTGCTTGGGAGCGAGTGCTGTGATGCGTCACCGTCCGGGCACGGCCCGCGCAGTGGCGCCGGCGAGGTGCCGGCACCAGACTGAAGCCGTGCGCTTCCGTGCCCGCCACGAGTTCCCCGCGGTCCCCGACGCAGTGGCCGGACTCCTGAGCGACCCGGCCTTCCACCTCGCGCTCGACCTTCCCGACCTGAGCCGCCCGGAGGTGGTCGAGCACTCCGTCGACGGCTGCGTGCGGCGGTTGCGGTTGCGCTACGAGTTCACGGGCCATCTCGACCCGATCGCGCGCCGGGTCGTCGCGGGCCGGCGGCTCACCTGGCTACAAGACCTCCGGCTCGACTCGTCGAGCGGCGTCGGCGAGCTGTCGTTCATGGCGGAGGCCGAGGCCGAACGGCTCTACGGCTCGGCCTCGGTCACGCTCGTTGCCGGTGATGGTGGAGGCACCCGCCGGGAGGTCGCCGGCGAGCTGTTCGTCAAGGTGCCGGTCGTGGGTGGGACCGCGGAACGGCGCATCGTTCCCGGACTCCTGCGCCGCCTCGATGCCGAGGCCGACGCGTTGTGCGCCGCACTCATCCGAGGCGCCTAATCGCCTTACCGACGCGCGGCGCGCGCCGTCGTGCGCGTCATTGCGCCATGAACTCTTCGGCGACATAGATCGAGCCCGAGGCGTAGGCGACGCCCACACCGATCGAGGTGACCCGCCCGTTCAGGATGTTCGCGGCGTGCGGGGCCGATTGCTCGAACGCACTGATGACACCGGCGACGTTCGACTGGGGCGAGGCCAAGCCGACGTTCTCCTCGAGCAGCGTCCACGGGACCGAGATGCCACTCGTGAGGTTGGAGTGGCAGATGTTGGGCGTGCCGTTGGCCCCCCGGCCACAGTTGCCGGCGGCCATCCACGCGGCCCACGACTCGGCCTTTTGTTGCAGGGTCGGCTGCACCGCGAGCGCGCCCAGACCGTGCGCAGCGCGGAACTCGTTCATCGCGCCCGCGATCTGACGCTCGACCGCGCTCGGTACCGCCACAGTGGCACGCGCCGAACTGTGCGATGCCGCCGCTACCGCGGCGCGTTGCGCGGCCGTGCAGCCCCCGAGGGCTCCGGCAACGGTCAGGGTGGCAGCCACGGCCGCGCACCGTCGAAAAAGGGATCCGCTCCGCTCGGACATGGGCGACAGTCTTACTCGTCCGGAGCAAGGGTGTGCGGACCCCGCATATAGGCAGGTCAGAGGCGTGAGGATCCGACAGCTTTCAGCAATGCCTCGTTGGGTGGTTGCGGCAGCACATCGAGCGGGCGGGCCAGCTCGCCGACCGTCGGGCCGAATTCGGCCGCGAGTGGCGCCGAGCGCGTCGAGGGAGAAGTCGTAGAGCCGCGCCGCGTTCGCGCCCAACAGTTGGGCCAGCTCGGTCGGTTCGGTGTCGTGGAAGAGCTGGCGCAAGTGCTCGCGCGTGTACGGCCACGTCCCCTCGTCGTGCGGATAGTCGCTCCCCCACATGAACTTGTCGACGCCGATGACGTCGCGGGCTCGCGCATCGTCGGGCCCGGGTTGACTGACCCCCACCCAGCAGTTCTGGCGGAAGTAGTCGCTCGCGAGCTGCGGCAGCTTGTGCTCGTCGGTGTACCGGAGCTCGCCGGTGGCGCCGGTCGTGTTGATCTTCTTGATGAGCTGGTCGAAGCGCTCCAGGAGCGGCGGCAGCCACGCGCAGCCCATCTCCGTCATCACGAACTGCAGGCGCGGATGGCGCTCGAAGACGCCCGACAGCAGCATCTGGACGAACGGGCGCTGCGAGTAGAACGACACCTCGGTGATGTACAGGAGGTCGGCGACCGCGTACTTGCCGTAGTTGGGCAGGCCGGTCCCGCCGTGGCTGTTGACCTTGACACCGAGGTCTTCGCAGACCGACCAGAGCCGGTCGTAGATCGGGTCGTAGAGCGGCTTCACGTAGTCGACGTCGGGCGGGATCGCGGAGATCAAGACCCCGCCCCGTAGCCCGTGCTCACTGATCCAGGTCACGTCTTCGATCGCGTCATCGACGTCGTTCAAGAAGATCTGGCCGATGCCCGCCCGCCGCTCCGGGAACCGCGCGCACCAATCCGCGAGCCAGCGGTTGTGCGCGTGGATGCCGGCGCGGCGGTGCTCGTATTCGTCGGGCCGGGGCGGTCGGGCGAAGAGCACGAAGCTCGGGAAGAACGGCGGCACCGTGTTCGGGAAGACGACCTCACCGACGATGCCGTCCGCCTCCAACTGCGAGTTGCGCAACTCGTCGTCCCAGTTCCGCAGGCGACGGTTGCCGCGCAGGTCGGAGAACGGGTTGCGGTATTTCCCTCGCCAGGCGTCGAAATCGGCGAGATACCCGGGGTCGAGGTACTCGCGGTACGTCTCGTGGCTGGCGCCCGCGTGACAATCGGACGAGATGATCGTGTAGTGGTCCGTGCTCGACATCTGCGCGCGGGTTCCGGACATCGCTACCTCCTCGGGGCTACCTCGCCGGGCGGCCTTGCTCGACGTACCTGCCCGCGCAGGGTACCCGGGGGGTGATGTTTGCATCGCCGCCGGGCGCGGGAGACTGGTCTTCATGACGCTACGCAGAGTCTCGATGCTGTTGGCCGCGGTCTCGCTCGGGCTGGCGGCGAGCGCCGCGCCGGCCGGCGCGAGTTCGACATGGCCCGTGTACAACGGCAACCCGCAGCGCACCGGCAACGACACGACCGAACCGGCACTGCTCCCGGTCCACACGGCGTGGTCGCACCACCTCGACGGCGCGGTGTACGCGCAGCCGTTGGTGTTCAACGGGCGGATCTTCGCGGCGACCGAGAACAACACCGTGTACGCGCTCGACGCGCACGACGGCGCGATCCTCTGGTCGCGACACGTCGGGTCGCCGATGACCAACGTCGCATCGCAGGCGGGCTGTGGCGACGTCGATCCGCTCGGCATCCTCTCGACCCCGGTGATCGATACCGGTGCGCACACGATCTACGTCGTTGCCACGATCCAGGACTCGGTGAATCACATTCACCACCAACTCATCGGTCTGGACACGCTCACCGGCGCGCCGAAGGTGTCGGCCGACGCGGATCCGGGGGCGCCGCAGAACTCCCTGAACATCCAACAGCGCGCCGGCCTCGCCCTCGGGAACGGTCGCGTCTACATCGGCTACGGCGGGTACTACGGCGATTGCGGCCCGTATCACGGTTGGTTGGTGTCGCTCGACGAGGCCGGCCACGGCAAGGTCGCGTTCAACGTCACACCGACGTCGGGCCTCGGTGCGATCTGGGCGACGGGCGGGGCAACGATCGACACGCTCGGCAACGTGTACGTGGCGACCGGAAACCCCGACTCCGACAACAACGGCAACCTCGGCGAGAGTGTCCTCAAGTTCGACGGCTCCTCCGGCATGAATCGCACCGGTGCGTTCAAGACGTTCCCGGGCGGCGACCGCGACATCTCGTCGGTGGCGCCGTCGATCCTGCCGAACAACATGCTGTTCCAGATCGGCAAGCAACAGACCGGCTTCCTGATCAACAGCACGAACATGACACAGCTCCAGTCGCTGCACATGTGCAACGGCGCGGAGGCGTTCGGGACCAACGCGTTCGACGGTTCCCACCTCTACGTGCCCTGTTCGAATCACATCCAACAGGTCGACGTCGACGTGACGCACCGCACGATGTCGCTCGGTTGGGCCGGCCCCGGGGTCGGCGCGGCCGGGTCACCGATCCTCGCGGGTGGGAGTCTCTGGTCGATCGACGCCGCTTCGGGGGTGCTCTACGTGCTCGACCCGGCCAGCGGCGCAGTGCGCACGACCGTCTCGGTCGGGCCCGTCGCGCATTTCGCGGCTCCTTCGGCGGCGCTCGGGCTCGTCCTGGTGCCGACGCTGTCGGGAATCACCGCCCTCGCCGGACCATCGGGGGTTCCGCCGCACGCGCCCGACGCGTGTCTGACCCAGCACCAGCACGACGGCTACTGGATCGCGGGAACCGACGGAAACGTCGTCCCGTTCGGCGATGCACCGAGTTGCGGGTCGCTCGCCGGAGTGCCGTTGGCGCAGCCGATCGTCGGCATGGCCGGCCGATCGACGCCGGGCTACTGGATGGTCGCTCGCGACGGCGGGGTCTTCGCGTTCGGCGACGCGCACTTCCACGGGTCGATGGGCGGCATCCGCCTCAACCAGCCGATCGTGGGCATGGCCCCGTCGCCCTCGGGTAACGGCTACTGGTTGGTCGCGTCCGACGGCGGCATCTTCTCCTTCGGCGACGCGCACTTCCACGGTTCGACCGGCGCGATCCGCCTGAACCAGCCGATCGTGGGCATGGCGGCGACTCCCACCGGCAACGGCTACTGGTTGGTCGCGTCCGACGGCGGGATCTTCGCGTTCGGCGACGCGCGGTTCCGCGGCTCCATGGGCGGTCAACGGCTCAACCGGCCGGTGGTGGGGATGGCCGCCACCACGACCGGCCACGGTTACTGGTTGGTGGCGTCCGACGGCGGGGTCTTCTCCTTCGGCGACGCTCGCTTCAAGGGTTCCACCGGCAGCATCCTGCTGGTCTCCCCCATCGTCGGCATCGAGGCGCAGGCGGCCGGCTACCGGTTCGTTGCCGGAGACGGGGGCGTGTTCGCATTCGGGCTGCCGTTCCGTGGTTCCGCGGCCGGGCTGATGACCGGCGCGCCCGCAGTGGCGATCGCGCACGACTGACCGGCGGCACCGGCAGGATGCCGCGCCCACGGCCGCGGTTTACAGCGGTGGACCCGTGACGAGTCGCACTGCTGCCGTGCGGGGCAGTCCGCTGGGGGTCGTCCAATGCAACTGCACCACATCGCCGGGCCGGCGCTGATCCAGCGCGGCGTCGAGGTCGACGACCGAGGAGACGACGACACCGTCGACCGCGACGATGACATCGCCGGCGCGGAGCCCCTCGGCGCGCGCCGGGCTGTTGTTGTCGGCGAGCCCGACGACGGCGCCGTGCACGAGGTCGACGCCCGGTGTCGACAGGGCGGTCTCGATCGCGACGCCGAGCACCGCGCGCGGCCCGACGTGTACCGCGGCCGTGCTCTTCCCGCGCGGATGGTCGCGGCGATCGCGGTGGCGCGGTCGATCGGGATGGCGAAGCCGCTGATCGCCGTCGCGTCGCCGGAGCGGGCGGCGGTCGAGGTCGCGGCAATCAGGCCGATGACGCGTCCGTCGGCGTCGACGAGTGGCCCGCCGGAATCTCCGGGCTGCACCGCGGCCGACACTTCGATGGTGTCGGGCAACGTCTCGCCGTCGAAGCCGGCGCTGTTGGTTGCCGTGATGCGTTGGCCCAGCGCGACGACATGGCCCGCCGCGGCGTGCGGGATGCCGCCCAATCCGCGCGCGTTGCCGACCGCGACCGTCGCGTCGCCCACCCGCAGTGTTGCCGGGTCGCCGATCGGTGCGGGAACGAGGCCCGCCGCGCCGTCGAGCCGCAGCACCGCGATGTCATCGGTCACGTCGTAACCCGTCACAACGGCGGTGTAATGGCGACCGGTCCCCCCGACCTGGGCACTGATGGTGGTCGCGCCCGCGATCACGTGGTTGTTCGTTACCACCGTTCCCGTCGCCGACAGCACGATCCCCGTCGCGGCGACGCGCCCGCGTGCGCCGCTCAAGGTGGTCGTGATGTCGACGACCGACCGGTCGATGACCCGGCCGATCGCGACCGCGTCGATCCGGGCGACGGCGGCCGGGTGACGGGTGGAGCTGCCCGACCCGCCGACGATCGCCGCCGAGACCAGTACGCCGAGCACGATCGCGACGATGACGATCACGAGCTGGGCGGAACCCCTCTGGTCGCCATGTGCTCGCACCCTGGGATTGTGCCCGTTACACGTGTCCCGAATGACGCGGGTAGCGGTTGTTCGCGTTGCGACCAGTGTCCCGAACCGATACGAATGGCGTCGTGGGCGACTCCGCGCGGTACGAGCTCGACGGTCATGTTGCGACGATCACGTACAACCGGCCCGAGGTGTTGAACGCGATCAACGGTGAGATGCGGCGCGATCTCAACGAGGCGTTCAGTCGCTTCCGTGACGACGAGGATGCGTGGGTCGGGATCGTGACCGGCGCGGGCACGGCCTTCTGCGTCGGCGCCGACCTACGCGACGGCGCCGGTTCGGCCGGCGACTTCCCCGGGACATTCTGGGAGAAGCCCACCGTCAATTCGTTCGAGAGCGGCTGGGAGATCTTCAAGCCGGTGATCGCGGCGGTGAACGGCTACTGCCTCGGTTACGGGCTCACCCTCGTCACGTGGTGTGACTTCGTCATCGCGAGTGAGCGGGCCGAGTTCGGATTTCCCGAAGTGCGCATCGGTGTGCCCACGATCGTCGGCGCGATCCGCCTCCCCCAGCGCCTCGCGTGGCACGACGCGATGGAGTTGCTGTTGACGGGCGAACGCATCGGCGCAGCCCGGGCCCGCGAGATCGGCCTCGTCGGCTCGGTCGTGGCGCACGAAGACCTCATGGCCGCGGCCCGCCGACTGGCCGATCGGCTGTTGCAGGGCGCGCCACTCGCCCAGCGGGCGATCAAGGAGGTCGCGGTGCGCTCACAACATCTCCCGGCGCTCGAAGCGATCCGTTTCGGCGAGACCATGCGCAAGGTGGCCGCCGCGACCGACGACGCGATGGAAGGGAGCCGGGCGTTCGCCGAGGGCCGGGCGCCGCGGTGGCGCGGCCGCTGAGGCGTGCGCCGCAGCCGGGCGTCAGGGTTCGGTCCTCAGGGTGTGACGTAGCCCTTGGCGGTGATCAGGGGCAGGTCGGTGTACCGCGCGATCCCGGGTGCAGCCGCGCAGACGGCGGGGATGGCCTGCACCGCCGGCATCGCAGTCATGATCATGCCCAGACCCATGTAGTCGGGTTCACCCCAGTCGTCCGGCGGGAGGATCTGGAAGCGACTCCGGACCTTCGGCTCGCCGTCGATCTCGACGAAATAGCCATGCCGCAACGGCCAGTCGGGCTCTATCGCCCAGCCCATCTTCCAACGGTAGGAACACTCGATCACGCGCCGTGACGCGGTCGCGCCGAACCACGTTCCGCTGATGCCGGCCACGGTACCCACCGGGATCGTCATGAAGCCGAGGTCCATGGTCTCGGTCGCGCGCGCGTATTGCGCGGTGAAGCCGATGTCGTGGAGCTCGATGCCGAGCGCGTCGGCCATCAGCGCAACCGCGTCGCCGAACACGGCCGACGCGCGTTCGGTGCGCGCCGAGGTGCCGGGATCGTCCGGATCGTGCGCGAACCCCACCGACATCTGGGTCTCCGCCGACGCGTAGCCGGTGGCATCCACCGACTCCAGCACCCGGATCTGATCGACGCGATCGCAGATACCCGCGCTCACGAGCCCGAACAGGTTGAGAAAACCGGGATTGACGCCGGAGCCGAAAAGCGTCGCGCCGCCCGCCTCGGCCGCGGCGCGGAGGCGTTCGACCGCGACGGGTCCGAGCGCGCGTCCCGTGATGAACGCCGCGGTCGAAACGATGTTCACGCCGGCGCCGAGGATGGCGGCCATCTCGTCGACGTCGGGCCACATCGGGTTGTAGATGACGCAATCCGGTCGCAGCGCGAGCAGCAATCGCGTGTCGTTCGTGGCCGCGACGCCGACAGGATCGAGCCCGACCAGTGTCCCGACGTCGACGCCCACCTTGTTCTCGGACCACGCGTAACAGCCCACGAGCTCGAGCTCCGGGTTGCGCACGACGGCGCGCACCGATCGGCGCCCGACGTTGCCGGTGGTCCATTGCACGACCCGAATCGTCATGGCGGAAACGTAACCGGCCGACGCTCCCACGGTTACGGATCTCGTGACATCCGCCACGCTTGGCCGGTGGGCCTTCCCAGACCGTCCTCGACGGGGGAAGATTGCCGTTATGAGCGGCGGGCAACCAGGTATCTCGGAGAAGTACAGCGTGAGCCCGCTCGCGCATCATGACCGGGCGGTCCAGACTGCAAAAGCACTCCTGGTGCTGGAGGTCGCGCGAGCTTCGATCAACTTCGAGCTGCGCCGCCAGCACGGCTTCACCGAAGGCGAGGCGGCCAAGGTGATCCGGGAAGCCGCCACGCTCGTGCCGCGGCCGCCGAAGCCGCTTCCCACGCGTCGTCGTTCCCGCTGATCGCGCCCGCGCCGCGAACCCTCCCGACGCCGCGTGGGGGCGCGGTTGATGGAGAGATCCGTCACACTGCCCGGGCGCGTCTCGACCACGACTGCGCCGGGGCCGATGATCGGTACGGCGTCGTGAGCACAGCCGCACGACGCCGGGCATTGAACGGGTTATGACCGGGAGAGGTCCTCGCCCCCGCCAAGTGGCGAGGACCTCACTCGGACACGTCTGTTCCTACGACCGATGTCGTGACGTCGTGACGCGAAGCATCACGTCTCGAGGGTGGCGCTGGTGCATCCACGCCGGCGGTCCGAGGGGGTCAGCCGTTGAGCAGGCTGGCGATGACGTTGACCGTGACCGCGAGGATGACCGCGCCGAACAGGTACGCGAGGAGCGCGTGACGCAGGACCGTGCGTCGGATGCGGCGCGCCTGGATGTCGGTGTCGGAGACCTGAAAGGTCATGCCGACGGTGAAGGCCACGTAGGCGAAGTCCTGATAGTCGGGCCGCTCGTCCTTCGTCTTGAAGTCGATCCCACCGACCGGCGCTGTGTAGTACTCGTGCGCGTATCGCAGCGCGAAGACCGTCTGGACGAGTGCCCACGACAGCGCGACCGTCAGCACGCCGATCGCGCTCAACGCCACGCGGCCCGCAGTGTGCGCCTGGTTGGCCTTGATCAGATCGAAGGCCGTCCCGACCAGGCTCGCGACGCTCGCGCTCAGCAGCAGGATCGAGGTCGCGACCCGGCTCGTGTCCTCCCGGGTCGCGTGGTCGCGACTCTCGTCGGGGCTGAAGCGACCCACCGCGAGCCACACCGAGGCGACATACGCGCCCGCAGCCATGTCCCACCCCGCGAGCGTCGCGAACTGCCACGGCCCAACGAGCGCGGCGGCGGTCGCGACCGCCACGCCCAGGACCATCACCACCACGAGTCGGGCCAGCGCTGATGATGCCTGCATTCCCGCCGGTCGCGTCCCTCTTCGTGCCGAGCCGTCAGTGTCCGGACCAAACGTAGGGCCCGAAGCGCCGACATGTGCGCCCGGTGGGAAACCCCCTTCCCGTGGGAGCTCGAGGGGAGGTGGCGTGACCTCGGGTCAGGCGAAGCCGGCCCGTCTAAAGATCACCCCGGAACCGTCCGACCCATAGTTGTGTCCGATTTGGGAGTTCCCGCGCGGTCGCACCACGCCGCCGCACCGATGGCCCCGCCTCGGTTGGCCTCGTCGGGGCCGGACGCGACCCGGACACCGGAATCGCCTTCGTCCGGCATCGAAGCCGCGACGGGATCGCCGCAAGCCGGCCGGCGGGTCTTCGGGGTGCTCCTGCGGGCCCGCGCTCGCGGCGGCGTGTACGACATCGTCGCTTATCAGGACGCAATCCTCCTGTCGCGCGCCACGGGTACCGACCCGGCGCTGATCGGCGCGCTGATCGGGCTGGTCCTCGTCCCGGTCGTCGGCGCCATCGCGGGCGCGCTGATCGGAGAGCGCATCGCGCGCACCGGTGCGACCAACCGGGTGCAGGAGCTGTTCTACGCGCCGCCCGAGTACGTGTTCGGGCGGGACCGGCGGAACCGGTTCATCCGCGCCGCGCACGTCACCCGCGCGCGGTTGTGGGAGTACGGCGCGCGCCAACGCGTCCTCGAGCTCGAGCTGCGCGACGGCTCGACCCGCAGGCTGCAGTTCGACGCTCGATTCCAGTCGAACTCCTTCGCGCCCGAGACGCTGCGCATCGCCCTCGGGCCGAGTCTGGAGATCGAGCGGCGGCGCTTCCGTCCGCTTTCGGCGGCGGTCGGCGCCGTCGTGGGCCTCGTCGGGATCGCGATCGTCACGATGGTCGTGGTCGCCGTCCTCAGCGCGTAGCGTCACCGCGTCGAGCTCTCGACCGGCCCCGCTCGTAACATCGGGGCGTGGGCAGCACATGACGGCGAACGGCACGACGGCGAGCGCCGGGTCCGATCGGCCGGCAGCCAAGCCGCGGCTCCGGGGCGTCTCGCACGAGATTGCAGCATTCGCGTTCCCGATCCTCGGCCTGGTGCTCTTCGCGCTCGCGTCGACAGCATCGGTGCGCTGGGCGGTCATGGTGTACACGCTCGGTCTCACCTTGATGTACACCGCGAGCGCGGCGTACCACCGCGGGAATTGGACTGCGCCCGTCCGGCTCCGCCTCCGCCGGCTCGATCACTCGATGATCATGGTTGCCATCGCCGCCACCTACACACCGGTCGCGGTCGCTGCGCTCGGCGCGCACACCGCCCGCGTGCTGCTCGGCCTCGTCTGGTCGCTGGCCGCTGTCGGGGTCGTGCTACAGATCCTCTGGTTGCACGCGCCGCGCTGGCTCGTCGCCGCCCTCTACATCGCCATTGGCTGGACGGCGGTCGCGTTCGCGCCGACACTGTGGCGCGACCTCGGAGTGATCTCCTTCTTCCTGCTCGTATCGGGTGGCGTCGTGTATTCGGTCGGCGCGGTCGTGTACTCGACCCGCCGGCCCGATCCCGCGCCCGCCGTCTTCGGCTACCACGAGGTGTTCCACGCGCTCGTGATCGGGGCCGGACTGCTCTTCTACGCCGCGATCATCCGTATCGTCATCACGAGATGAGGATCTCGACCTCGCCGCGAAGTGTCGGCGTCAACCGCCGCTCGCGGAGAAGTGTTGGTAGTCGGGTGCACCGGTCCAGCGGCCTCCCCATTGCCAGCCGATGCTCGCGAATGCCCGGTTGAGCACGCCGCCCGGTTCGGCCATGCCGGGCCGCACGCGGCCTCGATCCACGAACGCGCCCGCGTTCGGCGGCTGCACCGCACCGCCTTCCACATACGGGTTCTCGACGGTGTTCACGTCGATGGCCGTGCCGTACGCGTGCGCCGACCACTTCGGCGGACCGGGCGCCACCGCGTTGCGGCAGTTGAATCCCGACGTGTTGTCGGCGGCCATCGATGCCGGATCGCTCCCGCCGAACGTGTCCGCGGGCTGCATGCTGCGAATCGGAAACCGCGCCGCGTACAGGAGCCGGAACACCGACACGACCTGGGTGGACACGGGCGCGGCAACCACGATGCGCCCAATGTGGGGTCGGTCGTCGAAGCCCCAGTACGTCAGGTGCAGCATGCGAAGTTGGGCCGGAGCCACGGGGCAACCCGGCCGATAGGTGGAGCCAAGATCGGCGGCGGTGACGGTCGCGACCGAAGCGCGGAACGCAATCGCATTCGGGACCGACGCGCTCGGCGTGGTCGTCGTTCTCGTTGTGGTCGGCGGGCCCGTTGTGCTCGTCGGGCCGGTCGTCGAGATCGTCACTTCGACAGTGCTACGTCCGCCGGTCGGCGCCACGGATTGCGGCGCCGCGGACTGCGATGTCCCGGGCGAGGACGCGCACCCGGTGAGAACCGCCAGCGCGACGGCGATCGCCGTGCCGGGCGTTGCTCCCCGCGACCGGTGCATCGTCCTTAGGCTACCGACGGTGCGGCGAATCCTTCTCGTAGCCGTGTTCCCCGTCGTGGCGCTGGTGGCCTGCGGCGGCGCGACTGCGCGACGCCCGGCCGCACCGTCGACTCTCGCGACCACCACGACCTCGACGGCCGCGGCACCGTCGACGGCCGGACCGAGACGAACGCCGGTCGCACCGTCGACCGCACCGGTCGCGACCGCACCGGTCACGACCGCGGCGCGGGTGCCCGTCCCGGCGCCGACCGTTCCGCCGCCCCCGCCGACCACGGTCCAACCGCCGCCACCGGGTCCGGTGCGAGCCCAACTGATCGTCGTCGACGCCTCCGGCTACGACCAGAGCATCGCGACCTTCGACGCGTTCGAGCAGACGAGCGCCGGCTGGGTCCGGCGCTTCGGGCCATGGTCGGCGCGGATCGGGCGCAATGGGTTCGCGCCCGCAGACGCGAAGCGCGAGGGCGACGGGCGGACGCCGTCGGGCTCGTACGGCTTCTCGTTCTTCTTCGGCATCGCCGCCGACCCCGGCGTGCGCTATCCGTATCGACACATCACGACCTCGGCATTCGTCTGGGACGACGATCCCAACAGCGCGAGCTACAACGAGTGGATCGACACGCGTGTCGCCGACGCGGGCGTCAGACCCGAACCGATGTACGACGCGCCCTCTTACGACTACGGGGCGGTCATCGCGTACAACACTGGTCGGACTCCCGGACTCGGGAGCGCGATCTTCCTCCACGTCTCGAACGGCACGTCGACCGCGGGTTGTGTTGCGCTCCCGGTCTCCGAGTTGCTCGACGTGCTGCGGTGGTTGAACCCGTCCGCGAATCCACAGATCCGGTTGGGCGTCGACGTGCCGGCGCCGGCGTAGTCGTCCGCCGCGGTCAGCCCGCGCGGGCCACGATGCCGACGATCGGCGGGCCGGACGCGCGGTTGGCGAGGCTCCCGACGAACGCCTTGTCGGAGAAGTCGAACACGCCGCCGTCGGACGCAACCATGAGGTACCCGTTGCCGTAGGCGACGATCCCGTCGACGGGCTGGTTCAGGACCACTCCACCGAGGGACCCCCGGAACGGCGCGCCGAACGCGAAGACACCACCGTCGGACGCGACCAACCAGTAGCCGTGGTTATCGGGCGTCGGCGAGAGGCCGACGATCGGCCGGTTGAGGTGGGCAGCGCCCATCGAACCGTGGAACGCCGCGTCGCCGAAGGCGAACACTCCACCGTCGGAACCGATCATGTAATAGCCGTGACCCGTCGGCGTCGCCGCCGAAGCGACGACGGGGCCGTTGAGCTGCACGTCGCGCATGTCGCCGTAGAAGTGGGCGTCGCCGTGCGGGAACACGCGACCGAGATCGGTGAAGATCCAGTAGCCGTTGCCACTGGGCGTCGCGGAGATCGTCGAGACGTGCTCGTGGGCGCGGAGGGCCGGACTCCCGGAATCGGCGTGGGCGACTCCGAAGGCGGTGACGGTGCCCGTGTCGGTCGTGATCCAGTAGCCGAGTCCGTCCGGACGCGCCGCCATCGCGATGGCGCCGTTGGTCGTGCTGCCGAAGTACTTCGCGCTCCCGAACGCGTACACGTGACCGTCGCTGCCGAGCATCCAGTAGCCGGCATGCGCCGTGCTCGACGCGGCGGCGGGGACGAACACGTTGGAAGGACTCGACGCCGCGCTGGTGCCCACGGCATTCGTGGCGGTGACGGTGCACGTATAGGAGCGACCGTTCGTGAGGCCTGCCACGGCGGCAGGACTCGCGGCCGCCGCCGCAGTCCTGGTCACCCCGCCGTTCGAGGACGAGCACCGCACCGAGTAGACGGTCACGGGCGCACCATTGCCGGCGGACGCGGCCCAGGTGACCGTGGCGGCGGCGGGGATCGGGACCGCCGCGACCGCGGCGGGGGCGGTCGGTACCCCGGCCGGCACCACGACGCTCGACGCGGCGGAGTTGGCGCTGGTTCCGATCCCGTTCGCCGCCGTTGCCGTACACGTGTACTTCTTGCCGTTCGTGAGCCCGCCAACCGTGAGCGGGCTCGACGGCGCGGTTCCCGTGCGCGCGACTCCCCCGTTGGTCGATGTGCATTGCGCATCGAAGTGCAAGACGGGGCTGCCGCCGTTCGCCGGCTCAGTGAACGCGAGCGCGATCGACTGATTGCCCGGCGTCGCTCCCGTGATGACCGGGGCGTTCGGTTCCGTGACGGGAACGACCTGGTTCGACGCGCTCGAGGTTGCGCTCGTGCCGACCGCGTTCGTCGCGGTCACCACGCACGTGTAGATCGCGCCGCCGGTCAGGCCCGACACGACGATGGGCGTCGCGACGCCGACCGCCGATCCGGTGGCGCCACCGTTGCCCGACGTGCAGGTCGCGGCGAAGCTCGTCACCGCACTCCCGCCGTCGGCGCCGGCGGTGAACGCGACGACCGCGGACGCGTTCGCTCCGGTCGCCACGCCGATGGTGGGTGCGTCGGGGAGCCTCGCGGGCACGAACCCACCGGACGAAACCGAGGCGGGGCTGACCCCGATCGCGTTGGTAGCCGTCACGGTGCACGTGTACGACTTGCCGTTCGACAGGCCGGAGACCGTGATGGGCGAGGAGGTGCCGAGGCCCGCCGCCGCCGCACCGCCGTTCGACGACGTACACGCGGCCGTGTACCCGGTGATCGCGCGGCCTCCGTCATTCGTGGAAGGAGTGAAGGCGACGGCCGCCGAGCTGTCGCCGCGAGTGACGGTGCCGATGGTCGGCGCGTTCGGAACGCTGACGACGGTGACGGTGCCGAAGTCGACGTCGGCGCGGTGCGCGGCGAGCACGATCGAGCCCCGGCTCAGGTCGCCGCTCGCCTGCAGCAACCAGGTCGATGGTTCGGCCGTACCTGTCTTCCAGATCTTGAACTTGAAGTCGCTTCCGCCGAGAGCATTGTCGGTTACCCGCGCTTTGAACGTGTACGCCTGACCGAGCGTCACGTGCAGGCCGGTGGTATCGGCAGCCAAGGTCATCTCGGGATGCGCGTCGGTGTTGGCGTAGATCTGCGCTCCCGCCGATTGACCTTGACCGTTCCCGTACAAGAACGCAGCCGGGAACGGATGACCGACCCGCGGCTGATCCGGCGTGACGACCCCGTGCAGATCCGACGTCGCGCCCTTCCAACCCGCGACGATCCCGACCGCGGAACCGTCGGGATCCAACGAGTTGATCGTGACCTGCGCGGTGACCTCGTACTGCGCCCACGTGCTCGCCTGACCGATCGTCACCAACCGGTCGTAACCGAAATCGGTGTTATGGATCGTGCCGTCAGGCTGGATCACCCAGTGGCCGTCGGCGACCTGCGCGATGCTGTTGATATTGCCACCCGCTTGCGACCAATCCGCGGTGTACGGCAACGGCCACGGCCCGCCGTTGACCTTGGTAACCGCTACATCCGCCGTCGACGCGTTCCCGAGATTGTCGATCGCGCGCAACTGCACGACGTTCGCACCCACCGCGAGCGTCGCGGCATCCAGCTCGACGTTGAACTCGCCCGGCTCCACGAGCCGCACCTGGTTCTCCCCCAACGACAACGCGTTCGCGGTCCCACCATTGAGCGTATACGTGAGGCTCGCGATGCCGTTGGGATCGGAAACATCGCCGAGGATGTTCACCCATTGCTGCGGCTGACCATTCGCACCGAACGTCTGCTGTGACCCATACCACACGCTGATCGCCGGGCTCGCCGGCGCGACCGGCCACGCGACACCGTCCTCGGTGGCAGGCGGCGCCGACGAGTTCACGAAGTAATCGACCTTCGTCACGAACCCCGGCGACGACGACCCCCCGAAATTCCCGCCGAACACACCGACCTGAGCCGGTACGAGGGTGCTCACGACGGTCGCCGCGGCGGTCCAGTGCAGGCCATCGTAGGAATAACCGAACGAGAAACCCGCGCCCGAGCGCGCGACACGCAAGATGATCGACGGCTTGTTATAGATCTCGACATTCGTGTTCGTCGTGACCGTCGCCCCCGAAGCCGAAGTCACGACGAACGCGGTCTGATACCAGTTCTGCACGATCGCGACATACACGTAGTGCGCCGCATCCTGCTCGATGATCACCCCCTGTTCCTGGAACTGCTGCGAGACCTGCGAATCGAACTTCGCATCCACACTGAAGTCACCGTTCGCAATGGGCTGCATCAACCGCGGCGCACCGATACCACCACCGTTCGGGTCATGCGACGAACCCCCGGGCACGGTGATCACCGCATGCTGACCGTCCATCGACAGCGCCGCATCAGCACCCGGATTCACGAAACTCCACGTCGACGCATTCAACGTCGCCGCACTGAAATCGTCGTTCGTCGCGAAGACCGGCGTGTCCACGTCGCTATGGAAATAGTCGACAGTCGACGTCCACGCCGGCGCCGGGGATCCGGAGTTCCCCGCGTACGGACCCAGGTCGACGACGTTCAGCGCGTACGTGAAGGATCCCGCCGCCGACCAAACACTTCCGTCTTCGGAGTACGTGAACAGCCACGTGTCACCGACCCGCCGCACCCGGAGCCAGATCGGTTGCTGCGCGCTCGCGAGCGTCTGCGAGACCTTCACCGTCGCAGTCGCGCCGGACACCGACGCCGCGAACAAGATGATCGACGACCCGTCGGAGAACACGTCGAAGCGCAGGAGGTTCGTGGCGTCCTGCTCGACGACGATCCCCTGGTCCTGGAATCGAGACGAACCGAAGGAGTCGAACTTGGCTTCGACGTCGAAGTCGACGTTGGAGACGGGCTGGACCACCCGTAGCGCGCTCAGGTCGCCTGTCCACAGGTCGTGGCCGGAACCGGCCGGCACCGACAACGCCAGCGCCTGGCCGGTCATCGACACCGAACCGTCGCCGGCCGGGTTCTCGATCGACCACAGCGACGAGTTCAGGGTCGGGGTGTTGAAATCGTCCGATACCGGACCCGCGCCCGAGGCGCCCGAGGCGCTCGCAGGCGCGACCGGCAACAGGGCAAAGAGCGCACATACCCCGAGCGCGACCGCTCCGACAGAGCGAAACCCCAGCATGACCCTCTCAGCCCCGCTCCATAGTCCCGGAAGGGCCATCGTACTGGCGAGATCACCCAGAGTGAAGCTCAATCTTGTCGTCAGCCACAGTCGGCGCGAGACACCGGAGTCGCAGCGGTCGGCGAGGCTGCAGGTAGACACGACGACACCGGGGGGAGGGTGCGAGCGCGGGCGAACGATCATGTCGACTTCTGGATCGATTCGAAGAAGAAGCGCTTGGCACCGCCGACGTTGACGGGGAGTTCATCTTGTCGGCGAATCCGCCCCTCGCGGTCGGCGGCACCTGGGAGTGGAGGTACCCGCGCCCCCATGACCGCCGGTACCGTGGTTGCCTCATGTCCGCACCATCGCGTCGCTGAGGAGTGCCCATCAGCCCGAACTCGCACGACCGCGATCTCTACCGTTGGCAGCTCGACGCGCTCGTCAGCTGGCTGCGGTGTGGCCGCCGAGGCGTGATCGAAGCGGTGACGGGCTCGGGTAAGACCGACGTCGCGATCGCGGCCGCGTCCGATGCGCTGCGTCGGGGGCGCTTCGTCCTCGTGGTCGTTCCGTCGCGAGTGCTGATGGAACAGTGGCACGGCCGCCTCACCGCGGCGATGCCCGACGCCCGCATCGGGCGGCTCGGTGACAGCGGCAAGGACGACGCGGCGTCGTGTGACGTACTCGTCGCCACCCGCCACTCGGCCGCGGCGTACAAGCCGACTCCCCCGGGCACGCGCGGCGGCCTCCTCATCGCCGACGAGTGTCACGGGCTCGGGGGCGGGATCCTGCGCCGCGCGTTGCTCCCCCCGTACGAGGAGCGTCTCGGGCTCACCGCGACTCTGGAGCGCTCTGACGACGCGGTCACCGATCTGCTACTCCCTTATTTCGGTGGCGTCTGTCATCGCTACGGCTTCGCGGAGGCCATCGCCGATGGTGTGTGCGCGCGGCCCCGCGTCGCGTTCGTCGGTGTCGCGCTCGACGGTCGACGAGCGCGCCGAGTACATCGCGACCGAACAGCAGCTGGTGGGAGCCCGTCATCATCTCCGATCGGTTCCGGGGATGCCGCTCGAGCCGTTCGGCGAGTTCCTCGCCGCGGTCGCGCACCTCGCCGAGCGCGACGCCGGCGCCGACGGCCGGGCCGCGCGCGAGTATCTCGACGCGTTCTCGAAGCGACGACAGATCGTGGCGCAGACGAGTGGCAAGTACGACCTGCTCGGCAGCCTCGCACCCGCGATCAAGGCCGCCGACGGCGCACTTGTGTTCACCGAGACCGTGCGAGCCGCGAATCACGCGATCAACCGGCTGGATCCGTTCGTGTCGATCGAGCTCATCACGGGATCGACGGCGCGCCGCCAACGCAAGGAGATCCTCGACGACCTGCGAGTCCGCAAGCTCGACGCGGTCGCCGCGCCACGCGTCCTCGACGAGGGCATCGATGTCCCCGACGCGAACCTCGGAATCGTCATGAGCGCGAGCCGGACCCGGCGCCAGATGATCCAGCGGATGGGCCGCGTCCTGCGCCGGAAACGGCCCGGCGTCGCGGCGCGGTTCGTGATCATGTTCGCCAAGGACACGTTGGAGGATCCCGCGAACCGCGTCGAACGCGACGGATTTCTCGACGAGATCGAACGCATCTCCGAAGCGACGGGGATCTTCGACGGTGCGCAGTTCGAGGCGCTCGAGGCCTTCCTCGCCGCGCCCGGACCCGAGGTCGTACCCGATCCCGAACATCTGGAGCCGTACGCGCGGGCAGCTTCTGGGTTCGCGTCCATCGAGGATGGGACGGCGGTCACCGACACCGCGGTCGACGCGCTCGCCGACGGTCTCGGTGCGGAGCGGGCATACGCGTACCTGAGCTTCGGCCGGTCCCGCGAGTCCGGCGCGCGGCGCGACGCTGCGATCCGCCGGATCGGCGCGCAGCTCCCCCGGCCGGCGGTCGCATCGTCCAAGGCCGGCGCGTCGCCCTACCTCGATCTCGAGATCACGAACCTCCCGGCCATTGCCAAGCCGCGGGTCGAAGTCAAGCGATTGTCCACCGGGCAAGCACCACTCGAGATCGCCCGCATCGGTTCCGCATGGCGCATCAGCTGCAGCGCATGCGGGGAGTCGTCACCGCTCGTCGAGTTCCGGTGGCAGGTCTTCGACCAGACGGTTGCATGCCGCTGCAGCTGAGCGCGCCGGCGGCGGCGATCGGAGCGGCCTCCCCCGTGACATTCCTCGCGGAAGGTCGGCCCTCCGGCGGCAACCACTAGCGTCCGTGAACCTGCGGCACCGACGAAGGACGATCCATGCAACGCGACGAGCTCCGCGCAATCCAAGATCCGTTGAAGCAGCAATACCGCGACGACCCGGCCGGCGCGCTCGTCACACTCACGGCCGAGGGCATGCTCGGCGAGGGAATCGCATGCTCCGTCGCGACGGGCCGGGCGATGGCCGAGGCCGGACTGCATCCCGCCACCGGCGGAGACGGGACATTGCTGTGCTCGGGCGACATGCTGCTCGAGGCCCTTGCCGCGTGCGCCGGCGTCACACTCCGCGCGGTTGCGACCTCGCTGGACGTCCCCGTCGCGGGCGGGAAGGTCCGCGTCGAAGGCGATCTCGACTTCCGCGGAACGCTCTCGGTCGCCAAGGAGGCGTCCGTCGGCTTCACCGCGATCCGCGTCACCTTCGATCTCGATACCGATGCCACCGACGAGCAACTCGACACGTTGATTCGACTCACCGAGCGCTACTGCGTCGTCCTGCAGACCCTCGCCCGCTCCCCCGAACTCTCGTTCACACGCTGAGGCGACGACGGGACGGCTCGTTCCGCGAGCGCCCGTACAGTGCTGCCGATGCAAGCAGTCCGAATCGGAATTCTCGGCGCGGCCCGCATCGCGCCCGCGGCCGTGATCAAGCCGGCCCGCAACACCAACGAAGCCCGGATCACCGCGATCGCCGCGCGGGATCGAACGCGCGCCGCGGCGTTCGCGTCGAAGCACGACATACCGAGCGTGCGCGATTCCTACGCGGCCCTCGTCGCCGATCCCGAGATCGACGCGATCTACAACCCGCTGCCCAACGGGTTGCACGCGCAGTGGACGATTGCCGCGCTCGAGGCGGGCAAGCACGTGCTGTGCGAGAAGCCCTTCACCGCCAACACCGCGGAGGCCGAAGCGGTGGCCGCGGTCGCACAGCGCACGGGCCTCGTGGTGATGGAGGCCTTCCATTACCGCTATCACCCCCTTGCACACCGCATGCGCGAGATCGTCGAGAGCGGCGAGCTCGGCGCCATCCAGCGGGTGGAGACCGCGCTCTGCTTCCCGCTCCCCAGGTTTTCCGACATCCGCTATCAGTACGACCTCGCCGGCGGCGCCACGATGGACGTCGGTACGTACACCGTGCACATGGCGCGGCTGCTCGGGCTCGAAGAGCCGACCGTCGCTTCGGCCTCCGCCAGGCTGCGAACGCCCAACGTCGACCGCGCCATGCGGGCCGAGCTCCGCTTCCCGGGCGGCCACTCCGGTCGCATCACGTGCTCGATGTGGTCGGCGCAGCTCATCCAGACCTACGCCCGAGTGACCGGCGATCGCGGGAGCCTGCGCGTCATCAACCCGACCTCACCGCAACTCTGGCACCGAATGCGGGTCACGACCGGCGGGAAGGCGCGTACCGAGAAGTTCTCGCGCCGGCCGACGTACGAGTACCAGCTCGATGCCTTCTGCGCGGCCGTCCTGCGCGGTGAGCCGATACTGACCCCGCCCACCGACTCGATCGCCAACATGCGCGTCCTCGACGCGATCTACCTCGCGGCCGGCATGAAACCGCGAGGTACATAGCGATCGGATACCTCTCCTTCACGCCGTCGAACGGAACGCCCGCGACGTTCGACGGCACGTCTGCGCGACGCGCCGTCGAATCGTCTCGGCGACAGCCCTACCAGCCGGTGTCCGCCCAGTGCGGGTCGGCGGCCGGCGCCGTGCACACACCGGCGACGGGTGCGATCGAGGTCGTCGAACCTGCATAACCGGTGCCACCGCCGCTGCCGGTGTCGTCTTCGATGCCGAAGCACTTGCCCGACTTGGACAGCACTTCCGCCCACCAGACCTGGCCGGTCGGCGCGGCGAGAACGCTCACCGACTTGAACCCGTTCGACGTGGCGCCGAACGTCAAGGACGGTTCGATCGACGCCAGGTTGGCCGGGGTCGAGCCGGCGTAATCGCCCGTGTCCGTGAACGAGGTTTTCGCTGCGGTCAGGGCGTTACGAAGCGAAGACTGTGCCGCACGGTCGTTCGCCCGTTCACGGGCGCCGAGGAACGTCGGGATTGCGATGGCGATCAGGATGGCAATGATGAGAACGACCACCATCAGCTCGATGAGCGTGAACCCGTGTTCATCGTCTTGTGCGAGGCGCAGCCTGCCAAGATTGTGCATAAGCGACCCATTTCCTCTCGTCGGGCCAGCCGCGCCAGACTCGCAGGATCGACCGTTCGCGCAGCAGAGTTGAGCGAAGCGTCCGCATTCGACCCGCCGCGGCGGCCGCATCGCCCCCTCGGATACCGTCGACCCGTGAAACTGTCACCGCACTACGACGGTCCGATCGTCCTGTCGATCGATGGACGACCTGACGATCAAGGTGTCGCGGTCGGCCGCCAGCGCAGACGGTTGGAGGCCTTGCTCGCCGCGCTCGACGATGACCAGTGGCGCGCGCCGAGCCGCTGCGCAGGGTGGACGGTGCAAGACGTCGTCGCGCACCTCGTCGGGGTCAACGCGTTCTGGGAAGCGTCGGTGACGGCGGGGCTGGCCGGTACACCGACGCGCGTGCTCGCCGCCTTCGACCCGGCGGCACACCCGCCGAAGATGGTCGAGCCGATGCGGGTGCTGACACCACCGGACGTGCTCGACCAGTTCGTCGCGTCGAACGATGACTTCCTCGGGGCGCTCGCGCCGCTCGACGACCGCGGGTGGTCGGCAGTGGCGGAGTCGCCGGTGGGTCATGTCTCGATTCGTCTGCTCGCCCAGCACGCGCTGTGGGATGCGTGGGTGCACGAACGCGATATCGCCATCCCGCTCGGGCTCGCGCCCGCCGAGGAGGATGACGAGCTCGCGTCGTGTTTGTTCTACGCCGCCGCCGTCGGCCCCGCGATCACCCGCGGACGCGATGACGCCTTCTCGGGCAACCTTGCTGCCGCCGCAACCGGGCCCGACATCCGCTTCACACTGACGGTCGGTGAATCGGTCGCGGTGCGGCGCGACGAGGCGCCGCCTGATGTCCCGTGTCTGCGCGGCAACGCCGTAGATCTCATCGAGGCGCTCAGTCTCCGTGCGCCGCTGCCGTCCGAGGCCCCGAACGAGTGGCACCGTCTCCTGCACGGTCTCGCGACGATGTTCGACGCCGAGCTCGAAGCCGGCGAATAGCCCGCCACCCGCGGGATGCTCACCCGCGGGTCGTCACGACAGCGGCTTGCCGTTCGGGCACCAGTCGTTGGCGGGTACGCCGACGCACGGATTGGGCATCGTCGGCAGGTTCTCGGGAAGCGGATGCATGACCACGCCGGTGGCCTGCGGGTAGTGCGCTCCGGCCGGACACGTGCCGAACCCGGTATCGCACAGCACCTGCGCGAGAAGCGAGCCGCCGCTGTTCGCGGCGGTCGTGGTCACACCGCATTTCGGCTGGAGTCGTTCCAGATCTGCGGGGGCACTCCCGTCCGGAGCGGTGTTCCCGGCGTAACAGTTGCTCGGCTTGTGTGCCAGGATCGTGATCTGGCCGAAGTCGGAATTGGAGGGGTTGGCGAAGAAGCCGTTGTGCTTGAACGTGTTGTGCAACAGGGCGTTGCCCTCGGATTCGTACACGCAGCCGAAGCCGGCAACCTGTCCCCCGCCGGTGCCGCTGCACGTCTGGCCGATATCGGGCTTGCCACTGTCGGGATACGGCACGAACAAGATGCCCCACGCGCCGTTGTCGGCGAACGTGTTGTCGAGCACGGTGTCGTTGCGACCACCGGAAATGGTCATCCCGGTGCCCGTCGGTCCGGCTGACGCGCTGCCGGCCTTCGGGACATTGGGGTTGTTGTTGTCGTGCACGTTGTTGTGCATGAACACCCAGCACGAATGCGTGTGCGTGATCGGGCTCGCCGCGCCGGTCGGGCACGCGCCGTCTTGAGGCGCCGGAGGGTCACCCGCGATCTGGGTATTGGTGTCGAAACCGTCCTGGTTGTTGTCGAACTCCGAGTTCTCGATCACGATCGCGCCGCCGGAATTGGTGCCTGAGTACCCGAGCGCGCTGTATTCCATCCAGGCGTGGTTGATGGTGATGTCACACAGGCGGAGGCACGCACCCACGTACATGCCCGAGTCGTTGAAGTTGCTCGCGTAGGTCTGGTCCCAGGTTGCAGGTCCCGCCGAGTCGGACGAGAAGATGCCGTACTGCGCCGCGGTCGCCTCGCCGCCGAAGAACGTCGACGTGGCGGTGAGGTAGCTGCCCGAGTAGCCGTGCAGTCCGATGCGACCGGTTCCGCTGCCGCCGTTCCACCAGATCTCGTTGCCCGATTCCCCGGTGCCCGCGAGGAAGTTGCACACCGTGAGGTTGTCGATGCTCACACCGTCGGCCTTCCAGACCAGGATGCCGTTGCGTCCGACGGCTTTGCCGTCGGCGCCCTTGACGCCGAAATCCTGATGGACGGGGTCGGCACTGCACGGCGTCGACGCGCCGGCCTTCGTGCCGTCGACGATCACGCCGCCGCGACTCATGCCTCGCACGTGGAGACGGGGTGTCGTGATCGAGACCCCGCCGTATTTCCCGTAATCCGCCCCGGCGGCGGGCTGCGCCGCGTCGGCAGTCTCGTGGTAGTCGCCGGGCGCGACGAGGATCCAGTCACCGGCACGCGCCGCGTCGACCGCGCTCTGGATCGTGGTGTATTGGCCGCGGTGCCCGTTGAACGTCCCGACCAGCAGGACATGACTGGTCGCCGCGTTCGACGACGACGACGACGGGGACGACTTCGATGAGGAGCTGCACGATGCCAGCACCCCGACCGCGAGCACTGCCGCGCCCCAGAGCCGAAGCTGACGGTGAGGCGAGACAGATTGCTTGACCATGTCGGGCACGCTCCTGGACGAGGTTGACGAAAGATGTATCACGGGCGCGTGGTGCCGGAACGTGATGGGAGCCTTTCGGCCCTTGAATACGTCATCGGGCTCGGGAAGGATCGCGATGCCAGCTGACCCTCGCCACACGGCGCGGGCATGGCCAAGGGAGGCCGGGATGAGCTACCGACCCGTGCGCATCGGCGGCTGGTGCTCGGCACTCTTCGTGGTCTTGTTCGCGTGGTCGGCGCCCGTCACGGCGCTTCCGGCTACGAGTACGAGTACGAGTACGCCCGCGAGCACGACCACCGCGTCGGCTGCCACGACGAGCACCACCACCACCACCGTCGTCGCCGCCGCAATACCCACCGTCTCGGTCACGCCGAGCACGGGCTTGTCCGATCTCGAGACGGTGACGGTCGCGGGCACGGGATTGGTGGCCGATGCATCGTTCAACGTCGCCCAGTGCAACATCTTCAACGGCAAGGCGGGCGGGGTGTGTTACGAGCCCACCCGCAAGTCGGTCACGACCGATTCGAGCGGTGCGTTCACCACGAGTTTCGTCGTGCGACGCATCATCGTGGAAACGGGCGCGTCCGTCGATTGCGCGTCGGGGCCCGCCCGGTGCGGCATCATCGTCGGCGAAACCAACCAGGTCGTCGTCGCGCCGCTCGCGTTCGACGCGTCCGTGCCCGCGAACGGTCCGGCGGTGACGGCGCTGCCCGACACGGGTTTGCACGACGGCGACACCATCACGGTTGCCGGAACCGGCTTCACCCCCGACCAGAAGGTTGTCATCGCGCAGTGCGCGTCCACCTCGCTCGGGCTCGCGAGCTGCGATCCCTCCAACGAGACCACCGTGCTCGCCGACGGCAAGGGCTCGTTCCCCGCGACCGCGTTCGTCGTGCGCGCGTCGATCACCGTCGTCGGCCTCCCGGGCGGTCCACTCGGCTGCCGGCCGACGGCGTCCGACGCGGTGCCATGCGTCGTCGTCGCGGCGAATTTCGTCGGCGGGTCGGAGTTCGCGGCCGCGCCCCTCGCGTTCGCGGCACCGACGGAACTCCCGCGTACCGGAGGTGCGTCGTTCCCGCTCGGGCTCGTCGCGTTGGCGACGTCCGTCGCGGGAACGGCACTCGTCACTGCCACCCGCCGGGGTCGTGGACCCGGCCGGAGGTAGATCGGTGCGGATCCGAGGTTTGCAGTGTCCTTGGGCAAGCATCGCCATCGTGCGCGCCGGCCCGCGGCCCGGACGCCACCGATGACCGCGCCGGGGCATGGTTTCGGCGATCCCGGTGCTTTCCTGAACCTTTCCAGCACCTGCGTCCCAGCGGAGGCTCAGCCGGCCCGCAGATGATCGGGCGGTGCGGACGCCGGAAGTGGGCTTTTCTGCATCGGTCGCCGCGGCCGTCGATCACACCACGACGGGCCGACGGCCGGACCCGGTCGCGGCACCGAGCACGGGGTCGACATGACGGGCCTGAGCGTGAGCAGTCTTTCGATCGTCGACTGGCAGTTCCGCGCGGGCATCGCGCTCATGGTCGTCGTCACGCTCGCCGCGAGTTGGCTGTGGTTGCGTCGGCCACCGTTGCGCTGGGGAGCGCGCGCGATCTCTGTGCCCCTCGTCGTCGCGTTCGCCGCCGCGAGCGTCAACGCGCACTACGACTACCTTCCCACCCTCGGAGCGCTCTTCGGCCGGAACG
Source organism: uncultured Actinomycetes bacterium (assembly GCA_963812205.1). Lineage (GTDB taxonomy): Bacteria > Actinomycetota > Acidimicrobiia > IMCC26256 > PALSA-610 > PALSA-610. Next base: position 1,111,847 of record CAWEUJ010000002.1, read on the forward strand.
CGGCCGACCAGGTGTCGGCGGTCGGCTTCCGGAGCCTCGAGCACGCCCACCTGCAGTCCGCTCGGCCCCGGCACGGGCACGGGCGACCCGAACCGACGTGGACACCCGTCGGGCTTCCAGGTCGCGGTGTCGTGCTCGCGTTCTCGATGCCGGCCACCGTCTCACACTTCCCGGCGCGCACCGGTCAGGTCTACCTCCCGCCGGTGTGGTTCCAGAACCCCCATCCGCATCTTCCGGTGATCGAACTGCTGCACGGCTCACCCGGGTCGCCCGCGGATTGGACGCGAGGGGGCCTGGCCGATGTCACCGCCGACGCGTACGCACGGACGCATCGCGGCTTCGCACCGATCCTCGTCATGCCGGACGTGAACGGGATCGACTGGTCGCGCGACAGCGAATGCGTCAACGGCCCGCAGGGCAACGCGGAGACGTATCTCACCGTCGACGTGCGCGATGCGGTGGTGCACGCGTTCGGCGCTCAATCCAATGCCGCGTCGTGGGCCGTCGCCGGGCTTTCCGAGGGTGGGTCGTGCGCCCTCCAGATGGGGTTGCGCCATCCCGATCTGTTCGGGGTCGTCGGCGACTTCAGTGGTGACGACCATCCGTGGGTCACCGGCGGACTCGCGCGACTGTTCCGGGGCACGACGCCCGGCCAACTCCTCCGCGCCGAGCAAGCGTACGACCCGCGTGCGCTGCTCGCTCACTGGCACGCAAGGAACGCCCCCGCAATCGTGTTTGCATCCGGACGCAGCGATCCCGTCGTCGCCAAGATGCAGCGCCTCGTCGGCCAGGCGCGGCGCGATCACATCCAGGCCATTTTCGACGTGTTCCCCGGTGGCCACACGTTCTGGCTCTGGGACCAGAGCTTCGCCCGTACCTTGCCGTGGATCATGGAGCACCTCGGGTCTCCCGACCCGCGGCTGGTGAGCATGCGTCCTGGTCGCGGGACCCGCACCGCACCCCGGCTGCACGCCTGATCCCCGCCTCGGGGTCTGCCGCCGAAGGCGTGCGTGCCTGCTCATCAGAAGTGCGAAACACGCCGTTCACAATCGGCTCACAGTCTCGACACGTACCCGCCATACGTTCTCGCCGGGCGCGATCGCCGCGTCAGCTCTGCCGTGGACTGTGGTGCGGCACTTGGGGGGCCACGATGCGATTGCTGTTCTGGTGTTGCGCGGCGGCGGCCGTCCTGGCCGCTTCCGCCGGATTCCGCCTGCGGGGCCGTCGGGCCCGGCGGCTGATCTCGGTACTGGCCGTGTCGGCGGTGCTGCTCGTCGTGGGTCTGGCCGGCGTCGCGTCGGCCGACAACGGTGATCCCAACGGCGCGAAGACCGGTGTCTCGCCCGCGCAGGTGGAGTCGGTCTACCCGGCCGGCACGCCGGCGAAGGATTCGATCAACGTCATCACGACCCAGCAGGCCAAAGACCACCTGGCCATCAACTACGCGTGGTTGATGATCGGTGGCGTGCTCGTGCTGTTCATGCAGGCGGGCTTCGCGCTCGTCGAGACCGGCTTCACGCGCGCCAAGAACGCGGCGCACACGATGATGATGAACCTCGTCATCTTCGCACTCGGCACCGTCGGGTGGTTCACCGTTGGCTACGCCTTCATGTTCGGGTCCGTCTCGAACCCGGGACTCGGCATCACCAAGCTCGGCGCCCCGATCCACCTCGGCAGTTGGAACGTGCTGTCGAAGAGCGGGTTCCTGCTCACCGGCAAGGCCTACGACGTCGGCATCCTCGCGTTCTTCTTCTTCCAACTCGTGTTCATGGACGCGACGGCGACGATCCCCACCGGAGCGATGGCCGAGCGCTTCAAGTGGAGGGCCTTCCTCGTGTGGGGCCTGTTCGCCTCGATGATCCTGTACCCCTTCTACGGGAACTGGGTGTGGGGCGGCGGCTTCCTCTCGCAACTGGGCGCGCTCGGCCCGAAATGGGGCCACGGCGCGCTCGACTTCGCAGGATCGGGAGTCGTGCACGCGATGGGCGGCGTCGCCGCGTTCTGGGGAGCGAAGATCATCGGGCCCCGCATCGGCAAATTCGACCGCGACGGCAAGCCTCGTGCCATCCCGGGCCACCACCTCCCCATGGCGTTTCTCGGCACCATGGTGTTGCTCGTCGGGTGGATGGGCTTCAACGGCGCGTCGACCTTCGCCGCGACCGACTTCCGCTTCACCGTCGTGATCGTCAACACGATCCTCGCGGCGGCGTTCGGATGCCTCGCAACGATGTTCACGATGACGTGGAAGTACGGCAAGCCCGACCCGTCGATGACGTGCAACGGCTTGCTCGCAGGACTCGTCGCGATCACTGCTCCGTGTGCGTTCGTCGCGCCGTGGGCGGCTGCACTCATCGGGACGATCGCCGGAGTGCTCGTCGTGGTCTCGGTCGTGGTCGTCGAGCACAAGTTCAAGGTCGACGACCCGGTCGGCGCGGTGTCCGTCCACGGGGCGTGCGGGCTGTGGGGTCTCGTCGCCCTCGGGCTCTTCGCCGACGGCCACTACGGCGACGGCTTCAACGGCGTGTCCGGGGCGGTCAAGGGCCTGTTCTACGGCGACGCAGGCCAGCTCTGGTCCCAGCTCTCGTCGGTACTCGTGCTCGTCGCCTGGTGCTCGGTCGCCTGCATCGTGTTCTTCGTCATCTGCAAGAAGACGATCGGGTTGCGATCCGACGAGGATGCGGAGATCGCCGGCCTCGACATGCCCGAGATGGGGGCGCTCGCGTACCCCGATTTCCTCGAGGCGCAGGGTTCGGTGTTCTACACGACCGACGGTGCCGCATCCGTCGATGTGATGCCCGCAAGTGCCGCGAGTGTGCGCATGGAGGTCGGATCCCAATGAAGCGTGTCGAGGCAGTCATTCGATCGGAACGGCTGGGTGAGGTGGCGGCGTGCCTCGAGGCCGCGCACCTCGCCGGCTTCACCATCAGCGACGTCCGCGGGCACGGCCGCGCGCCGGAGCGGACCGGCGAGTACCGCGGTCACAGCTACGAGATGCTGGTCACGCACAAGCTCCAGATCACGCTGTTCGTCGAGGACGACGAGATCGACCGGGCCGTCGCGGCGATCTCGTCCGGCGCCGCGACGGGAGAGGTCGGCGACGGACTCATCGCGGTGAGCTCGGTCGATTCGATGTACCGGATCGCCGCGTCACCGAAGGCGCCGGCTTCGTAGCGGGCGATCCGTCGGGCTCAGGACTCCCCGGCGCTCGCATGATGTGCGCCCGAGTCGTACGGTGGTCACCATGATGCATGCCCATCCCACGTTCGGCGTGGTGAAAGGTGAAGCGCCGCAGCTCGTGCACCGGCTCAGCGCGGTCGCCGGCCGCGCGTATTGCGGGAAATCCGTGGTGATCCTCCCGCGAGGCGCCGAGGTGTCGCGGTTGCACGTGTGCCGGAGGTGCGCCGCGATCGACGAGTCCCGCCGCGACGGACTGCCCAGCTTCGACGAAGCCACCTTCGACGAGACCACGTAGAGCTCGAGGCGGGGGCGGCGGCGAACCTGCCGATCACAGCCGTCGCCGGGACCTGAACGCCGCCCGGTCACCGTCGATCTTGTCGGCTTGCCGGCCTGGGTTCGAGGTCGCTCCCGTGGCCAGGTCGCAGCTGCGCAGATCGTTCCTCGCATATCCGCGCCGGAGCGGGCACCCTGTGTGCATGCCCGAGCTTGGCGACCACTGGGAACACATCTACGCAACGCGGCCGTCGACGGATGTGAGTTGGTACCAACGATCGCCGGCGACCTCGGTGCGCCTCGTCGAGTCGAGCGCGCCCGGGCCTTCCGCCGCCGTTATCGACATCGGTGGTGGCACATCCTCGCTCGTCGACTGCTTGAGCCGCCGCGGATACAGCGACCTCACCCTCCTCGACATCTCCGCGCATGCGCTCGACGAGGTGCGGCGGCGTCTCGGCGACCGGAGCGCGCGCGTCCAATTCGTGCACCACGACGTATTGAGGTGGGAGCCCGAACGGTGCTACGACGTCTGGCACGATCGCGCGGTCTTTCACTTCCTCACCGATGCGGCGGACCGCGATCGCTACGTCGACGTCGCGAGCCGCGCGCTGCGCGACGGAGGCATCGCGGTAGTCGCGACCTTCGCCGACGACGGTCCGACCCACTGCTCGGGACTGCCCGTACGCCGATACTCGCCGGCGGATCTCGATGCCGCTTTCGCCGCGGCTTTCTCGTCCGTACTACACGAGCGAGAGGAACACATCACTCCCGCCGGCGCCGTCCAACCCTTTACCTGGGCAGTGCTACGGCGCGCATGAGTGCATCGTCGCGAAGGATGCGTCGGTCTTGCGTCGGCGCGGTGCTGCTCGCATGGATGGTCGTGGTCGGGTTCGTGTCGAGCGCATCCCGAGCGGCCGCCGATCACGCCGCGACCGTTGACGGTGTGCACGACTTCGGTGACGCGGGCTATTTCGGCTCGACTGCCGGCAATCTCGACGCGCCCCTCGCCGTCATGACACCGACCCCGACCGGGCGCGGCTACTGGCTCGTCGGGAGCGACGGCAGCGTCTTCACCTTCGGTGACGCCCGCTTCTTCGGCTCGATGGGCGGACAGCGCCTGACCCAGCCCATCGTCGGTATGGCCGCGACCCCAACGGGCCTCGGCTACTGGCTGGTCGCATCTGACGGCGGCGTGTTCACCTTCGGCGACGCACGGTTCTTCGGCTCGACCGGTGATCTCACGTTGCTGCGCCCGGTCGTCGGTATGGCCGCGACCCCAACGGGCCTCGGCTACTGGCTGGTCGCGTCCGATGGTGGCGTGTTCAGCTTCGGCGACGCGCGGTTCTTCGGCTCGACCGGTGGGATCGCGCTCAACCAACCCGTCGTCGGTATGGCGGCCACGGCATCCGGACTCGGTTACTGGCTCGTCGCACGCGACGGCGGCATCTTCGCATTCGGCAAGGCCCACTTCTTCGGTTCGACCGGCGCCATCCACCTGGCCCAGCCCGTGGTCGCCATGGCAGCAGGTCGCGCCGACCGCGGCTATTGGTTGGTCGCGCGCGACGGCGGGATATTCGCGTTCGGAACTGCCCGGTATCTCGGCTCGCTCGGCGGAACATCGCTCGGCGACGAGCACGTGGTCGCCGTCGCGCGTACTCCGTCGGCCGGCGGCTACTGGGTGCTTGCCACCTTTGCCGACACGGGCGGTTACCCCGACGCGAAGCTGCCGTGCGCGCACGCTCCGTACTCGGTAACGGGGTACTGCACGACCGTGATGGGTCCGTACGACTGGGGACCGGTGCCCGACACGGCGCCCGGCTGGACCGTCGCCACGACGCATTCACCTCGCGGGTACAGCTATCGCAACTGCACCGATTGGGTCGCATGGCGTTTGGAGCAGCTCGGCGTGCCGGACTCCTCGGTGCGCGGGCTCGGAAACGGTGGGCAGTGGGCCGCCAACGCGGCCGGGCGTCGCGGTCTCACCGAAAGCTCGATACCCCGGCGAGGCGACGCGGCCGTGCAGGTCGGCAATCCCGGCCACGTGGCATTCGTCGAAGCGGTCTATGCCGACGGGACGATCCGCGTCTCGGAGTACAACACGTGGTTCGACGGTACCTACGACACGCGGACCGGCACTCCGGCGCAGCTCGGGTTCTCGGTGTTCATCCAGTTCCCGTAGCGAGAAGACGCCACGGATGCGATACCGAAGAACCCCGCGCGCCCGGTGTCCGTAGTCTCTGGCGGTGACCTCGTGGCGGCGAGTCTTCCTCGCTCTGGCTCTACTCGGCGCGGTTCTGGTTGCCGGTACGACCGGCTACGTCGTGCTCGGCTTCTCGCTCCTCGACGCGGCGTATCAGACGGTGACAACCGTCGCGACCGTCGGCTTTCGTGAGGTCCGGCCGCTCGGCGACGCCGGCAAGGTCTTCACCATCGTCCTCATCCTCGTCGGCGTGGGCACCACCCTGTATACGTTCAGCGTCGTCCTCGAGACGTTGATCGAGGGCCGACTCGGCGAGCTGTTCGGAAGGCGACGCATGGAGCGACGAATCGAAGCGATGCACGGGCACGTCATCGTCTGTGGATGGGGTCGCGTCGGCCGCGCGATCGCCGATGACGTCAGCGCGGCGGGCGGTGAGCTGGTCGTCGTCGACAAGGAGCCGGCGCGCGCCGATAGCCATGACTACCCGATGGTGCTCGGCGACGCTACCGACGATCAGGTTCTCGCCAATGCCGGTCTGGCCCGGGCCCGCGCGCTCGTCGCCGCGCTCGACACCGACGCCGGGAACCTCTTCGTCACCGTCAGCGCGCGTGCACTGCGGCGCGACCTGTTCATCGTTGCTCGAGCGCGTCTCGAAGACAGCGAGGAGAAGCTCCGGCGCGGTGGCGCGGATCGCGTCGTCAATCCGCAGCGGATCGGTGGCACGCGGATGGCTGCGTTCGTCCTCCAGCCGCACGTTACCGAGTTCCTCGACGTGGTGATGCGCGATCGCGGGATCGAGTTCCGGCTCGAGGAGATCGTGATTCCCGCCGGCTCCGCAGTTGCCGGGCAATCGATCCGCGATGCCCACCTCCGCGACCGCACCGGGGCGCTCGTGCTCGCGGTCCGCCACCAGAGCGGCGACTTCACCACGAATCCATCACCCGACACGTTGCTCCAAGAAGGCCAGGTCCTCATCGCGATCGGGACGGCGCAGGAGCTCGACGCGCTTTGCCGAGCGGTGGTGAACGGCGCCTCGAGATCGTGACACGTACGCCCGGACGCGATCCGGCCACTGCCGTCTGGCACACTCGCGCGATGTCGATGCGCGAAGACTGCCGCCATTTCGCCAGCCGCACCTACGACGACGGCGAGATCGCGCGGTTCTGTGTCCTGGATCTCGCACCCGAGGCACCGTGGCGTTGCCCCGAGAACTGCGCGAGCTACGCACAGACCGTGATCGACGGGACGTTCGTGCAGGGCACCCTCGCACGGCCTGGCGTCGAGGACGAGCCGGACGAGGCTCCCGACGCGATCGGGGATCTTCTCGACGACGCCGAGCGCATCATCGACGAGGCCGAACCAGACGTTCTGCGCCGGCTCGGCGAGGAACAACGCGGGCAGCGGCGTTGGTGGTGGCACCGGTCGCGCAAGCGGCCAGACGACGGCGACGACTGGCACCTCAGCAACCGGTAGCCGCCGAACGACGCCTACCTCGTCAGGTGCACCTGTTGGCGTCGCAGCAAGATGTGGGCCGCGCGCAGAGCGGCGTGGCAGTCGAGGTCGTCGAGTCGCCACGACCGCGCCAGGTATCCCGCGACAACATCGTCGGCCATGCCGTGGCGTAAGAGCACCTGGGCGGCGACGACGGGTGTGACGTCTCGGCTCATGGGTTCCCCCTCGGCCCCTGACGTCGCCCGCTACCAGGGATTGTGCCAGGGCGAGGGTCCGAGGTCCATGACGATCTGGGATCCGCACGTGTGCGGTCCCGCTCCAGATAGTCGACATCTGACGAGTGCTATGGCATCGTGACGCCGTGCGACGTCTCATCACGGTGGTCTCGGTGTGCGCCCTTGCGCTGGCCGCGTGCGGCGGCAGCAGCAAGAAGTCGTCCAACCCGCTCGGGCCGAGCGCGAATGGGCCGACGACGACTCCGTCGGCGCTCGGGTCGGCAACGACCGGCGGGCAGGCCGCACAGGGCAAGGCGATCGGCAAGATCCGCGTCGCGAACCTCCTCTTCGTGAACGGAGCGCCGGGTCCGGCGATGGACCTCTACGACACGCTCAATCCGGGGCCGAACACGGCGCCGATCATCAAGGACCTCCAGTACGGTCAGGTCTCCGACTACGTCACGCCTCACGGGCCGACGCCCTACGACACGACGAGTCAACTCTGGGCGTACCCGGCGGGATCGACGACGCGCGATCCGCAAGCCTTGCTCAGCGGCGCCAACATCGACCCGTCGGGATTTGCATCCGGCGATCAGCTCACCATGGGCCTGTTCAAGTCGACACTCGGCATGGGAAGCGTGCAGATCGTCGAGGCGGGGACGCGGATCTCGCAGCCCGAGATCTTCGCCGCCCAGCCTGCCAAGGGTGTGTTCCTCGTCGAATCCGAGATCGCCGACGACTCGTCGGCGCCGACGGAGTACCTGACCGTCGACGGGTCGTGCGTCTCCTCGACCGGAATCGGACGCACGACTCCGAGTCTGGCCACGCTCGGTACGAGCCCGGCCAGCGTCTTCGTCGTCGCGCCGGGGACGCACAAGCTCGACGTCGTCACGAGCCCTGCGGGATCCGGCCTCACCGCGACAACGTGTTCCGGGAAGACGCCGTCCGCCACGACGACGGTGGACGTGACCGCGGGCCAACGCGTGGATGTGTTCGTGTACGGCGATCCGAACGCGCCGACGGTGGTGGCGGCGCCGGTCGCAAGCTGACCTACGCACGTCGCGTTATCGCTCCATCGCGTCACACGGTTGGGTGTTGGCGAGCGCCCGATCGTCGCGGCGCAAGGATGCGCACGAGCGTCATGAAGAGCACAACGCCCGCGGTCAGCAGACACACCCACTGGAAGAGCGCATTGTTACGGTCGGTGCCGGCGGTCAGTCCGTGGACCGTGGCCAGCGCGAAGAGCGCGTAGCTCGAGAGGTGGATCGTGTGCCACACGGCCCGTGAGAGGTGGCGCATCGCGAGCGATGTCAGTTCGATCGCGAGGAGCACGTAGAGCGCGCCGATACCGACGGCTACGGCACCGGGCCGGTAGCTCGACGCCATCGGCACGAAGAGCTCCGCCATGCCGAACTTGACGAAGGGGTCGAGCGCAAGACCGATGAGGTGCACGCCGACCAACGCGACCGAAAGCCCCGCGACGAACCGGTGCACGTCGAGCACCCACGCCGGGGCGGGCCGGCGCACCAGGCGCGTCGAGAGCTGCAGGCCTCCGATCACGGTGACCGCGACGAGCGCCCACGCGACGATCCCGCCCGCGCGTGCCGTGTACCACCACGTCTGCGACTGCGACAGCATCGACCGAGCTTACGGGCCGGTCGTTCAACTGCCTTTCGTGACGGTGTTCACAACCGTCGCGCTCGTAGTGCCGGGTGTTGCGGCCGCGCCGCCGGATGACACGGTGCCTGCAGGATTGGCAGCCGACACCGTTTGCGTAGACGGCGTCGAACGATGCGCCAGGCCAATGGCGCCGGCCAAGGCGAAGAACGACGAGACGCTCAGCCCGGCGAGAAAGATGCGCGTCCCCGCGGCCGGGTGCCGGCGACGGGGTCTCGTCGTCGCGCCGGTCGCCGTCGCCGAGCGTCGCGTACCGGACGGCGTCGAGCGTTCTCGGGCCGACGCCGCCCGGCGTTCCTGCAATGCGCGGATGCGCTGGGCCTGATCACTCTGATTCGGGGTTTCACCCATTGTCCTGACCCTTCGTCTCGGCCGCGCCGTTCGCGCGGGATTCCGTGGCATGCGCGGAGTCGTCGTTCTCGCGTTGTTGCACCCGGTTCTCGGACTTCGGCTGGGCTCCCGGAGTTCCGGGAACCGCGGAGACCTGTGTCGCCGTAGCCGCGCCGGAAGCGCCGGCGAAGCCGAAGGCGCCGAGGTTGGCGCCCAGCGCGACCACCCCCGAGGTCAGGCTCATCGCAACGGCGGCCGCGATTGCGATCGCTTTGCGTCTGTCCATGTCGGTCCTCCTGCCGTCGGCTTCGGTTCGGATGGGCACCGGCGGTGCGCACGAGCAAACCGCTCTGGAGAAAGTCAACTGCGGGCCCGTGAAGGATCGCCGCGAGCGACCATGAAGCTTCCGTGAAGCGGATTCCGGGGCCCGCGAGGAGGTCTAGCGTCTCGCAGCATGAACACAACCGTGAAGCCGCGCATCGTCGTGGCCGACGACGAGTCGCATATCCGCGACGTCTTGCGCGGTTATCTCGAGGCCGAAGGCTTCGACGTCGTGTTGGCGACCGACGGGAACGAGGCGCTGCGTGTCGCCCTGGAGAGCCATCCGGATCTGGTAGTGCTCGACGTCACGATGCCCGGTCTCGATGGCGTCGAGGTACTCCGGCAACTGCGGACCGAGTCCGATGTCTACGTCATCATGCTGACGGCGCGCGCAGAGGAGGTCGACAAGCTCGTCGGGCTCGCAGTCGGTGCCGACGACTACATCACGAAGCCCTTCAGCCCGCGCGAGCTCGTCGCGCGCGTCAAGGCGGTGCTGCGGCGCGGCCGCGGTGCGGCGCCGACCGCACAAGACGAGCTCCTCGCGTTCAAGGGACTCGCCATCGATCTCCCGAGGCGGGCAGTGACACGCGACGGCACACCGGTGGAGCTGAGCGCGCTCGAGTTCGACCTCCTGGTCGCGTTGGCTCGAGCACCCGGTCGCGTCCTCACCCGCCGTCAGCTGCTCGAACAAGTGTGGGGGTGGGACTTCTTCGGCGACGAGCGCGTCGTCGACGTTCACATCCGGAGTATCCGGCGAGCCCTGGGGGACCCGGCCGACGCGCCCCAGCTCGTCGGGACCGTCCGGGGCGTGGGCTACCGATTCCTCGGTGCCGCCGAATGAAGCGCCTGCGTCGACTCGATGTCCGCCTGTTCGGTTCGTACGCCCTTGTCGCGATCGTCGTCGCCGCGGCGCTCGTCCTCACGTTCGCGCTCCGAGCACCGGGGCTGTTCACCGACCGGATCCGCAATGCCGGCGAGGGCGGAAGCACGGAGACGGAGTCGCACAGAGCCTTCGTCGGCGCACTCTGGAGCACCCTCCCGATCGCGCTCGCAGTCAGCGTGGCCGCGGCCGCCGTCGTGACCGCGTTCGTCGCACGGCAGATCCTTCGCCCGATTGCTGCGGTACGTCGAGCCACGGGTCGCCTCGCGGCCGGCCGCTACGACGAACGCGTCGCCGAGCCGGCCGCGCTCGAGCTCGCCGCACTCGCGGGGGATGTGAACCGTCTCGCGGACACGCTGCAACACACCGAAGCGCGCCGCTCCCGGCTGATCGGCGAGGTCGCGCACGAGATGCGGACTCCCCTGACGGCGATCACCGGTTACGTCGAGGGGATGCTCGACGGTGTGTTCGAACCAACCGAGGAGATTCTCGCGAACGTCGGCGAGGAGGCGGCCCGGCTCCAGCGCCTGGCTACGGATCTCGCGACGCTGTCGCGCGCCGAGGAGGGAGCGCTCGAGCTCCGCATCGGCGACGCCGACCTCCACGAACTTGCCGAATTCGCAACCACCTGGCTGCGCCCGCAGTACGACGACAAGGGCGTCGCGCTCGAGCTCGTCGACGGACCGCCCGTCTCGGTACGCGTCGACCGTGACCGGATCATCCAGGTCTTGACGAATCTGCTCGGCAACGCGCTCACCTACACCCCTCCGGGCGGACGGGTGGTTGTCCGAACGATGGAACACCACGACGTCGCCTCGGTCGCGATCTCCGACGACGGTGTCGGTATCGCCGCCGACGATCTGCCGTTGGTGTTCGAACGGTTCTTCCGGGTCCCCGGGTTGGCTCGGCCGCCCGGCGGAAGTGGCATCGGGTTGACGGTCGCGGCCGGCATCGCGCACGCGCATCGCGGCGACATCCGAGCCGCCTCGGACGGACTCGGGAGGGGCGCCACCTTCACCCTCGAGGTGCCCGCCGGAGCGGCCTCGAACTGACGGGCTTCATCCGAGCTTCACGAGGTCTCTCGCAGGGGCTTCATCCCGCCGGGGTCTTCTGTTCGAGCAAGCCCAACCGACCGGTCGGGCAGCTCGAGATCGGAGACGACGATGGCCGGAATCATTGCCGAGCGCGAAGAGACGCTGAGTGCGGAACGTCGGGCCGCGCTCATGGGCACCGACGCGCACGTCGTGGTCGTCGGTGACGACGCGGCTCGTCTCGCCGACGTCGCGATCACGCGTCTCGAGCAGCTCGAGGCCCGCTGGAGCCGCTTCCTTCCCGACAGCGAGATCAGCCGGCTGAACCGGCTCCCGGGCGTACCGGTTCTGGTCGCGGCCGAGACGTTCCAACTCGTCGATCACGCGCTACGAGCGTGGCAGATGACCGATGGCAGGTTCGATCCGACGATCCTCGCCGAGCTGCGTGGCGCCGGGTATGACCGGAGCTTCGAGCTCCTCGATCGCCCGGACTCCACCGTCGACGGGTTCGCCGAACGCGCGCAGCCGCGGCGCATCACCCGACCTCCGACCGCACCCGACATCGATCTCGACCGCGTCGTGGGAACCGTGCGGCTCGGACCGACCACCAGCTTCGACCCCGGCGGAATCGGCAAGGGGTTCGCGGCCGACCTCGTCGTCGAGGAGCTCATGTCGAGTGGCGCCCGTGGCGCGCTCGTGAGTGTCGGCGGGGATCTGCGCGCCGCGGGCGAGGCGCCGGACCAGACCTCCTGGGTCGTCGCGATCGCGGATCCGCTCGACCCGCACCACGTCCTCGGCAATCTCTGCCTCGGGGCCGGTGCAGTCGCGTCGAGTTGGCGGACCAAGCGAACATGGATCGGTCCCGACGGACTCCCCCACCATCACCTGATCGATCCGCGCACCGGTCGGTCGGCCGCGAACGGAATCGCGGGCGTCACCGTCGTCGCGGCACAGGGCTGGGGCGCCGAGGTCCTCGCGAAGGCCGCTTTCCTCGCCGGCAGAGAAGACGGACCCGCGTTGATCGCGAAGTCCGGCGCGGCAGGAATCGTCGTTGCCGACGACGGGTCGGTGCACCCGGCCGGCAACCTCGACGCCTTCCTTCGCCCGGTGAACCCCTACGTCGAGAGCTGAAGCCGGCGCCGGAGTGCGTTCGGTGTGTTCAACCGCTACGAAAGGTTGCGAGCATGCGAGTTTGGATCGATCAGAAGGCCTGCGTCGGTAACGGCGTGTGTGCGGAGATCTGCCCTGAGGCGTTTGTGCTGACCGATGGCGACATCGCGTACGTCCTCGACGGCGACCGCATCCTTGCGGAGGGCAACGACGGCATGTTGTCGGTGCCGCAACAGCTCGAAGCAGCGGTGATCGATGCCGCCGAGGAGTGCCCGGCGGGTTGCATCTACGTCGAAGAAGACTGAGTCGGCCACGCGACTGCGACCGGGAGGACCTGCGGCTACCGGAGCAATGACGCGATCGCCAGCAGACCGAAGGCGACGACGACAGTCCATGCCGTCGCGCGCACCCAGCCCGGCCACGGAGCCCGGGACGGCGAGACGGCATCCCAGTCCCAGAGGTCGGGATCGTCGGGATCGATTTCTTCGGGTCCGAGCGGACCCACCGGAGTCGGCACAGGCTCAGGATACGAGTCCGAGAGCGGGCAGTCCCGAGGCGACGCGCCGCCACCCGCGAGGCGGGCGATACCGCGTGGGCTGTGGCTGCCGCGGTTCTGACGATTTCGGAAATGCCGCACACGGCGAAGGCTCGGATCTGAGAGGCTGATCGGAGTGAGTGGCCACCCGACATTTCGTCATGATCTGTATCGAGGCACAGCGCCGTTCTACGACCGATTCCGGTTGGCGTATCCCGCGGTTCTCATCGACGACTTGTGTCGCCGCGCCTCGGTAAGCGGTACCGGCCGCCTGCTCGACCTTGCGTGCGGTCCGGGCACCGTCACGTTCGCACTGAGCGACCGGTTCGCCGAGGTGTGGGGCGTCGATCAGGAGCCCGAAGCGATCGACTTCGCCGAGCGAAGGGCGGCGGGTCTGGGAGTGCGCAACGTGCGGTGGACGGCAGGGCGCGCCGAGGACGTCGATCCCGATGAGGTCTTCGAGCTCGTGACGATCGGGACGGCATTCCACCGGCTGGATCGCCGACGTGTCGCCCATCTCGCGACGCGGTGGTTGCGATCGGGTGGGCATCTCGCGTTGTTGTGGAGCGCTACTCCGCTGAACGGAACCGCGCCCTGGCAACAGGCCCTCACCGCGATCGTCGTCGATTGGATGCATCGCGCGGAAGCCGACGACCGCGTCCCGGCAGAACTCGAGGAGCACCTGACACAACTTCCGCATACCGCGGTGCTGGAGGATGCGGGCTTCGTCACCGTAGGGCGCTTCGAGGTCTCGGAGACCTACGACTGGACCCTCTCGGGGCTCATCGGCTTCGTCTATTCGACTTCGCTTCTCTCTCAGTCCGTTCTCGGCGACCGAACCAGCGCATTCGAGGCCGACCTACGAGAGAAGCTTCGCACCGTCGAACCTTCCGGCACCTTCCGCGAGCGCACCAGCTTCGCGTACGACCTCGCGTATCGCCCGCCCGAGAACTCGCCCACGCGGCAACTCCCGTTGTGCGATCGCCGCGACGGCGCGTAATCGGGCACGATGCGTGCGGCCGGCGGTGGCGAGATCACCGCGAGGGACCTCCGGCCGGGCTCGCACGGGCCTTGGTCCCTGTCGGGCGGGGCGCGTCGCGGGCATTGTCGTCGTCACCGAGACGCGGGCGCGGTCGCCTGAGGCGAATGGATCGAAACGTGACGACACGGCGCAGGATCTCGAGGACGAGCGCGGCACTCCTGACGGCGATCGCGGCGGTGTCGGCCCTCGACGCGTGTGGAGCATCGTCGAAGCAAGCGATCGGGCCGACGGCGACGAGCCGGTCGACGACGACGCCGACCGCTTCGTCGGCAACGACGACGGTTGCACCCGTGTCACCGGTCCCGACGAATTCGGCCGCGCTGATCGTCGACGGCCGCAAGATCGTCGCCATCGACGCCGAAGGCCACCCCCTGCGGACCCTGGTGACGGTGTTCGCCGGTCAAGATGTCCTCGAGGTGCAGCTGGCACGCGACCACAACAGCATCTGGTACCTCGAGCGCGCCAACCCGAACGCGTGCGGCACCGTCGTGCATCTCGACCTCGTGACGAACAAGCGCGACGAGGTCGCCACCGGCGACTCGTTCGCGGTCAGCCCCGACCAGCATCGGCTCGCGACCGCGGATTGGGTCGACGGTCACGGCGCATGTCACGGATCGAGCGGGCCGCCGGACACGACGCGCATCAACGTGCGCGACCTGGATTCGGCTCGAACGGCGAGGTGGGTCTCCGATCCGAACGACAACTCGCTGCTGGCGGGCTTTCGCTACGCGCGTCGCACCGTATGGTCGCCGGACGGGACGCATGTCGCGGTGTTGACCTGCGCGACCGGCTGCACCACGCGCGTCTTTCGCGTGCCTACGGCGACCGGAGCACCGATTATCGAAGACCATCTCGCGGCGCGACCCATGACGATTCCGTCCGGACTGACCGAGGCCCAGGACGTGGCGTGGACGACTCGCGGTCTCTTCGTGATCGATGACAGCGGCGAGTGCTGCATGGAGTTCGAACACGGCGTGACGAACGCGATCGACCGCTACGACACGGCGACGTTGACCCTCGGGTCGACGCTCATCGAGTCGAAGAACGACTACATCTTCAAGCACCTCGCCCCGATCTCGACGGGCGGCTGGCTCGTGGTGGCCGCCCGCCTCGTACGGAGTCCGGATGGCACCTACCGGTTCTCCGGCAATACGCAGCAGCTGTTCAGCGTGAACGAGAGCGGAACGATTGCACCGGTTGTCGCGTCCGGCTACAGCGGCCCGCTGTTCCCGGTGAATTGAGGCCGGATGTCTTGTGAAATGTGCGCGGCGGTGCATTCCCGAGATCTTCGGTCTCCCGCGGCCTGAGCGCGCGCAACGCACCGGACGAGCAAAGTGATGAATTTCGCCGCGAGATTCTCCGCCAACTTCGAGTCGGCGATGTCGATATCGAATGCGAGTACGTCGATCTCTGACCAACGTCGGCAGTATCGATCCGCCGCGATGCGCGACCGAGGAGGCGCCGGGATCGGTGGAAGGCGATCGTGGGTCCCCACGCACCGGCCGGCCGTGCAAGTAACTTTGGCCATACGTCGACGTGACGGGACGAGATCGACGGCCGGGGGCCGGGATGAGCGACGTGGGAGACCGGACCGCCGTCGGCGTGAGTGCGGGGTCCTCGGCGTTGCCACCGCTGCACAGCGCCTGGCTGGGCGCGCTCACCGGCATTCACGATCCGCCGTCGGAGCCCAAGGCCACCTGCGGCGACTGTGTCATGTGCGCGGGCATCGAACGCTCCGCGAGCCACGTGACCTTCTCGCCGGACGTGAAGTGCTGCAGCTACGTCCCGCATCTGGCGAACTTCGTGGTGGGCCGGTCACTGCTCGGCCCCGGGCGAGCGAGCATCACGGCCCGGATCGAGCGCCGAGCGGGAGTGACGCCGCTGGGACTGGGTCTCAGCTACGCCGACATCCGCCGGATCGTCGGGGCGCAATCCCATTTCGGGCGCGCGCCGGTCGTCGTGTGCCCCCACTTCGTCGAAGAGACGAAGGGCTGCGCCATCTGGCAGACGCGCAACGCGGTGTGCTCCACGTGGTTCTGCAAGCACGAGCGTGGAGCGGTGACCCAACGCTTCTGGCACGCCGTCCGTGACCTGCTGATCGCGGCGGAGGAGCTCATCTCCCACCGCTGTCTCACCCAGGGCGGCCTTCCGCACGAGCAGGTGAGCGCGGTGCTCGGCCACCGGGCCGCGGTCCGCGAGACGATCGCCCGCGCCAACGCGGGCGAAGCGGCGCCCGAGACGGCACCCGACGACGAGTCGGCCGACTGGTACGCGCGGATGTGGGGCGACTGGGCCGGCCGGGAGGAGGACTGGTTCGTACGCAGCGCCGAGTCCGTCACGGCGATGGCCGACGACGAGCTCATCTCGCACATGGACGGCGTCCGCCACCTCTCCCAGGCGGTCGCCGATCGTTGGGACGATCTGACCGTGCACGATGTGCCCGACCGGCTGACGTTCAGCCCGGGCGTCGGCAGCGACGCCACCGCGGACGTGCTCCGGCTCATCGGCTACAGCCCGTTCGACCCCCTCGTACTGCCCGCGGCGCTGCAGGCAAACCTGCGCCTTCTCGACGGTCGGCCGATCGCACAGGTGCGCGAGAACATCGACCCCGACGGCATGCCGCTCGATGACGACGTGCTCGGGCAGCTCTACGACTTCGGTGTCGCGATACCGCCCGGGCAGTGATCGGCCGACGCTGACGCCCGGATAGCGTCGGCGCCGTGCGTGCGTGGCAGGTCGGCCGACATGGTTCGCCTGGCCACGTGTTGCGGCACGTCGAGATCGACTCGCCGGTGCCCGGTCGGGGCGAGGTCAGGCTGTCGGTACGCGCGGCCGCGATCGGGAGACCCGACGCGTTGATGTGTCAGTCGACGTACCCGCTCACACCGCCGTTGCCGTTCGTGCCCGGTCAGGAGGTATGCGGTGTGGTCGATGCGGTCGGTGACGACGTCGGGATCGCACTCGGCACGCGCGTGATGGCGGTGACGAGCTTCACCGATGGTCGAGGTGGGTTCGCGGAATCGACGATCGCACCTGCGTCGACGTGCTTTCGCGTCCCGGACGCGATGAGTGATGTTGATGCGGCGTCGTTTCGGATCGGGTTCTCGACGGCTTGGATCGGTCTCGTGCGGCGCGGCGCGTTGCAGGCGGGCGAGTCATTGCTCGTGCTGGGCGCTGCCGGTGGTTCTGGTGCAGCCGCGATGCAGTTGGGTCGCGCGCTCGGGGCGCGCGTCATTGCGGTCGCGGCCGGAGTCGACAAGCTTCGGTTCTGCGAGGAGCTGGGCGCCGACGTTCTCATCGATCGCAACGCGCGATCGATACGGGAGGCCGTCATGGAGGCCACCGACGGTCGCGGTGCGGATGTCGTCTATGACCCGGTCGGCGGCGAACTCGCAGCTTCTGCAGCGCGAGCGCTCGCGTCCGGTGGCCGCCTGCTCGCGGTGGGTTTCGCGAGCGGTGCGTGGGTCACGGTGACAACACCTGACCTCGTGCGGCGCAACGCATCGATCGTCGGCGTGTACGCGGGCGGGCTCACCGCCGAGGAGAACGAACGGGACCACGAAGCACTCCTCGCACTGGTGTCGGCGGGATCGATCGGTGGCTTCGCGAGGGCAGTTCCGTTCGATCAGCTTCCCGCCGCGGTCGAAGCAGTCGGCGCCGGCGCGGCCATCGGGAAATTGGTCGTCGCCATACCCGGCTCCTGATCCTGCGCCCCGAAGTTCGGCGCCGAATCGAAGGTTGGTGGATCGTCAATCGACGTCGAACCGCTCACCGGTGGCGCCCTCACCCATGTCCTGTTGGCGACCCCGCTCTTAGGGGCAGTTCACGGCGGGCCATGACGTCGATCCGGTGCCGCTCACGCCGCGTACTTGCACCGTGAACTGTTTCGCGAATGGTCCGAGGAGCCAATCGGCGAGCGGTCGCACGGTGTCGCATCTCTTGATGGCGAGCGCCCCCGTTCGGTCGTGCACGTTGACCGCGATCTTCGTACCCGTGCCCGGGTACGCATAGCCCGCATACCAGGAACCAGACCCCGCGACACCAAACGCGCCGTAGTACTTGTCCAGGAACTGGACGAACCGGCTGATCGCGTCGTCTGATGTGCGCGGCTCGTTCGCACGCGCCGGATCGACCAGCGGGCCATCGGGCCTCGGGCACGAAACCGGCTTGTATGTCGCGGGCTTGAAGAGAACGACGCCCGGGCTCGCGGCCGACGCCACGCTGCGCTCACCGGCGATCACGAGCGTGTATTGCACGCCCTTCATGAAGAAGGCGGCCGCTCCGGCGATCGCAGCACAGTAGCGGTTTGCTTGGTCCGCCGTCGGTGCGAGCGCGTCGACTTCCAGCTTCACCGTTTGCCCGCGGTTGTTGGTACCGAATCCCATGTACCAACGCGACACCGACCTCTCGCCGTATTGCATGTCGACGAAGGCGATGAAGACCCTCTCGGGTTCGAGCTGCAGATCGGACGGAAACCCCGCGACGTCGAACGGAGTCACGCGCGGGCCCGTTGCCGTGGACGCGGTCGCATTGGCCGCGTGAGTGCTGTTCCCGCAGGCCTGCAGACTCCCGACGGCCAGGGTGATGGCCGCGCAGATTCCGACGCGAGCGATCGTCTGTCGCGTCGTGCGGATTTGCTTTCGAGTGACCACGGAGCCGGTGAGCATGCCGAGCGTTTTCTACTTCCGCATGAAAGTTCCGAAGTGGATGTTCACGTCCGCAGGTAAGGTCGGCGTCACTCATCGTGACACCGAGCGCGTTCGTCGTGCGCGACGGAAAGCTCGTCGAGACCCAGGTGTTCTTCGGCAGCCGGGAGGAGTGGCATGGCCAAGCTGATCTACGTGTCGAACGTGTCCCTCGACGGCTACATCGAGGACGAGCACGGCAATTTCGACTGGACCGCGCCCAGCGACGAGGTCTTCGCGTTTATCACCGACCTCGTGCGCTCCGTTGGCACCTACCTCTACGGGCGGCGCATGTACGACACGATGGCCGTCTGGGAAACCGACCCCTCCCTGCCCGCGCAGTCGGAACTCATGGGCGACTTCGCCCGCGTCTGGCAGGCTGCGAACAAGGTCGTCTACTCCACGACCCTGAATGAGGTGTTGACCACCAAGACGCAGCTCGAGCGCAACTTCGACCCCGACTCGGTCCGTGACATGAAGGCCTCAGCCACCAGTGATCTCACCGTGGGAGGTCCGAATCTCGCCGCGCACGCTTTCAAGGCCGGGCTGGTCGATGAGTGTCAGTTGCTCATCTATCCTGTATTCGTCGGCACGGGTAAACCGTCGCTTCCGCGCGACACGCGCGCCAACCTCGAGCTCCTCGACGAGCGCCGGTTCAGCAACGGTGTCGTGTACGTCCGCTACCGCGTCGCGTCCTGACGATCCTGCGACGATCTGGTGTCGGAGGAAGAGTTGGACCGTACGCCGACACTTCACGCGATCCTCGACATTGCACGAGCAGCGTGGCGACGGGTCGTGTGTCAGTCGACGGAGCCCGAGGGCACGACCCATTCGCACGGTTGTCCGGTGACGGCGGAGATTCGGTCGAAGTCCGCGTCGTAGTGCAGCACCGTCAAGCCGTTCGCCTCGGCGGTGGCCGCGACGAGGAGATCAGGCAGCTTTCGGCCGCGCTGATGCTTGACGGCCAGCACGCGTTGCACCTGCCGGGCGCGCTGCACGTGCTCGGCCGTCGTCTCGATGAGGTCGAATACGCTCAGCGCGCCGACGAGACGATCCCACTCGGCCGCACTTCGAGCCGAGTAGCAGATCTCGAGGTCGCTGATTCCGGCGCGGGCGAGCTCGCCCACGTTCGCGCGGGATTCGATCTGCTCGCGCACTGGCGCGAAGCGGAGCCGCGTCAGCACGCTCGTGTCGACGAGATGACTCAGCGCCATGCGTCGTCGCGGGGGCTGAGATCGGCACGGGCCAGGCGATCGAGCGCCGCCGTTACCGTCTTCGACCGCGTCTGCCCCGCGCGCCTGAGCGCCTGGTTGACCGTTTCTTTGATCGTCTCGGTTCCGAGCTGCGCGCGGGCTGCGCTCAACGCGTCGTCATCGATGTCCACCAGATGCTTCGCCATGCGATCAATATATACGATGGGCGGCGTATATATACCGGTGACCGACACCGGTCGGCGCTACCTGGGATCGCCAACGAGGTCCCCCGACCGGTCCGCAGGCCTCAGCGACGTCACCCAGACACTCAGGGACGCCAACGGCGAAGGCAAAGCGGAGGTCTACACCGCCCTCGGACTCCACCTGACGTACCGCCCGACCCAGCGGCAAGTCGACGTCATCGCCGCCCCAAGAGCTGTGGGCATAAGAGCGTGTCGGAGGATCGAGTCGCACCATAGCCACTCCTGTGCTGCACGCAGTTCTGCTCCTCTCGTGATCGCGACGAACTCGCCTGCTCTAGCAAGCTCGCGACATCCAGTCACGTGGCTCGGTGCCCGCATGGGCAGGTCGAAACATCAGATCGCATCAGCAGATGAGGGGCGGGGCACATGGCAGGCCTTCCGCGAAGACAAGTCGCGTGACAACCGAGAGCCCTGATCCCCGGCGTGCTTCGATGACGGTCCGTCCGCTATCCGCCCGCCCCGTCGACATGGCCGCCCCATCGGAGTAAGACTCGGGGGCGGTGAGCGCCGTAGCTGACAACCCGAACATCGATGACGACGAGGCTAAGAAAGCTGCGGCGGAGAGGTCTAAGGTGATGAACCGGCTCGGAATATTCCTGGGGCTGTGCGTGCTCGCATCTGTAGTTGCTGCGCTTGCTCTGCAGTTCAGTGGAGTCGAGGCCGACCTAAAGGCGGCGACGTGGGCCCTGACAGGATTCTCGATCCTGTGGGTGGTTACGGCTGCACTGTGGGGCGTCATCAACCCGCCGGCATCCAGCGAGCCAGAACTCGCGCCACTGCTCCGGGACGCAGCGAACCTCGTGATCGGCGTGGATGGTGTCGTGTTGGGCCTGGTTTACGCGTTTGTGGGAGACAAGACGACCGTGCCCTTGGTCGTGAAAGTCGGCTCGGTCTCGTTGGTGCTCGGAGTAGCCATCGGGCTGTTGCTCTATTCACTAGTAGCTGGGAAAATCACCACAACGGCCGCCCAGGCAGTGGCGACGGGACTATTCAGCCTGATCGCATTCGCGCTGTCTTACGGACTCTTCTGCATTGTGTTTGCTCTTGTCCTGCCCAGCTGAAGTCCGCGAAGGAGAGCAATGGCTGAAGCGATAACTGCGATGACCGTCGAGCACTTGGCCACAGCTGGCCTGTTTTCGTTCGATGTACAAGCGGCGGAGGAACTCGATCACTATTTCCTCGAGTCGGCGCCGGTTCAACACGAGGCTTCGGACGAACTGATGGAGCAAGGCCGTGCACTGGCCCATCTTCACGCCGCCGAATTCGCGTTAGCTCCTGCTTTTGCCGATCCAGAGGGCTGGGCTCTCCCTCCGTCAACGGTTGTGCGGGTCGAAGCTGTGCACGCGCGCCTCGCTTTGCTCAAAGGAGATTGTTCGCTCATCTTGTGGACTCATGCTCCAGACGGCGGACGAATCCGCTCGTTGTCCGCCTCGGATCTCACTGTGTTCAGTGGTGACACGAGCAAGCTCAATCGCCTTCGCCCTGAATGGGCAATCGAGGCGACGAATGCGGAATACCTCGACGACGCGGTCGCCTTGCTAGAAGAGATCTACCGGCGGAGCGAGTGGCCAGTTGCGCAGATGGTCGCTCAGATTGGCGTCGTTCGTCTCCAAGGCTTGCTTTGGAGGTTGAAGACCGCAGTGGTATACGGCGATCCGGCTTACGCGATCCCGGAGGCAGTTCGCGACTATCTCGACTTCACTTCACAACATCAGGCGGAGCCTGCTCCACTCGAGTAGACGGATGCTTCCCTGGCCGTGTGGCTGTCGCGCCCGGCATGCCGAGCCTCGCTGCGAGGCACGATCGGCGGTGCTGGGGTGCGAGCACGACGATTTGTCGCCGGCCCCGATCCGAGGTCTTACAAGCAACGGATTTGACCTGACTGACACGCGCCTTCCTCGGCGCGGCCATCGGTAGCCGTGCGGCGGTGAGGTGCCGGGACACGAGACGGTTCGCCACACACCGGGTCGCATTGCCTCGATCAGATCTGGTGTCGGCGGGGGGACTTGAACTCCCATGAGTCCTGTTATTCGCCGCGCGTCGCTGTAGTCCAGCGTGCGCGTTCTCGCAGGTCGCAACGCTCGCTCGCCCCGTTGCAATGACCTCGCGTGATTCCCTGTCCAGGGTTGTCCGTGACCGGACCTGTGACCGCGGCGCGCGTCGGCATCGCCGAGCATCGACGTAGCGGTGCGTGCGATCGTGTCCAGTCGTCGCCGACTTGCTATTGACCTTCTCGACCCCGCGGCGCCCCCGGTGGCGTGTCAGCACTGGCGAACGGAGAGTTGAGCAGGCAGCCGAGCGGTTAGCAGGTGGCCGCCGGGTGTCCTGCCGTGGTCTCACGAGACACCTTGCTCATCCGCCTAGTGTGGGCCGGACTTCACGACCTAGGGGCGATATGACCTCGTACGCGTTCTGGAACAACAAGGGCGGAGTCGGTAAGAGCTTCCTCTGCTTCGTCGCGGCCGCGGAATATGCGCACCGTCATCCGAATGCTGACGTTTACGTTCTCGATCTCTGCCCTCAGGCGAACGTGTCCGAGACGCTCCTTGGTGGTTACGAGAGCAGCCCCGCAGCTCTACGTGAACTCGGAGAAATGCAGCCGCGAAGCACTGTCGCCGGCTATCTCGAAGCGCGATTGAGCTCGCCGTTTGTGCCGCTCGACGATGTGTCGCCGTACGTCTCCAAGCCTCACGACTTCAACCGAGACATCCCAGAGAACCTGTCTCTGGTCTGCGGTGACAATCTCCTCGAGGTGTTGTCCGAGGCGATACGGCAGACCTCTCAGCTCGCACTACCCGGGGACGCTTGGCGGCGGGTCGAAACATGGCTGAAGGATCTTGTCGCGGCACTGCGGGCGTGTAGCGGCCAGCGCGAGCAGCTTGTTCATCATCGACTGCAACCCGAGCTTCGCGATCTACACGCAGCTCGCAGTCGCTGCGGCGGACTACTTGGTGGTGCCCTTCACCTCGGACGACAGCTCGCGCCGCGTGATCGAGAACGTCGTCGCTCTCCTCTACGGCTTCGGCGAAGAGGAGATGGCTCTCTACGCACGGATCAGCTTCGCCACGAGAGCGCGGCGACGAGGGCCTCGACATTCCGAAGCTTCACACCTTCATTAGCAATCGCGTGACTCAATACCGGGGCCAGGCGAGCAGCGCGTTCGAGGCCGTCACGAAGACGATCAAGGAGACGCTCGACGGCATCTACAAGTCCCACCGAGGAATCTTCGCGAATCCCGGACGCCCTCCCAGCGAGTCGTTCAAGGAAGTACCCGACTATCACAGCGCTTGCATCGTGGCGTCGATCACGGGGACGCCACTGCACAAGCTCAAGGCCGGTCCTCGTACTCTGGCTGGCGAGCGGGTTCAGATCAACCAGGAACCACTCGACCGATATCGCCACGCGTTGTCGGACTTCGTGGACGCGCTCTAGGTCGGATAGATGCCCTCGCGGTCGGCGACGCGGTTCGGGGCCGCCTTGGCGAATGCGCACGTACTCCGAACACTCGCGACGGACCCACGGCTGCGGCCCATCGGACGCGCCGATGCCCAGAGCTGCTATCACGCGGCGCTCGCTGCATACGTTGCCGCATGGGAGGCGTACTGTGAATCCCTGGTAGCTGAATTTGTCACGGTTATCGCACTTCCTCACGATGCGGCGTTCAGTGCTCTCCACGCCGTCGCTCAGGCACACATGAAGCGCCTCACCGGGTTCTTCAACACCCCGAACTTCGAGAACGCTCGGAACCTCATTATCCATTGCACCGGGTTTGATCCGTACAACTGGTGGAGTTGGCCGACGCGCGGACTCCCGGTCATATGGGTCACGGAGCGACTCGGACAGATACTGAAGGTACGTCACGCGTTCGCTCACGGTTTCGACGTGCCGCCATATCCGTGGACGCAGTCAACGACCGGCTCCGTACGGCTCACATCTAATGCCGTCGACGATGTCGAAGCGCTCCTGAGGAACCTGGTTCGGCGAACGGATCAAGGCATGCGAGCCCACGCATTCGGTACCTATGGGACCGCACTGAACTGGTAGGAGCCGCGGAGGCAAGCGCTAACTCGGCCAGCCAGTGGGTTGGTTGCGCATCTCCTCATCGATTTCAATCGCTAATGCCCTCGTGTTCTTCACCAGTGCGGGGAGCGCGAAGTTGGCAAGCAGCCGTGCATCCGCATGAGCAGGGGCGTCCTCGTCGCCATCGACCAACGCACGGAGGCGCTGGCAGACATAGACGGCATTCGAAGGATCGTCGCGTACCCACTTGTCGCAGCCGCGGTCGCGAAGGCCATCATCGATGGCGCGCAACTTCGCCGTGAGGGCGCTGAGCATCGCTTCGTTGAAGTGTGACCCGTCGCCGACATGATCCGCTTCGGGATGGGTCGACTGCACCAGTTCTGCCACCTTCTCGATCAGGTAGGACGTATCCGGTCCCAGCTGATCGGCCAACGACTCCCCGGCGAATCTCTGATATCGCTCCTTGACACGTTCCTCAAGTTCGGCGCGAACACCCGCGAGTCCCGAGACGAGAGCCGCAGGTGAACCGTCGTCCTCGGTATCCATGCCGAGCTCGAATCGCACTTGATTCAGAGCGGCGAGCTGTTCCCCGATCTCGCGGTCGGTCGGTGATGCCATCGAGTCCATCGCAGAGCCGACACCACGACTCGCGATTCTCCATGAGACCTGGCCGCAGGATTGGCCCGCTGACGAGGTGGCGGACCGCCTGAAGGTCGGTCCAAACTTCGGCGGGGTTTTCTGCTTCGTCCACGGTTCGCTCAGGGTAGATCAATCGTAAGGTCCTAGGCGTCCTCGCCTGCGAGGGACGCCACCACCTCACGCGCAGGCAGCGACCGCGCAAGTCCCGGGCGCCTACTCACCAGCGCGCGGACGCGATTGACCAGATGCACAGTGTTCCTATAGCTGCTGGCACATCGCGGAGAAGCCGTTGCACCTGCGAATTCGTAGCGCCAACGTGCTCCTACCTCCGACGTCGGAATCACAGGCGCTCCAAACCGACTCATTCTGCTTGCCCTCTGAGGCTGGCGCGTCTCCTCGCCCCGACGCGTCCCTCAATCCCGAAGCGCCCGCGAAGTTCCTCGTATGCGGGAAAGAGGATTCGCATGCGGTCGGTCGTCGTCGACGGTCGGCCGCGTTCCGTGAACGCTCGGTCTACAGCGAGGTCAATCTTGCGGTGCGCGTCGAGAATCTCATCCGGAATCGAGAGTGGGTCGTAGAGGTCCGCGAGTGGAACACTCGGATGACGGAGGCGCGCGGCGACGAGACCTGCACCTGCGGTCACAATGCGTGTACGCAAGTCGTCATCGATCGGTGGGAGTGGGAACGTGTTGTAAACCACCGGCCCGGAAAATCTCAAGTCTGACTTTACGCGGCCACCGACTGTTCGCAGCCACGCCATGAACATCGCGGACGACAGAATGCCGAACAGGAACCCATCGGGATCGACGACCGTAAACAGCGCGTCGGATGCGATCACATCAGGATCCTGCGTTGCAACGGTGAACCATGTGCGTGTCGCCGAGACGTGCCGCGGTATCGCGATGTATCGGGCTGTGGGTTGAGGAATCCGGAAGAACCGCCACGGACGCGCGGCCAGCTTCGCGTGTCCGCGGCGCTGCTGGCTGCGCGATATTCCTTCACTGCTTCAAGTCGCTCTCGAAGAAACGTCGAGGCACCTACTGCCTTCGCGTCGGGCGCGTCCATCCAAATGCAAAAGCGCGGTTCTCCATGCAACAGCTCATGTGCACCGAGGTACGGACGCAGATATGGACTGGCGGCGTCGGACTCGGGCGGTTTGTCTTCAGGATCAACGATGAGGAAGCCACCGTCAGAGGGTTTGTTTCCGTATTGGACAGGCGGCAAGGAGGGCGACAGCGGGGTAGTCGACGACTCTACGATCACATCTGGGGCATCGATCAGGTACGGGTTGACGTGCCCGGCGGGTATCGCGATCGCCTGCCCGTTGAGCTCGGGATACTCGTAGATCGTCTTGCGACCTCTTCCGCCGACCGAGAACCCGATGATCACGACGTGGACGTGCGCCTTCCCACGCGCCTCCGATGACCAGGCAAAGGTTCGGTGTGCGAAGTCGATCTCGATACCGCGGTCAAGCATCGGTCTCCACAGGAGGGCTACCTGCTCGCCTTGCGTGATCGAGTTGGTGGAGACGAAAGCCGCTCGTGCATTCCCCGGAGCGAGGTAATCAGCCGCAATGCGATACCAGCCCGTCACGTAGTCGAGCCATCGCGCGATAGCCCTTGCCCCACACGCGACGGAGATCGGCTGTCTGATCGCCGCTTCGAGTTGCTTGGCCTGCAAAGGGAGGATTCCCGAACAAGTAGTCACAATCGGACGCCGGCAGAATCTCGTTCCAGTCGTCGATAAGCGCGTTGCCGATGTGGATATGCGGTGCTGCGGGAATCGGAAATCGTACGTAGTGCTCGCCAAATTCGACCGAGACCCTGCGATTCTCGAGGTGGTCGATGAGGTACAGAGCAGTGCGCGTGATCCGTGCGGGAAACTCCTCGATCTCTATACCGTAAAACTGATCGACGCGAACCTTGCACAGAAGGTCAAGACCGAGTTGTCGCTGGCCCGTCCGCTTCTGCTTTTCAGCAAGCTTGCGCAGACAGTCGGTTTCGAGTCTCCGCAGCTCGCGGTACGCGATCACCAGAAAATTGCCGCACCCACACGCCGGGTCGAAGAACGTGAGTGTCGACAACTTGTCGTGAAACGCCTGCAACTTCGGCTGGCTTGTCGCAGCGGCCAGTTCCGCGGCCAGGTCGTCAAGGAACAGCGGTCTGATCGTGCGAAGGATGTTCTGCTCTGTGGTGTAGTGCGCACCGAGTTGCCTGCGCTCCTTCGCCGTCATCACGTTCTGAAAGAGCGATCCGAAAATTGCGGGCGAAATCGCGGACCAATCGAAGACGCAGGCAGACAACAGGGCGCGCCGCACATCAGAATCACCAGTCACGCCCCACAGGTCAGACGCAAACAGGTCACCGTTGATGTACGTGAACTGCGCGAGGTCGTCGTCGACGTTCCCAGGGCGCTCATCGAGCGGGGTGTTGAGTACTCGAAAGATCCTTGCGATCACATCACCGAGGTCGTGACCGTCGCGTGCCGTGTGTGTAGGACAAGGTACGAATGAAACGCGGCCGCGGTCCCATACCCCAGCGTCGTCGGCGAACAGGCAGAAGAGAATGCGTGTGACCCACTCGCGCAGATCGCCTGGTGGATAACCCGATGCAAGCAGGGCGTCGTAAAGGTCTGCGAGCAGCTCGGTCGCCTTGAGGTTGGCGGCAACTTCGTCTGGATACGACCGGTGCCCAACCTCGTACCCCGCGAGCCACCAGAACAGATCCGCACGGTCTGCGAGCTCCTCAAGTGCGAACGCGCCGGAGACGCCGGTTTCCAGGTTGCGCCACTCGAACCTCGCGAAGTCTGAGACAACAAGAAGCCAAGGATGCTCCGCGGGTGCCAGCGATGGCAGGTAGTCGACGAGCTGTGCCATCGCCTCGGAGAGACTCTTCCCCGTCGACTTATGCTCGACGCCCATCTGCCCTGGGAGCAGGAGGTCGATCCAACCTGCGTTGCCCGTTGATGCTCGCTCAGCGATGGCCTCGTAGGCGGCGACTTGGCGACGCTGCACGCCAAAGACCGAAAAGAAGTCGTTCCAGAAGGATTGCTTTTCGGCCTGCTCGGACGTGACTCCCTTCCAGGCTTTAGCGAACGCCCGCGCCCGTCGGCGGATTTCCGGCTTGTCCACCGTGGCGAGTGCATCCCCAGCCGCGGGGTCCGACTCTGACCCGCTCGGCACGGCCGTGACAATACCGCTCCCCGACCTCAGAGCGTTGGTGGGTGGGTGGCTACTCCAAGGTGCCGCGGTCCAGGTACTCGTTGGCCTGCTCGAGCAACGCCTCCGCCCGCTCCTCAATGGTAAGCACCACGC
The DNA here is from genome assembly GCA_963812205.1 of uncultured Actinomycetes bacterium. Lineage (GTDB taxonomy): Bacteria > Actinomycetota > Acidimicrobiia > IMCC26256 > PALSA-610 > PALSA-610. Next base: position 1,140,203 of record CAWEUJ010000002.1, read on the forward strand.
CGGCTCCGTCGGGCCCGCACGTGTCGGTCGCTGTTTGACGCCCCCAACGCTTCGGCCAGCGCCGAGCCATGAACTCCGCGATAGCCCGCCAGTCCCTCTCGAAGTGTCCGCGCCAGAGTTCGATGCACTGTCGTTCCGCCTCATCGTCGGCAGCGTCGATTTGTGCAACAAAGGCCCCCTCAGGTGAATCCGGGTGCAGCCTCCCTCGTCGGAGCCAGGCGTACAACGTCGAGCGTGCGACGGGACCCGCTGCCGCAGCGGCCTCACGCGTCGCTCCACCTCGCGTCGCCACGATTATGCGTTCGGCAACCGGCCGTGTGATCTTTGTCGGTCGGCCCATCAGGCGCACCCCGGAGAGGACGCCGGAACCAGCCATCTCATCCCTAGCGACCGAAGCCGCTCGCGCGGTAGGCGTGCGCGAAAACTCCCGGATCGCACCCGCACGAGGCAATCCCGCGTGAGAGTCGATCGTGCGCCATATTCTCGGACGTGGGACGCAACGTCCCACCCCCAACGCATCGCACCTGGTCACACACGTCGGAATATCTCCGGGTCACGTCCCGGTCACACGCGTGTGAACCGGCCGCGCATCATTTTCGCCACCCGCTCACCGACGACGCGATCACGACCGCGGCACCACCGCTCACAGTGTTCGTTCACTTGATGACCTCTGCTTGTAGCTCTCGTTCGAGTAACTCGACGGCGCGCTCGTTGTCGCGTGCGTCTGCTTCACCCATACCCCCTTCTTCCCAAGACCCAGGGGCGTGCGCGTCGTCGCTGGTCGGAGGTGGTGTAACCGCGCGGATGCGCCGCGTTGGCGCGCGATTGGTGCGCGATTGGAGCGCGATTGGTGCGCGGTTTGGTGCGTCGGCATCGCGCTGGCTCTGCGCGTTCGCGTGGTTGTACGTGTGCCTCGGCAATAGCGCGCGGTTTCGCGCGGTTCACGGGTGGTGCGCCGGGCACGAGACGATTCAGCGCCAGGAGACGCAGGCAGCCTTGTCGCTTCGGACCGAAGTCAGTGACGACCTGCACGAGATCCGCAGCGGCGAGGCGGGCGACTACCGCGGCCACTGCTCGCCGGTCGGCGTGTGTGTCCTCGGCGAGTTCTGTGATCGTTCCGCACCAGTCGCCGGATCGCCAGTCACAGAGAAACGTGAGCGCGACCAGCACCCAGCAGTCGAGGTGGCCGAGCATGTGTTCTCGTGCGAGGTGAAAGATCGCGAACCGGTCGAAGTGCGTTTCGGCTGGCTTGCGCAGCTTCGCGCCGCGGTCGTAGCGGCCGACCTGGCGTTCGACCGTTGTAGCCTCATCCTGAGATGCGATCGAGTGAGTCCCTTCGCCGATTCGCGGGGGCTTCCTCGCGAAGCGTCGCCCATCACTCGTCGATCGAAAGAAGACGACGAAGCGCAGCAGTCGGCACGCGTAGCGACCTGCCGAACCGCATGACCGGCAGACCCTCGGCACCTTCGGTGGCGATGTACCTGCTCGCCTCGTGGTACGCCTTCGAGCGCGAGAAGCCGAGCAACTCACCCGCCTCCTCGACTCGCATAGTCGGCACTACCCTCGGATCCGGAACCGTGTTGTATCGTTTGCTCATGGTCCCAAGCGTGAGGTATTGTCCAGGGGTGGCGCAACGCAAGACTGCAAAATCCTCCGGGCCGACCGTGCTGGTGCCCGCAGAGATCGTCGGAACCGTTTCGCCGGGCGTAGCGGCGCGCGCGGAATATACGACCGACGACGAGCACTCGTTTCTCCGACTGACGCGCCTCGTCATCGAGGTTGAGGACTGGAACAGCGACATTGGCATTACGTCCGCGACGTTGCACGCAGTGAAGCTCGGTGCGCTGGGAAGAGGCGCGGAGAACGTCCTCGCCATGCGGGCCGACTACAAAGCTCCGCGCCCGCCGACGCACGGCCGTAAGCCTGGGCGACCTCGGGACACCTGGACTGAGCGGGAACTCGCTCGGCTTGCACGGGAGTACGCCAAGCTGGCGAAACGGCCCGGCAAGGTCGACATCTACGGAGTGCTCGCCGAAACGTGGCGGACGCCGAGCGGCGAGACGGTTTCGGTGTCGGCGTTGCGCACGGCCGTGAAGCTTGCACGGTCGTCCGGCTTCCTTACCGAGACGACACCAGGAGTAGGCGGTGGCGAAGTCACCGATGACGCCAAGAAGCTTCTACGCGGAGGCAAGGGATGAGTGAACGACGCGCACGCAACGTGGGGCCGGTCAAGGACCCGACCACGGGCCGATGGGGGTTCGTCGTCGACATCGGTGTCGACGAGCGCGGGAAGCGTAAGCAGGCGCGCCGTCGCGGGTTCGCAACGCGGAAGGAAGCGAGCGACGTGCTCAACACGCTCCGAACCGCGGTGGCGGACTCGACGTTCGTCGCGCCGCAACGGCAGACGTTCGGCGCGTATCTCGACGAGTGGCTCGACGCGATCGCGCACACGGTCGAGGGGTCGACGCTTTCGTCGTACCGGCGAAATGTGCGCGTGCACATCAAGCCCGCGATCGGCGGCGTGCAACTCCAAAAGCTCGACGCCGCACACCTCAACCGGCTCTACGGCAAGCTCGCCGAGAAGCTCTCGGTGCGCACGGTGCGCTATATACACACGATCCTCCACCGCGCGCTGCGCGACGCGATGAAGTGGAGCCGCATCGTCCGCAACCCGGCCGACGCGGCCGACCCACCGCGAGCGAAGGACGCCCGCCCGCCCGAGATGCGCACCTGGACCGGCGCGGACCTGTCGCAGTTCTTCTCACTTGTCGAAGCAAGCCGGTACCGCGCGCCATGGCTCGTGCTAGCCACAACGGGGATGCGCCGCGGCGAGGTGCTCGGTCTCCGGTGGCGCGACCTCGACCTCGACGGCGGTCGGCTGTCGATCCGCCAAACCGTCACTCTGGTCGATCACACGATCGTGATCGCGAACCGCACGAAGACCGGCAAAGGCCGCGCCGTCGACCTCGACGCGACCACGATCGCCGAGCTACGCGCCCACCGCGCCAAGCAAGCGCAAGAGCTACTCATGGTCGGCATCCGCGCGGACGGCGACACGCTCGTGTTCTGCCACCCCGACGCGCGGCCGTACAACCCGGAGCGGTTCAGTCGGGAGTTTGCGCGTGCGCTCGACCGCCACCCGGAACTCCCCCGCATCCGGCTCCACGATCTCCGGCACACGTGGGCAACGCTCGCGCTCGCGGCGGGTGTGCCGGTCAAAATCGTGAGCGAGCGTCTCGGCCACTCGACCACCGCGATCACGAGCGACACGTACTCGCACGTCACGCCAACGATGGGCGCGGACGCGGCTGAGAAAGTCGCCGGACTGATCTTCGGGAGTGCGTGATGCCCGACGAGCCGGACCTCAACGCCAACCTACGAGCCGTCGTCGCCATGCTCGGAGCGTCCGACGCTGACGCTCGACTTCTGCTCAACGAGTTCGCGGACCGCGAGGACGAACTCCTTGCGACCCTCAGCTTCCTCGCCAGCTTCCTGCTCACGATCATCGCCGAACTTCGCGGCGAACCACGCGAGAACGTCGTCCGTGACCTACTCCTGATGCTCGCAGGCGGTGACCCGACAACCGACGCGGACGGCTTGTGACCACGATGTGACCACACGGGCCGTCGTGCTCTCAGGCGAGTGCTCTGACCTGCGTAAACGTGGTGTCGGAGGGCGATCGTTCGAGAACGACGATTGGCGTGCACTCCCCTGGTCGGAGATCACGCAAGAGACTCGACCGAGGTGACAGCTATGCGATACGTGCGCAGCGCAATGCTGGCGCTATGCGCGTGCAAGTGCCTCGAGGGCCGTGCTTAGTGCGTGCGAGTACTCCCTCTGGGTCGAGGTCAGCGTCTGCAACTCCTGCCAGACGAGATCCTTCGACGGCCCGGCGGGAAAACCGTGCCAGACCGCGACTAGACGTTCTAGGCTGGTAATCACCTCATTTCGGCGTTCCATGAGTTCGGGGCGATTCAACTCAAGCAACAGAATGGTCCTCATCCCCGCCTGCGATAGCGGACGTGCAAACAATATTGATCCCAGGAAGACAAGATGCTCTGATGGCTCCTCAATGTACGGGTCTAGCAGCGGTTCGTCGGGGTGATAATAATCACGCTTGAGTCTGTTGCAGACGGGGCACGCGAGAGTGAGATTGGACCATTCAAATATCAAATCGGGGCGACGGCTTACGGGAAAGATATGATCGATGTCCCCTGGGGCGACGTGGCGAAGTTTGCTCTCGCAGTAGGCACACTTCCCGCCGCACTCTTCTATGAGCGCATTCTTTATCTCCGGATGCGTATATCGCCCGCGCACCGAGTCGGGCGCGCGTTGGCGGTTATAGATATAGGCTAGAAAGTCTGCAGTCCAAACCGCTGCATTCGCGGCTAGGACCGCAGGGACCGGCCCCTTGATCAACCGGATCATTTGTTTTCTAGAAGACGAGCCAACATCTCGGGAAGAAACTCCTCCAATCCGGAGGTACTTAGTTCTGTTCGTAGTCGAGACAGGAGGTCCTGAGACAGTTCTTCCTTTGAAAACTCAGCCATTAGTTCCGTGAGTCGAGTCTCCGCCCACACCGGAAGTGTGGTCGACATACCGAGCACGTCTCGAAGTACCTCGTTCGCAGATCCCGCCCGCGACGCAAGATCTAGTCGAGTGCTCTCCACTCGCGGCCGCCCTGCGGAGTTGTAGTCGAGAACGTAGACCGCCGAGTCCGGCAGCGCAGTAGCAATGAATGGACTGTGCGTCGCGCAAATAAATTGGACGTTCGGGAAGGCCTGAACCAGTTTAGGGAAGAGATCGCGCTGAAGGGCCGGATGTAGATGATTCTCTGGCTCGTCGATGACGGCGACAAGTTCCTGAGTCGGCTCTGCTCTTAGAAAGACTTGCCACGCAATGTCGAGGAGCGCGGCCACGCCGCCGGAGATAGAATCGAGCGTAAAATCACCGGTGGTCGTCTCAAGAACGACTTCGGGAACGCGGACGCGCAATCGGCGGAAGCCTAGCGAGGTCGGCAGAATCCCCGAGAGAACCTCCTGAAAGGCTAGAAAGAGGTCCCGCGTCTTCGCCTCGTCCCTCAAGGGCCTGACTACCAAAGCCTGCGACCGATAATCCTACCAATGCTTCTTTCATCCGAAAGATTGGGGATACCTGGTACTGCGGCGCCTGCCCGGTTGGTAGAGTCGGAACCGGGAACGGACTGATCCGGTTTCGTAGCTCGGTCGTATATTGGTTGAAGAGCTCCTGTCTTGTGCCGATGTTTGCAGGAATCCAAGTCAGTGGCGAGTGGTAGTGCGCTGGTTGGTGGGATGAGACCCATACTCCCGGAACCTGCCTAGCATCGGCTATTGCAACGAAATAGCCGGGACCGGCAAGTGCGGTCGGGACAGAAAGCTTCGCCGTTACGCCATCGGAATACGTAATGGAACCGATCCCGCGTTGCTGTTGCTGCTCCTCCGGGGTCGTGTCCCTCATTGCCTTGCGATAATCGATGTAGTACCGGAGCCGCCCCTTGCGGTCGAGGCCAGGAGTTGCAAGCAGCTGCGCCCACCAGCCGAAGTGCTGAGTCAGGATCGACAACAAGGTCGTCTTCCCGGCGCCGTTTGCACCGGTGATGACGGTGAGCCGGTCGTCGAACGTCAAGTCGATCTTTTCGAACTGCCGCCAACGGCGGATGGTGAGATTGCGAAACATCAGTCGCCTCGCTTGACGTCGCCAAGAGGGTGCGCCCTTGTAACACAGCACCCTCAAACTGCATAAGCCTAGATCGGACGGAAGCTCCGCCAGAGGTGTTCGAGAGCTTCGCTGTGCGGCCGTCGGCGCAGATGGGACAGGTCTGCGGCCGTGATCCCGAGCTCGTCGAGGGTGGGTCCCGCGTCACGGGCGACGAGGTGCAGGCTCTCCGGGTCGATTCCGTAAAGGTGGGAGTCGAGAGCCCGGTGGTGGTTGGCGCAGAGCGGGAGACCGTTGCGAGGGTCATCGCTCCCCCGTTCTCGCTTGGAACAGAGGTGTGCAGCATCGATCAGCTCTTGGCGATCAATGCGGCATACGGCGCAGCCGGCTCCGTATCGCTTGATGACGGCGAACTTGAAGTGTGCTTGGTTCTCTCGAACGGAGCGTTCGGCGCGTTTCCTCGGCCGGTCGTCTCGGAGAGTGAAGTGGTCGTCGTCTTCGGCCCCCTGCGGAGGGTTTGCCTCGACCGGCGCCGGCGGTGTGTCACGGAATGCGATGAGGAACAGCCTCGCTTCGTCGTCCCAGTCCTCGATCCATCCCCTGAAGACCGTTCGCGTCTCCGCCTTTTCGCCGGGCGAGATGACGAATACCGGGAGGGCGAGCGCAGCCGCAGTCTTCGTCGCCTCGACTTCGGAGGCGTCGCGTCCGGCTGAGCGATGGGTTGTTGGGTAGTGGTAGATGACGCCATCGGGTGACAGGTCGTCTGCGTAGGAACGGCCGGTGTGAAGGACCGAGATGGTCGCTCCATGCTCGGCTCCGATCACGCTCCGGGTTCTCGTTACGTCGACCCAGATGCCCTGCGCTCCTCCGTAGATCCCGAGCTCGCGCAGACGTGCCTTTGGAATGGACCCAGGCTCGGGTTCCGCGAGTACAGCCTCCCAGAGATGCTGACGTCGGTCGCGTTCATCATCCGGCGTACTCGTGGGGGCATCGCTCGTTACAGGGAATCCGAGCGCACGGAGGGCCCGTGCGACCGTGAGTTCTCCTCCGGAGAAGTCGGCTGCCGTCACATGGGACCCGGGATGCTGCCTCTCGTACGCGACGCCGGCGACTGCTTTGGAGTCGTAGGTCCGACCGTCGTATTGGAGGAAGTAGGTGCGTGCCGGACCGTATCCGTGCCTCGCAAGGAACTCGTCTTGGCCGAGGTCGTCGTACTCGGCGATCGCTGCGAGCACCACTGCTCGGTCCGTTAGCTGCGCAATGTTCACTGGCATGAGGGCGTGATGTTGTCAGGATTCGAGGCTTCAATCGAGTGTGCTCTCGATCAGGGCCAGTCAAGGGCGGCCCACAGGCCGAGCGGAGCGGTCCCTTGACGGGCCCGGGCAGCGAGGTTCCACACTTGGCCCGTGGGGAGCTGGTTCCGCTCCCCTTGCCCAGCCGGTTATTGTCACACCTAGTCGCTAACGTGCGCCTACGTGTGGAGGCTACGTGTCGCCGGATTTTCGTTCGGACAAGTCGGAGTCGCTCGAAGGCCAAGGGTTCGCCCGACGCGCCTGGGATGGCTACGCCAAGCGAGTGAACGCGATCACGTGTCCGATGTTGCGCTCCACCGTGCGGAACGTCGGCGCCACGCAGACCGCCGACTCTCTCGGCTTCTGGCTGTTGTGGCATCTGTACGGCGGCTTCGAGGGGCTTGAGGACATCGGCATGCACCGCTCGACCATCTTCCGCAAGATCAAGCGGTTCCGAACCTTCTACAAGGTCCATCCCGACGAGTACACCCTCCCGGGCGTGACGCTCGACCCGGAGACCTTCTGGAAGAGCTTCGGCATGGATCGCAAGAGATAGGAGCTCGGCACGATGACCACGGACGGCTACTGCGCGAAACCGAAGTCGCAGAAATGCAAGTAGCGGAGGGCGTAGTGGAGCTCGCGTCTGGCGTGGACGCGCTCTACATGTCCGGCGCTTGCCGTGTTCCCCCGCTGTTCTTCGAGCGTGTCAGCGAGATGCGTGACAAGGCTCGCGAGGAGCGGAAGCGTCCGGAGCTTGATCTTGGCGAATGGAAGTTCGAGGTACCGGCCCACGGGCTAACACCCGGATATGGATTGCAGGTCGAGCACCCCTACGGCGCGGTCGGCATCGCCACTGCAGCCAAGCGCCCGCCGCTCCGTTTTCAACCTCGGGCCGAGTTCCTCCACGCGGTCGGACCCCTGGCGGCGGTGCAGTGGTGCCGAGACGTGTTCGAGCCTGTCGTGGGTGATCTGTCGCTGCGAGTGAGTCGAGTCGATCTCTTCTCGGATTGGTCGGGTTGGTCGTTGGCTCCGCATGACGTGGACCGCTTCGTCGGATACCCGGCAATCGATGCGAGCCGCCGCGAGGGTGGCGAGCTGACGGGATTCGAGTTCGGCAGACGCAAGAGCGAGCGGGCGGTGGCACGGATCTACGACAAGGGTCGCCAGGCGGAGCGCGAGGGCATTGGCTACCTGCCGCTGCTATGGGGTCGCGACCTTAGGGCGGGCGAGGTGGCCTACCGCGTCGAGTTCGAGGCAATGCGTCCGCTCTTGCAGGAGTTCGGCGTCGAGTCGCCGGAGGAAACGCTCGCAGCGCTCAGTGACATATGGAAGTACCTCACGGGTGACTGGCTCACGCTTCGCATCCCGACCGGCGACAGCACGCGCTCGCGGCTGGCCTCTCGACCCTGATTGGATTCGAATCCAGCAGGCGTCGATGTTCCAACGCGTCGTCGGTCTTGCACGGATGAAGAAGGCGCAGCGAGAAGCTTCGTTGCGAGCGTTGTTGCCTGGCGTATTCGGTTATCTGTCGTCGGTCGCTGCTGTCGCCGGCGGAACCAATCTGGACGACGTGCTCGCGCTCCTGCCGAGCCTGTCGAAGGATTGGGAAGTGATCAGTCGCGTACCGTTCGAGGAACGCATCGCGGGCAAGAGGCACGCCTCGTGACCGTCCCGGACTACGAGCGCGTCGCGTCAGTCCTCATCACCGTCGTGTTGCGCATGACAGGATCAGGAGACGAGCAGGAGGCGGAACATGCTGACGATCGGCTACTGCCGGGTGTCGACCGAAGAGCAAGCGGCGGAGGGGTTCTCGATCGAGGGCCAGGGCGAGAAGCTCCGGATGTACGCCGAGCTTCGGGGCCTGGGCGCGGTGACGATCGTTGAAGATCCCGGGAAGTCGGGCAAGAACCTCGACCGTCCTGGCCTGCAGCGCATCCTTGCTGCGATCGAGCAGGGCCACGTTGCCGACGTGATGGTGTGGCGGCTCGATCGACTCTCGCGGAACCTCGGGGATCTCATCGTGCTCGCCGAGCTGTGCCTCAAGCGGAACGTCGGCCTGCATTCGGTGACGGAGAATCTGGATCTCTCGACCGCAACCGGCCGCATGTACTTCAACATCATCGGAACGTTCGCGCAGTTCTACCGAGAGCAACTCGGCGAGAACGTGAAGATGGGCATGCAACAAGCGGTCCGGGAAGGCAAGTGGGTCAACCGTCCGAAGACCGGCTACGACAACGTCAACGGTGAGCTTGTCCCGAACGACGATGCGGCGGCCGTGCGCCAGATCTTCCGGCTACGAGCGCAGGGCATGAGCCATCGGGAGATCAGCGAGCGAACGGGAATCAAGCACGGCACGGTCACGGTGATCCTGCAATCCCGCGTGTACCTCGGCGAAGTACAGCTGAACGGCGAATGGTTCCCGGGCCGGCACGAGGCGATCATCACCGAGGCCGAGTTCGCAGCCGCGCATCGCGGCTTCACTCGGGGCAAGCGCCGAGGACGCGATCTGCTGTCGGGCCATGTGCGTTGCGGCGTGTGCTCTCGTGCGATGAGCATCACGCAGAACGGCCAGCACCTTCGGCAGTACAAGTGCGCGCATCGCGGGACCGGCTGCAAAGTGCCTCGGCGATCGAACAAGGGCCTGCTTCGTGCTGCGCTCTTGGGGCTCGAGCTGGTTGCATCGGACGAGTCCCTGCAAGAAGCGATCAGGCGGCAACTCGTGGGCGCACGGCGGCAGGCCCGGAGGGCCGGAGCCGGGCGCATCGAGCGGTGCCGGATGCTCTGGCAGAACTGACGGAGCGCCGGCGCAAGCTGCTGGAGTTGCACTACGCAGATCTGATCAGCGCCGACCTGTTCGGTGCGGAAGAGGCCGAGATCTCACGGCAGATCGAGCAGGCCCGGGCGGAGGCCTCCGACGACGAACAGGCCGCCACCGAGCAAGACGAGCTGGCGCAACGTTTCGAGGAAGTGCTCACGGTGCTCGCCGACCTCGATCTACGCCGAGTGTGGGCAGAGGCGAGCGATCCGGAGCGACGAGTGCTCGTCGATGAGCTGCTCGACCGGATCATCGTCTTTCCCGACCATCTCGAAGTGGTCGTGCACGGTGTTCCGAAGCTAAATGTCCTGCTCAGCGAGGTAGGACTCGCAGAGTCGCAGAACACACGTGTCGGAGGGGGGACTTGAACCCCCATGCCCTTGCGGGCACTAGGCCCTCAACCTAGCGCGTCTGCCAATTCCGCCACTCCGACGTGGAGCGGAGATTGTAGCAACGCCGGGTGCGAACCCGACGAACGCCGCATCGATTCGGCCGGCCCCCGCGCACCGCGGCTACGGACCGGCCGCGATGCCGATGGAGACGGGCGCGTCGCCGGCGAAGTGGCAGGCGGTGTCGTGGCCGACCGCACCGGCATCGATCAGCGGGGGCTCCTGATCGGCGCAGATCTCCTGCGCCTTCCAGCAGCGCGTCCGGAACCGGCATCCCGAGGGCGGGTGCACCGGGCTCGGCACGTCGCCCTCCAAGATGATGCGCGTGCGTGCCCGTTCGCTGGCGCGGATCGGGGATCGGCACCGCCGACAGCAGCGCCTGCGTGTACGGATGCTGCGGGCGCTCGTACACGTTGTCGGCGTCGCCGACCTCGACGATCTTGCCGAGGTACATGACGGCGATTTCGTCGCAGATGTGGCGCACCACCGACAGGTCGTGCGCGATGAACAGGTACGCGAGCCCGAGCTCGTCCTGCAGGTCTTCGAGCAGGTTCACGACGCCGGCCTGGATCGACACGTCGAGCGCGGAGACCGGTTCGTCGAGCACCAGCAGCTCCGGCTCGAGCGAGAGCGCGCGAGCGATGCCGATGCGCTGGCGCTGCCCGCCGGAGAACTCGTGCGGGAAACGGTTCACGTGCTCGGGGTTCAGCCCGACGATCTTCATCAGGTCCTTGACGCGCTCCAGCTCGCGACCCCGATTGAGCCCGTGAATGCGCATCGGCTCGCCGACGATCGAGCCAACGGTCATGCGCGGGTTCGAGCGACGCGTACGGATCCTGGAACACGATCTGCATCTTGCGGCGCAGCGTGCGCAGCTCGGCGCGGCCCATGCGCGAACACGTCGTCGCCTCGGAACCGCACCGACCCCGACGTCGCGCTCGAGCAGCCTGAGGATGAGGCGCCCGGTCGTGCGTCTTGCCGCAGCCCGACTCCCCCACCAGCCCGAGCGTCCTGCCCGCCCGCACCGAGAAGCTGACGCCGGAGACGGCCTTCACCGTCCCGACGGTGCGGCTGAAGAGCCCCGACCTGATCGGGAACTCCTTCACGAGGTCGCGTACCTCGAGGATCGGCGGCGCCGGCGTCGCTCAACGCGCTCTCGCGTTCGTCGAGCGTCGTCGCGAAGTGGCAGTCGGAGAAGTGCCCGGCACCGAGATCGACGGGCGGGGGGCGCAGTTGCACGCAGGGTCCTTCGAGATCCGCGTACGGGCACCGCGGGTGGAACGCGCAACCCGGCGGGACGTGGATCAGCGACGGCGGCTGACCCTCGATGCGATGCAGCCGTTCGTTCACCACCCGCCGGTCGACGCGTGGCAACGACGCGAGCAGGCCGCGCGTGTACGGGTGCTCGGGCTCGTAGAAGATCTGGTCGACGGAGCCGAGCTCGGCCTGGCGGCCGGCGTACATGACGAGCACGCGGTCGGCCACGCCCGCGACCACGCCGAGGTCGTGGGTGATCAGCATGATCGCCGAGCTCGTCCGGTCCTGGATCCGCTCGAGCACCTCGAGCACCTGGGCCTGGATCGTCACGTCGAGCGCGGTCGTGGGCTCGTCGGCGATCAGCACGTCGGGCTCGTTCGCGATCGACATCGCGATCATGGCTCGTTGGCGCATCCCGCCCGAGAATTCGTGCGGGTACTGCTTGGCCCGCTGCACCGGCTGGGAGATACCGACCAGATCGAGCAGCTCGACGACCCGCGCCGCGAGCTCGGCCTTCGTCGCGTCGTGATGCACCGCGATCGCTTCGGCGATCTGGTCGCCCACGGTGAGCACGGGATTCAAAGCCGCGAGCGCGTCCTGGAAGATCATCGCGATCCGGTTGCCACGCAGCCGGCGCAGCGCGCGCTCTTTGGCGCCGAGGATGTTCTCGCCGCGGAAGAGCACCTCGCCGCTCACCCGTGCTCCCTTCGGCAAGAGCCCGAGAATCGCGAGCGACGTCACGCTCTTGCCGGAACCGGACTCCCCCACGATGCCGAGCGTCTCGTTCGCGAACACGTCGAAGCTGACGTCGTTGGCGGCCCGCACGACGCCGTCATCGGTGTGGAAATCGACACAGAGGTGGCGTACCGACAGCACCGGTTCTCCGGTCGGATCGGGCGTCGCATCGGTCGCCTGTGCGCTCATCTCGGCCGCCATGTCATTGATCGGCCTGCGCGTCGAACGCGTCGCGCAGGCCGTCGCCGAGGAAGTTCACGGCCAGGACCACCAAGAGCAGCATGAGCCCGGGAAACAGGATCAGGTAGAAGCGGCTGAAGTCGGTCGCCGCCGACTCCGCGTCGGAGATCATCAACCCCCACGAGTTGTTCGGCGGTTGCACCCCGAACCCGAGGAACGACAACGTCGACTCCGCGACGATCGCGGTCGCGATCGCAAGGGTGGCGTTGACCATGATCGGGCCGAAGCAGTTCGGCAGGATGTGGCGCACGATGATGCGCAGATCCGATGCACCCGAGGCGCGCGCGGCTTCGACGTACTCGGTCTCCTTGGCCGAGAGCACCTGGCCGCGCACCACGCGCGCCACGTAGGTCCAGCCCAGCACGGCCAGCACCACCACGATCCAGGTGGTGGTCTGGCCCAGCTTCTTCAGCGCGACGGCGAGGATCGCGAGGTCGGGCACGATCAGGAAGAGGTCGGTGACCCGGCTCAGCCCTTGATCGACCCACTTGCCGTAGTAACCCGCGAGCGCACCGACGATCACCCCGACGACCGTCGACAAGAACGCGACGACGAGCCCGATCTTCAGCGAGACCTGGCCGGCGTAGAGGATCTCGGTGAGCTGGTCGCGGCCGAGGTCGTCGGTCCCGAACCAGTGCTTGGCATTCGGGCCGGTCGCGGTGTCGAGGAGGTGCTGCTCGTTGCGGTGATACGGCGCGATCCAATGCGCACCGAAACACACGACGATCAAGACGACCAGCACGAAGATCGACGCGACCGCGACCTTGTGCCGGAAGAACCGTCGCCAGAACAGCTGCCAGTTGCTGCGCGCTACCGGTTCGGCGCCGGGTGGTAGCTCGAGGTCGAGGTCGTCGGTCGGGATGTCGGCACCGCCCACCGTGGTCATGTCAGCGCGGATCCGCGGATCGAGGACGCCGTACAAGATGTCGGCGACGAGGTTCAACACGATGACCACCACGGCCACGAGCACGAACCACGCCAGCAAGGTGGGCGCGTCACCGGCGTTCAGCGACGTGAGGAACAGCTGGCCCATTCCCGCGATCGCGAAGATCTGCTCGGTGATGATCACGCCCCCGATGAAGAACGCCGTGTCGAGCGCGACCACCGTGACCAGCGGGATCAACGCGTTGCGAAACGCGTGCTTGAGCACCACGCGGCGCATGGGCACGCCCTTGGCCCGGGCCGTACGGATGTAATCGGCGTGCAGCACGTCGAGCATCGACGCCCGCTCGAACCGGCTCCACTGCCGCGACGCTGCCCACCGTCAGCGTGAGGATGGGGAGCGCGAGGTGGCGGAAGTAGTCGAGATTGAGCCCCTTCTCCCCCGTCGTGTGCAGCCCGATCGAAAAGAAGATGGGATGGTCGAGATGGAACTGCGTCTTGGGCCAGGTCACGAGCAGCGCGATCGCGAGCAGCCCGAACCAGAACGGCGGCATCGCGATCCCGATGTACGACAGACCGGTGAACGTGTAGTCGGTGATCGAGTACTGCTTCACCGCCGAGTAGATGCCGATCCCGATGGCGATGACCAACGCCACCAGCGTCCCCCAGAACATCAGCTGCAGCGTGGGCCACAACGCGCGCCCGATCATCGACGACACGTGCTCGTTCGTACGTGAGCTCGTACCCCAGTCGCCGCGTACGAAGCCGGTGAACCAGCGCCACCACTGGAGCACGATGTTCTCGTCGAGGTGCAAGCGCTTGCGCTCTTCGGCGAGGACCCGGGCCGTGTCCGCGGCGCTGCGATGCGAGCCACTGGGCGCCCGGAACCCGCGAGCGGGTCGAACGCCCAGCGCATACCCCAGAACGTCAGGAACGACGCGATGACCAACACCGGGATCGAGTAGACGATTCGGCGTATGAGGTAGGTCAGCACCGCAGCGCGGAACTTACTTCGTGACGTCCCACTGGTCGAGGTTCCAGAACATGCCCTCGATCGAGTTGTCCTGGACCGGGCCCGTGATCTTCTTGCTCCAGATCAGGATGTCGGGCAGCGGGTCGAGCGGCAGCGACGCGACGTTGTCGGCGATGATGTCGTCGGCCTGCTTCGCCGCGTCCCGGCGCGCCTGGTCGTTCAGGCTGTTGTCGACGGTCTCCAGCAGCGGGTCGAGCGTGGGGATGTTCACGTAGGTGCTGTTGTTCCCCGAGTTCCCGTTCGCCGCGGTCGGGATGTTCACCGCACAGAACTGGCTGCAGAGTCCGGGGATGAGCGACGTGAGACCACTCGAGTAGATCGACAGCTGGTAGTTGCCCGACGGCAGCGTCGTACCGAACAGGTCGTCGGATTTCTGATTCTTGATGGCCATGTCGAAGCCCGCGGCCTTCACCTGCGTCTGCAGCACTTGTTCGGTCAGCTCCCGGCGCTTGTTGCCCGCCGTCGTGATCACGGTGAACGCAGCCCGTTTGCCGTTCTTCGCCCAGACGCCGTCGGCGCCCTTGACCCAGCCGTCGTTCGTCATCAGCTGGTTCACCATGGGCAGGTCGAGGTGGTACTTGGCGAACGAGTTCTGATCCGAGTACTCCGCGATCGAGTACGGGTTGAACGAGTTCGACGCCTTGTTGACGCCGAGCTTGCCGAACAACTTGGCGACGAGCGCGTCGCGATCGATCGAGTACGCGAACGCCTTGCGCACCGCGAGGGAGTCGAACGGCGCCTTCGCGTTGTTGATCCAGAGCCCCTCGACCGAGGAAGTGTTCGCGTTGTACACGGTGTTGTCGTCGTTGAGACCGCCGGCCGCGATCTGGTCGACCACGTCGATCTGCGGCTGCGGGTAGATCGCGTCGACCTGGCCCGACTTCATGGCCTCGAACTCGGCCGCGGTGTCGGTCAGAAACTTGAACACGACCTTGGCGAGCTTCGGCTTCGGGCCCCAGTACCTCGGGTTCCGGGTGAGCGTGATGTTGTCGCCCTTGGTCCACTTGGCGATCCACGGACCACCGGACCAGTCGTAACCGTCCTTCAAGAGCGCGTCGCGGTTCTTGCCCTTCAAGAGGTGCGACGGCAACAGGCCCAACGCACCCGCGAACAGCGACTTCCAGTTCGCGTAGCTCGTGCCCTTCTTGTACGTGACGACCGCGGTCTTGGGGGTCGGGCAGGTGACCTTGTCGATGTCGGTGTAGCCCGTCGGGTCGTACACGTCCTTGCTGTGCTGTTGTTGGTCGACGACGTACTGGAAGTCGGCACAGGTGATCGGCACACCGTCCGACCAGACCGCTTCGGGATTGATCGAGTAGGTGATCGTCTCGATGGGCGAGGCGACGAACGTGGGCTCTCCGGTCAGCACCGCGCCGGGGACGATGGTCATCGCCCCGGAGTTCGGTGTTCCGCTCGGTACCGACCGGAACACCATCGGGACGGTCTCGACCTGCGCGATCCACGTACCCCACTGGGAGCCGGAGCACTGCCCGATCCAGTCGAGGCAATCGGGCTCCTGCTCGGCGCCGAGCGTCAGCGTCGACGGCTTCGCGCTCGAGCCCGAGCTACTCGAGCCGCACGCGGCCAGGGCCAGGGTCGCAACCAGTGCCACAACCGTCAGGCGCAAAGGTGTGCTGCGCATCGAGCCAGTCCTCCCCATCGAATTCGAGATCTGACCATCACTCGGCCCGAATCGTCCCGAACATACGGGTAACCACGTGGTTTGTCTGGTTATCGAGCGCGTTTCGCACCGGGCGACCGCGCGCCGCAGTCGCCGGTCGCGCCAACCCTCACGCCGCGTGACATCTGCGGCGCCGCGGCCTCGGTCAGAGCCGCATCGACAGCAGCACGCTCGTGAAGGTGAACACGAGGGCCACGACGACGGTGAGCCGGTCGAGGTTCTTCTCGACGACGGTGGAGCCCGCCATCGCGCCGCCACCCGCGCCACCGAACATGTCGGAGAGCCCACCACCGCGGCCGGCGTGCAACAAGATGAAGACGATGAGCACGATCGACGCGATCAAGTGCGCAACGATGAGCACGGCATTCAAAATCACCGAGACGTCTCCTCGTCGACCTGTCCCGAACCCGACCACCTTACAGCGGCGGGGCGGCCGCGGCGGCCGGCGGCCGCCTGAAGCTCGGGTCAGCGGGCCCCGTACTGGACGATGCGGGCGAAGTCGTCGGGGTCGAGGCAGGCCCCGCCGACCAGCCCACCGTCGATCTCCGGCATCGCCATGAGCTCGGCGACGTTGCCGGGCTTCACGCTGCCGCCGTAGAGGATGCGCAAGCCGGCCGCCAGCTCCTCGCCCAAGCCGACCCGGACGTGCTGGCGGATGACGCCGATGGTCGCGTTCGCGTCGTCGGGCGTGGCGCTCTTGCCCGTGCCGATGGCCCAGATCGGCTCGTACGCGACGATGCAGCGCGCGGCGTCCTCGATCGGGAGGCGCTGGAACGCGGCCTCGATCTGGCCCTGCACCTTCGCCTCGGTCACGCCCTCTTCGCGTTCCTCGAGGGTCTCGCCGACGCAGAGGATCGGCGCCATGCCGGCGGCGAGAACCGCCCGGAGCTTCTTGGCGACGATCTCGTCGGTCTCGCCGAACAGCTCGCGGCGCTCGGAGTGCCCGACGATCACGTACTTCACGTTCAGCTTCGCCAGCATCAGCGGGCTGATCTCGCCGGTGTACGCGCCCTGGGTCTCCCAGTGGCAGTTCTGCGCACCGAGCGCGATCGAGAGCCGGTCGCCGTCGATCGTCGTCTGCACCGAACGCAGCGAGGTGAAGGGCGGGCAGACCACCACGTCGACCCGTTCGTAGTCCTTCGACTCGAGCCGGAACCCGAGCTTTTGGATCATCTGGATCGCCTCGAGATGGGTGGCGTTCATCTTCCAGTTGCCGGCCATCATCGGCTTGCGATCGCTCATCGTCGGGACCCCTTGCGTAAGGCTTGCAGTCCGGGAAGGTCGCCGAGCTCGATGAGCTCGAGGGACGCGCCGCCCCCGGTGGAGACATGGTCTATGCGATCCGCGAGACCGAAATGGAGCACTGCCGACGCGCTGTCGCCGCCGCCGATGACGGTGAACCCGCGGCAGTCGGCCACGGCTTCGGCGACGGTTCGGGTCCCGGCCGCGAACGGTTCGAGCTCGAACACACCCATCGGTCCGTTCCAGAGCACGCGTCGCCGCGCCCGCGATCACGTCGGCGTAGTGGCCGGCGGTCTCGGGCCCGATGTCGAGGCCCTTGAACCCGTCCGGGATCCGGTCGGCGGCGACGTGGCGCGTCTGCGCGTCGGCGGTCATCTCTTCGGCCACGACCACGTCGGTGGGGATCTCGATACGGCCCGTGTTCAACAGGGCCCGGCAGTGCGCGACCTGGTCGGCCTGGACGAGGGAATCGCCCACGTGCCCGCCGCGGGCCGCGATGAACGTGAATGCCATCGCGCCTCCGATGAGGAGCGTGTCGCATCGTTCGAGGAGCGCGTCGAGCACGCCGAGCTTGTCGCTCACCTTGACCCCGCCGAGGATGGCGACGAAGGGGTGCTTCGGCGAGTCGAGCAGTCCCCCCAGTACCTCGACCTCTCGTGCGAGGAGACGGCCCGCGGCCGACGGCACCACCAGGGGCGGGCCGACGATCGACGCGTGCGCACGGTGCGCGGCACCGAACGCGTCGTCGACATAGACGTCGCCCAGCGCCGCGAGGTTCGCGGCGAACGCCGGATCGTTCGCCTCCTCACCCGGATCGAAGCGGAGGTTCTCGATCATCATGACGTCGCCCGGCTCGAGGTTCTGCGAGCGGTTGAGCGACTCGAAACCGGTCACCTCGGGCGAGAGGCCGACCTGGGTCCCGAGGAGCTCGCCGAGGCGTGCCGCTACCGGCGCGAGCGAGTACTGCGGATCGACCTTGCCCTTCGGTCGCCCGAGGTGCGAGCAGCACACGACCTCGGCGCCGCGCGCCCGCAGGTACTCGATGGTCGGCAAGGCCGCAGTGATGCGGAGATCGTCCTCGATACGGCCGTCGCGCAACGGCACGTTGAAGTCGGCCCGCAGGAGGACCCGGGTACCCCGCTGGACCGGGAGATCTTCGAGTTGCGGAACCGGATCGACCATGGACGGCTTCCCGCGCCGCGACGACTATTTGGAGCCGACGAATTCGACGATGTCGACGAGCCGGTTCGAGTAGCCCCACTCGTTGTCGTACCAGCCGAGGACCTTCACCATCTTGCCGTTCGCCATCGTGTCGTGCGCCGAGAAGATGCACGACGCGGGGTTCTGCACGATGTCGGCCGACACGAGCATGAGGCCGGAGTATTCGAGGACCCCCCGGAAGCTCGGTTTCGCAGCGGCAGCACGGAACGCGTCGTTGATCGCGTCGATGCTCGCGTCCTTGTTCAGGATCGCGACGAGGTCGGTGATCGAACCGGTGGGCGTGGGTACGCGCATTGCGATCCCGTCGAGCTTGCCCTTGAGCTCCGGCAACACGAGGCCGATCGCCTTGGCCGCACCCGTCGAGCTCGGGATGATCGACAACGCGGCCGCGCGCATGCGCCGGAGGTCGGGCTTGCCCGAGCGGGTCGCGGTCGCCTGGTCCTGCAGCTGCTGATCACTCGTGTACGCGTGCACGGTCGTGATGAAGCCCTGCTCGATGCCGAACTCGTCGTTCAGCACCTT
Organism: uncultured Actinomycetes bacterium; assembly: GCA_963812205.1. Taxonomy (GTDB): domain Bacteria; phylum Actinomycetota; class Acidimicrobiia; order IMCC26256; family PALSA-610; genus PALSA-610. The sequence continues at coordinate 1,159,188 of CAWEUJ010000002.1, forward strand.
CGCGAGCGGTGCGAGGCAGTTGGTGGTGCACGACGCGTTCGAGATGACCGTGTGCGCCGCCGGGTCGAACTCGTTGTCGTTCACGCCCATGCAGATCGTGGCGTCGGCGTCGCCGGCCGGCGCCGAGATGATGACGCGCTTGGCGCCGCCTTTCAGGTGGGCCGCCGCTTTGTCACGCGACGTGAACAGACCGGTCGACTCGATGACGATGTCGACGCCGTTCTCGGCCCACGGGATCTCCGACGGCTCGCGCTCTTCGAGCTTCTTGACCTCGCGACCGTCGATGGAGAATCCCTTGTCGCTGTGCTCGATGTCGTTCGCCAAGGTGCGCCCGACCGAGTCGTGCTTCAACAAGAAGGCCATCGTCTCCGCGTCGCCGAAGGGGTCGTTGACCGCGACCAGCTCGACATTTGCCTGCTCGCCCCGGGCGAGGATCGCCCTCGTGAACGAGCGGCCGATGCGGCCGAATCCGTTGATGCCGACACGTACTGCCATCAGATTCTCCTCTGAGCCCGCCGTCAGTTGGTCTCGCTCGGCCCGAAGGCGCGACTACAGCAGAGCCGCGAGCGCCTTCGCCAGTTGTTGGGGATCGTGGTCGCATTCGCCGGGCCCCGCAATGGGTGCCGCGACCGGCTCGACGCCCAGCGCCGAGATCGCGGCCGGGTCCACCGTAAGCCCGTGGTCGGGGTCGTAGACGAACTGGTCGACCCGGCCGCCGTGATCGCGCACCGCGGCCAGATGGTCGGTTCCGTCATGACCGGTCGTTTCGTCTTCCATGGCCAGGTTTGCGATCTGGACGACGCGGCCCGGCGCGGCCGAGATCGCGGCCCGGATCTCGGGGACGCCGAGCACCGCGACGATGCTCGTGTACAGCGAGCCGGGTGCGATCACGATCTGGTCGGCACGGGCGATCGCCGCGAGCGCATCGGGCGAGGCCGGCGGATCCTCCGGCGTCAGGCGAACCTCGCGGATGCGGTCACGTTTCCCCGCGGCGGCAATCGCGACCTGGCCCGTCACCCGCTCGGCGCCGACCCGCGCGGTCATCGACACCGGCCCGAGCGTTGCGGGCAGGACGCGGCCCACCGCGCCGAGCAACCGGCCCGCTTCGTCGAGCGCGGCGGTGAGGTCCCCCATCGTCTCCGCCAGCCCGACGAGCATCAGGTTCCCGAGCGCGTGGTCGGCGAGCTCACCGGAACGGAAGCGGTACCCGAACGCGGCCGGCCACGGACCGTCGTCGCTCGCGAGCGCGACCAGGCACCGGCGCAGGTCGCCGGGCGCCGGGACGTTCAGGTCGCGGCGGAGCCGGCCGGAGCTCCCGCCGTCGTCGGCGACGCTGACGACCGCGGTGATCTCCCCCGCGTACTCGCGCAGCGCGTGCAGCGCAACGGCCAGGCCATGTCCTCCACCCAACGCGACGACGCTCGGCTTCACGTCAGGAGTCGCGGTCGACGTCTCGGTGATGAACGGCGACGCGGTAGCCGTGGGCCCGCAGGCGCTCACCGAGCTGCCCGGCGACGACGACGCTGCGGTGGCGGCCACCCGTGCAGCCGACGCCGATCGACAGGTACGCCTTGCCCTCGCGTTCGTAGCCCGGCAGCGTCAGTTCGAGCAGCTGATCGAGCTGGGCCAGGAACGGTTGCGTCTCGGGCCGGCTCATGACGTACGTCGCGCACCGACTCGTCGAGACCGGTGAGGGGTCGCAGCTCGTCGACCCAGTGCGGGTTGGGCAAGAAGCGGCAGTCGAACACCAGGTCGACGTCGATCGGCAGACCGTGCTTGTAGCCGAACGACACGACGTTCACCTGCAACGCGCCATCGACGACCTGATCGGAGAACAGCTCGCGGAGGCGGTCGCGCAGCTCGTGCACGTTGAGGCTCGACGTGTCGACGATGAGGTCGCCCTCGCCCTTCAACGGCTCGAGCAATGCCCGCTCGCGCGTGATGCCGTCGCTGACGCGGTCGGTCGGCGAGAGCGGGTGGCGGCGCCGGCTGGCTTCGTAGCGGCGGACGAGCACCTCGTCGGACGCGTCGAGGAAGAGGACGCGGGTGTGCGCGCCGTTGCGCCGGAGCTCGGCAATCGCTTCCGAGAGGTCGTGGAGGAAGTCGCCGCTGCGGACGTCGACGACGAGCGCGTAGCGAATCGGCTTCTCCGTGCTGCGCGCGAGCTCGGCGACCTTGCCGATCAGCATGGGCGGGAGGTTGTCGATGACGAAGTAGCCGACGTCCTCGAGCACGTGCGCCGCCTCGGAACGGCCCGCGCCGGACATCCCCGTGATGATGGTCACGTCGAGCGGCAACGACTTCATGACGTCTCTATCGTCGCACGCTCGAGGCCGTGAAGCTTCGCGAACACCGCTTTGCCCACTGGATCGGGCAGCCACGACAGCGCCAGGAAGTGCTCCTCGTCGAGGTCGCGCATCTTGCGGACCGAGCCGAATTCCCTGAGGAGACGTTTGCGGCGCGTCGGACCGAGCCCGGCGACGTCGTCGAGCACCGACGTGATCATCTTCTTGTCGCGGAGCTGACGGTGGTACGTGATCGCGAAGCGGTGGGCCTCGTCGCGCACCTGCTGCAACAGGTACAACGCCTCGGAATCGCGCGGAATGACGATGGGGTCGGACCGGCCGGGGACGTACACCTCTTCGAAACGCTTCGCGAGCGACGCCACGCAGATGTCCTCGAGGCCGAGCTCTTCGAGGACACGGACCGCGACGCCAAGCTGGCCCTTGCCGCCGTCGATCAACAGCAAGTTGGGCGGGTAGGCGAACCGCTTCCCGGCGTGCGCGCCCTCGTCGCGCTCGCGCAGATAGTTGCGGAACCGGCGGGTCAGCACGTCTTCCATCGACGCGAAGTCGTCCTGGCCGGGCAGCCGCACTTTGAACCGGCGGTAGTCGGACCGCTTGGGGAGTCCGTCTTCCATGACGACCATGGAGCCGACGATCTGGGTGCCCTGCAGGTTGGAGATGTCGAAGCACTCGATGCGCAGGGGGGCTTCGGGAAGATCCAGCGCCTCTTGGAGCGCGAGGAGGGCACGGGCTCGCGCGTTGTGGTCGGAGGCGCGGCGGAGCTTGTGCCGGGCGAACGACTCGCGCGCGTTGAGCGACGCCGTTTCGAGGAGCTCGCGCTTGCCGCCTCGCCTCGGCACGCGGATTCGGACCTTGGTCCCCCGGTTCAACGCGAGGAATTCCTCGTAGAGCTCCAGATCTTCGGGCTCGACCGGAACGAAGATCTCCTTGGGGAGGTCGTCGCCGCCGGCATCGGCGTACAGCTGCTCGAGCACGCGCGCGACCAGCGCCGGAGTCTCGACGTCTTCGACCTTGTCGACGACCAGCCCCTTGCGCCCGACGACCCGGCCCTTGCGCACGTAGAAGACCTGCACGCTCGCCTCGAGCGCGTCCTCGGCGATCCCGATGAGATCGAAGTCTTCTTCCCTCGACGCGACCATCTGCTGGCGCTCGATGGCTTTGCGCACGCTCGCGAGCTGGTCGCGGACGCGCGCCGCGAGCTCGAACTCCAGCTGGTCCGACGCCTCGGCCATGCGTTGCTCGAGGCGCGCGATCACCTCGTCGTGCTCGCCGTCGAGGAAGGCGAGGAGCTCTTTGACGAGGTTGTCGTACTCGTCGTGTTCGATATCGCCGACGCACGGTGCCGCGCACTTCTCGATGTGCGCGTACAAGCACGGACGGCCGAGCTTGTTGTGGCGGTCGAACTTGGACTTGGTGCACGTGCGGATCGGGAACGTGCGCAGGAGCAGATCGAGCGTCTCCCGGATCGCGTACGCGTGGGCGTAGGGGCCGAAGTAGCGCACGCCCTTGCGCTTTTGACCCCGCAGCACCATCGCGCGGGGCCAGTCCTCGTCGAGCGTGACGGCGAGGTACGGATAGCTCTTGTCGTCCTTCAGGCGGATGTTGAAGCGCGGCTTGTGCTGCTTGATGAGGTTGAACTCCAAGAAGAAGGCTTCGACCTCGTTCTGGGCGACGATCCACTCGACGCTCTCGGCCGTCGCCACCATCTGGCGGGTGCGTTCGAGGAGCAGTTCGGGTTGCACGAAGTAGTTCGAGAGGCGGCTCCGGAGGCTCTTCGCCTTCCCGACGTAGATCACCCGGCCTTGCACATCGAGGAATTGGTAGGAGCCGGGCGCGTCGGGAATGGATCCGGTCTCGGGGCGGGCCACCACACCCCCATTGTCGCGGGCCGGCGCGACCGTCCGGGGCCCGTCCCCGGCAAGGCGGCTCCCTTCCACTCGACGTGAGTGTTATGGTGACGACACGCCGGCCCGGTATCCGGCGCTTTCCATCACAAGCTCCGAGGCCGACAACCCCGCGGTGCTGGCGACCGGGCTGCCACCCGCCGGCCGACGAGGAGTTACCCCGCAACGGGGAGGCCCCGCATGTTCCGTCTCCAGGCCCCGCTTCCGGACGAGTACACGATCGCGTCCGAAGCCGAGCTCGTCGATCGCATCGCCGCCGCCAAGGCGGCCCTCGGCGAGCGACTGGTCATTCTCGGTCACCACTACCAACGCGACGAGGTGATCCGCTGGGCGGACGCGGTCGGCGATTCGTTCCTGCTCGCGCGGTTCGCAGCCGACAACGAGCTCGCCACCGACATCGTCTTTTGCGGTGTGCACTTCATGGCCGAATCGGCCGACGTGCTGACGGGTGCACACCAGCGCGTGATCCTCCCCGACCTCAACGCCGGCTGCTCGATGGCCGATATGGCGAACCTCGACCAGGTCGAGGAGGCCTGGGACGAGGTCTCGGCGATCACCGACATCGATCGGGTCGTCCCGATCACCTATATGAACTCTTCGGCGGCGCTGAAGGCGTTCGTCGGGCGCAAGGGCGGCGCGGTGTGCACCTCGTCGAACGCACGGGCGGTACTCACGTGGGCGCTCGCCAAGGGTGACAAGGTGCTCTTCTTCCCCGACCAGCACCTCGGCCGCAACACCGGCTTCACGATGGGCTACGGCGAGTCCGACATGCGCGTGTGGAACCCGCACCTGGAGCGCGGCGGCCTCGAAGACCGCGACGTGAAGGACTCCACCCTCTTGCTGTGGAAGGGTCACTGCTCGGTGCACCAGCGCTTCCGCCCCGCCCATATCGAGGCCGCGCGAGCCGAACATCCCGGAATCGAGATCCTCGTGCACCCCGAATGCGCCCACGACGTCGTGGAGCTCGCCGACCGCGTGGGGTCGACCGAACGCATCCAGGACTGGGTGCGGAGCGCGCCCGCGGGCGCTTCGCTCGCCATCGCGACCGAGATCCACATGGTGCAGCGGCTGGCGCGCGAACACCCCGACAAGACGATCGTGTCGCTCGACCCGCTGATCTGCCCGTGCTCGACCATGTTCCGCATCGACGCCCCGCACCTCGCATGGGTGCTCGAGCATCTCGTCGCAGGCACGGTCGTGAATCAGATCGTCGTCGACGCCGACACCGCGGGTTGGGCCCGCACCGCGCTCGAACGGATGCTGGCGATCACCTGAGTCGTGCGAGCCCGCACGCGCGGTCACCGCGTTTGCGGGCGACCATCAACAAGAGTCGGGGGATCGTCGCCGCGTCGCGGTACTCGGGCGCCCGCGCCAGGAATCCCTCGGGTGGCATGGGCTCGTCCATCCGCTCGATGAGCAAGCCATGCTTCGCCATGGCATTCACGTACTGCGAGAGCGGCCGGTGAACGAACGGCAGCACCACGCCCGGGGCGAGCTCCTCCATCGACACGTCCTCGACGAGATACGGCCCGATCCGCCAATACTGCTCTTCCAGGATGTGGTCGATGATCCAGCCGCTGTTCGGCGCCTGGAGCAGCGGATGGTTCAAGAAGAAGGCGAAGCGCCCACCCGGTTCGAGGACCCGTGCGATCTCGGCAATGGCCGGCTCGTGATCGGCGATGTGCTCGAAGACGAGGCACACCACGACGGCGTCGAACGCGCCGTCGGGAAACGGCAGTGCGTCGGCGTTGCTGCGGGCGTACTGCACATCGCCCCCGCGTTCGTGCGCGGCCGCGAGCTGCCCGATCGTCGGGTCGACCCCGACCACTCGACGCGGCGCCGTCGCGCGCCACCAGGCGTGCGATTTGCCCTTCGCCGGTACCGATGTCGAGCACCCGCTGCGCGCCGGCGAGCACCTCGCTCGCCAGCGGCAGGATCTGCTCTTCGTACTCCGCGTCGGCGCCGTCGGTGAAACCCTCCTGCCACCAGCCGGCGTTGCGCTCCCAGAGATCGTCGTCGTGCTCGTCGGTAGCCATCGTGGGGCCGGTCAGCGCGTGATGCCGAGGAGCGGCGCGAGGTAGCGCCCGGTGTGGCTCTCGGGAACCTTGGCGACCTGCTCCGGCGAGCCCTCGGCGACCACCGTGCCGCCGCCGGACGCCGCCCTCGGGACCGAGGTCGACGATCCAGTCGGCCGACTTGATCACGTCGAGGTTGTGCTCGATCACGAGCATCGTGTTGCCCGCGTCGACGAGCCGCTGCAGCACGTCGAGCAGCCGGCGCACGTCTTCGAAGTGCAGGCCGGTGGTGGGCTCGTCGAGGATGTAGATGGTGTGGCCGGTCGGGCGCTTGCCCAGCTCGGTCGACAGCTTCACCCGCTGCGCCTCACCACCCGACAGCGTCGGCGCGGGCTGGCCGAGCCGCACGTAGCCGAGCCCGACGTCGACCAGCGTCTGCATCTGCCGGGCGATCGACGGCTGGTTCGCGAAGAACTCGAGCGCCTCTTCGGCCGGCATGTCGAGCACGTCGGCGATGCTCTTGTTCTTCCACGTGATGTCGAGCGTGTCGCGGTTGTAGCGCGCGCCCTTGCAGACCTCGCAGGGCACGTAGACGTCGGGCAGGAAGTGCATCTCGATCTTGATCGTGCCGTCGCCCTGGCACGCCTCGCAGCGCCCGCCCTTGACGTTGAACGAGAACCGACCCGGCTGGTAGCCGCGGATCTTCGCCTCCTGCGTGGTGGCGAAGAGCGTGCGGATCTTGTCGAACACGCCCGGTGTAGGTGGCCGGGTTGGAACGGGGCGTGCGGCCGATCGGCGACTGGTCGATGTCGATGACCTTGTCGATGTGCTCGGCGCCCTCGATCTTCTTGTGCCGGCCCGGCACGCTCGCGCGACCGGTAGATCTTCTGCATCAGCGCCGGATGCAGGATGTCGCCGACGAGCGAGCTCTTCCCGCTGCCGCTCACCCCGGTGACGGCGACGAAGCACCCGAGCGGGATCTCGACGTCGATGTTCTGCGAGGTTGTGCTCGCGCGCGCCCTCGCACGCGCGAGCCACGCCTCGCCCGGGTCGCGCCGCAGCTCGGGCACCTCGATCTTGCGCTTGCCCGACAGGTACTGCCCGGTGATCGAGCGCTTCGACTTGAGCAGGTCCTTCGACGGTGCCCGAGACGATGATCTCGCCGCCGTGCTCGCCCGCACCGGGACCGATGTCGACGACGTGGTCGGCGACCCGGATCGTCTCCTCGTCGTGCTCGACGACGATCACGGTGTTGCCGAGGTCGCGCAGGCGCATGAGCGTCTCGATGAGGCGCTGGTTGTCGCGCTGGTGCAGGCCGATCGACGGTTCGTCGAGCACGTAAAGCACGCCGACGAGCCCGCTGCCGATCTGCGACGCGAGCCGGATGCGCTGCGCCTCGCCGCCCGCCAGCGTGGCCGACGATGCGGTTCAGCGAGAGGTAGTCGAGCCCGACGTCGAGCAGGAACTGCAGCCGCTCGTTGATCTCCTTGAACACCCGCTCGGCGATCATGCGATCACGCTCGCTGAGCTCGACCGTGCGGAAGAACGCCGCGCAGTCGCGGATCGACAGCTCGCCGACCTCGTGGATGTTCTTGCCGCCGACCGTGACCGCGAGCGACGCCGGGCGCAGCCGCGCGCCCTCGCACGCCGGGCACGGCACGACGCGCATGTAGCCCTCGATGACTGCTCGCGGACGCGGTCGCGACTCGGACTCGGTGTGGCGGCGCTCGCACCCACGGGATCACACCTTCGTACTTCGTGGAGTACGAGCGCTGGCGCCCGTAGCGGTTCTTGTAGCGGACCGTGACCTGCTTGCCCGCCGCGCCGTAGAGGACGACCTTCTTCGCCGCGGCCTTGAGCTTCTTCCACGGCGTGGCGGTGTCGAAGCCGTACTCCTCGCCCACGGCGATCGAGCACGCGCTTGAAGTACTCGCCGCGGAAGCCCGACCAGGGCGCGATCGCGCCGTCGTCGATGGAGAGGTCGTCGTCGGGGATCGACGAGCTCGGGGTCGACCTCGAAGCGCGTGCCCAGTCCGTCGCACGTCGGCGCACGCGCCGTAGGGCGAGTTGAACGAGAAGTTGCGGGGCGCGAGCTCGTCGAACGACAGCCCGCAGTGGGTGCAGGCGAGATGCTCGCGAGAACGTGAGGATCTCGGGCTCCTGCGTGTCGTCCTTGTGGACGATCTCGACCTCGGCCACGCCCTCGGCGAGCTTCAGCGCGGTCTCGAGCGAGTCGGTGAGCCGGCGCTCGATGCCCGTCGCGCCGCACGAGCCGGTCGACGACGACCTCGATCGTGTGCTGCTCGTAGCGCTCGAGCTCGCAGCTTGGTCGGCGAGGTCGACGAGCTCACCGTCGACCCGGGCGCGCGTGAAGCCCTGGCCGGCGAGCTCGTCGAGCAGCGCGTGGTACTCGCCCTTGCGGCCGCGCACGACCGGCGCGAGCACCTGGAAGCGCGTGCCCTCGGGGAGCTGCAGCACCCGGTCGACGATCTGCTGCGGCGTCTGGCGGGTGATGACCCGGCCGCAGTTCGGGCAGTGCGGCACGCCGATGCGCGGCGTACAGCAGGCGCAGGTAGTCGTAGATCTCGGTGATCGTGCCGACGGTCGAGCGCGGGTTGCGCGACGCCGACTTCTGGTCGATCGAGATCGCCGGCGACAGGCCCTCGATGAAGTCGACGTCGGGCTTGTCCATCTGGCCGAGGAACTGGCGCGCGTACGCCGACAGCGACTCGACGTAGCGGCGCTGGCCCTCGGCGTAGATCGTGTCGAACGCGAGCGACGACTTGCCCGAGCCGGACAGCCCGGTGAAGACGATGAGCTTGTCGCGTGGCAGCTCGAGGTCGACGTTCTTCAGGTTGTGCTCGCGCGCACCGCGGACGACGATCGTGTCGTTCATCGAGCGCCAGGCTACCCGGCGGACGCGGGCAGGGTTGTCGAACACCTGTTCGGTGTGCTCAACTCGACCTCGCGGAGCTCACGCTTCAGCTCGTGGATCTCGTCGCGCAGTCGCGCCGCTTCTTCGAAGCGCAGGTCGCGCGCCGCGTCGTGCATCTCGTCGGTGAGGCTCTGGATGAGCCGCCCGAGCTCGTCGCGGGGCAGGTCGAGGCGCTCGGCCGCCGCCGACGGTGCGCGTCCCCGGTCCGCGCCCGCGGCCCCGACCGCGACCGGACGTCGTCTGACCGTCCTCGCTCGCCGTCGCGCATGCGGATCATCTCGAGGATGTCGGTGACCTTCTTGCGCACCGTCTGCGGGTCGATGCCGTGCTCGTCGTTGTACGCGAGCTGCTTCTGGCGCCGCCGCATCGTCTCGCGAGATCGCGCGCCGCATCGAGTCGGTCATCTGATCGGCGTACATGATCACCTGGCCGTCGACGTTGCGCGCGGCCCGGCCGATCGTCTGGATGAGCGACGTCGCCGAGCGCAGGAAGCCCTCCTTGTCGGCGTCGAGGATCGCGACGAGCGACACCTCGGGAAGGTCGAGGCCCTCCCGCAGCAGGTTGATGCCGACGAGCACGTCGAACTCGCCGAGGCGCAGCGACCGGAGGATCTCGATCCGTTCGATCGTGTCGATCTCGGAGTGCAGGTAGCGCACCCGGATGCCCGAGCTCGAGCAGGTAGTCGGTGAGGTCCTCGGACATCTTCTTGGTGAGCGTGGTGACGAGCACGCGCTGCGTCGGCCTCGGTGCGCGACGTTGATCTCGGCGACGAGGTCGTCGATCTGGCCCTTCGTGGGCTTGACGATGATCTCGGGATCGATCAGGCCGGTCGGGCGCACGATCTGCTCGACGATCTGCGTCGAGATCTCGCGCTCGTACGGGCTCGGGGTGGCCGACATGAAGACGACCTGGTTGACCCGCTCGGTGAACTCCTCGAAGCGCAGCGGCCGGTTGTCCATCGCCGACGGCAGCCGGAAGCCGTGCTCGACGAGCGTGTCCTTGCGCGAGCGGTCGCCCTCGAACTGCCCGTGCAGCTGCGGGATCGGCGACGTGCGACTCGTCGACGATGCACGAGCCAGTCGTCGGGGAAGTAGTCGAGCAGCGTGTAGGGCGGTTGCCTGGCGCTGGCGACCGTCGAGATGCATCGAGTAGTTCTCGATGCCCGAGCAGCTCCCGACCTCGCGCATCATCTCGAGGTCGTAGCTCGTGCGCATGCGCAGCCGTTGCGCCTCGAGCAGCTTGCCCTCGCCCTCGAGCTCGGCCAGGCGTTCCGCGAGCTCGGCCTCGATGCCCTCGATCGCCTGACGCAGGCGCTCCTCGTCGGTGACGTAGTGCGACGCCGGGAACAGCGCGAGCCCGTCGAGCTCCTCGACGATCTCGCCGGTGAGCGGGTCGACGCTGCAGATGCGCTCGACCTCGTCGCCGAAGAGCTGGATGCGGACCGCCCGCTCCTCGTAGGCGGGGAACACCTCGATCGTGTCGCCCCGCACCCGGAACTTGTTCCGCGCGAAGCCGAAGTCGTTGCGCTCGTACTGCAGCTCGACGAGACGGCGCAGGATCGTCGCGCTGGTCGCGCTCGTCGCCCGGGCTCGAGCATCAGGAGCTGCTTGCCGTACTCCTCGGGCGAGCCGAGGCCGTAGATGCCGACACCGACGCGACGATGATCACGTCGCGCCGGGTCAGCAGCGCGCTCGTGGCCGAGTGGCGCAGCCGGTCGATCTCGTCGTTGATCGAGCTGTCCTTTTCGATGTACGTGTCGGTCGGTGGGAGGTACGCCTCGGGTTGGTAGTAGTCGTAGTAGCTGACGAAGTACTCGACGCGGTTCTTCGGGAAGATCTCCCGGAACTCGGCCGCGAGCTGCGCGGCCAGCGACTTGTTCGGCGCGAGCACGAGCGTCGGCCGCTGCGCGTTCGCGATCACGTTGGCGATCGTGAAGCTCTTGCCCGAGCCGGTGATGCCGAGCAGCGTCTGGAACCGGTCACCGTTTTCGAGCCCCGCGACCGAGCGCGGCGATCGCCTCCGGCTGGTCGCCGGCCGGCTCGAGGTCGGTGACGAGTTCGAAGAGCGGCACCCGGCGAGCGTACCGGCGGAGTGAGACGGTTACGTCGCCGAATCAGGCGACGCATCCGGTCCCGGCGCAGGCGCGGGAGCCTCCGCGGCGCGCCGCTCCAAATCTGTCCAGATGCCGTCGATCTGTCTCTCCAGGTGGGTGAGGTCACCGGCGTTGTCGACGACCCAGGTGGCCACTTTCCGGCGCTCCTCGTCGCTCGCCTGCAACTCGATGCGCCGGCGCGCGTCGTCACGGGGAATCCCGCGCGCCTCGAGCCGGTCGAGCCGCGTCTCGATCGGCGCCTCCACCACGATCACGCATGCGTAGTCGAAGCCCCGCTTCGACTCCACGAGCAGCGGGACGTCGTGGACCACCACCTGGCCCGGCTCCGCCGCCGCGACTCGGCGCAGGAACTCCTCGCCGATCGCGGGGTGCGTGATCGCTTCGAGCTCCCTGCGGGTCGCGTCGTCGACGAACGCGACCGCGGCCAGCGCCGGCCGGTCGAGCGACCCGTCGGCCCGGAGAATCTCCGGCCCGAACCGCTCGACGAGCTTCACGAGCGTTGGAGTGCCCGGTTCCACGACCTCCCGGGCGATCGCGTCGGCGTCGATGACGACGGCGCCCCGCGCCGCGAGCAGCCGGGCGACGGTCGACTTCCCTGCGCCGATCCCGCCCGTCAATCCCGACCATCAGCATGGGCGGGGAGTCTACGAATCCAGATCAACCTTCCACTGTTGGCAAGAAAAGCGGCTCCACGCACGCGTTTCCCTGCCGACAGTTGGTGGGAAAAGCGGCTCCACGCACGCGTTTCCCTGCCAACTGTCGGTGGGACTGTCGGGTCAGCTCGCCGGGGTTTCGGGATCGGCGAGGGCGGGCTCGACCGGCGCAGTGTCCGAGGCGGGCGCCTCGGGCGCGGCCGCACCCTCGGCACCCGCTTCGCCCTCGGTGTAGTCGGGACCGATGTAGTTGCCCTGCGCGTCGTAGGCGTGCTCGCCGTAGAACTCGCGGTACTCGGCCGCGACCTCGCCACCCTCGGCGGCCTGCTTGATCGACAGCGAGATCCGCCGGCGCTCGAGGTCGATGTCGATGATCTTCACCCACAGCTCCTCGCCGGGGGTGACGACCTGCTCGGGCGCCTCGACGTGGTGCGCGGCCATCTCGGAGATGTGCACCAGGCCTTCGATGCCCTCGCCGACCTGCACGAACGCGCCGAACGGCACGAGCTTGGTGACCCGGCCGTAGACGAGCTCGCCGACCTGGTGGCCGGTGGCGAACTCCTGCCACGGGTCCTGCTGGGTGGCCTTGAGCGACAGCGAGATGCGCTCACGCGACGAGGTCGACGTCGAGCACCTGCACGGTGACCTCGTCGCCGACCTGCACGACCGACGACGGGTGGTCGACGTGCTTCCACGACAGCTCGGACACGTGGACGAGACCGTCCATGCCGCCGAGGTCGACGAACGCACCGAAGTTGACGACCGACGACACGACACCCTTGACGGATCTCGCCCGGCTTCAGGTTGGTGAGGAACTCGTCGCGCTGCTCGCGCTGCGTCTCTTCGAGGTAGGCGCGACGCGACAAGCACGACGTTGTTGCGGTTCTTGTCGAGCTCGATGATCTTGCACTCGAGCACGCGACCGACGTACGGGTGCAGGTCGCGCACCCGGCGGAGGTCGACGAGCGACGCGGGCAGGAAGCCGCGTAGGCCGATGTCGATGATGAGTCCGCCCTTGACGACCTCGATGACCGGGCCGGAGACGACTTCCTCGTTCTCCTTCTTCTGTTCGATCGTGCCCCACGCGCGCTCGTACTGCGCGCGCTTCTTCGACAGGATCAGGCGACCGTCCTTGTCCTCTTTTTGGAGGACGAGGGCTTCGATCTCCTCGCCGAGCGAGACGACCTCGTGCGGGTCGACGTCGTTGCGGATCGACAGCTCTTTGCTCGGGATGACGCCCTCGGACTTGTAGCCGATGTCGAGGAGCACCTCGTCCGCGTCGATCTTCACGACCTTGCCGTGCACGAGATCACCGTCGTCGAAGGCGACGATGGTGGCGTCGATGGCGTCTTCGAGCGACATGTCGCCGAGGTCGTTCTCGACGATGTTCTGCTCCATCTCGGATTCGGCATCTTCCGCCGCCGTGACATCCGTACCCGCGACGGGCTCGGCGGCGGTGGTCTCGGCGGCTGCGGCGGTGGGCGGCGCAGTCGCGTCCGGTTCCTGGTCCAACACTTGATTCCTGCTTTGTTCGGGGTCGACGAGCGGCGCATCGAAACGTGGGCTGCGCGCGCGCCCATCGCCGCTCCGGTGGAGCGGCTTGGCAAGGCTACAGGCCTATCGCCCCGAGGGAAACTCTGTGGCGTCCGGGCGGTGCGCCACCAAGAGATGCTCGGGGACGTCGATCGAAGCTTCGCTGCGCGCATAGCGACCCGGCGCCACTCCGAAGACGCCGTCGACCACGAGCCCGGCACGCGCCGCGAGGAGGCGGAGCTCCCGGGGCGTGTAGCACGTCGTCCAGAGGTCGAAGGTGCGCTCGCGACCGTCGGGATCGCGTACGACGGCCCGCTCGTGTTCCACCCCGGAGCCGGCATCGAACGACTCGTCGGCCTCCAGATGACGTACGACGAAGTACGAGGAGAACGCGCTCAGTGCGAGCGCACCGCCGGGTCGGAGCGCGGTCGCGAACCGCGACACGACGTCGAGCTCGTCGTCGCCACCGCCCAGGAGCCCGAAGCCGCCTTGGCACAGACAGATGACCGCATCGAAGGCGTCCACGAACGGCAGCGACCGAACGTCGATCTGCACGAACTCGACCGGGAGATCACCCGCTTCGGCTCGGGCCAACGCCAAGAACTCGGGCGACACGTCGACACCGACGACCTCGATCCCGCGCCGGGCCAGCTCGAGCGCGTGGCGCCCGGGACCGCAGCCGGCGTCGAGCACCCGCATCCCCGGGTGCAGCTGCAACTCGTCGACGAGGAAATCGACCTCCTGGACGGTCCCCATCGCGAAGGCATTGCGCAAGTAGGCCGGCCCGACGAACGCGGCGAGCGGATTGAACCAATGGCCCGGGTCGGGAGTGGGCGTACCGGGCATACCCGAGCTTCGCGCGACCGGGCTGCCACACATCGAAGCCCGGCGACTACCATCCGTAGTCGGGATCGGTGGTTCCGCCGTGCTGGGGAGGCGACGCTTTGGGAACTGCGGCGAAGCATCGCCTCGCGCGCTTTGCCTTGCTCGCATTCGTCGCGGCGCCTCTCGCCGCGGTCGCGCCGGCCTCGAGCGGCCGGGCGGACGTCCTCACCTACTCGAACAACCCACTGCGCAACGGCTGGTACCCCGACCAGTCCGCGCTGTCTCCCGGCACCGTCACCGGCGGTCAGTTCGGGCGCCTCTTCAGCGCGACGGTCGACGGCCAGGTGTACGCGCAACCCATCGTGTCGCAGGGGACCCTGCTGGTCGCCACCGAGAACGACAACGTCTACGGACTCGACCCGGTCACGGGCACACAGCGGTGGAAGAAGACGTTGGGCGTGCCGTTCAACGCGTCGGACATCGGCTGCGCCGACCTGGCGCCCCACATCGGGGTGACGGGAACACCGGTCGTCGATCCGGCGACGAACACGGCCTACTTCGTCGACAAGCAGTACGTGTCCGGCAGCTCCGGCACACCGGAATACCTCGCACACGCAGTCGACGTCGCGACCGGGGCCGAGGCGCCGGGCTGGCCGATCACGATCGCGGGTTACGCCGACAACGCGACCCACAACGCGGCGCACCAGTTCAATCCCCTGATGCAACTGCAGCGGCCGGGACTGCTGTTGATGAACGGCGTCGTGTACGCCGCATTCGGATCGAGCTGCGACGGATACCCGTGGGCAGGATGGATCGTCGGTCTGTCGACGACGACGCACACCATCACGACGATGTTCACCGCGGTGCGCGACGACGTCTCGGGCGCGGGCATCTGGCAGGCCGGGTCGGGTCTCGTATCCGACGGTGACGGCCAGATCCTGTTCTCGACCGGCAACGGCGGCTGGGACCTCAGCGGGCCCCGCCCGGGCAATCAACCGCCGAACGATCTCTCCGAGGCGATCGCGCGGGTGGTGGTGCAAGCGGACGGCACGTTGAAGCCGGTCGACTTCTTCGCACCCTACGACGGCGCGACGCTCGAACAGAACGACCTCGACTTCGGCTCCGGCGGCCCGGTCGGTCTGCCCGACGCGTATTTCGGGACGCCGAGCCACCCGCACCTCCTCGTGACCGAGGGAAAGCAGGGCTACGTCTACCTCCTCGACCGCGACCACCTCGGCGGCTATCAGCAGGGCGCGAGCGGCGGTGACAGCGTCGTCGCGCGGGTCGGGCCGTACGGGGGCGTGTGGAGCCGCCCGGCCGTCTGGCCGGGCGATGGCGGATACGTCGACGTCGTGACTGCGAACGGTTCCGGCGGGGTGGGCGCAGGCTCGTCCGGGTACTTGCGGGCGTACAAGTACGGCGTCGACGGAGCGGGGAACCCCACCCTCAGCCTCGCGGCCTCGACGACCGACACGTTCGGGTACGGCTCGGGAGGCCCGGTGGTGACCTCGGACGGGGTTGCGTCGGGGAGCTCCGTGCTCTGGGTCGTGTGGGAAGCAGACGGCACCGGCGCGAACGCGCAACTCCGCGCCTACGACCCGGTCCCGGTGAACGGCCAGTTCCATCTGCTGTGGAGCGCTCCCATCGGCACCGCGTCGAAGTACTCGGTTCCGGCGGTCGACAGCGCGCGCGTCTACGTCGGGACACGCGACGGCCACGTACTCGCGTTCGGGTCACCGGTCACGGCGTCCTTGCAGGCGTCGCCGGCTTCGTTCCCGACCACCATCGTCGGGCAGTCGGCGACGGCGACGGCGACCTTCACGGCTCAACGCCCGACCACGGTCACGGGGTTCAGTTCGAGCAGCGCCACCTTCGGCGTCGGCAACGCGACTCCGCCGGCACCCGCCTCGCTCGCCGCCGGCGGCGCGATCGCGGTGCCGATCACGTTCACACCAACAAAGGTGGGGCTCGCGTCCACGACACTTGAAGCCCAGACCACCGACGGCCCCGTCGACATCGCGCTCACCGCCGTCGGCGAGAGCGCTTCGGCCGATCTCGTCGCGTCGCCGGCACTGCTCAGCCTGGGCGGGACGACGGCGGGCGGCAACCCGCTGTCGGGAGTCGTCACCCTCGCGAACGAGGGCGCGACCGTCACGAACGTCGGCGCCACCGATCTACCGGCGGCCGGGTCGCCGTTCACCCTGTCGAACGTCCCGGCCTCGGGCAGCACGATCGCCCCGGGCGCATCCGTCACCGTCACCGTCACGTTCGCGCCGGCAGCGGGCGCCGCGAAGGGCGAGCACGACGACCAGTTCACCGTGCACTCCGACGGTGGCGACCAGGCCGTCAAGCTGACGGGCGTCGTCGCGGATCCCGCGCACGTCACCATCACGCCGACGTCGTTCGATATCGCCAACGTGACCGTGGGCACGACGGTCGACTCGCAGTTCGTGCTCCGCAACACGGGGGGCCTGGCCGCATCGGTCGTGCGTTCGAAGCCGCCCGCGCGAAACCTCGGGTTCACCGCGCGCACGTTGTTGCCCGAAGGTACGAACCTGCCGCCCGGCGGCACACTCACCGAGCAGGTCCGGTTCTCCGCGACGAAGACGGGAACGTTCACCGACACGTGGTCGATCAACCCCGCCGACGGTCAGGGTGTGCGCAACGTCACCTTCACCGCGCACGTCGTCGCCAAGCCGCAGCACGGCTACTGGATGCTCGGCTCGGACGGCGCCGTGTACGCGTTCGGCAACGCGCGTCAATACGGGAACCCGGCCGACCCGACGGTCGCGCATCTCACACCGACGGACACCGCGCTGGGCTACTGGATCGTCAATCGCGCCGGCCATGTGTACACGTTCGGCGATGCGCGGTGGTACGGCGACGGCGGCCCGCTCGACCCCGGCGAAGAGGTGCGGGCGATCAGCGAGACGCAGACCCACAAGGGCTACTGGTTGTTCACGACGGAGGGGCGCGTCTTCGCCCTCGGTGATGCCAAGTTCTACGGCGACATGCGCGGCGTGCACCTGAACGGCACCGTCATCGACTCGGTCCCGACCGCCTCGGGCCGCGGCTACTTCATGGTCGCATCCGACGGCGGGGTGTTCGCGTTCGGCGACGCGCGCTTCCGGGGGTCGCTCGGGTCGACGCGCCTCAACCAACCGATCATCGGGCTCGTACCGACATCGAGTGGCAAGGGTTACTGGCTCGACGCGGCAGACGGTGGGGTGTTCGCATTCGGCGACGCACCCTTCCGCGGCTCGCTCGGGGCGATCCACCTCAATCGGGCGATCGTCGGCATGGTGCGCTTCGGCAACGGCTACCTCCTCGCCGCATCCGACGGCGGGGTGTTCGACTTCTCCAGCTCGCCCTTCCTCGGCTCGCTCGGCAACCGCGTGCCACCGGCACCGATCGTGGGACTCGCCGCCTTCGATCGCTGAGCTGTGTTCGTTCGTCGCGACGGGCTGCTCGCCGCGCTATTTCGCGTCGGCCCAGGTGGCCCCGAAGCCGATGTCGACAACGAGTGGGACGCGCAACTCGGTGACGTGCTCCATCGTGTCGCGCACGACGCTCGGTCACCCGCTCGCGCTCGGCCAGCGGCACCTCCAAGACGAGCTCGTCGTGCACGGTGAGCACCATGCGGCTCGTGAAGCCTCCGGCCGCGAGCGCGCGGTCGAGATCGACCATCGCCAGCTTGAAGATGTCGGCCGCACTCCCCTGCACCGGCGCGTTCTGCGCCATGCGCTCGCCCATCTGCCGGATCCGGAAGTTGTCCGAGGAGAGCTCGGGGAGTTGGCGGCGCCGCCCGAACAGCGTCGTCGTGAAACCCGCGGCTTTTGCCTCCCGGATCGTCTCGGTCATGTAGGTGGCGATGTTCGGGAACGCGGCGAAGTACGCGTCGAGGATCTCGCGGGCCTGATCGGTGGGGATGTCGAGCCGCGTGCCGAGCCCGTACGCCTCCATGCCGTAGGCGAGCCCGTAGTTGACGACTTTGGCGAAGCGCCGCTGGAACTCGTCGACCTGCTCCTCGTCGACATGGAAGACCGCCGCGGCCGTCGTGGTGTGCACGTCGGCACCGCGCTCGAAGGCCTCGATGAGTCCCGGGTCCTCGCGCGAGGTGCGCCAGCACCCGCAACTCGATCTGTGAGTAGTCGGCGGTGAGGAGTCCGCAACCTTCGTCGGCGATGAACGCCTTGCGCAGCTCGCGGCCGGCCGACGTGCGCACCGGCACGTTCTGGAGGTTGGGCGCCTCGCTCGAGATGCGGCCGGTGGTCGTGGCGAGCTGGTTGAACGTCGCATGGATACGACCGTCGGCATGCACGAGCGGCGGCAGCGCGTCGGCGTAGGTGTTCCGCAGCTTCTCGACCTCGCGGTAGCGCAGCAGCGCCTCGACGATCGGGTGCTCCTCCGCCAGCTTCTGCAGCGAGTCGGCGTCGGTGGACGGGCCCGTCTTCGTCTTCTTGACCGGCGTCAGCCCGAGCTTCTCGAACAGGATGCGCCGGAGCTGCGGCGTGGAGTTGACGTTGAACTGCTCACCGGCGTGAGTGTGGATCTCGGCTTCGAGCCGCCGGCAGTCGTCGCCGAGCTCCTTGCCGAGCTCCTCGAGGAATCCGACGTCGATCCGCACGCCGGCGTCTTCCATCTTCGCGAGGACGGGGACGAGCGGACGCTCGATGCTCTCGTACAACTCGACGAGCTCGCGGGCCTCGAGCGACTCGGACAGCGCGTCCGCGAGCCGCACGAGCACCGCGACCCGCCGACCGGTCTCGCGCGACGTTCGCCTCGCCGTCGAAGTCGAGCGTGCCCTCCACCTGGTCGGGTGAGGTCAGCTCGAGCGACAGGTAGCGCAGGGCGAGATCTTCGAGGAGGTACTTCCCTTCGCCCGGATCGAGGAGGTACGCCATGACCGCGGTGTCGCGATCGAGCGACCGAAGCTCGCCGGCCGAGACCGTGCATCAACTCCTTGGCGCGGTGCGCCACGAGGGGCGGGCTCGTCGGCCCGTCGATGGCGCTCGACCGCGTCGCGCACCCCGCGATCGACGAGGAGATCGCCGTCGATGAAGGTCGCGTCGTCACCTGTGGAGATCGCGAGCCCGACGACGGCGCTGCGACCGACCGCGCCCGCCCAGCGCGCCTCGACCGCGACCCGCTCGGCCGTACGCCGCCCGGGTGAGCGCCTCGACCGCGGCTCTTCGCGTCACGGGCGATCGCGACCTCGACGTCGAGCGTGTCGGAGTCGGGGGTGTCGGCGACGTCGCCGACCGCGTCGAGGATGCGCGGCAACAACAGCCGGAACTCGAGCTGATTGAACAACACCCGCACACGTTCGCGGTCGAACGCGCCCTGGTGCAGGTCGCCGGGGGTGATGCCGCCGAGATCGACGTCGAGGATGAGCCGCGACATCTCGCGGTTCTTGAAGACGCGTTCCTTGGCCTCGGCCAGGTTCGTCGCGCTGCTTCGGCGGTAGCTCGTCGAGGTGCTCGTAGATGCCTTCGAGCCCGCCGTAGGTGGTGATGAGCTTCGCGGCCGTCTTCTCGCCGATGCCGGGCACGCCCGGGAGGTTGTCGCTCGTGTCGCCGCGCAAGCTCGCGTAGTCGAGGTATTGCGCGGGTGTGACGCCACCACACCGTTCCGCGATACCGGCCTCGTCGTAGAGCGCGTAGTCGGAGACGCCTCGCTTGTTGTAGAGCACCTTCACGTGCGGGTCGCGCACGAGCTGGTACGAGTCGCGATCGCCGGTGACGATCACCACGTCGGTCCCGGCCGCGGCGGCCTGCGTCGCCAGCGTCGCGATGACGTCGTCGGCCTCGACGCCGGGAATCTCCAGCTGCGTGATCTCGAGGGCCTCGAGCACCTCGTGGATCAACGGGAGCTGCGAACGGAAGAGGTCGGGGGTCTCCTTGCGGCCGGCTTTGTACTCGGGGTCGAGCTCGTAGCGGTACGTGCTCCCACCCGGTGCGTCGAAGGCGACCGCGATGTGATCGGGCTGTTCGTCGGCCATCACCTTGGTGAGCATCGACGTGAAGCCATAGACCGCGTTGGTCACGGTCCCGGACTTCGTGGCCAGATCGGTCGGCAGCGCGAAGAACGCCCGGTACGCCAGCGAATGGCCGTCGAGCAGGAGCAATTTCGCCATCGCCGTCATGCTACGACGGCCCGGCGACAGTCTCCGGAGGTCCAGGCGCCGGGGCCGCTACGGGGCGAGGGTCCCGCTCACGACGTCGTGCGCGACCTCGTGGATCTTGCGGCGGGAGTTCATCGCGTTCTTTTGCAGGAAGCGCCAGGAATCAGCCTCGCTGAGACCGTGCTCGTCCATCAGACGACCCTTGGCCCGGTCGATCACCTTGCGGGCCTCGAGTCGCTCGGCGAGGTCGGCATTCTCCCGTTCGAGCGCGACGATCTGCTCGAAGCGACCGAGTGCCGTAACGATCGCGGGCAGCAGGTCGCTCGTCTGGAAGGGCTTGACGAGATACGCGAGCGCGCCGGCGTCGCGCGCCTGCTCGACCAGATCGTGCTGAGAGAACGCAGTCAGGATGAGCACGGCGGCGAGGCGCTCACCGGCAATGGTCCGCGCCGCGGTGAGGCCGTCCATGCCCGGCATCTTGATGTCGAGGATCGCGAGATCGGGCTCGAGCTCGCGCACGAGCTCGATCGCGGTATCGCCGCGACCCGTCTCGCCGACCACTTCGTAGCCCTCTTCCTCGAGGATCTCCTTCAGATCGAGACGGATGATCGCCTCGTCCTCGGCGATCACGACGCGCACGGATTTGCTCACCGGTTCTGAACCTCTCACCTTCTGTTACGACGAAGAGGTAGGAGCCCGCGGAATCGCGAGCTCGTTCGCCATGCGATCGAGCAGCGCATCTTGGTCGCGTTCGAGCTCTTCGATAGCGCGACGCAGACGCGTCGCGGTTGCGCGATTGGGCATCGGCATGCCGACGCATCTCGTGCGCCTCGGCTTGCGCGAGCGGGGTTTCCGAGACGAGGGAACGCAGCCGTGCATCCTCGGCCTCACCGACCAGGACCGCGCACTGCTCCTCGGCGACCGCGAGCTCGGCCCGCAGCCGCTTGAGTCGGTCGCTCACGTCGATGAGCCGGCGCTCCAGCAGGGACTTGGACATGGAACCAGGCAGTCTACGGCGCTCGCCCGGGCACGGCAGCGTTCGCGGTGCGATGCGCCGTCCGATCGTCACGGCCGAAGCCCGACGAGCTGCGAGAGGCCCTCCGCCGGTTCACCGGCCCCGGTACCCGCGGGCCCTGTGCTGCGGGTAACGGTTGGACTCGATCGCCGGCAGTGACAAGGAGCGTCGGAGCCTTCCGGAAGTACGAGATACCGGCCGGCCGGCAGGGCACCGGGCCGGTGGGCTCGTAGTCTTGTGCGCAGATGCTTCTCGCATTGATCTGCGCGCTCGTCGCCAACGTGAGCTACGGGTTCGGCACGATCCTGCAAGCGGCGGGCGCGCGACGAGCGGCGACGGCGGGGCACCTCGACCTCATGCTGTTCGCCCGGCTCGGACGGCAGCTGCCGTATCTCGCCGGGCTCGCCCTCGACGCCATCGGATTCGTCGCGTCGGTCGTCGCGCTGCGCACGCTGCCGCTCTTCGTCGTGCAGTCGGCAGTCGCCGGCAGCATCGGGGTGACGGCGCTGGCGGCGGTGTTCGTCTTCGGATTTCGGCTCCGGACCGCCGACACCGTTGCCATCGCGGTGCTCATCGCGGGGCTCGCGCTTCTCGGTCTGTCGGCCGGAGCGGAACACGCCCAGCATCTCTCGCACGTGGGTCGCGCCTTGCTGCTCGCCGGCGTGGCCGTCGTCGCACTGGCCGGGATCGGCAGCGGCGCGCCTGGCGGATCCCAAGGGCGCGATCGCGCTGGCGGCGTGCGCGGGGCTCGGCTTCACGGGCACCGCGGTCGCGGCGCGGACGCTGCACATCCCCCACGACCTGTGGCACCTCGCGATCGAGCCCGTCGCGGTCGCGCTCGTCCTTTATGGCGCGTGCGGGATGCTGATGTTCGCGAGCGCGCTGCAGCGCGGATCGGTGACCGCGACCTCGGCCGTGATGTTCGGGGTCGAGACCGTCGTTCCCTCGATCGTCGGAATCGCCGCGCTCGGCGACCACACCCGCCCGCATTTCGAGCCCGTGGCGATCGTCGGCTTTGCCCTGACGGTCGGCGCGTCGCTCAGGTTGGCGCGCTACACCGAGACCGTGAAGCTGATCGAGACCGCGGGCGAACCGTCGGTCAGCGGGTGACCGGGCGACGAGCGCTCCGGCAGACCGTTGGGTATGTTTCGGTCTCCAGGAGCGGAGACCCGGTGTCGTGGGCACAGCGCACGACACCTCATGAGGGAGGAAGTACAAGCATGCAAGAACACGAGGCGAAATACGTTCCGCCGGCCATCGAGCGTCGCGAAGACGTCGAGGGCCTGCTCGTCCCCCAGAACGGCAGCTTCACCCCGCCGGGTGTCCCGCTCTAAACAACCGCGACCCTCGCGAACTCGACCGTTTCGTCGGGAGTGACGATCCGGCGGTTCGCGTACTCGAGGAGGCCCCCGGTTCGGCTGTCACGGCGCCCGGGGGCCTCGTCGCGTCTGCATCGCGTCGGGCGAGTCGCCGGTCGCCCGTTCGCGTCGGCGAACGACGGCCAACAGACGGGGAGACCCGCGTCACCGTCCGAGAACGCGGGCCTCGCATCACAACCTCATAGCTCGACAGTCACGCGCAGGAACGTCGCGGGGATGCAGGTCGTGTGAGGATTCGAGCTCTCGTTCTGCTCGTTGAACAACGAGTCGAGCTCGCCGAACAGCTCGTCGGCGCGACCGTTTGCCTCGGCCGCGTCGAACGCGTTCATCGTCGGGCCGTAGTACGTCCGGAACAAGGAGAGGTACTCCGTCGGCGACACGGCGATCTCGAAGACGAACGTGTCGCGCTCGCACGAGATCTTGTCCTTCGGAACTCCGGCGGCGGCGAACCGCTCGACCGCGTCGTCGACGAGCCCCCACGTCATGGGGCTCACGAATCCTGCGGGCGGCGGCGGCGAGTACGCGGAACTGATCTTGAGGATCTGCGCGACGAGCGTCGGGTCGCCCGGGATCCAGTTCCCCATCACGACCCGACCGCCGGGTCGCGTCACGCGCACCATCTCCTTGGCCACGTCGAACGGCCGGGGAGCAAACATCGCCCCGAAGATGCTCATGGTGAGATCGAAGGAGCCGTCGGCCAAGCCCGCGAGGTCGGTCGCATCACCTGCTTGGAACCGCAGGTTCGTGAGCCCGTTGTCCGCGGCCCGCTTGCTCCCGGCCTCGACGAGGTTCCGGGCGATGTCGACCCCCAGGACGTCGGCACCGAGCTGCGCCGCCGGAACCGCCGTCGTGCCGTCGCCGCAGCCGAGATCCAAGACCTTCGCGCCCGCAGCGACCCCGATCCGCCGGACCAGGTCCTCGCCGCTACCTCGCATGCTCGCCGCGATCCGAGTGAAATCGCCCTTTTCCCACAGCGCCTGGTTGGGATTCATTGGTGATGCCTCCTGGTAGAGGACCTCGCGGGACGATGTCGTCGCCGGGTTCGAGATCCGCCTTGGGTTCGTCTGGAGGCAGCGTCTCGGGAGCCGGCTGCGGAAAGGCTGTCGGGCGCTTGCAAGGGTCGGCAGGTGTTCTGCAAGCGCGCTTGCGAGAATGCGGTCGTGGACGGCGGTCTCGAGATCCGGGTGCTCGGCGGCATCACGCTGGTCCGCGGCGGACAATCGGTGCCGATCGGTGGACCGAAGCCGCGTCTGGTGCTCGCCCTCCTGGCCGCGCACCACGGCGAGGTCGTGTCGACCGACCGGCTCTGCGAGGAGCTGTGGAGCGACAACCCCCCGGTCGATCCTTCCGGCGTGCTGCAGAGCAACATCTCGCGGTTGCGCAAGCTGCTTCGGCCCGAGGCCGACATCGTCGCCCGACCACCGGGCTATGTGCTCGAGGTCGACGACGACACGCTCGACGCACGACGTTTCGAACGCTTGTGTTCGCTCGCCAAACGGGAGCCGGATCCGGCGGTCGCGATCGAGCACCTCGGTGCCGCACTCTCGAGTTGGCGCGGGTCCGCATTCGAGGAGTTCGCCGAGTTCGACTGGGCGCGGTTCGAAGAGATGCGACTGAACGAGTTGCGGGCGAACGCGCGAGAGGATCTGTTGGAGGCGCGCCTGGCTCTCGGGGAACATGCCGCGTGCGTCGGCCAGCTCGAGGCGCTCGTCGCCGAGAACCCGCTGCGTGAGCGGCCCCGGCATCAGCTGATCGTCGCTTTGTACCGCAGCGGACGGTCCGCGGAAGCGTTGCGTCAAGCAGACGCGTTCCGAAGACTGCTGCGCGATGAGCTCGGGCTCGAACCATCGTCGGCGCTCCGGGAGCTCGAGGCTCGTGTGCTCAACGACGACCAGACCTTGCTGCGGACGAACGCGGGGTCGCGCCCTTCGAAGCCACGACACCTCCCTGTCGAGACCACGCAGCTGATCGGTCGGGCCGAGGAGCTCGACCAGCTCATCGACCGGCTGCACCACGATCGCCTGTTGACGCTGACCGGGCCGGGAGGTGTCGGCAAGACCCGGCTCGCCATGCGACTCGCGAACGACCTGTGGGACGAATTCGGCGGTGAAGTCTTCGTCGCGGAGCTCGCGCCGCTCCACGATCCCGCGTCGACCGTCGCCGCCATCGCAACCGTGCTCGATGTGCAGCAGCGCCAGCACCTCACCGTCGAGGAGACGCTCGTTGAGTACCTGCGAGCCCGGAAGGCCTTGCTCGTGCTCGACAATTGCGAGCACCTCCGTGCTGCCATCGCCCCGCTCGCCGACCGGCTGCTGAGCTTGTGCCCCGAGGTCACGGTGCTCGCGACCAGTCGGGAGGTATTGGGGCTTCCGAGCGAGCAGGTGTGGCGCGTCGGCCCGCTCGACGTCGCGTCGGAGGGTTCCAATGCCGCCATGGCGTCCGACGCGCCGGCGATGCAGCTGTTCCTCGAGCGGGCCCGGGCGGCGCGCCCGGGATACTCCCCCGAGCCCGACGACGTCAGTGTGATCGTGGAGATCGTTCGGCGTCTCGACGGACTGCCGCTCGCGATCGAGCTCGCCGCGGCTCGTATCCGAGCGATGAGCCCGGCCGCACTCGCCGAGCGGCTCGACGGGCGGTTCGAGATCCTCGCCGGTTCCCAGACGTCGATGATCGCCCGGCACCGGACCCTGCACGATCTCGTCGCTTGGTCGCACGACCTGCTGGATCCCGATGAGCAACGACTCTTCGGTCGCCTCGGCGTGTTCGCCGGCACCTTCGGGCTCGATGCCGCCGAAGGAGTGTGCGCGGGTGAGGATCTCAGCCCGGCGAGAGTTTCGACGCTCCTCGCGAACCTCGTCGACAAGTCGATGGTGCAGCTGGTCGACGAGCACGTCCCCCGCTACCGCCTCTTGGAGACACTCCGCGAGTTCGGTCGGGATCGAATAGGCCGAGACGAGCGAGAGGCGGTGCGGAACCGACATGCGCACTGGTACCTCGACCTCGTGGAACGAAGCGCACAGGCCTTGTCCGGCCCCGACGAAGCCGCGGCGGTGGCCGCGCTCGACCGTGACTACGACAACCTCCGATCCGCGCACATCTGGTCGCTCGAACACTCTGAGGTGGATCTCGGGCTTCGACTGGTCGTCGGGCTACGGGAGTACGGGTTCCGGTGTATGCGCGCGGAGATCACCAACTGGGCCGAAGCCGTCAGCGGACTCCCCAGCGCCGGGGCGCACCCGCGCTACCCGGTGCTGGTCGCGGTCACGGCCTACGGCCGGTTCGTGCGCGGCGACCTCGAAGGAGCGATCGAGCTGGGCGAGCTTGCCGTCGCCGAAGCCGAGCGACTGAACGTCGACTGCTCGGGGCTGGCGGAACGAGCGCTGGCCAACGCGTGCTTCTACCGGGGCGACGCGGTGGGAGGCACCGGGTGGATGGACCGGATGATCGCGTCCACCGCGGGGCGGATCGCCCGCACGGCTCACTCATGCGCTCTACATGCGATCGGTCGCGCATACGAGCGTCGGCGAGTACGTGAAAGGTGCGCAGCTCGCCGGCGAAGCGCGCGCCGCCGCCATGGCTTCCGAATCACCCACCGCCCACGCGCAGGCGAGCTACGCGCTCGGTCTGGCACTCGAGTCGACGAATCCGATGGAGGCAACCGAACACCTGCGTCGCGCCGTCGACCTCGCCCGCGATGCCGGTAACCGTTGGATCGAGGCCTTCGCCCTCACCGAGGTCCTGTGGCTCCGCGCACGCGAGGGTGAGCCGCGCGAAGCGCTACGCCGCTACGCGGACGTCGTCGAGCTCTGGTACCGCGGCGGCGACTGGGCCAACCAGTGGCTGTCGCTACGCCACGTCTTCGGCATCCTCGTGCAGCTCCGAGCTCACCTCGGTGCCGCGACACTCCACGGCGCGCTTACCGCCGCCGGGGCCGCGTACGCACTGCCGTTCGAGGCTGCCGACGCCGAGCACCTCAGCACCCTCGTCGACGACCTCCGCCGCCAACTCGGAGCGAGCGCCTTCGCCTCCGCGGTCCGACGTGGGACGACGCTGAGCGACGGCGAGATCATCGAGTTCGTGCGCGAGCAGATACACGCGTTGGCGGGCCCGACCGAACGGTGAAATTCCGAGGGTGCGGGCGCAAGCTCGTCATCGGTGTGATTCGTGTGCGTTGGCGTCAGTCGTCGTGAGCACGTCGTGACCACGCTCGCCAACCGTCGCAGCGAGTTGGCGACGTCTTACCTGATCATCATGGGTACCCGAGGAGGGACTTGAACCCTCACGCCCTTGCGGGCAACGGATTTTGAGTCCGTCGTGTCTGCCATTCCACCACTCGGGCGCGGTCGTTTCCCGCAAAGCGCGTGAAACGGGCGTTCCCATCATGCCATTTCGGTACCATCCCAAGCGTGGTGGAGTTCGTGGTGGGCATCATCGTGGGTGCCTCGGCAGCGGCGCTGCTCATGATCTTGATCGCACCGTCGCGCCGCGTCCGGGCCGAGCCGCCGCTCTCGCGCGAGGCCGAAACGAGGCTGCTGCTCGGCCAGGATCCGGAGCAGCCGACCATCCCCCCCGCGCCCCGGGTCGAGGACCCTCGCCAGTACACGGCGGGCGAGCTCGCCGCGCTCCAGCGGCTCGGCCAAGAGCAGCAGCGCCGGCGCAAGCGCTGATCGCCGTACCCGGCTAACGGCAATCAGGCCAGGGCGAACAGCAAGCGGGCCCGGCAGCACTCCGCGCCCTCGACCGACGCAACACCCCTGCCCCAGCCGCCGCGCCCGCTGAGGCGTTCGATGTCGACGGCGAGATCGAGCACATCACCGGGACGCACGATCCGGCGGAAGCGGACGTCTTCGACTCCGCCGAAGAGCGCCAGCTTGCCCGCGAAACGCGCGTCGGCGAGCACCGCGATGGCACCGGTCTGCGCGAGGGCTTCGAGCTGGAGGACGCCGGGGAAGATCGGATTCCCCGGGAAGTGGCCGGCGAGGAACGGCTCTTCGCCCGTGACCCGGTAGTGCGCCCGCACGCTCACCGCCGGTTCGCACGCGTCGACGTCGTCGACGAAGAGGAACGGCGCACGATGAGGCAACAGCGCGACGAGTGCGCTCGGGGCGTCGTCCATTGCGAGCGACATTACCGCGCAGTAGCGCGATTACCCGCCGGTACAGCCGGTTACCGTCCCGTACGAAACGCCTCGTTCATGCATCATGTATCGACCGGTCACACACGCGTGTAACCCTGTGTGGAGCATTGGGGTCGAACTGCTTCGGTCCCCCGCTCTTGTGCGTTTCGCCCAGCTCGCAATTCTTTCCCCGGAGGTTTGCTCGTGCGCGTCGCGGTCGTGTTCCCCGGGCAGGGAACACAAACCCCCGGGATGGGAGCGCCTTGGCGCGCCCATCCCGCGTGGAAGATCGTGGAGCAGGCCGAAGCCGCGTTGGGCGAACCGCTCGCTCCGCTCCTCCTCGACGCGACGGCCGAACAGCTCGGGCGCACGCGTGAAGCCCAACTGGCCGTGCTGTGTACATCGCTCGTCGCCTGGGAGGCGGCCCGCCCGATGCTCGACGACGTCGTCGCGTTCGCGGGCCATTCGCTCGGGCAGGTGACAGCGCTCATCGCGGCGGGCGCCCTCGATCTCGAAGACGGTGTGCGCTTCGCCGCGCGGCGCGCCGAACTCACCCAGGCCGCGGCCGACACGCACCCGGGGCGTATGGCCGCGCTGCTCGGCGCCACGACCGAGCAGGCCGAGGACGCTTGCGCCGCCGCGCCCGCCGGCGCGTGGGTCGCCAACGACAATGCACCCGGCCAGATCGTCATCGCGGGGACACCCGAAGGTCTCGAGCTCGCGCTCGCGCGTGCCAAAGAGGTCGGCGTGCGCCGCGCGACGAAGCTCAACGTCGGTGGCGCGTTCCACACACCCCTCATGAGCTCGGCGCGCGATGGTCTCGTCACCGCGCTCGCGGCAGTTCCGTTCTCGGCTCCGAGCGCGCCAGTCGTCTCGAATCACGACGGCGTGGCGTACTCGGGCGACGACACCGACGGCTGGCGTGCCCGCCTGGCGGATCACGTCACGGTTCCCGTGCGATGGCGCGCATCGATGGAGACGCTGGCCGGTCTCGGTGCTGCGGCCTTCGTCGAGGTCGGCGCCGGCTCGATGATCGCCGGCGTCGCCAAGCGCACCGTCCCCGACATCCCCGTCCTCGCGTGCGGCAACCCCGCCGAGTGCGAGCGACTGTTCACCGAGGAGAGCTCATGAGTCGCCAACTCGATCTCGAGGGCGAGCGGGTCGCGATGGTCGAACGCATGATCGTTGCGCCGGCCGTCGGGGTCTTCCAACCCCTTGGCCTCGAAGCGGGCGCAACAGTGAGTGTCGGTGAGATCGTCGGAGTGGTCGAGGGCCCCGGGACGCGCGAGCCGGTCCGCAGCGCCTTCAGCGGGGTCGTCATGGGCTTCATGGCCCACGCGGGCGAACGGCTGCGCGAGGGGCAAGCGGTCGCCTGGATGCGCGTCGCGTGACCGTCGCGGCCGGGATCGTCGGCTGGGGAACCGCGCTTCCCGAAGGACGCGTCACCAACGCCGACCTCGAAGCCAGGCTCGACACGAACGACTCGTGGATCGTCGAGCGCACCGGGATCCGCGAACGGCGCGTCGCCGGTCCGGGTGAGACCACCGCGACGCTCGGCGCCGACGCCGCGACCAACGCGATCAAACGCGCCGGCCTCGTTCCCACCGACATCGACCTCCTGATCGTCGCCACCGCGACACCGGAACAGCCGATGCCGCATACCGGCGCGTTCGTCAGCGAGATGCTCGGGCTGCAGTGCGGTTCGTTCGACATCAGCGCGGCCTGCGCCGGCTTCGTGTACGAGCTCGTGATCGGCGCGTCGATGACCAACATGGGCTACGAGCACGTCCTGCTCGTCGGCGCCGAGACCCTGAGCCGCATCGTCGACCCGCAGGACCGCACCACGACCGTCCTGTTCGGCGACGGCGCGGGCGCGGCGGTGCTCGCCCCGACCCGCGAGACCCCCGGCATGCTCGCGTGGGATCTCGGGTGCGACGGCTCCGCGGCAGCGCTGCTCGAGATCCGCGCCGGCGGCAGCCGGCTACCGGCGAGTGCCGCAACCGTCGCCGACGGCGAGCACTACCTGAAGATGCAAGGACAAGAGGTGTTCCGGCGGGCCGTCCGCGCGGTCGTCGACTCGGCCCAACTCACGCTGCGAGCGCGCCGGGGTCGACGCCGCTCAGGTTGCGTGGTTCGTGCCGCATCAGGCCAATGCCCGCATCATCGAGGCCGCAGGCAACCGTCTCGGCTTCGCGGCGGAGCGTACGCTGATGAACATCGACCGCTACGGCAATACCTCCTCGGCCTCGATCCCACTCGCCCTGTTCGAGGCCGTCGACGACGGGCGCGTGCGCGAGGGAGACCTCGTGTTGTGTTCCGGGTTCGGCGCGGGCTTGACATGGGCGAGTGCACTGTTGCGCTGGGGCGCGCGTTGAGCGGCCCGCAGGACCGCGTCGCGTTCGTTACGGGCGGATCCCGAGGAATCGGACGCGAGACGGTCATCGCGCTCGCGCGCGCGGGCCATCCCGTGGCGTTTTGCTACTCGTCCGACGCCGGCGGCGCGCGCGAGACCCGCGAGACGGTCGAACACGCCGGCGGCAAGGCGCTGGCAGTACGCGCCGACGTCGCCGACGCCGACGCGGTCGACGCGGCCTTCCGCGAGATCGAGAGCTCGTTCGGTCCGGTCACCGTGCTCGTGAACAACGCGGGTATCACACGTGACGGGCTGGTCGTACGGATGACCGACGAGCACTGGCGCGCGGTGATCGACACGAATCTCACCGGAGCGTTCCACACCATCCGGCGGGCCACGCCCGCGATGATGAAAGCGCGCTTCGGCCGGATCGTGAACGTCTCCTCCGCGAGCGCGCACATCGGGCAGGCCGGGCAGGCCAACTACGCAGCCGCGAAGGCCGGCCTGGTCGGGCTCACGCGCAGCGTCGCTCGCGAACTGGCCCGGCGCAACATCACCTGCAATGTCGTCGCGCCCGGCCCTATCGTGACCTCGATGACCGACGAGCTGACCGACGAGTGGCGTACCCAGGTCGAAACGGCCGTACCCCTGGGCCGGTTCGGTACTGCCGCGGAATGTGCGGCCGTCATCGCATTCCTGTGCTCGGAACCCGCCGCGTACGTGACCGGAGCGGTTGTGCCGGTCGACGGCGGTCTGGCCATGGGCCACTGATCGAACCCTACGAGGAGGACATTGCAATGGAACGTGCCGAAGCGCTCGTCACGATCAAAGAAGTCGCGGCCGAGGTCTTGAGCGTCGACCCCGACCTGGTTACCGAGAACGCGCGCTTCAAGGAGGACCTCGACGCCGACAGCCTCGACTTGGTCGAGCTGGTCATGGGTCTCGAGGAGCGCTTCGACATCGAAGTCCCCGAAGACGACCTGGAAGGCGTCACCACGATCGGCCACGCGGTCGACCTCGTGCTCGCCAAGGTCGACGCGTAACCAATGGCGAGCGAACACGCGGCCGGCGCCCGGGACCACCGAGGCCGGGTCCGGGTGGCCGTGACCGGGCTCGGGGTGAAGACGGCTGCGGGCACCGATCTCGACACGTTCTGGTCGACCCTGGCTGCGGGCCGTTCGATGGCCGCGGGGATCACGCGGTACGACCCCGCCGCCCTCCCGGTTCGGTTCGGATGCGAGGTCCGCGACTTCGACCCGACCGACTATCTCGGCGCGAAGGAAGCCCGCCGAGTCGACCGGGTCACCCAACTCGGCTTCGCGGCCGCAGCCGACGCGCTCGCGGCGGCCGGTGACCATCGCTGCGACCCGGCGCGCAGCGCGGTCATCGTCGGAACCGGGGTCGGCGGCCTCATCACGCTCGAGGAGCAGGTCGGGATCTACAACGAGAAGGGCGCGGCTCGGGTCAGCCCGTTCCTCGTGCCGATGATGATGGCGAACGCCACTGCGGGCACGATCGCGATGCAGTTCGGGTGGAAGGGCCCGAACTTCTGCGTGGCCACCGCGTGCGCGGCGAGCGCGAACGCAATCGGCGAGGCGGCGCGGCTCATCCGTGATGAGAGCGCCGACATCGTGATGACGGGCGGGTCGGAATCGTGTCTGACCCCGACCGCGATCTCCGCGTTCGCGCGCATGACGGCACTGAGTTCGCGCAACGACGATCCCGAGCACGCGTCGCGTCCGTTCGACGCCGACCGCGACGGGTTCGTCATGGGTGAAGGCGCCGGCGCGTTGGTCCTCGAACGTTGGGACCGGGCCGTGAACCGCGGCGCGCACATCTACGGCGAGGTCGTCGGCTACGGCCGCAACGCCGACGCGTACCACATCACCGCCCCCTCACCCGGAGGCGAAGGTGCCGCGGCGTGCATGCAGCTGGCGCTCGACGACGCCGGTCTCTCCGCCGGCGCGATCGGGCACGTGAACGCGCACGGCACGTCGACGCCGTTGAACGATGCTGCCGAGGCCGAAGCAATCCGGAAGGTCTTCGGAGACGTCCCCCCTCCGGTCACGTCGACCAAGGGCGTGACGGGTCACCTCATCGGTGCGGCCGGCGCGACCGAGGCCATCGCATGCCTTCTCGCGTTCGCAAACGGTGCAGTTCCCCCCACTGCCAACCTCGAACGCATCGGCGAGGAGATCGCGCTCGACGTGGTCTCGGGCGGGGCGCGCCCACTCGCCCCGGCTCCGGCCGTCTCGAACTCGTTCGGTTTCGGTGGTCACAACGCGACGTTGGTGCTGGCACCGCCTTCGTGAGGTCCACGCCGCTCCACGCGTGGGCCGACGCCGCCGCCTCGGCCGAGATCACCGAGATCAACGGGCGGCGCGTGGTCGCGTTCCGTGTGGCCGGGGGGAAGCACCACGGTGCGATCGGTATCAACGGGAGCGCGACCGTCGAGCGCGCCGTGCGCCTCGCGGGCGAGCTCCGGATCCCGCTCGTCGGTGAGCTCGACACCTCGGGTGCCGAACTCCGAGACGGGGTGGCCGCGCTGCACGCGTGGGGCCGGCTGGCCCGGGAGCTCGTCAAGATCTCCGGGGTGGTACCGACCCTCCTCGCGGTCACGGGCGCGTGTGTGTCGGGTCCGGCGCTCGCCCTCGGTCTCTTCGACCACGTGGTGATGACCGAAGACGCGTTCGCCTATGTCACCGGACCCGATTCGGTCGAGGACTTCACCGGGGTGCGGGTGTCGCGATCGGAGCTCGGCGGTGCGGCCGTGCACGCGCAGCGAACCGGTGTCGCCTCACTCGTCGTCCGCGACGATCTCGCCGCACGCGAAGCGCTCGCCGCGCTGCTCTGGTATCTCCCCGACCATCATCTCGCCGATCCCCCGCTGCTGGCGACCGACGACGAACCCGACCGGTCCTGTGACCGGGCCGCCGCGGTCGTCCCGGAGCGTTCGACGGCCTCCTACGACGTGCGGATCGTGGTCGAGGACATACTCGACGCCGGCTCGTTCCTCGAGGTGCGCCCGCAGTACGCACCGAACCTCGTGACCGGCTACGGATCACTCGGCGGGCGAGCGGTCGGGATCGTCGCGAACCAGCCCGTGCAGCGCGCCGGGACGCTCGACATCGAGGCTTCGCGCAAGGCCGCGCGCTTCGTCGCCACGTGCGATGTCTTCAACATGGCGATCATCACGTTCGTCGACACCCCGGGCTTCGAGCCCGGCCGCGACCTCGAATGGCGCGGAATGATCCGACACGGCGCCGAGCTCGTCCACGCGTACTCGGCTGCGACCGTTCCGCGGATGTGCGTGGTCCTGCGCAAGGCGTACGGCGGTGCGTACATCGTCATGGACTCCCGCGGCATCGGCAACGACCTGTGCGTCGCGTGGCCGAGCGCGGAGATCGCGGTCATGGGCGCGGCGGGAGCGGTCGCGATCCTCAACAAGGGTCGCAGCGATCCCGGACTGGTCGACGAGTACCGCGACGCGTTCGAAAACCCGTACCGCGCCGCGGAACGGGGGCTGGTCGACGCGGTGATCGAACCGGCGCGCACGCGCCGGGTACTCGTCGACGCGCTGCGGGTGCTCAGCGAGAAACACGACCGCCGGCCGGCGCGCCGGCACTCGAACACACCACTCTGAGGGAGAGACGAAGACGATGCTGCTCGCGGACAAACGGGTTCTGGTGACAGGCGTGCTCAACGACGCTTCGATGGCGTTC
Organism: uncultured Actinomycetes bacterium; assembly: GCA_963812205.1. Taxonomy (GTDB): domain Bacteria; phylum Actinomycetota; class Acidimicrobiia; order IMCC26256; family PALSA-610; genus PALSA-610. The sequence continues at coordinate 1,193,181 of CAWEUJ010000002.1, forward strand.
CACGTCGCGCGTCGCGCGCAGGAGGAAGGCGCCGAGGTGTTGTTGACCTCGTTCGGGCGGGCCATGAGCCTCACGCAGCGCGCCGCGCGCCGGCTCCCGAGCGAACCCGTGATCGTGGAGCTCGACGTCACGGATCCGGCGCATCTCGACGCGCTCGCGGATCGGGTCGGTGGACATCTCGACGGCGTCCTGCACGCGATCGGGTTCGCCCCCGAATCCTGCCTGGGTGGAGGCTTCCTGACCGCACCGTGGGACGACGTCGCTGTGGCGCTCCAGGTGAGCGCGTACTCGTTGAAGGCGCTTGCCGTCGCGTGCCGGCCGATGATGACGAGAGGCGGGAGCATCGTCGGCCTCGACTTCGACAACAGTCGTGTGGCCTGGCCCGTCTACGACTGGATGGGCGTGGCCAAGGCCGCGTTCGAGTCGACGGCGCGCTATCTCGCACGCGATCTCGGGCCTGAAGGGATCCGGGTGAACCTCGTCGCGGCCGGACCGGTCCGCACCATCGCGGCGCGCAGCATTCCCGGCTTCGAGCAGTTCGAGGACGCGTGGGACGCGCGCGCCCCCTCGGGTGGGACGTGAAGAACGCGGCGCCCGTCGCGGCCGCCTGCGTCGCACTGTTCTCCGACCTGTTCCCGGCTACCACCGGCGAGGTCATCCATGTCGACGGCGGATATCACGTGATCGGCGCGTAACCCCGAGCGCGACGTAGGCACGACCCCCGCGCCGGAGGCACGGGGCTTGGGACAGCGGCGAACCGTCACGGGGGTCGTGCCTACGCAGCATCGCGGCTCGGACAACTGCGGGTCGAACTCCTTTACGCCATCTTGTCGCCCGGCGCACTCGACGCCAGCGTCAGGCCCACCTCGTCGGCGATCGCCACCGCGACCAGCCGCTGCTCGAGCGACGCTCGCGTCGCTTCCGCCGCGTAGAGCACGAGGCGCCCGAGCTCGCGACCACGCCCCATCACCGGCACCTCCACGCCCCCGGTCGGGAGCAGGAACTCACCCCAGGCAACAAGGCGTGCGCCTTCCAACGCGCCGCGGTTTCCGAGCCGCGGCAGCTCGGGCCCGGAACGCTCGGCCTGGAAGACGCACTCGTCGAGTCCGAACAACCCGATCAGCTCGGCCCGCGCCGAGAGCACGACGTCGTCGGCGTCGGCACCGCGCGCGGAGAGCTCGCCCACGCGCAACAACCGATCGAGCTCGGAACGCAACTCACGCGCGGCCGCCCCGCCTTGGCGGGCCCGGATTCCGACCTCGGCCGCGACCATCGCGACGATGAAGAACACCACGAACGTGGCGACGTCGTCTTTGCTCGCGATCCGCAGCGACAGGTACGGCTGGGTGAACACGAAGTCGAAGGTCAGGGCCGAGACCACTGCCGCGGCGGCGCCGGCGATGCGCCCGCCCACGATCGCCGCGAGCAGCACCGGCAGGACGAGCGCGAGGGCCATGTCGGCGTTGGGCAGGTGGTCACGAAACGGCACGAGCGCGCCCGCGATGACGAGCACTCCGAGCGCGCCGGCCCCCATTCCCCACGAGACGCGCCCGTCGCCGGGATCGGGCGGACGGCGACGCAGGAGTTCCTGAGGTGAGTTCATGGCTCCTCCATGACGAATCGATAGCCCATGCCGGGCTCGGTGATGAAGTAGCGCGGCCGCGACGGGTCGGGTTCGAGCTTCCGCCGAATCTGGCTCATGTAGATGCGCAGGTAATGGGTCTCTCGTTGGTACTGCGGCCCCCACACTTGCTGCAGCAGCTGTTGCTGGGTCACGAGTTTGCCGCGCTGGCGGGCGAGCACTTCGACGATCTGCCACTCCGTCGGAGTCAGGTGCAGCTCGGCGCCGTCATGATGGATCTGCTTGGCGCCGAGATCGATCGTGAAGTCGGCGGTCGTGATGACGCGTTCCTGCTCGGTCGGCGCGGCGCGACGCAACGCCGCGCGCAGGCGCGCCAGGAACTCGTTCATCGCGAACGGCTTCGTGACGTAGTCGTCGGCGCCGGCATCGAGCGCCGCGACCTTCACGGGCTCGGCATCGCGCGCCGAGAGCACCACGATCGGCACCGTGCTCCACCCGCGCAGCGCCGCCGCGACGGCGACGCCGTCCATGTCGGGAAGACCGAGATCGAGGATGACGACGTCGGGATGCTCGTGCGCGGCCAGGTCGAGGCCTTCGCGTCCCGACGCCGCGAGAACCACGACGTAGTCGTGCGCTTCGAGGAAGATGCGCAACGCGCGTCGCAGCGGTGCCTCGTCCTCGATCACGAGGATCTTGCTCATGCCGACGACACCCGGAATCCGAAGGTCATGGTCGTTCCACCGCCGGGCGTGTCCTCGAGGTGGAGCTCACCACCGATCGCCTCGGTGAAGCCGCGGGCGACGGCGAGCCCGAGACCGACACCGGCCCCGACGCGCGTGCGCGTGTCACCGAACCGCTGGAAGGGTTGGAACACCCGGTCGCGGTCGGCCCGCGGGATACCCGGACCCCGATCGATGACGCGCAGCATGACGCGGTCGCCCACCACCGCGGCCTCGACCCGTACCGCCTGCTCCGGCGGCGACCATGCGAGCGCGTTGTCGAGCACGTTGGCGAGCGCCCGCTCCGCGAGCGCCGGATCGACGCGGACCCTCGGCAACGAGTCCGGGACGTCGACCACGACTCCCCCGGCGCGATCTCCGAGGCTGACCAGCGCGCGGCCCACGATCTCGTCGATGCCGACCTCGGAGTACGCGAGCTGCAGCGCCCCGACCTGGAGCCGACTCATGGCCAGGAGATTGCTCACGATCTCGTTGAGACGATCGACCTCTTCGTCGATCGTCTGGTGCAACTGATGCACCGTGTCGTCATCGAGGTGCAAGTCGTCGGCGAGCAATGTCGACGACGAGGCCTTGATGGAAGCGAGTGGGGTGCGCAGATCGTGTGACACCGCGCGGAGCAGCGCGGTGCGGAGCGCGTCGGCCTCGGCGACGGCTACGGCGGCCGAAGCCTCCGCACGCAGCTCGCGACCCGCGAGCGCCACTGCGAGCTGGGCGACGAACGCGTTGAGCACACGGCGGTCGTCGCCGGTGAGGTCCGGACCGACATACGCGAAGACCGCGTCGTCGGGCAACGAAGACGTTGCGGTGGCGTCTTCGGGCCGTTCCAGCACGGCCTCGCCCGCGTGCGCCTCGACGGTCCACGCATTCGGCCCGGCGGGACGCAACACCGCCACGGACCGCAGCGAGAACGTGCTCAGGAGCTGCTGCATGATGCTCGGGAGCGGATCGTCCTCGGCGAGCAGCGCGCCGGCCAGGCGCACGAGTGAGGTCGCCTCGCTGCGGGAGCGAGCCGCTTCGAGGGCGCGGCGCGCGGCTGCGGACACCAACCCGCTGACGACCGCGGCGACGACGAGGAAGACCAACAGGGCCAAGACGTTCTGGCCGTCGCCGATCGTGAACGTGTGGATCGGCGGCGTCAGGAACCAGTTGACCAGTAAGAACGCTGCGACCGCGGCGGCCGCGGCGACCCACGCACCCCCGATCGTGGCGATGATGACGACGAGAAGCAGGAACAGGAGAAGGTCGCTGCCGAGCGACACACGATCGCGCTCTTGCGTCAATACGAACGTGAGGAGAGGTAATGAGAGCACGGCGAACAGTGCCGCCGCGAGTTGGCGTTGCGTCGACACTCCGAGCGAGAAGCCGCGCGGATTCCACGTCCGGACCGGCGCTTCCCCCTCGAACTTCGTCGAGATGATGTGCACGTCGATGTCGCCTGCAGCACGGACGACACGGTTGATCACCGAGCCCCGGACGAGATGACTCCAGCGCGACCGCCGGCTCGAGCCCAGCACGAGTTGGGTCGCCCGTTCCGCCCGGGCGAAGTCGACCAGCGCCATCGACGGGTCGGCGCCCACGACCTCGTGGTACGACCCTCCGAGATCCTCGAGCAGCACGCGGTGGCGTTCGATGGCGCCCGGATCCGGACCCGAGAGTCCCTCCCCCGCCCGCACGTGCACGCCGAGGAGATCGCCCTTGGCCCGGGTCGCGATACGCGAGGCCCGGCGCACGAGATGTTCGCCCCCGGGGGCGCCAGTGAGGGCCACGACGACGCGTTCGCCGCGTCTCCCAGGCCGCGGTGATGCCGTGGTCCTCCATGTAGCGCTGGAGGCTCTCGTCGACCTTGTCGGCAACCCAGAGCAGCGCGAGCTCGCGCAGCGCAGCGAGGTTACCGGGACGGAAGTAGTTCGCCAGTGCGGCGTCGACCTTCTCCGGCTTGTAGATGTTGCCGTGCGCCATACGCCGCCGCAGCGCTTCCGGAGTGCTGTCGACGAGCTCGACCTGGTCGGCGCGGCGCACGACCTCGTCGGGCAGCGTCTCGCGTTGCTCGACGCCGGTGATGCGTTCGACGACGTCGTTCACCGACTCGAGGTGCTGGACGTTGACGGTCGACATGACCGCGATGCCCGCGTCGAGCAGCTCCTCGACGTCTTGCCAACGCTTTTCGTGGCGCGATCCGGGGATGTTCGTGTGCGCGAGCTCGTCGACGAGCGCGATCTCCGGGCGTCGGGCCAACACCGCGTCGACGTCCATCTCCTCGAACTCGACACCGCGGTATGCGACCAGCTTGCGCGGGACGATCTCGAGGTCGCCGATCTGTTCGATCGTCCGGGCGCGGCCGTGCGTCTCGACATAGCCGACCACCACGTCGGCGCCGCGGTCGTGCCGCCGCCGGCCCTCGTTCAGCATCGCGAACGTCTTGCCGACGCCCGGCGCAGCGCCGAGATAGACCCGCAGATCACCCCGAGCCACGCAGCTACCTCATGCCGACGGAACGAGGTGGTCGAGGGCGAGGTTGAGGTCGAGCACGTTCACAGTCTGCTCCCCCAAGATGCCGAACTGGCGACCCTGCGTGTGAGCCCCGATCGCGGTCATGACCTGTGCGACGGTGAGGTGGCGAGCGTTGGCGACCCGCGCCGCCTGCAGGCGGGCATTGGCTACGGAGATCTGTGGGTCGAGCCCCGAGGCCGACGCGGTTACCGCGTCGGCCGGGACCAAGGTGCTCGCGCCGAGCCCGTTGAGCTTGCGGTAGGCCGCGACGCGCTGCTTCACGGCGTCGAGCAGCACCGGGTTCGACGGGCCGAGATTCGAACCGCCGCTGGCCATCGCGTCGTACCCCTTGGTCCCCGCCGCCGACGGTCGGGGCTGGAAGTACTGCACGAGCGGGTTGCCGTCCTTGTCGGTGAAGCTCTGACCGATCAACGACGATCCGACGACCTTGCCCTTGTCGGTCACGAGGGAACCGTTTGCCCGCTTCGCCATCGTGAGCTGCGAGATGCCCGTGACGACGAGCGGGTAGGCGAAGCCCAACAACACCGTCAAGACGATGATCATGAGCAATCCGGTGACGAACTGGCGACGCATCATCAGTGCACTCCCAGCGCGGTGACGACGATGTCGATGAGCTTGATGCCGATGAACGGGGCGACGATGCCGCCGAGCGCCGTAGATCAGGAGGTTGCGGCGCAGGATCGCGGCCGCACCCATCGCCCGGAACTTCACGCCGCGCAGCGCGAGCGGGATGAGCGCGACGATGACGAGCGCGTTGAAGATGACCGCCGAGCAGGATCGCCGAGTGCGGGTTGTCGAGCTGCATGATGTTGAGCGAGTCGAGCTGCGGGAACACACCCGACGAACATCGCGGGGATGATCGCGAAGTACTTCGCGACGTCGTTCGCGATCGAGAACGTCGTGAGCGAGCCGCGCGTGATCAGCAGCTGCTTGCCGATTTCGACGATCTCGATGAGCTTCGTCGGATTGGAGTCGAGGTCGACCATGTTGCCGGCCTCTTTGGCGGCCTGCGTACCCGTGTTCATGGCCACGCCGACGTCGGCCACGGCGAGCGCGGGCGCGTCGTTCGTCCCGTCACCCGTCATCGCGACCATCGAGCCGCCGAGCTGCTCGCGCTTGATCAACGCCATCTTGTCCTCGGGCGTCGCCTCGGCCAGGAAGTCGTCGACACCGGCCTCGGCCGCGATCGCCGCCGCGGTGCGCGGGTTGTCGCCGGTGATCATCACCGTGCGGATGCCCATGCGCCCGCATCTCGATCGAAGCGCTCCGCGCATGCCCTGCTTCACGATGTCCTTGAGGTAGATCACCCCGAGGACACGCGTGCCGTTCGGCGACGACGAGCGGCGTGCCGCCCTGGGTCGCGATGCCGTCGACGATCGTCTCGAGCTCGTCGGGCACGACGCCGCCCTGTTCCACGACCCACCGCCGGACCGAGTCGGCCGCACCCTTGCGGATCGACGTTGCCGTCGAAGTCGACGCCGCTCATGCGGGTCTGGGCGGTGAACGCGACGAGCTCGGCGTGCGGGATCTCTCGCGGCACGAGTCCGTAGTGCTCCTCGCGCGAACGTCACGATCGAGCGCCCTTCCGGCGTCTCGTCGGCGAGGCTCGAGAGCATGCGCGGCATCGGCCAGCGTGTGCTCGTCGACGCCCGGGCACCGGCAGGAACTGCGCGGCCTGGCGGTTGCCGTAGGTGATCGTGCCGGTCTTGTCGAGCAGGAGTGTCGAGCAGTCGCCGGCCGCCTCGACGGCCCGCCCGCTCATCGCGAGCACGTTGCGCTGCACGAGCCGGTCCATGCCCGCGATCCCGATGGCCGAGAGCAGCGCGCCGATCGTCGTCGGGATCAGGCACACGAGCAGCGCGACCAGCACCGTGATCGACTGGCTCGCCTTGGAGTAGATCGCGAACGGCTGCAGCGTGACGACCGCGAGCAGGAAGATGATCGTCAGCCCGGCGAGCAGGATGTTGAGCGCGATCTCGTTCGGCGTCTTCTGGCGCGTTGGCGCCCTCGACGAGCGCGATCATCCGGTCGAGGAACGTCTCGCCCGGCTTCGACGTGATCCGCACGACGATCTGGTCCGAGAGCACACGCGTGCCGCCGGTGACCGCGGAGCGGTCGCCACCCGACTCGCGGATCACCGGCGCCGACTCGCCGGTGATCGCCGACTCGTCGACCGACGCGATGCCCTCGATGATCGTCGCCGTCGCCGGGGATCAGCTCGCCCGCGACGCACGACGCACTCGTCGCCGACCTGCAGGTCGCTCGACGACTTCTCGGCGATCGAACCGTCGGGCCGGCGGATGCGGGCGACGGTCTCCGCCCGCGTCTTGCGCAGCGTGTCGGCCTGCGCCTTGCCCCGCCCTTCGGCGACCGCCTCGGCGAAGTTCGCGAACAACACCGTGAACCACAGCCACGCGGCGACGAGGCCGGTGAACACGCTGTCGGACGACTTCGCCGACGGCAGCTTCTGGAAGAACAGGACCGTCGTGAGCACGCTGCCCGACCTCGACGATGAACATCACCGGGTTGCGCATCATCTGGCGCGGGTCGAGCTTGACGACGGAGTCGCCGACGTCGCCCGCCGCATGATCGCGGGATCGAACAGCGAGCGCGTCCCGGCCGGCCGCGTCCGCACCTTGGCGCGGCCTCGCGCTCGGCCGGGACGGCTCGGTGTCGCCGGACTCTGTGGAGGTCATAGTCATGTCACGCTCGCTCCTAGAACTTGCCCACGAGGTGCTCGACGACGGGGCCGAGCGCGAGGACCGGGAAGTAGGTGAGGCCGACGACGATCACGACGACACCCGTCAACAATGCCGCGAACAAGCCGGTGTCGGTGGGGAACGTGCCCGCCGACGCGGGCGTCGGCTGCTTGCGGCCGAGCGACCCGGCGATCGCGAGCACCGGGATGATCAGCATGAACCGGCCGACAGCATCGCGAGACCACCCGTCACGTTGAACCAGTCGGTGTTGCCCGATGAGGCCGGCGAACGCCGAGCCGTTGTTGTTGGCCGGCGACGTGAACGCGTACATCATCTCGGTCAGCCCGTGGGGCCCGGAGTTCTCGAGCGAGCTCAACGGATGCTTCATCACGAGCGAGGCCGCGGTGAAGCCGAGGATCACGAGCGGGACGAACAGGATGTAGAGCACCACGAGCTTCATCTCCGCGCCCTGGATCTTCTTGCCGAGGTACTCGGGCGTTCGCCCGACCATGAGGCCGGCGATGAACACCGACAGCAGCGCGAACAGCAACATGCCGTAGAGGCCCGAACCGATTCCGCCGGGATCGACCTCGCCGAGCATGATGTTGACCAGCGGTGCGGCGCCGCCGATCGGCGTGAAGCTGTCGTGCATCGAGTCGACCGAACCGGTCGACGTCCCGGTGGTCGACGCGGCGAACAGGCCCGAGGTCGCGGGCCCGAAGCGGATTTCCTTTCCTTCCATGTTGCCGCCGACCTGGGTCGACGTCGCGGTCTGCGTCACCCCCAGCTTGTCGAGCTTGGAGTTGCCGTTCGCCTCGAACACCATCGCAACGATCGAGATGGTGAGCCAGAGCGCGAGCATCGCGCCGAGAACGGCAAGGCCTTGCTTCGTCGAACCCGCCATCTTCCCGAACATCCACGGGAAGGCGAACGGGATCGCGAGCAGCATCCAGATCTCGAGCATGTTCGTGACGGCGTTCGGGTTCTCGAACGGGTGCGCCGAGTTCGCGTTGTAGAGGCCGCCGCCGTTCTGACCGAGCTCCTTGATCGCCTCCTGGCTGGCGATCGGCCCGCCCGGAAGCGTCTGCTTCTGACCGGCGACGGTCGTCACGCGTCGTTGTCGGCGTGGAAGTTCTGGATGACACCCTGGCTCACGAGCACGAGCGCGAACACGAACGACAGCGGCAGGAGGATGCGGGTCGTGGTGCGCACGAGGTCGACCCAGAAGTTGCCGATCGTGTGCGTACGCCGGCGCACGAGACCGCGGATCAGCGCGACCGCGACCGCCGCGCCCGCCGCGGCCGACACGAAGTTGTGCACCGCGAGACCGGCCATCTGGGTGAGGTGCGACATCGTCGACTCGCCGCGCGTAGTTCTGCCAGTTCGTGTTGGTGAGGAAGCTGACCGCGGTGTTGAACGACAGGGTCGGCTTCACGCCCTTCTGCGTGGTCGGGGTTGAACGGCAGATGGCCCTGCAATCGCAGCTGGGCGTAGAGGATCAGCACCGAGGCGAAGCTGAACGCGAGCAGCGAGAGCGCGTAGGTCTGCCAGCGCTGCTCGCTGTCGGGGTCGACGCCGGAGAGGCGGTAGATCGCGCGCTCGACCGGGAGGAAGACGCGGTCGCCCGGCGCACGCTTCGCGCCGTACACCTTTGCCATGTAGTTGCCGAGCAACGGTGTGCTGATCGCCAACATCGCGATCAGACGCACCGAGCTCGGCCCAGGCGGCCGTGGTCATCAGAGTTTCTCCGGGAAGACGAGGGCGTAGACGAGGTACGCGGCGGCGAGCGCGCTCAGTGCGAGCCCGATCACGCTTTCGAGACCGGTCATGCCGCGACCTTCTCGTCGCCGGACCCGGCCGCGCCCGCATCCGAGCGTGCGGCCTCCACGTCGGGCCCGATGATGAGCTCGCATGCCTTCACGAACACGACCGCGAGCGCGAAGAACGCCATGAGGATCGCGATGAAGATCACATCTTGCACGGGACCACCCCTTCGTTGGACCGGACGGCCCGCGTCACCGCGAGAGCGCCCATCAAGAACACAGTCCTAGGACGCTTTGCGACGAGGAAGTAGCGCCAACCGGCCCGTTCCCGTCGACAAAGGTCCCTCCGGCCCGGTGCCGGCTGCACGTCGCATGCGTCATGCCTCGATGATGCGCCGTTCCCCGGGGAGGAACAGACGACTTGACGGCTTCCTTGCGGCGGCGGCGGCGTTCTTTGCGCGTCCTTAGCGATACGGTCCCGGACGCGGTCGACCCCGCGGGCACAGCGCGCATTCGCTTGGGACGAACGAGCTGATCCGCGGGGTCGACCTTGGCCGGGTCCGCCAGGATGATCACTACCTACACGGCACGGCTCCCTCCAGGCTGCGCGTGGAAACCCCGAAAAACAAGGTTCCTTACACGTTCTTATCGCCGTTTGCGCGCCGGCTCATCGCCGTTGCCGCGGGCCCGGGTTCGGGCCGCCGGGCGCGACGAGGTGGCCGCCCCGACCGGGACGGCCACCTTCACGCCGAACCGAAGCCGAGTCCTAGAGGGCCTCGGATCCGGACTCGCCGGTGCGGATGCGGACCAGGTGCTCGACCGGGAGCACCCAGATCTTGCCGTCGCCGATCTTGTCGGTACGGGCCGAGGTCTGGATCGCCTCGGTCACCTTCAACGCGTCACCGTCGTCGACGAGAACCTCGAGCTTCACCTTGGGGACGAAGTCGATCTTGTACTCCGCCCCTCGGTACACCTCGGCGTGGCCCCGTTGGCGACCGAACCCCTGGACCTCGGTGATCGTGAGGCCCTGGACGCCCATGTTCTCGAGCGCGGTCTTGACGTCGTCGAGCTTGTGCGGCTTCACCACCGCGACGACGAGCTTCATGACCGCTCCAAGTCGACGGTTCGGCTTGCACCGCTACCCACACCGTCCGCGTCGGTCGTGACGTGGCCGGCGGCCGAGTGGTGCAGGACGAAGTCGGGGTAGGCCAGCACACCGAACTCCGGCATGTCGAGACCTTCGAGCTCCACCTCTTCGGACACACGGATCTTCATGAAGTTCTTGGCGATCGTGAAGATCAACCACGTGACACCCCACGCCCACAAGAAGCCGATGACCACGTGAATCGCCTGTGCCCCCAGCTGGCCGACGTCTCCGTAGAACAGGCCGCGCACGCCGTGGGTGCTGGTTGCCCCGATGCCGTTCCACCCGACACCGTAGGTGCCGTCGGCGAAGAGGCCGACCGAGAGCACGCCCCATGCACCATTGGTGCCGTGCACCGAGATCGCGCCGCACGGGTCGTCGATCCCGAGGTGATCGATGAACGCGACGCTGTAGACCACGAGCACACCCGCGACACCACCGATGACCACCGCGGCCCAGGGCGCGACGAACGCGCAGGGCGCGGTGATCGCGACGAGACCGGCGAGCATGCCGTTGCACGACATCGAGATGTCCGGCTTCCCGTACTTCACATTGGTGACGATCATCGCCATCACGAACCCGACGCACGCGGCGAGCAGCGTGTTGACCGCGACGAGACCGATACGCAGGTCGGTCGCACCCAGCGTCGAGCCGGGGTTGAAGCCCATCCACCCGAACACGAGGATCAGCGTTCCGATCACGACGTAGGGGATGTTGTGCCCCGGGATCGCGTTCGGCCGAGCCGTCCTTGTTGAACTTGCCGATGCGCGGACCCGAGCACCATCGCCAGGGCAAGGGCCGCCCACCCCCCCGTGGCGTGGACCACTCCGGACCCGGCGAAGTCGACCGCGCCGTGCCCGAGGTGCAGCGAGGTACCGAGGTGGGCCAACCAGCCGCCGCCCCACATCCACATGCCGTAGATCGGGTAGATGATCGCGCCCATCGCGATCTCGGCCAGGAGGAAGCCCGCGAACGAGATCCGTTCCGCGATCGCACCGATGATGATGTAGCCCGCCGTCTCCATGAAGACGACCTCGAACAAGAACAGCACCATCACGCCGACGTCGTAGGTGCCGTGGCTCTGCAGCAAGAACCCGTGCAGCCCGATCACTCCGGCGCTGCCGTGACCGAAGATGCCGGTCAGCGGCGAGACGCCGCCGAGGTTCGCGATCGGGGCGATGCCACCGAACATGAACGCGAACCCGACGGCGTAGTACGCGAGCAGCGCGACCGCGAAGGCCGCGATGTTCATCATCATCATGTGGCCGGCGTTCTTCGCCCGGGTGAGACCCGTGACCAAGAACGCGAAGCCCACCTGCATGAACAACACGAAGAAGCCGGTGATCAGCGTCCAGGTGAAGTTGATCGACACGCCCAGGCGGGCACTGTCGCTCGCCAGAGAGTTGAGGCCGGCCTGCGAGACCGGCACGTTGGTCGTTGTCTTGGGATAGTTGCCGAGGCCGCTGAACAGCTGCCCCGTTGGGTCGCCGGGAGACTTATGTCCCCACATCGCGCCCACAACGATGATCACGATGAACGTGAGCAAGCTCATCGAGACAAACTTCTTACCTGACGACACGTCGCCTCCCCGTGAGCGGCCGGCGCCGGAGCGTGGCCGTTTCGATGGTGCTGACGCGCGAGTGCGCTCATTCGTCCCGGGGTTACTTCACTCTCGGAACCTTTCGCGACCGTCTCGGCTGCGTGTCGTCTCCGTGAAGCGCACCCTTCAGAAATCTGACACGACCCGGGAGGCGCTCGACGCGATGCGCCGGTCCGGACCGAGCCACGCGCTACCCGAGCCCTTCCAGGACCTTCTGCGTCTTGGGCACGGTGTCCTTCGGGGAGACTTTGTAGAAGACGCCGGCGAGCTTGCCCTTCTCGTCGATCACAAAGGCGGAGCGCACGATGCCCATGTACTTGCGGCCGTACAGCGACTTCTCGCCCCACACCCCGAAAGCCTCCGCCACCTTGTGCTCGGTGTCGGCGAGGAGGGGGAAGCCGAGCCCGTACTTGTCGTCGAACTTCTTCTGCTTCTCGACGGGATCGGGGCTGATTCCGTAGACGAGTGCGTTCAGCTTCTTCAGTCGCGGGAACGCGTCGCGCAGATTGCACGACTGCTGGGTGCAGCCCGGCGTGTCGGCCTTCGGGTAGAAGTACACGACGACCCGCTTGCCCTTCGCGTCGGAAAGCTTCACGGTCTTGCCGTGCTGGTCCTTCAGGGTGAACGCCGGGGCTCTTGTCGCCGACGGACAATGTCGTCATCTGACCCTCCGAGAGAGATCTGGGCTGCGCCCGTAGCATGCCGCGCGTGCCGCGGTCTTCGCTCGTTCGGCTCGCGGCCCCGGTCGACGCGGTGCGCGCGGCAGCGGTCGGAGGACTCGGCGCGACACCGCCTGCGGGCAGATGCCCTCGCGGTCGCCGCCCCGCTCGACCAGCAGCCCGCGATCGGGCTGACCCTCGTGTTGGCCGAGGCGGCGGGCCGAGCGGGAACCGATCTCACGGTCACGTCGGTGGGCGACATCGAGATCCCCTTCTTCGGTTGGTTCTTCCGACCGCTCGTGGCGATCGCGCACCGGAGGTCACGCGCCTTCGCGCTCGAGACGATCCGGACCGCGCTCGACGGCCGGCCCGGCCCGGCACCGCCGCGGACCGTCGTCGGTCTCCCGCCGGTCGCGTTCACCCCGGAGCAGTCCGCCTTCATCGCGACCGCTGCCGCCGCGACGGCGATCGTCTCCTTCGCGGCGGCGCTGTTCGGTCAGCTGTCGAGCCCGATCAGCCGCAGCTTCGGCGCCTCCGACGCGACGATCGGCGTGGCGTTCGCGCTCACCCGCCTCGGCGCGTTGTTCGCCCTCTTCGCGATCGCGATCGCCGATCGCCGCGGTCGGCGCCGGTCGATTCTCGTCGGCGTCGTGGGCTCCGCGATCGTTTGCGCGGCGTCGGCCGCCGCACCGAACCTCGCCGCGTTCACGACCGCGCAGATACTCCAACGTGGCCTCGTCGGCACCACCGCCACGGTGGCATTCCTCGCGGTCGTCGAGGAAGCCCCCGAGGGGCGCGCGCCTACGCCGCGTCGATGCTCGCGCTCGCCGGTGGGTTCGGGTTCTCCTTCTCCGTCGTGACCCTGCCCCTCGGCGACGTCGCGTCGTGGGGTTGGCGCATCCCGTTCGCGCTCGGCGGCGCGACGATCCTGCTGGCGCCGGCGGTCGCGCGCTCGCTCGGTGAGACCGCCCGTTACACCGCGCTCGCCGCGCGTGCCGACGTGGTGCGCGGCCGGGCGCGGGATGTGTTCCATCAGAACGGCAACCGGTTCCTGCTGCTCGCGGTGGTGGCGTTCCTCACGAGCTTCTTCAGCGGTCCGTCGTCGTCGTTCACGAACAAGTACCTGACCGACATCCGCGGGTTCACGAACACCGATATCGCGGTCTTCCGCACCGTGACCACCGCAGTACCCGGACTCGTCGGCGTGCTCGTCGGCGGGCGCCTCGCGGAGATCCGCGGGCGCCGCCCGGTCGCAGGCATCGCGCTCGCCGTCGCCACCGGTACCCAGATGATCTTCTTCCTCACCGGCGGTGTGTCCCTGTGGCTGATGTCGGCCGTGTCGATCTTCATGGCCGGCGCGGGCGGCATCGCGTTGGGGACACTCGACGCCGAGCTCTTCCCGACCGAGGTGCGCTCCACCTCGAACGCGATGCTCTACGTCGTCGGGGTGATCGGATCGGCGACGGGCTTGCTCCTCGCGGGCGACCTGTCCCACCATCTCGGCGGCATCGGCAAGTCGGTGGCGCTCACCGGTGTGGGATCGTTCCTCGTCGCCCTCCTCGTCATTCCCCTCTTGCCGGAATCCGCGGCCCGCACGCTCGACGAGATCAGCCCCGTCCACACGACCGAGCCCGACGGGTACCGTCCGGATCCATGACTGCACGCACGACGACCGTGATGCTCGACGGGCTCGCGTTCCCCGAAGGTCCCCGCTGGCACGACGGTCGGCTGTGGTTCTCCGACCAGCACGACAAGCGCGTCGTCGCGATGCAGCCCGACGGAACTGCCGAGACGATCGTCGAGGTCCCCGGGCAGCCATCCGGTCTCGGTTGGCTGCCCGACGGAACCCTCCTCGTCGTGTCGATGCTCGACCGCGCGGTCATGCGCCTCGAAGCGAGGGGCGCGCTCGTCGCTGCATGCCGACCTCTCCGCGCTGGCACCGGCGCCGTGCAACGACATGGTGGTCGACGGGCGCGGCCGCGCCTACGTGGGGAACTTCGGCTTCGACATGTACGCCGGCGCCAAGGCCGAGACGACGTGCGTCATCGCGGTCGAGCCCGACGGCGACGCCCGCGTCGCGGCCGACGGCCTCGCGTTCCCGAACGGTTCGGTGGTCACCCCCGACGGCTCGACGTTGCTCGTCGGTGAGAGCATGGCGGCCCGCATCCGCGCATTCGACATCGCTTCGGACGGGTCGCTCGTCGAACCCGCGCGTCTGGGCCCAACTCGAAGGTGCGACCGTCGACGGAATGTGCCTCGATGCCGAGGGCGCGATCTGGGCCGCGTGCCCGTTCAGCGGACGCGTGCTGCGGGTCCGTGAGGGCGGAGCGATCGTCGGCGAGGTGAAGGGAACGCATCCCGGCGCGTTCGCGTGCATGCTCGGCGGTGACGACCGCAGCACCCTGTACGTGTGCACCGCACCGACCCACGTGCCTGACGATGCACGTGTTGCCCATGGTGGTCGCATCGAAGCTGTCGCGGTCGAGGTGCCCGGCGCGGGATGGCCCTGATTCCCCACGGATAGGCCCTGATTGCTCAAGAACCGACTCGATTCCCGTCGATGAGGGAAAGGCGGTCTGGGGAGACCATCAATCAGGGGGAACGACGTGCCGCTTCCCGCGAACGTCGCACATCTACTTCGTCGCGCCGGTTTCGGCGGAACCATTTCGCAGGTCAACACCCTCGCCGCCCAACCGTGGGATACGACCGTCGACCAGCTCCTCGACTTCTCGAGCGCGCCGGCCGACACGCAGCCCGCGTATCTCACCGATTCCGCCAAGGGCGACTGGGAAAAGGAGTACATGCTCCAGCAGTGGTGGCTCGATCGTATGGCGACCTCCGCCACGCCACTGCAAGAGAAGCTCACGCTGTTCTGGCACGGGCATTTCGCGACCGCGAACTACAAGGTCGGCGACATGCTCCTCATGTACCAGCAGAACGCCTTGTTCCGCGCCAACGCCACCGCGAACTTCCGCGATCTCGTGCACTCGATGTCGCTGCAGCCCGCGATGCTCATCTGGCTCGACAACGATCCCAACGTCAAGGGCAGCCCGAACGAGAACTTCGCCCGCGAGCTCATGGAGCTCTTCACGCTCGGCGTCGACCAGTACAGCCAGGCCGACGTGGTGTCGTCGGCCCGGGCGTGGACCGGCCACAACACGCTCGACGGCGATCGGGAGCAGTACCACTTCTATCCCGACCGCCACGACACCGGGCTGAAGACCTTCATGGGCGTCACCCAGAACTGGGACGGCCCCGACATCATCGACTTCATCCTCGGAACCGACACGACGCACAAGACGATCGCCGCGCAGTTCATCGCCGCCGAGATGTGGTCGTTCTTCGCCTACCCCGACCCCGAACCCGATGTCGTGACGAGCCTCGCCGATTCCTTCTTGGCCAACGACCTCTCGATCCACGATCTCGTGCGGGCGATCTTCATGCACCCGAACTTCGTCTCCCCGAAGGCGATGAACGGCCTCGTACGTACCCCGGCGGAATGGGTAGCGGCGTGCATGCGGGTGGCCGGGATCACCGCGGAGGACGCAAACCCGCAGTGGTACATGGACGACATGGGACAGCAGCTCTTCGAGCCGCCGAACGTTTCGGGTTGGCGGCCCAACGAGTACTGGCTCACGACGTCGCGGCTCTGGGCGCGCGCGAACTGGGGCCGCGGCCTGGTCTGGAAGAACAACGACGTGCAGAACCGGCTCGAGCGCGATCACCACCATGAGCGTTCAGGACGCGATCCAGTACGGCTTCGACTTCTTCGGCATCGACGCCCCGTCCGCGCACACGCGGTCGGCACTCGAAGCGTGGTTGACGAAGCAGCGGGCCGATACCCACGCGTGGATCAACTGGACCTTCATCAACCTGTTGACGCTGCTGATGCTCAGCCCGGAATTCAACCTCGCCTAGGAGCGCGATCGTGACGACATCCGGACCCAACATCTTCGAACGGAACCGCTTCTCGCGCCGCCGATTCATGCAGTACGGAGCTGTGGGCACGGGGGTAGTCGCCGTGAGCCCGTACCTCACGAAGCTGCGGGCGTTCGCCGCACCGCCCGTCGCCGAGAACGAGGGCATCCTCGTCACCATCAACCTCGCGGGCGGCAACGACGGCTTGAACATGGTCATCCCCTACGCCGACCCCCAGTACGCGCATCTGCGCTCGTCGCTGCGGGTCACGAACTCGCTCCCGATCGGCGGCGGGCTCGGGCTGCACCCGGCGCTGCCGAAGCTGAAGGCACGCTTCGACCAAGGCAAGGTCGCGGTCGTCCGCGGGGTCGGGTACCAGCCGCCCGACCTGAGCCACTTCACCTCGGGCGACATCTGGATGCACGGGTGGGGCGGTTCCGGCGCAGTCACCTCGGGTTGGGCGGGCCGATTCCTCGACCGGCTCCCGAACGCCGCCCACGAGTCGCTGTACGGCGTGTCGCTCCACGGCAACGTGAGCGAGCACCTGCAGGGCGACGTTGCACACCCGTCGTCGCTCCCGCTCGACATCGGCGGGGCCTTCGGGATCGACCGCACCGACCCCTCGGACGCGCGCATGTTCGACGCGCTCGCCGGCCTCGGCAGTGGGGCGTCGGGCCTCGACAGTCTCGGCGACCTCTACGACCAGACCGAGTCCGATCTGATGATGCTGACCCAGCGGATCCGTCCGGCGTACGGATTCCCCGATCAGCCGAACGATCTCCAACAGCAACTCGTGCTCGCGGCGCATCTGATCAACGCGAACCTCGGCATCCGGGTGTTCGACACCGAGATCGACGGATTCGACACGCACTCCGACGAGCGCGACTGGCACGCAACCCTGCTGGGCCGGATCGACAACGCGATCGCGGCGTTCTTCGCCACGCTGTCGCCGAAGTGGCTCCCCAACGTCGCGATGATGACGTTCTCGGAGTTCGGGCGCCGACCCGAGGAGAACGGCGACGGCGGTACCGACCACGGAACCGCCGCACCGCACTTCGTCATCGGCGACCACGTGCGCGGCGGCCTGCACGGAACGCAACCCAGCTTGACCAATCTCGATCGACGACGGGAACTTCATCCCGAGCGTCGACTTCCACCAGATGTACGCGCCGATCCTGAAGACATGGCTCGGCGTCGACGATCGCGCCGTGCTCGGCAAGTCGTACACGCCTCTCGGCCTCTTCAATGCCGGTCCGGGTCTTCCGGCGACGGTGAAACCGCCGTCGACCTCGAGCGCCGGCTACTGGCTCGCCGGGCCCACCGGCCACATCTACGGGCTCGGGTCCGCCACCAAGTTCAGCTCGCTCGCGTACGTCGCGCTCCCGACTCGTCGCCGGCGCGCGCACTCCGACGCGACAAGGGGCTGTGGCTCGCCGGTTCCGACGGCGGCATCTTCAGCTTCGGTGACGCCGCCTTCCACGGCTCGACCGGTGGCATGCACCTCAACAAACCCATCGTCGCGATGGCCGCGACGACCACCGGCAAGGGCTACTGGCTCTGCGCGAGCGACGGCGGCATCTTCGCCTACGGCGACGCGAAGTTCTACGGCTCGACCGGCGCCATGAGGCTGAACAAGCCGATCGTCGCGATGGCCGCGACACCGACCGGCAAGGGCTACTGGCTCTGCGCGAGCGACGGCGGCATCTTCGCCTACGGCGACGCGAAGTTCTACGGCTCGACCGGCGCGATCCGCCTCAATCAACCGATCGTCGCCATGGGCGCGACCGTCACGGGCAAGGGGTACTGGCTCTGCGCGAGCGACGGCGGCATCTTCGCCTACGGCGACGCGAGGTTCCGCGGCGCGATGCTCCCGACGACGGCGAAGGCCGTGCGGATTCGCCCCCTCGAGCTCGGGCAACGGCTACTGGATCGCCGGTGCCGACGGAACGGTCGCGGCGTTCGGAGACGCTGTGGTGCTGGGTGGGGTCAAGGACTTCACGTCCGTGCTCGTCGCGTAACGGGCACGCGCTCGGGCCACCGGCACATCGATGCCCGTTCAGCGCGACGCAAGACCTTCCCACCCCGGCGGGGGTGGCGCGAGGCGCCAGTACTGTTCGGGCGCGGGCGCGGCGAGCTTGGTCCGGATCTGCCAGTCGTCCTCGAGGGCCAGCAACTGTGACGGGTAGCAGTCGACCGCGGCCGCCTTGCGTTCGCCGTGATCGTCGACGGTCGGACAGACCGGCGTCGGCCAGAGCCCCCGCCGGAACAGCGTCGAGACGCGCCACGCGAGCATTCCCGGGATGTGCTTGTAGCCGTTGTCCTCGTAGCACCACCATGACGGCGGCCCATCGGTACCGGCCAGCTGGTCACGCGCGAGCATGCAGCCGCGGTGCGTCACGTCGTGATCGGGATTCGCGAGCCCGAACGGCGCCAGGACCAGTGTCGGTCGGAGTGCGCCGAGCACGGCGACGAGACCCCGCGCCACGACATCGGGCGCCACCGGCCGATCGCCCGGGTTGTAGGAGTGCTCGACGTAATCGAGATGCACGGGGACGGCGTCGAGGAGCGCGAGCGCGGCCCGATCTTCGCCGCGGCGCACTTCCATCACGTCATCGCCCGGTCCGAAGCCGCTCTGCACGTCCCAGAGCCTCATGGGCTCGGGATACGACGCCGGGTTGCCGGCGAACACGGTGACGACGGTGACGCCGGGATGGGCGGCCATGAACCGCCCGCAACTCAGGACGGCGTCGTCGAGATGGGGCGAGATGATCACCATGCGCTCGAGCTCGCCGGGTTCGGCCAGGCCCCACGCCCGCATCGGGAAGGAGTCGTCGCGGACGCGCGCGGGCTCCCCGCGCTCAGCTGCCGTGGACATGGCGTTTGGTTCTCCGGCTCGTCTGCTTGTGCAACACGCGGAATTCCGCGTAGCGATCTTCGTACGTCTTGCGGTTCGCGCGGCTCGGGCGTGTACGTCGCGACGACCCGGACGTTGCGGGCAAGATCGGCGACCGTGATCCGCTGCAGCGCGATTCCCGCCAGCAGCGCGGCGCCGCGTGCGTTGGCCCGGATGGGATGTTCGACCTGGCGGATCTCGCGCTCGAGCACGTCGGCCATGATCTGGCACCAGAGCTCCGACTGCGCACCGCCGCCGATGAAGTGCAACCAGGGAAACGGCCGGCCCACGAATTTCTCCACCGTGTCCAGGAGCCAGCGGCTGTTGTACGCGACGCCTTCCAGCACCGACCGGACCAACTCACCCCGCGTCGTCGCCAATGAGAGGTTGTGCCAGCCGGCTCGCAACGTGTGGTCGTCGACCGGTGTGCGCTCGCCGTTCAACCAGGGCGTGAAGATCACGCCGTTGCTCCCCGGGGCGGACGCGCCCGCGACGGCGTCGAGCGTGCGGAGGTCGTCACCCGTCTCCAGCGCGTGCTCCCGCAGCCATTCCAGACACCCGCCCGCGACCTCCTGCTCGTCGGCGACGTAGTACTTGCCGGGCAACGGCGACGGGAGCGACGCGATGCCGTGGAAGAGGTCGGTCTTCTTGAACGGCACGTGGCACGTCAGCCACGACGACGTTCCGACGTAGAGGTGGCCTTCGAAATCACGAACGGCGCCCGAACCGATCGCGGCCGACTGTAGGTCGGGCGTGCCGCCCACGACCGCGATGCCGGCCCGCACCCCGAGCGCCGACGCGGCCTGCTCGGTCAGCGACCCCACGATCGACGTGGCCGGCACCAGGTCGGGAAGCTGAGACCGGTCGAGCCGCCCGATGCGGAGGAGGTCGGGGTCGTAGTCGACCCGGGCCGGATCGCGGTTGTCGGTGACCCAGTGCAACACGATGGAGTCGAAGGTGGCCGCGCACCGACCCGTGAGCTGGTAGTTCAGCCAGTCCTTCGGCTCCAGGTACTTCCATGTCGCGCGCGCGATGTCGGGGTGCTCGCACTGCAGCCAGAGGATGTGCGAGATCGAGTCCTTACCCGAGAGCGCCGGCGCACCGCCGGTGCGGCTGATCCACGTGCGGAGCTTGCGCGGCTCGTAGCCCTGCACCCGTAACGCGCCGCCGACGACGCGCCTCGTCTCCGCCGCGCCACGCGCATCCATCCAGATGATCGCGTCGTGCAACACCGCGCCGTCGCGATCGATCGGGACGGTACCCGACCATTGCGAGGTAACCGCCACGGCGACGATGTCGTCGACA
Organism: uncultured Actinomycetes bacterium; assembly: GCA_963812205.1. GTDB lineage: Bacteria > Actinomycetota > Acidimicrobiia > IMCC26256 > PALSA-610 > PALSA-610. The sequence continues at coordinate 1,213,995 of CAWEUJ010000002.1, forward strand.
GGCACGGTCGCGCGTTCAAGCAGTCTGTGCGCGGCGCTCGCGATCCCGTCCCACCACGCGCTCGGCGACTGTTCGGCGCCACCATCGGGCAACACGCTCAGCGCGACCGGCGTGAAGTCGCCGTCGACGAATGCTCCGTCGAGCGTGAAGAGCGCGACCTTCGGCCCCGAGGTGCCGAGGTCGATCGTGAGAACGTGATCGGTCACGAGGTGGGTCGACTCAGTTCTGCGGGCGGCGTTGGAGACCGTGACCGAAGAAGCCGCCTTGTGGCCGCGCGTGCGCGTGGTAGTGGTCCGGGATATTGCGCATGTTGTCGTCGACGTAGTGCTCGAACGTGAAGCGCTCCCCCACCACCATCGCCAGCCGTTCGTGCATGTGCGCGAGCTGATCGCCCGGCGGCGTCACGCCGTGGCTGCGCCACACGACCATCGGGACGGCACAGATCTCGCACTCCGCGATCCAGCAGATGTCGTCCTCGTGGAACCATTCGGTGATACGCGCGGCTTCGCACAAATCGCAATTCGGGTCGAAGGTGGCGCCGGTTGCGGGGTCGTCGGCCATACCCGAACGTTAGGACAGGCGCCCCGGGCGTGGACGCCATAGCCCGGTGATACTTTTGGGCCGACACGCGTGGGGCAGAGGGTGGCAGGGAATGAAGGGTCTGATCCTGGCGGGCGGCGCCGGAACCCGGCTGCGACCCATCACCCACACCAGCGCCAAGCAACTCGTTCCGATCGCGAACAAGCCGATCCTGTTCTACGTCGTCGACGACATCGCCGCGGCAGGCATCAAGAGCATCGGCGTCGTCGTGTCGCCCGAGAGCTCGGTCGAGATCGAAAACGCACTCGGCGACGGCTCGCAGTTCGGCGTCGAGCTGACCTACATCCTCCAGACCGAGCCGCTCGGGCTCGCACACTGTGTCCTCGTGGCCGCCGACTTCCTCGGCGACGACGACTTCGTGATGTACCTGGGCGACAACATGCTGCAGCAGGAATTGCGGCCCCTCGTCGACCGGTTCGTCGACGAACGGACCCGCCCCCTCGAACTGCACGAGCCGGCCGCCCAGCCTCCCGCCGCCCAGATCCTCCTGGCCCATGTCGACGATCCCCGGCAGTTCGGGGTGGCCGAGATCGACGCGCGCGGCCACGTGGTCCGGCTGGTCGAAAAGCCCGCCGATCCGCCCTCGGACCTGGCGCTCGCCGGCGTCTACATCTTCGACAAGCGTGTGCACGACGCGATCAACGCGATCTCGCCGTCGGCACGCGGCGAGCTCGAGATCACCGACGCCATCCAGTGGCTCATCGACCGCGGCTACCCCGTGATGCACGAAGTGCTCGAAGGATGGTGGATCGACACGGGGAAGAAGGACCCACTGCTGCACTGCAACCGTCTGGTCCTCGACACCATCGTGCCGCGGATCGACGGTCGGTTGGACGACACGTCGCGTGTCGAAGGGCGGGTGGTCATCGAAGCGGGTGCGCGACTCGAGGCATCGGTGGTCCGGGGACCGGCGATCATCGGCTCCGGAACGCTCCTCGTCGACACCTACGTCGGTCCGTACACCGCCATCGGCGCCGACTGCGAGCTGCGCGACGCGGAGATCGAACACTCGGTCGTCCTCGAACGGAGCCGGATCACCGGAGTGCACCGCATCCACGATTCCCTCCTCGGGCGCGACGTCGAGGTGGTGCGCAGCGGCGAACGTCCGAAGGCGACCCGTCTCTTGCTCGGCGACCACTGCCGGGCCGACCTGGAGTAGTGATGGCGTCCGTCGCGGAAAGCTCCCTGATCGCCGGCGTGTTTCACGTGCACCCGACATTGCACCGCGACGGTCGCGGGCTGTTCGTCGAGACCTTCCGGCGCGAGTGGATTCCCGGGGCGCGCGAGATGATCCAGGCGAACCGCGCCGACCGCTCGGCGGGCTGCGTCGTCGGACTGCACTACCACCTGCACCAGGCCGACTATTGGTACGTGCCCTTCGGTCGGGCCCGCGTGGTGCTCCATGACCTGCGCGCCGGCAGTGCGAGCGAAGGCGCCACCGAGGTGTTCGACATGGGCGAGGCCGACGGCGGGACGAACCTCCATGAGGGGGTCTTCATCCCGCCCGGCGTCGCGCACGGGTTCGGCTCCCTGACCGACATGACCATCACCTATCTGGTCGACGGGTACTACAACGCGGCCGACGAGCTCGGCGTGGCGTGGGACGATCCCGAGATCGGAGCCGACTGGGGCCTGACCAACCCGGCGCTCTCGGATCGCGATGCGGCCAACCCCAAGCGCGCCGAGATCCCCGAGCGCACCCGCCCGGTCTGGCCGATGCGCACATGAACCTGCTCGTCACCGGCGGGGCCGGATTCATCGGATCGAACTTCGTGCGCTGGTGGGCGCGCGAGCGCCCGGGCGACACCGTCGTGGTGTACGACGCGCTGACCTACGCGGGCAATCGCGAAAGCCTCGCCGGCGTGCCCCACGAGTTCGTCCACGGCGACATCGGCGACCTCGCCACTGCGGAGCGAACGATGCGCGACTACGAGATCGATGTGATCGTCAACTTTGCCGCGGAGTCGCACAACTCGTACGCGATCACGAACCCGGGCGTGTTCTTCCGCACGAACGTCGTCGGCACGCAGACGTTGTGCGAAGCGGTGCGCCGGATCGGCGTCGAGCGATTCCAACGTTTCCATCACGTCTCCACGTGCGAGGTCTACGGCGATCTCGCGCTCGACGCGACGGAGCCGTTCAACGAGTCCTCGCCGTATGCTCCGAGAACGCCGTACAACGCGTCGAAGGCCGGCGGCGACCACGCGGTACGTGCGTACTACGAGACGTTCGGGCTCCCGATCTCGATCACGAACTGCGCCAACAACTACGGCCCGTACCAGTTCCCCGAAAAGGTGATCCCGCTCTTCAGCACCCGGGCGCTCGACGACCAGCCGATCCCGCTCTACGCATCGACCGAGAATCGGCGGGAGTGGATCCACGCCGACGACCACTGCAGCGCGATCGCGCGCATCCTCGACGAGGGCCGTGTCGGGGAGACGTACCACGTCGGTACCGGCGAGGAGCGCAGCATCGCGGAGATCGCCGACGCGGTGCTCGCCGTGCTGGGCAAGCCCGAGTCGCTCAAGACGATCGTCCCCGACCGTCCCGGTCACGACCGCCGGTACCTGCTCGACGCGTCGAAGATCCGCGCGGAGCTCGGCTGGGAACCCAAGGTCACGTTCGAGACCGGGCTCCGCGAGACCGTGCAGTGGTACCGCGCGAACCGGGCCTGGTGGGAGCCGCTCCTCGAGCGGGCACCGGTCGACGAGACCGCAGCGTGGAAGTGACCTGAGCGTTGCGCGTCCTGGTGACCGGCGCGCGCGGCATGGTCGGTCGCGAGGTCGTCGAAGCGTTCGAGGGACGCAGCGGCTACGAGGTCGTGGGCCTCGACCATGCGAGTCTCGACGTCGGCGATCGCGATGCCGTGCTCGGAGCGATCGGCAGCGTCCGGCCCGACGCGATCGTCCACTGCGCGGCCATGACCGCGGTCGACGCGTGTGAGACCGAGCGCGACCGCGCCTTCTTGGTGAATGCGCTCGGGGTCCGCTTCGTCATGGAGGGCGCGCGGCGCGCGGGCGCGTACGTCGTCTCGTTGTCGACCGACTACGTCTTCGACGGTACCCAGCCCGAGCCCTACCACGAGTGGGACACGCCCAATCCGCAGTCGGTCTACGGGCAGTCGAAGCTCGGTGGCGAGTTCGAGAGCGACCTCGAGTGCGCGGTGGTGCGCACGTCGTGGGTGATCGGCCGCTACGGCTCGAACATGGCCAAGACCATCTTGCGCCTCGCGGCCGGCGACGCGCCGCTGCGATTCGTCGACGACCAGCGCGGCTGTCCCACCGTGGCCGCCGACCTCGCCACGATGCTGCGCGGCTTCGTGGTCGAACGGCTGCCCGGGACGTGGCACGTCACCAACCAGGGCGCCGTGAGCTGGTTCGAGTTCGCGGGCGAGGTGTTGAAGGCCGCCGGCGCCGAGGCCGGGCGCGTCGTGCCGATCACGACAGCCGACCTCGATCCGCCCCGCCCGGCGCCGCGTCCTGCGAACTCGGTGCTCGACAATCGGGCTCTGCGCCTCGCCGGGCGCACGCTTCTCCCCGACTTCCGCGAATCGCTGCCCACGCTCGTGCAGGCGATCACCGCTTCCTAGGGCGGCACGTTCAGGCGGAACCTCGCGATGATGCTCGTCGCCGAACAACCTGACGCCTTCTACGAGCCGGTACCCGTGACGGACACGAACGCGATCGCCCAGCGCTACGTGCGCATTCGGCGGACATCGCTCGGGACGCCGACGACCGCCGGTATGACCCGGATCTTGACATCGATCGCCACAACGCCCTTCGCCGACGCAACGACCGGATTGAGATCCATCTCCGCGATCTCGGCGATCTCGTCGGCGAGTGCACCGACGCGCAGGATGACGTCTTCGAGCGCGTCCACGTCGACTGCGGGGCGGCCGCGGTAGCCGAAGAACAGCTGCGAGCCGCGCAGTGACCGCACGAGCTGGTGCGCGTCGTCGTCGGTGACGGGCACCAGGCGCAGGGCGCGATCGGCGAGCAGCTCCGCGGTGACACCCCCGAGGCCGAAGAGGACGATCGGGCCGAACGAGACGTCGTGTGTGATACCGAGAATCACCTCGACCCCGGCAGCGACCATCGGCTGCACGACCGCGCCGGTCATTGCCGTTCCGAGCGTGCCCGCCATCGTCGTGAACGCGTCCGCCACGCTTTCCTCGTCACGCAGGTCGAGCGCGACACCGCCGACGTCGCTCTTGTGCACGAGCCCCGGAGCGGAGGCCTTGAGCACGACGGGGAACCCGACATCGCGCGCCGCGGCGCGTGCCCCGGCGGCGTCGGTGACCTCGCGGGTCGCGACCACCGGGATCCCGAAACACGACAGGAGCTGCGCGGCGGTTCCCGGTTCCAGCCACGCACCTTCGGGCTGCGCCGCGAGTGCGCCGGCGACGAGCGCACGCGCGCCGTCGAGATCGATGCCGGTCATCTCCGGGACGACGCCCGGTGGGCGCTTGCGCCAATCGGCCAAGTCCGCGACCCGACCCAGCGCGTGCGCGGCCGACTCCGGAAACGCGAACGAAGGGATCGTCTGGCGCTTCTCGTCGCCGCGCAGCTCGTTCGGCACCCCGGTCTGGCCGAGGAAGCACGAGAGAATCGGCTTACCACCGGCCGACTCGGCCGCGCGCCCGATCGCCCGGGCGACGTCCTCGGCGCGGGTGACGAGGGGCGGGACGAAGATCACGAGGACCGCGTCGATCGACGCGTCGGCCATCACGACCCGCAACACGTCCTCGTATTGGCGGGCCGACGCGCCCGCGACGAGGTCGACGGGGTTGTGCACAGAGGCACCGGACAGCACGATGGCCCGCAACGCGTCCTGCGTCGCGCCGTCGAGCTCGGGAACCTCGAGGCGCGCCCCGGCGCACGCGTCGGCCGCGAGGATTCCGGGTCCGCCGGCGTTGCTGACGATCGCAACGCGACGCCCGGCGGGCAGCGGCTGGTGCGCCAGGACCATCGCGGTAGACAGCAGCTCGTCGAGCGTGTCGACGCGGATGACCCCGGCTTGGCGGAAGAGCGCGTCGACGGCGACGTCGGGAGCCGCGAGCGCGGCCGTGTGCGATGACGCCGCGCGGCTCCCGGCCGCGGTTCGCCCGCTCTTGACCGCGACGATCGGCTTCGAACGCGCGAGGTTGCGCGCCAGGCGCACAAACTTCCCGGGATTCCCGAACGACTCGAGGTACAAGAGGATGACCTCGGTCTGCGCGTCGTCGGCCCAGTACTGCAGGAGGTCGTTCGCGCTGACGTCGGCCTTGTTGCCGACCGACACGAACTGGGAGATCCCGATACCGAGCTCGGCGGCCCGGCTCATCAGCTCGATGCCGAGCCCACCCGACTGCGACAGGAACGCCACGTTCCCCGCGACCGGTTGGGCCGGCGCGAACGTCGCGTTCATGCGCACTCCGGGCGCGGTGTTCAACACGCCGAAGCAGTTCGGACCGATGATGCGCATCCCGTTGCGCCGGGCCGACGCGACGAGCTCGCGCTCGGCCGCCTTGCCCTCGGGCCCGGACTCGGCGAAGCCGGCCGTGATCACCATCAGGCCCCGCACCCCCTTCTCCGCGCACTCGTCGACGACGGCCGGGACATCGGGTGCCGGCACGACCACGACCGCGACGTCGACCGCGTCGGGCACGTCGACGACACGCGGGTACGCGCGCACCCCACCGACCGACGTCGCCGTCGGATGTACCGGGTACACCGGCCCTTCGAATCCGTACTCGAGGAGGTTGCGGAAGAGCTCGTGGCCGATCTTGCCGGGCCGGCGGCTGGCGCCGATGACCGCGATCGACCGCGGGGCGAGGAGCCGCGCGATCGACGCCGACTCCGCGTGCGTCTCACGGGCCGCGACAACACCCACCGATGTCGGCGTCGGCGCGATCGCGAACTCGACGCGGACCGTCCCCTCCTCGAAACGGCGGCTGGCCTCCCAACCCGCGTCGGCGAACACGTTCAGCATCTTGGCGTTCCCCGGGAGCGCGTCCGCCGAGAACTTCCTGATGCCGTGCGCCCGCGCGATCGCGGCGAGGTGCTCGAGCAACAAGGTGGCCAGACCCCGGCGCTGCTGGTCGTCGGCGACCGCGAACGCGACCTCGGCCTCGTCGGGACCGACCCGGTCGTAGCGGGCGACGGCCACGATGTCGGAGCCGAGCAGCGCTACGAGCACCATGTGGTCGACGTAGTCGATCGACGTGATGCGCTCGAGCTGCACCGCGGTCGGGCGCGGCACCGGCGAGAAGAACCGGAGATAGATCGACTCGTCGCTCAGTCGTTCGTAGAGTGCCAAGAGCCCGGGCTCGTCGTCGGGCCGGGCCGGTCGCACCGTCGCGGTGCCACCGTCGGCCAGGACGACGTCGCTCTCCCACTGGGCCGGGTATTCGAACACCCGTGCACGTTACGGCCGCCGCCGGGACGACGCCGTGACCCCGCCCCGGCCCCGGTCCGGATCAGAGCCGATCGACGATGGCCTGTGCGAACTCGCTGGTCTTGACCTCGGTCGCGCCCTCCATGAGGCGGGCGAAGTCGTAGGTGACGATCTTGTCGGCGATGGTGGCCTCGATGGCGCGCTCGATGTCGCGCGGCCGCTTCGGTCCAGCCGAGGTGATCGAACATCATCACGCCCGACAGGAGCACCGAGCTCGGGTTGACCTTGTCCTGGCCCGCGTACTTCGGCGCGGTGCCGTGCGTCGCCTCGAAGATCCCGTGGCCGGTGACGTAGTTGATGTTGCCGCCCGGCGCGATGCCGATGCCGCCGACCTGGGCCGCGAGCGCGTCGGACAGGTAGTCGCCGTTCAGGTTCGTCGTCGCGATGACGTCGAACTCCGTCGGGGCGCGTGAGCACCTGCTGCAACGTGATGTCGGCGATGCTGTCCTTGACGAGGACCTTGTCGCCGGGCTTGCCGCCGCAGTCGTCCCAGCCGACCGCGACGTCGGCGAACTCCTCGCGGACGAGGTCGTAGCCCCAGTTGCGGAACGCGCCCTCGGTGAACTTCTGGATGTTGCCCTTGTGCACGAGCGTGACGCTCTTGCGATCGTTCTCGACCGCGTACTTGATCGCGGCGCGGATCAGCCGCTTCGAACCGGTCATCGAGATGGGCTTGATGCCGACGCCCGAGTCGGCGCGGATGTCCCAGCCGAACTTCTCCTTCAGCATGGCGATGAGCTCGCTGCGCCTCGGGCGTTCCCTCTTCGACCTCGAGCCCGGCGTAGATGTCCTCGGTGTTCTCCCGGAAGATCACCATGTCGACCTGCTTCGGGGTGCTTGACCGGCGACGGGACGCCCTCGAACCAGCGCACCGGCCGCAGGCACACGTAGAGGTCGAGCAGTTGGCGCAGCGCGACGTTGAGCGAACGGATGCCGCCGCCGATCGGCGTCGTCAGCGGGCCCTTGATGCCGATCAGGTACTCACGGAACGTGTCGACGGTCTCGTCGGGCAGCCACGAGCCGGTCGCGTTGAACGCCTTCTCGCCGGCCAGCACTTCCTTCCACGCGATCTTCTTGCCGTACTTGGCCGCCGCCGCGTCCATCACCAGCTGCGCGGCCGGCCAGATGTCGACGCCGGTTCCGTCGCCTTCGACGAAGGGGATGATGGGCTCGTCCGAGACCGACAGCACGCCGTCGGCATTCATCGTGATCTTGTCGGGCATGGGCCCGACGTTAGTTGCCCGCGAGATTCGGCTTGATATTCGGCGTCGCGACCGTGGAGCCGTCGGCCGATTTCCCACCGATCGGAGCGATCGGGAGAGTGTTCGGCGTGACCGGCTGGTCGTTCAGACCTGCCTGGGAGAGCGTCTGCTTCACGAGGTTGGACTCGACGATGATCTCGACGCGCCGGTTCTGCGCTCTGCCCGCCGCGGTCGCGTTCGTGGCGACGAAGTCCTGGTCACCACGACCGGCCGGGAACAGGCGCGACCGATCGATCCCGAGTGACGCGAAGTAGTCCGCAACCGCGTCGGCCCGGAACGACGACAGATAGAGGTTGGACGGGAACTGCCCGCCCGGACCGATGGGCACGTTGTCGGTGAAGCCGTTGACGTCGATCGTGTTGTCGATCGACTTCAACACCGCACCGATCACGTCGAGCAGCTGCAGGCCCTGGGGTTGGAGTTTCGCCTGACCACTCTGGAAGAGCACCTGGTCGGTAAGCAGCGTGACCTGCAGACCGTTGTTCAGCTCCTTGGTGCGGACCTTGCCGCCGAGGCCGAGCTGGTTCGCAGCCTGGTTGATCTCCCTTTGGACCTCGTCGAGGGTCTGGCGCTGCGCCGCGGCCTGGGCCTTGCTGCTCGCGATACCCGCGAGGATCTGCTGCAGCTGGTTCCCGTTCGCGCTGGCGTCCTGCGGGATGAGCGAGCCGCCGCTCAGCGGGCCGTTCCCGCTGCCCGAGCCGATCTGTGTCGACGTCGCGTTCGCGGTACCGCCGATGCCCGAATCGAGCTTGCCGCCGCCGAGCGCCTCGTTGAAGCCGACCGCGAACGCCTTGAACTTCGTCACGTCGACGGTCGACATCGCGAACAACGCGATGAACATGGCCATGAGGAGCGTGAGCAGGTCGGCGTACGGGATGACCCACGCCTCGTGGTTCACGTGCTCTTCGTGTTCCTCGGGGATCTCGTCGTCGCCTCCGTGCGACATCGGACGCTCCCGCTATGCGGCGGCCGCGGCCTGACCGCCGCCGCCTCCGCTGTCCGACGCCGCGCCCGGGACCGGCTTGTCACGCTCCGACGGCGGGATGTGCGACTTCAAGAGCTCCTCGACGACCCGGGGCGACACCCCGGCTTGGATCGCCATGATCCCCTCGACGATCAGCTGCTTGTGCGCGACCTCGGTCAGCGAAAGTTGCTTGAGCTTGTTCGCCCACGGCAGCCATACGCCGTTCGCGAGGAACACGCCCCAGAACGTCGCGACGAACGCGCCGGCGATACCTTCGCCGACCTTCGCCGGCTGGTTCAGCTGGGCCATGGTCGCCATGAGCCCGAAGACGGCGCCGATGATGCCGAAGGTGGGGGCGAAGATGCCCGCCGAGGTGAACCACCCCATGCCGATCTTGTGCCGTTCCTTCATCGCGCTGATCTCGGAGTTGAGCGTCTTCTTCAACGCGTCGGGGTCGGTTCCGTCGACCGCGAGCTCGATGCCCTTGCGGAAGAAGGGGTCTTCGATGCCCTTGGCTTCCTCCTCCAGCGCGAGCAGGCCCTCGGCGCGTGCCCGGTTGGTGAGGACGACGATCTGCGCGATCGTCTCGCTCGCCGAGTGCGCTTCTTTGCCCTTCATCGCCTTGCCGACGTACTTGCCGACGTTTTGCGTCGCTTCCCAGGGGTACGACGCGATCGTCGCGCCGAGGTGACCGAACACCACGATGATGATCGAGCCGAATTCCATGAACAAGAAGGCGATGTTGATGCCGTGGAGGGTCGCGCTGATGAAGACGCCGGCCACGCACAGGCCGAGCCCGATCATCGAGCCCTTTTCCATCGTCCCTCCCTGGGTCGAGCGCCGTCCCTAGGAGGGTGATATCGACGGTGGCCGGGAATCGCTGTAGGACGTTTGTCACACCCGGACCAGCCGATTCACCGCGGAGAGCGGTCCTCACCGCCCCCTCAGGAGTCGAGCGCCACGCGGAGTGAGCGCACGAAGGTCGCGGCCTCTTCGGGCCCGCCGCCGTCGAGGAGGCGGCGCACGAGCGCGCTGCCCGACGATCACGCCGTCGGCGCTCGCCGCGGCCTGGGCGGCTTGTGCCGGTGTGGAGATCCCGACCCCGAGCAGGACCGGCTTGTCGGTCGCGGCCTTGCAGCGCCGGCCCATCTCCCCGGCGTGGACGGCAAGCTCGTCGCGCTCGCCGGTCACCCCCATCAGCGAGACGCCGTAGACGAAGCCGTGGGAGCGGGCACAGATCTGGTCGAGCCGCTCGTCGGGAGTCGTCGGCGCGGCGAGCAGGACGGTCTCGACCTCGGCCGCGTCGGCGGCATCCCCCCAGCCGTCAGCTCGTCGAGGGGGAGGTCGGGGACGATCGCGCCGTCGACGCCGCATTGGCGCAGATGCTGCGGCGCAGCGCTCGTGACCCATGCGCGCCACGAGGTTGTAGTAGGTCATCACGACCAAGCGGCGCGGGAACGTCGATCGTCGCCATCGCGTCCATCACGCCGATCGGCGTCGCTCCGAGGTCGAGCGCGCGCTGGCTGGCTTCTTGGATGGTGCGACCGTCCATGATCGGGTCCGAGAACGGTATGCCGACCTCGACCGCGTCCGCGCCCGCGTCGACGACCGCGCGCACGACCTCGTGCCACTCCCGGCCGAGGCCGCCGGTCACGTACGGCACGAGCAGCTTGGCGCCCTCGGCGCGGCGGGCGCGCAGATGCGACTCGAGGTTCATTCGAGCTCGCCCAACATCTCGGCGACCTGGGCCGCGTCCTTGTCGCCGCGTCCCGACAGCGTGATCAGCACTGTCGACCCGAGAGGGATCGCGTGGCCGGCTTCGCGCGCGACCCACGCGATCGCGTGCGCGGGTTCGAGCGCGGGAACGATGCCTTCGGTCGCCGAGAGGAGCTGGAATCCGGCGAGCGCCTCGTCGTCGGTGGCCGCGTAGTACTCGGCGCGACCGGACGCCGCGAGCATCGCGTGCTCCGGGCCGACGCCCGGATAGTCGAGCCCGGCGCTGATCGACGACGCCTCACGGATCTGGCCGTACTCGTCTTGCAGGAACAGCGATCGCATTCCGTGCACCACACCGGGCACACCGCGGCTGACCGCCGCACCGTGGTGACCGGATTCGAGACCGTGGCCCCCGGCCTCGACGCCCACCAGGCGCGCCTTCGTGTCGAGGAATCCCGGCGAACGTGCCGATCGCGTTCGATCCGCCACCGACACACGCGACCACGAGGTCGGGGTCGTTGTCGCCGAGGATCTCCCGGCACTGCCGGTACGCCTCGTCGCCGACGACCCGCTGGAACTCGCGCACCATCCACGGGAACGGGTGCGGACCCATCGCCGACCCGAGGCAGTAGTGCGTCGTCTCGACGCTCGCGACCCATGCCCGCATGGCCTCGTTGACCGCGTCCTTCAGCGTCGCGCTCCCCGACTGCACCGGCACGACCTCGGCGCCGAGGAGCTTCATGCGCCACACGTTGAGGGCCTGGCGTTCCACGTCGACCGCACCCATGTAGACGATGCAGCCCAGCCCGAACAGCGCCGCCGCGGTCGCGGTCGCCACCCCGTGTTGGCCCGCGCCGGTCTCCGCGATCACGCGGTGCTTGCCCATTCGCCGGGCGAGCAACGCCTGCCCGAGCACGTTGTTGATCTTGTGCGATCCCGTGTGCGTCAGGTCTTCGCGCTTCAACAGCACGCGTACGCCCAGGCGGTCGGAGAGCCGGCGGCATTCGGTGACCGGGGTCGGCCGGCCCGCGTAGCCCGACAGGAGCGACGCGTACTCGGAGCGAAAGTCCTCGTCCGACCAGGCGTCGCGGAACTCCGCCTCCAGCTGCACGAGGGCGGGTACCAGCGTCTCGGGGGCGTACCGCCCTCCGAATTCGCCGAAACGACCGAGCCCGACGGGCTCGGGACCCGGCGATTCGAGGTGCACGGGCGCGCCCCGCCGCGGAACAGACATCCGGCGGATTGTACGGCGCCGATCCGCGGGCGCGGTCGGGCTTTCTAATCGACCTGCCAGTCCCAGGGCCGGGTGACGCCGGCGACCTCGTCGACCCTCAGGTCGATCGCGTCGCCGCCTCCCGGACCGCCACCGTCGGCGATGTCCGCCGCGGCCTCGCGTGCCGCGACGACGAAACGCCGGAGTCTTCCCGGGTCCTTGTGCCCCGGCCGCTGTTCCACACCACTCGCGACGTCGACCCCCCACGGCCGCACGAGCCTGATCGCGTCACCGACGTTCTCGGGGGTGAGCCCGCCGGCAAGCAGGATGCGCTTGCCGCGCGGCGCGCCCTCGGCGAGCCGCCAGTCGAAGACCTTGCCCGATCCGGGATGTGGGGAATCGACGAGGATGATGTCGGCCGCGCTCTTGGCGGCGCCGGCGAGCGCCGGGTCGCCCGCGGCGAACGCTTGGATCACGAACTGCACCCGCTCCCGGATCCAGGTGACCTCCGACGCGGGTTCGTGCCCGTGCAACTGCACGCCGCGCAGCCCGGCACGACCGGCGATCTCGATGATCCGCTCGGGACGCTCGTCGCGAAACACGCCGATCGTGTGGACCTCACGCGGCAAGCGGCGCACGATGTCACGCACGGTCTCGACGTCGACCTGGCGCGGACTCGGTGCGAACACGAACCCGACCGCATCTGCGTCGAGCGCGGTGGCGAGCAGCGCGTCGTCCTCGTTGGTGATCCCGCAGATCTTCACGAACATCGGAACAACTCGGTTCAGCCTTCGATCAAACGGCCGTGATTGAAGTCGTCGTACGCCTGGAGGTCGAGGAATCCGTGACCGGAGTAGTTGAAGAGGATCACCCGTTCCTCACCTGCCTCCTTTGCCGCCAGCGCCTCGTCGATCGCGGCGCGGATCGCGTGGCCGGTCTCGGGCGCGGGAATCTTGCCCTCGGTGCAGGCGAACTGCACCGCAGCCTCGAACGTCTTGCCCTGCGGGTACGCGACCGCCTCCATGCGCCCCTCCCGCACGAGCAGCGAGATCACCGGCGAATCGCCGTGATAGCGCAAGCCCGCCGGCGTGGATCGACGGCGGGACGAAGTCGTGGCCGAGCGTGTACATGGGCAGGAGCGGCGTCATGCCCGCGGTGTCGCCGAAGTCGTACTCGAAATTGCCGCTGGTGAGCGTCGGGCACGACGTGGGTTCGACCGCGAGCAGCCGGACCTTCTCGTCGGTCATGAACGGCAGGGCGATGCCGCCGAGGTTCGAGCCTCCGCCACAAGAGCCGATCACCACGTCGGGCCGGTCCTCGCCCGCGAGCTGCAGTTGCTCCTTGGCTTCGAGCCCGATGATCGTCTGGTGCAACAGCACGTGGTTCAGCACCGAGCCGAGCGCGTAGTGCGAGTCGGCGCGGCCCGCCGCGTCGCGCACCGCGTCGCTGATCGCCGAGCCGAGCGAACCGGGGCTACCGGGCTCGTCGACGGGTGACGGAACCACACTCGCGCCCCACGTCTCCATCAGCACCCGCCGGTACGGCTTCTGCTCGTACGAGGCACGCACCATGTAGACCTTGCACTCGATGTCGAACTGCGCGCACGCGAACGCGAGCGCGCTCCCCCACTGACCGGCGCCCGTCTCGGTCGCGATGCGTTTCGTGCCGTCCTCGCGGTTGTAGAACGCCTGCGCGACCGCGGTGTTCGTCTTGTGCGAACCGGAGGGCGAGACCGACTCGTCCTTGTAGTAGATGCGCGCCGGGGTGCCGAGCGCCACCTCGAGCCGGCGGGCGCGCATCAGCGGCGTCGGCCGCCACAGCCGCAAGATGTCGATGACCTCGCCGGGGATCTCGACGGTCGGGGCCTGCGTCATCTCCTGCTCGATGAGCGCCATCGGGAACAGCGGCGCGAGGTCGGCGGGTCCGGCCGGCTCCTTCGTGCCGGGATGCAATGGCGGCTGCAACGGCGCCGGAAGGTCGGGCAACGCGTTGTACCACGCCGAGGGGATGCGATCCTGCGGCAACACGAAGCGGGTCGGTGCAGTTGCGGTCATGTCGGACTCCTTCGGGAGACGGGCGCCGTCGCGAGCTCGCGTACGAGCGCCGTGGGATCGTCGGCACGTACGAGTGCCTCACCGACGAGAATCGCGTCGAAGCCGGCCGCGGCGACGCGCCGCGCGTCGGCGGGAGTGCGGATCGCCGACTCCGCGACCGCGATGACCTCCGGTGCCAGCAGCGCCGAGAGGCTCGTCGCGACGCCGAGGTCTTCGGCGAAGGTCGCAAGGTCGCGGTTGTTGACGCCGACGATGTGCGCGCCCGCGGCGAGAGCTCGCTCGACCTCGTGGCCGTCGTGCGCCTCGACGAGCACATCGAGGCCGAGGTCGCGCGCGAGCGCGTGCAGATCGCAGAGTTGCGCGTCGTCGGGGAGTGCGGCGACGATGAGAAGGATTGCGTCGGCACCGATCGCACGCGCTTCGTAGACCTGCACCTCGTCGATCGTGAAGTCCTTGCGCAGACACGGCAACATGGTCGCGTCACGGGCGGCCTGGAGATCGGCGACCATCCCTCCGAAATAGGGCTGGTCGGTGAGTACGGAGAGCGCGACGGCGCCCCCGGCTTCGTATGCCTTCGCGGTGGGACCCGGATCGAGGTCGGGCGCGAGGTCGCCCTTCGACGGCGACCGCCGCTTCAGCTCGCCGATGACCGCGACCCGGCCGTCGGCCCGGCGGAGGGCGCCGGCGAAGTCACGGGTCGGCGGGGCGTCGAGCGCGGTCTTCCGGAGCAGGTCGCGCGTCTGCGGATAGCGCAGCACCGTGACCTCGTCGCGCTTGGTCGCGAGGATGTCGTCGAGGATGGTCAAGCGGCCCGCAGTCTACGCTCCGGCCCCATGAGCGTGACTTTCCCCGACGGGTTCGTGTGGGGCGTGGCGGCGGCCGCGCATCAGATCGAAGGCGGCAACTGGAACAACGACTGGTGGGCCTTCGAGCATGCGGCCGCAACGCCCTGCGTCGAGCCCTCGGGCGACTGCACCAACAGCTTCCACCTCTATGGCGACGACATCGCGCTCGTGCGCGATCACGGCTTCGGCGCGTACCGGTTCTCGATCGAGTGGTCGCGGATCGAGCCCGAGGACGGGGAGTTCTCCATCGCGGCGCTCGACTACTACCGGCGCGTCCTGGCCGAGTGTCACGCACAGGGCGTGCAGCCCGTCGTGACGTTCCATCACTTCTCGAACCCGCGTTGGGTCGCGGCGATGGGCGGCTGGGAGGCGCCCGAGATCGTCGACCGCTTCAGCCGCTACTGCGAGCGGACCGTCGCTCACCTGGGCGATCTGATCTCGATCGGCTGCACGATCAACGAGCCGAACATCCTCTCGCTCATGGGTTACGTCGTCGGTGCGTTCCCGCCGGGCCGGGAACACGACATCGGCGCCTACGTCGCGGTGAACGACAACCTCATCCGGGCGCACCGGAGCGCGTACGACGTGATCAAGGCGGGACCGGGCAACTTCCCGCTCGGTCTCTGCGTGGCGATGGGCGACTGGTGGAGCCCGCCGGGTGCCGAGCAGACGTTGGAGCGGGCCCGGCACTCGCACGAGGCGCAGTTCCTCGAAGCCGCGCGCGGTGACGATTTCGTCGGCGTGCAGGCGTACTCGCGTACGCGTATCGACACGACGGGCATGCTGGGACCCGAAGCGGGCGTCGAGATCGTTCCTTCGATGGGCTACGAGTACTGGCCCGACGCGCTCGAAGTGGCAATCCGGTTCGCGGCCGAGACCGCTCGGACGCCGCTCTACGTGACGGAGAACGGGTTGGGTCACGACGACGACAGCCGCCGCATCGACTACGTGCGCGCCGCGCTCGAGGGAGTCGGGCGGTGCCTGGCGGACGGGATCGACGTGCGGGGCTACTTCTACTGGTCGCTGCTCGACAACTTCGAGTGGGCGCTGGGCTACGGACCCCGGTTCGGACTCGTCTCGGTCACGAGGGACACGTTCGTCCGCACGCCCAAGCCGTCGGCGGCCTGGCTCGGCGGTGTCGCCCGGGCGAACCGACTCGACTGAGGTGGGCGGCGGCCGGGCCTGCCGTGATCGTCGCCGCGACCCGTGTCCGGGAATCCTCGAAGGATTCCTCATGACGGCGAAATGCGGCGATACCGGAATGCCGGTCGAAGCCCTGACCCGGGGCTAACGCACCCTTCACACTCTTCACCGAGGCTGGGTGGGACGATGAGGAACCTATGGAGCGCGGCACGATTCTCGTCGTAGACGACGAGGCGAACATTGCGGATCTCGTCGACCTCTACCTTCGGCGCGACGGATACCGGGTCGTGAAGGCGGCAACGGGCGAGGAAGGCGTGGCCGCGGTCGCCACCCACCGGCCCCGCCTCGTCGTTCTCGACGTCGGCCTCCCCGACATCGACGGCCTCGAGGTCTGCCGCCGCCTCCGGCAGACCTCCGCCATCCCCGTGATCTTCCTCACCGCCCGCGACACCGAGATCGACCGCGTCCTCGGCCTCGAGCTCGGTGCCGACGACTACGTCACCAAGCCGTTCTCACCGCCCGAGCTGGTCGCCCGGGTCAAGGCCGTGCTGCGCCGGACCGAAGGCGCGACCGCGTCAGCCCAGATCATCCAGGTCGGTGGCGTCACCATCGACCTCGGGCGTCGGGAGGTCCGCATCGACGACGTCCCGGTCGCGTTCACCACCAAGGAATTCGACCTCTTGAAGTTCCTCGCCGAACGGCCCGGCCTCGCGCTCTCGCGCCAACAGATCCTCGACGGTGTGTGGGGCTACGACTGGTACGGAGACGCGCGCACCGTCGACGTGCACATCGCCCAGGTACGAAAGAAGCTGGCCGACGCCATCCGCATCGACACGGTGCGGGGGGTCGGATACCGGCTCGACTCGAGGTGAGCGGTGACCCCGTGAGACGCACCCGCATCTCCCTCCGGACGCGGCTGATCGTGGCGTTCACCGGCGTCGCGTTCGTGGTTCTCGTGCTGTCGGGCGTCGCCACCTACGGCCTCGTCCGCCGTTCCCTCCAACAGCACGCACTCCAGGACATGCGGTCGCGATCGGCGGATCTGGCGGCGTTCATCAAGTCCACGGATTTCCGGGCCCGGCCCGCGCAGAAGTTCCGCCTCGGGCTGCGGGCCTCGGACATGCAGGCCGTTCTGATCACTCCTTCGGCGCGATCGCCGATCTCCCCAACTTCGCGCTCCCGTCATCACTGCGCGCCGTCGACATCGAGCCGACGGCGCTGCTCGCCAACGAGGAGGTGAGCGGTCGGCGCGGCAGCACGGTGTTCCTCGCCATTCCGACGTCGACCCACGTTGGTCAGCGCCTGCTCGTCGTGATCGCGACCGATCACGTCGACCTGACCGTGTTGCACGACGCACTGCCCCTCATGACGTTGGCCGGCGTGATCGTCCTCGTCGGCGTCGCATTGCTGTCGGTGTGGATGGCACGGCGCCTGACCCAACCGATCCATGTGATCGAACGGGCGGCGGCACAGTTGGCGACCGGCGACCTCTCGGCGCGCGCCGACGTCCCCGACGCGACCGACGACGAGCTCGCATCCCTCGCGCATGCACTCAATGCCATGGCCGCGCAGCTCGAGGACGCGCGCGGTAGTGAGCACGCATTCCTGCTCTCCATCTCTCACGACCTGCGCACTCCCCTCACCTCCATCCGCGGCTATGCCGAGGCGCTGGCCGACGGAACGCTCGACGACGCCGACCCGACCGAACGCAAGCGCGCGGCGACGATCATCGGCGCCGAGGGTCGCCGCCTCGAACGCCTGGTGCAGGACCTCCTCGATCTCGCGCGCCTCGACGCCCACCAGTTCTCGTTGCATGCACGCGCCTGCGACGTGACCGAGGTCGTGAGCCACGCCGCCGAGGCCTTCGCACCCCAGGCCCGCGAGCTCGGGATCGATCTGAAGGTGTCGAGCGGCGGTGTGCTCGGGGTCGACCTCGATCCGGAACGGCTCGCCCAGATCACGGCGAACCTCATCGAGAACGCCCTGAAGTACGCCGCGGCGCGCGTCGAGGTCTACGCCGCGCCCCAAGGCGACGACCTGGTCGCGATCGTCGTCGTCGACGATGGTCCCGGCATTCCCCCCGACCAGGTGGCTCGAGTCTTCGAACGCCTCTACACCGTGCGGGAGGCGCCCGGACGAGCCGTGGGTACCGGCCTCGGGCTCGCGATCGTGCGGGAGCTCGCCACGGCAATGGGTGGAACCGCGCGGGCCGAGGCCGCGCCCGGCGGCGGCACCCGCTTCGTCGTGTCACTCCCCTTGCACACCCAGAGCAACCGATCGTGATCCAGAATCCCGAGATGAGCCGACGACGCGGAACCGCCGCGATCCTCGTCACCGTCGTCGCCGCGGTGACCCTCTTGGCGGCCGGCTGCAGCGGCTCGCCGTCGGCCCACAACGCGAACCCGCTTCCGACGAGCGACACGACCACCACTGCGAGCATGGCGACCACGACGACCACGGCGACCGGCGGCACGACCGCGAGCACCGCCGCCACCACCGCCTGCGCACGCCCGCATGCCGCCGGGCAGTTCGCGCAGTCGTTCGCGTTCCAGGGAGCGCAGCGCACCTATCAGCTCTACGTGCCGCGCGCGTACACCGGTGCCAACGCCATCCCCGTCGTGTTCGACTTCCACGGCTACGGATCGAACGCGGTGCAACAGATGGTCTACGCCAACTTCACGCCCGAATCCGACCGCGACGACTTCCTCGTCGTCGCCCCCGACGGGCAGGTGCCCGCCGACCGCCACTTCAACCTCTCGGGGGAACCGGGCCTGCAGAACGACGTGCAGATGGTCAGCGCGCTGCTCGATCACATCGAAGCCACCCTGTGCGTCGACCCGCGGCGCGTCTTCGCAACCGGCATGTCCGACGGTGGCGCCATGACGTCGGTGCTCGCGTGCCGGATGAGCAACCGGTTCGCCGCCTTCGGCGCGGTCGCGGTCGTGGTCGCGTGCGGTGGCACCCGGGCCGTCCCCATCATGGCGTTCGCCGGCACCGCCGATCCCGTCGTCCCGTTCAACGGCGGCAAGGTGCAGTGCTGCGGGGGCGGACTGGTCGCGGGCGCCGCGGCCGCGATGGCGAGCTGGGCGGCACACGACCGCTGCGCCGCGAAGTTCGAGGACGTAAAGCTCGGCAGTGAGGTCACGCGGCGCACCTGGCCGCAGTGCGCGCGCGGCAGCTCGGTGACCCTCTACATCATCGAAGGCGGCGGTCACACGTGGCCGGGATCGATCCCGATCGCGAGGCTCGGCATGACCACCCGCCAGATCGACGCGACCGCGACGATCTGGCGGTTCTTCCAGGCGAACCCCCTCGCCTCGTAGGAGGCGAAACCTGCGAGCCGCGGCGGATCAGAGGGCTTCGACGAGCGCGCCGACCGCGCCGGCGTCGACACGGGCGCCGGGTTCCACCTCACGCCGGAGCATCGCCAACGCCACCGCACCCGCGGCGCTGGTGACCTCGCCGACCTCGCGCCCGTCGACGGTGACGACGTCGCCGCGCGTGAACGTGCCCGAAGTTGCGCGCAACCGCCGCAGGTGGCGATTGACGTGGCCCCGGGAGTCGATGCGACACACGAGCTCCTGGCCGACGAAACAGCCCTTCGTGAACGACACGGCGATCTGCTCGAGCCCGGCTTCTTGGGGAATCGTGCGATCGTCGGTATCGAACCCCTGCCGCGCGACCCCCGCTTCGATCCGCGCCGACTCGTATTCGTCGGCGTCGATCATCGGGGCGTCGACGATCTCGCTCAACCGCTCGATCGCGGCGATCGGCCCGACCGCGTCGTACGCGACTCCGCCCGCCCAGTCCACTGCGAAGATCTGCACGCCGGCGCCGGGATCCGAGGGCGGTTGCACGCCGCGCAGGGCGAGCGCGCCGCCCGCGACCTCGCGGATGTCGACCTCGACCCGGATCTTGAACCGTGCCAGTCCACTCGCGAGCGCCTCGCCGACACCGCCTTCGCACACGCACCACCAGGTGTCGGGCCCGACGTGCAGCGCGTAGAAATCGACGAGCAACTTGCCCTGCGGTTGCAGGAGCAGCGAATGGGCGGTCTCGCCCACGGCGACGACGTCGAGATCCTGGGAGACCAAGCTCTGGAGGAAGGTGGTCGCGTCGGGCCCCTCCACCACGACCACGTCACGGGCGAGCCGGGCCTGGAACGGAAACGTCATGACCCTCCGAAAAGTCGCTGCGCGGCCGATGCCGCGGTGAGCAACGCCCGGGCCTTGTTACGACATTCCAGGTCTTCGTCCTCGGGCACCGAATCGGCGACGATCCCGGCCCCGGCCTGCAGCGTGGCCCGACCGTCGCGCCAAAACATCGTGCGGATCGCGATCGCGGTGTCGAGATTGCCGGAGAAGTCGACGTAACCCACGACCCCTGCGTACGGCCCGCGCTTCGTCGGCTCCAGCTCGTCGATGATCTCCATCGCTCTGACCTTCGGCGCGCCGCTCACGGTGCCGGCCGGGAACGTCGCGCGCAGCACGTCGATGGGGCCCTTGCCCTCGGCGAGGTCACCCGCGACCTGGCTCGTGAGGTGCATGACGTGGGAGTAGCGCTCGAGCGTCATCAGCTCCTCCACCTGCTCCGTGCCGTACTTCACGACCCGACCCACGTCGTTGCGGGCGAGATCGACGAGCATCACGTGCTCGGCGCGCTCCTTCGGATGCTCGACCAGTTCTGCTTCGAGGCGGCGGTCGTGCTCCTCGTTGCGGCCGCGCCGCCGTGTTCCCGCGATCGGCCGGCTGATCACCCGGCCGTCGCGCAGCTGCACCAACGCCTCCGGCGACGAGCCCACGACGGTGGCTTCGGGGTGATGCAGGTAATACATGTACGGCGACGGGTTGACCAGGCGCAGCACGCGGTACACGTCGAGCGGATTGACCGGCTCGACGAGGTCGAAGCGTTGCGCGAGCACGACCTGGAAGATGTCACCTTCGAGGATGTGCTCCTTGGCGGCGTTCACCGCGTCGCTCCAGGCCTCCGGCGTGAAGTTGCGTCTGATCTCCGGTAGCTGTTCGAGCTCGTCGTCGGGTGGGAGCACGGGCGTGTACGGCAGCGGTCGGCCGAGATCGGCAACGGCGTCGTCGAGCCGCGCGATCGCGGCCTCGTACATCGCGTCGAGCGTTGCCTCGTCGGCGGTGGGCGGCGGGTAGACGTTCTCGATCAGGTACAGGCGCTGACGAAAATGGTCGAACGCGGCGACGCTGCCGGCCAGCGAACACACGGCGTCGGGGAACCCGAGATCGTCGGGCGGCGGCGTCGGCAGATGCTCGATCTCGCGTACCGTGTCGTAGCCCAACCAACCGACGATGCCACCGTGAAAAGGTGGCAACTCGGGCAGCGTCGGGGCGCGGAATTGTTCGAGCAAGGCCTCGAGCACCGCGAGCGTGCCGCGGTCGCACGGAACGTTCTCGGGGGCGGAGCCGCCGATCCATTCGACCTGACGGCCGCGCGCCACGAACGTGCGGGCGGGATTTCGACCGAGGAACGAGAACCGTCCCCAGCGCTCGGCGTGCTCGACCGACTCGAGCAGGAATCCTTCGCGGTCGCCGACGAGTTTCACGAACGCCGACATCGGCGTCTCGAGATCGGCGAGCACTTCACGCCAGACCGGCACGACCGTGAAGTCGCGCGCGAGCGCGCGGAACTCGTCGAGCGAAGGCCGGACCGCGGTCGGCGTCACAAGTGCTCGGGTGCGGCCGCGCCGCCGAACGAGCGGAAGAAGCAGCTTCGCTCACCGGTGTGGCAGGCGCCGCGGCCCTCCTGTTCGACGACGAACAGCAAGACGTCCATGTCGCAGTCGTAGTAGCCGGCGCGCACGTATTGGCGGTCGCCCGACGTCTCCCCCTTGCACCAGTACTCCCGGCGACTCCGGCTCCAGAACCAGGTGCGGCCCGTCTCGAGCGTGCGCTCCAACGCCGCACGGTTCATCCACGCGAACATCAGCACTTGATTCGTGCTCTGCTCTTGGATGATCGCGGGAACGAGACCGTCGGCGTCGAAGACGACGGCGTCCAGCTCCTCGATCGTGAACGGGATCGGCGTCGTCACGGGCGGCATGAGGTCGAAATCGTAGCGGTCGCGAATCCCCGGCCCCGTCCGTTTAGGCTCGCCCGCCGATGCCCGCACCCGACGTGCCAACCGCCCGAAACCCGCAACCCGTCGACGAGCGGGGCGGACGGGTCCCGGCCCCGGTTGCCCGCCGGGATCCCACCGTGCTGACGACACACGGCGACGAGCGCGTCGACGACTGGTACTGGCTGCGCGACCGTGACGATCCCGAGGTCATCGCCTACCTCGAGGCCGAGAACGTGTACGCCGACGCGCAGCTCCGGCGAATCGCCCCGCTGCGAGACCGCATCTTCGACGAGATCAAGAGCCGCGTCCAAGAGACCGACGAGTCGGCGCCGGTTCCCGAAGGGGCGTGGGAGTACACGTCGCGGACATACGAGGGTTCGCAATACGCGGTCCACTGTCGCCGGCCGCGGGCGCGGGTCCCGATGCCGCCGTCGTCGTTCTCGACGAGAACCTCCTCGCCGACGGACACGACTATTTCGCCCTCGGCGGCTTCGAGGTCACTCCCGATCACGCGGTGCTCGCCTACGCCGTCGACTTCAACGGTGGCGAGCGTTACACGTTGCGCTTCCGTGACCTCGGGACCGGCACCGATCTCGCCGACACCGTCGACGACGTGACGTACGGATTGGCGTGGGCAGACGACTGCCGGACGTGTTTCTACGTTCGCCCGGACGAGGCAATGCGCCCCTACGAGGTATGGCGCCACACGCTCGGGACCTCGACGGCCGCCGATGTGCGCGTCCTGGTCGAGGACGACGAGCGTTTCTACCTCGGAGTCGACCGTACCCGCAGTGGCCGGTTCGTGCTCATCGACATCTCGTCGAAGCTCACCTCGGAGGTGTGGTTCGTACCGACCGCGGCGCCCGAGACCGCTCCGAGGGTCGTCGCGCCCCGTGAACACGGGCACGAGTACGCGGTCGAGCACCACTTCGGCGCGTCAGCGGGCGACCGGTTCCTCGTCCTCACGAACCAGGGCGGCACCGCGCGGAACTTCGAGCTCGTCGCGGCACCGGCTGCGGATCCCGCACGCGCGAACTGGACGCCCCTGGTACCGCACCGCGACGAGGTCAAGCTCGACGCGGTGAACGCCTTCGCGGAGCACCTCGTGCTGAGCGAGCGGGCCAACGGTCTCGAGCGACTGCGGATCATGCACGTCGCCACGGGCGCAACCCACGAGATCGAGATGCCCGATCCGGTCTACAGCACGTGGGTCGGCGCGAGTCCCGAATTCGCGACGAGCACGCTGCGGTACGGCTATACGTCACTGGTCGCGCCGGTCACCGACGTCGACTACGACATGGACACCCGCGCGGCCACCATCGTGAAGACGCAGCCGGTGCTGGGCGGGTACGACGCCGACCGTTACGTGTCGGCGCGGCTGTGGGCGCGCGCCGCCGACGGCACCGAGATTCCCATCTCGCTCGTACACCGCCGCGACACGCTGCTCGACGGTTCGGCCCCCGCGCTCCTCTACGGCTACGGCTCGTACGAGATCTCGACCGATCCCTCGTTCCGCGCGTCGCGCCTCTCCTTGCTCGACCGCGGGTTCGTGTTCGCGATCGCGCATGTCCGCGGCGGCGGTGAGATGGGCCGGGCGTGGTACGAGGCCGGGCGGCTCGAACACAAGATGAACACCTTCACCGACTTCATCGCGTGCGCCGAGCACCTCGTGGCCGGCCACTTCACCTCTTCCGACCGCCTCGCGGCCCGAGGCGGGAGCGCCGGCGGACTCCTGATGGGCGCAGTCGCGAACCTCCGGCCCGACCTCTTCGCCGCCATCGTCGCGGAGGTGCCGTTCGTCGACGTCGTCACGACGATGCTCGACCCGTCACTGCCGCTCACCGTCACCGAGTGGGAAGAGTGGGGCGACCCGCGCGAGCCGGCGGCGTACGCGCGCATGAAGACGTACTCGCCCTACGACAACGTTCACGCCGCCGACTATCCGGCGCTGCTCGTCACGACCGGTCTGAACGATCCGCGCGTGCAGTACTGGGAACCGGCGAAGTGGGTTGCGAAGCTCCGTACGGAATCGACTTCCGGACGGCCGATCCTCCTGCGTACCGAGATGGGCGCCGGCCACGGTGGCCCGTCGGGCCGGTACGACGCCTGGAAGGACGAAGCGATCGTGTTGTCGTTCGTGTGCGACGCGCTGGGCGTCACCGAATGAACGCGACGACGCTGCGCACCGACGACGGACTGACGCTCGAGGGCGAGTGGACGGCACCCGCCGGCGCCCGCGTGACGGCCGTCCTGTGCCATCCCCATCCGCAGTACGGCGGCACGATGCGCAGCCTCGTCGTCTCCGCGCTCTTCGAAGCGTTACCCGGAGCCGGTGTCGCCTGCCTTCGCTTCAACTTTCGCGGGGTCGAGCACAGCGAGGGTGCCTACAGCGAGGGCCGCGACGAGCCCCGTGACGTCGTGGCCGCACTCGACGCCGCGAGCACCGCGGCCTGCGGCGCCGGGATCACCGGTCCCCTCGCGTTGATCGGGTGGTCGTTCGGCGCCGACATGGCCCTCGGCCTCGCCGATCCCCGCATCAGCGGGTGGGTCGGTATCGCGCCCCCGCTGCGCTTTCGTCCCGAGCACGCCTACGGCACGGTCGGCGCCGACTCCCGTCCGAAGTTGCTGGTCTTGGCCGCGCACGACGAATTCCGCGCGCCGAGCGAGATCGAGGACGCGACACGCGCGTGGACCGAACACGCGTATCGAGGTCGTCGCGGGCGCGAGCCACTTCTTCGTGGGCCGCACCGATCGCGTCGTCGCGCTGACGGCCGGCTTCGCGACCGGATTGACGACCTCCGCGTGAAGGCCGCGTGAGGATCGGTACTCAGACGGAAAGTCGCGTGTCCGAGAGACCGTGGGTCGCGAGGAAGCTCGACCGGCGCTCGATGGCGACGTGCCACACCGCGAGGTCGGACTCGAACGAAGAACGATCACCGTCTTCGTACGCGTGCTCGAGCTCGTCGAACGCCGCGTCCTCGGCGTCGAGCAGGCTTCGATAGCGGCGGAAGAACTGATCGTCGACCGTGGCGACGGTCCGGGGAACGCTCAGATCTCCACCGAGCAGGTAGTGAGGTTCGGCCATGGGCACCTCCTACGCACGTGCCGGGCCCGAGCCGCAGCACTTGGTGATGCCGACGGTACTCCTCCGCAGCCCGCGCGGAACCACTTCGTGTCACCGCCGCGTCAACTCCGCTTTACGGGCGTATGACAAGGCCCCGTTCGGCCAGGAAGGCCTTGGCCTCCCGCACCGTGTGCTGGCCGAAGTGGAAGATCGAAGCCGCGAGGACGGCACTGGCACCACCCGAGGCCGCGCCCTCGTAGAGGTCATCGAGAGTGCCCACGCCGCCACTCGCAATGATCGGCACGTCGACCGCGTCGCCCATTGCCTGTAGCAGCGCGATGTCGTACCCCGCCTTGGTGCCGTCGCGGTCCATCGAGGTGAGCAGGATCTCGCCCGCGCCGTACGCGCAGACCTGCTCGGCCCACGCGAGCGCGTCGAGCCCGGTCGCGATGCGCCCGCCGTGGGTCACGACCTCCCAGGTGCCGTCGCCGCGCCGGCGCGCGTCGATCGCGACGACGATGCACTGCGCGCCGTACTCCTGCGCGGCGGCGCGCACGAGCTCCGGATCGTTCACGGCCGCGGTGTTGAACGAGACCTTGTCGGCGCCGGCCCGCAGGAGGCGACGCGCATCTTCGACGCTGCGCACTCCCCCGCCGACGGTGAACGGGATGAACACCGATTCGGCGACCTGTTCGACCACGTGCAGCATGGTCTCGCGGTCGTCGCTCGACGCGGTGATGTCGAGGAACACGAGCTCGTCGGCCCCCTCGGCGTCGTAGCGCGCCGCGAGCTCGACGGGATCCCCGGCGTCACGGATGCCGACGAAGTTGACGCCCTTGACGACCCGGCCGGCGTCGACGTCGAGGCACGGGATCACGCGGACTGCGAGCACGCGGCGATCCCCTCCTCCACGGTGAAACGATTCTCGTAGATGGCGCGGCCGACGATCGAGCCCGCGAGCCGTTTGCCCTCGATCTCGAACGCGGCGAGCGCCTCGAGGTCGGCGATGCTCGCGACGCCACCGCTGGCGATCACCGGCACCGTCACCGCGGTCACGACGGCGGCCAGCTGGTCGAGAGCCGGACCGGTGAGCATGCCGTCGCGGCTGATGTCGGTGACGATCAGTGCACCGACGCCGGCACCGTCGAAGCGTCGCGCGAGGCCGACGAGGTCGAGGCCGGTCGCGTCGGTCCACCCGTGTATCGCGACGTCACGACCCCGGGCGTCGAGCCCCACCGCGACCCGGCCGGGGTGAAGTGCCGTCAACTCCTCGACGACTTCGGGATGCTCGACCGCGGCGCTGCCGATCACGACGCGCGCCACTCCGGCGGAGAAGCGTTCACCGGCGTCGGCGACGCTGCGCACCCCACCACCGGTCTGCACCTGCGCGCGCACGTTGGCGCAGATCGCCTCGATCACCGCGAGATTCGGGTTGCCGCCCTCGAGGGCCGCGTCGAGATCGACCACGTGGATCCAACGAGAGCCGGCGCCGTCGAAACGACGGGCGACCGCGACGGGATCGTCGTCGTACACGGTCTGCTCGTCGTAGTTGCCGCGCGCGAGGCGAACGACCCGGCCCGCCGCGCAGGTCGATCGACGGGAAGAGATCCATCAGCGCGCGACCGCGACCGCGGCCGCCTCGACGAAGTTGCGGAGCATGCGCATCCCGACGGCACCCGACTTCTCGGGGTGGAACTGGGTGGCCCACACCGGCCCCGATTCGATGGCGGCCGCGAACCGCCGGCCGTACTCGCACCACGCCGCCACGACCTCTTCCTCGTCGGGCTCGGGCGCGTACGAATGCACGAAGTACAACCACGCAGGATCGGGCAGGTGCGCGCCCAGGTGGGACCCCTCCCGGATCTCCAGGGTGTTCCAACCCATCTGCGGAAGGCGTTCGGTCTTCGGCAGCAGGGTCACCCGCCCCGGGATCACGCCCAGACCGTCGACGCCCGGCGTCTCCTCACTGGCGTCGAACATCATCTGCATGCCGATGCAGATGCCGAGAAAGGGCCGGCCGTCGATCGCCGCCGCCTTCGTCGCTTCCTCGAGCCCCGCGGCGCGCAGCGCGGTCATGCACGCTCCGAACGCACCGACTCCCGGGAGCACGACCGCGTCAGCGGACTCGATGTCGCGCACGTCGGAGGTGAGCGACGCGTCGGCATCGAGGTGTTGCAGCGCCTTCTCGGCGGAGCGGAGGTTGCCGATGCCGTAGTCGACGACCGCGATGCGAGGGG
Source organism: uncultured Actinomycetes bacterium (assembly GCA_963812205.1). Classification (GTDB taxonomy): domain Bacteria; phylum Actinomycetota; class Acidimicrobiia; order IMCC26256; family PALSA-610; genus PALSA-610. The sequence goes on from CAWEUJ010000002.1 coordinate 1,241,612, forward strand.
AGCTCATGACGACAGCGTGCCCTTGGTCGAAGGCACGGAACCACCTGCGTCTTCGATCTTGACCGCGTCGCGCAGCGCGCGGGCGACGGCTTTGAACGATGCTTCGACGACGTGGTGACCGTTCTTGCCGCTGACGCTGCGCAGGTGCAGCGTCACGCGTGCCCCGTCGACGAAGCCCTTCCAGAACTCCTCCGCGAGCTGCGGGTCGAAAGTCCCGATCCACTCCGAGATCGGGTCGACGGCGTACACGAGGAACGGCCGACCCGAGAGGTCGAGCGCGACCTCTACGAGCGCCTCGTCGAGCGGGACCGACGAGTTCGCGAACCGCCGCACACCGCGCTTGTCGCCGAGCGCTTCGCGCAGCGCGTTGCCGAGCACGATGCCGACGTCTTCGACGGTGTGGTGCAGGTCGACGTCGAGGTCGCCCGTCGCGTCGATCGTGAGGTCGAACCCGGCGTGCTTGCCGAGCTGCTCGAGCATGTGATCGAAGAACGCGATCCCCGTCGTCACCTCGGTCGTGCCCGACCCGTCGACGGTGAGCGCCACCGCGACGTTGGTCTCTTTGGTCGGGCGGCGAATCTCCGCCCGGCGCGTCACGTTGTCCGTCACTGCACGACCTCCGACATGACCTCGCCGAGTGCGGCGAGGAAGGCATCGTTTTCTTCGGGCGTACCGACCGTCACCCGCAGGCTCCCCTCGATGCGGGGCCACGACGAGAAGTCGCGGACGAGCACATCGTGCGCGAGCAGTCGCTTCCAGACCTCGTGGGCATCGCCCTCGACGCGGAACATGAGGAAGTTCGCACCGGAGGGACACACGTCGATTCCGGGGGTCGCGGCCAGCGTGGCGAAGAGCCGGCCTCGCTCCTCGACGAGCGCCGAGACCCGGTGCTCCATGTCCGACGCGAACTCGAGCGCGAGCGTTCCCGCGACCTGGGTGGGCACCGACAGGTTGTACGGGAGCAGCACCTTCTCCAACTCGGCGATCATCCACGCGGGCGCGACCCCGTAGCCCAACCGCACCCCGGCCAGCGACCAGACCTTGGAATAGGTCCGCACGACCGCGAGCGGAAGCTCGTCGGCGACGAGCTCCAACGCGCTCCACGGGGCGAACTCGCCGTAGGCCTCGTCGACGACGAGGACCGTGCCGGTATCGGCGGCCGCGTGCGCGAGCCGCTCGACCGTTGCGCGCGACTCGACGGTACCCGTGGGGTTGTTGGGGCTGCACACGAACACGACAGACGGCTCGGTGCGCCGCATGGTCTCGATCGCGTCGTCGGGATCGATGGCGTAGTCGGAACCGCGTTCGCCGGCCACGACACCGGTACCGGTTCCCCGGGCGATCTGCGCGTGCAGGGCGTAGGTGGGCTCGAACATCAACGCCCGGCGGCCCGCGCCTCCGTAGGCGAGCAGGATCGTCTGCAGGATCTCGTTGCTGCCGTTGCCGCAGAGCAACCGCGCCGGTGGTTGCCCGAGCGAGGCCCCCAGCGCCGCGCGCAGCTCGCGCGCGGCGCGGTCGGGATAACGGTTCCACTCGACGTCGCGCAGGGCGCCGAGCCAGCGCTCGACGAAGTCGGTCGGCGGCGGGTACGGACTCTCATTGGTGTTGAGCCGCACGTCGACGTCGACTTGCGGCGAGTGGTACCCCTCGAGCGTCCGCAGGTCGTCGCGCGGGTGCGGCCGGTTCGCGCTCATTCGCGTGACTCCTGGCGTAGGCGCACGGAGTCGGCGTGCGCCGACAGGCCTTCGGCCTCGGCCATCGCACGCGCCGCCGGACCGACGCGTGCCAGCGCGGCGGCATCGGCGCGTACGACGTGGATGTGCTTTTGGAAGTCGGCGATCCGTAGCGCGCTCGCGAAGCGCGCCGTGCCGCCCGTCGGGAGCACGTGGTTCGTCCCGGCGACGTAGTCGCCGATGACCGCGGGCGCGAACGCGCCGACGAACACGGCACCGGCGTTGCGCACGAGCGGTACGAGCATGTCGGCGTCGGCGCACATGAGCTCGAGGTGCTCGGGTGCGATCGCGTTCGCCGCGACGAGAGCCTGCTCGCGGTCGTCGACGACGATCACGCGGCCTCCCGCCTCCAGCGTGGACACTGCCTCGTCGCGGCGCGTCGCGACGAGGAGCAGCGCGTCGAGCGCGAGACCCACGCGCTCGGCGACGGCCTCGTCCCAGACGATCAGCGCGACGGCACCGCCCGGCCCGTGCTCGGCCTGGGCCAAGAGATCGACCGCCACCCAGGCCGGGTCGACGGTGCCGTCGGCGACGATCGCGACCTCGGAAGCGCCTGCGAGCCCGTCGATCCCGACGGTGCCGAAGACCTGCCGCTTCGCTTCCACGACGTACGCGTTGCCCGGACCGACGATCACGTCGACCGGTCGCAGCACACCGGCGCCGAACGCCATCGCCGCCACCGCCTGGGCGCCGCCGATCGCGTAGACCTCGTCGACCCCGGCGATCGCGGCGGCCGCGAGGATCGCGTCGTGCACGTGTCCCGTACGATCGGGCGGCGAGCACAACACGACCTCCGGAACACCCGCAACGCGCGCCGGCAGCGCCGTCATCAAGACCGACGACGCGAGGGGAGCCCGGCCCCCCGGCACGTAACAACCGGCGCGGTCGACCGGAACCAGCCACTCGTTGACCTGCACGCCGAGGCGCTCGTGCCGCGGCTCGCGTTCCCGTTGGGCTTCGTGCCACGCCACGATCTGGTCGCGGGCGAGCTCGAACGCGGCGCGCAGTCCGGGAGCCGTCCGTTCGAGGGCTGCCGCGATCTCGGCCGGGTCCACCCGTAACGCGGGCGGTTCCGCGCCGTCGAGGCGCGCCGTCAACTCCCGGACCGCGACCTCGCCCCGCGCCTGCACGTCGGCGATGATCTCCCCGACCGCGGCGCGCACGTCGGCGCCTGCGGCTCGCGGGCGCGCGAGGACGGCGCGAAGGTCGCCGGAAGTGCCGCGGACGTCGATACGGGCGAGCATGGGAGCTGTTCATCGTACCGGCCGGGTCTCGCCGACCGACCGGTATTGGCCGACCGGTATTGGATTGTCGCGGGTATGGCACACTGCCGCGATGAGCACTACGAGCGACCTGGCCGTGTTGTCCAGCATCACCGCACAGGTCGACGAGCTCAGCCGCCGCATCACCGCGCTCGCCGAGAGCTACGGCCGGACGCCCGACTCGGCCGTGGCCAGCGAGCTGTTCTCCACCGAGCGCGCCTTCGCGACCGCCCGGCGATCACTCGACCGGGCCACGACCCTGCTGACCCGGATGCCCGAGGCCTGATCCGGTCAGCGCGCGCCCGCGACCCGTCCGGCCGACGGGCAGATGCCGGCGAGCACGCAGTCGCTGCACCTCGGCTTGCGGGCGTCGCACACCCTCCGCCCGTGCTCGATCAGGCGGAGTGAGAAGTAGCCCCGCTCCGCCGGCGCCACCAGCGCTCCGAGGTCGTGCTCGATCTTCACCGGGTCCGTCTCGTTCGTCAGCTCGAGGCGCGCCGACAACCGGGCGACGTGCGTGTCGACCGGCAACCCCGGCTCGCGGAACCAGACCGAGCGCACCACGTTGGCGGTCTTGCGCCCGACACCCGGCAGCGTCACGAGGTCCTCGATCGCGACCGGGACCTCGCCATCGAAACGCTCGCTCACCGCCTGCGCCATCCCGATGAGACTCTTCGTCTTCGATCGGAAGAAACCGGTCGACTGGACGATCGTCTCGACCTCGTCGGGGTCGGCGGCGGCGAGATCGGCGGGTGTCGGGTACTTGGCGAACAGTGTCGGCGTCACCATGTTGACGCGCGCATCGGTCGACTGCGCCGACAGGATCGTCGCCGCGAGCAGTTCGTACGCGTTCGTGTGAAGCAACGCGCACGTGACGTCGGGATAGAGCTCGGTGAGCAGCTCGACCACCGCCGCCGCCCGCGCTTTCGCCCCCCGAGGTCGTGCCACGGCCGCCACGGTACCCTCGGTCCGTGCCCGAACCGTCCGTTGCCGAGGTGACTCCGGCACACTTCTGCGAGATCGTCGAGCGCGTCCAGCACGTCGAGCACGCGGCCCAGGCCGCCGACGGGCACCCGGCCCTCGGCGACTCGGTGTGGATGGATCTGGAGCAACCCAACCTGGCGTCGGCGGCGTACTTCGTCACCGACGATGCCGGCGATCAGGCCTTCGCGCACGTCGCGCCCAACGACAACACCGCGCCCAACGACAACACCGCGCCGAACGACAACACCGCGCCGAGGCGGTGGATGCTCGGGATGGTGCTCGCGCCACCGGCTCGCGCGAAGCCGACCCGCCGGTTCCTCGTCGAGGTTGCGGCGCGCCACGTCTCGCGTCACGGCGGCGGCCGGATCGTGTTGTGGGTCACGGGCGCCGGCAACTCCGACGATGCCGAGCTCGGGCGCGCCGGGATGCATGCGGCGCGTGATCTCTACGAGATGCGGGTCGCCCTCCCGATCGAAGGCGAGCCGAAGTGGCCCGACGGCGTGCACCTCCGCACCTTCGAGGTCGGCCGCGACGACGCCGCGTGGATCGACGTGAACAACCGCGCCTTTTCCGGCCACGCCGAACAGGGCGGTTGGAACGAGGCAACGCTCGCCCGGCGCGAAGCCGAGCCGTGGTTCGATCCAACGCTCTTCTTCTTGGCGTTCGACTCCGAGGGCCTGCTCGGGTTCAACTGGCTGAAGGTGCACGAGGCCGCCGGGCCCGACCCGCAGCTCGGCGAGATCTACGCGATCGGGGTCGATCCGCGCGCCCAGGGCTCCGGGCTGGGAAACGCGCTGGCCCTCGCCGGTCTCCACGCGCTGCACCAACGGGGAATCGAGACCGGCATGTTGTTCTGCGCGGCCGACAACGCGCCCGCGCTGAAGCTGTACCACTCGCTCGGCTTCACGGTGCACCGCACCGACCGGGCGTACGAGTGCGAGGTCGCACCGCAATGAGCGCCCGTTACGGCGCGCGCCTCGCCGAGCTCGAAGCGGCCGTCACCGAGCTGGGTGAGCCCGGATACCGGGCCCGGCAGCTGTTCGAAGGCCTCTACGGGCAGCGCCGCCCGCTCGAGGCACTGACGAACATCCCCAAGGTGTTGCTCGCCCGGCTCGCCGACGAGCTACCCCTCGCGTTCACCGTCGCCACGATGCAGACCGCCGACGACGACATGACCGCGAAGTGGCTGTGGCGCGCCCACGACGGCGCCCAGATCGAAACGGTGCTGATGCGGTACGCGGCGCGCGCCACCGTGTGCGTGTCGTCCCAGGCCGGCTGCGCGATGGGATGCACGTTCTGCGCGACCGGCCAAGCGGGCTTCGAGCGCCAACTCTCGGCCGCCGAGATCGTCGAGCAGGTGTTGCGGGCGCAGCACGCGTCGCCGCAGCGGGTCTCGAACGTCGTGTTCATGGGCATGGGCGAGCCGTTGGCGAACACCGACGCGGTCATCGACGCGTGCGTGCGCCTGCACGACGACGTCGGGATCTCGGCGCGCCACATCACCGTGTCGACCGTCGGCGTCGTGCCCGGCATCGAACGGCTGACCGAGTTCGACCTCCCCGTGACGCTCGCGGTCTCACTGCACGCGCCCGACGATGCCCTGCGGGAACAGCTCGTGCCGCTGAATCGTCGCTACCCCCTCGCCGCGGTGCTCGACGCGGCGCGCGCCTACGCGGAGCGCAAAGGTCGGCGCGTGTCGTTCGAGTACGCGTGCATCAGCGGCGTGAACGACCTCCCCCATCACGCCGACGCGCTCGCGGGCCGCCTCACCGGATTCCGGGGCGGCGCGCACGTGAACCTCATCCCCCTCAACGACACCGCGGGTTATCCCGGCCGACCGAGTGAGGCCGGTCCGATCGCTCTGTTCGCCGAGCGCCTCCGCGCCCGAGGAGTGGAGGCGACGGTTCGTCGCAATCGCGGCACCACCATCGATGCCGCGTGCGGCCAACTCCGGTCCCGCACGACCTGACCGCCCTGCCGCCCTGCCGACCCGCCGGCGGGCGGCAGTGCCGGACCACACCTGGCGATCCGGCACAATGGGGCCGTGGACAATGCTCGTTGGATCAACCCGCACCAGCCCCAGACACTTTCCGCGGCTGTCATTCTCTGTTACGTGCAAGCCGTGTTCATGTTGCTCTCGATCGGAGCCCTGGGCCCGCTCGGGTTCGTGATCCTCGTCGGCCTCGCCGGCGGGGGCTTCGGGATCGCCAACGAGAAGAAGTGGGGCTACGTGCTCGCGGTCGGGGCGGCCGTCCTGCAGGTCGCGCTCTTCGTCGCCTACGGCGGGCTCGGCTACCTCGGCTACTTCCAGGTGCTCGTCGGCTTCGCGTTCGACGTGTTGCTCGTCGTGTTGCTCTTGCACCCGATGAGCCGGTCGTACCAGCGCATCTGGTTCAAATGACCGCGGCCGACGTCGCCGCCACGTGCGGCGCCCGGCTCGAACCGTTGGAGACCGCCGCCAACGGCGCATGGTGGGACGCGAACACCGACGCGAACGACGAGACGCAACAGCGCCGCGCCGTCGCCGATCTCGCCCTTTCCGACGCCCTCGCCGACGCGGATGCGTTCGCGGCGGTCCGCGCCGCGCGCTCCGAGCCCGGGCTCGATCCTTCCACCGCGCGCCAGCTCGACGTGTTGGTGCAGTCCCTCACGCCGAACCAGATCGATTCGGCGCTCCGGCGGGAGATCGTCGAGCTCGAAGGCGACATCGAGTCGCGGTTCGCCCGCCATCGCGGCACGATCGCCGGCGAGCCGGTAGACGACAACCAGATCCTCGATGTGCTGCGAACGAGCGGCGACCGCGCCCACCGCCGACGCGCGTGGGAGGCTTCGAAGAGCGTCGGGGCCGAGGTCGCCGGCGACGTCCGCACACTCGTGCGGCTGCGCAACGAGGCCGCCCGCTCGATCGGGTACCGGGATCACTTCGCGATGATGCTCGCCACCAGCGACTTCGACGAGACCCGCCTGTTCGCGACCCTGGGCGAAGTCGACGCGCTGACCACCGAGCCGTTTCGCGCTCTGAAGGCCGAGCTCGACGACCAGGTCGCGAACCGCTTCGCGATCTCCGTCGACGACATCCGCCCGTGGGATCTCGACGATCCCTTCTTCCAGGACGCACCGAGCTCCCTCGGCGTCGATCTCGACCCGTATCTGCGCGAGGCCGATCTCGAAGCGTTGACCGTCCGCACGTTCGAGACGATGGGCCTCGACGTGGGAAGCGTCGTCGGCCGCAGTGATCTGCTGCCCAGGCCGGGCAAGGTGCAGCACGCGTTTTGCATCGACGTGAATCGTTCCGGCGACGTGCGCGTGCTCGCCAACAACGTTCCGAGTGAGCGTTGGGCCGAGACGATGCTGCACGAGTTCGGCCACGCGGTGTACTTCCAAGGCGTCGGTCCGGAACTGCCGTGGCTCCTGCGGACGATGCACCTCTGTCTCACCGAAGGCGTCGCGATGCGGTGCGGCCGGCTGGTGCGCGATCCGGAGTGGCTCCACCGGATAGCCGGCTTGCCCGCCGAGACCGTCGCCGATCTCGCGCCCCGCCTGCAGGCCGCGAGCCGCGCGTACCTGCTGATCTTCGCCCGCTGGGTGCTGGTGATGACGCACTTCGAGCGCGGCTTGTACGCCGACCCCGACGCCGATCACGACCATCGCTGGTGGGATCTCGTGGAGCGCTTCCAGCTCGTGCACCGGCCCGACGATCGGTCGGCGCCGGATTGGGCCGCGAAGATCCACATCGCCGTCGCGCCCGTCTACTACCACAACTACCTCATCGGCGAGATGGTCGCCTCGCAGCTCTCGGCGACGTTCGGCGGACTCGTCGACAACGCCGCGGCGGGCCGGGCGCTCGGCACGCAGCTCTTCGCGGCGGGCGCGACCCGACGGTGGGATCGCCTGATCGAGTCCGCGACCGGAGCGTCGCTCACCCCGGCCGTGTTCGCGCGCGACCTCGCCGGCTGACGGCCCACGATGTGCGACACCCTCTGCGTCCGCACCGACGACGCGATGTTGTTCGCCAAGAACTCCGATCGCCATCCGGACGAGCCCCAAGTGGTCGCGTGGCACGGCCGGCGCGCCGCCGGTGGCGAGGTGCACACGCAGTACCTGACCGTCGGCGACGACGGCGCGTACGCGTTCCTCGGCTCCCGCCCGACCTGGCTGTGGGGTGTCGAGCACGGCGTGAACGAGCACGGCGTCGCGATCGGCAACGAGAAGGTCTGGACCGTCGACCGGCCCCGCGAACACCCGCCTGCGTTGCTCGGGATGGATCTCGTACGGCTCGGCTTGGAACGCGCCCGCTCGGCCGAGGAGGCGCTGACCGTTCTCACCACGCTCCTCGAACGCCACGGGCAGGGCGGGTCCGGGGAACCCGATCGTGACGAGCCGTACTACTCGTCGTTCCTCGTCGCCGATCCTCGCGGCGGATACGTCGTCGAGACGAGCAACCGAACGTGGGCGGCGCGCCCGGTCGAGACCGGCGCGGCGATCTCGAACCGCATCAGCCTCACCACCGATTGGACGCGCGCGTCGGCCGACGTCGAACCCGGAACCGACTTCGACGCGTACCGCTTGACACAGATGCCCACCGAGATCGCCGATCATCGCCTCGCGGTCACGCGCTCGGCCGTCGCGCGCGGTCGCGCGGCAACGGTCGCAGGCCTCGCACGCGCCCTGCGCGATCACGGTGGCGGCGATGCACCTCCGGCCGATGCCGGCGCCGACGGGCGCGGCTTCACCGTGTGCATGCATCGCCGCGAGTTTCATTCGCAGACGACTGCTTCGATGATCGCCGAGCTGCGCCCCGACACACCGCCGCGGGCCTGGGCGTGCCTGGGCAACCCGTGCGCGAGCGTCTACGTGCCGTGCTTCGCGTCGGCGACCGCGCCCGAGCTCGCCGACGCGTCGACCTGGCAGCGCTTTGCCCGGCTCCGCGACCGTGTCGAGGGCGCTCCCGAGGCCCGGTTCGAGGCCCAAGAGGTGCTCTTCGCGATCGAGCGCGAGCTGTGGGCAGCGGCCGACGATGCGCACGCGACCGGCGAACGCTCGGCGCTGGAACGCTTCGCCCGCACCGCCTTCGCGCCGGTCGGCGCCGGGCTGCGTCGACTGGGCGTCTGACGGCCCGATACGGTCGCTCCGGGCCGGACCGGCGGAGTGGGGAGCCAATCGAGCCATGGAGTTCAACGTGGCGGATCTGCTGGAGCGGGTCGCCGACACCGTGCCCGACCACCTGGCGCTCGTGTGTGCGGACCGCCGCCTCACGTACGCCGCGCTCGAGGACCGGGCGAACCGGCTCGCGCATGCGTTCTCCGCGCGCGGCATCGGCGCCGGCGATCACGTCGCCCTTTACCTCTACAACTGCACCGAGTATCTCGAAGCGATGCTCGCGGCGTTCAAGATCCGCGCCGTTCCGATCAACGTGAACTACCGGTACGTCGAAGACGAGTTGCGTTACCTCCTCGACGACGCCGACGCGGTGGCCGTCGTGTTCCACCGCGAGTTCGCGCCCAAGCTCGCGGCCATCGGCCCGAGCCTGCCGAAGCTGCGTACGTTCATCGCCGTCGGCGACCCGTTCGGCGCAGCCGACTCCCCTCTCGCGACCGACGACTACGAATCGGTGCTCGCGGCGCACTCGCCTGAACGCGACTTTGCGCCCCGTTCCGGCGACGACCTCTACCTGCTCTACACGGGCGGCACCACCGGCATGCCGAAGGGCGTGATGTGGCGCCATGTCGACCTGCTGTTCGGGGCAATGGCCGGCGCCGGCGGCGGCGGCGCGCCGATCTCCACTCCCGAGGAGGTCGGCGAGCGGTGTCGAGAGCCGCGCACGCGCTGCGTGCCGAGCTGCCCGTTCATGCACGGCACCGCGCACTGGATGGCGTTCAGCACACTCCTGATGGGCGGAAGCGTGATCGTCCCCGCCGAACACCATCTCGAGCCCATCGCGCTGTGGCAGCTGGTGGAGCGGGAACAGGCGAACTTCATCGTCATCGTCGGCGACGCGTTCGCGCGCCCGCTGCTCGATGCGCTCGACTCACCCACCGGCCGCGCGCTCGACGTCTCGTGTCTGCACGTGGTGTTGTCGGGCGGCGCGATCCTGTCGCCGTCGCTCAAGAAGGCCTTCGTCGAGCGCCTGCCGTCGGTCCTCGTGGTCGACGGATACGGCGCGTCGGAAACGGGTGGCCAGGGACAGTCGGTCGTGGTCGCCGGCGGCGACGTGCCCAACACGCCACGCTTTCGCGTCGGCGACGACACGCAGGTGCTCGGGCCCGATCTGCGGCCCGTGGGTGTCGGTGTGGTCGGCCGCCTCGCGCGGCGAGGTCACATCCCCCTCGGCTACTACAAGGACCCGGCCAAGACGGCCGCGACGTTCCCGGTGGTCGACGGCGTCCGTTGGGCAGTACCGGGCGATCACGCGGTCGTCGAGACCGACGGCATGATCACGTTGCTCGGTCGTGGCTCGATGTCGATCAACACGGGCGGCGAGAAGGTGTACCCCGAGGAGGTGGAATCGGTACTGAAAGCGCACGCCGACGTCTTCGACGCGGTCGTGGTCGGCGTCCCCGACGATCGTTGGGGCGAACGCGTCGTGGCGATCGTGCAGCCCCGCGCCGGCGAGACACCCACGCTCGACGTCTTGCGACAGCACAGCCGGTCGCACCTCGCCGGGTACAAGGTTCCCCGGGAGGTGGTGCTGGTCGACGCGATCGCGCGCTCGCCCGCCGGCAAGCCGGACTACCGCTGGGCCCGTTCGGTGGCGACACGCGCGACGGGGACGGTCGAGGCGTGACCCGAAACCGACTCGCCGGCGAGACGAGCCCGTACCTCCGCCAACACGCCGAGAACCCCGTCGACTGGATGCCTTGGTGCGACGAGGCGTTCGCCCTCGCGCGCGAGCGCGACGTGCCGGTGTTCTTGTCCGTGGGTTACTCGTCATGCCACTGGTGCCACGTCATGGCGCACGAGTCGTTCGAAGACGAGGCGACCGCCGCGCTGATGAACAGGCTCTACGTCAACGTGAAGGTCGACCGCGAGGAACGGCCCGACGTCGACGCCATCTACATGCAGTCCGTGCAGGCGCTGACCGGTCGCGGCGGTTGGCCCATGAGCGTGTGGTGCACGCCCGACGGCCGGCCGTTCTTCGCGGGTACCTATTTCCCCGACTCCGACCGTCACGGGATGCCCTCGTTCCGCCGCGTCTGCGAAGCGGTTTCGGAGGCGTGGCGGGAACGTCGGGCCGAGGTGCTGGCCCAAAGCGATCAACTCACGGCCGCACTCGCCGAAGAGGTGCTGCGTGACGGCGGTGGCGGCGACGGGGAGCTGCACACCGACATCCTCGAGCGCGCGTACGCGGGCGTCCGGGCGCAGTTCGAACCTCGCTACGGCGGCTTCGGGCGCGCACCGAAGTTCCCGCAGGCGATGACGATCGACTTCTTGTGCCGGACCTACGTGCGCGATCAGGCCGACGAGACATCGTCCATGATCACGACCACACTCGACGCGATGGCCGCGGGCGGCATACACGACCAACTCGGCGGCGGCTTCGCGCGCTACTCGACCGACGACTCGTGGCTCGTACCGCACTTCGAGAAGATGCTGTACGACAATGCGTTGCTCACGCGCGCCTACCTGCACGGGTACCTCGTCACGGGCGACGAGCGCTATCGACGCGTCGTGGAAGGCATCGTGGGCTACGTCCTGCGCGACCTCCGCCACGACGACGGCGGCTTCTACTCCGCCGAGGACGCCGACTCGGAGGGCGTCGAGGGCAAGTTCTACTGCTGGTCGATCGACGAGATCCGCGATGTCTGCGGTGCGGATGCCGACGCGGTGATCGCCTACTACGGCATCACCGAGGGCGGGAACTTCGCCGACCCCCACACCGGATTCCGTGCGAACATCCTGCACGTACAGGGCGGCGACACTGAGGTTCCAGTGGAGGTCGAGCGTTCGAAGGCTCGACTCCTCGCCCGTCGTGACACCCGTATACGGCCCGGCCTCGACGACAAGGTCCTGCTCGGTTGGAACGCCGTGATGTCGAGCGCGCTGACCGAAGCCGCGGCCGCGTGCGAGCGTGCCGATTGGATGGACGCGGCGCGGACGAACATGCGCTTCCTCCTCGCGGAGCTCCGCCGCGGCGACGGCCGGTATCTCCGCTCGTGGCGTGCTCCCTACCTCGCCTACGCCGAGGACTACGCCGCCTTGTTGGAGGCGCTCTGCACGCTCGCGGAGCTCGACGACGTGGCCTGGCTCGCCGATGCCTGCCAGGTGGCCTCGGAGCTCCTGGCGCTCTTCCACGACCCCGTCGGCGGAGGCTTCTTCACGTCGGGGTCGGATGCCGAGCAGTTGGTCGTGCGGTTGAAGGACGTCTTCGACGATGCAACCCCGTCGGCGAACTCGCTCGCGGCGAACGGGCTCCTGCGCCTCGCCGCGTTGACCGGCGACCGCACACTCGAGGAACCTGCCGCGCAGGTGCTCCGGATGCTGGCCCCCTCGGCCGCCGCGCACCCGAACGGATTCGCCCATCTGCTGGGCGCGATCGAACGCTTCGTGACCAGTCCGGTCGAGATCGCGATCGTCGGCGATCCCGCCGACGATCGGACCCGGCTTCTGCGCCGGCAGGTCGCGACCCGACTGGTGCCCGCGTCGGTCACCCTCACCGGTGCGCCCGACGGCCCGTCACCGCTGCTGGCCGGGCGCGAATCCCGCGACGGGATGCCGACCGCGTACGTGTGCGAGCACTACGCGTGCCGCCAACCCGTGACCGACCCCGGCGCGCTACGCGATCAGCTCGACGCCGTGTTGACCGCTCGCCGGACCGCCGGGGGTCAGCAGGCCGCGAGGTAGGAACCGGAGGCGAGCTCTTCGGCGACGGCCCAGCCGAACGCGATCATCGCCTGACCGCGGGCCGCGTCGAGCTGGCCGACGAGGGATGCGATCTTCGCTCCACCCGTCGCCTTCACCGGGCTCGTGTCGAGCACCGCGAGACACGGCGGCTTGCGCCCCTTGACGGTGACCCTGAACTCGCGGTCGTCGAAGTGGCCGTCGTTGCCGTAGCGCTTGGCCAGGCGCCGGCCCCACGCCCGGTCCTCGCCGTTGGGCACGTAGCCCGGGCGCGGAACGACGTTGGCGTAGCTCTGCAGCAGGACGTAACAGCTGGGCTGCGCGAGGCGAGCCGCCACGAGCACGTCCTCATCGGGGAACGAGATGGCAGCCCGGCGGGTCAGCTCCCCCGTCATCGACTTGAGCGTCGCCGAAGCGGTCTTGGCCCTGCGCACGACTCCCATTCCCCAAAGGATCGACGGCGTTCCGCCGATGCGTTCGAGCGATCCCAGCATCAGGCCGTGGATGACGCCCTCGTCACTCGCGAGCACCGCGAGCGGGAAGGACTCCACCTGGCGATCGAGCTCCTCGTCGGAGACCGGGAGGCCGTTGGAAAGGAAGATTTGACCGACCTCATCGAGTTCGGCGGGCTTCAGCGAGACGGAATCGCGGGACTCGACGTTCATCGCCAATACATTGTGGCCGAAGTCACGCCCGGAGGAAAATCGAGTACGCAAGTGCCCATATTCCGCGGCCCACGAGCGAGGCCGAAACGGGCAGGACGTCCGCCCAGTTCCTACGCTCCGCGCGGGCGTGCGCGCGACATGTCCCAGTAGGCCTTCATGCCTGTGATCAGGCCTTCGTCGTCGACTTCGAGCGTCTCGACACAGTCCATGACCATGGCGGATTCGCCCATCGTGATGTGGATCTCGAGGATCATCGCGGCCTCGGCGCCACAGACGATGACATCTCGCAGCTTCATCTCGATCTTGTCCGCGAGGGCGCGGGTCTGGTCGTAGAACTCGCCGACGCCCTGGCGGCCGACGTGCGGAGGCTGACCCACCGGGTCGTACCAGACGGTGTCGGGTGCGAACCGGGCCAAGACCGCGGACTTGTCGTTGGCGTTCGAGGCCGCCACGTACGCCTCGGCGGTCGTCTTTACCTGCTCGGGAGTCGGCATGCGCCGACCATACGCGCCCCGGTCACGAGCAGGCGAGTCACCGGATGACGATCCCGTCGAGGTCCGTCTTCGGCGCCGGGATCTTGGGATCGAGCGCTTCGAGGGCGTCGAGGAGGATCGACGCGGTCGCGAGGCCCGACAGCCACTTGCGGTCGGCGGGGACGACGAACCACGGCGAGGCGTCGGTCGACGTCGCGGTGATCGCGGCGTCGTACAGCCGCACGTACTCGTCCCATCGCACCCGCGTGTCGAGATCGGCCTGCTCGAACTTCCAACGCTTCTCCGGATCGTCGAGACGACGTTGCAAACGGTCGCGCTGCTCGTCCTTGCCGACGTGCAGGTAGATCTTGACCACCGAGGTGCCCTCGTCGACCAGCATCCGCTCGAAGTTCACGATGTGCTCGTAGCGCTGCTTTCTCCGATGATCGTCGATCGCGCCGACGACCCGGGCCGCGACGACGTCCTCGTAGTGCGACCGGTTGAAGATCCCGATGTCGCCCCGCTCGGGCAACACCTTGTGGATCCGCCACAAGAAGTCGTGCGCGGCCTCCACCGGAGTCGGTTCCCGGAACGAGTCGACGTCGCAGCCTTGTGGGTTCAAGCCGGTGAACACCCGGCGGATCGTGCCGTCCTTGCCGGCGGCGTCGAGACCCTGCAGCACCAGCAGCACCGCACGCGTCCGCTCGGCCCACAAGCGCTGGTGCATCACGCTCAGGCGGTCGGTGAGCCTGATCAGCTCCGCTTGCGCGTCGACCTTCTCGATGCCGAAACGATCGTCGGTCGCGCGACCGTCGAGGTTCGCCGACGATCCGGGTTCGACCCGGCACGCCACCCGCAGGCGGGCCCGGCTCGCGCTCGGGTCGTTCGTCGAATCGGCGGCGTCCGTTGCACTCATTGCAGATGCTCCGTCCATTGGGAACCGTCCCAGTATCGCCAGCGTCCCGATCCCGCCGGGTCGGGGTGCCATCCCGGTGGCGGCGGCGCGAACACGAAGACGCTACGCATTCGGTTCCGGCGCACCGAACCGACGATCAGCAACACGATGCCGACGACGGCGACGATGCCGCCGAGCCCGGCGAGCGCGAACCAGCCGAGCGCCGCCTGGATGGTGTCCGTCAACGGGCGCGCGACCAGCACACGGACCGGCGCCACGTTGCGAACCGTCACGATGTAGTCGCCCGCGGCCGGCGTCGTGAATCGCACGGCGCCCGCGAAGTGGTCGCCGCCACTGGTGAGCGACTCGCGGACCGTGCCCCGGTCGAACACCTCCACGTTGACGCCGCCGCTGCCGGTCACGGTCACGTCGCCGCGCGAGATCGTCACGTTGTCATTGGAGGAGAAGGCCGAGCCGAGAGAGCTCGCGCCGGTGTCCTCGTAGAGCATGTACGTCCCCTTGCCCAGATGCACGCGCACGGTGCTCGGCACCTCGAAACGAACCGAGGCGCTGACGGCGCGGGCGATGGGCACGACCGCGGCGACGAAGGTCGGGATCGCGACCGCGACGCCCACCACGATCAGCACGACCGACACGCGCAAGCTCGGGCCCGCAGACCGCGGCTTCATCGGCGACTCGACACCGGTCATGTGCACATCATCGCCCTCGACGGGCCACTCGGCGCGCTTGAGCCGTCTCGGACCCCGGGGCCCATCGGGCTCGAACAGGCCGCGGCCGTGGTAGACGGAGGAATGCCCTCGATCGGCGCCGGACGCGGCGCACCCTGCCGGTGACGGTCGGGTGAGCGAGACCGAGCGCGGTCGAGGCCGCAAGGAGCGCCGCTTCAGCGTCTCCCGGGTGCTGATGCTGCTCGTCGCCGCGATCTCGTTCCACATCGTCACGCCGAGCGTCCTCGAGGTCTTGGGTTCGTGGCCGCGGGTGTCGAGCGTCGCCCCGGCGTGGCTGGTCGTGATCGTCGCCTGCGAAGGCTTGAGCTTCGCCAGCGCCATCGCGCTCCAACGCATCGCACTCCGTACGCAGGCCTGGTTCCCGGTCGCGACCTCGCAACTCTCCGGCAATGCGATGAGCCAGATCGTCCCGGGCGGCGCGGCGGCCGGAGCGACGCTGCAACTCCGACTCCTCGGACAGTCGGGCATCGACACCGCGACCGCGATTTCGGGGTTCACGGCCTTCACCTTGTTGCAGACCGCGAGCGTCTTGTTCCTGCCCGTCCTGACGCTGCCCACCATCCTCGCCGGCGCGTCGATCGATCCCGGCTTGGCCAATACCGCGTTCCTCGGCATCGGCGGCTTCGTCGTCGTCGCCACGATCGGCGCCGTCCTCCTCACGACCGACCCGTTGCTCATCGTCATCGGACGCGCCGGGCAGGCCGTTCGCAACCGGCTGTTCCGAAACCGCACCGCAATGAGCGACCTGCCGTCGACGCTTCTCGGCGAACGCAACGAGATCCGCGAAGTGCTCGGCGAACGCTGGCGCGCGGCCCTCGGCGTCACCGCGTGCCGTCTCGGCTTCGACTTCCTCGCATTGTTCGCGGCGCTCGCGGCCGTGGGCGGCCTGCCGAAGCCGTCACTCGCCCTACTCGCCTATACCGCGGCGTCGCTCCTCGCGATGATCCCGATCACGCCCGGAGGCCTCGGACTCGTCGAAGCGGGACTCACCGGAACGCTCGCGCTCGCGGGCGTACGGCCCGCGCAGGCCGTGCTCGCGACCTTGCTCTACCGGTTGGCCTCGTATTGGCTGCCGATCCTCGTCGGGCCCGTCGCGTACGCGCTCTTCCGGCGTCGCTACCGCTGACCGGCCGACCGGTGATCGTCAACCTCGGTGCGGAGCGATCCCCACGATCGGTACGGCCGGCGGCGCGTAGCCGAGGCTGCCGACGAAGCGCCGGTTCGAGAAGTTGAACACCCCTCCGTCGGACGCGACCATCAAATAGCCGTTGCCGTAGGAGACCACTCCGGTCACCGGCTTCGACAGCGCGACGTTGCCCATCGAGCCGCGGAACGGTGCACCGAACGCGAACACCCCACCGTCCGATGCCGCGAGCCAGTATCCGTGCCCGTTCGGCGCCGGCGACAACCCCACGATCGGCTTGTTCAGGTGGACGTTGCCCATCGAGCCCCAAAAGCGCGCGTCGCCGAAGCTGAAGACCCCACCGTCGGAACCGACCATGTAGTAACCGTGCCCGCTCGGCGTCGCAACCGAGGCGACAATCGGGCCGTTCAGTTGCCTGGATCCGAAGTCGCCGTAGTGGCGGGCGTCGCCGTACGCGAACACCCGTCCCTGGTTGCTGAACAACCAGTACCCGTTTCCGGACGCGGTCGAGGAGATCGTGCTGATGCGCTCCCCCGCGCGGAGGGCCGGGCGGCCACCGTGATCGCCGGCGGTGCCGAAGTGGCTGACGTTCCCGGCCGGGTCGACGATCCAGTAGCCGTTGCTCCCCGGGCGCGAGACGATCGCGACCGAGAGCGACGACGCGTTCCCCACGTTGCGCGCCCCACCGAACGCGTACACCGAGCCGTCGGCGCCCAGCATCTCGTACCCCGGGGTCTGGGGACTGGTGAGCGGGAAGATCATCGTCGGCCCCGTACCCGTCGCTGCGCTCTCGACCCCGCCGAACAACGCCCGGTAGCGCGCCTGCGCGTTGGGGAAGTGCGACAGCATGTGGAAGCCGTCGTTCGCGGTGTCCTCGTTGAAGTACGCGTGGTACGCGAGGCTGCCCGGACCGTTGATCGGAAGTCCGCTCATCCAGTCGTACATGCCCTGGATGAAGCTCGGGTCGTCGTTCCCCGCGCTCGTCGGAGCTTCGGGACCACCGCTGGCGAGGGCCCACTCCGGAAAGCTGACCTGCTTGCCGTGCGCGATCGCGAAGTCGCGCTGGAACTCGAGGCTCGGAATGTCGGTCCGGAACGCGGCCGCGGGGTCGACCCACGACTTCGTCGACGGGTTCCACGGCGCGGCGAGGCTCTTGTCGTACACGTCCATCCCGACGATGTCGACGTAGCCGTCACCGGGATACGCACTCAAGCGGCCTTGGAGCCAGCCCGGGTCGCCCGTCCAGTCGAAGCGGACATCCGGCAGCACCGAACGGAACACGTTGGCGACGTGGCGGTAGGCGTTGACCCACAGCGCCTCGTTACCGGCTGCCGACCACGGCATCCAGTTCCCGTCGAACTCCCAGCCCAGCCGGATGATCGGGAAGGTGAATCCGGCCTGCCGGATGTGTTGCGCGCCGATTCGATATGCCGCGTCGTTCTTGCCCGACAACGTGGCGTTCAGCGCCGCGGCGCGCTGCGCGGTCGACGCGCCGAAGCCCAACCCGAGCGTCAGCGGTACCGACTCGACCAGCGTCGTACGGCTGGCGACGCTCTGCAACGAGCCCGCACTGAGTGTCTCGCCCCAGATGCTGGCGTCGAACGCGCTCGCGCTGGTTATGTCCGAGAACTGCACGACGTAGCGCGCTTCGTGACCGAGCCACGCTTCCATCGACTGGAGCCGCGCCGCGCTGCCGTATCCGGGATACAGACCCAACCGCGAGACGACGGGACGGTCGGCCGCCGACGCTCCGTGCAACATCGCGGAGCCGACGAGACCGGTCGTGCACAACACCAACGCGACGACGCCGACGCGGGTGCGCAGTCCGACGCGAACACCCAGACCTCGTCCGCAACGTTTCGGCGCCGTCTGCGGATTGCGATGAGCACGAAAAGAAGTGACGGACAAACCAGCCCCCGGGTCAGCTCATGGACGCCTCCTCAATCGGTCGCGGACGCGAGGATCTGACCAAGCCGGCTCTTCGCACGGTCACTCCCCCGTCACCACTGGCGGCGCGGGCGGCGACACCTCATTCGACGATGGGCACGATGTCGCGAAAACGACGCAATCGTGACGATCTTCTGTTCGTCGTTTCCGCTCGACGCTTCTGTTCGCGAGTTGGGTTCGTTGCGTCCGATGCGCCCACGCTTCGGGGTCGTTGTGCCCTACCCGCCGCGCGGCCGGCTGAGGATGCTCGGAACGGGAGGTGAGTCGTGCTCGAGTTCGACGCGGCGACCAAGCGGTTCGGTCCGGTACGGCCCCCATGTGAGCGCCTCTGCGGGACTGCTCACCGACCAGGAGGTGTTGCGATGAGCAATGCGCCAACCCGACCGCCGAAACTCCCGCCGGCGTGGTTCAAGCACGCGTTCTGGCATGTTCATCGAGCGCTCTGCAATATCAGCGGCGGCCGGTTCCTGTGGACTCCCGCGAGCAAGCGCGGCTGGGGTGCGCTGCGCCTCACGACCATCGGGCGGAAGTCCGGGCAAGAACGCAACGACATCATCGGCTATCTCGAAGACGGCTCGAACCTCGTCACACTCGCGATGAACGGCTGGGATGAGGGTCATCCCTCGTGGTGGCTCAATCTCGAGGCACACCCGGACGCCGTCGTTCGGCTGGCGCACCAACAACCGCGCCCGGTACGCGCACGCCGAGCCGCGGGCGAGGAGCGAGATCGACTGTGGCAACGCTGGGTCGCGATTGATGCGCAACAAGACGGCTACGCCGGCCTGCGGTCGACCGAGACGCCGGTGGTCATCCTCGAACCCCGCGACGGGCCTGCTCGAGGCCAGGGTGCATGACGGGACTGCGACCCGGAGCGCATCCTCGGCGCGCGGCGCGGTCCCGCACCGGGCCAACGCGCCAATTCCGACAACCTGTGGGCGATAGAGGACTCGAACCTCCGACCTCCTGCGTGTGAAGCAGGCGCTCTAACCAGCTGAGCTAACCGCCCTGGGAAGATGACGAATCTAGCGCGTCGGCCGAGGGGTCTCGCTGCGAGCGAGGTACTCGATCGCCAGGGCCGCGTACATCGCGGCACCGACGCTCATCGCCTGCTCGTCGAGCATCATCCGGTTGGAGTGGCACGCGTGCGCGCGCGCCGGATTTTGGTCCGGCGGGCAGACGCCGAGGAACGACATGGCGCCCGGGCGCTCTTGCAGCACGTACGAGAAGTCCTCCGCGCCCATGACCGGAGCCGGCATCCGACCGGAGCCGTGCGGGCCCAGGAGGCCGGTCGCGACGCGCGACGCGAAGTCGGCGCTGTCATCGTGGTTCACCGTGACCGGGTAGCCGCGGTGCACGGTCAATTCGGCTCGCATGCCGTGCGCGCTCGCAATACCTTCGACGAGCTGACGCATCGCGTCGAGCGCGAGCGCGCGACTGTGCTCGGAGACCGCCCGCAACGTGCCCAACATGTCGACGGTCTCGGGGATCACGTTGTCTGCGGTACCCGCGCGGATCTTCGTGATGGTGATCACGACGGGGTCGAACGTGTTGACGCGACGCGTCACCATGACCTGCAGCGCCTGCACGATCTCGGCCGCGACCGGCATCGGATCGTTCGCGAGATACGGCGTCGACGCGTGGCCGCCCTTGCCGGTGATCTTGATCTCCAACACGTCGGCCGACGCCATGAGCGGACCGCCGCGCGTCCAGATCGTCCGCGACGGGAGGTTCGGCGACACGTGCAATGCGAACGCGGCAGCAACCGGTTCGTCTCCGTCGAGCACTCCCTCGTCGATCATGAAGCGGGCGCCGTGATGACCTTCCTCCCCCGGTTGGAACATGAAGCGCACCGTTCCCGCGAGCTCCGAGCGCCGCGCATGCAGCAGGCGCGCGGCTCCGACCAACATCGCGGTGTGGGCGTCATGGCCGCAGGCGTGCATGCAGCCGTCGACTGTGCTCGCGAACGCGAGCCCGGTGTCCTCGGGCATCGGCAAGGCGTCCATGTCGGCCCGCAGCAACACGACCGGCCCTTCGCCGCCCCGGAGGTCGGCGATCACCGACGAGACGGAACTCCCGGTCGTGACGTCGAGGGCCAGGCCGTCGACCGCTTCGAGCACCGTCGCCTGCGTGACCGGCAGCTGCAGACCGATCTCGGGATGGCGGTGGATGCGGCGCCGGAGCTCGATCAGATCGGGCAGGAGGCTCTCGGCGTCGCCCAGCAAGGCCGCGGAACCGTTGGACGTCACACTGCAGAATAACCCTCAACGGTCGACGAACCAGGCGTGGAGCGCCTGCGAGAACGCACCCTCGTAGCTCCGGTACGCATGCCGCAACGCATCACCCGCGGCGGCGTCGGCTGCGAGCTCCGGCGGCAGGAGCGGATCACCACGCAGGTGCGCGAGCGAGGCCGCCCCGACGGCGAATCCTTCCGCGATCGCACCGTCATCGGAACCGGCCAATGCCCGCGTGACGGATTCGAGCCGCGACCCGAGGGTCACCGCGCGCCGAGCCCACCGGGCGTCGTCGAACAATTCGGACGCGACTTCGGCGGGATCACCGTCGGGCCGGCCCGACCACCAATGGCACTGGGCGTCGGCGATCTTCCACGACTCGGCCGGCGCCGACGCGCGGGGCAGGTTGTCGGGGCGCGTCCAGGTCCCCGCCCGTAGCTCGGAGCAGCGCAGACGCCGCATGCTGTCGCGTAACCCGGCACGTTCGGCCGCGTCGCGCGGTCCCGGTGCGACCACGGCGATCCGCCACGAGCCCCGCCAGCGCGAGGTCACCGGATCCAGGCTCCAGTCCTGCGCGCCCCGGCGCCGTTGCACCCGACCGGCCAGTTCGTAGATCGCCGTCGCTCGAACGAAGTTCACCCCGCTCCACCATGCGGCTGAGGGCGACACGAGCGGTCCCCTCGGTCACGCCGAACAGGCCACACCACTGCACCAGCCGTGCCCCCCGCATGCGCGGCGGACGGGAACGCAGCAACAGGCTCGCGATGAGCGACCGGGCCGACAGCGGCCGCTCCAGGAGCGGTTCGAGCTCGGCAGTATTACTGTCTCGCCTCATCTGATCCTGAAGTGTAATATCTCCGCGTGGCCTCCACGATGATCCCGGATCCGGCCCTCCTCGATGCGGTGCGGCCCACCGACCGCGTCACGGCGACCGGTCGGCCCACGCCCGCGTTCCGCGAGGAGCTGCGGCGGATCCCGAACGTCCGCAATACCGCCGCGGTGGTCGGCCTCTACGCGCAGACGATCGCGATCGTGGTGGTTGCCGTCCACTTCGACAACTGGTTCGTATGGGCGGCGGCGTTCATCTTGATGGGCCGCGCCCACGCCCAGTTCGCAGCGCTCATGCACGAGGCCGCGCACCGGCTGCTGTTCCGAAATCGCACGGCGAACGACTTCGTCGGGCGCTGGCTGCTCGGCTTTGCCTCGTTCACGCCGATCGACTCCTACCGCCGCGGCCACATGGCGCATCACCGCGAGGAATTCGGTCCCGACGAGCCCGACATCCCGCTCTACCGGGGCTACCCGATCTCGCGCGACTCGATGCGCCGCAAGCTGTTGCGCGATGCGCGCGGCAGCACCGGATGGAAGCTCTTCAAGGGCCTGTTGGGCGCGGTGCGATCCGACAATGCACCCGTTCGCTTCCAGGCCCGGGCCATCGTCGCCAGCCAGATCGTCCTGATCGCCGTCGGGGTCGTGCTGCACCATCCCTGGGTCTATTTCATCTTGTGGTTGGCGCCGTACCTCACCGTCTGGCGCGTCATCAACCGGCTGCGCTCGATCGCCGAGCACGGCGGCATGCAGCGGTCGAAGGATCGGCGCCTCACCACGCATTCGGTCGAGCAGTCGGCGCTCGCGCGCTTCTTCCTCGTTCCCTTCCACATCGGTTGGCATCTCGCGCATCACGTCGACGCCGGCGTCCCGATGGCCAACCTCCCGAGACTGCATGCCGAGCTGCGCCGTGCCGGGTACGTGTCCGAAGGGCTCGAATACCCGAGCTACACCGCGCTCTGGCGCAAGCTGTCGAGCGGTGCAAGCCTCGGCGCGTGACCACCTTCGACGATGTCGCCGCGCTGATGCGGTCCCAAGCAGCGCACCCCCGGCTCCGCAGCGAGCCGATCGACGACGACACCGTGCTGGCCCTCCTGGAGCTTGCCGCGCACGCGAGCGCCGGTCGTCTGCAACGTTGCTCGTTCGTCGTGGTGCGCGACCCCGACGTCCGCCATCAGCTCGCGCGCACCTACCGGCAGGGCTGGTCGATCTACAAGCGCGTCCTGCGCAGCCGCTGGAGCGACGAAGCCCTGCTCGCCGACCGGCAGTGGGAATCGGATCACTTCGAGGACGTTCCCGTGCTCGTCGTCGCCTGCATGCCCGGGCGGCGACCGATCTTCCCCGCCATTGGGGCGGCCGCCTTCTACGGCGCCGCGTTCCCGGCCGTCCAGAATCTCCTCCTGGCCGCGGCGGCGCGGGGCCTGGGCGCTTCGGCGACGACGTTGCCCCTGTGGTCGGTATGGGAGGCGCGGCGCACGCTCGGCCTGCCCCGGCGGGTCACGCCGGTCTCGGTGGTGGCGCTGGGATGGCCGCGCGGACCCCTCGCCGGAGCCGTGGAAGGAGCACCGATGGCCCCCGTCGGCAATGTCGTGCATCTCGATCGCTGGGGCCACCAGCCCTTTCGCGCCCGGCGCGCCTCGAGCGTGCACGACACGGCATAATGGTCCTCACGACTTCGAGGCAGGTGACGACGTGCCCAGAAAAGGACGAGCACGCCGCTTCCGTGAAGCGCGCAAGCTCAAGCAAGGGTACGACGATGGGCTGTTCCGGGAAGGCTCCGGCACCCTCGCGGATCTGAGTGAGAGCGCCGGCGACGACGAGACGGACAGCGACGACGACTTCGACGACGAGTTCGAAGACGAAGAAGACGACTGGGACCCCGACCACAACGTCAATCGTTAGCTGCCCTCGCCCGGCCCAGGGATCAGCCCCGAGGGATCAGCCCGAGGGATCAGCCGGAGAATCAGGTGGTGCGGGGATCCGGGGCGTCGGCGTCGATCTCGAAGCGCGCAATCGCCTCCGCCACGGTCTCGGCCTTCACGTCGCCCGTCTGCGCGAGCCCGTCGAGCACACCCACCACGACATGGGCCGCGTCGATCTCGAAGTGGCGCCGCAGTGCGGTGCGGACGTCGGAGAACCCGTAGCCGTCGGTGCCGAGGACCGTGTAGGGCTGCGGCACGAAGCGCGCGATCGCGTCGGGCACGGCTCGTACCCAGTCGGTGACCGCGACGACGGGGCCGGCCGTGTCGGCGAGCAGCTCGGTGACGTACGGCGTGCGCGGCGGCTCGGCCGGATGCAGCCGGTTCCAACGTTCGCATTCGAGCGCGTCGTCGCGCAGTTGCTTCCAACCGGGCACGCTCCACACGTCGGTGCCGACGTCGTAGTGCTCCGCCAACAGCCGCTGGGCCTCGAGCGCCTGTAACACCATCGGTCCGCTCGCCAGGATCTGCGCCCGGTGCGCGCACTCCCCCGGCCCGGGGGCCAGGAGGTACATGCCGCGCACGATCCCGTCCTCGACACCTTCGGGCATCGGTGGCTGCACGTAGTTCTCGTTGTAGAGCGTGAGGTAGTAGAAGCAATCCTCGGGCTCCGGCCCGTACATGCGCCGGATGCCGTCGCGCACCAGCACCCCGACCTCGTACGCGAACGCGGGGTCGTACGCCCGGCAGTTCGGGTAGGCCATCGCGTACATGAGCGACTGCCCGTCGCAGTGCTGTAGTCCCTCGCCCGACAGAGTCGTGCGGCCGGCGGTGGCGCCCAGCAGGAAGCCGCGGCCGCGCTGGTCGCCGAACGACCAGATCATGTCGCCGACGCGCTGGAAGCCGAACATCGAATAGAAGATGTAGAACGCGATCATGGGATGACCCCACGACGCGTACGCGGTCGCGGCAGCCGTGAGCGACGCCATGGCGCCCGCTTCGGTGATGCCCTCCTCGAGCAACTGCCCGTCGGAGGCTTCGCGGTACGACAGCATCAACCCGGCGTCGACCGGCTCGTACTGCTGACCGAACGGCGCGTAGATCTTGAACTCCGAGAAGAGCGCGTCGAGGCCGAACGTGCGCGCCTCGTCGGGGATGATCGGGACGATCCGCGGCCCGAGATCGGGCTCCTTCAAGAGCACCCGGAGCAAACGCGCGAAGGCCATCGTCGTGGAGGCGGGGACCTTCTCGCCCGTTCCCGCGGTCAGCTGGTCGATGATGCCGTCGCGCGGGAACACGACGGTCTTCGAACGTTCGACGCGGTCGGGCAGGTAGCCGTCGAGCGCGCGCCGGCGCTCGATCATGTACTCGTACTCGGGCGACTTGTAACCGGGATGGAAGTACGGCGCCATGCCGGACTCGAGGTCCTTGTCCGGGATCTCCATGTAGAGCCGGTCGCGCAACGCCTTCAGCTGGTCGGGCGACATCTTCTTGATCTGGTGCGTGGCGTTGCGGGCTTCGAAGTCGGCACCGAGGGTCCAGCCCTTGACCGTCTTCGCGAGGATGACGGTCGGCGTGCCTTCGTGTTCCACCGCGGTCTTGTACGCGGCGTAGATCTTGCGGTAGTCGTGACCGCCGCGCGGCAGCCGCTGCAGCTCCTCGTCGGAGAGGTGCTCGACCATCTTGCGCAAGCGCGGGTCCGGGCCGAAGAAGTGCTCGCGGATGTACGCCCCCGACTCGACGACGTACTTCTGGAACTCGCCGTCGACGGTCGAGTTCATCTTGTTGACGAGCACGCCGTCGACGTCACGGGCGAGCAAGCTCGTCCCACTGGCGACCCCACACGACCTTGATCACGTTCCACCCCATGCCCCGGAACGTCGACTCGAACTCCTGGATGACCTTGCCGTCGCCCCGGACCGGACCGTCGAGCCGTTGCAGGTTGCAGTTCACGACGAAGATCAGGTTGTCGAGCCGCTCGCGTGCCGCGAGGTCGAGTGCGGCCGTCGCCTCGGGTTCGTCGAGCTCACCGTCGCCGACGAAGCACCACACACGCGCCTGCGACGTGTCGACGAGCTTGCGGTTGTAGAGGTAGCGATTGAACCGGGCCTGGTACACCGCGTTCAGCGGCCCGAGCCCCATCGAGACCGTCGGGTACTCCCAGAACGTCGGGAGGCGGCGCGGGTGCGGGTACGACGGCAGACCGCGGCCCGTCGTCTCCCGCCGGAAGTGGTCGAGCTGATCCTCGGTCAGGCGACCCTCGAGGAAAGCGCGCGCGTAGATGCCCGGGCGCGGCGTGACCCTGGAAGTAGATCTGGTCGCCGAAGCCGCCGTCACCCTTGCCCCGGAAGAAGTGATTGAAGCCCGACCTCGTAGAGCGACGCGGCCGAGGCGTAGGTGGAGAGGTGCCCGCCCAGTCCTTCGAAGCGGTGGTTCGCGCGATCGACCATGGCAACCGCGTTCCAGCGCACGAAGGCGCGGATCCGGCGCTCGATGTCCTCGTTGCCGGGGAACCAGGGTTCCTGCTCGGGAGGGATCGAGTTGATGTAGTCGGTCGTGACCATCGACCGGGACGAACGAGCCCTGCTCGCGCGCCCGCTCCATCAACCGGGCGAGAAGGTAGTGCGCGCGGGACTTCCCCTTGACGTCGATGATCGCGTCGAGCGACTCCAGCCACTCGCCGGTCTCTTGGGGGTCGACATCAGGAAGCTGATGGATCGAACCGTCGCTGAACATCGGCCTTCAGCGTACGGCCGCCGCGACGGCATCCGGTGCCACGTCCGCGGTGCCGAGTCGCCTACCCGCCCGTCATCCCCGGAGCTCGACGAGGTACCCGCCGGGGATCTTCACCGCCGGGAACGCCGCGCCGGCCGGGATCCGGGCGACGAGGCGCGCCGCCGTCTGCGGGTCGTAGGAGGTGACGTCGGCCTTGACCGATGGTGCGGGGCCGACGAGGCCGGTGCGGAGCACGACGTAGCGGACTCCGACCCGGTGCGCGAAGGCCAGTGCGTCGGGCCTCGGGAAATGATTCAGGACGGACGCCTCGAACGGGAAGCCCTTCGGTTCGAAGCCCGAGTAGCCGTTCACCCGGGGGTCGTGGTCGCGCAGCGCCAGGAGCTGGCGCGGCGCCTCGGTCGTCGACCACAGCACACCCTTGTCGCCGGCGACGATCGGCAGCTCGAGCACGACTCCCGTTGGCCGCGCCCGCAACGCGGTGTCGACGCCGCCGTCGTCGGCCGAGGTGGGAACGCGCACGAACGTGAGTGCGATCGCGCACTCGGCGACGACGATCGCTCCCATACCCACCGCGACGGCCACGCGCGCACGCGGCCGGAACCGGCGCAGGAACGCATCGATCCCCACGGCGGCGAACAACGCGAGCGCGAGCTGGAACGCGAGCTCGAGCCGCGCGACCGCGCGAATGCCGGCGAAGCCCGGCACGACGTTGCGAATCGCCGCGAACGGGAGGTACACCCGCAGGCCACCGATATGGATCCAGTCGCCGATCGACAACACGAGCGCGACAACGCCCGCGACCGCGATCGGCCCCAACTCGCGAACGCGCCGGCCTCGTTCGCGCCGCCGCCGTTCGGACGCGACCAACGCCACGCCGGCGACACCGAACAGGGTCGCGACGACGCCGGGGAACATCCGATTCTCGATGCCCCGCGCACTCGGACGCGACGCGCGCTCGATGAACCCGACGTGCTCGAGCAGGTAGTTGTGCACGCCGGTCGCGGCGAGGTCGCCGAGATGCGTCGCCGTATCGGGCTCGAATGATCGCCGGAACGCCGGATCGCGCTGGAACAGCGCGTACTTCGCTCCGATCGGAGCCACGAGCACCACCACGACCGCGGCGGCGGCGCCGAGCGCGACGACATACTCGCGGAGCGCGCCGGGGCGCCGGGCGAGCAGGAGCCCACCCGCGACGATCACCACGACGATTGCCGTCATCGCGCCGAAGTAGCTCGCGCTCAACGTGAGCGCGGCAAAGGTCGCGCCCAGCGCCAGGCCGCGGCCGATGCTCGGGTCGTCGAAGAGACGAAGCAGCAGGAGGAGCACGAGCGGGACGAGCGCGCCCCCGACCACGAGTTGGAAGTGCCCGTGGTGCGTGAGTCGCGTCGCCGAATACGTGTACGCGAGCGACGCGACGAGAGCCGCACCCCAGTGCCGCACGAAGCGCAACGCGAGCCGGTACACGCACCACGACGACACGACCCACGACCCGAGATAGATGACGTTCATCGCGAGGACGTCGCCGAGGAACAAACGCAACGGCCAGTGCACCAGCGCGACCGGCAGCAACGTGTCGCTGTATGCCAGCGTGCTGTGCGCCGGGTAGAAGATCGGCGCGTTCCAGAACCCGTGCCAACCGTGCGGCAATCCGATCTCGACCCGCCGGATGATCCAGAGGTTCAACAACGAATCGCCGGAATCTCCGGCGATGTACGTCCGCAGGCGCGTGACGTTGGGGAACGTCAACCCGATCGCGACGACGAGGAACAGCGAGAGCAGGAGCGCCGCATGTGGAGCGCGAGGACCGCCTCCGGTCCGGTCGCCGCCCGCCTCGCGATCGTCGCCGCGATCGACGCCACGATCGGGTCTGCGCTCCCCGTCACGGTCGTCGAGGTTCGGATCCTCCGATGTCGACCGGGCCCCGCTGAGCACCGGCCGACGCTATACGCGGCCGGTGCCCGCCGAGCGACACTCCGGGTGGGCGCGGAGGGATTCGAACCCCCGACCCCCTGCGCGTCATGCAGGTGCTCTGCCAGACTGAGCCACGCGCCCGAGTGAGCGCGCCAGGATAGCGCGACCGTTACGGTTGGCGGGATGGGACTCCTCGACGGGCATCGCGCGGTCGTGACCGGAGGCGGCTCGGGCATCGGCGCGCAGACCTGCCGGCGTATGGCCGGCGAGGGCGCGCAGGTCGCGGTATTCGACCTCGACGCCGAGAACGCCGAGAAGGTCGCCAAGGAGATCGACGGCCTGTCGTACGCGGTCGACGTCACCGATTTCGACGCGCTGGCGGCCGCCATGGTCGACGCCGCGGACTCGATGGGCGGACTCTCACTCCTGTACAACAACGCGGGCGGGAGCTCGCTGTCACCGATCCACGACTACGACGTTGCCGAATGGCGGCGTATCGTCGACCTCAACCTCACCGGGGTGTTCCACGGATTCAAGGCCGGCGCCCCGCTCATCATGAGGAACGGCGGCGGCGCGATCGTTTCGACCGCGTCCATATCCGGAACCCGGCCCGCAGCCGGCGAGGCGCCGTACGCGGCGGCCAAGGCCGCGGTCGTCGCCCTCACCGCCAGCGCCGCCCTCGAGTACGCACCGACGATCCGCGTCAACGCGGTCTCCCCCGGGATGATCCGCACACCGCTGACCGAGCTCCTCCTCGACCGGCGCGGCATCGGGCTCGAGGACGACCAGCGCGGCGAAGACTCCCCTCGACCGGATCGGCACGCCCGGCGACATCGCCGACGTCGTCGTGTTCTTGTGCTCGGATCTGGCCCGCTTCGTCACGGGTCAGAATCTCGTGGCGGACGGCGGAATGACCCTGCACGGCTCCGGCGTCGACGGCGTCCTCGACGTCGTGCCCGATCTCCTCTCCAGACGCTGACGCCGCCTTCATGGTCCGCTCACAATCGTGGGCGATCGTGAACGCATGAGATTCACCAAGACCATCGCTTCCGCAAGTGTCGCCGCCGTTCTCGGGCTCGCCGGGGTCTCGGTCGCCGGCGCGGCATCCACCTCCGGATCGCCCGTCCCGGCGACCAGTACGTCCGCAGCCGTTACGGCGGCCTCCACTCCCAACGCACCCTCGGCGAACCCGTCGGCCGCCCGCCGGGCCCGGGTGAAGGCACTCCGCAAGGAAATCCGGCGCGGTGCCGGTGCCGTGATCGCCAAGACGATCGGCATCACGCGCGCCGACCTCCGCCGGGAACTCCTCGCGGGCAAGACGATCGCCACGATCGCGACCGAACACGGCGTGCAGCCCCAGGCCGTCATCGATGCGCTCGACGCCGCGGCGACCACCAAGATCGACGCCGCTCAGGCCGCGGGCAAGATCACGGCCGCCCGGGCCACGAAGCTGAAGGCTCGGCTCACCACCGCGATCCCCAAGCTCGTCGACAGCTGGCACCCGCGCCGGGCCGCCGGCGCGGCGACCGCCGGCTAGCGAACGCGAGCGTCGTCGAGCATCTCGCGCAGCGACACCCGGGCTCGGCGAGGCTTGTACATGCGCCGGTAGTCGGCGAGGCGCCGGGTGGCCCGTGTCACACCGGTCAGCGTTGGAGTGCGAGCTCCACCTCGCGGAGCACGTCATCGGCAGTTCCGGCACTGACTCCGAGGCCGTGTTCGACGAAGGTCGCTCGTGCAGCACCGACCAGCGAGAGCACCTTGGCCGGCGCGCCTCCGCGGGCGGTCAACACCCGGCCCCACGCCAGCTCCGCGCGCGCTCGGAGCACGGGCGCGCGCAGGCGTCGGGACATCGCGATCGCTCGCTCGAAGAGGTCGTCGGCCCCGCGCTCTCCCGCCGCCGCGGCCGCGAGCGCGGCACCGTAGGCGATCGGAGCGATCGTGAACGATCCGTTGAACGCGACCCGATCGGCCAGCGGCAGAAGTCGAGCGTGGACGACGCGGCCCACGCGGGCGTCGCCGAGCATCCACGCGACCTCGGCGGCCGCGACCATGCACCCGGCCCAGTGCAACCCGAGCGGAACGTCGTCGAGATCGTGGCGCGCCGCCTCGTGCAACCGGGCGGCCGCTTCCGCGCGGGTCGCGTCGGTGCATGCCAGCGCCCGCGCGAGCAGAATCACCGCGCCGGGCTCGTCGCCGGCCGGCTCGCGCCGCATCAGCGGGAGCAGCTCCGCGAAACGCCCCTGCTGCCACCTGATGCTCGCGATCTGGAGGCCCGGACCGACCACGGCGTGCTCGATCCCCTGCTCGACCCCGAGTTGCGCGGCGGAGAGTGCCAGGCGTTCGGCCTCGCCGAGATCCCCCGCGAGAGCCGTCCGCCAGACCCGGATGCACTCCATGTTGTAGGCCAGGATCGGGACGCCCGATTCCTCGCCGATCGCGAACGCATTGTCGAGATACGTGAACGCCTCGTCGATCTCACCGGCTTCCAAGGACATGGACGCCGCGGTGCTCAACACGAAGAATCGTTGGACGGGATCGCGACTCATGGCGATCTCGTTGAGGACCTCGCGCATATACCGGCGGCGCTCGGCCAGGTTGTGCGGACTGCCGGTTGCCTGGAAGTGCCGCATCCACACCTCGGCCAGCACCGAGTGGTTCTTCGGGCGACTCGCGTCCGCGAGCGCTTCGTCGGCCAGCGACCGAGCCCGCCGCCATTGCGGCGTGCCCGTCAATTCCGTCGCGAGTCGACCGAGCAGTTGCGCCCTGATGGCCGGGTCGCGGCGCAAGACGCGACGTCTCGCCCAAGACCTCGATCCGCTCGCGCGACGACAACGCCGGCATCGACGCCCATATCGGCGTCCAGAGTGTCGCGGCCTCCACCAACAAGGCGACGTCACCGAGTCGCCGCGTGATCTCGAGTGCAGCGCGCAGCGTCTCTGACCCAGCCGCGTCACCGGCCTGGCACTGAGCTCCGGCCAGCCGGATCAGCAGGTGCGCGCGCATTCTCTCCGCGTCGGCGCGGGCCACGGCGAGCGCGTACCAGGACGCGGCGGCGTGCGGATCGAGATCGCGCAACGCGGCATCACCGGCCCGCTCCGCCCACACTCGCGTATCGGTGTCGGCATCGGCGCCGGTGGCGCGACTCCACTGCGCCGCGATCCGGATCGCGGTCTCGTTGCGACGTTCGAGCACGATCGCCACCCGGCGGTGCGCCTCGGCCCGGGCATCGGCGTCGACCGATTCGACGATCGCGCGCCGAGCCAGGTCGTGGACGAAGTCGAAGGTACCGAGGCCGGTGACGTGCAAGAGGCCCGCCTCGATCGCCTGGTCGACCAAGGTCTCGGTCGAATGGAGTGTGCCGCGCGACGCCTGCGTGAGCAGGGCGACATCGAACTCGCCGTCGATCGCCGCCGCGATGCCCAACAACCGCGCGGCGGGTTCGCCCAGTGCCGCGACCCGGCGGAGCACGAAATGGCGAATACTGGCCGCGACGTCGTCGGTGGTCAGCGGCGGCGCGCCGTCTCCGGGCTCGCGCAGCATCTCGCCCAACAGGTAGGGGTTGCCGCGAGTCGTGCGCGCGAGCTGCGGCGCCCGGTCGGCGGCGTCGGGGAACGCGAGATCGCTCAGAAGCTGCGCCACCGAGGAAGGGGTCAGGCCGTCCAACTCGATGCGGTCGATCAGGCCGCGTGCTTGCAGGTTGCGAGCCAGCTGCTCCAACCGCGACGATCGATCGCCCGCTCCGGATCGGGCGGTAGCGAGCACCAACACCCGTTTGGGCTCCGGGTCGGCCGCCACCGCGCCGAGGAACAGCACGAGCGCCGGTCCGGCCCGGTGGACGTCGTCGAGGAGCAGCACGACGGGCGCGCGCTGCGACAGGGCGCCGATACACGACACCAACGCGGCGCGCAGGCGTCGCGATCGCGTCTCGTCGTCGGCGTCGAGGGGACGGGGAAGATCCGGCAACCGTCGCCGCAACGCCGGAACGATCTCCGCGAGATCACCGGGCCAGCGTCCGAGACACAGCCGGAGCTCGACATCGCTCAGCGACGCACACGCGTCGGCGAGCGCGGAGGCGATCATGTGAAGGCCGGGACGGAGTGCATCTGCGCCGTCGACGGCGAGGACGATCGCCTCGTCGTTCGCGCGCCGAGCCACTTCCAGCACGAGTCGCGACTTCCCTATCCCCGACTCACCCTCGACCAACACCATGCGGGTTGCGCCCGCCGCGACTTGGCGCAGCCGGTCGAAGATCTTCAGCTCCTCGTGTCCCCGCCCGACGAAGGGAAGACCGCACGCGGTCCACGATGGCAGCGGCGCGACGATTCCCGAGCGATGCGCGAGCAACGTCGGGTCCTGGTCGAGCACGCGAACGTGCAGTTCCTGCAGGAAGGTACACGGCTCGACACCGAGCTCGTCGGCGAGACAGCGCCGAAGATCCTCGTAGACGGCGAGCGCGTCGACGCGGCGGCCCGCCCGGTACAACGCGATCATGTGGTGTGCGCGCAGTTGTTCACGCCACGGCTCCATCCGGACCCACGTGTCGATATCGGAGAGCACCTCGATGTGGCGACCGCAATGGAGATATGCCCGCGTCCGGAACTCGTAGACCGCAAGGCGCAGTTCACGAAGCTCCCGGAGTGCGCTGTCGTAGAACTGCGCGTCGCGCAGGTCGGCGAG
Organism: uncultured Actinomycetes bacterium; assembly: GCA_963812205.1. Lineage (GTDB taxonomy): Bacteria > Actinomycetota > Acidimicrobiia > IMCC26256 > PALSA-610 > PALSA-610. The sequence continues at coordinate 1,274,604 of CAWEUJ010000002.1, forward strand.
CGCATCCGAGGTCCAGCAGCTCAACGCGGCGTCGGCCGCGGCGGCCGCTCCCGCGAAGTCGTTCTGCTGCCACAGCTCCTGCGCGCGAACGAAGCTGCGACGGACCCGGAGATGGTCGAGTTCGTCATCGCCGGCGGCGATGCGGTAGCCGCTCGGCTCGGACGTCAACCGATCCGCCACCGGGCCGAGCGCGGTGCGCAGACGCGATACGACGATCTGCAGCGCGGCATCGGGATGTTGCGGGATCGCGTCTCCCCAGATGCCCTCGATCAACACGTGCGGATGACGCGCCTGATTCGGCTCGAGAAGCAACAACGCGAGCAGCGCACGCTGACGGGGTGCACCGATCGGGATCGGGACGCCATCGATGCTGACGCCGAGCGGTCCCAAGATCCTGAATCGAACCGATGTCATCCGAGATCACCCACCCCGGGCGCACGCACGCAGCTGACGGTTGGACGCACGTCGGCGTCGAACCGGCTCCCGTGCCGAGCCTGATTGTAGGGTCTATTATGAAGGATCGGTCAACTTCCGAGCCCTCGTTTTCGGCTCCGGCGACGAACGTTTCGGGGCTCGTGCGGCTCACTCCGGAGATCTCGATGTGGCTTTCCCGTACTCCTGGAAGCGACCGACACGTCATCGGCCCGGCGCGACCGACACCGCGGGCGATGCAGGTACGGCGGTGAGCCGGCGACGGTCGGCCGCCTCGCAGGAGAACGACGAACGCGTCCTCGTCGCCGCGCTCGAAGAGATCGTGAACGTCGGCGTCGACGGCCTCGGCATGAGTGGCGTCGCGCGCCGTGCCGGACTGACGACGGGCGCGCTCTACAGCCGCTACGAGAACGTGAACGAACTCGCGGCGGCAGTGTGGACGGCGCGCGTGACGCGACGAGCATTTTCAGTTCCTCGACCTCGCCGTGCGCGCACTCGTCGACGGCGATCAATCGGTGCCGCTCGTCGACATCACACGCGAGCTCTCGTCTCCGGAGTCGACGACGATCGCCGCGCTCGAGTTGCTCGCGACGGCACGCCGGATCGACGAGCTGGAAGAGGTCGTCACCCCGGATGTCGAAGGTTGGCTGAAAGGTTGGGGCGCCGCACCCCGCGCCCGCGACCGGCGGAGACGCGCGCAGGTCGTGTTCACCCTCGGATCGCTGTGGGGCGTGCTGCTGCATGCGATCCCGCGCCGGCGTCCCACCGACTGGGAAGTCGTTCTCGCCGGAGTGGGTGCGTCGTACCGACTCCCCTATACGGAAGCGTCGAGTCGATTCGTCCCCGAGCCCGTCAGCGCGGTGCGCGCGGAGACGGGCGACGCGTCGCAAAGCGCCTTGATCGACTCCGTGCTGGCCATTACGGCCCGGGTCGGCTTCGCGCGCGCCACGACGTCACGGATCGCACGCCGGGCCGGTCTCACGTCCGGCGCGATCTATGCGCGCTACACATCCAAGGACGAGCTCCTCGCGCACGCGGTCGAGGTGTTGCTCGCGAAGCGCCTGGCCGACGATCTCGCCGGGAACCGGACCACCTACTTCGAAGAGCCCGACCTCGGGGCGTCGACGGCACGCATCGTCGGCGGTTACCTCGGACCGGCCCGCCGTGACTGGCGCATCTTCCGGATCGAAGCGCAGCTCGCATCGCGCCACCATCCACAGCTCGCCGGGACGCTGGACCTGGTCCAAGAGGAGGCGATCTTCGCGTACCTCGAGGCCCTCGGCGCGCATACGCCCGAAGAGAAGCGCCAGCTCGATGCGCTCGCCCGGTACGCACAGCTGACGCCACTCGGCCTCGCGTTCGTCGACCTGGTCGCGCCGGGTATCCCCATCACCGACTGGCGGCGCGTGTTCGTGCCACTCCTCTCGCCGCAATCGCGCTGACCCGCCACGGGGCGCGGCCCCGGGCGCGAAATCAGCGGCCCCGAAAGGCCGCTGAAGTGCGCATTCTCCCAGAGCGGACGACGGGGCTCGAACCCGCGACCTCGACGTTGGCAACGTCGCGCTCTACCAGCTGAGCTACGTCCGCGTAAGGCGGACAGTATACAAGCCTCGCTCGTGCGCGCCGCGAGTCACGGGTAGCCTCCGGCCATGAAAATCGGCATCTTCGGCGGCGACACGGCGGCCCGGTCCATCGACGACCTCGTCGCTGATGCCCGCGCCGCGCGAGGCCGACGGCTTCGCGTCGTACGCACTCCCCCAGATCTTCGGTCTCGACGCGATGGGCGTGCTCGCGGTGATCGGCCGGGAGGTCCCCCGCATCGAGCTCGCGACCGGCGTGGTCCCCACCTACGGTCGCCACCCACTCACGATGGCGCAGCAAGCCCTCACCGTCCAGGCCGCCAGCGGCGGTCGTTTCGTGCTCGGAATCGGCCTGTCGCACCAGCTCGTCATCGAGGGCATGTTCGGGCTCTCCTTCGACAAGCCCGTACGGCACATGCGCGAGTACCTGTCGGTCCTGATGCCCCTCATTCGCGAGGGCAAGGCTTCGTTCAAGGGCGAGACGATCAGCACCGAAGCGACCGTCGGCATCGAGCCTCGCATCCCCTGCCCGGTGCTCGTCGCCGCGCTCGGTGAGCAGATGCTCAAGCTGGCCGGTTCGCAGACCGACGGCACCGTCACGTGGATGACCGGACCGGCGACGCTCGCGGCGCACACCGTTCCCACCATCACCGCGGCCGCAACCGCCGCCGGGCGTCCGGCACCCCGAATTTCCACTGCGTTACCCGTCTGCGTCACGAACGACGTCGATGCGGCCCGCGAGCGCGCCGCGCGGCGAGTTCCAGGTCTACGGATTCCTGCCGTCGTATCGCGCGATGCTCGACCGCGAGGGCGCAGAGGGTCCCGCCGACGTCGCGATCATCGGTGACGAGACGAACGTCGACAAGCAGGTGCGCGCCCTTGCCGATGCCGGCGTGACCGAGTACGTCGCCGCGATCTTCGGCTCGCACGCAGAACGCGAACAGACGCGTGGGCTGCTTGAAGTCGATGTTGTGAGCGCGGGCGAACCCCGTTCACCGCTCGAGCTCCTCGAAGCGCTCGGGGTCGAGGAAGTCGAGATCACTCCCGGCACTCGCGCACCTCGAGATCTATACGTTGCGCGGCCTCCTCACAGTGCTCTGGCACGGCCCCCGGGACGCGTCGAGCGTGGTCATCACGTGCGGCGGCGGAATGGGCGGGCTGCTCGGTCCGGCCGACGGCGTGTACCACACGCTCGGATCCGAGCTGGCCGCGTCGCACGGGATCGCGACCATGCGCGTCGGCTACCGCAAACCGAACGACCTGTCGCGTTGCGTACACGACGTCGCGGCCGCCGCCGATCTGGCCGGCCGGTCCGGCGCCCGCGAATTCGTCGTGATCGGGCATTCCTTCGGCGGGGCGGTCGCTGTCCAGGCCGGCGCCGTCCTCGGCGCGCACTGCCGGGGTGTGGTGACACTCGCAACACAATCCGCGGGCTGCGAACATGCATCGGATCTGGGTGACACGCCACTGCTCTTGATGCACGGCACCGACGACGAGATCCTTCCCGCGGAGACGAGCGCGGTCGTTCAGATGCTCGCCGGTCACGGCGAGGTCGTGCTGCTCCCCGGGACGGGTCATCTCCTCAGCCAGGCCGCGGCCGAGGTGCGGGAACGCCTGCTCACCTGGATCCCCGAGCGCTTCGCCGCGAACCTTCCCGACGCACCCGCCCCGCCGCCGGACCAGGAACCGCGGACTTAGCGACGGCCGGCTCGGGAACTACCGACCGGGGAACCGCCGAACGCACAGCCGCCGAGCTACGTGCCGGCGAGCTGCGCGACGACCGGCGCGAACTCGTCGACGTTGTCGTCACCGACCACGACGTACGACAGGCCCCACTCCGCGCGCCGGCGGTGCAGCTGCTCGACGATCTCCTCGACGGTCCCCACCAGCGCCGCCCCGGATTCGAGCGCCTCGACGGGTGAGACCCCGAACGCCGGTGCGAGCGCCTCCGCGAGCTTCATCCGATCCGGCCGGACGCTCGTGATGAAGAAGCGCATCTGGATCTCGATGTCGTCGATGCGGGCACCCGCGGCCTCGCGGATCCACGCGACCTTGCGATCGGTCTGCTCCCGCAGCGAATCCTTCGACGCGTCGATGCCGATCTCGCCCGCGCGCAAGTTGGGATTGATACCCACGATGTCGGCCTCGCGCGCCGCGATCGACAACACTCGCCTCCCACCGCCGCCGATCAACAGCGGCGGACCGGGCTGCTGCACGGGTTTCGGCCACGACGCGTAGTCGGTGATGCGGTAGTGCTCGCCGTGATACGAGAACTGCTCCCCGGTGAAGCACTGCTTGACGACGTGCAGCGCCTCCTCGAATCGATCGACGCGAACGGCGGGCGGGTCGTAGTGCAGGCCGAGCTGGTCGTAGTCGGTGCGCATCCACCCCGCACCGATGCCGAACTCGAGGCGGCCGTCGCACAGCAGGTCGATCGTGGCGGCCTCCTTGGCCACGATCGCCGGGTGCTTGTAGTCGTTGTCCAGCACCAGGGAGCCGACCCGCAGCGTGGTGGTGTGCGCGGCGGCCATCGCGATCGCGGGCAACGGCGCGAGCTCTTGACCGAAGTGATCGGGCATGAACAACGTGGAGTAGCCGAGGTCCTCGATCTTGCGGGCCTTGTCGCGCCACTCCGACGCGGAACCCACCTGCGCAACCTGTACACCGAACCGGAACGGCTTCATCGCTACCTACTTTCCCGCGAGGCGCTCGACGATCGGGGCGAAGACATCGATCGCGCCGTCTTCGATGACGTGGTACGAGATCTGCCACCGCTCGCGCCGCGCCTCGAGGGACGCGACGATCTCGTCCTCGCTCCCGACGAGGCATGGCGGCGCGAGGCGCGCCTCCTCGACGGACACGCCGAACGCGGTCGCGATGCCGTCGAGGATCTGCTTCGCGTTGTCGGTCACGTGCACGAATCCGACGAGCGACTGCAGCTCGAGATCATCGAACCGGTCGCCGGCCGCGTCCCTGACCCATTGGATCTTCTGGTCGGTGGCATCGGGCGTCATCGACTTGGCGACTTCGGGCGACGCGTCGGTGCCCGCCCGCAGGTTGGCGTTGATCCCGACGATCTGGGCCTCGCGCGCCGCGAGCCCGAGGATCTTCGGCGCGCCACCACCGACGAAGAACGGCACCGGCTGCTGCAGTGGTTTCGGCATACCGTCGAGCTCCGTGACGCGGTAGTGCTCGCCGTGGAACGTGAACGGGCCCGGTGCGAACAAGCCCTTCATGATCGTGATCGCTTCGCCCAGGCGGGCGATGCGCACCCCGGGACGGTCGAGCGGGATGCCCGCCTTCTCGTAGTCGGCGGTCATCCATCCCGCGCCGATGCCGAGCTCCAATCGACCGTCGGAGAGCAAGTCGAGCGATGCCATCTCCCGCGCACAGACCACCGGGTGCTTGTAGTCGTTGCCGAGGACGAACGTGCCGACGCGCAGTCGGTCGGTGACCGCGGCCGCGTGCGCGAGCGCGACCGTGGGAGCCAGATCGTGCTGCACGAAGTGGTCCGGCACGAAGAGCGTCGAGTAACCGAGCGACTCGGCCTTACGCGCGAGCTCGGTGAACTCCCGGCGCGACCGCCCTTTGCTGCAGGCAATCGCGAAGCGAAATCTCCGGTCGTGCATCGGCCGACCCTAGCGCCGGCCGGTCGATCCCCATCCGCCGGTGCCGCGAGCGGAATCGTCGAGCGCGTCGACCTCGCACCAGTCGACGTCCTGCACCCGCTGGATGACGAGCTGCGCGATGCGATCACCGCGCCCGATCTCGAACGCCGCGCTCGGATCGAGGTTGACGAGAAGCACGCTGATCTCGTCGCGGAATCCGGCGTCGATCAGGCCGGGTGAGTTGAGGCACGTGACGCCGTGGCGCAGCGCCAGGCCGGATCGAGGTTGCACGAAGCCCGCGTAGCCTTCCGGGATCGCGATCGCGATTCCGGTCGGCACCAGCGCTCGCCCACCGGCGGGCTCGAGCCGGGCACCGGCGCGCGCCCTCAGGTCGTAGCCGGCGTCGCCCGCGTGTTGACGCGACGGCAACGGGACCTCGGGATCGAGGCGACGGATGCGGATACTGAACTGGATGCCCGGAGGCTAGCGAGCGAACCGCGGCCCGCGCCGGGACGCGCCTCGGGTTTCGCAGCAGCGGCTTTCGGAGCGGCGGGTTTCGGAGCGGCGCGTCAGGAGCGATCGCGCAGATCGGAGAGCAACTCCGCGTGTTGCTCCGCGCTGAGCTGCACGTCGTAGTCGTATTCGGGGTGATCGACGACGATGTGCACCGGACCGCTCGCGAACATCTCGACCTCCGCCGGAGTGAAACAGAACTTGAGGAAGTGCACCGCCGCGGTGATGTCGTCGCGAGTCAACCGCTGCTCGTCCTCCTCCGACACCGCGCCCACCACGCTCGATCCGTCGGGCAGGACGATCGCGACATGGCGGTGGACGCCGACCAGCCGCGGCAACCATTCCCGCAGGGCCGGCTCCGACGTCAACTCGATCAACAAGGTGGCCGAGAGCTCATCGGCGTCGGGGATGAGCTGGTTGTACGTCTCGACCTCGTGCGCGATCTGCTCGTCGCGCAGCATCCGCTCTGCTCGCGCCATCTCCTGGACCTGCCAGCGCATCGTGACCGTGTTCTCGAACACCAACGTCATGATCGGGCCGACCGCGATCCGGCGCGCCTTCTTGAGGTCGATGATGGCACGGCGGAGCTCGTCGCGCTCACGCTCGTACGCCCGCATGTCGACGATGTCGGCAACGGTCAGTTTCCGCACGACGGTTCCCTTCGTAGACCGTGACGAGAGAGGCCCCGGGGAACGTCCCCAGGGCCAAGCTCGTTCATCCGGAGGTCGGCGAGGTCACGAGACGTTCTCGAGGCCCTGCTGGAAGCGGCCGGCGTGGCTCTTCTCGGCCCGCGCCAGCGTCTCGAGCCATTCCGCGATCTCCTCGAAGCCCTCGTCGCGTGCGGTCTTCGCGAAACCGGGGTACATCTCGCTGTACTCGTAGGTCTCGCCGGTGATCGCCGACTTCAGGTTGTCGGTGGTCGCGCCGACGGCCACCCCCGTGACGGGGTCGCCGACTTCGGCGAGGAAGTCGAAGTGACCGAACGCGTGCCCGGTCTCACCTTCGGCGACCGAACGGAACAGCGCGGCGACGTCGGGGAAGCCCTCGACGTCGGCCTTCTGCGCGAAGTAGAGGTAGCGGCGGTTCGCCTGGCTCTCGCCCGCGAACGCCTCCTTCAGGTTGTCGTGGGTCTTGCTTCCCTTGAGATCGGGCATCGATGTGGCTCCTTGTTGGTCAGATTCGATCGGAACAGTTGTCGCAGCGGCCGCGGAAGATGACTTGGACGTCGTCGACGGTGAAGTCGCGCCGGTAGCGAATCGGGACGTTCAGGCCGCTGAAGTCGACGGGCAGGTCGCGCACGCGGCCGCACGTAGTGCACAAGAGGTGGTGATGGTCGTCCTCGACGTTCGGGTCGACGCGCACGCTGCCGGTGCCGAGGTCGAGTACCCGCACCTCGCCGAGCGCTTCGAGATCGTGGACGGTCTGGTACACGGTCTTCAACGAGATCGTCGGCATGTCGGCGCGCGCCCGGTCGAACAGCGACTCCACCGTGGGGTGCGAGTCGTCGCCCTCGAGGAGCCGGAAGATCGCCTGGCGCTGCGGCGTCACCCGGAGGCCTTGCTCGCGAAAGATCCGGGTGAGGGTGTCGGTGCTCTTCATGACAGGAGCACACTAACAACAATTCTTGTTGACAAGCAAATCGTGGTGTGACCGCGCGATATTGCGGCGTGCTCCACATCGCCGAGATGCTCGCCAACGCGGCCCGCGTCGCGCCCGACTCCGTTGCGGTCACCCTCGACGACGCGTCGCTCACCTTCGGCGAGATCGATCGAGCGGCCAATCGCATCGCGAACGGTCTGCGCGGCCGGCGGCTCGGGCGCGGCGACCGGGTGCTCTGGTGGGGAGACACGTCGCTCGAAGCCGTTGCCGTCTTTGCCGCCCTCGCCAAGATCGGCGCCGTGTTCGCACCACTCAACGCGCGGGCGTCACTCGACGAGGTGGCGCCCGTCGCCGAGTACGCACGGCCCCGGCTGCTGTTGTGCGGCTCGTCGCATGTCGAAGCCGGCGCCGAGCTCGCGGCGCGAGTCGACGTCCCCTTCTCGCCGGAGATCCCCACCGGAGCGTCCGCCGAGCCCGACCCTGCCGACCTCGACGAGCGCGACCCGCACGTCATCTTCTTCACGAGCGGCAGCACGGGCCGGCCCAAGGGCGTCGTGTTGTCGCACCGCGCCAATTGGTTGCGCACCTACGTCGGTGCTACCACCACGGCCGGGGGCGCAGGAACGGTGTGCATGTTCCCCCTCTTCCACATGGCGGGATGGACGATCGCGTTGGGCGCCTGGCAGGGGCGGCGGCCCGTGCATCTCGTTTCGGTTCCCGACGCGGCGACGCTCCTGCACACCACGGCCCGCCACCGCGCCGCTCGGCTCTATTGCATCCCCGCCGTCTGGTCGCGCATCCTCGAGCACGGCGTCGACACGTTCGACCTCTCCAACCTCGAAGAAGCCGACACCGGCACGTCGGCTACTCCACCCGAGCTCTTGGGGGCATTGAAGGACGCGCTCCCCCACACCCGCACCCGCGTGTTCTACGGGTCGACCGAGGCCGGTCCCGGCGTGCAACTCGGCGACGCCGACCTGTTCCGCAAGCCCGGGAGCGTGGGCGTGGCCCAGCCCGGCGTGGAGGTGCGGCTCGCCGGCAACGGTGAGGTGACGATGCGCAGCCCGTTTCTCATGGACGGCTATTTCGACGACGACGCCGCGACCGCCGATGCGTTGCGCGACGGCTGGTACCACACGGGCGACCTGGGCGCGCTCGATGGCGAGGGGTACCTCGCGATCGTCGGTCGCGCCCGCGACGTCATCCGCACCGGTGGTGAGACCGTCTCGCCGCCGGAGGTCGAAGCGGTCCTCGGTTCCCATCCCGGCATCGGCGAGATCGCGATCGTCGGGGTTCCCGACGCGCGGTGGGGCGAGGTCGTCACCGCGGTTGTCGTGGCGCGGCCGGGCGAACCCGTCCCCGACCTCGACGCGCTCCGATCGTTCTGTACGGGTCGGCTCGCCCCCTTCAAACACCCCCGGCGCCTCGCCGTCGTCGAGACCCTCCCCCGCACCGCCGCGACGGGCCAGGTCCAACGCACCCTGATCGTCGAGCGCCTCCAGTCCGAACCCCCACCCCCCGCCTAACGACAGCTGTTGGCAGGAATACCGGCCCACACGACCACTTTTCCTGCCAACTGTCGGCAGGAAAACCGGCCCATTCGACCACTTTTCCTGCCAACCGCCGCAGGCGCGGCGTTGCCGGTGGCGACGGGTTGGAATAGTGTTCTTGGAGTGCAGAACGTTGTTCCGGTCGAAGAACGCCTGGCCGACGCCACCCTCGCCGACCGGCGGAGCCAGTACGCGGCCGAGGTCCGGCGCCTGATCGACGCCGCGTTCACCGTGATGCGCACGACCGGCGAGATCGACCCGCAGGTTCGCGACATCGTCAAGACCGCGGGCCTCTCGAACCAGGCCTTCTACCGGCACTTCGCCTCGAAGGACGCGCTCATGCTCGCTGTCCTCGCCGACGGGCAGCGCCAGCTGGTCGACTACCTCCGCGCGCGCGTCGCGACCTCCACCAATCCCGAGACGCAGGTTCGCCGCTGGATCGAGGGCGTGCTCGCGCAGGCCCGCAACCCCGCGGCGGCGGAAGCGACGCGACCGTTCGCCGTCAACGGTGCCCGGCTCGCGGATCGTTATCCGGCCGACCTCATTGCGACGCGCGTCGAGCTCCTCGACACCCTCGCGCCCGCGGTCCGGGCGCTCGGCGGCACCGACCAGGACGCCTCGTTCGTGTGCGAGCTCGCACTCGCCTGCATGAACGACGCGATCACCCACCGTCGCAATCCCCAACCGAACGAGGTCGAGCGTCTCGTGGCGTTCTGCCTCGCAGGAGTGCGCAATGGAACGTGAACTGCTCATCACCGGCATCGGCGGCCAGGGCGTCCAACTCGCCGCGCAGGTCCTCGCGCGGGCCGCCACGCTCGAAGGCCGTGAGGTCACCTACCTCGGGCTGTACGGCGGCATGATGCGGGGCGGCAACACCGACAGCACGGTCGTCGTCGCCGACGCGCCGATCCTCGCCCCGCCCGTCGTGTCACGAGCCTGGTCGGCGATCGCAATGCACGACGACTACTGGCCCGAGGTCGAGGCCAAGCTCCGACCCGGCGGCCTCGTACTCGTCAACGACACGACCTTCACGAGTGACATCCGGCGCGACGTCGTCGCCCACCGTGTCCCGGCCACGACCGTGGCGACGGATCTCGGCAGCCCGCTCGCGGGCTCGATGGTGATGCTCGGCGCGTTCTGCGGGATCACCGGGCTCGTCAGCGAGGACGCGCTGATCGAGGCGATGCGCGCGTCGATCCCGCCGTACCGGACCCAACACATCGAAGCGAACGAGCGCGCGCTTCGCGCCGGCTCGAAACTCCTGCCCGCCGGCGAATTCCCCGCTTGGGAGACCGCGAATGTCTGAAGCCATCACGTCCGAAGCAACCACGACCGGGACCGTCGGCATCAAGAGCCGCGGCACCGTCACGATCGACATCGAACACTGCAAAGGATGCGACCTGTGCATCCCCGCATGCCCGCCCGGAGTCCTGGCGATGTCGACCGCCGTCAACCACATGGGCTACCGCTACCCGCGAGCTCTACGCGGGCTGCACCGGTTGCGGCGCGTGCCTCTACGTGTGTCCCGACTTCGTGTTCGAGGTCTACCGCTTCGAACAACCCGTCGTCACCGAAGTCTCCGGAGCGCCACGATGACCCCCACGACACGCAGCGCAACGACCGAACGGGTCCTGATGGAGGGCTCCGAAGCGCTGGCCCGCGCCGCTATCGCCGCCGGCTGCCGCTTCTTCGCCGGCTATCCGATGACGCCGTTCACCGAGGTGCTCGAGCACTTCGCCCGCCTGCTGCCCGACGTGGGCGGCGTGTGCATCAACGCGGAGTCGGAGCTCGAAGCGGTCGGCATGGCGTGGGGCGCGCTCTCGACCGGGGCCCGCGCCGCGACCGGGTTCGACCGGTCAGGGGCTCTCGCTGATGCAGGAGTCGTTCTCCGAGATCACGCTCGCCGAGCTCCCGCTCGTCATCTTCAACATGGCGCGTGGTCAGCAGGACTACTTCCAGGCGACGCGGGGCGGCGGTCACGGCGACTACCGACACATCGTGCTCGCGCCGCAAGACGTGCGCGAGGGAGTCGAGCACGTGCAGCTCGCGTTCCACCTCGCCGACAAGTGGCGCAACCCGGTGCTGGTGTACGGCGACTACCTGCTCGCGCACACCCAGGAGGCGATCTCGATCGAATCCGTCGAGTTCCCGGAGCTTCCGAAGAAGGACTGGGCGGTCGACGGCTCGCGCTCGGGCAGCGGGCAGCAGCTGCGCCGTCACACCGCTCGGCGTGAGCAAGCACGGCCGGCCCGCGATGGGCCAAGAGGGCAAGGCGCAGTACATCGCCACCAAGATCCCGCTCATGGAGCGCGAGGTGCGCGTCGAGCAGGGATTCTGCGACGACGCGGAGACGATCGTCGTCGCGTTCGGCTCACCCGCCAAGTTCGTCAAGTACGCGATCGCCCAGCTGCGCGATGCCGGTCACCGCATCGGTTACGTACGACCGATCACGTTGTGGCCGTTCCCCTACGCGAGCCGTCGCCGACGCGGCCGCCGGCCCGAACGTGCGCCGCGTCGGCAGCTTCGAGCTCTCCGCGGGCCAGCTCGTCGATGACGTGCGCATCGGCGTGGCCGGGCGCGCGCCGGTCACGTACATCGGCGGCGTCTCCACCGACGGTTCCGGATTCGGCGTCGGTCGCATCCTCGACGTCGAGCTCATCGCCGAACGCATCCTCGCATTGCACCAAGACCGCGAGCTGCCGCTCATACCCGGTTACGAGCAGTTCTCGTACCAGATCCAGGAGCACCAGAGATGACCATCATCGACACCTCGTCGGCGCCGACGGTCCCGGCGCGCAAGGTCGAGGCGCTGAAGCCCGACCTCCTCCTGACCCAGGAGCACCACATGTGCCCGGGTTGCGGAGAGCCGCTCGCGGTGCGGCAGTTCCTCGAGACGATCGAGGAGCTCGGTGTCGCAACCCGTACCGATCGCGGTCGCCGGCATCGGTTGCTACACCTCGTTCTCGGCAACCATGGACGTCGACCTCGTACAGGCGTTGCACGGGCGCGCGCCGTCGGTTGCGACCGGCGTGAAGCGCATGCTGCCCGACTCGCTCGTCTTCACCTTGCAGGGCGACGGCGACATGGTCAACGAGGGCCTGCAGGAGGTGCATCCACACCGCGGCGCGCGGCGAGAAGGTCACGTGCATCCTGTTGAACAACGGCGTGTTCGGCGAGACCGGCGGCCACATGACGGCAACCAGCGTGATCGGTCAGCGCACGAAGAACTCGCTCGACGGCCGCGACGCCGAGTACCACGGCTACCCGATCCTCATCGGCGACCTGATCGCACAGCTGCAGGGCGCGTCGTACGTGGCGCGCGGTTCGGTACACAACGCGGGCTCGGTCGCACGCACCCGCAAGATGTTCAAGCGGGCGTTCGAGTCGCAGCTGCGCGGCGAGGGCTTCACGTTCGTCGAGGTGCTCACGATGTGCCCGACGGGCTGGTTCGTGCCGACGGCCGACGGGCCGAGCTACATGCAGGAGACGCTCGGCGAGGTCCACATCATGGGCGAGCTGAAGGTCGACGGCCGCGTGCGCACCACCGAGGAGCTCCACGCCGAGAACGTCGCCAAGCAGCGCGAGCTCGACGAGCAACTCGCCCGCGGCGGCATCGAGAAGTAGACCGCCGGGAACCCAGCACGAGAAACGAGCGACTGAACATGGACTTCAGTTACCCGGCCGAGGCCGAGGCGTTCCGCAAGGAGTTCCGCGCACTGGCTCGAGGCCAACCTTCCGCCCGACCTCGCGGGCGACGGCCTGGGCGCGAGCGCGATGGAGGTCGAAGGCGAGCGCCTCGAACGGCTCCGCGCGTGGAACCGCACCCTGGCCGACGCGCGCTTCGCGGCGATCGCCTGGCCCGAGGAATGGGGCGGCCGGGGCGCGGGCGTGATGGAACAGGTCGTGTACGCCGAGGAGATGCACCGCGCCGCACGCGCCGGGAACCCTCAACCCGCTGGGCCTGTCGAACATCGCCCCTGCGATCATCGAGCACGGCACCGCCGACCAGAAGACGACCCTCCTCCCGCGCATGCTCCGCGGCGACGACATCTGGTGCCAGGGCTTCTCCGAGCCGAATGCCGGCTCCGATCTCGCCTCGCTGCGCACGTCGGCCGTCCTCGACGGCGACTGCTGGATCGTCAACGGCCAAAAGACGTGGAACACGCTCGGCAACCTCGCGAACTGGTGCGAGCTCCTCGTGCGCACCGACCCGAGCGCACCGAAGCACAAGGGCATCACGTGCCTGCTCGTCGACATGACGCTGCCGGGCGTCGAGGTCCGGCCGCTCGAGACGATCACCGGTGAGAAGGAGTTCAACGAGATCTTCTTCACCGACGTCCGGGTACCCGTCGACTGCACGCTCGGGCCGGTGAACGAAGGTTGGCGGGTGGCGATGACGACGCTCGCGTACGAGCGCGGCACGGTCGCCAAGCTGCACCTCGGCACCCGGTCGAAGATCCGCCGCCTCATCGACGTCGCGAAGCACACGCCGTTGGGCGACGGCCGCTGTGCCGCGGACGATCCGGTGATCCGCCAACACGTGGCGCGCGTCTACATGGAGGGCGAGCTCTTGAAGCTCATCTCCGAACGGGCGCTGTCGGGCGAGCTGCACGGCCGGGCGATGGGCCCCGAGGGGAGCATCGCCAAGCTGCTGTGGAGCGAAGCGGAACAGCACATCACCGAGGTGGCGTCGGAGGTTCTCGGCCCCGACGGCCTCGACGGAAGCTGGGCACGCGACCGCGTCTACAGCCGGGCCCTCACGATCGCGGGCGGCACCACGCAGGTCAACAAGAACATCGTCGCCCAACGCATTCTGGGCCTGCCTCGTAGCTGACCCGTGCACCGCCGCGATCAGAGCGGGGCGGCGCCGTTGGTGGTCGGCAACGATTCGCCGGGCGCCAGGGGGAAGTGACAGGCGACGAACTGGCCGGCGCTGAGCTCACGGACCTGGGGCTCTTCATCGGCGCACTTGGCCTGGGCCTTCGGGCAGCGGGTGCGGAACCGGCAACCGGAAGGCGGGGCGACGGGCGACGGGATCTCGCCGATGACCTTGGCGCGCGCCTCGGGCCGGATGCTCGGGTCGGGTACCGGGATGGCGTCGAGGAGCACGCGCGTGTACGGGTGCGCGGGCTGGTGGTAGATGAGGTCGGGCGAGCCCGACCTCGCAGATCTTGCCGAGGTACATCACCACCACGCGGTCGCTGACGTTCTTCACGACCGCGAGGTCGTGCGCGATGAAGATGAGGGTGAGCCCGTAGCGCGTCTTCATCTCTTCGAGCAGGTTCAGGATCTGTGCCTGCACCGACACGTCGAGGGCCGAGACCGGCTCGTCGCAGATGATGAGCTTCGGTTCGGTGATGACCGCACGCGCGATGGAGATGCGCTGGCACTGACCGCCGGAGAACTGGTGCGGACGCCGGCCGCGCTGGAGCACCGGGTCGAGACCGACGGCGAGCATCATGTCGTCGATCTTCTTCTGCTGCTCTTCGGCGGTGCCGACCTTCCAGATGCGCAGGCCCTCGGCGATGATGTCTTCGACCTTGCGCCGCGGGTTCAGCGACGAGATCGGGTCCTGGAAGATCATCTTCATCCGGGTGCGGGTGCGGCGCTGTTCCTCTCCGGTCAGCTTCGCCATGTCGCGGCCCTCGAAGAGCACCTCGCCCGACGTCGGCGGCGGCAACTGCATGATCGCCTTGCCGGTGGTCGACTTGCCGCAGCCCGACTCGCCGACGAGACCGAGGGTCTCGCCCTCTTTCACGTCGAGGCTGATGTTGGAGACCGCGTGCACCTTGAGCCCACTGCGGCCCGCCGGGAACTCGACCACGAGGTCCTCGACCCGCAAGAGCGCCTCGTCGGCAGGACGCAGGTGTGCGGTACCCGTACCCGCCATCAGACCGTGATCCCGGTGAGCACAGCCTCACCCTCCTTGCGAACGGGAAGCCCGGTCGCGGTCTCGCCCGCGGTGAGATTGCGCGCCAGCGCGTCGATACCGGCCTGGCTCCCGACCGGGAAGAAGCACCGGTACGCATGGCCGGGGATCTCGGGGTCGGCCAACGGAGGCTCCTCGGTCGAGGCACTTCGGCTGCGCGTAGGGGCAGCGTGCCGCGAACTTGCAGCCTCGCGGCGGCTTCACCAGATCGGGCGGGCGGCCGGCGATCGCGTCGAGCTTCGAGTGGCTCGGCTGCGCGAGCTTCGGGATCGACTTCAGCAACGCCTCGGTGTACGGGTGGCGCGTGTTCTCGAACAGCGAACGAGTCGGCGCGCTGCTCGACGATGCGGCCGGCGTACATCACCGCGATGTCGTCGGTGCGTCCGGCGACGACGCCGAGGTCGTGCGTGACCAGCACCATCGCCATGAACCGTTCGCGCTGCTGCTGTTGCAGGAGGTCGAGGATCTGCGCCTGCACGGTGACGTCGAGCGCGGTGGTCGGTTCGTCGGCGAACAGGAGCTTCGGACCGCACGCCAGCGCGATGGCGATCATGACGCGCTGGCGCATGCCGCCCGAGAGTTGGTGCGGATACTCCCGCAACCGGCGCTCGGCTTCGGGAATCCCGACCGAGGTGAGCAGGGCCAGCGCGGTCTCCTCCGCGTAGTCCTTGGTGACGTCGAAGTGGAACCGCAGCGACTCCGTGATCTGGTTGCCGATCGCGCATGACCGGGTTGAGCGAAGTCATCGGCGTCCTGGAACACGATCGACATCTGCGTGCCCCAGTACTGCCGCATCTCGTTGCTGGCGGCCTGACCGATCTCGTTGCCTTCGAAGCGGATGCTGCCGTAGCGCACGACGTTCGTCGGCAGGAGGCCCATGATCGACCGCGAAAGCACCGACTTGCCGCAGCCCGACTCGCCGACGATGCCGATCGTCTTGCCCCGCTCGAGGGTGAACGACACTCCGTCGACCGCGTGGACGAGCCCCCGCGGGGTCTTGAACTGCGTCTTCACGTCGGCGACCTCGAGCAGCGAACCGTCGAGCGGTGCGTCGGCGAATCGCTCCGCGCCCGGCGCGGCCGTACGCTTGTGGCGACTCATATCGCGCTCTCCCGGACGTCGAACCGGGCTCGTACGACGTCACCGAGATAGTTGAGCGCGAGCACCGAGACGAAGATCAGCACCGAGGGCACGATCCACACCGTCGGCGCAGAGTTGAGGTTGCTCAACTGCGAATAGATCATGTTGCCCCACGAGGGATCGGGCTCTTGAATGCTCACGCCGAACACGGCGAGCGCGCCCTCCAGCACCAACACGATCGCGACACCGAGAAGGGCGATCGACAACATCGCAGGCATCACGTTGGGCAGGACCTCGCGGAACATGACGCGCCGGCTGGTCGCGCCCTGAGCGCGCGCGGCCATCACGAACTCGCGTTGCGACCATGAGATGGCGCTGGCGCGCGTGATGCGACCGAGGAGCGGCACCGACACGATCCCGACCGCGAGGATGACGACGAGTATCCGGTGCGCCCACTCCCCTGACGTTGCGCCCCCCGACGGCTTCACCGGCGCGAGCACCGAAACCAACGTCAAGGCGAGCACGAGCTGCGGGAACGCCAAGAAGATGTTGAAGAATGCCGTCAGCACCGAGTCGGTTGCGCGCCCCTTGAACCCCGCGAGCAGGCCGAGGAATCCACCGATCAACGTGCCGAACGCAACCGATCCGAGCGCGATGAGCAGCGATGACCGCGCGCCCCAGATGACCCGGCTCAAGACGTCGCGGCCCGAATCGTCACTGCCGAGAATGTGACCCGGCGAGAACATCCCGGCTTGCGGGTGGATGTAGTCGCCGGTCATCGGCGATTTGAGTGGAAGTACGGGTGCGAGCACCGCGATCAGCACGATGAACGTGAGCCAGCCGATGCCGACCCACGCCAACACGCCGATCTTGCGCTGCTCGAAAACCTCCGGGGGGAGGTCGTCGACCGCCGCGGCACCTCCGCCGGGCGGCTCGGTCTCGAGGTCGGGATCAGCCGATTCGAGCACCACGGATCCTTGGATCGAGAACGCGGTAGAGCGCGTCTACCCCGAAGTTGACGAGGACGTACACGATCGCCACGACGGCGATGTAGTCCTGCAACGCGATGTACTGCCGCCGATTGATCGCGTCGCTGATCGCGAAGCCGAGACCGTTCAGATGGAAGATGACCTCGACGATCAGCGCGCCGCCGATCAGCTGACCTACGTTGATGCCGGCGACCGTCAACAGCGTGAGGCTCGATGGGCGCAACGCGTGGCGCCAGAGCACACGGCCGTCACTGATGCCTTTGCTCTTCGCCATCAAGATGTAGTCCTCCTGCAGCGTGGCGACCATGTCGCTGCGCAGGAGCCGCGCGTACACGGCAACTTGTCCGATGGTGATGGCGAGCACGGGCATCGCGAGGTGCTTGAAGTGATCGAGCGGACTGCTCGTCAGCGAGACCCAGCCCTCGGATGGGAGGAGATGATGTTGGACGCTGAGAAAGAGCAGCATCAGGGTCGCGGAGACGTACACCGGGATGCTCAATAAGAAGAAGGCGAAACCGTTGGACAAGTCGTCGACGCGAGAACCCGCTCGGTATGCCGTATAGACGCCTAATGGCACGGCGATCAACAACGTCAGGATCTGGACGTAGAGCATCAAGAGCAACGAACGCGGCAGGGAGTCCTTGATCCGGCCCCAGATCGACTGACCCCGGACTCCCGTACCCGCGTATTCGCGGCCCATGTCGCCCGTGACGAAGTGGCCGAGCCACTTGCCGTACCGCACGACGATGTTCTCGTTCAGGTTGAGTTGGTTGCGGATGACCTCGCGGTCCTGCGCCGAAGAGAACGGCGCGATCGTCGTGACCGGGTCACCCGGCAGGAGCGATGTGAGGATCGACGTGAAGAACGTGACGACGACCAGCACCACCATGAGCTGGACCACTCGCCGCACGATCACTTGCACGTGCTGTCCTCTCCTTCGCTCCTGCCCGCCGTCACGTACCGATCAGCACTTGCCGTTGTCGCACCACAGGCCGTCGACCGGATGCCCGGTGGGGAGACCCTCGAACGGCTTGGCGCCATCGGGCAGGTCCGGGCCCAAGACGTTGTGCACGCTCGGCTTGTAGGCCACGGTCCACAGCGTGTACTGCGACCAGAGGTTCCAGAGCTGCGAGGCGAAGCGCTTGTTGATCTCTTCGTAGAGCGCCGAGCGTGCGGGCCCGAGTGGCAACGACCGGGCCTTGTCGAGGTCGGTGTTGATGACCGGGTCGTTGAAACCACCGAAGTTGACGGGGTTGTCGCACGCCGCCGCGCCGTTGGGGTCGGTACCCGCGGGCGGCGAGTTGCCGCAGTGCCACCACACGTACTGCGTGTCGTCGTCGGCACCGGGCTGGTTACGCCACAGCGTTGCGTCGAACTGGCGCCCGATCGCGATGTTGATGAGCGTGCTCTGGTCGGGCACGGCGTTGAGCTGCACCTTGATACCGGCGTTCTGCTGCACCATCTGCTGGACGAGCACCGCGTCTTGCGTCGTCGACGGGTCGGCGGTGTGGTCGAGCGTGAAGGTCAGGTCGTGGCCGGTCTCGGCCTTGTACTTCGCCGCCGCGGCCTTGGCCTTGACGGGGTCGAACGTGGGCAGGCCGCTGTTCGCGAGGTAGCCGGTGACGCCGGGACCGAACGGACCCGACGCGTTCTGCTCGATGCCGCCGTTGCGCAGCTTGTTGTACGTGTCGCGGTCCACCGCGTAGGCGAACGCCTGGCGGGCGGCGAGGTTGTTGAACGGCGCCTTGGTGGCGTTCAACATCACGTACCCGAGTTCGGGGAACTTGTCCGACTCGGTGTCCTTCAGTGTGCCGGCCGCGATGTCCTTGCGGATCTGCACGGTCTGCAACGCATCGGAGGTGTGGATCATCTGGTAGTCGCCGGCCTCGAGCGAGGTCGTGCGCTTCGCGCCGTCCTCTTGCGGGACGAACGTGATCTGGTCGAGGTACGGCAGCTGCGCACCCGTCTTCGGGTCGTGGTACCAGTAGTTCGGGTTGCGCTTGGCGACGAACTTGTCGCCGAACTTCCACGACACGTACTCGAACGGGCCGGTCCCGATGAGCTTCGTGTTGCAGTCGGGCGACTGCATCTGCGCTTCGCCCATGATGCCGAGCCGGCTGCTGCTCCAGAGGAACCACGGGAACGCGCTCCACGGCACCTTGGTCGTCACCGTCAGCGTGAGCGGGTTGACGACGTCGACCGACGCGACGTCGGCGAACACGAAGGTGAAGAGGGGGTTGTCCTTGCGGTAGTGGTCGAGGTTGTCCTTGACCGTCTGCGCGTCGAGCGGCGAGCCGTCGTGGAACTTGATGCCCGACCGCAGCGTGATCGTCCAGAGCGTGTCGTTCTTGGTGCCGACCACCGACTTGGCGAGGTACGGGTGGATCTTGCCGTCACCGCCCGGCAGGGTCAGCGTGTCGTAGATCGCCCGCGCGACCTGGATGCCACCGATCGCGAGCTGCGCCTTGTAGAGGCAGAAGCCGCCGCTGGTGTCGGCCTCGAGGCCGTACACGAGCGATCCACCCCGGACCGGGGTGGCCGACGAGGCGCTCCCGTCGGCGATGCCGGCGGTCGTGGCCGGGCCCGCGTTCGTCGTGGGAGTTGTCTTGCTACTGCTGCCCCCACAAGCGGACGCGATCACCGCGAGCGTGGCGACGGCTGCGACAGCCGTCATCACACGCGATCTGCGACTCCGTACCACGGTTCCCCCCGAATTCCAGCCGGAACCCGAGGCTCCGACATACCAGACCGATGTTGCGAAAAAATCGTGCTCGAACCCCTGCCGAGGATGCGCGCTGGCCAATTGTGACCCAGGTCACACCACCGGGAGTGTAACGGTGGAACCTACGGATGGCTTCGCGCCTTGTCAATCATGCTCGGGCTTGTGCCGTCGCCCGGTTCACCGTCGCGCGGCCGAGCGGTCCGTCGACCTCCTCGCTGCACAGCACCACGGTCGCGCCGACGAGCTCGTCCGCCTCGGCGCGCGCGCACGCGTCGCGTTCGGTGAGGATCGCGTAGGTGCGGGCGCCGCCGGGCAGATCGCAGACGAGCAGTCCGCGCTCGGGTCGACCGGCGCGGTCGTGGATGATCGAATAGGCCGCCACCTGCGCCGGACCGTCGTGGGCGGCCACGACCGGGACGGTCTCGGGCGCCGGCGCCGGTGCCGGCCGTGACAGCGCGCCGGGCCGGTTCGAGTACACCCCGAAGACGTGCTTGGTCATGTGCATGCCGACCCCGCTGACGCAACCGAACGCGCCGGCGGTGCCGGCCCGCAGCCGCTCGACCATCGCCGCGACCGAGTGGGTGAGGTACCCGCTGGCCGGTCCCCCGTGGTAGGCGAGCCCGCCGGTGACGGTCAGGCCCCGGGGATCGGTCGGGTCGAGACCGAGGGCGTCGGTCGCGAAATGCAACGAGCTCGGGAAGCACGAGTAGAGGTCGAAGTGCTCCACGTCGTCGATGCCCACGCCCGCGGCCCGGAGGGCCTCGGCGCTCGCAACCGCCATCGCCGGTGACGACGCCATGTCGGGATGTTCGGCGACGAGGACCGGATCGTTCGCCGCGCACCAGCCCCGGAGGTAGACACGTCGGTCGGCCGGGACGCCGAGCGCATCGGCGCGCTCGTGGGTGGCGACGATGAGCGCGGCCGCCATGTCGACGTCCATGACCGCGACCATGTACTTCGTGTACGGGTACCCGACCATCCGGTTGTCGGGCCCGGCGCTGACGATCTCGGCCGCCGTGCGCTGCACGCCGAACCAGGCGCGCGGGTTGGCCGCGGCGACCTCGGTCATCGGTGCGAGCATCCGACCGATCGACGCCCGGTAATCGTCGAGCCCGAGGCCCAGGCGGGCGCGCCGCGCGTTGTCGAACACTGCGAACGTCAGCCACGCCTGGAACACCTCGTGCGCGACCTCGATCGGGTCGGGCGGGGACTCCCAGGGGAACGGTCGCTTCTCCGCCGGCTCGAACGAGTACGCGTAGCGCTCGCCCCGCCGCTTGTAGGCCCGCCGGGTTGCCAGTGCCTCGGCGCTCGTGATCAGCGCGAGGTCGAGCTCACCGCGGAGCATCTGCTCGGCCGTCGCGTTCACCAACGTCTGGGTCGTGGTGCCGCCGATCCCC
This sequence comes from uncultured Actinomycetes bacterium, assembly GCA_963812205.1. Classification (GTDB taxonomy): domain Bacteria; phylum Actinomycetota; class Acidimicrobiia; order IMCC26256; family PALSA-610; genus PALSA-610. Next base: position 1,296,003 of record CAWEUJ010000002.1, read on the forward strand.
GAGTAGTGACGATGCCGGGGCTCGGCCCCCAGCCGCGCCGCGAGCCGCGCGACCGGGTCGTCGTACTGCCACGTCTGGCAATACACCACCTGGATGCTCTCGAGCGCCTCGAGCAGCGCGACACGGCCTGCGTCGACCGCCGCCGAGCGCGCGACCTCGTCCCACATGTCGAGCGGTTCCGGGGCGCCCTGTTCCCCCACCTCGTCCGGGTGCCAGGTACGCGCCGCGACGCCGATGATGCACGGCGCCCGCGGGTCCGGACGCGCACTCATCTCGATTGCCACACCGGGGGTCGCTTCTCGGCGAAGGCCCGGGGCCCTTCTTTCGCGTCTTCGGTCCGGAAGATCGCGCTCGAGAGCTTCGACTCCTTCTCGAACGGCGATCGCAGATCCTTGGCGAGCTGTTCGAGGACCGCCGCGGCCGCGTTCGCGTCGGCGCCGTCGGCAACCGCGGACCGCAGCTCGCGCACCGCGGCGCGCAACTGCTTGGTGAGATCCTCGTCGAAGTACAAGCCCTGCAGCGCGCTCTGCTTCGTCGCCTGCACCGCGAGCGGAGCGTTCGCGACGATCCGGCGCGCGTACTCGCGCGCCACGTCGAGCACGCTCTCCCGCGGCGCGATCGCGTTCAACAGCCCCATCTCGAACGCGCGCTGCGCCGGGACGAGATCGGCGCACAGGAGGAACTCCATCGCCTGCGGCCAAGGGATCTGCCGCGGCAGGCGCACGGTGGTACCACCGCCCGCGAACAACCCGCGCTTGGGTTCCATCACCGCGAACTTCGCCTCGGGACACGCGACCCGGATGTCGCAGCCACCGAGCATCTCCATCCCGCCTGCGGTGCAAAAGCCGTTCACGGCCGCGATCACCGGCTTGTACAGCGGCCAGTTCCGCAGCACCGCGCGGGTGCCGTCGTCGAGCCGGTACCCGTCGATCTCGGTGAGTCCCTTCTCGGCGATCTCGGCCTGGAACTTGGTGATCTCGGGCACGTAGCGCTTCAGGTCCGCGCCGGAGAAGAAGGCCTCGCCCACACCCGTGACGATCGCCACCCACGCTTGGTCGTCACCGGCGAACCGCTCCCAGGCTTCCCGGAGCAACTTGAAGTGCTCCATGTCGCAGGCGTTGCGCGTCTCCGGTCGATCGATCGTGATGACGACCACGTGGTCGAGGTCGGATTCATAGTGAATCGGCATGTGTCCTCCCCCGGCCAACGCGGCGGCGCAACGTTAGCCAGACCCGGCTTCCTCGTCCGCGCCGCCGGCACGGGCCCGATAGCCTCCGCGCCATGAAGGTTCTCGTCACGGGCGGAGCGGGCTTCATCGGTTCTCACATCGTCGACGCGCTGGTCGAACGCGGAGACGAAGTGGTCGTCCTCGACGACCTCAGCACCGGTTTTGCCAAGAACATCGCGGCCACGGCGACGTTCGTCGAAGGTTCGGTCGCCGACGAGGACGCGGCCCGGCGCGCCGTCGACGGATGCGAGTTGGTGTTCCACCAGGCGGCGCACAAAGCAGTACTCCGTTCGGTCGAACGCCCGCTGCCGACCGACACCGCGAACACCCACGGGACGTTGACGATCCTGAAGGCGGCCGCCGACGCCGGCGTGCGGCGGGTCGTGCACGCATCCTCGAGCAGCGTCTACGGCGGCGCGGCCTCCCTCCCGACGGCGGAGTCGGAACCGCTCGTCCCCCGTTCGCCCTACGCGGTGACCAAGCTCGCCGCCGAGCACTACTGCCGCGTCTTCGCCGAGCTCTACGGGCTCGAGACGGTCGCGTTGCGCTATTTCAACGTCTACGGTCCGCGCCAGCGCCCGGACGCGACCTATGCGGCCGTGATCCCCCTCTTCGTCGACGCGCTCCTGCGGGGCGCCGCGCCCACGGTGCACGGCGACGGCCTCCAATCTCGCGACTTCACGTATATCTCCGACGTCGTGGGCGCGAATCTGGCGGCTGCGCAGGCGCCGGCGGCCGTGTGCTCGGGCCGGGCCTACAACATCGCACCCGGTCGGGCGGCGTCACTGCTCGACATCCTCCGCGTGCTCGGCCGGCTGCTCGAGACCACACCCGAACCGCGCTTCGTGGAGCGGCGGGCCGGCGACGTGATGCACAGCCTCGCCGACGCGTCGGCGGCCGCTCGCGACCTGAGCTTTCGCTGTTCGGTCGATCTCGACGACGGCCTCACGCGAACCGTCGACTGGCTACGCGCCCTCCGCTGACCCGAAGGGTTCCGCGGCGCACGCAGCCGCGGCCGGAGTCCGGGGTCAGGAGTCGGCGTCGCCGGGTGGATCGAGCGGCGACGCGAGCTCGGCCGAGAGCCGTCGCAGAGCCTCGACGGCGACGAACGCGTCGTGCGTCAACGCGATCGCGTCCAGACGCGCCCGCTCCCGCGTACGGTGAGCGTCGGCGGCCGCTTCGTCGCGGATGCGTTGCGCGTCGAGCACCGCTCTCGCGAGGATGGCCTCCGCATCGGCATCGCCGCCCCCGCCGGGCGCTCGCAGCGCCGCGGCGCCCGAGTCGGCATCGCGCGACGCGAGACCGGGGCGATCCCGTTGCCTCTCGCTCATCTGCCGCAGTTCGAATCGCGCTTGCGCCAGCTCCTCCTCGACCGCCGCGATCCGCGAATGCAGGTCGCGAATGATCGCCGGCATCTCTGCCTCGCGGAGCTCGGTGTTGCCCGGCTCGGCCTCCGTGCGGGCCGCAGGGGCCACGCGCCGTTCCTTGCCGAGCACACGCAGGAGCGCGGCTTCCGTCTCGAGCGCGTCCCGCGACCGCTTCGTCGAGGTGCCTCCGACGAGCATCAGGCCGGGATTCGGCGTCGTCGTCGACCGCGTGCGTCGTCAGCGTCGTGCCCGGCACGAGCGGGCGCGGTGCCGGGCCCGACCGCGGTCGCGAAATCCTCGTACCTCTCGAAGCCGAGCACCCGAAGCAAGTCGCTCTCGGCCTCTCGCGCTTCTCGGCGCTCGCGCCGCGCCCGCCGGCCATCCATCTTGCCGGCGCTACGCGAGAGGGCCATGTAGCGATCGTGTAGCTCTCTGACCTCGCCGATGATCTTCGGTGTGATCGGAGCCGGACCGCGAGAAACGCCAGGCGAACTCATCTCCGTGCTCCCGTTGGTCCATCCATGTACCGAGCGAGCCTTCCGCCTTTGCTTCGCTGTGCCGTTCGTTCTACGAACCTCCGGCGACGGCGCCCCAATCATACGGAAGCTCGTCGAGACCGGTGAGGTCGATGTCGAGCTTCATCCCCTCGCACAGCTCGAAGAGCGCGCCCGCGGCCCGCTCCGAGCTCAGGTTCGCGGGGAAGTGCCGAACGCAATCGCCGTCCAACGGAGGCACCGCGACCGACCGGATCATCGGATGCGCGGTCGGCGCCGGGTCCTCGGCCTTGCCGAACAGGTCCTCGTGCAACTTCTCGCCACGGCGCAGACCGACGAACTCGATCGGGCAGGGCGGGCTCACGCTTTGCGCAAGTTGCTCCGCGACCTCCGCGATCTTGACGGGCTCACCCATGTCGAGCACCAACACGGTGCCACCCTCACCGATCGCGCCCGCCTGCAGGACGAGTTGCACGGCTTCTTCCACCGTCATGAAATAGCGCGTCACGTCGGGGTGGGTCACGGTCAGCGGGCCGCCCATCTCGATCTGCTTTTGGAACGCGGTGAGCACCGAGCCGCGGCTGCCCAGAACGTTCCCGAAGCGCACAGACATGAAACGCCCGCGCGCTCGCTCGTCAACGCCCGCGGTCAGTCCTTCGGCCACCCGCTTCGAGTATCCGAGCATGCTGCAGGGGTCGGCGGCCTTGTCGGTCGAGACGTTCACGAAGCATTCGACGCCGGATTCCTCCGCGGCCTCGAGCACCGCGAGTGAACCCCACACGTTCGTCTTGAAGCCTTCGGCAGGGTGAGCTTCGAGCAGCGGAAGATGTTTGAGCGCGGCCGCGTGGAACACCACCTGAGGACGGCGATCGCAGAACAGCTGCTTGACCCGCTCGCGGTCGCGGATGTCGAGGAGGACGAGGTCGGGGGTGTCGAGCAACGCGCGACCCTCGATCGAGAGCTGCACGGAATGCAACGCCGATTCGTCCCGGTCCAGCATGATCAGCTCGGCCGGCCCGAATTGCGCGATCTGGCGGCAGAGCTCCGATCCGATCGACCCACCTGCGCCGGTCACGACGACACGCTTGTCGTGGAGGTACGACGCGGCCTGGTCGAGATCCGTCTCGATCGAGTGGCGCCCCATCAGGTCGCGCTCGGTGGGCTCGCGGATGTCGACGACGCGGACGCGCCCGTCGAGCAACTCCCGAACCGACGGAAGCACCCGCACCGCGAGGCCGGCACGCGTCGCGAGCTCGGACAACTCGAGAACAGTCGAGCTGCTGGCGCTCGGTACCGCGATGACGACCGCGCTGGCGTGATACTCGGCCGCGATGCGCTCCATGTCGTTGCGGTCGCCGACGACCTTCACGCCGCGCGTGGTCCGGCCGCGTAGACGCGGATCGTCGTCGAGCAGGGCGACCGCCACGTAGGCACTCTCGGAATCGGACATCATCGCCGAGATGGCGGCCCGACCACCGCTGCCCGCACCGAAGACGATCACCCGCTCGCAACCTCGGTCCTTCAAGAGGCGCCGCAGCTGCCGGTCGTGATCCATGCGCCAGCCGAATCGCACCGCCACCATGATCAGCAGCGCCATGCATCCGCCGGCCAGCACCGCAGAGATGGGCAGCGGCCGGTCGTACAGGATCGAAGCGTCGACCGCGAGCAGGCCGGTGCCGGCGACCAGGAACGACTTCGCGACGGCGCCGACCTCTTCGACCGAGCCGAACACCCAGCGGCCGCGGTAGAGGCCGAGGACTGAGCCGGCCGCGAGCTGTGCGACGACCACCAGCGGAACCAGCGGGACGAGGCGCCACCACGCGAGGCCGTGCGCGCCGAGGCGAAGTACCGAGCACAGGACGAGCGCGGCCGCCCACGCGGCAGAGTCGATGACCGCCTGCACGCGTCGTCCGTGTGACGGACGACGCGTCATCCCGCCCAGGAATCCCGTACCCACTCGGTCCCCCCGATCCCCCTGATTGGAAGATTCTGGAATATGACGGGCGTACCCGCAAGCGGCTGAACGGAAAAGCCGAATGTTGCCTGGGTGGTCAAGCTGGGACACTCCTGGCCAAATCCGATGATTTCTCTCGCGCCGTGGCGATCAACGCGACGATGCCGTCGACCACGCGGTCCTCGAGGGCCGGGTACACGGGCAGGCAGAGGACCCGGCTGCAGACCGAGTCGGTGACGGGCAGGTCATCGGAGGCGAGCGCCCGGTACGCGTGCTGTCGGTGCACCGGGGGATCGAAATACGTCCGCGTATCCACACCGTCGGCGCGCAGCGCGCGGCGCAACAGGTCGCGATCGACACCGAACGTCTCGTGGTCGACCGCGATGGTGAAGTCCTTGAAGGTCGACTGATCCGTCGCGCCGATCGACTGGACGCGAATACCGGGTATCTCGGAGAGCCCGGCGAGGTAGCGCTCCACGATCTCGGATCGACGCGACTGATTCGCGGCGAACGATTCCAGCGAGGCCAGCGCCGTCGCCGCATGCATCTCCGACATCCGGCCGTTGAGACCGACGAACTGCGTGTCGTAGTCCCCCGGGTTGGCGTAGTCGCGGCCGATGCGAACACCGTCGGCGACGTCGGCGCGCCGCGTCGCGACCAACCCGCCCTCCCCCGCGACCAGCGGCTTGGTCGGCGTGAGGCTGAAGACCTCCGCATCGCCGAACCCGCCGACCGGTACACCGGCGTGCACGGCCCCGAACGCGTGTGCCGCGTCGAAGACCAACGGCACGCCGCGCGTACGCGCGAGCTCCTCGGCCTCTTTGGGCGAGCAGGGAGCACCGAAGACGTGGGTTGCGAGGATCGCCGCGGCGCCGTCGAGGCGGCCGCTCGCGTCGTCGAACGCAAGTTGGAACGACGATGGGTCGCACTCGGCGAAACGCGGGGTCGCGCCGTTCCAGGCAACGGCGTGAGCCGAAGCGGAGAAGGTGAACGACGGCATCACGACCGGGCCCTCGATGCCGAGCACCCGCAGTGTCAACATGAGTCCCGTCGTGCACGAGGCCACCGCCACGACGTGCTCCACCTGGAGGTAGTCGGCAGCCCGTTGCTCCAGCTCCGCGACGAGCGGCCCGTTGGTCAGGGTGCCCCGTGACCACGACGGGCCGACCAGCTCGGTGACACGCGCCAGCGCGGGCGCGGCCGGACGGACGAACGGGATCCCTTCCGGGAACGTGACCTCGCCGCCGAGCAACGCGAGTTCCGTCATGCAAGCGCCCTTTCCCCGACGAAACCGACCTTCCAGACCGCGACCGCGACCGCGAGGGCGCAGGCCGCGTCGACTGCGACGGCGCCCGGAACGCCGAGATGCCACGAGAGCAGGCCGGCGCCCGACGCGGCGAGCTGCAGCCCTGCACACACGACCAACACCCGGACGACCGACCAACCGCGATCGACGAGCTGGTCGTAGATGTGGCTGCGGTCACCGGCCAGGATCGGCCGACCCGCCCGCCACCGCCGAACGACCGCGATGGCGGTGTCGGCGAGCGGCAGCCCGACCAGCAGCGGCAGCGCGAGCCACGCGGCGCGGCTCTCGTTCTGCACGGCGCGCGCGGCCACCAGCGCGAGCGCCGTGCCGAGCAGGTAGGAGCCGCCGTCACCGAGGTAGATGCGTGCGGGCGGGCGGTTGAACACCAAGAAACCGATGAGCGCGCCGGCGAGCGCGAACGCGGGCAGGGCCGCCTCGCCGCCGAGAACGGCGAAGCCCAGCACCGAGATCGCGACGACACTGGTGGCGAGGCCGTCCATACCGTCGATGAGGTTCACGGCGTTGACGAGCACGACGACGAGCACGGCCGTGCCGAGGATTCCGAACCGGCCGAACGCCGGTTCGACGATCCCGGCCACGCACCCGATCGAAACTTGCATCAGGAGGCGCAGCCGAGGGCTGATGGCCCGGACGTCGTCGGCGAGGCCGAGCGCGGCCGCGAGGCCCAGCGGCACGAGCCACGCCGGGTGGCTCGGGGCGAGCACCACGGCCAAGGCCCCGAACACCGCGACCCCACCGAGGTAGGCGACAGGCTGCAGTTGGGGCTTGAGCGGACCGGGCCGGTCGAGCACACCGAGCGCGAACGAGGCCCGCCGAGCGAGCGGCGTGAGCACGAGCGCGGTCGCGAGTGCGGCTCCGAACCCTACGACGAGGCCCATACCAACACTTCCGAACGCACCTCGTCGTGAATGGAGATCTGCTGGACCGGTGCGAACCCGCAGCGCTCGTACAACCGCAACGCGGCCTCGTTCGACGCTCCGGCGACCACTTTGGCCGACACGCACCCGCGCCGTTCCAGCTCGGCGAGCGTCTCGTGCAAGACGAGCGAGCCCCACCCGTTGCCGGCCGCGTCACCGTCGGTGACGACGGCGAGAATCTCGGCGTCCGGGAGCGTGCCCGTCGACGCGGGATAACGCAGCGTCTCGACCACGTGGGGCAGCGAACGAACGAGACGGGGAGCGGAGACGACGCCCGCCGCGAGGCCGTCACGCACGACGAACTCTCGATAGAGGCGCCCGACGTTCTCGGCCGCCGCGCAGAACGCCACGACCCGTCCGTTGTCTTCGGCCACGATCGCGAACGCGCGGGGCGAGCGCACGACGCGCCGGTAGAGCCGGCCGAGGAAGACGGGGCCGAGCGAGGCGAGGAAGCCCTCGTTGATCCGGCGGGCGTGCATGTCCGCCATCCGCCACGCGTCGTCGAGCACGGCCGTGCGGATGTTCGATTCGCTCATGCGGCGACGATCCGTGTGTCGGAGAGGCCGAGCCGGGAGCGGTAGACCTCCAACGTGAGGTCGATGCACCGCTGCTGGTCGAATTCGTCGAGGGCCTTGGCACGAGCGGCGCGAGACATGCGCGCGCGCTCGTCCGCGTTCTCGGCGAGCCGTTCCAGCGCCTGCGTGAGCGAATGAGCGTTGCGCGCCTCGACGAGCACGCCGGTCACACCGTCGTCGACCGCTTGGCGGCAACCCCGGATGTTCGTCGCGACGATCGGCAGCCCCATCGCCGCGGCTTCCATCGCGGACCGCGGGAACCCTTCGCGGTACGACGCAAGCGCGTACAGATCGAATGCCGCGTAGCACTCCTCCATTTCGCGGTACTCCCCCACGAACTGCACGTTCCCCGCGCGGGAGGCGGCATCGATGTCGGCGCGCGTGAGCGCATTCCCCTTCGCGGGGTCGGTCGGACCTACGACGACGAAGCGGAGGTTCGGCGAGCGGTCGCGAAGGGCGCGCGCCGCCTCCAGGATCTCGCGGTAGCCCTTTTCCCAAACGAGGCGACCGACGACGCCGCACACGACCTCGTCGCCCTGCACCCCCCACGCTCGGCGCAGGCGCGACCTGACGTCCGGCGCGACCCGTACCGGATCGAATCGGCCGAGATCGATGCCGTTGCCGAGGACATGGAGCTTCGCCGCGTCGATACCCAGCCGGCGCAACACGGGAACATCTTCGACGTTCTGCAAGAGCTCGGCATGCGAACACGTCGCCGCGATGCGCTCGAGGCTGTAGACGGCCGCCCGCCGAGGCCACGGGTCGGTGGGCTGGGCGTAGAGACCGTGCACGGTGTTCACGATGAAGGGCACGCGCGCGGCCCGTGCCGCCAGACGCCCGTACACACCGGGCTTGGGGTTGTGCGTGTGCACGATCGCCGGCCGGCTCCGAGCGAAGAGGCGCCGCAGCTCCTCGAAGGCGGCGAGGTCGCGCCCGGGAGCCATCGACCGCGTCGAGTGCCGAAGCGGAACGTGGCGGACGCCCATCGCTTCCAGCTGCGACACGTAGGGACCCGGCGCCGACACTCCGATCACCTCGTAGCCCGCGTCCTGGAATGCCGCGAGCTGCGGACCGAGCAAGAGCACGAGGGTGATGTCGGTGGTCGTGACGTGCATGAGGCGCGGTCGAGCCGTCATGCGCTCGCTCCGAGGTAGCGCACCCGGTTCGCCAGGCGCCGGACGTCGTCTTCCAGCCGCAGCCCACCCGCGAGCTTGCGGGCGAACCATTCCATGCCGTCGGCTCGCTGCACGGGCGAGCGAGCGAGCCGGTACGGGTCCGTGACGCCGTAGCGATTCGGGCGAGTTCCCGCGAGCGCGGCCGAGCGGAACCGCGTCCTCACGACGGCGCGCACCGCCGCGTTCCCCACCAGCGCCTTCGGGTAGGCGAAATGCTCCGCGACCACGCCGGTGCGCTCACCGATGAGCTCGGTCGACCGGTCGAGCTCGTGCGTCGCGGTCGAAACATCGACGCGGTCGAACAGCGCGTGCGTGTGCGTGTGCGACCCGATGGTCACAAGGCCGGTCGAGAGCGCGTCGCGAACCGCGGACCACGACAAGGGAGTGCCGCCCTCGGGGAACGCACGCCCGGCCTCGATGAAGTCGGTCGCGACGTAGAGCACCGCTGGCACCCGGTGTCGCACGAGGAGAGGGAGCGCGACATCCACGAAGTCCGCGGTCCCGTCGTCGAAGGTCACGACGATCGGGTCCCGCGCATCACGGACGGGCGCCGACAGCGCGGCCAGCGCGTCGTCGAGGGTCGCGGGTGTGCCGCAGTCCTTCAAGACCGCGAGTTGCGCGTCGAAACGGTCATCGGGAAGGTCGATCTCCTGCGCGCTCGAGCGGCAGCCCACCCGGTGGTATCCGAGGACCACGACACCCCGGCCGCGAGGCCGAGCGAGGTCGTACCAACTCGCAGTGCGCTTGACTGCGCGCTGAGCGCGCGAACGAAGGGACTGCCGGTGTCCTCGATCATCCCCCGACGCCGCCACCCTGCCTCCCCAGGGGAGTCCCACTTCCTTCGGGCCTCCCGGGCCGATCGTAGGCGCTGTGGCCAGTTCCTGACAACGCCCGTTACGCGGCGTGCGTGCGCTTTCGCGGCGCTTTCATCGCGCGCTTTGTGCAGGTCCGGCCGGTCGGCATCGGGCGCAGGCGCCGTTGCACGCGGCCGTCTCGGACTCCGGACCGCGCACGCCGTCCGTGGATCCGGTCCGTGGAAGCCGTTGCTGGATTCGGACCGTAAAAGGTTGTCATACTTTCTTGCGACCGGCGCTCGCGGGCACCCAAGGACGGGAAGCAGAGGTGACAGGCATGGACTGCGACAGGCCTCTCTTCGGCGCCCCCCACCCGTCCGCGGATGTCATGACTCGTCCTGTTTCGACTGATTTGTCGGTGTTGATACCGTGCCGGAACTCCGCTGATCTCCTTGCGGAGCAGCTCGACGCGCTCGCCGCACAGGATTGGGCCGGCAGCTGGGAGGTGGTCATCGCCGACAACGGGTCCACCGATGCGACGCGAGCGGTCGCCGCGGCCTACGCGAGCCGCCTCCCGACGCTGCGGGTCGTCGATGCCGGCGGGCGACCGGGGCGCCACCATGCGTGCAACGTCGCCGCGCGCTCGAGCACGGGTGCGGCGTTGATCTTCGTGGACGGCGACGACGCGGTCGGCGCGGGATACTTCGAGGCGATGGCCGCCGCGCTCCAGTCGCATCCGATCGCGGCCGCCCGCCTCGACCACACGACCTTCCGCGCGCCCTCGATGTCCGGAGTCGGTTCCGCCGTGCAGACCGACGGTCTCGTCGACGGCTTCGGCTTCTTGCCCTTCGGGATGGGTTGCAGTCTCGGATTCCAGCGCGAGGTGTTCGAGTCGCTCGGCGGCTTCCGAGAAGACGCCACCTATTGCGAGGACGTCGACATCTGCTGGCGCGCGCAGCTCGCCGGCCACTCCATCCAGTTCGTGCCGGACGCGGTCGTTCACTACCGACCCCGTCCGTCGGCGCGCGAGATGTACCGCCAGCATCGCAACTTCGCGAACGCGCGGGTGTTTCTCTACCGTGAGTTCCGTGCCGCTGGCATGCCCCGCGCCACGGGGCGCGAGGCACTCGCGGAGTGGTGGGCCGTGACGAAGGCGATCCCGCGGCTGCGGAACCGCTCCGAGCTGGCGCGATGGTCGCGCCGGCTCGGACGCTGCATCGGTCGGGTCCAGGGAAGCGTGAAGTACCGAGTGTGGTATCCGTGACTCCGGGAAAGGACGACGCGTGATCGGGCGCCGAACGGTTGGCAAGGTTCTTCGGGCCGCGCACCTGCGCCCACGACCGGCACCGCCGTGGGTTGTCGCCGCGCCCCACCCCGACCGGCCTCGCCCGCTCGAGGAGATCCGCCTGTTCTGCATCATCGGCGCGTGGATGGAAGCCGACGTCATCGGTGCGACAGTGAAGAACGCGCTGACGCAGGGATGCGAGCGGGTCTTCCTCGTCGACAACGACAGCCAGGACGAGACCGTCGCCGAGGCCGTGAGTGCGGGAGCCGTCCTCGCCGAGACATTCTCCACCGAGAAGTACGACGAGGTGTTGCGACTCGAGATCATGAACGGCGTCGTCAGATCCGTCTCCGAGTCGGAGGGGGCCGAGCACATCTGGTGGCTCTGGCTCGACGCCGACGAGTTCCCCCACGGTCCGCGCGGGCTGACGATCCGCGAATACCTCACCGAGCTCGATCGCGATTTTCGCATCGTGGGCTCGCGCTTCATCAACCACTTCCCCGAAGCCGAGCCCGCCTACATCCCGGGCTTTCACCCGCTCGACTTCCAGCCGTTGTGCGAAGAACACCGCGTCGGGTGCCAACTCCGGCATCGGAAGCATTCTCTACAGCGCTTCGACCGGTCCGGCCCGGCGATCCTCTCCGATCGAGGCTTTCATCGGGCAACGAGCCGGCAACGGCCGCTCCGGGAGCCGACCGAGGCGATCTACCTGCACCACTTCCCCTACCGCGACCGCGACATCACGCGCCGACGATTGTCCCTCCTCTGTGCGACGGATCAATCGGGCGACGACGCGCGTGCAGGGAGAAGACGATGCAGCAGACGGCATGGTTCCGCGTTTCGAGACACTGGAAGCCGTCTATCGCGGCGATTGGGCGCGGGTCCGCAACTATCGCTTCGACAGCGAGTTCTCGACCGCCCGACCGGGCCGGTGGACGGATCTCGTCGACGAGACCGAGCAGGCCCCGCAGCTGTGGTACTCGAGCGACGAGCTCATGACCGCAACCAGCGAGTTCCGCCGGCATCGGCGCGGAGCATGACCGCGGCCGCGAGCGGCGGTGCGAACGCCGACGACTTGGGTTCGACCTACGACGGGGAGTTCTTCGATGAGCTCGACGCACAGGTGCGCGCCTCGGCCGGCGTCATCGCGCCGATGATCGTGGAGCTCCTACATCCGTCATCCATTCTCGACGTCGGATGCGGGCGCGGAACCTGGCTTCACGCGTTCGCGAATCTCGGCGTGCACGACTTCCTCGGCGTCGACGGTCCGCACGTCGCGGCCGCCGATCTCGAGATCCCCGCCGAGAACTTCGTCGCCCGCGATCTCCGCGAGCCCCTCGACCTCGGCCGGAGCTTCGATCTGGTGATCTCACTGGAGGTCGCCGAACACCTCGCGGCGGGCCTCGCGTCGACGTTCGTCCAGTCGCTGACCCGGCACGCGAACGCCGTGTTGTTCTCGGCTGCGATCCCCTTCCAAGGCGGCGCCGGCCACGTCAACGAGCAATGGCAGAGCCACTGGGCCGCAGAGTTCGCGCGGGAGGGCTTCGTCCCCGTCGACGCGATTCGACCGGTGGTGTGGAGCGATCCGAAGGTCGCGTTCTGGTACGCGCAGAACACACTCCTCTACGTCCGCGAAGCGTCGGCACCGGAGCTGACCCCGGCGCCCGAGATGACGCCACGACGGCTCGATGTCGTCCATCCCGATCAATACATCCGACTCCGCACCGATAGGAAGCCGATGCCTCCCCCTTCCCTGCGCAGCCTGCTGCGCGAGTTCCCGGGCGCGTGCCGACGGACGTTCGTTCGGCGGCTCGGATCAGGCGGTGCCGGTCGCAATGAGTAGCCGCGAGCTCGGAGCCCGCTCATCAGCTACCGAATGGCTGCGCGAAGGCGGGCGTCGGCTGACGCGCGCACTTCCGCCGAGTCGCCGGGTGAAAGGGCTCGGCAACCCGAAAGGCCGCCGCCGCCTGCAGCTGCGCAAGCTCATCGCGCCCGTCATGCAGCGGCCGATCGTCCTCACGACCTCGTCCGGCTTGCGCCTGCGGATCACGGGCGATCCCGTCGACGAGCAGATCGCGCAGCAAGTGCTCGGTCCCCACCGCGGCGACTACTTCCCCGAGTGGCCGAGTGGAGCACCGTCCGGCGCGTGCATTCTCGACGTGGGCGCGCACCACGGCCTCTACGCGGCCGCGGCATTGCACGAGTATGCGGGCTCGCGCATCGTTTGCCTCGAACCGAGCGCGGCCGCTGTCGCGTGCCTCGCGGCGAACCTCGAGCTCAACCATTTCACGAACCGCGCCCGCATCGTGACAGCCGCGCTCGCGCCGGAGAGCGGCGACGGCATCCTCGTGCACACCGACGACGGAAGCTGGGGCTTCTCGCTCTACGAGGACGCGTCGTCGGCGTCGTCGTCGGAACGAGTGAAACTGATCTCGCTGCCCGACGTACTACAGGGCGAACGGCCCGACATCGTGAAGTGCAACGCGGAGGGTGCCGAGTTCGCACTCGTGGAACAGCTGATGGCGACCGACATCCGCCCGGACCTCATGATCATCATGGTCCATCCGCAGTTCGGCGATCTCGACCAGCTCCTCGAACGCTGTGGCGAGATGGGTTATCGCGTGGTCCGGGTCGGAACCTCCGAACGCCCGGCCTTCCAGCTCTGGCGCGACGCCGGTCCGCGCCAAGAGCGCCCGGGCTCGTAACGCACTCGCACAACCCGCCACGTTGGCAGCAAAACCGGCGCCCAGCACCACTTTTCCTGACAACAGTTGGCAGGGAAACTGGCTTGTGTGGCCGGTTTTCCTGACAACTGACGAGGGGGCGGCGCGGGTCCGTCAGAACAGCTCGATGTCGCCCAGGGTCAGTGCGAAGTCGCCGACCTTGGTCGGCGCGGCCTGCGAAACATCGCGGGTGGTCAGGATCGGCCCGAAGCCCGGGACCGGGACGAAGCCCGGCAACGCCCCGATCGCAAGCAGGTACTCCCCGTGGCCGCGAACGACGCGACGAACGTGGCGCAAGAGCCGGCGTTCGGCTCGGCGATCGCCGCTGCCGCCGACAAGCGCGGCAACGACGATCTCTCGGGCGCGGCCGCGCTGTCGGACGCGCGTGAGGGCCGCACCGTTCTCGATACCGCCCGGAGCCACGATCGAACGGTACGCAAGGATCGGCGATGCGTAGCGCCACCGTAGGAACGCCGCCGTCAACCGCGTGTGCAGCAGCGCGCTTCCGTATCGTGGCGAGAGGAGGCTCTCGACCCGATCGCCGTCGAGAAACTCCCCGGCCGGGACACCGAACGACGCCGGCTCCGACCAGTGCGAGGCCGGGACACGACTGCGAACGAGATCGAGCGCCCCATGCGGTGAGAGCGGACGAACCGATGCATGCACTCGGCCGACGGCCTGCCAACCCATCTTGAGATAGCCGGGTCGGCTCTGCGCGTTCGGCGTGTTGAAAACGAACCGCACGCCGTCCGCGGCGAGGTCGGGCAGGGCGTCCCGGGTCAGCCGAGTGAACAGACCGCGGCCCTGATAGTCGGGATGCGTGGCCGTGTCGACGGCGCGTACGCAGCGGAACACTTCGTCGCCGCGTTGGAATTCCCAGCGCATGAACGTGCGAAACGCCACCACTCGATCGCCATCGCAGGCGACCCACATCGGCGACGCTCCGAAGGGGTTGTCGAGATGCTTCCACCGAAAGAGCTCTTCGAATCGAGCGTCGTCGGCCCGGCCCATCGACCGGCGGAGGAGCTCGAGGATCGCCGGGAGATCTCCCTCCCCGGCCGGCCGGATGCGAAGCTCCTCCGTCATCGCGACGTGACCTCTTCGTACACGACCTCGATCCGGCGTACCGCACGAGTGATGTCGAAATCCGTGGCCCGCGAGCGGGCCGCGGCTCCGAGGCAGCGCCGCTGCCCGGGATCCCCGACCAGTACCTCGAGCGCGGTGGCGAGTGCCTCGGGCGAACCCGGAGGGACCAGCACGGCATCCACGCCGTCGTGGAACGCGTCGGGAATACCCCCGACCCGCGTCGCCACGATCGGAAGGCCGAGCGCGCTCGCTTCCATCAACGCAACCGGTAACCCCTCCCACTTCGAGCCCAGCACGAAGATGTCGCAACCGGCCATGAGGCGGACGGCATCGGGCCGGTAGCCCGTAAGCATCACGACCTCTCGTAGCCCCAGCTCGTCCCGATACGCCGTGACCTCCGACTCGAGTGGCCCCTGTCCCACCGCGCACACCGTCACCGGCAATCCGCGATCCACCAGCCTGCGCACGGCTGCAAGCAGGTTCGGCCAATCCTTCTTGCGGTGATAGTTCGCCACGGTTCCGAGCAACACGCTGGTGTCGGTCACACCCAGCTCGCGGCGAACGATCTCCCGCTCCGAACGAAGCTGCGCGATCTCGTCGACCGCGACACCGTGTACGAGCACCTCCGTACGCGCCCGCTGCCGGCGGTTCATCGAGTCACGTGCTTCCTCCGAGACCGCGAAGACCGCGGCGTCGAGGCGCGACGTCAGCGCGTTCGCATATCGGGTGGGGGCCCTGAAGGTCGACCAGGGATTGTGCTCGGTCGACAGGAGGGCGGGCCGGACCGAGCGCGGGAGCGACCGCGCCACGAGACGACCGACGGCGGCCGGGTACGGCGAGTGGGCGTGCAGGATGTCGGGCCGGTGCCGGCGCAGATGGCGGCGCAGGCGCGCGGCCCAGCGCACATCGCGCTCGTCGCGGACGTCGAGGCATGTGCACGGCACGCCCAGCGCTTCGAGCTCCGGTACCAGATGGTTCTTCCACGGGAGGAGGTACACGACCTCGATCTCGAACCGCGTGCGGTCGTGCGCTCCGGCCGCGGCAACCAGCAGCTTTTCTGCCCCGCCCGGTCCGAGACCCTTCACGAGCCAGACCACACGCAGCGGCCGCGTCACCTGCGGCCGGCCTGGTCGAGATGCGGGACGCCGCGTCGCGGGTGGTGTCCGACGCCGGCCGTCTGAAAGAATTGGGCACTCGGAGCGCGCGTGCCGAAAGGTTGGTCGTGATCATCTCGCACAAGCACCGCTTCATCTTCGTCAAGACGCGCAAGACGGCGGGCACGAGCATCGAAGTCCTGTTGGGAGCCATCGCGGGTGACGATGCGGTGGTGACGCCAGTCGATCCGCCGGTGGCCGGGCACGTCGCCCGCAACTACAAGATCCCGTCGACGACGGCGCGCGCACTGCTGTGGCGGATACGACGGCGCGCGCGGGGAACCAACAACCCGGCGTACTTCAACCACATCTCCCTGCAGGGCATCCGCCGCCAGCTCGGCCGACGACGCGCGGATGCGTACTTCACGTTCTGCTTCGAGCGCAATCCTTGGGACAAAGTCGTGTCCGGCTACTTCTTCGCAAAGGGACGCGGCGAATTCGACGGGACGCTGCGCGAATACGTTCTGCACGGCGATCTGCCATCCGACTTCGACAAGTACTCGCTCGACGGCGCGACCGTGGGCGTCGACTTCGTCGGGCGGTACGAACACCTCGAAGACGACCTGCGCCGCGCGTTCGATCGCATCGGCTTGGAGCACCCCGTCTCGCTGACTCGCGAGAAGGGCAACTACCGGCCCGCCGACGCACGCACCGACGTGCTCTTCGACGACGAGATGAGCCGGCGGGTCGAAGCGGTGTTCGCGCGCGAGATACGGGCGTTCGGCTACAGCCGCCCCGGGAACCTCACGATACCACCGTCGCGAGGCGCCGCGCCCGGGCCCAGCTGATCGACGCGCCTTCATGATCGCCTACCCCTCGCTCGCCGCGATCTCGTAGATCGCGCGGAGACTCGCACCCACCACGGAGACGTCGTGGCGGCGAGCCGCGATCGCCAGTGGTTCGGCGAAGCTCGCGTCCTTGCCCAGCGCCTCGAGCATGCAGCCGGCCAGCGCGTCGGCGTCGCCGGGTGCGACGACGAATCCGGTGCCATCGGCGCGCACGGTCGGCCCGATCGCGCCGACGTCGGAGACGATGAGCGGAACCCGATACGCGTACGCGTCGGAAAGGACGCCGCTCTGTGAATGAAACGACACGTACGGCAAGAGCACGTACGTGGCCTGCGAGAACAGTGCGCGTTGGCGTTCGGCCGAGACACGGCCGAATTCCAAGGTGACGTTCGGCATCGCGCCGAGACGCGCCTTCAGCTTGGCCGTGGTCTCCGAGTCTCCGGCTCCGGCGATCACGACGTCGGCGTCGAGGCCCGAACCGAGCGAGATCAGCGCATCGGTCAACACGTCGATGCCCTTGTTCGGTCGCAGTGTGCCGAACAGCAGGAATTGCGGCCGCGGCGGCCGCGGGATCGACGGGTCGCGAGCGGCCAATGCATCGAGGACGACCGGCACCACGTGGACTCGCTCGGGGCTGATGCCGAAATCGCCGACCACCTCTTCCTTCAAGACGTCGTGCAGGACGACGAGGTGCCCCGCATTCCGGTACGTCTCCCGCAAGAGCGAGGTCTCGATGCGGGCCGGAAGTGTGCTGCGGTGCGGGCGGACGTCGTGCACGTCCGACACGAGCGGAACCCGCCGTCGCAATCTGCGTAGATCCCACCAATCCGTTTGATAGGTGAGATTGCCGATATGCGCGACGTTGAAGCCTCGGCGAACGACCCGAGCGCGGGCGCGGCTGCGCCCCACGGCGAGCTCGATCGGCCGAAGCGCCCGGCGCACGCGGTTGCGCCCGGGCGCCGCGGGGTCGGGGAGGTCGCGCACGACTTGGTATTCGGCGATGGGCTCGACCGGATTGCCCGGCGAGGCGAGTTGGGCGTGGACGACGAGCTCGTCGCCGGGCCGCTGCACTGCAAGACACAGCGGGCTCTTGGTCCGATGAGGGTGCGGCCAGTACCAATAGATCTTCATCGGTCGCGGCTGCCTGTGCGGGTATTCGTGGTCGGCACCCACCGGCTGCCCGCGACCGCACCGTCTAGCATCGCGCCCGTGTCCGCAAGGAAAACACGCCGGTGATCATCTCGCACGCGCACCGGTTCGTGTTCGTGAAGACCCGCAAGACGGCCGGCACGAGTCTCGAGGTGTTCCTCGAGCGGATCGCGGGAGACGATGCGGTCGTCACCCCGATCTGGCCCGAAGTCGACGGCCATGTCCCGCGCAACTACATGCGACTCGACAATCCGGTGCGGTCGGCGATCCTGCGGGCGCGTCAGCGCCAGCTTGCGGGAGACTCGAGGGACCGGCCGGCGTACTTCAACCACATCCCGGCTCGAGGTATCCGCCAGCGACTGGGACGGCGACGCTGGAACGAATACTTCACGTTCAGCTTCGAACGCAATCCCTGGGACAAGGTCGTCTCCGAGTACTTCTGGCGGCGAGGGAACGACCACGACGACGGCACGTTCCGCGACTTCGTGCTCCGGGGCAACTTGCGCTCCGACTTCGACCTGTACTCGTTGGACGGCCAGACGGTAGGAGTCGACTTCGTCGGGCGCTACGAGCAGCTCGAGGACGATTTTCGGACCGTGCTCGATCGTCTCGGCCTCGGCCGACACGAGGCGTCGCTCACGCGGGAGAAGGGTGCCTTCCGTCCGACCGATGCGAACGTCGACACGCTGTACGACGCCGAGATGAGCCGGCGGATCGAGTCGGTGTTCGGGCGCGAGATCCGGGCGTTCGGCTACGCGCCCTCCACCCGTGTCGCGCCAGAACGTTCCACCGAGGCTCTGTCGGACGAAGGCTGATCCGCAGTCTGTGCTCACACCTCGTCCGGCGCGGGAGTTCGCGAGTCCCCCATCGCGATCTCGAGCGTTCCGGCCTCGAGCGCCCGGCGAAAGAACTCGCTGCGCTCCGAGGCTTCCGAGAGGGTTCCCATCGATTCGATCAGGCCGTCGCGCAGCACGACGATGCGATCGCAGATGCTCAGCGTCGACAGCCGGTGCGCGATGATCAAGACGAGCGCCTGACCGCGCAGCGATTCCAATGTGGCCTGGATCACTGCCTCCGAGTGCACGTCGAGTGCGCTCGTCGGTTCGTCGAGCACCAGAATGTGCGCGCCGCGCGCGAGTGCGCGGGCGATCCCGATCCGTTGGATCTGACCGCCCGAGAGGTCACGGAAAGCCGGGCCGATCCGGGTCTCGTACCCGTTCTCGAGGCCCTCGATCACGTCGTGGATGCCGGCCGCCTTGGCCGCCGCGACGACGTCGTCGCGAGTGATGCGCTTGTCCATCAACGCGATGTTCTCGGCGACGCTGGCGTGGAAGAGTCTCGGGTCCTGCGGAACGATCGACACGTTGTGGTACCACGACGAACGCTTGAACTCGGCGGCGTTCACGCCGTCGACCAGGATCGCCCCGCCGGTGGGCTCGCGGAGCCGTAGCAACAGCTGCGACAGCGTCGACTTGCCACCGCCCGAGGGGCCGACGATACCGACGATCTCACCGACATGGAACCTCGCCGACACGCCGGCGACCGCGTCGACCTGGCCGTCGTAGCTGTAACGAACGTTGTCGAGCTCCAGGGTCTTCACCGACTCGAGTACAAGACGCCCGTCGACAGTGCGGTGCGAGCGGTACAGGTCGCGGAGATCTTCGAGTTTCTCGAGGTACGGCACGCCGTCGACGAGATTCTGGTAGGTGCCCTGCAGTCCCTGCCCGTACGAGAGGCTGCGAATGAGCAGCAGCGCGATCGCACCGAGCTTGACGATGTCGACCGTGCCGAACTGCTGCGCGGCCGCCAGGCCGACGAGCACGATCATGATCCCGAGGTACTGGTAGATCGAACCCACCATGCCGTTGACGAAGTTCGCCCGCTGCCGCAGGCGGTTGAGCCGCGCCGACCGGGCGAGCAGACGCTTGCTGAGCGGATCGAGCGCGTCGAACACACGCAGGTCGCGCACCATCCGCGTGGCCTCGGTGACGTCACGCGTGTAGTGGATCTGCTCGGCGGAAAGGGCCCGACCATAAGCCTTGATACGCCTCATCACCGGCGCAAGAATGATCGCGATGAACACGACACTGCCGACCATCACGATCGCGGCGCGATAGTCGAGCAGGAGCGCGAACCCGATATACGTGAGGAGCGTGAGCGCCGAGACAAGCCCGCCGGTGATGGCGCCGAGCATGCTCGATCCGCGTTGCACGTACCCGGTGATCAAACCGAGCGTCCCCAGCCGCTCGGCCGACTGCGTCGCGAAATCGGCCTGGAGGTATTCGTTCACGACCTCCTCGCGATGGACGAAGTCCCAAGTCGTGATCATCCTCGACTTCATCCAGCCGATGATCGAGTCGAGGATGCTCGCGACGACGATCATGAGCATCGCGAGACCGGTCAGCCGCATCGTGCTGAGGTCGACATGCACGCCCGCGACGGAGCCGTGGTAGTACTTGTGATTGGCCTGGAATGCTCGGCCGAGCAAGACGACGAGCACCAGCGCGATCGCCTGGCACTGGGCGGACACGGTTGCGATCAGCCCGAGTTTGATGATCTTTCCGGCCGAGTCGCGGTAGTACTGCGTCACCCGTATTCGTGACCCGGTCATCTCGCTCCCCGACGTTCAACAGAAATGGTCACAGGAACACCACACGAAACCGCGCGCTCCCGCGCAGACGACCCCAGGCCTCGCCGGCCCGGCGCACCCAGATCCCGCGTTGCGATCGCGACGCGAGGTACGGCGAGCGCGCGACGAGCCAGAGCCAGACCCGCATCGATCGGAGCAACCGCGGCCGCTTCATCCCCCGCGACCGGTAGTCGCGGTACAACCGGGCCGAGTCGAGCCCGCTCAGGTACGACTGGCGGGCCACGCCCCGGATCGTCGAGCGATACCGGTAGTGGACGACGGCAGCCTCCGCGAAACCGAGCGTGCATCCGTCGAGCTGCGCCCGCCACGACCATTCGACGTCGTGGGCCTGCGGGTACGACTCGTCGAACCCGTTGGTGCGTTGATACACCTCGGCCCACACGCCGAGGTTGCACGACGGCGCGAACGGCAGGAACCCACCACTTTGCAGCACCTTCGCGCGCGGCGGTCGCCAGCCCTGCACGTCGGGCGCGTTGATCACGCTCGCCTCTTGCGGTCCGGTCACGGCGTCGAACTCGCGCGCGGCGACGGCCATCGCGTCGAGCCAGCCGGGAACGACGACGTCGTCGGCATCACAAAAGACGAGGAAGTCGCCCCGCGCCTGCGCGGCGCCGCGGTTGCGGGCGTAGCTCGATCCTCCTCGCTGCGACGCGTCGACCACCCGGATCGGCACGCCCGCGCGGCCCCAGGGCACGCCGGTCGTCGCCCCGTCGGTCGAGCCGTTGTCGGCGATCACGATCTCCCACGCGCCCGGGTATGTCTGCGCGGCAAGCGCATCCAGCTGCTCGCGGAGAGTGTCGCCGGCATCACGGACCGGGATCACGACCGAGATCAGCTCCGGCGCTCGATGGCGGAGGTCCCCCGTTGTCATATTCGAGAAGAACGCTAGCCGAGCCATCTCAACACGGAAAGTGGTGAGACGGCGCGTATCCGCCCGCTTGGAGCGGCATCGGGGCGGGGTTGCTCGAAATGCCGGATTCGAGCCAGAGGCTCGCGGCACCTCCGTCACCGCGCATCGTCGCGCCGGTTGTCGGGCGCCCGCCGCCGCAACGATCGGGTCTTCGCCCGGAGTGCCCGCGCGTAGAGCTCCGCCCGCAACCGGGCGGGCATCGGGCCGGCGTCGACCGGATAGCCGAGCACCTTCATTTCGGCACGGCACCTCGTCGTGACGTAGGCGGTCTCGTACCGGCTGAGCTCTCGACGATGTGCTCGATCGTGATACGAGAACCCGGTCGCCCCGTAGGGGTTCAGCATGTGTACCGCGGCATCTCCCCGAACGACGGTCGACGAACGTGCCTGCGGCGGCGCATCGACTCCCGTACGCAGCCACCTCGCGGTGGGCTCCAGACCGAGGAACGTTGCGACCCGGTCGAGTTCCGCGGGGTCCGAGCGGAGATCCTCGTACCGGACCAAGGTGAGGCGGGGATCTCGCTTGCGCGGGAACCACGGCCTCACGCTGCGCAGCCACAGGGTCGTCGCGTCCTGCACCGACGTCGGCGCCCAGTCGCCCCAGAGCTCGTCGCCGGCTTCGAGCAGGGACCGGACGGTGTCGCGCGGGTCGCGTACGAGGTAGACGATCTTGGCATCCGGCGAGATCCGTTGGATCGTGTCGAGGCACACGGCGTGATCAGGGGTCTTCTCGAGGAGTCGGCGAGCCCCGGGCTTCGCCGAGAGCACGAGCTCGCGAATGGTCGCGTAGAACGACTGCATCAGCGCGAGGAACTCCTCGTCGGTGACGACGGTCGCAAGGCCGTGGCCGACCCGGGTTCCTCGTTCGCCCAACGCGGCCGCGACCCGGGCCCGGTCTTGGGCCCACGCGTCGGCCAGCGGCTCCAGGTAGTTCGTGAACAGGTGCGTCTCGGGCGGCGATGCGATGTCGGGATGCTCGGCGAGCATCGTCTGCAGCCACGAGGTACCGGAGCGAACCGGGCCGACGATGAAGATGTCCGTCGCGCCGCGCGCGGTCATCTCGAACCCGCCGCGATGATCGTCCGAAGGTACTGCTCGTAGGTGTGATGGGTTCGGACGAACGACGGGCCCTGATCCCGGGCGCACGCGCGCAACTCGTCGAGGTTCGCGAGCGCCCGAGCGATCCCCGCGGCGAGCGCAGGAGCTGAGTCCGGTTCGACCACGACCGCGCCACCGTATCCGTCGGGAAGACCACCCGCGATCGGACGGGAGATGACCGCGGGCAGGCCTATGGCCAACACGTCCAAGAGGGACGCCGAGATCCCGGCGTTCGCGGTCGCGGCCGTTCGGTACGGGAGCACTGCGAGTGCGGCGCTCCGCAGGCGTTCCTGATACGCCTCGTTCGTCAACCATCCGGTACCCATACGGATCCGAGGATCGCAAGCGTGCTCGACGAGGCGCCGGGCATCCGCCGTGACGACGCTGGGGAGGTCCAAGGCCGCCAGGCCCGGGACCTGAGGGAGGGCCTCGAGGAGCACATCGAGGCCTTTCCCGGCGCGGCACTCGCCCGGAAACACGGCCACCGCCTCCACGGGCGCATCGGTCGCCAGCTCGGGTGGCGCGGCCGCCGAGATGATCGGCCACTTCGCCGTGTGAATCAGGTCGCCGCGGACGATACGAGCCAGTCGATCGCGCGCGGCCGGTGTGTGCACGACGAAGCGCCCGTCGCGGTCGGCGAGGTGGCGCAGGAGGACTCGCGCGTGCACGGATCTCGCCTGCCTTCGCCAACGTCTCGGATTGGCGATCGTGACTTTGGCGCGGAGCGCGAGTGGCCGAGTGTCTCGGGGCACGGGCACCTGGTGCACGACCCACACGGCCGGAAGACCAACGCGCACGGGAACGCCTCGAGACGCCAGCAGCTGCTCGACCGCCAGGTCACAGAAGAACGCGGCGCCTGCGTCCGCCGCTCTGATCAGCGCGCGTTGGCACGCGGTCCGGTACGCGAAAGGTGCGATCGTTCCGTCCGCGCAGAACTCCGCGTAGAACCCGCGGATCGGCGTCCAGTCGCAGGAGGGATCGCCCGCGGCCGGCGGCTCTATGGCAGTCGTCCATTGCCGTGCGAGTCCGGCGCGACCAGCGGCGCCGTCGAGACCCGCGATCAGGGGAAGGCTGTGCGCGGTGCCGATGCCGTCGAAGAGGGCAATCGGCGGACTCATCGATCGTTCGCGGGCCGGGGCCGGGTGAACGCGCGTCGAACCCGGCGCGTCGCCGCCTTGGCCGAACCCGCCCAGCCGCGCCGTGCCGGCGGTGCCGGTCGACGCGCGTTCCCGGCTATGACGACCCGGCCGGCCGGTCCGCGCTCTTGTGCTCCCTCCACTCGCAGAGGGCGCGTCGGGATCTGCGCGAAGTAGCCGAAGAGGTCGCCGCTGCCGAGGAGTCGCTTCTGATCGCGAGCGGTGAGCCTCGAGACGTATGGGAGCAGAATCTGCGCCGCGGCGACGGCCCGCCGCGCGTCGGCATCGCGTACGTAGTACGACTCGTGGCCCTGCCGGTGGAGGTAGAACGCGTCGGGGCACACACCGAAGCGGGCTCCCTCGAAGAGCAGGCGCACGCCGAATCCCCACGCGTCGAGTGAGCCGGCGAACTCCGGATACCCGCCGGACCGGGCCCAGACCTCGAGGGTGAAGAGGTAGTTGCCGCCCGCGACGGGCGTTTCATACGCCGAAAGCACGTCGCCTACATCCATCGTCTCCCGGTCCCAGAACCAAAAATGCGTCGGGCGCGCCGGGGAGGCCTTGAAGAAACGCGTCTCGGCCGGGGCTACGACATCCCACTCGCCCGTCGCAGCCATCTCGACCATCCGGCGCAACGAATCGGGATCGAGAAGGTTGTCGGCGTCGAGACAGAAGATCCATTCGTTGTTCGAGTGCTCCACGGCCGAGTTGCGCGCCGCGGCCCCGCCGCGATTCTTCCGGTGGGCGTGGACCCGGACCCGCGGGTCGGCTCCGAACTCCGATCGGACCACCGACGCAACACCGTCGGTGGATCCGTCGTCGACGACGACGATCTCGATGTCGACGGAGTCGAGCGCGCCGGCAGCGGCAGTGATCGACGTGATGCTCTCGACGATCGTGTCCGCGGCGTTGTACGCGGGAATGATGAAGCTGATCCCGCGGATCGGCGGCACAGGGCGACGGCCTTCGTAGAGACTCAGACGAGAGCGGAAGGAACGCCTCGGGCGACGTCCTGGTGCTCGAGGAACCACTCGTACGAAGAGCGGATGCCATCCGGCAACGGGATCCTCGCCGACCAGCCGAGTGCTTCGAGGCGGCCGACATCGAGCAGCTTGCGCGGCATACCGTCGGGCTTCGACGTGTCGTACACGATCTGAGCTTCGGGGTATACGACGCCCCGTACGATGTCGGCCAGCTCGGCGATCGTGAGGTCGACACCGGAACCGATGTTCAGGTGCCGGTCGCCGCTGTAGTTCTGCATCAAGAACAGGCACGCGTCGGCGAGATCGTCGACGTGGAGGAACTCGCGCCGGGGCGAGCCCGAACCCCAGACCTCGACGATCGGAGCGCCTGCCAGCTTCGCGTCGTGGAACTTGCGGATCAGCGCGGGCACGACGTGACTCGCTTCGAGATCGAAGTTGTCATTCGGCCCGTAGAGATTCGTCGGCATCCCGGAGATGAAGTTGCAGCCGTACTGGTAGCGGTATGCCTCACACAGCTTGATACCGGCGATCTTCGCGATCGCGTACGGCTCGTTGGTCGGCTCGAGCAGCCCGGTCAAGAGGGCCTCTTCGGTGATGGGCTGTTCCGCGTGGCGCGGATAGATGCAAGAGCTACCCAGATACAAGAGCTTGTGGACACCGTAGAGATAGCTCGCGTGCACGACAGTGGCGTGGATCATCGTGTTGTCGTAGATGAACTCGGCCCGGCGAGTGGAGTTTGCGAGGATTCCGCCGACCGTCCCGGCCACGAGGAACACGTAATCGGGACGATTCGCGCGGAACCAGTAGTTGACGGCCGCCTGGTCGCGCAGATCGAGCTGATCGCGTGTCGCGGTGAGGATGTTGTGAAATCCGCCACGTTGCAGCCGCCGCACGATCGCCGAGCCGACGAGTCCCCCGTGCCCGGCAATGAAGATCGACGCATCCGGCGCAATTGCCTCGCGTTCCCGCTCCATGGAACCCCCAACCACGTCGCTACGTTCTGCGAGAATATCTCAGATTCGAGAGCCCAAAAAGGGGCGGACCCAACTAGGGGCGGACGGATTGCAGTACCCAGTGGGGGCGCGAGAGGTCGAGAGTTGCCGACGGGATCGTCCCCGCCGTGTGCAACGGCATCCACGGTGTCGGGCAGACGACGACCCGGTCGTCACGCGCCCGCAGGTGGTCGCCGACGACGGCCGCCCACCACACGAAGGTCGAGTTCGACATGACGAGGTGTTGGGCCGACGCGAGCGCGCAGAAGGCATCGAGCTCGGAGCGCTGCGGATCGTCCGCGAAGGCCGTAGCCGCGAAACCGCCCAGCGCGAAGTGTTCGGCGGCCAGGCGGGCGAAGTCGTCGTCGTCGCTCATCACGACAACGCGCGACACCGCGCACCGATCGGCGACCAGGCGCAGTGCCTCGGACTGGAACGAGAAGGGAAGGTCGTATCCGTGCAGGACGTAGTCGCCTCGCCGGAAATGCATCGCGACCACTCCCTCGCCCGCACCACCGTCGAGGTGAGGACCGAGCTTGTCGACGATACCGGTGACGACCTCGTCGAGAACCGGCTCGTAGTAACCGCGATGTTGAAAGAGCCCGCGCAGGTGCAGGTATCGCTCGCCCGCGTCGGGGGCGACCGGCGGATCCGCCATCTGCATGAGGGATTGGCGGACCTCGGTGTAGCGCGCGGCGCGGCGCGCGGCCGGCCTGAGCGCGCGCCGGACCGGCTGCGGCATCCGCCGCAACGACCCGCCCGGGAGGCCACAGAGGAATCGCTCGTACGCCGTGAGCGAAAGCGGAGGAACGTCGACCAGGTCGGGGACGTCCACGGCCCGCGTCGCGAGCGCACGACCCGGTACGACCTGCAGCGGCACACGTCGTTGCTGCGCGAACGCCACACCCGCCGCATATTGGAACATTTGATTGCCGACCCCGCCGTTGAGCGAGACGATCACCGCCCCCCGGCGTGGCATTCGCGACGTGCCTCCCCCACTGCGCGGCACACGGCCGCGCGATCCAGTACCTTCGCCGCGCGACGGTAGTAGATCGTGTCAGCCCGCGTCGCCGAACCGGAATCGTCGCCGAGCATGCGCTTCAGTGTCGTGATCCCGACCTACAACCGCGCCACGACATTGCCCCGCGATTCGCAGCGTCCTCGACCAGACCTACGACAACGTCGAGCTCGTCGTCGTCGACGACGGCTCGACCGACGACACGGCCGAGGTCGTCGGCGCGCTCGCCGACGAGCGCATCACGTACCTGCGCCAGTCCAACCGCGGGGTATCGGCCGCGCGCAACGCAGGCGCGGCCGCGGCGACCGGCGACTTCATCGTGTTTCTCGACAGTGACGACCAGCTCCTCCCCGACGCCGTGAAGCGCTACTCGTCGAAGACGGTCGACAACGACCTCATTGTCGCGGCCGTGATCAAGGTCTCGGCCGACCTTCTGCGTTGGCGGACGGTCACACCTGATCGCGACCGTGTGCGCAAGACCGGCTTCACACCGATCCTCGCCGGCGGCTTCGCGATCCGCAGCTCACTGTTCCACCAATGCGGCGGCTACGACGAGAAATTGCGCTACAGCGAGAACACCGAGCTCGGCTGGCGACTCCGGGCCGGCCTGCGTCGTGACGGCCGCATCGATGTCGTAGAAGAGCCGGCCGCAGTCGTTTTCAACCAGATCGAACGAGCACACGACCAGTCGCGATACGACGCCGCGCTGCGGATCCTCGATCGCCGCTCGTACGAGATGGAGTCCGAGCCCGCCAACGCGCGCGCCCGGCGACACGTGCGTGCGAACTATCTCGCGATCGCGGGCGTCAGCGCTGCCCGGATCGGCCGACGTCGCGAAGCGTTCGCACTCGTTCTCGCGCGCGCTCCTGATCGATCCCCTCACGCCCGCGAGGTACCGCGCCCCACTGAGCGTCGGGCGAGCCGTGCTGACGTCCCGGCCGAGCCGAACCCGGCGGGTGACAACTGCCGGTCCGCGGCGCAGCTCGCACGAAGGCGATACCACACCGGGCGCCGTGCACGCGGTGATCGTGACCCATGAACGTCCCGAGCGGCTGCGCCGGACCATCACGAAGCTCCCGATCGAGGACCTGGCATCGGTCACGATCGTCGACAATGCTCCGTCCTCGCCGTCGCGGGACGCGGCCGAGTATGCCGCGACCCGTCTCCCGTCGCAGTACGTGCCCCTCCCGTCGAACGCCGGGCCCGCCGGTGCACTCGCGGCGGGTGTCGAGCGCGTCCTCGCGACGTGTTCCGATAGCGACTGGATCCTCGTCCTCAACGACGACGGGGTACCCGGCGCCGTCGGCGGGGTCCGGCGGCTGCGCGAGTTCGGGGAATGGCTCGTCGATCACGGCGCCCCGGTCGGTGCTGTCGGCCTCGCGGGCGCGCGATTCGACCGCCGTTCCGGCCGTCTCGCACGTCCCGCCGACCGTGAGCTCTTCGGTCCGGTCACGGTCGACTACGTCGCGGGGAACCAGCTGCTGATGATCCGCGGCGGCGCGGCCCGCGCGGCCGGAACGTTCGATCCCGATCTCTTCTTCGGTTTCGAGGAGCTCGACTGCTGCCTGCGGCTCCAGCGGGCCGGGTACGGCATCTTCGCCGACGGACCGAGCCTGCGGGCCGAGCGCGACCGGTACGGGCGTCTCGGCGAACACGTGGGGCCCGCCCCGCGCACGACGAATCCATGGCGGCGCTATTACAGCGTCCGCAACCGCATCGTCATCATGCGTCGTTACTCGTCGGCGCGCCGAGCTCTGGTCGTTACGCTCACAGAGCTCGTCGGGCGGCCCGTCGCCGACCTTCGCAAGCGGCGCAGACCGTGGGGTGCCCTCGTCGTGTCGGGAGCGAGGGGCTGTCTCGACGCGTGGCTCGGACGACTCGGTCGCCGCGTCGAACCGGACGGGGATTGACGCAGACCGGCGCTATCTCACGCGGCGCAGGGATCGGGCGACCCGACCTCTCGCGCGGACGAGAGCGCCCCGCGGTCCGATCGGGACGGACCAATGAGTTACCGAGACCGCGGACGGCTGCAGGGCATCGGAGCCGGGCGCAGTGAGTTGAGCGAACGCGCTCGCCAAGTCGTCGCGCAAGTTCTCGCGCGCGTACGTGCGCCTGACGAAATCGCGCCCGTCGTCCGCGACGCGTTGCACCGCACCTGGGTCTTCCTCCCACCAACGCGCCACGCGCGCCACCTCGAGCGCGAACGACACGATGTCCTGGTCGGCGATCGGCGAGCACCACTCGGGATTCATGTACTCGCGGCCGCCGTCGCCCGTGTAGCCGACGACGTAGCAGCCGGCCGCCATCGCCTCGGCCGGCGGCAGACCGAACCCTTCACCCGCGGAGAAGCTCAGGAAGATCGCGGCCTCCGACAACACACCTGCGACCTCGGCGTGGGTCATCTGGTCGATGGTCACGACATCCCAGCCCGGCAGCCCGCACCGGTAGATCAACTGCACGACCCCTTCGGCCTCGTGCCGGCGCTTGCGCGTCATGAGGGCTATGAGCTTGCGCTTCCGGCCCGGAACGAATCGCGCGATGTCGACAACCACCCTCGTCGTGTGCACCGGAAGGGGTTCCCGGAGCGCGACGGCCATGAATGCACGCACCGCCGCCGACGTAACGAGAACAGCCTTGGCATTGGGCCAGCCCGGGTAGGCGCCCGGCCAGGAATCCGTGAAGCCCACGTTCACGAACGTCTGAAAATGGCCCTGGTTGAACACGACGACAGCCGCATCCGCGCATCGTTCCCGTTTGCGCGCGCCGTCGTACTCCGGGACGACGAGCAGGTCGCCGCGCTCGAGCCCGAAGAAAGGTTTCGCGACGACCGGCGTGCTGTTCTCGAACCAAGTGCACCGAAAGCCGGGTGTGCCGTGAAACACCGAGGCCTCGTAGCCGAGCTCGCACAGGAGATCGACCATGAGATAGATCTGGCGAATCCCGCCGCTGGGCCTCGCTTCGTCAGGCGTAAGAAAGTAGATCATCGACCCATCGGGCTCGCGTGGCTCGACGGCAGCATAGTGGATGGGGTAAACGCTATGACCCGCTCCGGAGCCCCACCACACGACCGATCAGACGACCCTTGCGCCAACTCGAACCGCCGCTGATCGACGTCTACCTCATCCACTGGTGTGCACCGGATTGGTGCATTCGAGCCGCGGCCAGCGTGCTCGGAAGCGAAGACGTCCGAGTCCGGTGCTTCGTGATCGACAACGCCTCGAGCGGGGGCGCTGCGCTCTCGGACGCACTCGACCCTCGCGTCGAGGTGATCCCGACGCACGACAACGCCGGATACACCGGTGGCGCGAACATCGCTCTCGCGCGTGCGTTGGCAACGCAACCCCGGGCCGAGTTCGTGGTCATCGCCGCGCACGACCTGCAGGTGCGGCCCGACACCTTTCGGGAGCTGAGCACCGTTGCCCGCGCCGATCCGAGCATCGGCATCGTCGGCCCGGTCCTCACCGCGCCCGCGCGCAACGCCGGCGGATCGTGGCGCGGATGGCGAGCCAAGCCGACGAGCACGTGGGACGACTCGATCCCCTTCGACGAACGCGACTGGGTGAGCGGAACGTTGTTGTTCGTGCGACCTGACTGCGTCGCGCGGATCGGCGGTCTCGACGAGGTGCTCGGCTCCTACGTCGAGGACGTCGACCTCTGCCTCCGCGCGCGACGCGGGCTGGCGCGTTGGCGTTGCCACGAGAGCCCGAGCCGCGGGCCTGGGCTCGGCGTCGAAGGACGTAACGGTGTTGGTCGACGTCAACAGCCTCCTGCTCGCGGTCAAACGACGCGGCCTCGGCGCTTGCATCGGCATCCTCGCCCGGTACGTCTACTGGATCGGGCGGGGCATCGTCGCAAGCGGCGTGCCCGGACGTTCACGCGAGCGCCGGCGGGCATCGCTCGTGCACGCGCGCGATCACGCGCGCGCCATCACGCGCATCGCACGCGGGTGGCGCGCGGTCAGAACGATGGCGCACGATCCGGACCGCGGCGTACCCCGCCTCGGCTAGGAAGGGCTCGGCGAGGAGCGCGCCCGGGATCTCTGGCAAGATCGCGAGATGGCGCGGTTCGAAAACGAGCTCTCCGACGACTCTCGTGGCGCTCTCTACGATCTCGACAACGACAGTCGCACGGCGATCATCGCGTTCGGCGGTCTCTGGATGCGCATGGGAGGCCTGCCCCCCTTCGAGTTCTTCGGTCAGCTCGACGACGTCCCGGCCGGCCGCGTCTTCGTCCGGGATCTCGAGCAGTCCTGGTACCAGCTCGGCATCCGCGGCGCCGCGGACGACATCAGAGGTTCCGCGCAGTGGCTTGCCGACCTGCTCGAGACGCACGGGATCCGGCGCACCGTTTGCGTCGGCTGCTCCGCCGGCGGTTTCGCCGCGCTCGTGTTCGGCTCACTCATCGGCGCCGCCGAGATCCACGCCTTCGGTGCGCAGACGACGATCGATCGCGTGGGCTTGTGGAGAGCGCACGACCGTCGATGGAACAAGTACTTGGCACCAATGCGCAAGAAGCTCGGTGCGCGCCAACCGCTCTTCGATGCCCGGTCGGTGCTCTCGACCGATGCCCCTAATCCCGACATCTACGTTCACTGGGGAACGAACGAGGAGCGCGACGGTCGCCACGCACTACGCCTCGACGGCCTCCCGAACGTCACGATGGTTCCGCATGCCGGCTGCGGACACGGCGACCTGACGCGTGCGCTCCGCGATCGCGGTGAGTTGCGGCGATTGCTGCTCCAAGCCCTCGGGTAAGGCGGCCCCAGTCGCCGGCGCGTCACCGGTTGAACGGGCCCGGCCTCCTCGAAGGCTCGGGGCCGGACCCGTACCGGTGAATCATCTCCCTAGTTCACGACCTCACACATCGTCCGGGTCGTTGCCACCGTCGCTGTACAGACCGAGCGCGAGCTCCGCCGACTTCCACGCGTTCTTGTAGTCGTGGATCGCTGCGACGTTGTCACCTGTGGCCGCGGCACCGTCGCCGGCCGCGATCAGGGTCTGAGCGGCTTGTATCGCCGACGCATTCCCACCCGCGGCGATCGCGTCGTTGAGCTGGGTCGTCGCCAGAACTCGATCGACGTTGGTGAAGGTCGTGATCCAGCCGTTGATCGCCGCAGTCGACGTATGCCGCGGCGACACGGCGAGCAGCAACTTCAACTCGATCACGGCCACGTCCTCGCGCTCGAACACGACCACACCGCGGTGGACCTGGAGGTGATTGCCCGTACCCCAGAGCGACGGGTCGATCGACGCCGCGACCGCGTTCTGCGCCAACCGCAGCAGCACCTTCTCCAGCAGGTTCGAAGCCGAAGCCGCGGCGCTGCTGATCTGGATGACCGCGGTCTGCTTCTGGAGGCGCACCGACTGCACCGTCACCGTGATCGTGGCCGCAGTCGCCGCCGTGTTGCCGGCCCGGTCCGTCGTGCTCCCCGACACGGTGGTCATGCCGTCGCTCGAGACGACGACGTCGGCCGGGCATGCCCCGGGAGCGATGCCCGACAGTGCATCCGTGCACGTGAAGTGAATCGTGACGGGACCCGTGTAGACGCCCCCGCTGTCGGGCGCGCGATCCGGCGTCGCCGTGATCGTGGGCTTCGTGAGGTCGACGTTGACCGGCCCGACGGAGGTGGTCGCCGTGTTCCCGGCGACATCGGTCGCCGTGCCCACCGCCGACTGGTTCGCACCCTCTCCGAAGGACGCGCCACCGCTGCAGGACGCGACGCCCGACAACGCGTCGCTGCACGCGAACGATGCGGCGACCGGGGCATCGAACCATCCGAAGCTGTTGGGCGTTCCGTTCAGCGAGCCGACGATGCCCGGGGGCGTCTTGTCGATGCTTACGGTCGCCGCCGCCAAGGCCGTATTGCCGGCGTTGTCGACGGCGGTACCCGACACGGTCTGGCTCGCGCCCTCGCTCGTCACGCTCTGAGGCGAGGTGCACGACGCGATGCCCGACAGCGAGTCGCTACAGGTGAAGCTCACCGTGACGTTGCCGTTGTTCCAGCCGGCACCGTTCGCAGGCGGAGCCTGCGACGCGGTGATCGTCGGTGCGGACTTGTCGATCTGAACCGTCACAACGTGCGCCGTCTCGACGTTCCCCGCGTTGTCGACGCTCCAGAACGCGAGCGTGTGGACCCCGTCAGATGACAAGTTGATCGACGTTCCGACCTGGTTCGGTCCGCCGTCGACGTTGTACAGCGTCTGCGCGACACCGGACAGGTTGTCGCTGGCCGAGAGGGTCAGCGACACGTCGCCGTTCGTGAACGAGGTCGGCACCGCCGACGCCGTCGTGACCGGCGGGGTGAGATCGATCTTGACCGCGGGGCTGGACGCCGAGGTTGCGTTGCCCGCGAGGTCGAGGACGGTACGGGTGAGCTGTTGCGCGACGCCTTCGGCGTTGATCGACGCGTCCGTCGGACAGGTCGCGGGATCGACACCCGAAAGCGCGTCACCGCACGTCCAATGGATCGTGACCGCGTGGTTGTACCAGCCGCTGCCGTTGGGGGCCGAGGTCGGCGTACCACTCAACGTCGGCGGTGTCTCGTCGACGTTGATCCCGCTCACCGTCGCCGACGCGGAGTTGCCCGCGGCGTCGGCCGCCTGTCCCGTTACCGACTGCGCGGCGCCCTCGCCCAGCGTCGTCGGCGCGGAGCACGACACGACCCCGGACAACCCGTCGTGACAGGTGAACGACACGTTCACATCCGTGTTGTTCCATCCGTTGCCATTCGGCGCCGGCGTGGCCGTGCCGACGATGGTCGGCGGGGTCTGGTCGATGCGGATCGTGATCGAGTCCGTCGTCGTGTTGCCGGCCTGATCCGTGATCGTCTGCGCGAGGGTCGTGAAGCCCTCGGCGGTAACGACCTGATCGGCCGGGCACGACGTGACACCCGAGAGGTTGTCACCGCACGTCCAGTGCACGGTGATCGGGCCCGCGTTGTACCACCCGGACAGCGTCGGCGGAGCCGAAGCCGTGAGTGTCGGTGGAGTCTGGTCGATGTTGATGCCGTTCACCACCGTGCTGTGGCTGTTGGCAGCCGCATCGGTCGCGGTACCCGACACCGACTGCGCGGCGCCATCCGACGACAGGGTCGTCGGCGACGAGCACGACGCGACTCCGGAGAGCGCGTCGGCGCACGACCACGACACCGTCACGGGCGAGCTGTACCAGCCGTTCAGGTTCGCGGCCGGTACGACGCCGTTGATCGTCGGGGCTGTCTTGTCGACGTTCAGCGTCGTCGACGCCGAAGCGGAATTGCCGGCGTTGTCGGTTGCAGTACCCGAGACCAACTGACCGGCGCCCTCGGTGGACACGCCCTGCGGCGACGTGCACGACGCGAGACCCGAGAGCGAATCGCCGCAGGTGAACGAGACCGTCACGTCGGTGTTGTTCCATCCGGCACCGTTCGCCGCCGGAGCCTGCGAGACGGTGATGGAGGGAGCCGTGGTGTCGATCTTCACGCTGGCCGTGTGACTCGGCTCGACGTTTCCGGCCTTGTCGATGCTCCAGAAGACGACCGTGTGGACGCCTTCGGTCGTCAGCAGGACCGATGTTCCGGTCTGGGTCGCGCCTCCGTCGACGGCGAAGTAGGTCGCGTCGACACCGGAGAGCGAATCGGTAGCCGTCAACGTGAGCGTCACGTTCGTGTTCGACCAGTCCGGAGCGCTCGACGCGGCCGTGCTCGGCGGCGTCAGGTCGATCTTCACCGGGGTCGACGACGCCACCGTCGAGTTCCCCGCGACGTCGTGGACCGTCGCAGATGCGGAGACCGCCGAGCCTTCCGAGTTCAGGACCGTGTCGGACGGGCACGAACCCGCGACGCCCGAGAGGGCGTCTCCGCACGACCAGTGAATCGTCACGGGCGCGGCGTACCAGCCGTTCGCGTTCGGTGCGGTCGTCGGTGCTCCGGTGAGCGTCGGTGGCGTCTCGTCGACGTTGATCCCACTCACCGTCGCGGACGACGTATTACCCGCGACATCAGCCGCGGTTCCCGTCACCGACTGGTTCGCACCCTCACCCACGCTGACGGGCCCGGTGCAACCGGCGGTCGCGATTCCCGAACCCGAGTCGGTGCAGTTGAACGACACCGCCACGTTCGTGTTGTTCCATCCGGCACCGTTCGGCGCGGGAGTCTGCGAGCCGACGATTCCCGGCGCGATGGTGTCGACCTTCACGACGATGGAGGTCGCGGCCGCGTTCCCGGCAAGGTCGACGACGCTCCCCGACACGGTCGAGATGCCGTCGGTAGACACCGTGCGGTCGGCCGGGCATGCCCCGGGCGCGATGCCCGAAGTTGCGTCGGTACAGGTGAAATGCACGACGACGACCGAGTCGTTCCAACCCGCGAGGTTCGCGGCCGGCGCGAGCGATGCCGTGATGTTGGGCGGCGTCTGGTCGATGTTGATGCCGTCGACGCTCGCGTTGGTCGAGTTCCCGGCGATGTCGGTGGCGCTTCCGGCCGCCGACTGACCGGCTCCGTCAGTTGCGAGCGTGGTCGAGGGCGAACAGGTCGCGATGCCGGAGAGTGCGTCGGCGCACTGCCAGGACACCGACACCGGTGCGTTGTACCAGCCGTTCCCGTTCGCGGCCGGAACCACTCCGCTGACGGTCGGCGGCGTCTTGTCGACGTTCACGGTCGCGGATGCCGAAGCAGAATTTCCGGCGTTGTCGGTGGCAGTACCGGAAACCAGCTGACCGGCACCCTCGGTGGTAACCGACTGCGGCGACGTGCACGACGCGAGACCCGAGAGCGAGTCGCCGCACGTGAAGGTCACCGTGACGTTCGTGTTGTTCCACCCGGCACCGTTCGCGACCGGAGCCTGCGCCACGCTGATCGACGGCGCGGAGGTGTCGATCTTGACCGTCGCGGTATTCGGCGCCTCGACGTTGCCGGCGTTGTCGACGCTCCAGAAGGTCACCGTGTGGACACCTTCGGTCGCCAACAGGACCGAGGTACCGGTTTGGGTCGCGCCCCCGTCGACCGTGTACTGGGTGGACGCGACACCAGAGAGATTGTCCGTGGCGTTGAGCGAAAGCGTGACCGTCGAGTTGTTCCATGCGGGCAACGTCCCCGCGGAGGTGGTCGGCGCGTGCGTGTCGATCTTGACCGACGCGCTGGCCGCGTTCGTCACGTTGCCGGCGACGTCCGAGATCGTGGCGGACGCCGAGACGGCAGAGCCTTCCGAGCTCAGAACGTTGTCCGACGGGCACGTTCCGGCAATGCCCGACAGCGCGTCGGAGCACGTCCAGTGAATGGTCACGGGCGAGTCGTACCAACCGTTCGCATTCGGCGGGGTCGTCGCGGCGCCGCTCAGTGAAGGAGCGACCTGGTCGAGCTTCACCGACACCGACTTCGACGCGGTGCCACCGGCACTGGTGGCGCTGCACGTATAGGTCACACCGGCGGCCGATGTGTCGACGGAGCGGGTGATCGGATCACAACCCGACGTCGACGTGATGGGCGCGAGCGGATCGATCGCGGTCCAGGTCACGTCGACGGGCGAGTCGTTCCAGCCCGCCCCATTGGGCGCGGGCGCGACCGTCCCCGTGATGACCGGTGCCGTCGTGTCCGACAGCACCGTTCCGGTGACCGTGCCCACGCCACCGTCCTTGTCGGTGATGGTGACGGTGACGGTGTAGTGGTTGTCGACCGCGTAGTTGTGCGAGCCGGTAACCGTGCCCGCGCCGGCCGACTCCGACACGGTGCCGGTCGAGGTGGTGCTGTCACCCCAGTCGATCGTCGCGGTGTGCGTGTCGTTCGTACCCGCATCGGTGAACGGCACCGCGATCGCGACCGTGCTGCCGAGCGGCGCGGTGGGCTGTTGGGCCACGGCACCGGGTACCGGGTTCTGGTTCCCGACAGTGAGCGTCGTGCTGTCACTTACGGACGGGTTGACGCCGTCGCTGACCGTGACGGTGGCGTTGACGACCGCGTTGTCGTTGCAGACCAGCGTGAGCGTCGCAGCGTGCGTGCCCGCTCCGGTCGCGTTGCAGGCCGCGCCGGGTCCGCCGGTCGTCGTGAAGGCCCACGAGTACGAGAGCGGATCACCGTCGACATCGCTCGCCGTTGCGACGAGTTGCATCTGCGTGCCCTCGAGGCCGACGTACGGCCCACCGGCGCTCACCGTCGGCGGCGTGTTGACGACCACGTTCGTGGTGCGGACGTCGGTACCCCCGTTGTCGTCGCTCAACGTCACCGTGATCGTGTAGAAGCCCGAGTGCGTGTAGGCGTGCGCGTCGCTCAGTGATCCCGAGCCGTTCGCCTCGGTGATCGAGGCGTTCGACGTCGACATGTCGCCCCAGTTCACGCTCGCGGTGTGGGTGTCGTTCGCACCGGCGTCGAGGAACGACGCGTTCACGTGAACCGTCCCGCCCGTCGGCACCATTGCCGGGGAGGCGGTGAGCGCGCCGAGCACGGGGGCGACGTTGCTGATCGTCACCGTCGTGTCGGAGTTCACGGGCGGGTTGATGTTGTCACTCGCCGAGAGCGTCGCCTTCAAGACTGCGTCGTCGTTGCACATGATCGTCGGCGTGAGCGTCGACGATCCGGTCGGCGTACAGGTCGTCCCGGGATCTTCGGCCGTCGGCGCGAAGGTCCAGTTCGTGGTCAACGGGTCGTTCTCGGGATCACTCGCGGTCCCGACCAGGTTCGTCGTCGAGCCTTCGGTACCGGCGTAGGGTCCACCCGCGTCGGCGGTGGGCGCTCCGTTCACGCCCAGGGTGACGGTCTGCGTGGCGCTGCCGCCATCGTCATCGACAAGCGTGACGACGATCGTGTACTGGCCGGGAGTCGCATACGTGTGCGAGGCGGCGATGCTTCCCACGCCGCCGGACTCGGTCACCGTCGCCGCGCTCGATGTGGTGTCACCCCAATCGACCGTTGCTGTGTGCGTGTCGTTCGTCCCGGGGTCGCTGAACGACGCGGAGATTCCGACCGCGCCGGATTGCGGGACGACCGGCGGCACCGTCAGCGGCCCGAGCGCCGGGGCCACGTTGCCCACCGTGACCTGGGCCGTCGAGATCGTCGCGGGGTTGTACGGATCCTTCGCGCTCAACGTTGCAGTGACGACGGCCGCGTCGTTGCACGTCAGCGTGGGCGTCAGGGTGTTCGTGTTCGCCGGGGTGCACACCGTGCCGGCCTTGGCGCTGGTTACTGCGAATGTCCACAAGATCGTGAGCGGGTCGTTCTCGGCGTCGACTGCAGTGCCGTGCAGCGTGACCGCGCTGCCCTCGAGACCGGAGTAGGGACCGCCCGCGCTGGCCGTGGGAGCGCCGTCGTGAACTGTCAGGACACGTAGCTCGTCGACACCGGTGTCCGTTTGCCCGGTGCGAATGGAACGCGATCGTGCGCTGATTCGCCAGCGTGACACTGTCGCCACCCGAGTCGAATTCCAGCGCGAAACCCGAGCCTGTACCCGGATAACTCGTTCCCGGCGCGCCCAGAACGTCGCTCGTACCGAGCTTGCCGGAGGTCACGATGACGCCCAGGATGTCGGTGGGGAACGTCAACGTCCCGTCGAGATCGCTCGCTCCGGTTCCGGTCGCGGCGACGCTCGAGATGTACTGGCTGTCGACGACGGTGCCGGCCGGGACCGCCACGCCGGTCAGGAGCTGGCTCGCCGACGTGTACGTCCCCGGCGTGGTGATGTCGACCTTGAGCGCCGAGGCGAGGGTCACGCCCTGCTGCTCGTTCCAGGCCCACATGTTGGTGTTCGACTCGAGGCCGGTCGCGGCCGACGCCGGCGGAACGATCTGCAGGATCTGGCCGGACGTCCCGGAGATCGCAGCGCGTGCCCCTCCGGCCGGAACCAGCGTCGCGACAGCGAACACCGCAGTGAACGCTGCAACCAGTCGACCCGTTCTCATCACATGCTCCCCGCCTCGAGCGGGAGCACATGAATCGACCAAACGCCCGGCCGTGCTGCCCCGCCAGCAACCCAGTTCGGCGGAACCCTAGAGCGACAGCTGCAGAGTTGGCAAGAACTGGTTATTGTGCGCGTCGGCAAAAGCTCGGGGTCGCATCTGCGACGGGCACGGGGTGGCGGGCATGGCGGGGAAAAGCGCTTTGAACAAGAACTTTCGGCGTCGACTCGCCGGCGCGGTGGCTGTCGCGACAGTCACCGTCGGCTTTGTCGGCGCCGGCGTTGCCTACGCAGACGTCGGGTTCTCTGTACCGTCTCCGAGCGGTCTCACAAACGGTCAATCGGTTCAGAT
Organism: uncultured Actinomycetes bacterium; assembly: GCA_963812205.1. GTDB lineage: Bacteria > Actinomycetota > Acidimicrobiia > IMCC26256 > PALSA-610 > PALSA-610. The sequence goes on from CAWEUJ010000002.1 coordinate 1,335,018, forward strand.
CGTCCTCACCGGCATAAATGCCATTCCCCTCGCGACCGTGGATATCTCCGAGTGCGCAAACGCGTACACCGACAACACCGCGCTGGCCACACTCAATCCCGCAACGGATTGCCAGGATCTCGGCCAGATCGACGTCTCCAACACACCGACCCTGACGACCACGGTCACGGTGACGCAGACCGGGATCGGTCTCGGCAACCGCTCGTGCATCTCGGGCGGAAACTTCTCGTGCGATCTCCGCGTCTCCCAGATGAAGAACCAGTTGACGTCGCCACTGCCGCCGCCCGTGGCGATCTCCTTCGCCACCAATCCACCGGCCGGCACGCCGGACGCAACGACGACAACGGTCTCGGAGACCGGCGCGCCCGCCGCGCTCGGTAAGACCGCGTACGCGCACGTGGTCGTCGCGAGCCTCGGCAACTTCGTGCCCGAAGGCGACGCGACGGTCGAGCTCGACGGTGTCCAGGTCGCGAGCGGGCCAGTCGGTACCGACGGGACCGTGAACGTTGCGTTGGGGACCCCGGCACTCGGCGATCACACGCTCGCCGCGCAGTTCAACGGCAACGGCTCGTTCGCCGCCTCGGCCGCGCCTACCACGACGTTCAAGGTCATCGCCGCGACGAACATCAGCGTCGGCGACGTGTCGGTCGTGGAAGGCGACTCGGGGTTCCGCAAGATCGTGTTCCCCGTCGTGCTGTCCCGAGCCCTCACTCGTGCCCGTAACCGTCAACTACTCGGTCGACCCGGGCACTGCGACCACTCCATCCGACTTCTCCGCCGGAACCGGTTCGGGAACGCTCAAATTCGCGATTGGAACCACGATCAAGTACGTCCTCGTGAAGATCTACGGCGACACGCTCGTCGAAGGCGACGAGACCTTCTCGGTCGATCTGTCATCGCCGATGGCCGGCTGGGACCTGCGGCGCGCTACGGGTATCGGCACCATCATCGACGACGACCCGGGCCCGGGCGGTCCGACCGTCGGCATCGGCGACGCGTCGGTACCCGAAGGTGACATCGGCGGAGCGCACACCATGAAGATGCCGGTCACGCTGTCGGAGCCGCTCTCGGTCCCGGCCACCGTGTACGTCACCCTGTCGACGGTCTCCGCGATCCACCGCACGCCGCACACGCTCGGCGACTGGGGCGGCCCGATCCAAAGAGCCATCAAGTTCGCGGCCGGCCAGCTCCGCGGCGAACGTCGCGATACCGACCTATCCCGACATGAACGACGAGCCGAATTTGGTCATCCACGGAACGATCACGTCGGTTACGTCGGCGACCAGCGTTGGCGTGCAACGCAGTCTCGGCACTGCGACCATTCTCAGCGACGAATAGACGGAGTCAGCGTCTGCGCTGACTGGCGACGTAGCGACGCCAGTAGTGCCGCGCCCGGAGTCCGGCGAAGCGCACGGATCGACGAGCACGGAACGCGAACGGCGGACGCACCGAGCCGACCGTGTAACCGAGCGCGATCATCTCGTCGCGGCAGCGTGATTCCACGTACGCAATCTCATACTGCGTGAGCTCGCGTTGGCGAGTGCGGTCGTGATACGAGAAACCCGTCAGCTCGTAGCTTGCCAGACCCTCGGCCGCAGCCTCTCCGGCGACGATGGTCGAGCGCCGCTCGCCGGGCGACGCCTCGACCGACGACTTCATCCATACCGACGGATCGCCGAGCTCCAAGAAGCCGGCGATCGCGCGCAACTGCGCGTCGTCCGCTCGGAGGTCCTCGTAGCGGACCGTGAGCATGCGCTCGTCTTCGAGGTGCGCGAGCGGCAGGCGCACATTGCGCAACCACCGATCGGTCGCCCCTTCCACCGCGGTGGACGCCCAGTGGCCCCAGGGTTCGACACTGGCCTGCAGCATCGACCGGACCGTCTCGCGGGGATCGCGCACGAGGAACAACACCTGCGCGTCCGGCAACACCTTCCGGATGACGTCGAGGCACATCGCGTGGTCCGGCGTCTTCTCGAGCAATCGGGTCGCGCCGGGCTTTTCGGCGAGGACCCGATCGCGCACGATCGCGCAGAGCGCCCGGAGCCACTCCAGCATGTCGTCGCTCGTCAGCACGGTCGCGAGGCCCTGCACGTTCATGCGAGCGCCATCCGTGCGAGCGGTCTGGAGCTGCTGTCGATGTCGCTGCCAGGCGCGCTCCATCGGCGCCACGAACTCGACGAACAGACCGGTCTCCGGTGGTGACGCGATGTCGGGATGCTCGGCGAGCATCGTTTGCAGCCACGAAGTCCCGGCCCGTGCCGGTCCGACGATAAAGATGTCGCTCATCGACGATTCCTCAGCCTCGATCGAAACACAATGTGGTGCGCGTCAACCTCGCCGCACCTCGCGAAACAGGTCGACGAACGTGGCGACCTCGCCGTCCATCGTGAAGCGGCCCGCGCTCGCGGCCACGGCGTTCTTCGACATCGCCTCGACCAGGCGTCGATCGCGAGCGCAGCGGCCGATCGCGCGGGCAAGATCTACGGCATCGCCCGGCTCGAACAGCAGCCCCGTGAGCTCGTCGTCGATCAGCTCGACGGTGGCGCCGGCTCGAGCTCCGACGACCGGGCGCCCGCTCTTCAACCCCTCGACCGCGACGCGACCGAACCCTTCGTCGACAGAACACGTGAGCATCACGTTGCTCCATCCGATCTGTTCGCTCGGATCCGCGACGTACTCGATGAACTCGACCCGGTCGAGCACGTCGAGGTCGCGGGCGAGGTACCACAGGCTCTCGGCGTAGCCCGCCAGCGACGGCCCGACCATCCGGAGCTCCACGTCGATGCCCTCGTCGCGAAGCAGCGCGACGCTGCACACCGCGGTGTCGCACCCCTTGGCCCGGTCCTTGCGGCCCAGCATCAACAGGCGCAATCGGTCGTGATCGACGCAGTTCGGCGCCACGCTCGGTGCATCCACGCCGAGCTCGACCATTTGCATCTTGGCGGGCGTGATCGGTGGTGAGTAATAGCGGGCAACCGCCTTCGAGTTCACGGCGACGCGGCTCGAGAGGAATCCGATCAGGCGTTGCCCGAGCGGCTCGCCGACGACATATCGCTTCTGGCGCGCGAGCGTCGTGAATTTCGTGAATCCACCACACGTGCGGGATGCCTGCTCGCCGGCTCGCCAACGCGGGCGTCGGCGAGGTCGTCGTGGACGACATGACGACGTCGGGTTTCGACTCGCGCAACGTGGTCGACCACCGGGCAGCATCGGCGAGGGCCGTCGCTCCCCTCTTCACGCGCCTGGCCGCGCGGAGCGGATCGTGGGGCCACGGCGGAGACGTGTCCACGAGCCAGGTGGGGCTCGACGCGATGCACCACGGGACGTCCGCGCGCTCGAGCGCACTGGACAATTCCCCCCGGATCGGAACCGTCACCGTCGGCTCGACGCGGCCGTCGGCGCGCAATGCCGCCGCGAGCTCCAGCACGCATCGCTCCGCACCACCACGGAGCCCGCCGCTATGGCTCGCGATGACCACCCGCATCGTGTGAGCGTAATCGAAAGGCCGGATGACCGATTCGCCGACGGCGATGGCTCGGCCCCGGACTTCGCGTGTTGTAGGAATGGGTCAAAGGACAATCACTTGGACCCCACCTTCAGCATCGTCATACCGACGTTCGGTCGGCCCGCGTTCCTCGGCGAGGCGCTCGCGTCCGTTTTGGGGCAAACCTGCGCCGACTTCGAGTGCATCGTGGTCGACGACGCGAGCCCCGAGCCCGCGGCGCTCGCGCCCGACCCGCGGCTGCGACTGGTTCGGCGGGAGCGCAACGGCGGACCGGCCGCCGCGCGCAATACCGGTATCGAGGCGGCGCGGGGACGGTACGTCGCCTTCTTGGACGACGACGACGTGTGGGTCCGCGAACGCCTCGCCGACGCGCTGGAGGCGCACAGGCGCGCACCCGTCGCGGTGTGTTGGCAATCGACGCTCGGGACGGACGCGCCGGCACAGGGACGAGTTCTCGAGGGCAACGTCGGTGACACCGTGCTCGACGGGACCACTCCGCACCTCGGAGCGACGAGCATCGAGCGCGCGCGGACGCCGCGGTTCGACGAGCGCTACGAAGCCTCCGAAGACGTCGAGTGGTGGCTTCGAGTCGCACAAGAGCTTCCGGTCGCGACGACGCCCCGCGTCGGACTCTTGTACCGCGTCCACCGCCAAGCGCGACCTCGGACCGGGCAGCGCAAACGGCTCGAGAACGGCTACGTGCTCCTCGACGAGCACGCCGAGTGGTTCGACCGGCATCCGCGAGCCAAGGCGTTTCGAATGATGCGTATGGGGCTGTCCGCGACCCGTGTCGGCGATCGTCGGACTGCGCTGCGCCTGTTCACGAAATCGTTCCGGCTCGATCCCAAGCCCCGGACTGCGTGGCACGCGCTGCGCGCGCTGGTAGCGCGCGCCGACCCGGCGCCGGGCCCGTAGTCAGGACCGGGCCCGAATCCGGTTCCAGAGCACGCGCGTCGCGCCGGGGACCGCCCGCACCCGCCCACCCGACCGTTGCAGGAGCAGCGGATCGCGTCTCACGAGCCATCGAGTGGCATCGGCCGCGGCGAGCAGCGGGAAGGCGACGAGCATCCTCGCGGCCTTGGGCGTGCCGGCGTGCTTGGCCCGTAACCGCACCTGGTTCACGTACATCTGGGTCCGGAATCCGGGGTTGGCGGAACCCGCGCCCCGGGCCGCCACGCCGGGGACGACGCCCACCTTCCAGCCCGCGGCCCGGGCGCGGTAACAGAGGTCGACGTCTTCCCCGTAGCTCCCGAACTCCTCGTCGAAGCCTCCGATGTCCTCGATGCACCCTCGCCGCAACAACAGGCATGTCCCGCTCGCCCAGGCAACGTCGGTGATGCGCGCCGTCGTGGCCAGCACCGGCCCGGACGCCACGTTCTCCCCGGGCTCGGGCGCGACGACGCCGTACTCACCGAGATCGACGGCGGTCGCGACCAACCGCTCCAGCGCGTCGGGTGCGAGCGTCACGTCGTGGCACGCGATGACACAGAACTCCGCGTCACCTTCGAGCCAATCGGCGATCCCGAGGTTCGCGCCGCCGGCGTAGCCGAGATTTCCCCCGGTACCGACGATCCGGACACGCGCGTCCAGCGCCAATGGCACGCCGGCGGGGCCGTTGTCGATCACCGTCACCCGGGTGGCGATCGTCGAGGCGACGAACGCGTCCGTCGTCGATTTCACCCAGTCGGGCGCGTTCCAATGCACGACGTACACCGGAAGCCCGATCGCCATCTCCGGGACGCTACCCATCGCCGCGAGTCATCGTCTCCGTCGCGCGTCGCGCGTCGCGCGCTCGTAGAAGGCGATCATGCGATCCGCGATGCGATCGATCGTGAACTGGTCGACGAAGCGCGCCCGAGCCTCGGCCGCCCGGGCCGGCGTCTTCGGGTCGTCGAGCGCGAGCGCCATCGCTCGTGCGAGCGCGGCCGCGTCGTCGGGTCGCGCGAGCACGCCCGCATCGCCTTCGCCGAGCACCTCCCGCACCGCGGGGATATCGGTCGCGACGATCGGCGCCTCGAGGGCCATCGCCTCGAGCACGCTGCCGGGCGAGCCTTCCCAGCGGGATGCCGACACGAACAGATCCGCGGCGCACAGCAGGTCGGGAACGTCGGAGCGGAACCCGAGAAACTCGACCGCGCCCCCGACCCCCGAGTCCGACACCGCCGCGCGGAGGTCGCTCGTCGCGTTGCCCTCACGCCCGGCGATGAAGAGGCGCACACCGGGCCGATCGCGGCGCAGCTGCGCGAACGCGGCGATCAGTACGTCGAACCCCTTTTGGTACTCGTGGCGCCCGAGCGCGAGCACGACCTCGTCGGCGGCGCCCACGCCCAGCGCCGCGCGTACACGCGTGCGCCGCTTCGGGTCACGTTCGCCGAGCTTCTCCGGATCACGACCGCGCGGGATCACGTCGATCCGCGCCCGCGGCACCCGCAGTCGCCGCGCCGAGACCGACGCGACATTCGACGACACTGCGTGAAAGCGTCGGACGCGCCGGGCCGTCACGGCATCGGCCAGCTGAGCGGCCCGAAGCTTCCACGCCTTCAGGTCCGGGTTGCGGCGCTGCTCGGCGCCGTACGCCTCGTTCACGAGGCTCGTCACCACCGGCACCCGTGTGAACAACGCCGCACTCCGTCCGACCACGTCTGCGTCGAAGAGGGTCGTGTGCAGCACGTCGGGACGCCGCTCGGCGAGCAGTCTCCGGGTCCGGCGCACGGCACCGGGCATCCCGCCGGGTCCGGCGACCGAGAACACGTGGGCCCCCGCCGCTTCGAGCGCCGGGATCCAGACGTTGTCACGTTCGTAGAGATACGCGACGTCGAGCACGACCCCGCGCCGCGTGTAGTGCGGCGCGAGGACGGCGAGGGACTGCTCGGCGCCTCCGGAGATGAGGCTGTCGATCAGGTAGAGGACGTGCACACGCCCACGATGAGTTCGTCGAGCAGAGCGTGCCATTGCCGGGCGCTCTGCTCGAGGCTGAATCGATCCTCGCACCGTTGCCGGGCGGCCGAGCCCATCTGCGTGCGCAGACCTCGGTCCTCGACGAGGCGGCGCGTCGCGTCGACGAGCGCGTCCATGTCGTCTACCCCCACGAGGAACCCGGTCACGCCGTCGTCCACGACATCGCCGGCACCGGGCACGGCGGTGGTCACCACGGGGAGCGAGGCGAGCCCGGCCTCGATCAACACCCCCGGCATCCCTTCTCCCGCCGCGACGCTCGTGAAGACGAAGATGTCGCACTCGCGCAGAACTCGGGGCACGTCGTCGACCGCGCCCAGTATCTCGATCGGCAGGTCACGGGCCGCGGACTCGACCGCGTCGCGCAGCGGACCTGCTCCGGCGACGATCCCCTCGACGGCGAGGCCGTGAGAGCGCAGGGCCCGGACGACCTCGACGAATCGTTCCGGGCGCTTGGATGCAGAGAGATGGCCGACAAAACCGAGGCGCACGGGGCCCGCACGCCCCTCCCGCGCAGGAGCGGCGTAGCGGAGCGCGTCGCGGCCGTTCGGGATCACGTGGAGCCGACCGGGTTCGACGCCGAGGGTCCGAGCTTCCTGCGCGACTCCCTCGGAAACGGCGGCCACCGTCGCGGCGCGGCGGCACAGGGCTCGGTGAAACCGGCGCCGCGAGCCCCGCAGGCGGGCACTGCCGATACCGATCCGGTAGTACACGAGGCACGCTCGCGGGACCCCGGCCAAGACTGCGTACTTGAGCGGCTCCCCGCCGTGCGCGACGACGACGGCGGGCGAGATCTCGCGGCACAGGCGCCGCAGCCGTAGGACCCCCCGCGGGTCGGCGCCGAGCCGTCGCAGCCGACCGTTGGGAACGTCGAGGCGGTAGTCGGCCGCCAGCGTGTCACCGTCGGACCCGAAGATCGTCAGCGTGCGGTGGTTCGCGCCGTCGCCGTCGAGGCGGGCGCGAAGGTCGCGGGCGTAAGTCTGCGCGCCGCGCGAGAGGTCGAGCGGGAGCACGTGCAGGATCACCGGCGGGGTCACAGGCGCAAAGTCTCGCGCGCGGCCCGTTCCCGCCCCTCGAGGATGGTCGCCCGCGCAGACGGACCCGGCCGCAAGGCCGGTCTCGCCGCCTCCGCCGCGGTTGCCATAAACTGCCAAAAGGGGAGTCCCGCATGGATGGGCGAGAAGAACAACCGAGTAACGACGACTCCGCCGGGCGGATCGTCGAGTCGATCGGCAGCATCGGCCTGAGCCGTCGCGACTTCGCGCGACGTATCGGCGGCGGTTCGGCCGCCGCAGTCGGGCTCGCCTGGGCCGCCCCCAAGATCACGACCATCCGGTACGCCGCCAAGGCCAAGGCCGGGAGTCCCCCGCCGACGTCGACCACCACCACGAGCACGAGCGTCCCGGTCGGACAGCTCGGCCACATCTCCTTGTCGGCGAGCTCTCCCTGTGTCGGCGACACGATCCGGGTCACCGCCGAGGGGTTCGCACCCAAGACCGCCGTGACGCTCGAGATCGACTCGGCCGCGCACACCCTGGGCGTCACGACCGCGAACGGTGCCGGGGCGATCGATGTCCGGGTCGAGCTGTCGAGCCATGGTCCCACGGGCGCCCACACCCTCCGCGCCATCGGCGTGCAGCCGGGCGGACGCACCCTCACGCTGAGCGCCCCGATCACGATCAAGACCGAGGCAGAATGCCAGGTCGAACAGGCTGGCTCGACGACGACGACCCCGACGACGTCGCCGCCGGGCACGCTCGGGACGACCTCACCGACGTCGACTTCCACCTCGACGACCCCCACCACCGAAGTCGGCGGCAAGCAACAACAGGGCGGTGGAGGCGGCAAGCCGCTGGGCGAGAGCTCGCTCGCGTTCACGGGGACCGACGCGATCGATCTCGCCCTGATCGGTGGGGCCGCGGCGATCGGCGGCCGTGCGCTGTACGGGTTGGCCCGGCGTTCGGACGAGGACGCGGACGCGGACGAGGAATAACCCGGCCATCTCGGGCGCGATCGGTACGGGAATGTGACGGGTCGCACACTTTCGCCGGTCCCGCGACCTGGTAAATACAGGGAGCGCCCGTTACCATTCGTGGTCAGCGGTGAGCCCGCATCGGGCCCACCCTCGGGACGCCTACTGGGGGAAGGGACGCCTCACGCGTCATGAGCGGACGCCGGGCGAGCATATGGGGATGAGCGAACTTCTGTGGGCCTGCCGGCGCCGCTGGCGACTGATCGTGGTCGCCCTCGCGCTCGCGCTGGCCGTTGGTTGGCTGACGACGCCGGCGCAGGCGAGCGCGAGCAAGACGCCGCAACAGAACATCTCGTACCACGCGACGGAGACGCTCCTTCCCAACACCGGAGTGAGCCTCGACCGGCTCGCGCTGCTCGCCACCGCGGGCTCGGTCCCGAACCAAGTTCGTGCCGTGTTCAAGATCAAGACACAGGCGAGCGTCGACGCTCAGCTCAACGCCGCCACCGGTACGCGCCGCGTCAGCATCGGGCGCACCGCCGTCGTGGTGTCGCTCGACCGCGGGGCAAAGGCGATCCGCATCACCGCGACCGACGTCTCACCGAAACGAGCGGTCGACGTCGCCGCGACACTCTCCGCCTGGTTGACGACTGCGGCCAACGCCGACGCGATGGCGCAGTTCAACGCGTCCTTCAAGACCCTGGACGACTACCGCGTGCAACTCGAGACCGCGGAGAAGACGCTCAACAGCCAGCTCAACCTCGCAATCGCGGCCAACGCGACCACCGTGGGAACACTCACGGCTCAGCACAACGCGGTACTCCGACAGCTTTCGGATACCCAAGAGCGCATTCTGAACCTCGACAACTCGAAGCCGACGGGTTCGCCGCTTTCGGTATTGCAGAAGCCCTCGGCGGTTCGCGAAATCGCGAGCAGCGGGCTCGGCCTCTCGGCCCCACGCAGCGCGTTGAGTCGCCTCCTCCTGGCCGCGGTCGTCGGTCTGCTCCTCGGTCTCGCGGCAGCAGTGCTGTTGAACCGTCGAAGTGAGACGGTGTACGGCGTCCCGTCCGTCGAGGCCGCGACGCTGCTCCCGGTCATCGCCGAGATTCCGTTCATCAACGTCATCGGAAAGCGCCGCTACGACGTGCTGACCCAGGCGGTTCCCTCGTCGCGGATCGCCGAGGCGTATCGCGGGCTGCGCACGACCGTGTCACTCATGTGGATCGCGAACACGAAGCAAGACGGCGACGAGAAAGAGTCGCGGTCCGACATCCCGCGCGTTCTGATGATCGCCTCGCCCGGTCCGAGCGAGGGCAAGTCGACGACGACCGCGAACCTCGCGGCGGGCTACGCGGAAGCGGGCCGGCGCGTGATCGTCATCGACCTCGACCAGCGGCGCCAGAAGCTCCACAAGTTCGTCGAAGCCGAGATGGAACCCCACCTCGACTACGTCGACGCCGAGTCGAAGTCGACGATCGACTTCGACTCGTTGCTCCAAGAGACCTCGATCCCCGGAGTCCAGTTCATCAGTAGCCCGGAACGTGACACCCGGCCCGGCGAATCCGTCGTGCTGATCCAGCGCGCGATCGCGTGGGCGCGTGAGCACTCCGACATCGTGCTCCTCGACACGCCCCCGCTGCTCCTGACGAACGCGGCGTACGACCTCATGAACGCCGCCGACGCACTCATCGTGCTCGTGCGCGACGGCCACACCAAGCGATCCGCAGCATCTCGTGCCACACAGATGCTGCGCAGGCTCGACGCGCCCGTGCTCGGCGTGTGTGTCGTCGGGGCTGTGAGCAGCCGCCGCGGCTACGGCTACGGATATGGCTACGGGTACGGGTACGGCTACGGGTACGGGTACGGCGAGGATGAGCTCGGTCGGGACGAGCCGAAGTCGCGAGACATCGACCTCGTGCAGCACGAACGCGGCGAGAGACCGGCTTTCGAGGACAGGTAGTGGCGGCTGTCGCCGGCGCAACGACCGTATGGCGACGAAGCGAGACTGCATTGGCGCGGGTGACGCCGCGCTCGGTCCTGCTGATGACCTCGCCGCACGACGAAACCCTCCGGATCGAAGGATCGGCAGTCGTCGTGTGGTCGCAGCTGAAGCAGCCGGCAACGGACGCGCAGCTCGTCCGCAAGGTCGCGGCACGGCTCGCGGTCGCTCCCGCCGAAGTCGAGACGTTCGTGCTCGCGGCGCTCGAGACGCTCGCCGAGACCGGCGCGATCGTCGGATCCGATGACTGATCGGCCCGAGCGCGCGGCGCTGCGCGCGATCGCGGCATCGGCACTCGGCACATCGGCCGCGTCCCCGTCGCGCCGCGGCTTCGAGGTCTCGGACGAGTCCACGCTCCTCGGCGCGATCGGCCGGGAGCGTCTCACCGGCCTCGCAGTTGCCGCCCGAGAACGCGGCGAACTCCGCCTCTCCGCGGCCGCGTACGACGAGCTGTTGATTCGACACGAAGACCAGCTGATGCTCGACCTGCGGCTGGAAGGACTCCTCGTCGAGGCCGCCGCGATGCTCGAGCGCGAACACATTCCCTACCGGACCCTCAAGGGGCCGGTGCTCGCGCACACCGTGTACGCCGATCCCGCACTGCGATCCTTCGGTGACATCGACCTCCTCGTGCCGGACGACATGTTCGACCGGGCGATCGAGGCACTGCGTGCACTCGAGTTCCGGCGCCGGTTCATCGAGCCCCGGCCCGGGTTCGATGCCCGGTTCTCGAAGGGCGCCTGCCTCGAACGGAACGACGATCTCGAGCTCGATCTCCACCGGACCCTCGCGCCGGGCGCGTTCGGGGTGCGGTTGGCAAGCGCCGACCTCTTCGCGCGAAGCCCACGATGCTTCGACCTCGCCGGCAAGGCGATCACCGGAATCGATCGGGAGCTCGCGTTCGTGCACGCGTGTTTCCACGCCGCGCTGGGCGACTCCCCGCCGCGCCTCGTTCCGCTGCGCGATGTCGTCGAGCTGCACGAGGCCGGATTCGACCGCGACGTCGTAGTGGACCTGATCACCTCGGTGCGCTGCGAAAGTGTGCTCCAGCGTGCGGTGCATCTCGTCGATGTCGAACTGGGTTTGCATCTCGAAGGTGAGTTGCCGGACTGGGTGCGTGCATACCGCTCGACCCGCTTCGACCGCTGGGCACTACACGGATACGAGCGCGAAGACCGCTCCTACGCGGCGCAGGTCGCCGCGTCGCTCTGGGCGCTTCCTTCGGTGCGCGACCACGCAGCCTACGCGGCCGCGCTCGCCTTTCCCCGCCGCGACTACGTACACGCACACGAACGCGGCTACGCGCGTCGACTGAGTCGCGGCATGCACGTGCTCCACGGATCGAGAACCCGATGAGCGACGAACGCGTGAGGTTGCGCACGCCGTGGCTCGATCAGCAGCACTCGCGGCGGCGCGCGCCCGGCCCGAACACAGAGCGACGCCAACCGGTCGCGGATCCCCGAACCGCTTCCGGCCGGACCAACGGGCCGAACGGGGCCAAGCCCGCGTGGGTCGGATTCGCCTACTTCGCGTTCGCCGTACTGACGATGGTCGTCCTCGGCCTCGCGGCGAGCGGCAACGGCGAGGCACTCGGGCTGATCGTCACAGGACCGATTCTCCTCGCGATCACGCTCTACGGCGCGCGGCGCCTCGCCGTGATCGATCGGAACCCCCAAGTCGTCCCGCTCATCATGGGAGGCCTCTGCCTCAAGCTGATCGGTTCGTTCGTGCGGTACCGCGTCTCGGCGACGGTGTACGGCACGGGCGATTTCTTCGACTACGACCGGTGGGGCCGCATGATCGGTGCCGGGTTGCGGCACGGCCACTTCATCACTCCCCCGGGCCGACTCGCCGGCACGAACTTCATGCGGGTCCTCACCGGGCTGATCTACTTCGTCACCCCGTCGCGGTTGCTGTCAGGCTTCGCGGTCTACGGATGGCTCAGCTTCGTCGGATTGCTCTTCTTCTGGCGTGCCTATCGCGTGGCGATCTCACCGGACCACGACCTCACCTATCTCAAGTGGCTCGTGCTCATGCCGTCGTTGATCTATTGGCCCTCGGCGATCGGCAAGGACGCCTTCATGCTCCTCGCCGCCGGCGTCGCGGCCTATGGCGTCGCGTGCCTCCTCGCCAACCGCACCACTGCCGGGGTCATCGCGATCTCGGCGGGAATCGGCGGAATGGTCATGGTGCGTCCACACTTCGCGCTTGCCGTCTGCGGAGGACTCGCGTTCGCCGTCTTGTTGCGACGCCATCACGGCGACTTCTTCCGCACGATCGTCAGCCTCGCCTTCGTCGTCGCGCTCGGGTTCGTCGTGGTCCACGCGGCTTCGAGCTTCTTCGGTATCTCGGCGTTCAACCAGTCGTCCATCACGAAGTCGCTGAACGACGCCTCCGCGCAGTCGGGAGAAGGTGGGTCGAAGTTCAAGCCGGTCGTGGTGACCTCTCCCGCGAAGTTCCCGCTCGCGGCCATCACCGTGTTGTACCGACCGCTGCCCTACGAAGCGCATTCCCCGCAGGAGTTGCTCACGGCGCTCGAAGGTGCGGCACTCATCGTGCTGACGATCCGAGCGCTTCGCCGCTGCTACCGCGCCCTCCGACTCGGGCGACAGATCCCGTACCTGCTGTATTGCCTCGGCGCTCTGATGGTGTTCATCGTGGCCTTCTCGGGCTTTTCGAACTTCGGCATCCTCGCCCGGGAGCGATCGGTGATCCAACCGTTGTTCTTGGTCTTCCTGTCGCTGCCGCGCGACGTCGGTGAGCTCCTTCGGGAACGTTCGGCGGTCACCACCCGTACGGCGCCTCGAGCACCGGCGCGCACATTCCCGTGACCGGGGGGCCCGCCGCGCGGCTCCCGCAGTACTCCTCGCTCGGGCAGCGGTTCCAGGTCCGGTGTGACGACGCGGAGCTCTCGGGCCGGCTCGAAGACCTGTACTCCTCCTGCCGCTGCCGCGACGACGGCTGCGCCGACGTCGATCTCGAGATCACGTTCTGCGAGACGTCGGGCAGCTTCGATCTGCGCGCCGGCGGCGAGCTCGCCTGCGCCGGCGTGTCGCGTGACGACGTCCTCGCGTGGTGCGCCTGGCTGATCAACAACCTCGCGGCCGAGCGGTCGCGCCATCTCGTGCTCCACGCCGCGGCCGCCACGCGTGACGGGCGGGTCGTGATCCTTGCGGGTCCCTCGGGAAGCGGGAAGTCGACACTCGTGAGCGCACTCGTGCGCGCCGGCATGTCCTATCTCGGCGACGACAGCCTCGCGGTCGACGACGGCGGGACGCGCATCCGATCGAATCCCAAGCCGATCGCGCTCGATGGGGACTCACGCCGTGCACTGACCCTCACTGCGGTGGGACATCATTCGACGCAGACCGGAAAGGCGCTCGTCGCGCCCACGTCGGTCGGCACCGTCTTCGACGCCGAGAGCACATGGGCACCGGCGCTCATCGTGCAGCCCCGTTTCCGCCCGGGCGAGGACACGGCCGTCGCGCCGCTCGCCCCGGCCGAAGCGGCCGAGCTCCTCGCCGACCAGTCCTTCAACTTTGCCTCCGCCGGCGCCGCGGGGCTGCGAACCGTCGCCACGCTCGGTCGCTCGTGCGCGGCCTTCGTCGTCGAATACGGTGACCTCGCCGCCGCCGTCGACATGATCTCGCAAGCCCTCGACGCGCACGTTCCGAGCGTTGCCGAGCGCACGAGCCCGCTCGAAACCCACGTACCGGCGCCGCCGGGTCTCGACGTCGAGATGCTCGGCGCGGAGGCCCTGATCTGGCATCGCGGCGCGCGTGAGCTTCATCGACTCAGCCCCGCCGCGACTGCAATCTGGCAGGCCGCGGAAGGAGCGTCCGACGCCGCCGCCATCGCGGCGTCGCTCGACATCCTCGTGCCGGGAACCTCAGGCGCCGCACGGAACAGCGTGCTCGACGATGTCGAAGCCTGCATCGACACGCTCGCTGCGCGCGGGCTCCTCAGCGCCGATGCCGCCGAGCGACTCAGCGGCGCGCGTACGCGCTACTGCTCCGGCGCGACGACCGAGAGCGACGACGACCCGGGCGCGCCTGCGGGTACAACTCCGGCGCGGCGATGACCGCCACGACGATCATCGGGGCCGCGATGAGCAGGGCGGAGAGGGCCTTGTCCTCGCGTCCGACGACCCGGCTCGCGTACAGGGCGATGAGGAACTGCGCCGTCGCGGCCAGAGCCGCGACCGTCAGCCACGCGTCCTGATTCCGATCGATCGGACCGGCACGGCCGCCGCTGCGGGCACTGCGACGCGAGCGTTGCGACAAGCCGCCGACGATTCTCCGCCCGACCGGCTCCGCCACGAGCAGACCGATGATGGCGAGCCCGCCTACGACCGAACCCGGGCGTCCGCGTCCTCCGACCACGACGACCCAAGTGAAGACTCCGGCCATTGCCGCGCTGCCGGCAGCACCGAAGGAACACAGCGGCGTCGGCACGCTCAACAACACGAATGGAACCGCGACGCCGAGCATCACCCGCGCGAGCTCGGTGTCGGGCACCGCGAGGTACACGCCCCCCGCCGCGACCGCGAAGAGCAACCACGGTGCCCCGCGCCGGCCGTGCGCGGTGTCGAAGTCGCGCATGGCGACGGCGATCCCGATCGTCGCGAGTGCGAGCACTTCGCGCGACGTGGTCGACCCGGCCAGCGGCGTGGCCGCGGCGAGCAGGATCGCTCCGGGCGTGATCGCGATGGCCATCGCGAGCAGTTGGTGGCTCCGCACGCCTGCGGCGTACTTCGCAACGACGCTCACGAGCGCGCCGCCGGCGCCGAGGAGCGCCAGGGCCACCGCGACGCGTTCACTCGCGAGTCCGCTACCCCAAGCGCCCCGCACGGCCAGCCAGGCCGCGGCCGCGAAGGCAATGCCCGCAATGTCCGGAATCCGACGGCGGCTCAGCAGCGCGACGGCGGCGGCCGCGAGAAACGCGACGCCGCCGAAGGCCAGCCCGAGCGCGAACGCGCGGGCGTGAAGCAGATCACTCACGGCGTTCAGATGCATCGCCCCTCCCCGCCTTTCATGCTACCGGTCGACGTGGCGAGACGGTCGCTCTGCGCGCGAAAAGCGGCACAAACTGGCTGCGTGCCCTTTGATCGGCAGGCGAAACCCGCTAACCTTTTTTTACCAGGTCCGGGAGGAAGGCTCGCGGCATTCGTCCTAATCGGGCGATTCGCGAAGCTCAAGGGGGGAAGCTCGGGTGGCTGAGATGTCGATGCGACGGCTCCGGCGCCAGCTCCGGCATGCCTTGAACGTTCGCCGCTGGTCCATTCGCCAAAAAATCGCCGTCGGCATCTGGATCCCCGTGTTGGTCGCCGCCTTCGTGCTCTTCACCGGTCCGAACCGCTCGTCCGGCGCAGCGAGCGCTGTGAGCGCACCCACGACCACGACGAGCTTCGAAGCCACCGTGCCCCCGCTCGAGCCCATCGTCCCTCCGGGCATCGCGTCGGCTCCGAAGACCTCGTTGAACGAGCGCATCGTCAAGTGGATCAACGGCGTACCGACGAAGAAGAGCGCGGCGGAGGTCCGCGCGCTCTTGAAGTACAAGGCAGCCCACAGCCGCACGGGCACCGGTGCGCAGACTTCGGGACCCAAGGTCGTCATCACCCATGCGGGCTCCGGGAGAGCACGGACGGCCAAGCACTGATGGGCGCATGAGCACCAAGGAACGCGGCCCCGCGCCGCGAAAGGGGCACGACCGTCGCAGTTCGGATCTGCTGACCGTCGACGAGCTCATCAACCACGTCATCGCGAAGGCACGCTCGCGGGGTGGTCGCTTGTTCCTCACCATCTTCGGGCTCATCGTTGCGTTGATCATCGTGGTCATCCCGCTGACCCGAAGCGCGCCGGCGGCTACCCCGGCGGCCAAACCCGATGCCGTCGTCGACACGAAGACCGTCGTTTCGAGCGGCCCCGCACAAACCACGCTCCCGACGCTGCCGCTCGACCTGTTCGCGCCGCACACCCCGTCGCCGGCGCCGTCGCCCACGACCACGTCGACGCCGAGCTCGTCGTCGACCACCACCTCATCGTCGACGAGCACCACGACCACGAGCGTTCCGGCGCCGACGGTCCCGCCCAGAACGACTCCGCCGACCGCGGCTCCCGTGGGTCCGCCCGACACCGGCGTGGTGGTCCCGGTCGGCGGGTAGGCAGCCGCTCGACGCCTCGGCGCTCGAGGAGGGTCCAGACGACACGGAAGGTTCACTGCGCCGCGAGGTGCGCGTCGAACCCGCGTCGTTCAGCAATGAACCGTTGGCCGTTCGCGTGCGGGCGGCTCTAGGCGTTGGGCTCTAGGCGTTGGGGATGTAGACGACCAGGCCGGTCGACGTCTGGAACCGGTTGCCGACCGTCATCCCGTCGGCAGTGGTGTCGGCATCAGCGCGCCCGCCGTCTCGCGCCTCTGCGGGCGTGTACTGGGCCCAGATGTCCGCATTCGACGGGTCGAGCCCACTCAGGCATTCGTCGATCGTGTGGGGCGGGTCCTCGAGCGAATCCGCGTCCCAGAGGTTGCCGGACGGGCCGGCCTGCGACCACAGGGAGTGGCACTCGTCCTGGTAGCCCTGGACATACGCCTGCGTGATCGAGAGAGGTACCGGCACCGGCGGTGCGGTCGACGTCACGGACCCCTTCGGCGCCGGCGAACCGGGCCGGGTGGTGACGCTGCTCCGACCCGTACCGACCGCCGTCGTGGTCTCCCCCGGCACCGTCACGCCCGACGGCCGCCGGCCCGGACCCCCCGGTTTCGCCGAGCCCGGTTTGGTGGAGCCGGTGGTCGAGGGACCGCCGACCTTCGTCGACTTCGCCGTCGAGCGCCCGCCGATCGCTGCCGCCCCGGCGGCGCCCGAAGACGAGCCCGCACCGGCCGCGGACTTCGAGGTGTGCGAGCCCGAGCCCGTCGTTGCCGCGACGGCGAGGCCGGCGGCCGCGACAACGGCGGCAATGGCCACGCCGGCCGCGATCCGCATGCGCCGGCGCGGCCCCGACGACGGCTTTTCCGCAGACACGTTCGGGAGCGGCGAGGTCTCGTCCATGGGTCACGATGGTGCCAGATCGCCACGACGTTCGGTAGTCGCCCCCGTCCGCGATTGGCGCGAACGCGCCCGAAGATCGCGTCCGGTCGCGCCTTCACCGCGTCTCGCTCGTGGCCTGCCGCGCCGGTATCCGATCGGGCTCGTTCGGTCCCGACGGGGACGTTGCTCGACGCGCGATACGGGCGTAGTGTCCGCCTGGCAAAGGCTGGCAGGCACGTAGGGGGAACTTGTGCGTATTCGAATCCGTCATGGAATGCCGCGCGGGAATGGATTCGGATCCGGCCGCCGGCGGCGGCTCGTCTCGCTCGTCTCGCTCGTCTCGCTCCTGACGGCCGGACTCGTCGCCGCGGCCCTCTCGGCCGCGGCCTCGACCACGAACGGCGATCCGGTCACGTGGGCGCAGACCGAGTGCATCGCGCAGGTCGGAAGCGGCACGCTCGGAACCCCTATCGACGTCACGGTCTCTGCCGTGGTCCAGAACGCGGTCAACCTGTCGCAGTCGTACAGCGACACGATCCCGGGTGGCACCGCGACGTTGCCGAGCACGTCGAACGGCTTCACGATCGGTAGCTACACCAACGTGAACCAGACCTACCTCTTCCGCAGTAGCGCGGGTTCACCACAGGTCACGAGCGCGACACCGAGCGGCAGCGCCACCAACAACGGCAACCCGGTCCCGTACAACGTCTCGTTCACGAACGAGGGAACGAGCGCGGCGATCAGCGGCGCGTCCTACGTCACGACCGGCGGCGGAACGATCACGTACACCACGACCGCCGCGCACCCGTTCACGGCCGGCCAGCTCATCGACATCACCGGCAACACCCCGGCGACGTACAACTTCTCCGGCGTCGTCGTCGCGAGCGTGCCGTCGAGCACGACGTTGACGATCCACGGCAACTCCATCGCGACGTCGAGTGGTACCTGGTCGGCGACACCTTCGCCGACGCTGACCTACACGACCGCGTTCCCGAGCGGCGTGAAGGTCGGTGACGTCATCCAGGTCGTCAACGCCACGCCGACCCGCTACAACGGCAAGAAGACGGTGAGCGCCGTGCTGTCGTCGACGACGTTCCAGGCCGCCGACACGTCCGGCAACAACACCAACCCCGGCCCGATCACGATCAACGGCCAGGTCGACACGATCGCGACCCCGGGCACCCTCTCGACGAAGGGCCAGCTGCAGTCCCTCACGACGGTGACGAACTCGACGCCGAGCGCGTCGCCCGGAACCCTGACCACGCCCGACACGAACATCACGATGACCGCGCCGAATGCGAACGCGACGGTCACGTCGTACGGCGCAGTCGTCTTGACCACCGCCAACCTCGTCGGACCGGGTCCCGCGGCAACGAACTGCAACCTCCCGCACGCAGTCCCGCAGACCGACGGCATCTCCGCGACGTTGGTCGGCTCCGGCGGACCGACGACGACGGCGTACCCGACGTGTCGTCCTGCGGGCTCGTTCTGCACGCCCATCATCACCGGAGTCAGCCCGAGCTCCGGCTCGACCGCCGGCGGCACCTCGGTGACGATCACCGGGTTCGACTTCACCGGCACGACCGCCGTCAACTTCGGCGCAACCGCCGCAACGAACTTCACCGTGAACAGTGACACGTCGATCACCGCGACCGCTCCCGCGGGAACGGCCGGCGCCGTCGACATCACGGCGACCGGACCGGCCGGAACGAGCTCGACGAGCACGGCCGACCAGTTCACCTACGCGAGTGGCCCGGCGGTGACGAGCGTGAGCCCGACCGGCGGACCGACCACCGGCGGCACGTCGGTGACGATCACCGGCACCGGCTTCACCGGCGCCACCGCGGTCAGCTTCGGCGCAACTAGCGCCACCGGCTTCACCGTCAACAGCGACACGTCCATCACCGCAACGTCCCCCGCTGAAAGCGCGGGCACCGTCGACGTCACGGTTACGACACCCAACGGCACCAGCGCCACCTCCGCGAACGATCAGTTCACGTTCGTCGGCGCACCCACCGTCACGAGCGTGAGCCCGACCGGCGGACCCGCCACCGGCGGCACGTCGGTGACCATCACCGGCACCGGCTTCACCGGCGCCACCGCGGTCAGCTTCGGCGCAACCGGCGCCACCGGCTTCACCGTCAACAGCGCAACATCCATCACCGCAACCGCACCGGCACACGCCGCCGGCACGGTCGACGTCACGGTCACGACACCCAACGGCACCAGCGCCACCTCCGCGAACGACCAGTTCACGTTCATCGGCGCACCCACCGTCACGAGCGTGAGCCCGACCGGCGGACCCGCCACCGGCGGCACGTCAGTAACGATCACCGGCACCGATTTCACCGGCGCCACCGCGGTCAGCTTCGGCGCAACCAGCGCCACCGGCTTCACCGTCAACAGCGCAACATCCATCACCGCAACCGCACCGGCACACGCCGCCGGCACGGTCGACGTCACGGTCACGACACCCAACGGCACCAGCGCCACCTCCGCGAACGACCAGTTCACGTTCATCGGCGCACCCACCGTCACGAGCGTGAGCCCGACCGGCGGACCGACCGCAGGTGGAACTTCGGTGACCATCACCGGCACCGGCTTCACCGGCGCCACCGCGGTCAGCTTCGGCGCAACCAGCGCCGCCAGCTTCACCGTCAACAGCGCAACATCCATCACCGCGGTCTCCCCCGCCGAAAGCGCGGGCACCGTCGACGTCACGGTCACGACACCCAACGGCACCAGCGCCACCTCCGCGAACGACCAGTTCACGTTCATCGGCGCACCCACCGTCACGAGCGTGAGCCCGACCGGCGGACCCGCCACCGGCGGCACGTCAGTAACGATCACCGGCACCGGCTTCACCGGCGCCACCGCGGTCAGCTTCGGCGCAACCAGCGCCGCCAGCTTCACCGTCAACAGCGCAACATCCATCACCGCGGTCTCCCCCGCCGAAAGCGCGGGCACCGTCGACGTCACGGTCACGACACCCAACGGCACCAGCGCCACCTCCGCGAACGACCAGTTCACGTTCATCGGCGCACCCACCGTCACGAGCGTGAGCCCGACCGGCGGACCCGACCACCGGCGGCACGTCGGTGACGATCACCGGCACCGGCTTCACCGGCGCCACCGCGGTCAGCTTCGGCGCAACCAGCGCCGCCAGCTTCACCGTCAACAGCGCAACATCCATCACCGCGGTCTCCCCCGCCGAAAGCGCGGGCACCGTCGACATCACGGTCACGACACCCAACGGCACCAGCGCCACCTCCGCGAACGACCAGTTCACGTTCATCGGCGCACCCACCGTCACGAGCGTGAGCGCCGATCGACGGACCGACCGCAGGTGGAACTTCGGTGACCATCACCGGCACCGGCTTCACCGGCGCCACCGCGGTCAGCTTCGGCGCAACCAGCGCCGCCAGCTTCACCGTCAACAGCGCAACATCCATCACCGCGGTCTCCCCCGCCGAAAGCGCGGGCACCGTCGACATCACGGTCACGACACCCAACGGCACCAGCGCCACCTCCGCGAACGACCAGTTCACGTTCGTCGCCGCACCCACCGTCACGAGCCTCAGCCCGACCAGCGGACCCGCCACCGGTGCCACATCGGTCACCATCACCGGCACCGGCTTCACCGGCGCCACCGCGGTCAGCTTCGGCGCAACCAGCGCCGCCAGCTTCACCGTCAACAGCGACACGTCCATCACCGCGGTCTCCCCCGCGCACGTGGCGGCCACGGTCGACGTGACCGTCGGCACTGTCGGCGGGACGAGCGCCGTCTCGGCGAACGACCAGTTCACGTTCACGGCGACCGGCGGCGGACCCGCCGTCGTCGGGAACTGCCAGGGCCAGGTCCTGCTCGCGAGCGTCAAGCCGGCCCTGACGGACGTGACGCAGATCGGTGTGAAGGTGAACGGTGCCCTGGCCAAGGACCAGACCACCAAGCTGGCGATCGGTGGCACGTGCACGGCTCCGGCCCGAACCGGTGACACGCACATCCCGCAGCCGACCGGCACGCTGACACCGAAGTCCGAGGTCGTGAGCCTGCTCGGCAACGCCTCGTGCTCGGCGCCGGTCGACGACCCGAACATCGCACAGGCGTGGCCGGAGAACGGCAAGGTCACCTGGACCATGACCCAGACCTACACCGACCTGGTGACGGGCCTCGTGCACCCCTACAAGATCCAGGCCGCCATCAGCATCCTCGGCTTCAACCCGGCCGGTCCCGACGTCGTGAACGTCGGCGGCATCGTCCTCACGGGGCTCGCACCCGGAGCCGGAGTCACCGGAAACGTGTGGCAAGACCCGGTCGTGAAGACAGGTGGGTCGTCGGGCTACAACACCGGATACGAGCTCGACCTCACGTCGTCCGCCGGCTGCGCAGACGCGACACCGAACAACGCTTCGATCTCGAAGATCCTGCTCGGTGGCGGCGGCACCTCGTCGAGCTCGTTGCTCGGCAGCAGCGCGACGGGAATGTCGTTCACGCTCGGCCAATAATCCTCGACGCACGCGATGCGGGTGTGGTCACGGCGACCGCACCCGCATCGTGCACCGGCCATTTGCACCTCACGGGACGCGCAAAAGCGCGCCCCGCTCCGTCTGCGACGACGTGCAGTCCGACCAGCACGTTGACCCGGCCCGGACAGAAGGTGCGAGCGGTCGAGAGCATCGTCAACGGGTGAGCGTCGACTCCCGGTGACGCGAGGGGTCCACAGTTTCCGTAAGGGATGGGCTGCGGCGCCACCGGGACTTCCTAACCGTGCCCGGCGTGGCTACTCTCTCGCCAGTTCGCAATCTGAGTCGGGGGTTCGTATGCGAGTCTTGCGCAGCTGCGCGTTGATCGGTGTCGTCACGGCGAGCGTCCTCGCACCGTCGTCCGGCGCGCAGGCGGCACCTCGCGAGACGGCACCTCCCGGCGCGGGGCCGGTCGCCGGACATGTCGGCATGCCGATGCGCGGCCACAGCCCCGAAGGGGTCCCTGCCCCCGCGCGTACCAGCACGAGAACGACGTCGAACGGCATCAACTACCACGGCGGGCCCGTCCTCACCGCCGGCGTGCACGTGTACCTCATCTGGTACGGCAACTGGTCAGGCGACAGCGCGACCACCATCATGCCGACCTTGGTGGGCGGCCTGAGCGGATCGCGCTACTACAACATCAACACCACCTACTACGACGGCGCGAACCGGCACGTGCCGAACGCCGTCTCGCTGGCCGGGCAAACCACCGACGCGTACTCCCAAGGCCGCACCAACCTCAGCGACGCCAGCATCAACACCGTCGTGGCCGCCGCCATCTCGAGCGGCCGGCTCCCGGCCGACACGAACGGCTTGTACTTCGTGCTGACGTCGACGGACGTCACCAAGAGCGGGTTCCTCACCTCGTATTGCGGGTGGCACACCCACGCCACCATCGGCGGCGCCGACATCAAGTACGCGTTCGTCGGTGACCCGGGATCCAACAGCGCGTGCTCGGTCCAGACCTCCGTATCGCCGAACAACAACGTCGGTGCCGACGCCATGGCCAGCGTCGTCGCCCACGAGCTCGAAGAGACGGCGACCGACCCCGATCTCAGCGCCTGGTGGGACCAGCGCGGCTACGAGAACGCCGACAAATGCGCCTGGACCTTCGGTACCACGTACTCCGTTGCCAACGGCTCCAAGGCAAACATGACCCTCGGAGGACTGAACTTCCTCATTCAACGCAACTGGGTCAACGCCTCCGGCGGCTACTGCGCCCTTTCGTACTAATGCGGTGTCGCACCAGCGAGCATGACACCGAGGCAACGTTTGCCCGGTTTCGATGCCCACGCGGTCAGGGCGATCCGGCGTAATCGCGCCTCGTCGATCTGTGCGGGTCTGCTCCCTGGCAGAAGCGTCCCAGAGCGGGCATTCTGTGCGGATGCGGGTTGCACGTCTGAGAAGCACAGTCGTCGTCGGCGCGGTGGCGGTCGCTCTTATGGCTTGCGTCGGCTGCAGCGGGTCTGCCGCGCGAGCTCAGGCCGACGCAACCACGACCAGCACCGTTACATCCACGACGATGGACAACGCGCTGGTCTGCGCGCAGAAGATGGCGCAATTCAACCAAAACTATGTGGCTCTCGATCGGATCCGGGTGTCGCTAGAGCAAGCGGAGCAGACCCTGAACGCGAAGTTGAACGCCGCCCTCGCAAGTAACTCGCCCGACGCGGGCAGCCTGCAAGCTCAACATTCGGCCGCGCTTCGGCAGCTAACCGACACGCAAGTGCGGATCCTTCAACTCGATAACTCGAAACCGGATTCCCACTCATGCGGGTCGGAGACCTGCGGGAGCGACTCGAGGTCTTCACCACTGTGTGCAAACCGAGTCCTTGAGCCGATGCCATAACTGGTTCTCCTGCTGTATCCGTGGGTCAGTCGCGGCCGGGGAGGTGGGGTGGGTGTGATCCGAGGGCGAGCATCGCGAGTGCGATGAGTGGTTCGTGTCCGTGGAACCCGAACGCGACGCGGGTGAGAAGCCGGATCTTGTTGTTCGTGGATTCGATGAGTCCTTGGGAGAGGCCGGTGTCGAGCGCGACATCGATCGCTTCGTGATGCGTGCGGATCCGGCGTTGCAGTTGCACGAACGCGGGGATCCGCGATCGGCGCGCCCATTGGATCCACCGGTCGAGCGCGATCTTGCCTTGTTGGCCTTTGACCGTGAACGCGTAACGTAGTCCTTCTTTGAGGAGGTATGCGCGCCAGAGTCTGGGGTCGGTCTTGGCGATCCAGTCGAGCTGGTCGCGTTGACGGCCGGTGAGGTCACCGGGGTTCTTCCATAGCGCGTAGCGCGATTTGGAGATGTGTTGGGCGTCGCCGGTCGAGCGGCCTTGGCGGGCGAGGCCGAGACCGCGGGTGGAGCGGCGGCCTTTGGCGTGGTTCCAGGCGCGGCGGCGTTCGATATCGAGCGCTTCGATCGCCCACGCGACCACATGGAACGGATCGGCGCTCCGCACCGCGTTCGGGGCCCGGGCGGCGACGACGCGGGCGATCCAGTCGGCCATATCAGCCGACACGTGAGTCAGTAGCGCTGCTCGTTCGGGTCCGAGCTCGTCGAAGAACACTTCCAAGGCGGTGTCGTGCGGCCGGGTCCGGCCCACACGAGCCGGCCTCGGTCGTGGTCCACGACGACGTGCAGTTCAGCCGACCGGAGCCGAGACGGCCGATTGGTACGAGGCTCCGGACGAGTACCTAGTGGTCGTTCGTGGTCGAGAGTTCGTCATGTCCGCCGCGCGGGTTCCTCCGGGTTCAGGCGTACCGACCGGTCCTTTGCTTCTGCTCCGGTACTCGCGCGACGGCCGACGGATCTCGGTCGCACTTCCGTCTGCGGAGCCCGACCTCTCCACCGCGGGAGAGCGCCGCAGCTTGCCACTGTCGCCGCCTGACGGCACGCCATAGCTGCCGATCGGCGCTAAGGGCAGGAGTCGCGATCGACTACCGATGAGGGCCTGCGCGTGACGCGAGCAACAAGGACTGTTCCGCTCGCCGCGACGACTGCAACGCAGAAGCTCCCCAGCGCAAGCGCGTTGTCGGAACCCTTGCCGTTGTTGTCGGTGGCGGCGTTCGGATCACCTCCGGGAGGCGGAACGTCTCGCGACGACTGACCCTGGTAGACGGTCGATGAGAACGCGACGAGCATCGCCACGACCGTGATTCCGCCACCAATCCATATCCATAGCGCACGGTGTCGTCTCACCCATCGCACGGACGCAGCGTAACTTCCCGCCACGCGTACATATCTGTGATCGGCGTTAGTCCGGCGTCCGGCGGAAGGCATCTCGATCGTGCGCCCGTAGGCTGGTGATGATGGCGAAGTGGCTCAACGACCTGAACAAATTCGGTCGGCACTTTTGGTACACGGCCGGGGCCTTCGCGACTGCGGTCGGCTCGTACGGGCTCTTTCGCCCGGACTCGACGCTTCTCGGTCGTGTTCTCGCACTCGTCACGATCGGCGCAGGTCTGACGATCTTCGTGAGGACCCGCAGCGGAGCATTCGACTGATCGGCAGTTCGCAGCGAGGAACGACGCCATAGCTGCCGATCTCGCGCGCCGTCTCGACTGCCGCCCGCGACCAGAACGCGCGCCCCGATCATCCTCGCCGTCGAGGTCGAGCCGAGCGGGTGCTCTGTGCGGCCTGGCCCGACGGGGGCCACTGGCAGAACGCGCCCCTACCGGGCATTATGCGCTCGTGCGGGAACCGACTGCGGCGACGAAACGACGCAGGCTATGGCTTTCGGTTTCTCTCGGCCTCGCGTGGCTAACCGCGCTCATCGTTGTCGTTGTCTACACACTCGCAACGCGGTCCGACCTCGCTGGCACGAACGACAGCGCAGGTACAGCGATTGTCATCGCAACGGCACCGGCGATCGCTGTAGCCATGTGGATCCTGCGCACGCCCGTCGTCACCATCGTGGCTGTGGTTGTTGCGGCGTTTGTCACGTGCTCGCTGGCGATGAGCATCTTGAATGACGAGTCGTCTACCGCAGCGGTTGGTCTGATCGTTGTTCCGGTCGTCTCGTTGCTGATCGTCGGCACCGGAATGGTGTTCGAGGTTCTCGCCGAACGCCGAGAGAAAGCCGCGTAGAGGAAGCGCATATCTGCCGCTCTCTCGCGGCCATCGCCACTCGTCGACCCGAGCAGAACGCGCGCACCGAACGCGTCTGCGGTCGAGGTTGGGGCGACCGCACGTTCTGTGCGTCCCGAGCCGGTGGCGTAACGCGCCCGGACCGGGCATTCGGTGCACGGTCGCGATTGCATGCGCGGCTGTGTTGCTCCGTCCGATATCGCGCCTCGGACCCGGCGATCGGGGGCAGGTCGTCAGCTCGTCCGCAGCATCGGTTATCGACGTGTGAAGGTCAGGTGGGTGACGCCGCTGGGTGACGAGACCGCCTCGATGTCATAGCGCTCCTCGATGCCTTCAAGGCCGTCCCACAGGCGGACGCCGCGACCGAGCAGGATCGGCACCTGTACGACGTGCATCATGTCGATGAGGTCGGCGGCGAGGAAGTCGCGCACCACCGTGACGCCACCGCCGATGCGCACGTCGAGGCCGCCAGCGGCCTTGCGCGCGAGGTCGAGCGCCTCCTGCGCAGAGGCGTCGACGAAGTGGAACACGTTGCCGCCCTCCATCTCGATCGACGGGCGCGGGTGGTGCGTGAGCACGAACACCGGCGTGTGGAACGGCGGGTTCGGCCCCCACCAGCCACGCCACTCGTCGTCGGTGCCGACGTCGGTCCACGGGCCGGTCTGCGGCCCGAACTTGCCCCGGCCCATGATCTCGGCGCCGAACCCGACGTCCAGGCGTTCCGCGAACGCGTTGTCGACGCCGGTCGAGCCACCTGTCTGACCCATGATGATCGAACGGCCGAACTGGGTGGCGATTGCCCACTCGTGCAGGCGATGGCCGGCGTGCCCGAATGGGGCGTCGAACGTGAGGCCTTCGCCGGTCCCGAACCCGTCGAGGGAGATCGAGAAGTTGTGGACACGGACTTGGGACATGGCTGCCTCCAATGGGGAAATGATCGCGATGTGCAACTACTAGTAGAGCTACCACCGCAGCTGTCGAGACATGATCGCCCCGCCGAGCCAAGGCCGCGCCGCCTACCTCCGAAAGGCTGGTAGGGGGCGCTCGCGAACGCGAGCACGCGAGCGTCGGCGATAGCGGCCCGCGCACACCGAACTGCCGCTCTGCGCTGGCCCGTTGAACCGGGGATCGGGCACTATGCGCTCGTGCTGGAAGACGAAGATGCGGCGGCGGTCGACCCGGCCGACGAGTGCAGGGACTTCACGCAGGTGTCGATCTTGGCTGCATGTCGCGGCTACTCGCGCGACGGTCAATGCCCAGAGTCCGGCTCGAAGTTCGGCGCGTGGCGACACCGCCCTGGCTGCAACTTCGTCCGCAAGAGGGTCCTCGGCATGAGCGTCATTCTCGGGCTCCCGGCGTTCATAGGGAACGTCGTACTCGGTGGATTCACAGCCGCGATCCCGCTCGTCGCCATGGTCACCGTTGGCGCCTGGTGGACGCTCCGCCGCGCGCACGCCCGGGCGCCCGACCCGTCGAGCGCGCCCTAACTGCCGACCTCGCGCACCCCACCGGCGCGCACCACCGAGCAGAACGTGCGCCCATATCGTGCATGCCGCTGGGCGACGCGGAGTGAGCGTTATGTGCGGCCTGGTCCGACCGGAGCCACTGGCAGAACGCACCCCTACCGGGCATTCTGTGCGGGTAGATCCCGCCCAGCTCACTAGACAGTCGTTACCTCCGCGTGGGCAAGATCACCCAGTTGCCTGCGAGTTCGGAATGGGTGGAACTGCCGATGCGGCACCCGGCCCGCCGGGCCAAGGATCGAGCCGTGAAGAATGACACCAACGGAGGAATCGAGATGACAGAGTTTCCCGCCATTACTCACGTTCGCGCTGACGGTAAGCGACCTGAACCGAAGTGTTCCCTGGTATCGAGCCCTGTTCGGAACTGACCCGGTCATCGACGAAGACACTGGATCGTTTCGCCACGTCGTGTGGATGCTTGGCGGTCCGACGCTCGTCGGACTCCACCAGTTCGCGCAGCCATCGAGCAACGAAGCGTTCAATGAGCGGCGACCGGGACTCGACCACCTCGCTTTCGCGTCGCGAACCGCAGCGACCTCGAACAGTGGGAAACCAAGCTCGGCGAGTTGGGCATCAAGAACGGCGGGATTGTCGATGCGCCCTACGGCTCCGGTCTGTCGTTTCGCGATCCCGACAACATTGCGCTGGAGTTCTTCGCACCGCCCGGATAGTCACATGCAGCTAACGACATCATTCGACGCCGAGGAAGTCGGCGTCGGTCTGTCCGGACTCGGCTGAGCCACAGCCAGTGGCGCGCACCGGTTCACCGAACGGCCCTCGATCTCGGTCGAGGGCCGTTTCGCATTTCGCCGGATGCCAA
>CAWEUJ010000003.1:0-569435 GCA_963812205.1 uncultured Actinomycetes bacterium
CGGGGTGCCGGGATTCGAACCCGGGACCTCAGCGTCCCGAACGCTGCGCGCTAACCAAGCTGCGCTACACCCCGTATAGAAGGGGCGAGCACTAGTCGCCGGGCGCCTCTCGGATCGCAGCCAAAACCTGCTCGGCGAGCTCGGGCCGGCAGACGAGCAGGTCGGGCAAGTACGGATCGGGCCGGTTGTAGACGAGCGGCGAGCCGTCGAGACGCGAGCAATGGCAGCCGCTCGCGGCGGCGACGCCGACCGGCGCAGCCGAGTCCCATTCGTACTGGCCGCCCGAGTGTGCGTACACGTCGGCCTGGCCTTGGACGACGGCCATGGTCTTCGCGCCCGCCGAGCCGAGGGGAACGAGCTCGGCGTCGAGCACCCCTGCGAGGTACTCGGCCAGTTTCGGCGGGCGGGTACGCGACACGAGCAGCCGCATCTTCGCGTCGTGCGGGCGGCGCGAGCACCGGCGCAGGCCGGGTCGCCATCACCACGTCGTCTTGGGCTGGCAGCGCGACCGCGCACGCCTGCGGGGTCCCGTTCACGACCAGCGCGACGTGCACGGCCCAGTCGGTGCGACCGGCCTCGCCGAACTCGCGGGTGCCGTCGAGCGGGTCGACGATCCAGACCCGTTCGCGCTCGAGCCGGATCGGGTCGTCCTTCGACTCCTCGGACAGCACCGCGTCGTCGGGCCGGGTCTCGGCAAGGCGGGCGAGGATCAGCTCGTTACTCTCGCGGTCGCCGTCGTCCTTGGTCGCGCCTTCGGCCCGGCGCCGCACGAGCAGACGGCCGGCTTCGCGCGCGATCTGCACGGCGAGCTCGTGGTCGTCCATTGCGTTGCCCAGACCGGTCGTTCAGCTCGCGGCGGGGAGCAACTGCTTCGCGGCGCGGCGGAGCACGCCCGCGTCGACCGGCTTGACGAGCATCAGGTCGACGTCGGCGCGTCGCGCGATGAACTCGTCGGCCTCGCGGTCGAGCAGCAACAGGATGTTGGCCCGGTCGAGGCGGCCGCCGGACTCCTCGAGCCGGAGGTCGAGGGCGACGGCCACGCCGCCCATGTTCCCGATCTGCATGTCGAGCACGACGAGGTCGGGGTCGATGTCGCCGAACGCGTCGCGCACGTCCTGGCCTCGGGTCACCTCGACCACGGTTCTGGCCGCGTCCCGTGAACGCGGCCCGCACCTGGTCCCGCACCCACTTGGCGTCGGCGGCGACGAGGATCGTGGTCATCGGGCCGAGACTGTATCGAACAAGAGCTCGCCGACCTCGTGCAACGTGGCGAAGTCGTGGACGTCGTGGGCCAGGTACGGCACGTAGGCCAGCGCGGTGTCGCCGCCGATGCGCTCGCGCAGCTCTTCGATGTGGGCCCGCTCGAGTGCGGCGATCTCCCGGAAGTCGGCGAGGTTGTCGTAGAGCGCGCCGAGACGGGCGGCCGCCTCGGCGGGCTTGCCGGACCGGTCAGGCCGGAGGCGCACGGCGCGTGGCGGCCGCCCGCAGCCCGGCCGGGCTCTCGTCACCGAACGACGGGTGCACGCGGTTGACGATCAGCGCCTGGACCGACTGGCCGGCTTCGGCGAGCCGCTGCGGCGAAGAACGTGGCCTCCTGCATCGCGTCGCGTCGCGGCGAGGTCACGAGCACGAACGCGGTCGCGGGATCGGTGAGCAGCTCGCCGACGACCTGCGCCCGTTCGCGGAAGCCCTCCTCCATCCCCTCGAACGCGCGGAAGAACGCGACGACGTCTTCGATCACCTCGGAGCCGACGACTCGCGCGACCGTGCGCAGGAACGTCTGCACGGCGACGCTCGCCACGCGCAGATACGCGCGGGTCGGCATCATCAGCAGGCGGAAGACGCGGTTGTCGAGCAGCCGTGTCAGCCGCTTGGGCGCGTCGAGGAAGTCGAGCGCGTGGCGGGTCGGCGGCGTGTCGACGACGATGAGATCGAAGCCACCTTCGTCGTGCAGCTCGTGCAGCTTCTCCATCGCCATGTACTCCTGCGTGCCGCCGAGCGCGCCGGAGACGTTCCGGTAGAAGGCGTTGTCGAGGATGCGTTGCGCCTGCTCCGGTGACGACGCGTTGCGCGTCACGAGCAGGTCGAACGTCGACTTGGTGTCGAGCATCAGTGCGGAGAGACGACCGCCGGGAACGACGTCGGCTCCGGTGGTCCCGACGTCGGTCCACAGTGCGCGATCGATCTCGGTCGGATCGTTGCTGAGGTGCGCGAGACCGAGCGCATCGGCGAGTCGACGGGCCGGATCGATCGTCACGACGCACGCGTTCCGGCCGCGGCGCGCGCCTTCGAGCGCGAGCACCGCGGCGGTCGTGGTCTTGCCGACACCGCCGGTCCCGCAGCAGATGACGACCCGGCGGTCGTCGACCAACTCGTTCGATGCGGATGGTCACAGCTTCTCGATTCCGCGCCCGAACGCGTCGGCGAGCACGTCGAGTTGAGGGCGGGTGATGTCGGGGTCGAACACGAACGGGAGCTCGATCTGCGGGAGCGGAAGCCGCTCGCGCAGCCGTTCGATCTGTTCGTGCTGGAGTGCGTGCCGTTCCTCGACGGAACGCGGCCGCGTCGCGCGAGGTCGTCCGCTTCGCGTTGCGAGACGAAGCGATCGCACGCGCGTGCGTCGTCGAGGATCGCGTCGGGTTCGCGGAGACCGTCACGGGGAGCGGGGTGAAGCAGCCGTTGACGACCACGGGTCCGAGCGCGACCCCGGCGCGGTCTTCGATCGCGAACGCGGTGTCGACGACTTCGCTCACCGGCGTCTCTTCGGCGAGCGTGACGAGCATCACCTGGCAACGCCGGGATCGGAGATCAGGGTGACGACGTCTTGGGCCTGCTTGCGGATCGGCCCGACGCGGACGGCGTCGAGCAGGCCGCGTGCGGAAAGCAGGAAGGTGATCGCGTGGCCGGCCGCGGGCGCGTCGACGATGACGAGATCGGCCCCGCCCGATTCCTCGAGCGACTTCACCTTGCCGAGCACGAGGATGTCCTTCATCCCGGGGACGGCCGTCGCGACGACGTCGAGCGCGCCCGACGCCGCGAGTCGCTTGGAGATGCGCTTCATGCCGTGCGTCACGAGGTAGTCGACGAGCGCGGCGTCGGGGGTCAGGAAGCGAGCCCGGACCCTCGGGTCGAGATCGATCTCGTCGTAGCCCAGCGCCGGGGCGTCGAACATCGCGGGAAGGCCCGACTTCCCCTCGACCTCGACGATGAGCACCGAACGCCCGGCGCGGGCCGCAGTCACGGCGAGGGCGGCAGTGACAGTGGTCTTCCCGACGCCACCTTTGCCGGCGACGATCACCACGCGGGAGGTCGAGCAGAATTCGGCCACCTCCATTGCTCCATCGTACGAGGCGCGTGCTACGACTGGCTGGTGCGGTGGCGTCATCTTCTCGTGGGTCTGGGCGGCGGCGCGCTCGTCGCCGGCTCCTTCTGCGCGGTTGCCGGAGCGCAGACCGTGAACGCGGGCCGCATCGACGTCGTCCAGGTCAACGGCCTCATCGATCCGTCGAACGCCGCACTCATTCGTTCCTCGCTGCGCGACGCCGAGCGCGTGCACTCGAGCGTCGTCGTCTTCCAGCTCGACGCGTCGGGCGCGGTCGATGTCGACGTCAACGCCTTGTTGCACGATCTCACGCACGCGACGGTTCCGGTCACGGTGTGGGTCGGTCCTTCGGGCGGCGGCGCGCGCGGTGCCGCGGCACTCCTGGCGCGTTCCGCCGACTTCGCCGCGGTCGCGCCGGGCGCGCACCTCGGCCCGGTCGACCCGATCCGCTACGACGACACCTCGTTCAAGATCGACGCGCCGCTGAAGAACGTCAACGAGAAGGCGGCGACGCTGCTCGAGTTCATCGGCCTGCTCGACGGCCGGACGATTCAGACCGCGTCGGGTCCGGTGAAGCCGTCGACGATCAAGGTCGTCGAGCTGAACGGCCGCATGGTGCGTGAACCCAAGGGCGAGATCCACTTCCGCAAGCTCGGTCTGGAGGCCCAGCTCGCGCACACGATGGATTCGCCGTGGGTGGCGTACTTCTTGTTCGTCGCCGGTCTGGCGCTGATCGTCTTCGAGTTCTTCTCGGTTGGGGTGGGCGTCGCGGGCTTCGTCGGCGCCGCCGCGTTGATCGGCGCGTGCTTCGGCTTCTCGCATCTTCCGGTGCAGCCGTGGGCGATCGCACTGTTGTTGGTCGGCATGTTCGGCATGTCCATCGACGTGCAGGCCGGAACCCTCGGGCCGTGGACATTCATCGGCGCGGGTTCACTCGTCGCGGGCTCGATCTGGCTCTTCGGCGGCTCGTCCCGCCTCGATCCCGCGTGGTGGGTGATCGTGGTGGTGATCGCGAGCACCGTCGTGTTCATGCTCTCGGGGATGACCGCGATGGTGCGTTCGCGCTTTTCCACGCCGACGATCGGACGCGAAGACCTCGTCGGCGAGATGGGCTGGGCCGAGGCCGATGTCGATCCGGACGGCGTCGTCCGGATTCGCGACGCGCTGTGGCGGGCCCGCACGAACCGGGCCACGCCGATCCGGGCCGGCGATGCCGTGCGGGTCGTCTCCATCGAGGGCGTCGTGTTGGAGGTCGAGCCCGAGACCGGCGGCGCCCGCGACCACCGCGAGCGTCGGCGTAGCTCCTGACCAGGCCGTTTGTCTTGCCACTGGGCCGCGGATACGTTCCGATCGTCCCACGTGGTGCGGGGTTTGGAGTAGGGCGTGGCGCTCGGCATTGTTCACGAAACGTGGCATTTGAAGGCATCTTGTCGAGGGCCGGAGTCGGCGTTGTTCTTTCCGCCGTCGGTCGCGGAACGGCGCGACGAGCGAGAAGCGCGCGAAGCGAAGGCCAAGGGCATCTGTTCGGAATGCATCGTGCAGCCCGAGTGCTTGGATTTCGCGTTGCGGGTGAACGAGCCGCACGGCATCTGGGGCGGTCTGACCGAGGCCGAACGCCGCCGACTCCTTCCCGACGCGTAACCGTCTCGCTCGCACCGGGCGCCGACATCGCGCTTTCCGACCGGCGGGCCTCGTCGTGCGCGTGTCGCCGCACGTGCGCGACGGATGGCGCCTGGTCCCGCCGCCCCGCTCCCCGGCGCCCACACCGGAAAGGCGAGGAGGCCACGTAGACTTTCTCCATGGAGAGGGTCCGCGACGCCGCCACCGTGATGCTGGTGCGCGACCGGCCCGACCTGCATGTCTTCGTGTTGCAGCGGAACTCGACGCTCGACTTCGTTCCCGGTGCCACGGTCTTCCCCGGCGGCGCGGTCGATCCCGAGGACGCGGCCGTGGCGTCCGAGCTCGGTGTCGACGAGTTCCGTGCGGCCGCCGCCCGCGAGTGCCTGGAAGAAGCGGGCATCCCGATCGATCGCGCGCGAGCTCATCGAGTTCGCGCGCTGGATCACGCCCGAGGGTGCGCCCCGGCGATACGACACGCGGTTCTTCGTCGTGCGCGCGCCCGACGGGTACGAAGGTGAGCACGACGGCAGCGAGCTCGTCGCCTCGGCATGGATGCGTCCGACCGATGCCCTGCGTGCATTCGCGCTGGGCGAGATCGATCTCATCCTCCCGACCCAACGCAGCCTCGAGGTCCTGGCGCGCTTCGACCGCGTCGACGCGCTGTTGGCCGAGCTGCGCGAGGCCACGTGCCCGACCTGACCCCGGAATCTCCGAGCGCGCTCTCGCCGCTCGTCCGCAGAGTCGTCGCGAACAATCCCGGGTTGATGACCGGGCCGGGGACCAACACCTATCTCGTCGGCATCGACGAGGTCGCGGTGATCGACCCGGGTCCCGAGCTCGCGCAGCCACGTCGACGCGATCATCGGCGCGTCGATGAGCGAGCGGGTGCGTTGGATCCTGCTCACCCACACCCATCCCGATCACTGGCCCGCGGCCACCAAGATCGCGAAGAAGACCGGCGCGCGTATCGCCGGCTTCGCACCGTTCCCGAAGGCCGACGAGGTCACGCTCGAGCTCGACATCGTGCTCGCCGACGGCGACACGATCGACGGCACCGAGTTCCGGCTCGAAGCGCTCCACACCCCGGGCCACGCGCCGAATCATCTGTGCTTCTGGCTCGACGAGGAGCGCACGCTCTTCACCGGTGATCACGTGCTCAACGGGACGACGACCGTCGTCAACCCGCAGCGCGGCGGCGACATGATCCAGTACCTCGCCTCGCTCGACCGGCTCCGCAAGATCAAGCGGGTGGCCAAGCATCTGCCCGGGCCACGGCGACGTCATGGAGGATCCCGCGGCCGTGCTCGACGAGTACGTCGCTCACCGCAAGATGCGCGAGCGCCAGATCCTCAAGGTCTTGAAGGCCAAGCCCGCCGACGATCCCCAAGATCGTGGCCACGCTCTACACCGACACCCCCGACGGCCTCTTCGAGATGGCGCAGCGTCAGGTGCACGCGCACCTGCTCAAGCTGAAGGCCGAGGGCAAGGTCTCGGGCCGCGGCGCCAAGACCAGCTGGACCATCGCGTAGACACGCCCATAGCCTGACGCAGGCAACACATCCCTCTGAGAGGAGTCGCGATGGGCGACACGCAACTGTTCATCGACGGTGCCTGGGTCGACGCGCAATCGGGCGAGACCTTCCCCACCTACGCACCATCGACCGGCGAGAAGATCGCCGACGTCGCCAAGGCCGGGCGCGAAGACGCGCAACGTGCCGTGCAGGCCGCGCGCAAGGCGTTCGACGAGGGCCCGTGGCCGAAGATGTCGGGCAAGGAGCGCGCGGAGAAGCTGCGCGCGGTCGCCGACATCATCAACGCTCGCAGCGCGGAGATCGCCGAGATCGAAGCACGCGACGGCGGCGGCACGATCAAGAAGGCGATGTTCGCCGACGTCCCCGGCGCGGTGTCGACCTTCCAGACGTTCGCCGACTGCGCGGAGAACGAACCCGACGTGATCGAGCGCGGCGAGAGCCCGTTCCCGCCCGCGAAGAGCATCGTTCGCCGCGAGCCCTACGGCGTGTGCAGCGGCATCGTGCCGTGGAACTTCCCGTTCCTCATGGCGGGCTGGAAGATCGGTCCCGCGATCGCGGCCGGCAACACGCGTTGTGCTGAAGCCCGCGAGCTTCACGTCGCTGAGCGCGATCGAGATGGTGAAGGCAGTTCAAGAAGCCGACATCCCGCCGGGCGTCGTCAACTTGATCACCGGTCCGGGTGGCAGCGCCGGTGAGGAGATGGCGCAGCACCCGCTCGTCGACAAGGTCGCGTTCACCGGTTCGACCGAGGTCGGGCGGCGCATCATGCAGCTCGCGTCGGGCACCGTGAAGAAGGTGACGCTCGAGCTCGGCGGCAAGTCGGCGAACATCGTGCTCGACGACGCCGATCTCGACCTCGCCGCGGCGGGCGTGCTGTGGGGCACGTTCTTCCACAACGGCCAGGTGTGCGAGTCGGGAACCCGTGCGTTGGTGTCGCGCAAGATCTACGACGAGTTCGTCGGCTTGCTCGTGGAGCGAGCGGGCAAGATCGTCATCGGCGACAACATGGACATGGCCACCGACCTCGGTCCGCTCGTATCGCCGAGCCAGGTCGACACCACCGAGCGCTACGTCAAGCTCGGGCTCGACGAGGGCGCCAAGCTGCTGTGCGGCGGCTCCAAGCCGACCGATCTCGCCGCCGGGCTCGACCAGAGCGCGTTCTACCTGCCCACGATCTTCGAGGCCGACAACTCGATGAAGATCGCGCAGGAGGAGATCTTCGGACCGGTGTTGTGCGTGATCCCGTTCGACTCCGACGACGAGGCGATCAAGATCGCGAACGACTCGATCTACGGTCTCGGCGGCGGCGTGTGGTCGACGAACCTCGAGCGCGCGCACTCGCGTCGCCGCGAGTATGCGGACCGGCACGGTGTGGATCAACGACTACCACATGATCACGCCGACCCAGCCGTTCGGCGGCTACAAGCAGTCGGGCATCGGGCGTGAGCTCGGCGACTACGGCTACAACGAGTACCGCCAGATCAAGCACGTGTGGCAGAACACGTCGACCGATCGCAACGGCTACCTGCACTTCGCCGCGCTGAGCGGCAACATTTGAGAGTCACCGGTACGGCCGCGGCGGCGCGCATCGTCGAACGGGCGATGCGCGATCGTCGCGGCGCGCTGGTGTTCACGATCGGGACCGGCTGTTGCGAGTCGACGGCGCCGTTCCTCTACGAGGACTTCTGGCCCGGGCCCGACAGCGAGGCCGTCGGCGAGGTCGCGGGCGTTCCGGTGTACGCGCCCGAGTATCTCGCGGACGCTGTATCCGGGCGACGACGGCGTGACCATCGACGTCGACGAAGGGTCGATGGCCGAGTCGATGTCGATCGAGACGGAGTACGGGTGCCGCTTCATCCTGCGCGGTCCGGGCGGCGTCCCGGTCGAGGATCACGCCGGCGAAAGCCTGTGACATCCCTGAGTCGGTGTCGGCATTGCGCGCACGTGGTCCACAGGAGTTGCCGGACGCTCTGCGCCGGGCGCGGATGCGTTAGGTCGCGTCCGCCTCGCCCTACCGTTGGCGGTTGCAGATCCCGCGGCCGATGGAGGATTGGTGACCGACTCGACCGACGCGCTCTTGGTGGCGGAACGGGTTCGCAAGACGTACCGACACGGGCGCAGAAGAGGTCGAGGCGCTGCGCGACGTCGACCTCGTCGTGCACGAGGGCGAGTTCGTCTCGGTCATGGGTCCCTCCGGTTCGGGCAAGACGACGCTGCTCAACTGCTGTTCGGGTCTCGACGAGATCGACGGCGGGCGCGTGCTCCTCGACGGCGTCGACCTCCACGCGCTTTCCGACGCGCGAGCGCACGGCGAACCGGGCGTCGTCGATGGGCTTCATCTTCCAGGCCTACAACCTGATCCCGGTGTTCAGCGCGGTCGAGAACGTGGAGCTTCCGTTGCTGCTCGCAGGCGTCGACGCGAAGGAAGCGCGCCGCCGTGCCGCGGAGACGCTCGAGCGCGTCGGGCTCGGCGGCCGGCTGAAGCACCGCCCGGCCGAGCTCTCCGGGGGCGAACAACAACGCGTCACCATCGCACGCGCGCTCGCGGGCCGACCGCGCGTCGTCTGGGCCGACGAGCCCACGGGCGCGCTCGACTCCGAGACCGCGGAACACGTGATGCAGCTCCTGCGCGAGCTGAACGCCGACGGACTCACGCTGATCGTGGTGACCCACGACTCCGGCGTCGGCGGGAGTGCGAATCGTGCGATCAAGATGCGTGACGGCCGGATCGTGAGCGACGATCTCGTCGCCGGCGGCGGGACCGGCGGCGCGACGGCGCCGTCCGCCTCGCCCGTTCGCTGACGCGCCGATGATCATCGTCGCGCTCGCTTCGCTGCCGTTCCTGTTCGTGCTCGCGCGCAAGCCCGTGTTGCGCCGCCTCGCGTTGCGCAATGCCGTGCGCCGGCCCCGCGAGACCGCGCTCGTGATCCTCGGCTCGTTGCTCGGAACCGCGATCATGACGGGCTCGTTCGTGGTCGGTGACACCTTCAACTCGTCGATCCGCCGCATGGCGTACGAACAGCTGGGACCGGTCGACGAGATCGTTTCCGCGAACGGCCTCGCTGCGGGCGCGATGCTCGAGTCGCGGCTCTCCGGCTTGCGCGACCCGAACGTCGACGGAACGCTCGCGCTCACCTCGACCTCCGCATCGGCCGCTTCGACGACGGCGCCGGTGCGCGCCGCACCCAAGGCCCAACTGCTCGAGACCGACTTCGCCGCCGCTCGCGGTTTCGGTGGCGACCCGCACGCGACCGGCATGTCGGGCCCGACTCCCGGCCCCGGTGAGGCCGTGATCGGCCGCGACCTCGCTCGCACGCTGCAACTGAAGCCCGGCGACGCGATCGACGCATTCGCGTACGGGGTCAGACTCCCGCTGCGCGTGGTGCGGGTGCTGCCGAAGCTCGGTCTCGCGGGTTACTGGACGGGAGACGAGACCGCGTCGAACAATGTGTTCGTCGGTCCGGGCACGATCGCCGGGGTCTTCGCCAGGAGCGCAGCGCCGAACGCGGCG
Organism: uncultured Actinomycetes bacterium; assembly: GCA_963812205.1. Lineage (GTDB taxonomy): Bacteria > Actinomycetota > Acidimicrobiia > IMCC26256 > PALSA-610 > PALSA-610. Next base: position 9,986 of record CAWEUJ010000003.1, read on the forward strand.
CCCCCGCAATCGGTCGTGCTCGTGTCGAACACCGGCGGCGTCGAGGCCGGCGCGCGCCGCACCGCGGTGGTCGACCGGTTGCTCGCATCTCGTCTCGGTGGCGTCGCCGCGAGCATCAACGACCGCAAGCAGGCTGTGCTGGATCGGGCGCAACGCAGTGGTCAGTCGCTGTCGCGCCTGTACACCTCCCTCGGCACGTTCGCCGTGCTGGCGGGGATCCTCCTCCTCGTGAACATCTTCATCATGCTGGCCGACGAGCGAAAGTCGGAGCTCGGCATGTTGCGGGCCGTTGGCCTGCGGCGGCTGTCCCTCGTCGGCGCGTTCGCGGCCGAAGGTTGGTGCTACGCGGTGCTCTCCGCGATCGCGGGCACCTTCGTCGGGCTCGGCCTCGGCCGCGCCCTCATGGCCGCGGCCGCGAACCTCTTCTCCCGCCGTGGCGACGACACGGGTATCGCGCTGCACTTCGCCTTCAAATGGGCCAGCGTGCAACGGGGTCTCGTCATCGGCTTCCTCATCGCGATCGCGACGGTCGTGCTCACCAGCGTGTGGCTGAGCCGGTTCAACATCATCCAGGCGATCCGCGACATCACCGAACCTGCCGGCCGTACTTCGCACCGCCGGACGAGCTACCTCGGTTTGCTCGCGTTGATGTCCGGGCTCGTGCTGACGGTGATCGGGCTCTTCGGGTCGACGTTCTTGGCGTTGATGTTGGGTCCGGTTCTCGTCTTCGTCGGCGTCGCACCCTTCCTGGCGCGACGGTTCGGGCGACCCCTGGTGAACACCGCGACCGGAACGCTCGTGCTCGCGTGGGCGGTCGCGGTGGTCCCGATCGCGATCGCGCTCGGGATCTCCGTCGACATCTTCGTCTTCGTGTTCCAGGGCTTCGTCCTCGTGGCGGCCGCGGTGGTACTCACCGCACAACACCAGTTGGCGATCGGTCACGGCATCGGTCGGATCGCCAAACGTTCGCTGGCCGTCCGCCTCGGGCTTGCGTACCCGCTGGCGCGTCGCTTCCGGACGTCGATGACGCTGGGCATGTTCGCGCTGGTCGTCTTCATCTTGGTGTTGGTGTCGGTGTTCGCGTCGATGTTCGCCGGGCAGATCGGCCAGTTCACGCGCGACGCGTCCGGCGGCTTCAACGTCGTGGTGCAGTCGAACCCGACGAATCCGGTCTCCCTCGACGCGATCGCCCGCGAGTCCGGAGTCCGCGCCGTCGCTCCGCTCGTCACCCTGAACGCGCAGATCACCGCGGCGCCGGGCCTGACCCAACCGCGGGAATGGACGGCGACCGGATTCGACCAACGCTTCGTCGACCATGGCGCGCCCAAGCTGGACGACCACGGCGCCTACGCGAACGACGCCGCCGCGTACCGCGCGGTCCTCGCGTCGCCGCACCTCGCGCTGGTCGAGAATTCCTTCCTCGCGTCCGGCGGCGGCCCGCCCCACAACCAGGTTTCGATCGGTGATCGGTTCACCGTGCAGGACGAGGCGACCGGGCGGTCGCGCACCTTCACCGTCGCCGCGATCACGAAGTCGGACGTGGCGAACAACGGCGTGTTGTTCGGCATCACTGCGGCCCGAGATCTCTTCGGGGCGCGCGCCGTCGCCAATCGCGCGTACCTCGACGTGCGTGATCCCACCACGTTCGCAGCGGCCTTCGCGGGGCGGTTCCTGGCCAATGGCGGGAAGGCCGAGACGATCCGTGGTGTCGTCCACGACGACATGGCCCAACAACAGCAGTTCTTCTTGCTGATGCGCAGCTACCTCGCCCTCGGGCTCGTCGTCGGGATCGCGGGCATCGGCGTGATCATGGTTCGGGCGGTGCGGGAGCGGCGCCGCCAGGTCGGCGTGCTGCGCGCCCTCGGCTTCCAAGCCGCGGCCGTACGCGCCGCCTTCGTCGTGGAGTCGGCGTTCGTCGCCGTCGAGGGCGTCATGATCGGGACGGTGCTCGCGCTGGTGTGCGCGTGGTCGATCACGTTGACCGACGCCTTCGGCTCGACCCTCGCGTTCCGCGTACCGTTCACCGCGATCGGGCTGCTCGTGGCGGGAACCTTCGTGTGCGCGTTACTGGCGACCGCCGCGCCCGCGCGTTCGGCGGCGCGCATTCGCCCCGCGGTCGCGCTCAGACTCTCGGACTGAGCCACGCTCGCCACGCGTCGAGGAATCGTGCGAAGAGCACACGGCCCTCGTCGCCGGGCGGTGGTGGCCACCACGCGCGCCACGCGGCGTCGACCTCGTCGAGCGTCGGGTCGGGTTCACCGAGGAGGCGTTGGCGCACCACGGCTGCGGTGACCCGGCGGCGGTCGTCGCCGTCGAGACCGAGCTGTTCGCTCACGGTGCGCAGGACCCCCGCGACGAAGGCGGCGTCCTGCACCGCGAGGGCCACGCGCATCGAGTCGGCCTCCGGACCCCAATAGGCGCGCAGCGCCTTGCGGAACCGGCGCTCGTCGAAACCGCGATGCGGCACGCGCTGGTGCCGGCCCCACACCGCTCCATGGCCACCGCCTCCGAGCACCGTGTCGACGAGGCGCGGGAACGGATCCTTCGCGGACGGATCCTTCGCGTTCACGCCAGCTTTTGGACGAGCTCGAACATGCGGGCGGTGCAGCCGGCCATCTCCACGGGGGGCAAGAGCTCGGTGACGATCTTGGCCGCGATCGTGTGCAGCTCGCGCGCCGCGGGCGAATCGGGGTGCGCGAGGACGACCGGCGTTCCGGCGTCGCCGTCGCTCGAGACCGCGGGCTCGATCGGCACCGCGCCGACGAGCGGCGCGCCGGTGAGTGCGGCGAGGCGTTTACCGCCCCCCGCGCCGAAGATCGCGTGGCGGGTGCCGTCGGGCGCGACGAACTCGGTCATGTTCTCGATGACGCCGAGCACCTTCAAGTAGGAGCGGCGGGCCATGTCGGCCACACGCGCCGCGACCTTTTGTGCACCGACTGCCGGAGTCGTGACCACGAGCATCTCGGTCTGGGGCAACAGCCGCGACAACGCCATCTGGATGTCGCCCGTTCCCGGCGGCATGTCGATCAAGAGGTAGTCGAGATCACCCCAACTGACGTCGACGAGGAACTGCTCCAGCGCTTTGGCGAGGATCAACCCGCGCCACATGAGGGCGGTGTCCTCGTTGTCGACGAGCAGGCCCATCGACACGATCCGCAGCATGCCGTCGCCGACGCGGATCTCGTTGGGAGCGATCTTGCCCTTGCCGTCGGCCGCCTTCGCGCCGGCGAGGCGGCCCTTGACGCCGAGCATGCGCGGGATGGAGAAGCCCCAGATGTCGGCGTCGAGCACGCCGACGGTAAAGCCCCTCGCGGCCAGCGCCGCGGCGAGGTTCGCGGTGATCGACGACTTGCCGACGCCACCCTTACCGCTGCCGACCGCGATGACCCGCGTGGTCGGCGGGACCTCGGTGGCCGGCGCCGACTCCGACGCGCGCAGCCGCGCCTTTTGCATGAGGGCCGAGCGCTCCGCTTGGGTCATCTCGTCGTACTCGACCCGGACCTCGCCGACGCCGGGCAGCCCCGCGACCTTGGAGCGCACATCAGTGCCGATCTGGCCGCGGAGGGGACACGCCGCGGTCGTCAGCGCGACCTTGACCATGACGTCGCCGTTGGGCTCGACCCGCACGTCGTGGACCATGCCGAGGTCGATGATCGACGCCCGGAGCTCGGGGTCGAGGACCCCCGCCAAGACCCCACGGACATCGTCCGGGGTCGGAACGGGGGTCGGGATCGGGCCCGGGACGGGGGGAGGATCGCTCATCGTGCGCATGTGACCAATAAAACCAGTGAAGACCTTGAAAATATGCCCGATTGCCAGCTACCGTCAAGGAAATGGACCTGCTGGCGGTCTTGAAAGCCCTCGGCGACGAAACGCGATTCTCCATGTATCAGGAGCTCGCGAGCTCGACCGCGGCCCTCACCGCCACCGAATTGGCCGAGCGTCTCGGTCTGCATGCCAACACGGTACGGCTGCATCTCGAGCGCCTCCGCGAGGCCGGTCTGGTCGAAGTCGAGCCGGTACGCCGGGGAACGGTCGGCCGGCCGCAGCACGTGTACTCGCTGGCCGCGGGCGCTCCCGGCTTGGGTCTCGACCCTCCGAGCTACACGCTTCTCGCGGGGATGCTCGCCATGCTCGCCGAGCGCGTGGGCGCCGAAGCGGCCGACGCGACCTCCGCGGGCCGCTCCTGGGGCGCCGAGGCCGGCCGGCGCGCCAGCTCCAAGTCGTGCGTGAAGGCGCTCTTCGGGGAGATGGATCGTCTCGGGTTCGACCCCGAACGGGAGTCCTTGCCGGGCGGCGGCGCCGACATCGCGTTCTTGCACTGCCCATTCCGTGAGCTGGCCGAGGCGTACCCCGAGCTGGTGTGCAACCTGCACCGTGGGATCTGCGAGGGCGTCGTCTCGTCGGTTGGTGGCGGAAGCGTCGAGGAGTTCTCGACGTTGTACGACCGCGACCCGTGCCGGGTCGTCGTTTCCGTCGAAGTATCCTGATCTCAGTTCCGAACGAGTACCCGGAGGCCCAGATGATTGCCCTGACCGATACAGCAACGACCAAGGTCAAGGAACTGATCGCGGCCGAAGGCCAAGAGGAGCTCTACCTGCGGGTCGCGGTCCGCCCCGGCGGGTGCTCCGGCCTCTCGTACGAGATGTTCTTCGACACCGAGAAGACCCCCGACGACATCGTCGAGTCCTACGGCGACGTGCAGGTGGTCGTCGACCGCGACAGTGCCCAGCACCTGGTCGGCGCGTCACTCGACTACAAGGACGGTCTGCAGGGCGCGGGCTTCGCGATCAACAACCCGAACGCGCAGCGCACCTGCGGTTGCGGTCAGTCGTTCTCCTGACGATCTGCGGTTCTCGGTAACGGCCCCGCTCCGGCGGGGTCGTTTCGCGTCCGGCGCAAACGCGGGCGACGAGTACGGTCGCAGACGATGCCGATCACCTTCGTGCTCAATGGTGCAACTGTTGTCGTCGACGCCGAGGTGGAGCGCGGCGAGTCGTTGCTGAACGTCTTGCGGGAGCGACTCGGAGTCGTATCGGCCAAGGACGGCTGTGCGCCGCAAGGCCAGTGCGGCTGTTGCACCGTGCTCGTCGACGGCGAGCCACGCGTCGCGTGCGTGACCCCGGCCGCGCGCGTCGACGGCCGGGCTGTGACGACGATCGAGGGGATCGACGAGTCCGCGCGAGCGCGTGCGGCGCGCGCCTTCGTCGCCACCGGAGGCTCGCAGTGCGGATTTTGCACGCCCGGGATCGTGATGCGCTTCGCCGGCACGCGCGCGCGTGACGTCGACCGATCGCTCGCGGCACATCTGTGCCGGTGCACGGGATGGCTCACCGTCCGCGATGCGCTGTCCGAGGAAACATTCGATCCCGGTGTGACGCCGAACCGTGATCTCGGTGCCGCGACGCGGCGGGCGTGTCTCGAGTCGGGAGGTGACCAGCGCGTCGATGTCGCGGTTCCGCTCGGTGGCGCAGCGTTCGCCGACGACACCGCGCCGCGCGACGCGTTGGTAGCGGTTCCGCTCCAACCGGGCTCCAGTGCCGATGTGGTGGTGGCCGCCGGTATCGAATGGGTCGTCGCCGACACGCTCGTGCAGGCGCGCCGTCGCGCCGGCAAGGTGCAGGGCAGGCGTACGACGGTCGGCGCGCGCGCCCCGCTGCTCGACCGGATGCCGGCGTGCCCGCCGGACGGGGTGCAGCTCGCGACCCAGTGGGTCGAGCCCGCGTATCTCGAACCCGACGCGTCGTGGTGTGAGCCCGGGGGCGAACCCGCTTCACCGCTTGCCAACGCGGGCGCGTTCGGGGGCAAGGCGCACTCGGCCGCGCCGATCGCGGCCCGCGAGCTCGCCGACCGGTTGGGCCGCACGGTGCGCGTCGTATACGCGCGCGAGGACGTCGTGCGGCTGGGTCCCAAGCGGCCGCCGATTGCCGCGGTCGCGGTGGCGCGCGACGGCGTGATCGAGATCGAAGGGGTTATCGCGCGGGGCGCGGGCGTACCGCGCGAGTGGCCGACTGCCGCCGGCATCGAGGTGCGGGCCCGTTGGACCGAGGTCGATGTGCCCGGCCCGCCCGTGAGTGCGGAGCTTCGCGCGGTCGGGCTCGCCGAGCAGGCGGTTCTCGTCGCGGGTGCACTCGGGCGCGACGTCGACGTCGTGACCCCGAGCGGGGCGCGGGCAAGGGCGCGCGTCGCGGCCGAGCGGGGCAAGGTGGTCGGTGTCGACGTGACCCTCGCGGCCGGTGATCCGCTCGACGAGATCGTCCTGCGGTCCTACGCGATCGGCGCCGCACACATGGCCCTGGGTTGGGTCACGAGCGAAGGTCTCGCCGTCGATGCCGCGACCGGAGAGATCCACGACCTGACGATTCGCTCCTTCGGTGTGCTGCGCCCCGCCGAGACTCCGCCGATCACCGTGACCATCGTCGACGATCCCGCACCGCCACGCGCCCGGTCGACCGACGCGGTGTTCGCGGCGGTTGCGGCCGCGGCGTGGAACGCTCTGGGCAGACCCACTACGTTTCCCGCGCCCAGGAGGTGACCGTGACGGTCGAGATCGTTCCCACGCCCAACGCGCCCAAAGTCGCCGGTCCGTACTCGCCGGCCGTTCGCGCCGGCGACTGGCTGGTGCTCGCGGGGCAGGTCGGGCTCGATCCCGCCACCGGAGCCATGGTCACGGGGGGCGTCGACGCGCAGGCCCGCCAGGTGCTGGCGAACATCGCGGCCGTATTGGGCGACTGCGGTGCCGCGCTCATCCACGTCGTCAAGACGACGGTCTTCGTCACCGACATCGGGCAGTTCGCAACCGTCAACGCGGTCTACGCCGAGGTGTTCGGCGACCACCGACCGGCCCGCTCCACCGTCGGGGTCGCCTCACTGCCGGGCGGTGCGGAGGTCGAGATCGAAGTCTGGGCGTACGTGGGGTAACCAGCGCGACCCGCCACCCCCGCGTTGGTATCGAAACGGGCCCGTGGCACCACTTTTCTTGACAACAGTTGGTATGGAAACGGGCCCGGGGGACCGTTTTTGATGCCAACCGTTTGGTAGGTTCCCGGCGTGGTCGGCGTGGTGCTCGTGCTGTTGGTGATCTTCGTCGTCGGGCCGGTCGGGCTGTTCGTCGTCGGCGCGGCCTGGTCGGCTCTGACCGGCTGGCTGATGTCGGCCGACGCCGACGCACGCGCGAGCGATTCGCCCAGCTGACTACAGCCAGCTGACTACAGGTCGCGGGGTGGCGTCGCGCCGGGCCAGCGCGACTGGCCGAAGCGGTACCCGACGGAGCGCACCGTCTGGATGAGGTTCGCGTTCTCTTCGCCGAGCTTTGCCCGGAGGCGACGAACGTGCACGTCGACCGTGCGCGCACCGCCGTAGTACTCGTAGCCCCAGACCCGGGACAGCAACTGCTCGCGGGTGAACACCTTGCCGGGGTGGGTCACGAAGAACTTCAAGAGCTCGTACTCCATGTACGTGAGGTCGAGGGGCTTGCCGTTCACGGCGGCCTGGTAGGTCTCGAAGTTCAAGACCAGGTCGCCGTACGACGCAACCTCGGGAGAGCCGGCGCGCCCGGCGCGGAACATGAGATGGCGCAACCGCGCTTCGAGCTCTTTCGGGTGGAACGGTGTGAGGCAGAAGTCGTCGAACAGGTCTTCGCGGTGCTCGAGGTCGTGGAGTTGCGCGCCCGTGATGAGCAGCAGGATCGACTCGACGCGGGAATCGCCTTTGCGCAGCGTGCGACACAGCGTGAACGCGCCCTCGGGGTCGTCGTCGGCGCACACGACCGCGCCGGTCCAGCCGTCGACCGGTTCGTACTGCATGGCGATCGCCGCATTCCCGACCGACTTCCAGCGGACACCCGACAGGTCGAGTGTCTGCGCGAGCAGGGGCGGTGCCGGGTCGGGGAATACGAGCAGCAACTCGTTCACGAGACTCTCATCCTCAGCAGTCGCCTACAGCGTTCCGAGATAGCGAGCGATCTCGAACGGCGTGACATCGGCCTTGTAGTCAGCCCACTCTCGCCGCTTGTTGACCAGGAAATTCTCGAAGACGTGGTCGCCCAGCGCTTCTGCGACCAGCTGCGAATGTTCCATCGCGTCGAGTGCGTCGCGCAAGGAGCCGGGCAACGACCCGATTCCCACGGTGAGGCGTTCCTCGTCGGAGAGTGCGTAGATGTTGTCGGTGGCCTCGGGCGGCAGCTCGTAACCCTCGTCGATGCCGCGGAGCCCGGCGGCGAGGATCAGCGAGAAGGCCAGGTAGGGGTTGCAGGCCGGGTCGGGGGCGCGGAACTCGATGCGCGACGACTCGTTCTTTCCCGACTTCGACAGTGGCACGCGCACCAAGGCGGAGCGGTTGTTGCGAGCCCAGCACTTGTACACGGGTGCTTCGTAGCCCGGGATCAGCCGCTTGTAGGAGTTGACCCACTGGTTGGTGATCGCGCAGATCTCGCTGGCGTGGACGAGCAGGCCGGCGATGAAATGCTTCGCGATCTTCGACATGCCGTACTCGTCGCCGGGATCGTGGAACGCGTTCACGTCGCCTTCGAACAGCGACACGTGGGTGTGCATGCCCGACCCGAACGCCCCGCTGATCGGCTTGGGCATGAAGGTGGCGTACACGCCGTTGTCGGCCGCGACCTCTTTGGCGATGAGCCGGAACGTCATCACGTTGTCGGCCATCTCGAGCGCGTCGGTGTAGCGGAGGTCGATCTCGTGCTGGCTCGGCCCGTTCTCGTGGAACGAGTACTCGACGGGGATGCCCATGGCCTCGAGCCGCAGCACGGTCTGTTTGCGCAGGTCGCGATCCGATGTCGTGCGCGGTGAGGTCGAAGTAACCCGCCGCGTCGAGGGGTTCCACGTTGGCGGCGGAGCGGAAGTAGAAGAACTCCATCTCCGGTCCGACGAAGAAGGTGAACCCCTTCTCGCGGGCCCGTTCGAGGTTGCGCTTGAGCACCCGGCGGGGATCGCCTTCGAAGGGCTCGCCCGAGAACGTCGAGATGTCGCAGAACATCCGGGCCATGACGGTGTCGCCGTCGTCGGTCGGGAGGAGCTCGAACGTGTTGGCGTCGGGGCGCGGCCAGCATGTCGGATTCCTGGATCCGGCTGTAGCCCTCGATCGTGGAGCCGTCGAAGGTGATGCCCTCCTCGAGGGCGACCTGGAGCTCTGCGGGGGTGATCTCGACCGATTTCAAAAAGCCCAGGACATCGGTGAACCACAGGCGGACGAAGCGCACGCCGCGCTCTTCGACGGTGCGCAGGACGTACTCGTTCTGGCGTTCCATGTGGAGAGTTTACGGGCCCTCGCCTAGGGTCTCCGAGGGCGGGTGGGGGCGGTAACAGAGCGTTCACAATAGGGCAACGGCATGGAAATCGCGCAGTTCCAAGCTGCCATGTCACAGCGGGCGGAATTACGCCCTGGAGATCGGAGCGAGCAGTGGTGATCAAGGCGGAGTACATCTGGATCGACGGTACGGAGCCAACGGCGCGTCTTCGTTCGAAGACGAAGATTCTGAGCGACAGCAAGAATCTGCCCATCTGGGGCTTCGACGGCTCGAGCACGAACCAGGCGCCGGGAGCAGCGTCGGACTGTGTGCTGAAGCCGGTGTTCTCGTGTCCGGACCCGATTCGGGGCGGCGACAACATCCTCGTCATGTCGCGAGGTGTTGCTCACCGACATGACGCCGCACCCCACGAACACGCGGGCGCTGCTCTCGCCGATCGCGAAGAAGTTCGGGGCGCAAGAGCCGCTGTTCGGTATCGAGCAGGAGTACACGTTCTTCAAGGAAGGCCGCCCGCACGGCTTCCCGGTGCGGGGCTTCCCGGCGCCGCAGGGCTTCTACTACTGCGGCGTCGGCGCCGACGAGGTGTTCGGCCGTGACGTCGTCGAGGCGCACCTCGACGCGTGCCTCGCAGCCGGGCTCGGGATCTCCGGCATCAACGCCGAGGTCATGCCCGGCCAGTGGGAGTTCCAGGTCGGCCCGCTCGGCCCGCTCGAGGTCTCCGACCAGCTCTGGATCGCGCGCTGGTTGCTCTACCGCATCGCCGAGGACTTCGGCATCGCGGCCACGCTCGACCCCAAGCCGGTCAGCGGCGACTGGAACGGGGCCGGCGCGCACACGAACTTCTCGACGAAGGCGATGCGCGAGGGCTACGACCCGATCATCGCCGCGTGCGAGGCGCTCGGGAAGAACGCCGCCGAGCACGTCGCGAACTACGGCGCCGACATCGAGCTGCGGCTCACCGGTTCGCACGAGACCGCGCCGTGGAACGAGTTCAGCTACGGCGTTTCGAACCGGGGTGCGTCGGTGCGCATCCCGTGGCAGGTCGAGGTCGACAAGAAGGGCTACATCGAGGATCGTCGGCCCAACGCCAACATGGATCCCTACGTCGTGACCCGTCTCATCACCGAGACGTGCTGCAGCGCTCTGGCGTAGTGCACCTCTGAAGGCGGTACCCGCTCTCCGGGGCGATGGGGCGTTCGCGCATCCATCGCCCCGGTTGCGCGTCCGGGGTTCAGAAGTCGGTCGAGTTGAGCGGCGGTTCCCAGTCGAGCGCCATATCCCGCATCGGGTCGGGATCGAACGTGTCGTCGTCGTTGAAGTCGTCCCAACACACACGCGTGCGATGCGCCGCGATCGCGGTGAGGGCGATCGGCACGACCCAGTTGAAGACCGTCAACGCCTCGGGTGTGTCGACCGAAGCGCCGACGAAGTGGGCGAGGGAGATGCCGACGAACGTCGCACCCCAGATCAATGTGATCAAGACGTTGACGCGGTGGAACGCGGGATCGTCCCATTGGCTCGACCGAACGTGCGGGCGAGTGAAGTGCTCGACCGCGGGCGTGAAGGCCAACGAACCGAAGGCGATGATCGCGAACCCTGCCGCCGACAGCGCACGGCCGTCGTGCGCGAGGAATCCGGTGTTCGAACGGTGGAGCGCGCCGGCGATGGCCAGCGCGCCGAACCAGACGACGGCGCCGACGACGATCACGTTGCGCGATCTCGCCTCGCTCCGGGACCTGGTGAGGAGCAGCGTGATCGCCGTGATCAACGCGCCGGCTCCGGCCCAGAGGGGACCTCCACCGATGTGGGGCCGGTCGACGACCGCGAAGACCATCCACGGCAGCAGCGCGGCGTACGGTTCGTCGCCCATGAGCATCTCCCGAAACGCGGATCGACGTCTTGCATCGAGGTCGTCGTCGAAGGCTGAAGCAAGAACGCTACTCGGCGCTCATCGACCGGCGACACGATGGATCGAGACCGCGTACGCGTCGCCCGGCCGGAACGGGTCCCGCGCCCACGTGGAGAATCGTTCGGAGGAGACGAGCCCGGCGGCGAGGCAGTCGGCGTCGAACGACGCGGTGTCGTAGCCACGGCCGAGTTGGAAGCCCGTGACGAGGGCACCGTCGGGGTCGACGTGGCGCGCACAGCCGGCTACCAGCGCCCGGTGGGTGCCCGGTGGTGTGAACAGGGGGACGTTGCCGGCGAGGAGCACGACGTCGAAGACGCGCCCGAGCGCGAGTGAGGTCAGGTCGTGCTCGTGCCACTCGATGCCGGGACCGTTCGCCCGGGCCGTCGCGAGCATCGACGGATCGACGTCGACGCCCACCACGTCGAGCCCGCGGCGGGCGAGCTCGATCGCGACCCGCCCGGTTCCACAGCCCGCGTCGAGGACCGACTTCGGTGCGCACTGCATGACGAACGTCGCCTCTCCGTGCACGTCGACGCCGGCCGAAGCCAGCTCGTCGAAGCGGCGTTGGTAGGCGTCGCCCTCCCACTGCGTGCGCCCCGGTGTGGTCATCAACCGAGTGTCGCGCAAACTCCCGGGCCCTCGTATCCTGGGCAGATGCCGCGCTTTCGGGTGGCCGCCGCCCAGCTGAACGTCGTCGTCGGCGATCTCGAGGGCAATGCCGCGCGCATCCTCGAGGCCTACGACGCGGCCGACGCCGCCGGCTGCGACCTCGTCGTGTTCCCCGAGCTGACGGTCACCGGGTACCCGCCCGAGGATCTGCTCCTGCGCCCCGCGTTCGTCGCGCAGGCCGCGGAGATGCTCGAAAAGGTCGCAGCGCGCACCGGGCGCACCGCGGCCGTCGTCGGCTTTCCCGAACCCGGACGTGACCTGCACAACGCGGCCGCGGTGTGTGCGAACGGTCGCGTGTACGGCGTGTACCGCAAGCAGTTGCTGCCGAACTACGCGGTCTTCGACGAGCAGCGCTACTTCGTGGCCCCGCGCGAGCCGCTTCCACTCTTCAACATCGCGGGAGTGAAGGTCGGCATATCGATCTGTGAAGACGCCTGGAGTCCGACCGGTCCGATCCTCACCGAGGCCGCGGGCGGGGCCGAGCTCATCGTGAATCTCAACGCGTCGCCGTATTACGCGCAGCGTCTCACCGAGCGCGAGACGATGTTGGCGACGCGCGCCGCCGACGCGTCGGTACCGATCGTGTACGCGAACCTCGTCGGCGGTCAGGACGAGCTGGTGTTCGACGGCGCGTCGCTGGTGTTCGACGAGCAGGGAACGCTCGTCGCGCGGGCGAAGCAATTCGCGACCGACCTGCTCGTCGTCGACATCGACGTGCGCCCGGCGTTCCGCAAGCGCCAGCTCGACCCACGCGGTCGGGTCGAGGCGATGCCGCTTCCGGAGATCCAGGTCTCCGAGCCTCATCCCGGCGCCGCGCGGGTGCCCGCGCGCGTCGAGCCGACGCTCACGCCGGTGCACGAGGTCTACGAAGCCCTCGTTCTCGGTACGCGTGACTACGTGCGCAAGAACGGCTTCACCGACGTCTTGATCGGCCTGTCGGGTGGTGTCGACTCGGCGCTCGTAGCCGCGATCGCGGTCGACGCGCTGGGAGCGGAGCACGTGTCGGGAGTGCTGATGCCGTCGCGGTATTCGAGCGAGCACAGCATCTCCGATGCCACCGCACTCGCGGAGAACCTCGGCATCAGTACGTCGACGGTGCCGATCGAACCCGCGCACGCGGCATTCGAGGCGATGCTCGCGTCGATGTTCGCGGGGACCGCACCGGGCCTGGCCGAGGAGAACGTGCAGGCCCGGGTGCGGGGCAACGTGTTGATGACGATCTCGAACAAGTTCGGCTGGATGGTGCTGACCACGGGGAACAAGAGCGAGATGGCGACGGGCTACGCCACCCTCTACGGCGATATGGCCGGTGGTTTCGCGGTCATCAAGGACGTGCCGAAGACGCTCGTGTACGCGCTCTGCCACGATCTCAACGACCGCTCGGGCCGCGCGGTGATCCCGCGCTCGGTCATCGAAAAGCCGCCGTCGGCGGAGCTCGCGCCCGGGCAGCTCGACTCCGATTCGCTTCCGCCCTACGACGTCCTCGATCCGATCATCGAGGGCTACGTGGAGGACGACCTGTCGGTCGGCGAGCTGATCGCGCGCGGTCACGATGCCGATCTCACGCGTCGCGTGGCTCGCATGATCGATCGCAACGAGTACAAACGCCGTCAGGCCGCACCCGGTGTGCGTGTGTCACCCAAGGCGTTCGGCAAGGATCGCCGGCTCCCCATCACCAATCGCTGGCCCGGCTGAGGTGGACTCCGAAGGCGTGGGCGGGTCCGTCCCGCTCACGTGGGAGACCGCGCGGCCGCTCGTGCCCGAACTCGCACTGATCGCCGCGACGATCGCGTACGGCGCGACGTTCAAGCTCGTGCAGGACGCGTTGAAGGACGTCACTCCCGTCGGCTTCATCTTGTTGCGGTTCTCGATGGGCGCGGTCGTGTTGCTCCCGTTCGCGATCCGCAACGGCTGGCGCGGTCCGTCGACCGCGCGTATTTCGTTGAGCCGGACGGACTTTCTCCTCGCGGTGCTGGCCTTCGGAGTGGTCGGATTCGCGGGCTACTGGTTCCAGAACGCGGGCCTCGAGCGCACGACAACGTCGAACTCCGCGTTCATCACCGGCTTGTTCGTCGTGTTCACGCCGCTCATCGAGGTCGCCGTCACCCGCCGGCGCCCGTCGTTCAACGTCGTGCTCGCAGTCGCGTTCGCAGTCGTCGGTCTGTTCCTGTTGGAAGGCTCGACGCTGCGCCTGCACTCCGGCGACGCGCTGACCCTCGGCTGCGCGTTCTTGTTCGGGCTCTGGATCCTCATGGGCGCCTACTTCACCCAGCACTTCGACCCCGTCGCGCTCACGGCCGGCCAGCTCGTCGTGTTCACGGTCCTGGCCCTCCCCGTCGTCGCGATCGGCGGTCTCGGGCACGTCACCGCGCAGGTTCTCGTCGCCGCGGCGGTCACCGGCGTGTGTTGCAGCGCGCTCGCGTTCACGCTGCAGCTGTGGGGGCTGCGCTTCGTCGAGCCGGCCCGGGCGGCGGTGATCTTGGAGTTCGAGCCGGTCGTCGCCGGGCTCATCGGCTACTGGGTCGGGGAGCGGCTCGGGGTCTCCGGCTACATCGGCGCGGTGGTGATCCTCGTGGGAATCGTGATCGCGGAGTCGCGGTCGTGGCGCGCCGCGCGGGTCACTTGACCGATCGGTCAAGGAGCGGTGAGAATCCTTGCGATGACGGAAACGACCAAACCGCGCGCGCCGTTCGCACCCTGGGACCGCCGGGAGCTCCCAGGGCTGTTTCCGGTCGAGGAGTCGGCCCGGCGGGTCGGCAATTACAAGTGGGCCGAGATGCGCCTCTTCGAGGTGTTGGGAGGATGGGTCGCGACCGTCCCCGAGCTCGACGTGAAGCTGGTCCTCGGGCGCCACACCTACCACCACGCGTGGCACGCGGAGTTGTGGCACAAGCGCCTGCCGGAGTTGCGGGAGATGAACCCCGACCGGTTGACGGTGCCGCCGAACGACGCGTTCGTCACCTTCATGGACGCGGTGCGCGAGCCGGAAGCTCCCGAGCACACGATCGAGAAGCTCGTCGGGGTCTACCGGGTGCTGATCCCGCGGTTCATCGCCGTGTACACGTTCCATCTGAACGCGACGAGCACCATTACGGACGCTCCCACCATCCGCTCGCTCAAGTTTGCGTTGCAGGACGAGTTCGACGACTGGCGCGACGGCGAGATGCTGCTCCAGTCGCTGATCGATACGCCCGAAAAAGTGGATCGCGCCGGTCGCCGCCAGGCGGACCTGGAGAAGCTGTACCTGGCGTCGGGAGGCATCGCCGGCCCCGGTAGCCTGGGCGAAGCGGTAGAGGAGGTTCGCGTCTCATGAAGAAGATGCTCCCGGAATCCGAACTGGCCCGTGACGAGCGCTTCGTGCGCACGAAGATCGAGGACCGGATCTTCGACCCGCGCGGCCCGAAGATGGCCCAGCGCAACGTCGGCCCCGCCAAAATGGGCGTCGACCGGCCGGCCGCCGGTGAGCGTTCGCGCTCGCTGATGCACGGCATCTTCGTCGGTGAGATCCAGGCCCTCGAAGGCGCGGGCCGCACCTGTTACGACTTCGACGACGAGACCGCGCCGTTCCAGCTCAAGCTCGACATGGCCCGGCAGTGCTGGGACGAGTCCCGCCACTGCGAGATCTCGGTGAAGCTCGGTGACCACATGGGCACCGAGATCGGTGAGTACACCGAGTCGACCTTCTTGTTCGCGGCTGCATGCAACCCCGACCCGGTGTTTCGCCTGTGCGGTGTGAACCGCGCGCTCGAGGGCCTCGCCATCGACGTCTTCAACTCGATGAAGGACTTCGGGAACGAATCGGGCGACCCGATCCTCGAGTTCTGCGAGGACTGGATGCTCGCCGACGAGGTCACCCACGTGAAGATGGGCTCCGACTGGCTCCGCCGTCTCACCGAGACCGATCCCGACCGCCGCGAGCGCGCGCTCGAGTTCCAGCGCACGGTCGACGCGATCTTCAACCTCGGCGGCTTCCGCGGTGAAGACGACGAGAACCCGATCCAACTCGCTCGCAACTTCCGCCGCCTGGCCGGGTTCACCGACGACGAGAACGACTCGCTCGCCGCGCTCGCGCGGGAGTCGACCGCTCAAGCACGGCAGATGGCCGAGGCCGCAACCGCCGCGCTCGACGCGTCGGCCCAGGGTTCGTGACCTCGATCAGCGTCACGCCCGATCCGTTCACGCTCGTCCCCTACGACGTCGCCGAGATCACAGCGCTCGTCGAGGAGGCCGCGGCCCGAGCCGAGCTACCGACGAACGTCGACATCGCGTTGACCGTCGACGAAGAGCTGTTCGCCCCGCTCACGGGGCACATGTCCGACGTCGTCGACGGCAAGGTCGTGCTGTGGGTCTCGGGCGGCAACTTCGAGGACAACAAGCGTCCGTGCCACTTCTCCGCCGACCAGGCCCGCGTCGACCTCGTCGTCATGATGTTGCGCGCCAAGGACCGGCTCTCCGACGACTTCGCGGCCGCGCCTCCCGACGCGGAGCTCTCCCGGGGTGAGCGCGCCGCCTGGGACACTTACGCCGAGGGTCGCGCCCGGCGCCTCGGTCTCGACGTCCGGCGTCCCCGCCAGCTGTACGACTTCCGGCTCCAACACGGTTTCACCGACGTCGCCGACGCGGCGTTCGAGCGGTGTTGGGAGTCCGACGGCCTCACCTGGGACGGTATCCGCGAGATCTGCAAGGAGACCGGGGCCGTCGACCGCGGACCTTCCAAGGTCCCCGTCGACCTCCTCCGCCGGAAATAGCTCCCTAGTCCAGGTCGTAGGCCGAGATCGGGTCGTAGAGATCGATCGCGGGCTTCCCCGCGAGCGACGGCAGCGCGGCTTTGGCCATGTCGGTCATGAGCGCGGAGTCGAGGTGGGCCTGGGTAGCCGCGGCCGATTCCCACTTCTCGATCACCAAGAAGCGCCCGGCGTGGGTGACCGATGCCACAAGATCGACGTTTCTGCAGGCCGGCTCGTGGCGGGTCAGCACGACGTAGCGGGAGAGCGCGGCCAAGAGCGGCTCCTCGGCACCCGGCCGGGCGTCGAAAGAGGCGGTCAGTACTGCGATCTCGACCTCGGACACGTCCGGATCGGACACTTCTTGCCTCGCTCCTGCCCCCCGAGAGGGCGCTTGACGGGGTGGTTATCGTACAGAGCACAGGGTGGGGCACCGAGCTTGGCGGGGCTACAAGGTGTCAGTCCGAGGAAGTTCTGGTGTCGGCTGTCCGAACGAAGGATTGATCGGTGGCGAAGGAGCGAATTGAGCGGGACGAGGAAGATCTGGTTCGGCTCTACCTCACCGACATTGGGCAGTACCCACTGCTCACCAAGGACGACGAAGTCCGCCTGGCACAGCAGATCGAGAAGGGCAACGCCGCTCGCGAGCAACTCGCACTCGGCAAGGGCCTGACCCCCGCGAAGAAGCGTGAGCTCCGCCGGGGCGCCCGCCACGGCGAGGACGCCCAGCAGACCTTCGTGCAATCGAACCTGCGCCTCGTGGTGTCGATCGCGAAGAAGTACCAGGCGTCGGGGCTGCCCCTGCTCGACTTGATCCAAGAGGGCAACCTCGGCCTCATGCACGCCGTCGAGAAGTTCGACTGGCGCAAGGGCTTCAAGTTCTCGACGTACGCCACGTGGTGGATCCGTCAGGCCATCACCCGCGGTATCGCGAACACCGGTCGCACGATCCGCCTGCCCGTGCACGCCGGCGACACCCTCGCCCGCCTGCAGAAGGCCCGTTCGCGCCTGGAGCTCAAGCTCGGCCGGCCCGCCACACTCTCGGAGCTCGCGGCCGAGGTCGAGATGCCCGAGGACAAGGTCACCGAGGCGCTGCGCTTCGCGGCCGAGCCGCTCTCGCTGTCGGAGCCGTTGCGCGAAGACGGCGACGCGGAGCTCGGCGACATCGTCGAGGACCGGTCGGTCGAGTCGCCGTTCGAGGTCGCGGCCACCGCGCTGCTGCCGGCGGAGATCGAGAAGCTGCTGGCCCCGCTCGACGAGCGCGAGCGCCAGATCCTGGCGCTGCGGTTCGGTCTCGACCGCGGCGAGCCCCGCACCCTGGAAGAGGTCGGCGAGTACTTCAACCTCACCCGGGAGCGGATTCGCCAGATCGAGGCTCGGGCGATGTCGAAGCTGCGGCACCCGAGCGCCGACACCGGCGCCCGCGACCTGCTCGCGGTCTAGGTCTTCCGGCCTTCGGGTCGTCACCGCCGATACTGGCGGGACGGCCCGTTCGGCGCGCAGGATAGAAACGTGAAACTCGCGCGGCGGGTGGAGCGTCTGGAAGACGTGCAGACGGTCGCTCCATTGGCAGTCCGCAACGAGGTGCTGCTCGACCGGCTGTACCGGACGCACGCGCCCGCGGCCCTGCGCTTCGCGCTCATGCTGACGGGCGAGCGGGAACTGTCGGAAGACCTGGTGCAAGAGGCGTTCGTGCGGGTGGCGGCCAAGTTGGACACGCTGCGCGAACCCGACGCGTTCGGCGCGTATCTCACGCGTGCGGTCGCGAATCTTGCCAAGTCGCACTTCCGTCATCAAAAGGTCGTGGCCCGGCACGAGCGCACCGTCGACCTCGCGTCGCTCGTCGTTCTACCGGTCGACGTTGTTGCGAGCGACACGCTGCTCGTCGCGTTGCGCCGCCTCCCGATGCGCCAGCGCGCCGCGATCGTGTTGCGCTACTACAGCGACGCGTCGCACGAGGACATCGCCCGGATCCTCGACATTCCCCTCGGGACCGTGAAGTCGTTGTTGTCGCGGGGTCTCGCGAAGCTGCGCGAAGGGATTCGCGATGCGTGACTCGCTCGAAGCGCAGCTCGCCGCCCGACTGGGCGAGTTGGGCGACACGGTCGAAGGCGAGTTGCCGCCGCCGGTCGATCTCGAGCTACTGGTACTGCGCCGGCGCCGCCGCGAGCGCTCGACGCGCCGGTGGGCGAGTCTGGGAATCGCGGCGACGATCGCGATCGTGGCCGCGAGTGTCGCGGTCGTGCGCGGGAACGACGGTCGTGGATCGTTGCGCGTCTCGTCGTCTTCGACCACCTTCGTGCCGGTACGTGACGCGTTGCAGCCGGGAACGACGATGCTGTCCGCGCGCGGTCACTACGTCATCTCCCTCGATGCCACCGGTCATACCAACGCGACGATGGTGAAGGTCAAGGGCAACATCATCTACACGCGCGCGACCGACGACCACCGTGAGCTCTGGTATCTGTCCGTGAAGGCCGGTTCGACCGGGTGCGGCGATGTCGTACGCGCTGACATCGAAGGCCGCTCGTCGAAGATCGTCGCGCGGGCCGTCGCCTTCGACGTGAGCCCCGACGGCTCGCGCCTCGCGCTGTACGGCGCCGGCGATCTGGCTCATGATCGCTGCGCGCCGGTGACGGCGGGCTCAGAGGGTCGCATCGTCGTGCTCGATCTCACGAATGCGTACAGCTCGGCCGCGGCGGTCGGGAACGTCTCGAGCATGCAGTGGTCGGCGAACGGCTCGTCCCTCGCGGTCGTCAGCTGCACGCCGCTGGGCTGCAAGCCCTTGCAGCGAATCGACGTCCCGACCGAGTTGGGCGCGCCGCTGCGTGTCGCTTCGTCCTCCGAGGCACGCAGCGCGACGATCCGTTCGGCCAACGTGGTGTTCGGTCCGCGCGGTCTGTACACGCTGGAGACGGTTGCGGCGGGTCCGGGCTCGACGGCGACGACCGACACGATCCGCTGTTACGACGCCGGGACGTTTGCGGCGCCGGTCCCGGTCTTCTCGGGCGGAACGCAGTGGCGGGTCTCGCAGGTGGTGCCGACCGCGGCGGGAATCTACGTCGTGGCAATGCCGCAACACTTGTCTTCGGGTGAGGTGGCGTCTTCGGGTGAGGCGGGGCTCTACCGCATCGACTCGGGTCGGCTGACGTTCGTGCGCAGCCTGAGCGATCCCGGAACGCTGACTCCGGTGGAACCGCTCGCCGGCGCGGGCTGAGAGACCGTCCCCACGACAGCCCACGACGGCAGCGGTACGCGCGGCGGTCGGTGCGCCCGCTAAGGTCGCCGTGTCGTCGTCAGCAGGAGGTTGGTGTGAAGAAGATTCTGTTGCTCCTCGTGCTCGTCGGGCTCGGTGCCGTCATTGCCAAGAAGGTGCGCGGGGCCTGATCGTTCTCGATCGCAAGAAGCGTGTGTGCGGAGTCGACGACTCCGTGCACACGCTTTTTTCGTTGCACCCACGAACTCCGGCCGCGACCTTCAGGTGGTGAAGGTCAGGATGTGAGTGCGCGCTTGCGCAGCCACACGTAGACGCCGACCGCGGCGCCGGCCGCGATCGCTACGCCGCCCGCCGCGAGAGTCGGTCCCTTCGGCGGAACCGGTACACGGTCGCGCAGCCGGACCGGGCGCTGGAAGTAGCGAACTTCCCATTCGCGCTCGCGCGCGACACGGGCGAGCTCGCGGTCGGGATTGACGGCAACGGGGTTGCCGACGAGGTCGAGCATCGGGAGGTCGGTGATCGAGTCGGAGTATGCGTACGAACCCGCGAGGTCGAGTCCCTCCGCGACCGCCATCTCGCGAATGGCATCGGCTTTGTGCGCGGCGTACACGTAGAATTCGAGCTCGCCCGTATAACGGCCCTGCTCGTCGAGGCGCGCGCGCGTGGCGATCACGTCATCGACGCCGAGGTATTCGCCGATGGGCTCAACGGTCTCGGCCGGCGACGACGAGACGATCACCGTCTTGCGTCCCGCCCGGTGGTGTTCTTCGATCAACTCGAGTGCCTCGGCGTAGATCACGGGGGTGAGCACGACGTCGAGCGCCTCTCGGACGAGCTCCTTCACGTGTTGCTGGTCCCAGCCCTTCGTCAACGCGAGCATCGCCTCTCGCATGCGTTCCATCTTGTTTTCGTCGGCGCCGACGAGCAGGTACACCACCTGCGCGTAGAGGCCGCGCACGATCGTGCGCTTCGAGATCAAGCCGTCGCGATAGAACGTGCCGCCCAATGCCATCACCGAGCTCGTGGCGATGACGGTCTTGTCGAGGTCGAAGAAGGCGGCTTCCACGGTCGCGAAGCCTACGTTCTCGTCTGGCGAGCCCCTTGACGTTGAACCGCGTCGCACCTAACGTTCGCATCGGTTTCCCCCATTGCCTTCCCCGATCGAGTTGTCGCGCGTTGCGGTATGCCGCGGTGCGCCCCGATCCGGGGAGTAGTCATGCTCGTGTGCTTCTGGTCGCCGAAAGGCGGCTCCGGCACTTCAGTGATCGCGGCCGCGGCCGCGGTGGTACTTGCGCGGGACACCGACGCGCGCATCGTCGATCTCTCGGGCGACCAGCCCGCGGTTCTGGGTCTCGCGAACGATCCCGTTCCCGGGCTGTTCGATTGGATGCGCGCCGGTCCGGGCGCGCCGGCCGACGCGCTCGAGCACCTGACGATCGACGTCGCACCGCGGCTCGCACTCCTTCCCGCGGGTGAGACCGCCGGCCCCGCCGCAGTCGAGGAGTCGGGGGCCGCACTCGCCGTCGCGCTCGACGGCGACCCGCGGCCCGGGGTGTGCGACCTCGGCCGGCTCGACGATCCCGCGGTGCGCGCGTTCGCAGAGGTCGCGGGTACCGGAATCGTGGTGGTGCGCGGGTGTTACCTCGCGCTGCGGCGAGCCGTGCGCCATCCGGCGATCACGGATGCGATGGGCGCGATCCTCATCGATGAGCACGGCCGCTCGCTCGGTGCGCCGGATGTCGAAGATGTGCTCGGCATTCCCGTGGTCGCCACGATCCCGGCCCGCACGTCGATCGCGCGGGCAGTGGACGCGGGAGTCCTGTCGAGCCGGCTCCCCGACAGCCTCGGCCGACCCCTGCATCACGCGCTCGCCCTGGTCGGATGCTTCGGCGACGAGCAGGCCGCGTGAGCCGCACGCTGCGGGAGAAGCCTCTGCACGATCCCGTGCTGCGTCAAGTGCTGCACCAGACGTTGCACCGCCGACTGCTCGACGCGCCGTTCGACCCGGCGTTGCTCGACCGGCCCGAGCTCCGGGCGCGCCTCGCGCGCATGCTGCGCGAGGAGGCGCCGCTGCTCGCGGCGGCGTCCGCCGACGTCGTGCTCGACGAGCTGGTCGACGACGTCGGCGGGCTCGGCCCCCTCGAACCACTTCTCGCCGACTCCTCGATCACCGAGATCATGGTCAACGGCCCGAATCGCGTCTTTGTCGAGCGCGCGGGACGCATCGTTCCCGTGGTGTGTGCGATCGACGCCGCGACGATCGTGCGCGTGGTCGAACGCGTCATCGCGCCGCTGGGGCTGCGGCTCGATCGCGCGTCGCCGATGGTCGACGCGCGCCTCGTCGACGGCTCGCGCCTCCACGCAGTCCTCCCGCCGCTCGCGCCGGATGGGCCGTGTGTATCCATCCGGCGTTTCGGTGCGAGAGCCGTGCCGCTCGCGGCGTTCGGCGTCGAGGCGGAGAGTGCCGCGCGATTCGACGCGATGGTCCGGGCCGGCTGGAACCTCGTGGTGTCCGGCGCGACGAGCTCGGGCAAGACGACCTGCTGCAACGCGCTGGCACGTTCCATCGACCCGAACGAGCGGATTGTCACGATCGAGGAGACCGCGGAGTTGCGCCTCGAACAGCCCCACGTCGTTCGCCTCGAGGCGCGCCCCGCCAACGCCGAGGGCACGGGCGCGGTCAGTGTCCGCGACCTCGTGCGCAGTGCGCTGCGCATGCGTCCCGATCGGATCGTCGTGGGTGAAGTTCGCGGTGGCGAGGCGCTCGCCATGCTCCAGGCGTGCAACACCGGCCATGACGGTTCGCTCTCGACCGTTCACGCGAACAGTCCTGACGATGCTCTCGCCCGGATCGAGACGCTCGCGCTCGGCGCCGACGAGCGATTGCCGCTAGCCGCGATCCGTGCGCAGCTGATGTCGGCGGTCGACGCGATCGTGCAGGTCCGGCGGGGCCGTGACGGTCGGCGCACCGTCGTCGCGGTCTCGGAGCTCGGCCGGGAAAGCGGGGCGCGCACCCGTCGGCTTCTCACCCGCGTCGACCATCGCCTCGTTGCGTGCGCGGCTCCCGAACGGCCGGCGCGCCGGACCGAGGTCGACCTGGCCGGGGAGTGGGCGGCGTGCGCGGGCTGATCGCCGGAGTGATCGGTACTTCGATGACAATGTGGCTCGCGCGCGCGGCGCGTCGCTACACGGTGGCCGATCGGCTGCGCTCCAGCCCGTCGCGTCCCGCCCGGGGAATCCCCGAGTGGTTGGGTACGAGGCTCGAACGCAGCCTCGACGCGGCGGCGCTCGACGTGACCGCGCAACGAGCGATCTCCACCTGGTTGTGGTCGGTGGCCGTTGCCGCGGTCGTCGGCACGGGCTTCGGAGGGCCGGGGACCGGAGTCGGGCTCGCGTTCGTCGTCGGGGTCGGGGTCCCGGTCGTCGTGCTGGCGATGGATGAACGCCGCGCCCGGCAGATCGCGTCGGCAGTTCCCGAGACGCTCGAGCGCGTGGCTTCGGAGTTGCGATCCGGCGGCACGGTGACGACCGCCATCGGCGCGGTCGCGGCGGGTGATGGCCCACTTGCGGGTGACATGGAGCGGATCGGCGCGCGGGTACGTCTCGGTGCATCACTCGTGGAAGCGCTCGGCGCGTGGTCGAAGGAGCGTTGTGTCGCGGGCGTCGATGCGTCGGCGGGTGCGCTCGCGATGTGCTCCGCGGTCGGGGGCCGATCGGCCGATGCGCTCGACGGCCTCGCGACGTCACTGCGCGACCGCCTCGGTGTCGCGGCCGAGGCGCGCGCCCTGTCGTCGCAGGCGCGCATGTCGGCCGTCGTGGTCGGCGGGGCGCCGGTCGTGTACATCGCCTGGTCCGCACTGGTCGATCCGCACGCGCTGCAGGTGCTCACCGGCACACTGTTCGGGCGGGCCTGCCTCGGGTTCGGTCTCGGCCTCGAAGCACTGGGCGGATGGTGGATGCGCAGCATCGTTCGCAGCGGGAGCCGGGCGTGATCACCGTCGTCGCAGTGTCCTGGGGCGTGGTGGTCATGTTGCCGTTCGTCGGGCTCGCCCGGAAGATCTCGACCGGCGTGCGGCTGGCGGCGCTCACGCCGCGCCGTTCACGGTCGTCCAGCCGCGTCGCCCGAATGGTTCGGACGGCCTCCGTCCGGTTCTTCCGTATCCCTGCGGCCCGGTCGCTCGGTCGGGTACTGCGCGCCCCGGCGCGGTTGCGGCGCAACCGCCGCCTCGACGACGAGCTCGCCCGCCAGGTAGCTGTCGCGGTCGACCTCGTGGGCGTCGGGGTGGGCGCCGGCCACACGCCGTATCTCGCGGTGGGGCTCGGCGCGCGGTGGGCGCCCGCGCTCGTGGCGTGCGAGCTCGACGCGATCGTGCGCGCGTGTGCGCTGGGCCAGTCGTTCGACGATGCGTTGCGGGAGATGGGCCGGCGCGCACCGAGCACGCGTGGCCTGGCCGAGACGTTGCGCACGAGCGCGCGTCTCGGATCTCCCGCGGCGCCGGCGCTCACGCGCCTCGCGCGCGAACTGCGCGCCGATCTCCGCCGCCGGGCGGAGGCGCGGGCGCGCACCGTACCCGTCCGCCTGTGTTTCCCGCTCGTGGGCTGCATCCTGCCCGCCTTTGCGCTGCTCACGGTCGTCCCGGCGGTCATCGCCGGTATCAGCCGCTGATCCGCCCGCATTCCCCGTACTCGTTCCCGCGCGCCTGGCGCGCGTTCGCCGACCTTGGAGGTCGCACGTGTTGCAACTGTTGTCCAACGCCTTGTTCTCGTTGCTCGGACGCTCGGATCGTTCGGAGTCGGGTCAAAGCACCGCCGAGTACGCGCTGGTGATGATCTCCGCGGCTGCGATCGCCGGACTCGTACTCACGTGGGCGAAGCACACCAATCTCATCGGAGGTCTGTTCAACACCGTCGTACACGGCCTGCTGCATATCTGATGTCTCTTACCGTCAAGGGTGGTCGGAACGCGCGCGTACGCGCGCGTTCCGACCACCGGTCCAGGTCTCGCCCGCGGTGAGCGGGGACAAGCGACCGTCGAGCTCGCGCTCGTGCTGCCGCTGGTCTTCGCGATGTTGGTGTTGCTGTTCCAGGTCGCGCTCGTGGCGCGCGACGAGATCCTCGTGACCCACGCTGCGCGCGACGCGGCGAGAGAAGCGACCGTCACGAGCGACCCGGCGCGAGTCGTCGCGGCCGCGCGCCGGACGCTGCCCGGCGCCGCGGTGCGGATCATGCGTCGGGGCCGGGTCGGTGATCCCGTCGAGGTCGCCATCTCCTACGTCTCGCATACCGACCTTCCCCTCGTCGGCGTCTTCTTGCCCGATCTCACCTTGCGCGGACGCTCGGTCATGCGGGTGGAACGGCCGTGAGGCCGCGGCGCCGCCGGGACCGACGGTTTCCGGGCGATGTGGGCGATCGGGGGAATGTGAGTGTGTTCGTGGCCGTCGTCATTGTCGTGGGGATGTCGTTGTGCACCGTGGTCGCGCGGCTCGGCGGCGCCGCGGCCGAGAGATCCCGGGCCAACACGGCGGCCGACGCGTCGGCGTTGGCCGCGGCCGACCGTCTCGCGCTCGGGCAGTCGCCGGCCGACGCGTGCGCAGTCGCCCGGGCTACGGCCGCCGCCAACGGCGGGAGCATGTTGACGTGTCACGTT
The DNA here is from genome assembly GCA_963812205.1 of uncultured Actinomycetes bacterium. GTDB lineage: Bacteria > Actinomycetota > Acidimicrobiia > IMCC26256 > PALSA-610 > PALSA-610. Next base: position 35,417 of record CAWEUJ010000003.1, read on the forward strand.
CCGGTGCCGGCCGGACGGGTGCGGGCCGCGGAGGTCACGCTGGCGCTCGGTGCCGCTCGGGCGCGAGCACGCGCCGAGATCGACGCCGCCGACCCGGTCGGGTGATCTTCGCCAACCGTCCTCAATGCACCCGAAGCGCGGAATTCCGGGCGGCCGTCTCCCGAAAGAAATGTGGACTCACGCATCGATCGATTCCTCAGTAACCACAGGGCTCACAGTGGTGATGTCCGCCACATCGGGCGCGGCGCGCCAACGTTCCGCTCAAGGGCCCCGGAAAGAGGGCCGATCTCAGCGCCAATGCCCGGTACGGACGCCGAGCGGCGAACCAAGGATTGCGAACATGTCTATGAAAGCGAAGCTCTTCGCAGCCGCCGCGGCGGCAGCGCTCATCGGTGCGGTCTGTGCGCTTCCCGCGTCCGCCGACCAGTTCAGTAACAACAGCACACCCGGATTCACCATCAATGCCGGTAGCGGGCCTCGGTTCGACACCGCCGTGGCCGGTGGAACGACCTACCCGACTGTCGGGAACTTCAACAACGTCACCATGAACGGCACGCCGCAGCTCACCAGCGCCGCGATCGCGCCGTTCACGGTCATCGACGACTCGGGTTCGGGTGCAGGCTGGCACGTCACCTTGTTGGTCCCGAACTTCCAGGACGGCGCCACGCCGGCGCACGTGGTCAACGCGATCGGCGCCCAGATGAACGCAGCCCGTGGTCGCCGGCGGCGAACACCGACTCGGTCATGGGCGGTGTGTGGTCGTACCCGAACTCCGACTTCACCTCGGCCAAGACCTTCGTGAAGGCCGACCCGACCGACCTGACGCACAACGGCGGCGCCCCGCTCGGCCCCGACGGTACGACGAAGGTGGCCGGTATGGGCACCTACCTGGTCTCGCCCCAGATCCTGAAGCTGGTCGTCCCGGCCAACGCGATCGCCGGGGCATACACGTCGACTGCGACGATTGCCATCGTGAGCGGGCCGTGATTGCCGATTAGGTACGGCTAGGAGCGCCGGTCCGGGCTGTGCCTGGGCCGGCGCCTCCGCCTATCGGAAAGCAATACCCCGGGAGGCATCGGGATGCGGCGGGTTCGGCGTGCGGTCGTCTTCATGGCGGCCGCCTTCATCGCGTCGGCGGGTGCAGCGGCACCGGCGAGCGCAGGCAAGTTCGGAGACGTGGTGGCCGCAACGGTCCCGCCCGGCTCGAAAGTCTCTCCTCAGGGGAACTTCTACCTCCTGGCGGCCAACCCGGGCGACCAGGTCACGCAGAGTTTCCGGGTGGTCAATCCCAACGATCACGCGGTGACGGCGACGGTCGAGGCGGTCGACGCCGTGACGGGTGACCTCACCGGCGTGCAGCTCGGCCAGCCCGGGAGCGCCAAGGCCCTGACGTCGCGCTGGATCGTCGTCGCGACGCCGCAGATCACGCTCGCGCCCCAGCAGAGCCGGGACGTGCCCTTCACGGTGCACGTTCCGTCGGGCGCCAAGCCCGGCCAGTACCTCGCCGGGGTCAGCGCCTCGGTGCCGCTCTCGGCTGCCGATACGCAGGCGAACCAGGCCCCGTCGGGCCAGGCCGGGTTCTCGATGGCGGTGCGATTCCAGCGAGGCATCGCGGTCGAGATCGACGTGCCGGGCCCGGTGGCGCCGAAGCTCTCGGTGACCGACGCGGTCCCGAAGGCGGTGCCCGGCGGAGTCGAGCTCGGCGTTCACATCGCCAACGTCGGGAACGGCTTCGCTCACGGCAGTGGCGTCATCCGGGTCGCCGACACCAACACCGACTACTCGTTCAAGATCGACACGTTCGTGGCGGGGACCGCGATCGTGTACCCGATGCAGTGGACGAAGACCGTCGTCCCCGGAACGCATCACGTCGAGGTCGACCTCACGTACGAGGGCGGGCGCCGGACCAGCTGGAACGGGACCGTCGTGATCGCGGGTGCCGCGCAGACCCAGCTCGAGAACGAGCTCCGGAACGTCACTGTCCGTAGCGGTTCGTCGAGCGCGGCCCTGCTCCTGGTCCTGTTGGGCGCGCTCTTCGTGGCGCTGGTCGGTGCCGCGATCGTCGTGCGACGGCGCGGCCGGAGGCCCGGCCCGGTCAACTATCGGGCAGTTTGACCGATGAGACCCCGGTGGTCGGTGCTCCGTGCACCGCCGCCCAGGACTTCGGACATGAGGCGATTGGTCGCGCTCCTCGCGGGCGTTGCATCTGTGCTCGTCGTCGCGGCGCGACCCGTGGCCGCGGACCCCGGCGCGCCCGGAGCCGCGACGACGACTGCCTCCGTCCCGGCCGACGCGGTGGGGCTGTCGCTCGCGCAGGTCGCCGGCTCCGGGCTCGCGGTCACCCTCGACCCGGGCGCGTCGGAGGAGCACGACCTCGTCGTGTCGAACCACACCGCGAACCTGCGCCTCACCATCAAGCTCTCGGCCACTGACGCGACCGGAAACCTCGGAACCGCGGCCGCGTCGTGGCTCGCGTTCGGTGACGACGCAATCCAGCTCGATCCGCACGTCGCGACCACGGTTCCGATGACGATCGCGATCCCGCACGACACGCAGCCGGGATCGGCGCTCGCGCACGTCACCGCGACGGTCGAGAGCGCGGTGGCCGCGGCCGACGGCAGCCCGGTCGCCGGGACCGCGAGCCAGACCTTCCCGGTGTCGATCGACGTGAGCGGCACGCCCACCGCGCAGATCGCGATCGCCGACGTCCATCGCGTCGACCAGGGTTCGAACCACCAGCTGGCGGTGGTGTTGCGCAACTTCGGTGCCGATGGCGCGCAGGTCAGCGGGCATGTCCGGGTTGCCGGCGACAAACCGCAGACGCTGGCGTTCCACGCCGACCTCGCCGCGAGCAGGGACACGACGGTCGATCTCGATTGGAACGCGCCGCCAGTCGGGACACCGAGTGACATCGCAGTGGATCTCGAATACGGCGGTGGCAACGTCGCGTCGTGGTCGTCGCAACTCGGAGGCGCGCCGACCGATCTCTCGCCCCCCACTTCGGCGGCCGCCGCCCCGGTCACAGGCTCCGGTCGCGACGTCGACGTCGTCGTCGACGACGTCGACGGTGGGCCCCGCGAAGCCGTTGTGGAAGCAGCCGATCGTCACGGTCCTGGCAATCCTCGCGCTCCTGGGCGCCGGTCTGTGGTTCGCATTCGAGATGCGCGCGTCGAGCCGGCGCCGGGAGTGGATGCCCCAGCCCACGCACTACGCCGGGCCGCCGGGTTGGAATCCGGTCGCGAGCGAGGACTCGATCGCGCTGGCCCAGCAACTCGTTCGCCTCACCGACGTGGTGGTCCAACTGGTCGCGTCGCATCGCGATGGCCACGAGATCCATCGCGACGACCAGGAGTTCACGGGGGAGCGGGCCCGCGCCCGCAGCCCGGGCTTCGGACCGGTGGACGCGTCGCCCCCACCCTCCAGTCGTTTCGAGAGCGACGATCTGCAGTTCGCGCGGGCCGGGCCGGAACCGCCCGAACCGGGATCGGTGCAGCCGCCACTGCCGTTCACAGACCAACCTGAAGCAGTTCGCTCGGCGTTTGTAGCGCCGGGCGATTCGCCGCGTCCGGAACCGGTCGCGGCGCCCGCGGCCGCGGTCGCGACCGTTGTCGGTGAGCCGGTCCGGGAGTCGATCGTTGCGCCGCCGCCGGTGTTGGATCCGGGGTTCGAGCCGATGTTCAAGCCCGTCGACGACGTGGTTCCGCCGCCGGTGTTGGATCCCGGGTTCGAGCCGATGTTCAAGCCGCTCACCGACGACGACCCGGCTCACGCGGCGGCCCCCGAGCCGACACCGGAGCCGTCCTGTGCGAGGACCCCCGAGTCGACCGACGGCGCGGCGGACCCGCGCGAAGCGATGCTGACGCGGCTTCGCGAGCTCGACCGTCAGCGTCGCCGCCTACGCGAGTGGATGGATGCCGAGGAGGCCGGAGAGGCATTCGGGCGCCCCGACGCGTCGCGGCCGGGGAACGGCGACGACGTCGCTCCCTAGAACACCGGGCGCTCAGTGCAGTGGTCGCCCTCCGGGCGTCAGCTCCTGGCGCTCGGTCGTCATCACGCCGAGCAGTGCCGCCGCGGCGCCCTTGTCGAGATACTCGTTCCAGTTCCCGCACTTGGGTGACTGCACGCACGACGGACAGCCGTCGTCGCACGAGCAGGCCGTGATCAAGTCGAGGGTGGCGCGCGCGTGGCGCGCGGCGGCCTCGAACGCGAGCTCGGCGATACCGGCGCCACCCGGGTAGCCGTCGTACACGAAGATCGTCGGCTGTGAGGTCTGCGGATGCAGTGCCATGGAGACGCCCCCGACGTCCCAACGGTCGCAGATGGTGAAGAGGGGCAGCATCCCGATCAGCCCGTGCTCCGCCGCGTGCACCGCACCGATCACCTCCGACGCTTCGATGCCGGCGGCCTCCAACGTCTCGGCGGGCATGGTGTACCAACAGGCCCGTGTCACCAGTGCCCGTTCGGGCAGGTCGAGCTCGCGTACCTCGATGATGCTGTTGGTCGAGATCTGCTTGCGTTGGAACGCGACGACCTGGCTTCTGACCTCGACACTGCCGAGGTGCACGATCGCGTCGCCGAGCGGCGCGAAGGCGTCCTCGCTGACGATCGTGATGTCGGTCGTGGTTCGCGCCTGCGTGTACTCGTCGGCGTCGTCGTACGGTTCGAGGATCGCGATGTGGTCGTCGCGGTCGAGCTGATCGACCCGGTATTGGCGGCCCTGGTGGAGGTATACCGCACCCGGGTGCGCGACGGAGAAGACGCGCGCGTCGTCGACGGTTCCGATAGTGCGTTCGCTCTCGCCGTCGAGCAGCCGGTACTCGACCGAGGAGCCGCTGCGCAGGCCGACCCGGCGTGCGGGCGAGTCGCCGCCCGACCAGTACATGCGCCCGCCGCGTGGCGTGAGCTGATCGGCGTGGACGAGGTCTCGCACGGCGTCGTCGAGCCCGTCGCCGAACCAGCGTTCGTCGTCGGGCGTGAGCGGCATCTCGTTGGCCGCGCACGCGATCTGAGCCCGCATGACGAACGGGTTCCGGGGGTTGACCACCGCGCGCTCCGGCGCACGGCGCGTTAGCTCGGTGGGGTGCGCGGCATACCACTGGTCGAGTTGGTCGTCGCCGGCGACGAGCACGGCGACCGAACGCCGACCGGTACGCCCGGCGCGGCCAGCTTGTTGCCACATCGATGCGAGCGTTCCCGGAAAGCCGTTGAGCACGACGGCGTCGAGGCCGCCGATGTCGATGCCGAGCTCGAGCGCGTTCGTGGCGGCGATGCCGAGCAGCCGACCGCTCGCGAGGTCGAGCTCGAGCGCGCGCCGCTCTTCGGGCAGGTACCCGGCCCGGTACGCGGCGACGCGCCCGGCGAGCTCGGGTTCGATCGTCGAGAGGCGCCGCCGCGCGTACTGGGCCACGACCTCCGCGCCGCGCCGGCTGCGTGTGAATGCGAGGGTCTGGTGGTTCGCGCGCACGAATCTCGTCAAGAGCTCGGCGGTCTCGACGTTCGCGGAGCCGCGTGCGCCGGAGTGGGAGTCGAGCAGCGGCCGTTGCCAGCACGCGAGCTCGCGCTCGGCACGTGGCGACGCATCGTCGACGATCTGCTCCACGTCGAGCCCGCACAACGCAGTCGCGAGCTCGCCCGGATTGCCGATCGTCGCGCTCGCGAAGAAGAAGGTGGGGTCCGAGCCGTAGTGCTCGCAGAGGCGGCGCAGGCGGCGCAACACGTGCGCCACGTGCGATCCGAAGATGCCGCGCAGCGTGTGCAGCTCGTCGACGACCACGTATTGCAGGCGCATGAGGAACGTCGCCCAGCGCTGGTGCGCCGGGAGGATCCCCATGTGCAGCATCTCGGGATTCGTGAGCACGACGTTGGCGTTCTTGCGGGCCCACGCCCGATCGTCGGCGGCGGTGTCACCGTCGTAGGTGACCGCACGCATGCCCGGCACCAGCCACGAGCGCAGTGAGCGCAGTTGGTCCTGCGCGAGCGCCTTGGTCGGAAAGAGCAAGAGTGCCGTATCGCGGCGGTCTTCGACGACGTTCGAGACGATCGGCGCCTGGTAACACAGGGATTTGCCCGAAGCGGTCCCGGTGGCGACAACGACCGAACGCCGGGCGCGCAACGCGTCGATCGCGGCGGCTTGATGTGCGAAGAGACCGTCGATATCTCGGGCCGCGAGCCGCGCGTGGACCTCGGGATGCAGCGGCGCCGCGAGCTGCCGGTAGCGCGCGGGCCGCTCCGCCAGCACCTCGCGATGCACGCACCGGCCCAGGAGCTCGGGGTCGGCCACGAGCTCGTCGAGCGTTGCTCGCGCGTCGATCACTGCGGCACCGGTGGCATCGGGACGAGGGTACCGACCGGGTGCGCCGTCACGGCGACAGCGCGGTCACCCGGGCTTACGGGCGCGGGGCGCCTGTGCGCGCGTGGCTCATCAGTGGGGGCTCTCGACGATTGCGTCGTCGCGGAAGTCGGCGAACAGACCCTGGGCGCCGGCGCCGAGGCCGAGGCACTGCCCGCCCGTGTACGGCATCGTGATGTTCTGGATCTGATCGGGGTTGAGCGAGAAGGCCACCCGCCCGAGCCGGTACAGGTCCTTCATGCCGACGCCGTCGAGCTGGGCGTGGCGTCCGAGCAGCGCGAGCAGCTTGAACTCGCCCGGCGCGTTCTGCATCTTCGCCCGGAGCTGGCGCATCGCGTCGAGGATAAGGAGCCCCTGGTTGTGGGTGCGCACGATGTCGCTCGTCGGGAAGTCGTGGCGGTCGCGCGAGAAGGCGAGCGCCTGCGTGCCGTCCATGTGGGTGACGCCGGGGTTGAAGTACGCGCCGGAATAGGTGTCGTGCATCGGCGTCGGCACGTTGACGTCGACGCCGCCGATGCCGTCGACGAGACCGAGGAAACCGGCGAAGTCGACGTCGACCACGTAGGAGACCTGCACACCGACGAGTCCGCCGACGTCGTTCGCCTGCGTTCGCGGCCCTTGCGTGTTGCCGACGTTGATCTTGTCACCGGCCCAGCACGTGTCGCGCGGAATGTCGAGCATGGTCGCTTGGTGTTTGGCGGGATTCACGCCGAGCAGGTGCAGCGCGTCGCCGCGCGCGCCGCCGACACCCGGACGCGAGTCGTTGCCGACCAGCAGGATGAAGAACGGCGCGCCGGGTCCGCCGCCGACGCGGTCCGCGGCCGACAGCGGCGCGACCTTCTCCACGCGCAGATAGGTGGCGCCGCTCGCGATGGGCACGTGCACACCGGCGAGCCACGCGCCGAAGATCCCGACGCATCCCAACACCAGCGCGGTCGTGGCGCCCGCGAACGCGATCAGCACGCGCTTGGTCCGGCGGCCGATGCGCCGTCTCACCGTCGTCGTCGTGACGGCTTGCGTCGTGGCGGGATTCCTCACGGCTTGGTACCTCCCGTCGCGGTGGTCGTCGCGGTGGTCGTCGTGGTGCCGCTCGCCGTCTTGCGCACCGCCTGGACGCGATACGCAGTGACGAGCCAGGTCTTGCCCGTCTGCGCGAACGTCAACTCGACGTGGCGATGGATCGTCAGCGGTCCGCTGTCTCCGGTCGCCTTGACGTCGAGGTCGAAGTCGGTCGCGAGGTACATGAGCTCGCCCAGTGTTCCTTCGAGGGCTGAGAGGTGCACCGGTGTGGCCGTGGTCGACAGCTTCGTCACCTTCCCGACGCCGACGTCGGTGAGCGCGGCCTCGTCGGCACCGGTCGCGCTCGCACGCACACCGGGATCGAACGACGCCGCGTAGGTCTTGGCGAGTAGCCCGGTCTTGAGGGGCGCGAACATCGCGTTGTCGATGTACGCCTGGGCTGCACCGAGCACGGCTTTGCCGGTCGCGGTGTCGATCTGGTTCGTCGGACCCGCGCTCTCGACGTCGACGCTTCCGACCTTCAGGACCGACGTCTTGACCGCCAGGACCTTGGGCGGTGAAGTGTTCTGTCCCTGGACCTTGTGCTTGGCGCCACCGCCGCAAGCCGCCAGCGAGAAGGAGAGCGCGAGTGCGGCGGCACACGCGCCAAAGGATCGAGAAGGGAACGGCACGGGTGTCATCTTCGCATCCGCGCGGCACTAGCCTCGGAACCCGAGGTGGAGGTCGCTCGTGCCGATGCGGAAGTTCGTCGAGAAGTTCACCAAGCCGGTCGACCAACAAGATCGTGAGCAGTTGGTCACGTGGTCTGCCGAGCACGGCGGCGCGCCGCTCGACGGCTTGCAGTTGCGCACTCCCGTCCAGATTGCAGGCGAGATCCGCTCCGTGCGCATCGTGCCGCGCGCGGGGGCCGCTTCCCTCGAGGCAACCGTGCAAGACGGCCGGGGCACGGTGACCGCGGTGTTCCTCGGCCGGCGCAAGATCTCCGGTCTTTCGCCCGGACGCCGCGTCTTGCTCCAGGGCGTCGTGTCGGGTCAGGACGCGACCAAGCACGACACCGGCTGGCTGATGTACAACCCCATCTACCAGCTGGTGTGAAGTCGGCTCTCAGCCGCCCGTAAGGATCTGGCGGACGTCGTCTTCGGAGTCGCTCGTCACCATTGCGAGCACCTCGTCGCCCGACTCGAACACCGTGTCGCCGCGCGGCATCACCACGTGCTCGCCGCGCACCACCGCGACGATGGTCGCGTCGCGCGGGATGTCGAGGTCGCGGATGGCCTTGTCGACCACCGGCGCACCCTCGGCCAAGGTCACTTCGACGAGCCGCACGTTGCCGCCCTCGAACTGCAGGATGCGGACGAGGCGTCCGACAGATACCGCTTCTTCGACGAGCGCGGTGATGAGGTGCGGAGTGGACACCGAGAGGTCGACACCCCAGTTCTCGTTGAAGAGCCACTCGTTCTTCGGATGGTTCACGCGGGCCACGACACGAGGGACTCCGAACTCCTGCTTGGAGAGCAGCGAGATGACGAGGTTGTCCTCGTCGTCGCCGGTCGCCGCGACGACCACGTCGCAGCGTTCGAGTCCGGCTTTGCGCAGCGACGCGACTTCGCACGCGTCGGCGACGATCCACTCGACACCCTCGGCCGCGTGCGGCTGCACCCGCTGCACGACGTCCTGGCTCTGCTCGATCAGGAGAACCTCGTGGCCGGTGGTCACCAGTTCGTTGGCGATGAACACGCCGACATTGCCCGCGCCCGCGATCGCGACCCGCATCAGTCGACGCCTCCTGCTTCGATGTGCTGTTGGAGCTCGTCGAGCCCGTCCATGTCGGAGACGAAGACCAGGACGTCGCCCTCTTGACCGATGAGGTCGGAGGTGACCACCTGGGCCTTGCCGAAGCGGGTCACGGCGGTGAGCCAGAACCGGCCGGGCCGGTTGAGCTTGGCCAACTTCTGGCCGACGGCCTTTGCCGGGATCGACCGCTCGACGAGCCCGATCCGGCCCGTCGGATCCACCCAGTCATGGCTGGTCTCGCCGGGAAGGAGCCGGCGCAGCACCTGATCGGTCGTCCAGGCGACGGTCGCAACCGTCGGGATCCCCAGGCGTTGGTAGATGAGGGCTCGGCGCGGGTCGTAGATGCGGGCGACGACATGCTCGATGCCGTAGGTCTCCCGTGCGATCCGGGCGCAGAGGATGTTGGAGTTGTCGCCGTTTGTCACAGAGGCGAAAGCTCCGGCCTCCTCGACCCCGGCCAGCGCGAGATGGTCGCGGTCGAAGCCGAAGCCCACCACGGTCTTGCCGCCGAAGTCGGAGCCGAGGCGACGAAAGGCGCGCGCGTTCTTGTCGACGACGGCGACGCTGTGCCCGGCGTGCTCGAGCGCGCCGGCCAGCTCGCTTCCGACCCGACCGCATCCGATGACGACGACGTGCACGATCGGCCTCCCGTCCCAAGCAGTGGTGGCGGATGCTACGGCGTCGAAGGCCCGGTGAGTGAAACCGGGTTCGGGGTTCCCGGCGCCGGCGATGGCATGCTGGCGGCGGGACAACGGCGGGCGTGGACGGGACGACTGTGCTCGACAGCTTCAAACGCGTGCTCGTGGGCCGCCCGTTGGCGACTTCCGAGCAGGAACACCAGCGAATCATCAAGACGATCGCGCTCGCGGTGTTCTCCTCCGACGCGATCTCCTCGACCGCGTACGCGACGCAGGAGATCCTGCTCGTCGTCGCGGTCGGGGGATCGAGCCTCACGCTCGGGCTCTCGAAGCTCGTACCGATCTCGATCGTCGTCGCGGTGCTGCTCGCGATCGTCGTCACGTCGTACCGACAGACGATCTTTGCGTATCCGAGCGGTGGTGGTTCGTACGTCGTCAGCCGCGAGAACCTCGGCGCGGGCGCGGCGATGGTCGCGGGCGCGTCCCTCCTCGTCGACTACATCCTCACCGTCGCGGTGTCGATCTGCGCGGGGGTGCGGGCGATCACGTCGATCCCTGCGTTGCACGCGCTGACCAACCAACGCGTGCTGCTGTGCCTCGGCGCGATCGTGCTCATCACGCTCGCGAACCTGCGCGGCATCAAGGAGTCGGGTCGCATCTTCGCGTTGCCGACGTATCTGTACATCTTCGTGCTCACGGGTCTGGTCGGATGGGGACTCGCGCACGAGTTCGGCCTCTTCGGGATGCACTCGTTCTCGACGATCTCGTTCGCGGACGTCACGAAGAACCTCACTCCGCAACAGATCGCCGACGCGAAGCGGAACTTGCAGATCGGCGCGGAGACGGTCGGCACGCTCGGGTTGTTCCGGTTGATGCGCGGTTTCTCGTCGGGCGCGGTCGCGCTCACCGGTGTGGAGGCCATCTCGAACGGTGTTCCCGCGTTCGAACGCAACGAGTCGCGGAACGCCGCCATCACGCTCGTGTGGATGGGGATCATCCTCGGCGGACTGTTCCTCGGCGTGTCGATCCTGGCGCACCACCTGCACCCGATCCCGCTCGAGACCGGTGAGTCCGTCTTCTCCCAGATGGGCCGCACGGTGTTCGGGCAGGGGATTCTCTACTACGTCCTGCAGGGCGCGACGGCTGCGATCCTCACACTCGCGGCCAACACCGCGTACGCCGACTTCCCGCGGCTTTCGTCGATCGTCGCCCGCGACGGGTATCTCCCGCGCCAGCTCGCGAACCGCGGTGACCGCCTGGTGTTCAGCAACGGTGTTGTTCGTGCTCGCGCTCGCGGCGGGCGTGCTCGTGGTGATCTTCGGTGGGAACGAGTCGAAGCTGATCCCGTTGTACGCGGTCGGCGTGTTCACCTCGTTCACGCTGTCGCAGACGGGCATGGTGCGTCACCACCAAAAGGAGCGCGAGCCGGGTTGGCGCAGGAACATCGTCGTGAACGCGGTCGGCGCGATCTCCACCTTGATCGTCACCTTGATCATCGCGACCTCCAAGTTCACCGAGGGCGCGTGGGTGTCGATCGTGGTGGTGTTACTCGTCATCGCGCTGTTCCGTGCGATCCACTCGCACTACGCGACCGTTGCGGTGCGGTTGAACGCCGACGACGATTTCAAGCCCCGCCGGATGAACCACACGGTCGTCGTGCTCGTCGGCACCGTGCACCGCGGCGTGCTCGAGGCGCTCGCCTACGCGAGCTCACTGCACCCCACCCGGTTGCTCGCGGTGACGGTCGTTTCCGACGAAGACGAACAAGAACGCATCGAGCGGCAATGGGCGGACCGCAACATCGATGTGCCGCTCGAGATCGTGCACTCGCCGTACCGGGAACTGTCGCGCCCGATCCTGCGCTTCATCGATGAGCTCGACGCCCGCTACGAGAACAACGTCATCACCGTGGTGGTCCCCGAGTTCGTCGTGGGGTCGTGGTGGGGACAGTTGCTGCACAACCAGAGCGCGCTCGTGTTGAAGGGCCGTTTGCTGTTCCGCAAAGGCACCGTGGTCACGTCGGTTCCGTACCATTTGAAGTGATCGGCGAGCGCCGTCGAACCTGGTGACCAGGGATATCGGTTTGACGTTTGGGGCGGCCGAAACTTAGATTGTCGGCCATCGAAGCCGAGATGGAAGTCCTCTCCAAAACCGATCGCGAGGCGCTGAAGGCGATCTACCGCCTCTCGCGCGACGGCGACGCCCACACCGGCGTGGTCGCCGAACGTCTCGGTCTCTCGCCGGGCACGGTGACGGCCACGATCAAGCGGTTCGCCGACCGCGGCCTCGTCGACCACAAGCCCTACAAGGGTGTGGAGCTCACCGCCGCGGGCCGGCGCGCCGCGCTGGCTTCGATGCGGCGCCACCGCATCGTCGAGCGGTTCTTGGCCGACATGCTCGGCTACGCCTGGAACGAGGCCGATCGCCTCGCCACCAGCTTCGAGCACGAGATCCCCCAAGAGGTCGAAGATCGGATCTTCGTCGCCTTGCACCGACCCGAGACGTGCCCGCACGGATTTCCGATTCCCGAAAAGGAGACGGCGGAGCTTCCGGTCATGCCGCCGCTCTACGCACTCGAGCCAGGTGACACCGCGGTGGTCGCGGTGCCAGGCTCCACGGATCCGGAAATCGTCGCCTTCCTCGGCACGCTCGGCCTCCGGCCGGGAGTGACGGTGGAGGTGAAGGAGAAGCATCCCTTCGACGGCCCGCTCGTACTGCGGGTCGACGGCAAGGACCGCACGCTCGGCGCCACCGTCGCCAATCAGGTTTACGTCCAGAAGTCCGCCTAGTCACCTGGGGAAAGACAATGACGCACGTACTGGCCGCCGAGGGCGGCTATCAGACCTTCTACCTGCATGGAGGTGAGTGGCTCATCCTGCTGGCTTCGGTCGGCACCGCCGTGCTCGCCCTCCTCGTCGGGTTCTTCTTGATGCGCGGCGTGCTCGCCGCCGACGAGGGCACCGAGAAGATGAAAGAGATCGCCAAGGCGATCCAGGAGGGCGCGATGGCGTATCTGCGCAGGCAGTTCAAGACCATCGGTGTGATCCTCGTGCCGCTCGCGATCATCGTGTTCCTCACCTCCACGAAGGTGAAGACCGATGCGCTGGCACACGTTCCGGGCCACGTCGCGCTGACCTACGTGCAGTCGGGCCTGTTCCGCACCGCTCGCGTTCATCCTCGGCTGCTTCATGTCGGGCCTCACCGGCTTCATCGGCATGAGCCTCGCCGTGCGCGGCAACGTGCGTACGGCCGCCGCCGCCAAGCGCGGTTCGATGCCGGCCGCCCTGCAGGTCGCGTTCCGCACCGGCGGCGTCGCCGGCATGTTCACCGTCGGTCTCGGCCTGCTCGGCGCCTCGCTGATCATGATCGGGTTCCAGAACACGAGCTCGGCGATCCTCGTCGGCTTCGGATTCGGTGGTTCGCTGCTCGCGCTGTTCCTGCGCGTCGGCGGCGGCATCTTCACCAAGGCGGCCGACGTCGGCGCCGACCTCGTCGGCAAGGTCGAAGCCGGTATCCCCGAAGACGACCCCCGCAACCCGGCCACGATCGCCGACAACGTCGGCGACAACGTCGGCGACTGCGCCGGCATGGCGGCCGACCTCTTCGAGTCGTACGAGGTCACTCTCGTCGCCTCGATCATCCTCGGCGTTCCCGCGTTCCAGGCGATCTTCCCGCACAACCCTGCGCTGTGGGCGGCGGGTGCACTGTTCCCGCTCGCGGCCCGCGCCATCGGCGTGCTCGCGTCGATCGTCGGCGTCTTCGCCGTGCGGGCGACCGACAAGGACAAGTCGGCAATGGCGCCGATCAACCGGGGCTTCCTGACCGCCGGCATCCTCACCATCCTCGGCACGCTTGCGCTGGCCCTGGTCTACGTCGGCAACCCGACCAGCGGCACGCTCTCCAACGTCGGCTGGCGAATGTTCGGCGCCGTCGTCGTCGGTCTCGTGCTCGCGCAGATCGCGTCGCGCATCACCGAGTACTTCACCTCCACCGAGACCAAGCCGGTCCGCGAGATCGCGGAGTCCGCCCGCACCGGGGTCCCGCGACGGCGGTGCTCTCCGGTATCGCGAGCGGTCTCGAGTCGTCGGTGTGGGCGATCATCGCGATCGCCGGCGCCATCGCGTGTCGCGATCGCGCTCGGCGGCGGCGACATCGCAGTTCTCGCTCTACCTCGTGGCTCTCACCGGCATGGGCATGCTCGCCACGACGGGCGTGGTCGTGTCGGAGGACACATTCGGCCCGGTGGCCGACAACGCGGCCGGCATCGCCGAGATGTCGGGCGAGTTCGAAGGTGAGCCCGAGCGCATCATGGTGAGCCTCGACGCGGTGGGGAACACCACCAAGGCGGTCACGAAGGGCTTCGCGATCGGCTCCGCGGTCATCGCGGCCGTCGCGTTGTTCTCGTCGTACATCGAGACCATCAAGAACCAGTTGAACCTCAACATCAGCGGCAACGACCTCTTCAAGAACCCGCTGACGCGCGATCAACGTGGCCAACCCGAAGACCTTCATCGGTCTGCTCATCGGCGGCTCGATCGCGTTCCTGTTCTCGTCGTTCGCCATCCGAGCCGTCGGCCGTACCGCCAACGTCGTGGTGCAGGAGGTGCGCAGGCAGTTCGCCGACGGCTGATCATGAAGGGCGAGAAGCGGCCCGACTACGGACCGGTCATCGACATCTGCACCGCGGCCTCGCTGCGGGAGCTCGCAACCCCGGCATTGCTCGCGGTGCTGTCGCCGGTGATCATCGGGTTCGGCGTCAACTACTTGGCCCTCGGCGCGTTCCTCGCCGCGGTCATCCTCACCGGCCAGCTCATGGCGAACTTCTTGTCGAACTCCGGTGGTGCGTGGGACAACGCCAAGAAGTACATCGAGGACGGCAACTACGGCGGCAAGGGCAGCGATGCCTACACGGCGGCCGTCATCGGCGACACGATCGGCGACCCGTTCAAGGACACCGCCGGTCCGGCGCTCAACCCGCTGATCAAGGTGATGAACCTGATCTCGCTGCTGATCCTGCCGGCGGTCATCTCGCTGCGGGACAACTCCGGCGCCCGCTTCGGCATCGCCGGCGCCGCGCTCGTCGTGCTGATCGTCGCGATCCTGTTCTCGAAGCGCGGTGGCGCGACGCTGCAGGCCGACGGTCCGACGGAGGAGACGGCGCGCGCGGTTGCGGTCGGTAGCTGATCGCCGCTCGCGAATCGAGTCGGGAAGGGCCGTCCTCCGGGGCGGCCCTTCCTCGTTCGGATTCTCTTTCGGTGCCTAGCCCTGCGAGGCCTGCGCGCGCCTGTGCCGGCGGTACTCGAGCAGCGGCGGGATCAGCGACAAGGCGATGATCACCGCGACGATCGGGAACAGGTACTTGTCGATGTTGATCGACTTGCCGAGCCAGAAACCGGCCAGGCTCACCCCGACCGCCCAGATCGACGCGCCGATGACGTTCGCGGTCGCGAACTTCCGCTGCGGCATCTTGCCCGTCCCCGCGAGCATGGGCACCATCGTGCGCACGAACGGGATGAAGCGCGCGAGCACGACGGCGCGCGGCCCGCGCTTGTCGAAGAAGTCCTGGGCACGGTCCAGGTACTCCGTCTTGAAGAACCGGGCGTCCGGTGTGAAGAGCCGCGTGCCGAAGCGATGGCCGATGCCGTAGCCCAACTGCGTGCCCGCGACCGCGGCGACGAACGAGCCGAGCACGACGACCGCGAGGTTGAGATGCGGGTCGCTCGAGTTGGCACTGGTGGCGCAGAACGCCCCGGCGAGGAACAAGATCGAGTCGCCGGGGAGCGGGGCCGGGATCAGCCCGGACTCCACGAACACGACGAGGATGAGGCCGATGGTGCCGAAGGTCTCGATCAGATCCCGGGGGCTCAGCCAGTTCACGGCGGTGATCACGGCCGCGAACGATAGACGTTGCGCCCACAGTGATATACAGACCACGCTATGAAGTCGACGGGCGTGGCGGGGCCCGCCGCGAGGGGCGACGGGCTACGGTCCGCGACCCGAGTGCCGACAAGGACGCATTCCGGTCTGCGGGATCCCGGTCTGCGGGATCTTGGTCTCCGGCAATGATGTGCGGGCTGACGTCGGGCTGACGGCTTGAATGTCCCGGCTGAATCCGCAGCCGGCGACCGCGGTGCGAACAGGGGAGTGTTGGTGGCGAAACCGCTCGTGATCGTGGAGTCCCCGGCGAAGGCGAAGACCATCGCGGGCTATCTCGGCAGCGATTACACGGTGAAGGCGAGCGTCGGGCACATCCGCGACCTGCCGCGGAGCAAAGAAGAGGTACCTGACGACAAGAAGCTCACCCACGGGCGCCTCGCGGGGATCGACCCGGACGACCACTTCGACGCCTGTTACGTCGTTCCCGCCAACAAGAAGAAGGTCGTCGCCGAGCTGAAGGCCGCCCTGAAGGGCGCCGACGAGCTCATCCTCGCGACCGACGAGGATCGCGAGGGCGAGGCGATTGGCTGGCACGTCCTCGAGGCACTCGGGCCTCGCGTGCCGGTGAAGCGGATGGTGTTCCACGAGATCACCCCCAACGCGATCCGGGAAGCGCTGGCGAATCCGCGCGACCTCGACATGAAGCTCGTCGAGGCGCAAGAGGGGCGCCGCAAGCTCGACCGAATCGTCGGCTGGGAGACGTCGCCCGTGTTGTGGCGCGTGTTCGGCCGCGGTCAGGCCGCGTCGGCGGGCCGCGTGCAGAGCGTCGCGGTCCGCATGGTCGTGGAGCGCGAACGGGCGCGTATGCGGTTTCGCTCCGGGCAGTGGTCGGACCTCGAGGGAACGTTCGTCGCCGACGACCAGGCCTTCCGGGCCTCGCTGGTCGAGCTCGACGGCAAGCGTGTTGCCGAAGGCCGCGACTTCGATCCCGCGACGGGTGTCATCACCGCGGCGCGCGCCGACGACGTCGTGCTCCTCGACGCGGAAAGGGCCGAGGCTCTCGCCGATCGATTGCGCGACGTCGGCTACCGGGTCACGAGCACCGAATCGGATCCCTTCACGGAAAAGCCGCGAGCACCGTTCACGACGTCGACGTTGCAGCAGGAGTCGGGTCGCAAGCTCCGGTTCACCGCCGCGCGCACGATGGCGGTCGCGCAGCGCCTCTACGAGCGTGGATTCATCACGTACATGCGAACCGACAGCACGAACCTGTCGGAACAGGCCGTCGGCGCGGCCCGCACCGCGATCCGCGAGCAGTACGGCGACGAATACCTGCCCGCCCAGCCGCGTACGTTCCGGAGCAAGGTCAAGAACGCCCAGGAGGCGCACGAGGCGATCCGGCCCGCCGGCGATCGCATCCGTACGCCCGACGCGGTGAACGCCGAGCTCGACGGTGACGAGCGGCGCCTCTACGAGCTGATCTGGATCCGTACCGTCGCCTGCCAGATGGCCGACGCGCGGGGCCGCAAGATGACCATCCGCCTCGGCGCGACATCGACGCAGGGGGAACGGGCGACGTTTCGCGCCGTCGGGCAAGGCCTACGACTTCCTCGGCTGGCGGCGCGCGTACATCGAAGACATCGACGAGGGTGAAGAGGTCGAGTCGGAAGCGCGGCTTCCCGCGGTCGCCGAAGGCGCGGCGGTGAGCTGCACCGAGCTCGCGTCGGTCGGGCACGAGACCAAGCCGCCCGCGCGTTACACCGAGGCGAGCCTCGTCAAGGAGCTCGAAGAGCGCGGGATCGGTCGTCCGTCTACCTACGCAGCGGTGATCGAGACGATTCAGGCCCGCGCCTACGTGTGGCGCAAGGGAACGGCGCTCGTTCCGGCGTGGACGGCGTTCGCCGTCACGAACCTGCTCGAGCGGCACTTCGGCCACCTCGTCGACTACTCGTTCACGGCGACGATGGAAGAAGCGCTCGACGTCATCGCCCGGGGCGAGGGTGAAGCCGAGAAATGGCTGCACGCCTTCTACTACGGCAACGGTCAGCCCGGTTTGCACGAGCTCGTCTCCGACGAGCACCTCGCGCTGATCAATCCGCGCGGCGTCAGCACGATCCCGATCGGGACCGACGACACCGGCCACGAGATCATCGTGCGGGTGGGGCGCTACGGCCCGTACGTCCAGCGCGAAGACAACGAGACCGCGTCATTGCCACCCGACATCGCGCCCGACGAGCTCACGGTGCCGCTCGCGCTCGAGATGATCGCCAAGCAATCGGAGGGGCCGCGCACCCTCGGCACCGATTCCGCGACCGAGCTGCCGGTCTTGGTCCTCACCGGCCGCTTCGGGCCGTACGTGCAGCTCGGCGAACAACAAGAGGGCACGAAGAAGAAGCCCAAGCGCGCGTCGTTGTTCGCGTCGATGACCCCCGAGACGGTGACCTTCGACGAGGCGATGCAGCTCCTGAGCTTGCCGCGTGTGGTCGGAACCGACGCCGAAGGCCACGAGATCGTCGCTTCCCCGGGTCGGTTCGGTCCGTACCTGAAGCGCTCCGACGGCGACACCCGCAGCCTCTCCGCCGAAGACCAGCTCTTCACGGTCACCCTTGCCGAGGCCGAGGCGCTGTACGCGCAGCCGAAGATGCGACGCGGGCGTCAACAGAAGCCGCCGCTCGCCGAGCTCGGAGAGAACCCCGACAACGGCCAGCAGGTGCGCGTGCTCGAAGGCCGCTACGGGGTGTACGTCACCGACGGCACCGTGAACGCGACCGTGCCGAGGGGCAGCGATCCCGCCGCGCTCACGCTCGACGAAGCTGTGGGTCTCCTGCGCGCCCGGGCCGAGGCCGGTCCGAAGAAAGCGAAGAAGGCGGCCAAGAAGACCGCGAAGAAGCCGGCGAAGAAGCCCGCGGCGAAAACCGCGAAGAAGCCGGCGAAGAAGACGGTCGCGAAAACTGCGAAGAAGGCGGCCGAAAAGGTCGGGAGCGAACCCGATTCGTCCCAGGATTGACGGGCGGGGAACCTAGGCTGACCGGCGCGTGAGCGACCAACAGGCGCCGTTCATACCGTCCGCGCCCGACCAGGATCCGATACCTCCGGCGCCCTGGAAGGTGTTTCGTACTCCGGGATTCGTCCCGCTGATCGGCGCGCAGTTCGTCTCGAGTCTCGGCGACTGGACCGGCCTCCTCGCGATCATCGCGATCGCGGGCAAGGTCTCGGGTTCGGGTACGGGCATCGGCTTGGTCATGATCGCCCGGATGCTGCCGGGCTTCGTGCTCGCACCGATCGGCGGCGTGTTCCTCGACCGCTGGAACCGCAAGGTCGTGATGGTCAGTTGCGACATCGGCCGGTTCGCGCTGCTCATGGTCCTGCCGTTCTGGGACAACCTGCTGGGGCTCGTCGTCCTCTCGTTCCTGATCGAGATCCTGACCCTGCTGTGGGGTCCGGCCAAGGACGCGAGCGTGCCGAACATCGTGAAGGACCCGGACCAGTTCGCGTCCGCCAACACGTTGGGGCTCGTCGCCGCGTACGGGACCTTCCTGATCGGCGCCGTCTTCTTCGCGATCCTGGCCGGGATCTCGAAATGGCTGGGCAGCCTGCCGCACCTCGTGGTCTTTCACGACGAGCCGAACCTCCTGCCCATCTGGGTCGACGGTCTCACGTTCCTCGTCTCGGCCTTCCTCATCTCGAGGTTGCGGCTCGAAGAAGGCGAGCGCGGCGCGATCAAGCGAGTCCCGCTCTCGCAGACGTGGCGTGACCTGGTCGACGGCCTCAAGTTCGTGCGCTCCAATCCGCTCGTGCGCGGGGTGATGATCGGGCTCGCCGGTGGTCTCATCGGCGGCGGGATGATCATCCCCCTCGGGCCGCTCTTCGCGCAGGACGTGCTGGGCGGTGGCAACTCCTCGTTCGGAATACTCATGATCGCGTTCGGGGTCGGCGCCGCGATCGGTGTCGTCACGCTGCTGCTGGTGCAGCGGCGCTTACCTCGTCAGGCGGTGTTCACCGCCGCGATCGTCGTGACGGGTTCCGCGATCGTCGGAACGGGCGCAGTGTCGTCATTGGCGCCGGCACTGTTTCTCGTCGTCGTGGTCGGCGCCGGCGCGGGATGCGGATACGTCACCGGGTTCACCGTGCTGCAGGAACGCGTCTCGGACGACATGCGCGGCCGTACCTTCTCCACGCTGTACACGCTGGTCCGCTTCTGCTTGTTGCTCTCGCTGACGATCGGCCCGTTCGTGTCGAGCGGGCTCGGGTCGCTGTCGAACGCGATCGCGGACGGTTCGGTCACGCTCGGAACCGTGCACCTGAGTCTTCCGGGCCCTCGCCTGGCGTTGTGGTCCGGCGGGCTGATCACGATCCTCTCCGGTTTCGCTGCACGCCGGCGGATGCGCATGGCCCAGCGCGCCGACGCGCCGAGGGAAGCCACGTGACGCCGAACGGGCGATTCATCGTCGTCGAAGGCGGCGAAGGCGTCGGGAAGTCGACGCAGGTCGAGCGGCTTGCGCGGTCGTTGCGCGCGTCCGGTCGGGAAGTGGTGGTCACCTTCGAGCCCGGCGACACCGCGACGGGCTCCGATCTCCGAGCGGCGCTCCTGCACGCCGACACCGCGCTCGACGCGCGCGCCGAGCTCCTGCTCATGCTGGCCGATCGGGCCCAGCACGTGGCCGAGGTGATCCGGCCCGCGCTCGAACGGGGCGCGTACGTGGTGTGCGATCGGTACGAACCATCGTCGCTCGCGTACCAAGGCGTGGCGCGCGGCCTCGGTGTCGACGAGGTCGAGCGATTGAGCGCGTGGGCGGCGGGCGATGTCGAGCCCGATGCCGTGATCGTCCTCGACCTCCCTGACGACATTGCCGAAGCGCGCGTCTCCGCCGATCGCGACCGGTTCGAGCGGGCCGGCGCCGACTTTCACGCCCGGGTTCGCGCCGCGTACCGCGAGCTCGCCGCGGCCCGGGGCTGGTCGCTGGTCGATGCCGCCGGACCGCCCGGCGACGTCGCCGCCCGGGTGCTGGCGGCAGTGGCGGCGAACGTTCCGTAGGCTCGCCGTTCGTGGACACGATCGTCGTCGGACAAGAGCGGGCGCTCGGCGCGCTGCGCCAAGCCGCGGCGCGCCCCGGTCACGCGTACCTGCTCGTGGGGCCGCGTGGTTCCGGCATCGAAGACGCGGCGCGCGAGTTCGCGGCGATGCTCATCGGTGTCGCCGGCGACGAGCGCGGACTGCGACTCGTCATGCGCAGCGTTCACCCCGATGTTGTCGAGTTCGAACCCGGCGCGGCTTCGTACCGGGTCAAGGACGACGTACGGGAACGGATCCTGCCTGAAGCGGCCCGCGCGCCGATCGAGGGCGAACGCAAGGTGATCGTGCTGTTCGAGGCCGAGCGCCTGCGTGGCAACCAGAACGAGTCGGCCAACGCGATGTTGAAGACGTTGGAGGAGCCGCCCGACCGTACGGTGGTCATCCTCGTCACGGGCGCGCCCGATGATCTGCTCCCGACGATCAGGTCCCGGTGCCAGCGCATCGATTTCGATCCCATCGCCGATGACGACGTACGGCTCGTACTCGAGCGCGAAGGTGTCGATCCGGCCGAAGCGGCGACACTTGCGTCGCTCGCCGGCGGGCAGCTCGCCCGGGCGCGCGCGCTGGCCGGGCGTCTCTCCCCGTTGCGTCGCGCGTTCGCGGCGGCGCCCGCGCGTGTCGACGGTCACGGTGCAACCGCGTTCTCGATCGCGCAGCAGCTCGATGCCGCGGTCGAGGAAGCCGCGGCGGCGGTGGAGCGCCAGCACACCGACGAGCTCGAGGCGTTCGGCGCCGAGATGGAGCGGCTCGGCTACGCGGAACGCGACGCGCAGCGCATGCGCCGCCGGATCGACGAACGGCACAAGCGGGAGACGCGGCGCACCCGTATCGATCTCCTGCTCGAGGGCGTCACCGCGATCGAGTCGGTGTATCGCGACGTGCTCGCGTCGCCCGCGCCCGCGTTGAACTCCGATCGCCCCGCGCTGCGGCTCGCACCCCGTGCCGCCGCGGCCGCCCTCGACGCGTGCCACCGCACCCGGGAGGCCTTCCTCATCAACGAGAAGGGTCTGCTGCGGCTGATCGCGCTCCTGATGGAGCTCCCACCCGCGGGGACGGCCTGAGGGGCAGATACACTCTCCAGCTTCGCCGGGGTAGCTCAGTCGGTAGAGCAGCTCACTCGTAATGAGCAGGTCAGGGGTTCGAATCCCCTCTCCGGCTCTCGCAAACCGCAGGTCAGGGCGGGTCTTGTGATGAGTCGATTCCAATACGGAGATTCCATGGCGCCGTTCATGGCGCGTCGCGCATCCCGCGCGCTTCGGGGTTCGTGAAAAGTCGCTCACCCATCCGGTCGGCGGCGTTCCGATCGGCGTCGGTGGTCGCGTGTGCATACAGTTCCAGGACGAGTCACGGTCCCGCGTGGCCGAGACGGTGCTGTGCGGTCCTCACGTCGACTCCCGCCGCCACTCAAGCCGTCGCGGCGGAGTGCCGGAGGCCATGGAATGTGAGGCCCTGCAACTCGGCCGTGCGCACGGCTGTCAGCCAGACTCGGGCTCGAAACTGGAGTAGCGCAACGGCCCACCTGCTCGTGCGGCGAACACCCATGCGTCGGCGTTCAGGGCCGTGAGATTGCGTCGGCGAAGATGCCTGGCGAGTTCCGCTGCGAGGCGCACCTGAAGGCCCGCACACTCGCCGAAGCGGAGTCCGAACTTGGCGGCGACCAGGACCATGGCCCAGTACTCGATCGCGACAGTCTCCGCGAGGCGTTGGACATCGTCCGACTCGATGACGCGCCTAGGTTTCGGAGTCGACGGGGGGAGTCGAATACCCCTGCAGGGCGAGCGAACCAGGTCTCGCCATAGGCGTCCCGGAGCACATTTTGTGCGCGTTCGCGATTGCAAGCGCGACTCCGGTAGGTGGTCAGAGAACGAGCCCCAGTCGCGGCGTTGGCGGACACCTTCGGAACGTTGTTCTGGGACGCGCGTTCGGGGACACTGGCTTCTTGCACGACACGGCGCGGCGATACGCGTCTTCGGAGCGACGTCGGGGTTCGCTAGGAGACGTTGAGTTGGCGCGTCCTCGGGCAGGCGACCTTCATGTGCCAGCCACAATGAGGGCATGCCCAGCCGTCGCTCGCTTCATTCGCATGGCGCCACATCGTGGTGCCGCAACTCGGGCATCGATCTTGCCAGAACGCGCACTCGACGTCGGCCAGACGTTTGCTCGTCAGTGGGCAGCCGTGGCCTCCGCAGACCGGCCAGGCCGGGTCGGGGACGATCGCTCCCTCCGGGCACTTCGGCACACAGATGCCGCAGTCGTTGCAGGTGAACGGGTCGATGACGAACAGGCCAAGGAATGAGTCTGTCTTCGTGAGCGCGCCGGTCGGGCACGAGAAGTCGCAGGCGCCGCATCCGATGCAGACGTCTTCGAGTACACGCAAGCTCATCGGGCTAGGTCGCGACGGGTCGCGTGACGTGGGTGCGTGCGGGCGCCGCGCCGAAGTCTTGGGGGTGGAAGTTGCGCAGTTCGCCCATGCAGTCGTAGTGCACCCAGGGCGCGACGTCGACGGTGCCCTTGGCCGCGGTCCGCATCACGTAGCGGTCCTCGCGCCACTCCCACCAACCGTACGGCGCGTCGAGTGCACGCGTGATCGGCTTCCCGCAGTTCGGGCAGTTCGGCACGCTCATGGCGCGACCTCCAACGCGAGCAGCTTGCTCGCACCGTCGAAGAACTCCTGCAACGTCTGGTTGAAGCGCGAGAACTTGTCGAGACCCATCGGGTCGGACCCTCCCAACGCGACATCGTCACCGAGGAGCGCAAGACTGTTGATCGTCTGCAGCCCCGTAGCGCGGCCCTGCGCAACGATGTTGTCGAACATTGCCTGCCAGGCCGCCAAAGGTCCGTCGAGACGATACTCACACGGGCTGTCGGGCTCGGCCTCGACGACGTGCTCGCAACGAATGCCCTCGAACGCGAGACGTACAGCAAAGTGTGAACGGCGCGCGTCTCGCATCACGATCACGACGTCCATGTCCGCCTCGCCGAGCGGCTGATACCGCTCCGGATGCGCGTTCATCTCGACGGCGAGCGCCGAGAAGAACTCGAGCGTGTCGATCTTCATGCCGCCCTCCCCGCGTTCCCCGCGCTCCGAATGGCTTCGATGTCGATGCCGAGCATGTCGAGCGGGATCTTGGTGCGTTCGAGCCGGCTGATACCTGCCCGCTCGCAGCGCGCGAGATACGAACTGAACTGCTTCTTCGTCATCTCCAGGCTCATCGGGAATCCCTTGTCCTCGACGTGCTCGACACCCCCGGCGAGCAACACCGCGAGCGCGGTCGACACGTCGGGCGCGGTGCCGAACTCGGTGAGGATCATCTCGCCGTGGTCGAGCGCCTCGTGCACCTCCTCGGCGACATCCGGGTCATGCTCCACCGAATACCGAATGTGCATCGTCCCGTAGGCGACATGACGCGCCTCGTCCTGCATGCACATCCGGAAGATCCGCTTCTCCACCTCGCTCGGCGCGATCAGCTCACCCATCCGGAAGAGATCGAGCACGAACCCCTCGCCGAGCAGATGCATCAGCGCGGTGGCCTGCGTGTACGACTTGGCTTCGATGATCGTGCGCAGCAGGCTCGTGGCGCCGTTGCGCGAAACGAGAAGCCCGCCGCCGTTGGCGAGTGCCCGCTTGCGGAACACCTCGGCGTGACGCGCCTCGTCCATGATCTGCGTGCAGAGGAACATCTTCGCCTCGATGAACTCGTGGTTCATCCGCCACATCCACTTCGCCGGAAGGTCGGCGGCGATCATCTCGACCTCGGTGAGCAGCGTGCACAGTTGACACATTGCGTGCTCGACGTCGTCGTCAAGCTCCCGCAAGTCGCCCCAGGGGATGTCGCGCGTCGCGCTCCACTGCCGGGCAACCGCCTCCTCGTACAGCTCCCGGGTGTTGTCCGCCCAGACATCCGCTTTGTCGTTGAGGATGTAGCCCATGTCCGGGGTGCCGGGCTCGATGTCGGCGCCGCGTGGTGCCATCGAGCGATGGGTCGGATGATCGGGCACCTCGCCGTAGCTGCCGACGGCGATGTCGAGCATCGTCAGCCCGCGAGGGCTCGGCTTGGGATGGACCCCCCATTCGCTCTTGGCGCCCCGAAGCCACGCCCAGTCGAGGGGCGCGCCCAGCGGTGACACCGTGGGGAGCTTGCTGTAGTCCTTCGTCGCTTCGGACATGTCGGTGTCCCTCCTCGAGCAGCCTCGTAAGAGACTGACAACCACGTTTCGCGCACGACAGGGTCCGAAGGCCCAAACCGCAAGACGGACTTGGGACCACAAGTCACCTCCGAGGACGGGACTCATTCCTCTAGATCGCACGGGCCGTACGCGATGCGATTGAGGTCGCTCACCTCACGAGGAGATATCCATGCGCGGGTCCGACCACTACACCGTGATCTCGGCCGACTGTCATGCCGGCGCCTCACACGCGCAGTACCGCGAATACCTCGCTCCCGAATGGCGCGACGACTTCGACGCGTGGCGCAGCAAGTACTCCAACCCCTTCCGCGATCTCCAAGGCGACGGTCGCACCCGGAACTGGGACGGCGCGAGGCGTATCTCCGATCAGGAGGCCGAGGGCGTCATCGCGGAGGTCATCTTCCCGAACACGGTTCCCCCGTTCTTCCCGACCGGATCGGTGATCGCGCCCGCGCCGTCGCCGGAGGAGTTCCCGGCGCGCCTCGCCGGCATCCGCGCCCACAACCGCTGGCTCGCCGACTTCTGTGCGGAGGAACCCGCTCGGCGCGCCGGCCAGACCCAGATCTTCCTCAACGACGTCGACGAAGCCGTCAAGGACATCGTCTGGGGCCACGAGCACGGCCTGCGCGGTGTGCTCCTGCCCGGCGCGTCCCCCGACACACCGTGGATCGAGCCGCTCTTCTCACCGAAGTACGACCCGATCTGGCAGGTCTGCCAGGAGCGCGGCATCCCCGTTACGCACCACGCGGGCGGCACCGGCGTCCCCAAGTTGCCGAAGGTGCCGTGCTCGGTCGTGATGTTCGTGATGGAGGCCGGCTTCTGGGCCAACCGCGCGCTGTGGCACCTGACGATGTCGGGCGTGTTCGAACGCTTCCCGGGTCTCACCGTCGTGCTGACCGAGCAGGGCACGAGCTGGGTCCCCGAGGTCCTCGACCGCATGGACGCACTCAACGCCGAGATGCAACGCAACGGTCGCATCGGCGAGCTCGGCATCGACCCCTCGGTCGTGCTCCCGCACAAGCCGAGCGACTACTTCCGCCGCAACGTATACATCGGCGCCGCGTTCCCCGCGCCCGGTGACGCCAAGGTCATGCGCAAGGTGGGCATCGACCGCATCATGTGGGGCAGCGACTACCCGCACATGGAAGCGACCTCGCCGCACTCCAGGGAGTCGCTGCGCCGGACGTTCGCGGGCTGGAAGCCGGAGGAGCTACGCCAGGTGCTGTCGGAGAACGCGGCCAAGGTCTACGACTTCGACCTGACCGAGCTCGCGGCGCTCGCGGACGCGCACGGGCCGACGGTCGAGGAACTCGCGCAGCCGCTCGCCGAGCTGCCCGAGAACCAGAGCCCTGCCTTCAGCCGGCCGTGACGGCTCTGCCCTCCCCGTCCCGAACCGGTCGAAGGAGTACCGACTCGCTCTTGCCCGTGCTGCGCGTGATTCCGGCGCACTGCTATGAACGCAGCACCGCCAAGGGAATCGCCTACGTCGCACGCGCGATCGTCGTATACATCGCCGTACTGACGCTGCTCGCACTGACGAACACCTGGTGGCTGATCCTGCCGCTCTGGGCCCTTGCCGGCTTCGCGGTCGCCGGTCTGTTCGTGCTCGGTCACGACGCCGCGCACGGCGCGCTGTTCGACTCGAAACGCCTCAACCGCACCCTCGCCCGAGTGCTCATGCTGCCGTCGCTGCACGTCGTCGAAGCCTGGATCCTCGGACACAACCGAATCCATCACGGGCACACGCTCCGTCAGGGCATGGACTTCGTGTGGCACCCCGTCACCGTCGACGAGTACCGCGCGCTCCCGCCGTGGAAACGACTGCGTCACCGAGCGGAATGGTCGTGCCTCGGCTCAGGCCTCTACTACGGCCGCGAGGTCTGGTGGAACAAGATGATCAGGTTCACCCCGCCCGCGCGCTATCGAGACGCCATCCGACGCGACTCGCGCTTCGTCTTCACGTTCGCCGCACTCGTGACGCTCGCGGCCGCGACCGTGGGCTGGTTCGCAGGTGGACCACTGGAGTCGGCGTGGCTCGTGGTCAAGCTGTTCGTCGTACCATTCCTGTTGTTCATCTGGCTCATCGGCTTCACCGTCCATGTACACCACATCGCGCCGGGACTGCGCTGGTGGTCTCGCCGCAGCTGGACGAGCTTCCGGGGACAAGTCGAGGGCACCACCGTGCTCACGGTCCCGCGGTTCTTCAATTTCTTCTTCCACAACATCTTCATCCATGTCCCACACCACGTCGACGTGCGCATTCCCTTCTACGCGCTGCCCGAAGCTGCCGCGGCGATCAAGGCCGAGTTCCCCGACGCCGTGCACTACGGCAAGCTTCGCCTGCGCGACTACGTCGCCACGACGCACGCATGCAAGCTCTACGACTTCGAGGAACAGCGCTGGTTCACCTACGCCGCCGTCTGAAACGAAGTGACGTTCGTCCCTACCCCGGACGCGCAGGTGGTCCTCGGCGGAGTCGTGCCCCCGATACAGCAAGTCTCACGCCAAATCATCGACGGCGTCGGCGTCCAACGCCAACAAGCTCTCCTCGACCTCCTCGACGACATCCGTCAAGCCATCGTCGAACTCCCCGACACCCTCCCCGCGCACAACCGCGACAAAGGCCCAACCGGCTGACCCGGTAGATCGTCGGCACGAACGACCGCCGGAGAGCAGCACTGCCGGGAACTTCGCGCGCCCACGCGCGGTACTCCGCTCACCACATCGTCAGCGCGGCGGCCGAAGATCTGGCGTACGCTGACTCCCAGTCAGTTCGGCGTGGGGGGGACCATGCAGACGCTCGGCTCCGATCAGCGAGTCGATCCGGCGCTTGCCGTCGAGTCGGACCAGCCCGCAAGCCGGCGCCGCCGCGCGCTGGTGGCGGGGGCTTCGGTGGTAGCGCTCGTCGTGGCCGCCGCGGCGATCGCGTACGCGGTCGGGTCGTCGAACACCAAGACGACGACGGTCGTGCGCACCGTGCCTGTTGCCGCCGCCCCGGTGGCGAAGAGGGCGGCGGCCGTCCCGAGTTGTGTGCCGGGCGCGGCGGCGGGTTCGTGCAACATCGACGAGGCCAAGGAACTGGCGATTCCCGACAAGCCGCTCGACGTTGCGACCCGTGCGTTGCTCGCCCAGCAGCTCGTCGAGGCGCGTACCGCGGCACTCAGGTATCCGACGGTCGCGGACGCGGAGAAGGCGGGCATGATCGTGGCCGGAGCCTTCTCGCCATTGACCGGCGCGCACTACATCAGCCTGAGTGGCGCGCTCTCGAAGTTCGATCCCGCGAATCCCGGTTCGTATATCTACGACGGGACCAACCCGACATCCAAGATCATCGGCGTGATGTACCTGTCATCGGATCTGAATCCCCCCGAGGGCTTCGCGGGTCCGAACGACCATTGGCATCGTCATACGAACACGTGTGTCATCTTCACGGGTGGCAAGATCGCCGTTCCGTTCCCGGCCGACTCGAGCGTGACGACGTCGCAATGCGCCCAGGTACACGGCGTCTTCATGCGCCGTACGACCTGGATGGTGCACGCGTGGGTGGTGCCGGGTTGGGAAAGTCCCGCCGGCGTGTTCTCGCACGACAATCCCGACGTCTTGTGCGCCGACGGCACGACGAAAGCCGACGCGGCGGGGTTTTGCAAAGGCACTTGAGCACCTACGACTTCGTATGATCGGGGCGGTGCGGGTCGCGAGCCGGACGTTGGCGTGTCCCGAGCCGCTCGACGTGGGACTCACGTTCGGTCCCGTGATGCGGGGCCGGAACGATCCGTCGAGCCGCCTCGCCGGCACCGACTGGATGCACGCGATGCACACGCCCGACGGGCCGGTCACGTTCTCGCTGCACGCGGATGCGAGCCGGGCCGTTGTGAATGTGAAGGCGTGGGGTCCCGGATGCGCATGGGTCGTCGAACATGCCGCCGAAATCGCGGGCCTGCGCGACGCGTCCGCCGGCTTCGCGCCGGCGCACCCGGTCGTCGCGGCCTTGCAGCGGCGGCTGCGGGGCATGCGGATCATTCGCCTCGGTGCCGTGTACGACCTCACGCTCGCCACCACGGTCGAGCAGCGGGTGACGACGATCGAGGCCCGGCGCTCGTGGCGGGCCCTGGTCCGGCGGCACGGTTCGCCCGCGCCCGGCGACCACGATCTCGTGCTGCCGCCGTCGCGACAGGTCGTGGCGGAACTGCCGGATTGGGAGTGGCGTGAGGTGGGGATCGAGGCGCGCCGGTCGGCCACGTTGCGGCGCATCGCCGTCGAGGCGCCGGCGCTCGCCCGCGCGACCGCGGCCGGCGACACGGTCGTCGAACGCCGTCTGCTCGGTCTGCGCGGGATCGGGCCGTGGACGACCGCGATCGTCATGCACTTCGCCGCGGGCGACGCCGACGCGGTACCCGTCGGTGATTGGCACCTGCCCGGTCATGTCGGCCACGCGCTCGCGGGCGAGCCGCGAGCTGACGACGCCCGCATGCTCGAGTTGCTCGAGCCGTTCCGTCCGCACCGCGGTCGGGTATGGCGCCTCCTCGTGAGCGGCACGCGCCCGCCACCTCGCCGCGCGCCGCGGGCGCGCATCCACAGCCTCATGCGCGCGGAGATGCAGCGCGGCCGGCGCTGACGGGACGCGCGGGCGGCTGGCCCGTCAACGTTACGGAACTGCCGGCGCGCGCCGACTCGCGGATCGCGTCCATGACCTCCATGGTCGCGACGCCGTCGGCGAGGGTCGGCGGGTCCGACGGCGAGATCGGCCGGGATCGCGATGTCGCGCGTCCCGTCGGCATCGGCGACCCGGACCCGATCACCTTCGGCCCACGCCGTGCCTGCCTACGTTCGGCAGGCTCGCGCTGACGCTCTCGAAGGGGCCGAGGTCGTGGGGACCGAACGTAGACGCCGTGCCCATCGGCGCCCGCAGGTGCCCGCATGACTCACGAGCGGAAGATGTGAGCTCTACGCGTCGCGGGTCGACTTCTTGCGGTGCGCCCACGCCAGTGCCAACGAACCGGTGACCAACGACGTCAGACCAAGGATCGGGCCGTTGTCGGAGCCGCCGGTGAACGGCAGCGAGCCGGTCCGCGGGCCGGCGCCGGCCGTCACGCCCGACGAGGACGAGACCGTCGGTGTGCTGGTGGTCGTGCTCTGCGCAACCGACTCCTCGGTCACGACCGGGGTACTCGACGACGTCGTCGACCGAGCGACGGTCGTGTTCGTGACGATCGTGGTCGTCGGCGCTTCGGTGGTGCTGGTCTCGATCGTCGTCGACGATGCCCCGGTGGTGCTCGTCGGCGGGACCGTCGACGTCGTGGTCGACGTCGACGTGCTGGTGCTCGTCGAGGTGCTGGTGCTCGTCGACGTGCTCGTGCTGGTGCTCGTGCTCGTCGTCGTGGTTGATCCGGGGCACGTCGACGAGAGCCAGACCGAAGCCGAGAACGTCGCTTGGAACGTGTCGGACCACGTCACGTGGACACTCAGGGAGACGCTCCCGGTCGATCCGCCCGGCACGGTGGTGTGTGCCGAAGTCGTGCCGCTCGCGGCAACGGTCGCCGTGTAGCCGGTGACGGCGTAGGCCTGCGCGCCGAGCGTGGAAGTGGCGCTGTCGATGTGCATCGTCTTGTTGGTCTCGCTGTTGCCGATCGACCACGTGACCACGTGGACCCCGTCGGAGCACACGGATTGGCCGGCGAGGATCGGGTGGTGCGCCCACGCCGGCATCGCGGTGGCGAGGACGACGGTGGTGGCGATCGCCATGAAAGCCGCTGCTCCGACGCCCCGGCGTCGTGCGGCCCCGCTTGGACGTCTGCGTGCGAGCGCTTTCACGGTGCCTCCCAGCACGATGAGCGGTGTCCGGTGAACTGCCCGCATCAACCGTCTGATTCGGCCGAAACGTACTCAGGATCAGGGTTTGGGTGGTTGATGGGCAGAATTGGTGCCCCGAGCCCGGCTCTCGCCTTCTCACTCGATTCTTGTCTCCTTCCAAGATCGGATGTAGCCGGCTCGACGATCGTCGGCGAATGCGAGAACTCCGGATCGCCCCGATGCCGCCTCCCGACGAGGATTCCGTGGCCGTTGCGCCCCCGCGGGCGCCCGGGAGGCCCGTCGTCGACATCGTCGTGCCCGTCTTCAACGAAGAGCGCGCGCTCGAACCGAGTGTCCGGCGGCTCCACGGGTTCTTGAGCGGCGACTTCCCGTTCTCGTGGCGAATCACGATCGTCGACAACGCCTCGACCGACCACACGTGGGCGCAGGCCGAGTGGCTCGCCCGAACGCTCATCGGGGTACGCGCCGTGCACCTCGACCGGAAGGGCCGGGGCCTCGCGTTGCGGCGGGCGTGGACCGCGAGCGACGCCGACGTCGTCGCGTACATGGACGTCGACCTCTCGACCGATCTCGACGCGCTCCTACCTCTCGTCGCTCCGCTCGTCTCGGGCCACTCGGATGTCGCCATCGGATCGCGGCTCGCGCCCGGGTCGCACGTAGCGCGGCATCCGCAGCGCGAGCTGATCTCCCGGACCTACAACCTCATCCTGCGCACGGCTCTCGCCACGCGTGTACGCGACGCCCAGTGTGGGTTCAAAGCGGTCCGTTCCGAAGTGGCGCGCCGGATCGTTCCCGAGATCGAGGACGACGGCTGGTTCTTCGATACGGAGCTCCTGCTCCTCGCCGAGCGCAACGGGCTGCGCATACACGAGGTGCCGGTCGACTGGGTCGACGACACCGACAGCCGGGTCAACGTGGTGTCGACCGCCATCGGCGACCTCAAGGGCACCGCTCGCATGATCGTGCGGTTCGCGAGGGGGAGAGGACGGGTCGATCTCGGTTCGGCCGCGCGCGCCCCGTTGGCGAACGACTTCGGCCGGCGCTTCGTCTCGTTCTCGCTCATCGGGGCGACCAGCACGGCCGTGTCGCTGGCGCTGTTCCTCGCGACTCACCGCGCGCTCGGTGCCATCGCCGCCAACTTCCTCGCGGTCACGGCAACCTTCGTGGCCAACGCCCGGGCGAACGCGCGCTACACCGAACGCCGGTCGCGACCACGTTGGGCCCGATCCCTCGCGCTCTATGGCGCGTCGATCGCGGCGACGAGTGCGGCGCTCGCGTGTGTCGACGCGGTGACGACGAACTTCGCCGTGCAGGTCGTGGTTCTCGTCTCCTCCTGGTCGTTGGCCGCCGGCGCGCGGTTCGTCGTGCTCGGAGCTTCGCGATGACACCTGCTCGGAACTCGCTATGACACCTACTCGGAACTCGCTATGACGGTCGTGCCGTCTTCGCTCGTGCGCCGGATCGTGCTGTCGCAACCGATCGTGCAGCGCCTGTACCGCTGCCTTGTCGTCTCGGTCGGCACGACCCTGCTGAGCGCCGCTGTCCTGGTGACGTTGGCGCTCGGTGCGGGTGTGCCGGCCGGGCCGGCCAATGTCGTCGCCGTGTGCTGCGGAATCGCACCGTCGTACCTGGCCAACCGGCGCTGGGTGTGGGGGCGAACCGGGCGGGGCAGCGTCGTGCGCGAGATCCTGCCGTTCTGGACGCTTTCGCTCGCGGGTTTGGTCGCGTCGACGATCGCAGTTTCGATGGTCGCGTCGGCGACGACGCGGTGGTCGATCTCGGCCCGGTCGATCGCGCTCCCGTTCGCCAACCTCTGCGTGTTCGGCGCGCTCTGGCTCGTGCAGTTCGTGCTGCTCGACCGCGTCCTGTTCGACAACAAGGTCGTGTTCGAAGTCGGTCCGAATGATTCCGTCCGTTGCGAGTCCGTCCAACCCGGACCCATTCCCACCCGGCACGTCCCGAAGGAGTCCGGCGCATGACCACCCTGAGCCCACCTCGAGTCGACGACCCGCTCGCGTTCGATCCGTCGGCGCCGTTGCCTTCCGAGCGGCGCCGGTCGCGCGTCGAGCGGCTGTGGCGCGGGCCGGACACCGACCCTGCGTGGGTCCGCCCCGCGCTATTGACCCTTCTGTGCGTCACCGCCGCGCTGTACCTGTGGGATCTGGGCGCGTCGGGCTGGGCGAACTCGTACTACTCGGCCGCGGTGCAGGCGGGTACCAAGAGCTGGAAGGCCTTCTTCTTCGGCTCGACGGACGCCTCGAACTTCATCACGGTCGACAAGACGCCGGCATCGCTTTGGGTCATGGAGGTGTCGGGACGGATCTTCGGTGTCAACGCGTGGAGCGTCCTCGTTCCGCAGGCCCTCGAAGGAGTGGCCGCGGTCGGCATGCTCTACGCGACCGTCAAGCGTTGGTTCCCGCCGGCCGCGGCGCTCATCGCGGGCGCGGTCTTCGCGCTCACGCCCGTCGCCGCGTTGATGTTCCGTTTCAACAATCCCGACGCGCTGCTCGTGCTGCTGCTCGTCGCCGGTGCGTACACGATGACCCGCGCGCTCGAAGACGGTCGCACGCGTTGGATCGTCGCGACGGGCGCGCTCGTCGGCTTCGGCTTCTTGGCCAAGGAGCTACAGGCGTTCCTCGTGCTGCCCGCCTTCGGGTTCGTCTATCTGCTCGCCGGCCCGCCGAAACTCGCCCGGCGCGTCATCGACATCGTGGTGCTCGGTCTCACCACCCTGGCGGCCGGAGGCTGGTGGGTCGCGGTCGTGTCGCTGTGGCCGGCGGCGAGCCGTCCCTACATCGGCGGATCGCAGAACAACAGCTTCTGGAACGTGCTCTTCGGCTACAACGGCTTCGGTCGCCTGACCGGGAACGAGTCCGGCAGCGTCGGCGGCGCGCCGACCGGCACGGGTCAATGGGGCGCGACCGGCATCACGCGCATGTTCAACGCGCAGTTCGGCGGCCAGATCTCCTGGCTCTTGCCCGCGGCCCTGATCCTCCTCGTCGCGGGCTTCGTCTTCACCGCGACGCGCGCCCGCACCGATCGCACGCGTGCCGCGCTCGGGCTCTGGGGCGGCTGGCTGGTGATCACCGGCCTCGCGTTCTCGTTGGGCCAGGGGATCATCCACGAGTACTACTCGGTTGCGCTTGCACCTGCGATCGGTGCGATCGTCGGTATCGGTGCGACGACGTTCTGGGCACGCCGCGATCACCCGATCTCGCGCGTCGTCCTCGGTTTCGCCCTGGCGGTGACCGCGCTCTGGACGTACGTGCTCTTGGACCGCACGCCGGCATGGTTCCCGTCGCTGCGTTCCGCGGTCATGATCGGCGGGCTCGCGGCCGCGGTCGGCGTCGCGATCGTGCCCGGCCGGCGCGGACGCATCGGTGTGGCGCTCGCGGTCGCGGGCGTGACGCTCGGTCTCGTCGCTCCCGCGGCGTACACGTTGTCGACGGTCAGCCAACCTCACAGTGGCTCACTGCCGACCGCCGGTCCGGCGGGCGCGGCCGCGGGTCGCGGTGGTCGGGGTGGCTTCGGAGCCCGTGCCGGCGCGCGCGGCTTGCCGAACGGCGGGATTCCGGCCGGCGGCTTCCGGAACGGCGCCCTCCCGAACGGCGCCCTCCCGAACGGCGCCCTCCCGAACGGCGCCTTTCCGGTGGGTGGGTTCGGCGGCCCGGGCGGCGCCACCTTCCCCGGTGGCGCCGGCGGTGGAACCCGTCCCGCGTTCGGTGGTGGCGGCGGCATCGGCGGTCTGCTCAACGGGTCGAACCCGAGCGCGGCCGTCACCAGCTTGTTCGACAAGAGCGCCGGCTACCGCTGGACGGCGGCCGCGATCGGCGCCGACAACGCCGCGGGCTACCAGCTGGCCTCGGGCCACGCGGTCATGGCGATCGGCGGGTTCAACGGCACCGACCCGACGCCGACGTTGGCCCAGTTCGAGCAGTACGTGAAGGCCGGCGACGTCCACTACTTCATCGCATCGGGAACCGGCGGCGGTCCGCGCGGCGGTGCGGCGAGCACCTCGAGCGCGATCACCTCGTGGGTCGCGAGCCACTTCACGGCCCAGACCGTGGGCGGCACCACGATCTACGACCTCAGCTCGGGCGTCTCCAAGTGACGGGGCCCGGGAAGGCGCCGGTCCGGGGCGGGGGCGGAACGGGCACGACCGCCGGGTACCCTGCTGACATGGCCGACCCGGCTGGGTTCGCAGATCAGGCGATGCCGTTCATGTCGGCCCTGTACGCGGCCGCGTTGCGCATGACGCGCAACCCGAGCGACGCCGAGGATCTCGTACAGGAAACGTTCCTGCGTGCGTACCGCGGGTTCGAGGGCTTTCACGAAGGCACGAACCTGAAGGCGTGGCTCTACAAGATCCTCACGAACACCTTCATCAACCAGTACCGCGCGAAGAAGCGCCGGCCCGAGCAGGTCGACCTCGACGACGTCGAGGACTTCTACATCTTCAGGCGTCTCGGTGGGCTCGAGGCCGCCGATGCAACGCGCACTCCGGAGGCGGAGGTGCTGGAGGGCATCCCCGACTCCGAGGTGAAAGAGGCGCTCGAGTCGATCCCCGAGCAGTTCCGGATGGCCGTGATCCTCGCCGATGTCGAAGGCTTCTCCTACAAGGAGATCGCCGACATCCTCGATGTGCCGATCGGCACGGTCATGAGCCGTATCCACCGGGGGCGGCGAGCGTTGCAGAAGCAACTGTGGGACTACGCCGAGCGCAACAACCTTCGGCCACGGGTCGAGTCGGCGACCGGGGGGTGACGGGGGCCATGGACTGTGGACAAGCACATTTGCGCGTCTACGAATATCTCGACGGGGAGCTGACGGTCTGGAAACGGCGGGCGATCACCCGCCACCTCGACGAGTGCCCCCCATGCGCGGAGGGGTTCACGTTCGAGCTCGACCTCCGGCGGGTGGTCGTGTCGAAGTGCCACGAGGACGTCCCCGGCGAGCTCAAGGCCCGCATCGCCAAGGCGCTCGGGATCGTCGAGGCCGACTCCTCCTCCGAGTGACCGTCAGCCCGAGTGACCGGCGACCCGCCGGAGCTTCTACGATGACGGAACTGCAGCTCGAGGAGGCATGGTGAGGGCCACGACCATCAGTGCGATCATCATCGGATTGGTCCTGGGACTCGTCGGGCTGACGCTCGGCATCTACGTGTTCGCCGACCACTCCGGCGGCAAGCTCTGGTTCTATTGGATCTCGCCGCTCCTCGCGATTGGCTTCATGGGCGTCATCGCGCAGCTCGCGGTCGGCTACTGGGTGAAGGTGGGACGGCTCGAGACCAAGGGTCGCCCCCGCAAGTGAGCGATCCCGGCGACGGTGAAGGGCGGGTGCCCGATCCCGTCGACTGGGCCACTGCCCGTCGCGTCGCCCGGTTCGTCGCCGGCCGCGATCCGCTGGCCGACTCCTACCTGGCCGCTTCGTTGCAGGTCGACTTCGACGTCCTCACGGTTCGCGCCGAGGATCTCGTCGAGGGGTACACGGGCCTGCGCGCGCCCGGGCACGCATCGGCTCGCGTGCTCGACCGGCGCGACTGGGTGGAGTCGAACATCGCTTCGATGCGCTCGCTCCTCGATCCGCTGATGCAGCGCTTCGGCGCGCGCATGGTGCACAACCCGCTTGCTCCGGTCAGCCGGCGTGTCGCCGCCACCGAGATGGGTGGGTTGCTCGGGTACCTCGCCCAACGTGTGCTCGGGCAGTACGACCTGCTCGTACCCGACGAGACGCCCGACAGCGGGCTCACCACCGACGCGGTGTACTACGTCGGCGCCAACATCTTGTCGCTCGAGAAGCGGTTCGCCTTCCGGCCGAACGACTTCCGGCTGTGGATCGCGATCCACGAGGTGACGCACCGGGCGCAGTTCACAGGGGTTCCGTGGATGCGCGAGTATTTCCTCGGGCTCGTACGCCAGATGCTGGAACTCGTCGATCCCGATCCGCGCACGATGTTGCACGCGATCTCGAGCGCGGTCGACGAAGTTCGCGCCGGGCGCAATCCACTCGACGACGGCGGTCTCGTCGGGCTGTTCGCGACCCCCGCGCAGCGCGACGTGCTCGCGCAGGTGCAGGCGTTGATGTCGGTGCTCGAGGGGCACGGCAACGTTGTGATGGACGATCTCGGTCGCGAGCACGTCGCCGGGCAGGAGCGTATGTCGCGCGTGCTCTCCCAGCGCCGCAAGATCGGCGGCATCGCGGGCGCGCTGCAGAAGTTGCTCGGCATCGAACAGAAGATGCGTCAGTACGAGGTCGGTGAGCGCTTCGTGCGCGGTGTATACGAAGTCGGCGGGCGTTCGGCCTTCGACGCGGTTTGGCGCGCGCCGGAGAATCTCCCCACGCTGCAGGAGCTGACCGAGCCCGCCCGTTGGCTCAACCGAGTCGGCGCCGCACGCGTGTGAATTCCGCCGCCGCACTCGACGATCTCGCGCCGGGCGCGGCAGTCGTCGTCGGATGTAGCGGCGGGCCCGACTCCCTGGCGCTGCTCGTACTGGCGTGCCGGCACGGACTCGACGTGCACGCCGTGTATGTCGACCACGGGTTGCGGTCGGGTACCGGCCACGACGCCGCGATCGTCACGCAAGCCGCGCGCCGCTTCGGCGCTTCGGCGCGTGTCGGAGCGCGTCGAACGTCCAGCGCGGGTCGAATCTCGAGGCACGGGCGCGTGACGCGCGCTATGCCGCGTTGGAACGCGTACGCGCCGAGGTGTGCGCCGGCGCGATCCTCGTCGGGCACACCCGCGACGACCAGGCCGAGACCGTCCTCCTGCAAATGCTGCGCGGCGCGGGCACGACCGGGCTGGCCGGTATGGCCGCCACGCGCGGATTCATCCGGCGCCCGCTGCTCGAAGTCCGCCGCCGCGAGACGCACGAGCTCTGCTTCCGCCTCGGACTCACGCCCGTGCACGACCCGATGAACGACGAGCTGCACCACCGGAGGGTCTGGCTGCGCCGGGAAGTGATCCCTCGCCTCGAACGCGGCGCCGACCGTGATCTGGTCGAGGTCCTCGCGCGCCAGGCCGAGCTCTTACGCGACGACGACGCGCTCCTCGAGACCCTGGCCGCGCAACACGAGCCCGACGATGCCGCGTCGTTGACCGCGCTGCCTCGCGCGCTCGCCCGGCGCGTGATCCGCGGTTGGCTCGCCGCACCCGCGCCGCCGTCGGTCGCGACGGTCGAGCGCGTGCTCGCAGTTGCCCGCGGCGACGTGCGCGCCGCGGAGCTCCCCGGGGGCGATCGGGTGGAGCGCGTCACCGGCCGGCTGGTGCGCGTCGCGGTCGGGGCTGCCGCCGGCGTCGACGGCGGGCGGCCGCTCGAACCGGTGACGCTCGAGCTCCCGGGCCGGGCCCGCTACGCCGGGGTGGAGATCGAGGCCTGGATCGAGCACGGACCGCCGGCAGCTTGGCCCGACGGGCGGGAGCGGGCGGTGTGCGACGCCGATCGCGTCCCTGCCACCGTGACGGTGCGCGCTCCTGTACCAGGGGAGAGGTTCCGTCCGCTCGGGCGAGGCGGGTCGAAGCTCGTGCACGACGCGCTGGCAGAGGCGGGAGTCGCGGCAACCCTGCGCCCCGCCGCGCCCGTCGTCGCGGGGGACGAGGCCGTGTGGGTCGTCGGTTACCGTATCGACCACCGCGTCCGGGTCACGGCCGGTACCCGGCGTTTCCTCTGGCTGAGCGCGGAGCCCGCTGCAGTATGAAAGACGCGAACATCGGCCGGATCGTCGTCGACGAACGAGAGCTGCAACAACGCATCCGCGATCTCGGCAAGGAGATCGCGGCCGACTACGACGATCGTCCGCCCCTTCTCGTCGGTATCCTCAAGGGCGCGTTCATGTTCATGGCGGATCTCGCCCGCGCGATCGACCTGCCGGTCGAGTTCGACTTCATGGCGGTGTCGTCGTACGGCTCGGCCACACGCACGAGCGGGGTCGTGCGCATCATGAAGGACCTCGATCTCGACCTCACCGACCGGCACGTCTTGATCGTCGAGGACATCGTCGACTCGGGTCTCACGCTCGCGTATCTCCGCAAGAACCTGAAAGCGCGGGGTCCGGCGTCGCTCGAAGTCTGCGCCCTGTTGGTCAAAGAAGGACTTCAGAAGATCGAATCCGATCTGAAGTACGTGGGTTTTCGGATTCCGCCCGACTTCGTCATCGGATACGGGCTCGACGTCGACGAGCGGTACCGCAACCTGCCGTTCATCGCCGAGTTCACCGGCGCAGCAGAGCCGAAGTTCACATGACCGCCGAAACGCCGTCTTCCCGAATCGACCTCGATCGCGCGCAGAAGGCCGTGCGCGAGATCCTCCTCGCGATCGGCGAGGATCCCGATCGCGATGGCCTGGTGCGCACGCCGCGACGCGTCGCGGAGATGTTCGCGGAGGTGTTCAGCGGACTGCACGAGGATCCGTCGCGGCACCTCACCGTCACCTTCGAGGCCAACCACGACGAGATGGTCCTCGTGCGCGACATCGCGCTCTATTCGATGTGTGAGCACCACCTCGCGCCGTTCCACGGTCGCGCGCACGTCGCGTACATCCCCGGAGAAGACGGGCGGATCACCGGTCTGTCGAAGCTGGCACGGCTGGTCGACGGCTTCGCCAAGCGCCCGCAGGTCCAGGAGCGGCTGACCACCCAGATCGCCGACGCGATCGTCGACGTCCTCCAGCCGCGGGGCGCGTTCGTGATGATCGAAGCCGAGCACCTGTGCATGTCGATGCGGGGTGTGCGCAAGCCCGGAACGCTCACCCTCACCTCGGCCGTACGCGGCCTGTTCAAGGACAACGCCGCGACCCGGGCCGAGGTGATGTCGCTTATCGGCCCTTCCGTCGGCCGTTCCTGATCGGTTCGCTAACCTCCGGCCGTGACCGCCGCACCCCGTCTCCTCGTCGCCGATCTGCCACGACGAGGGTTGATGGGCGTCGTCAACGTCACTCCCGATTCGTTCTCGGACGGCGGCACTTACCTCGACGCGGATGCCGCGATTGCCCACGGTCTGGCGTTGGCCGGGGCCGGCGCGGCCGTGATCGATGTCGGCGGCGAGTCGACGCGCCCGGGCGCGGAACCGGTCGACGCCGACGAGGAGCTCCGCCGCGTGGTGCCCGTGGTGCGGGCTCTCGCGGCGCAGACCCCGGTTCCGGTGAGCATCGACACGACCAAGGCGGTCGTCGCCCGTGCCGCGCTCGAGGCGGGCGCGGCGATGGTCAACGACGTTTCCGGCGGGACGGCCGATCCCGAGCTTCTCCGTGTCGTCGCCGACGCGGGCGCCGCGTACGTCGCGATGCATACGCGGGGTACACCGCGCACGATGCAACACGTCGCACACTACGTCGACGTCGTACGCGAGGTCGCCGACGAGCTCCGAGCGCGCGTCGAACGCGCGATCGGCGCCGGTATCGATGCGTCGCGCGCTGCTCGCCGATCCGGGCATCGGTTTCGCCAAGACGGCAGAGCACAATGTCGCGCTGTTGCGGGAGTTGCCCGAGCTCGCGGCCCGCGTCGGGATGCCGCTCCTCGTCGGCACATCGCGTAAGTCGTTCCTCGTGCGCATCGCCGGCGCCGACGACCGTGCCGGTCGAGATGATGCGACGCTCGCGACGACGGTGTGGTGCTTCGAGCGGGGCGCCGCGCTCGTGCGCGTGCACGACGTCGCCGCGTCCCGTCGCGCGGTCGAGCTGCTCGAGACGATCGAACGCGCGACTCCCGAAGGGATGGCGGCGTGAGCACCGGAGGACTACGCGGCCGCTGGGCGCAGGGACTGCAGCCCCGCTACTTCACCTGGGTGATCAAGGACCGCCTCGGCGCCGGCGAACGCCCCGGTGGATTCGCCCGCAGTCACCGCAAGGTTCGGCGCCAAGAAGAGTTGATCTGGCTGAACGTCAACGGCTTCACCCATGTCGTCTCGCTGCTCGACTCGCCGCACAACCTGCACGCGTACGACGAAGCGGGCGTGGCCTATGTGCACGTTCCGCTCGGCTCGCACGACGAGCTGGGCTCGCGCCTTTCGTCGATCTACGGCGCGATCACGAAGCTGCTCGACGACCCCGCGGAACGTATCTACGTGCACAACGAGGAGTTCGGCGACCGGGTGCTCGGTGTTCTCGCCGGGTACCTGCTGGTGTCGGGGCTCGTGGAACACGGCCCGCACGCCGTGTCGGTAATCGAGAAGCTGACGTCGCGAAGCCTCGGCGCCTCCGGACGCGAGATCGTCGCCGTCACCCTCAACGATCTCCTCTAGAACCCGCCAGGTTGGCAGAGAAACGCGCTCTGCGGCCCGGAAACGCCCCCAACAGTTGGCAGGGAAACGCGCTCTGCGGCCCGGAAACCCTGCCGACAGTTGGTGGATCGGGGGCTCAGATGCGGACGATGCGGACGGTGTCGGTTGCGCCGGCGCGCTTGCCGGGGGACGCGGAGACGATCGCGACCAGGTCACCTTTGTGCGCGATGCCGCTGTCCCTCGCGGCCTTCACCGCGTGGCGAAGCCCGTCGGGGCCTTCGAGATCGGAGGCCAGCAGGGGTTGCACGCCCCAGACCAGGCACAACCGACCGAGGATCTCCGGCTGCTCGGAGATGCCGGCGATCGGGACGGCGGGCCGGAACGCGGCGACCCGGCGGGCCGTGGTCCCGCTCTGGGTCGGGCAGACGATGGCCGCGACGCCGAGGTCCTCGGCGGCCTGAACCGAGGCGTGGGCGACGGCCCACGCGACCCGGTCGTCGTCGAGCGCCGCGGCCGCGCCGGACGGCGTCGTGCGCGTGTGCGGCCACCCCTCGGCGGCTTCCGCGACGTCGCTCATCGTGCGCAC
This sequence comes from uncultured Actinomycetes bacterium, assembly GCA_963812205.1. GTDB lineage: Bacteria > Actinomycetota > Acidimicrobiia > IMCC26256 > PALSA-610 > PALSA-610. Next base: position 76,967 of record CAWEUJ010000003.1, read on the forward strand.
GGTGTCGGCGGGGTATTCGCCGATCGCGGTCTCCTCCGACAGCATGAGCGCATCGGTGCCGTCGAGGACCGCGTTGGCCACGTCGTTCACCTCGGCGCGCGTGGGCAGCGGTGAGCGGGTCATCGACTCGAGCATCTGCGTCGCGGTGATGACCGGCTTGCCGGCCATGTTGCAGAACCGGATGATCTCCTTTTGGATCAGCGGAACGCGCCGGGCCGGAACCTGGATGCCGAGGTCGCCGCGGGCGACCATGACCGCGTCGGCCGCGCCGACGATGCCCGGGAGATGGTCGAGCGCCACCGCGGTCTCGATCTTGGCGACGAGCATCGGCCGGTGACCGCGCTTGGGCAGCCGGGCCCGCACCGCCTCGACGTCCTCCGGGCGCCGCACGAACGACAAGCCGACGAAATCGGCCTTGATCCCGACGGCCATCCGGAGTGCGGTGGCGTCGGTTTCGGTGAAGGGCTCGACGTGCGCTTCGGCACGCGGCACGTGCATCCCCTTGCGCGACCGCAGGATGCCACCGCGCACGACCTCACACACGACGTCACCGCCGTCGATCCGGTCGACGCGCAGGACGATGGCGCCGTCGGCGAGGAAGATGTCGTCGCCCGGGGTGACCCACTTCGCGAGCTCGGGCAGCGTCGTCGAGACCCGCTGCGCGTCGCCGACGACCGCGGCCGATGTCAACGTGAGCTCGTGGTCCTGGAGGAGTTGGATCTCGTCGTCGACGATCGGGCCCGTGCGCATCTTCGGTCCCGGAAGGTCGATGAGCACGCCGACCGCGCGGCCGAGCTCCGCCGCGATCTCGCGGGCCATTGCCGCGTGGTGCCTGTGCACGTCGCCACTTGCATGCGCGGCGTTCAGGCGGACGACGTCGGCCCCGGCGGTGAGGAGGGCGCGCATGGTCTCGGGATGCGACGTGGCCGGACCGACCGTCGCGACGATCTTCGTGCGCCGCATACCACCGGACTATCACGGGACTAGCGTCGAGCCGTGGACCGCATCCTCATTTCCGGCCTGCGCGAGATGGGCGTGCACGGTGTCCTGCCCGAGGAGCAGGTGCGCCCGCAACCGTTCGAGGTCGACATCGAACTGCAGGTCGACGTCTCGACCGCGGGCGCGAGCGACGATCTCGAAGACACCGTTGACTACGGCGCGGTGTGTGAGTCGGTCCGGCGGGTCGTGGCATCGGATCACTACCAGCTGCTCGAACGCCTCGCGACCCGGATCGCGGAAGTGTGCCGGGCCGATCCGCGCGTGGCCGGCGTGATCGTCGAAGTGCGCAAGCTGCGTCCGCCCGTGAGCGCGCTCGTCGCCCACGTCGCCGTACGCGTCGAGCGATGAGTATTCGCGATGAGTATTCGCGATGAGCTGTGAGCTGTGAGCCGCGCGTATCTCGCCCTGGGTTCGAACCTCGGTGACCGGTTCGCACATCTGCAGTTTGCAGTCGATGCGCTCGGCGCGTCCGGTGATGTCGATCTCGTCGCCGTCTCGCGGGTGTACGAGACGGCACCGGTCGGTGGTCCGCCCCAGGACGCGTACCTGAACGCGGTGGTTGCGCTCGACACCGCGCTCGAACCGCACACGTTGCTGGCGCTCGCGCAGCGGATCGAGCGCGACGCGCACCGGGTCCGGATCGAGCGCTGGGGACCGCGCACGTTGGACGTCGACGTGTTGATGTACGACGAGGTCCGCATGGACGACCCCGATCTCACGCTGCCACATCCCCGCATGCGGGAACGAGGCTTCGTGTTGGCGCCGCTGCGCGACGTCGCGCCCGATCTGGTCGACGCGTCCGGCACGTGGGAAGGCGTCACCGAAGCGGCGGTAACCTTGAGCCTTCCATGGCGGAACAACAGCGCACCGTCGCCCTGATCGGCCCCGGCCGCGCGGGAACCACCGTCGCGCTGGGCCTCATGGAGCAGGGCTGGACGGTCGTCGGAGTCGGCGGGTCGGGCCCCGGACGCACCCTCGACCGCGTCCGCGGCCGCGTGTCTCGCCTCGCACGGCGCGCTCGTGTCGGAAGTCGCGCGCGGCGCCGACCTCGTATTGGTCGCGACCCCCGACCGGGCGATCGAGCAGGTGCTCCTCACGGCGGAGCCCGCGATCGAACCCGGTGCGCTCGTCGTGCATCTCGCGGGTCGCGCGGCCTCGACGTGTTCGGAGCGCTGCTCGAGCGGCGAACCGGGCTGCGGGTCGGTGCATTGCACCCACTGCAATCGTTCCCGTCGACGAGCGTCGGCCTCGAGCGTCTCTCGGGGGCGTGGGCCGCCGTCGCGGGAGATCCCGCGGTCGCGGACATCGCGCGGTCGTTGGGCCTCCGTCCCTTCGAGCTCGCCGACGCCGATCGCGGGCGCTACCACGCTGCCGCGGTCATCGCCTCGAATCATCTCGTCGCGTTGCTCGGTCAGGTCGAACGGCTTGCGACGACCTGCGCGGTGCCCTTCGAGGCGTTCGCGCCGCTCGTGATGGGTTCGGTGCAGAACGCCTTCGCGCTCGGGCCGGCCGACGCGCTCACCGGCCCGGTCGCACGGGGCGACCTCGCCACCGTCGAACAACACCTGCGCGACCTCGACCCCGCGGAACGCGATGCCTACCGCGCCCTCGCGCGCGAGGCCGCCCGGTTGACGGGCCGGCGCGACACCGGCCTCGACCGCCTCCTGGGCGACCTGCGCCAGCATCCGGACCCCCCCGGCGACTGACCGGCCGCCCCGCCCCGCCCTGGCGGAAGGTGATTTTCAGCCGCTACGATCGGGGGGTCAGACCCGCCAGTCCGGACCCGAGAGGCCGGAACCGAGCGAGGCCGAGCGATGCTGCATATCGAGACCGTTTCCGACCTCAGCGCTGCGTGCGAGCGCGCGCGTTCGCGGGGCCTGCGGGTCGCGCTCGTGCCCACGATGGGGTTCCTGCACGAAGGGCACCGATCGCTGATGCGGGCGGCCCGGGAAGGGTCCGATTTCGTCGTCGTCAGCATTTTCGTCAACCCGCTGCAATTCGGCGCGGGCGAAGACCTCGACCGGTATCCGCGCGACCTCTCCGGCGACCTCGCCCAATGCGCTGCGGAAGGTGTCGACGCGGTGTTCGCCCCGTCGGTCGCGGAGATGTACCCGAGCGGCCGCCCGCTCACCACGGTGCATGTCGACGGGCTCACCGCCGACCTCTGCGGCGCCGCCCGCCCGACCCACTTCGACGGTGTCGCCACGGTCGTGACGAAGCTGTTCGCGATCACGGGGCCGTGCTCGGCATACTTCGGCCGCAAGGACGCGCAGCAACTCGCGGTGATCGAGCGCCTGGCCGAAGACCTGAACCTGCCGGTTGCGGTCGTGGGCTGTCCGATCGTGCGGGAGGCGGACGGGCTCGCGCTGTCGAGCCGCAATGCCTATCTCTCTTCCGATCAGCGCCGGGCCGCGCTCGTGCTGTCACGTGCGCTCGAAGCCGCGGCGGGCGCGGTCGCGGCAGGCGAACGCGACGCGTCGGTGCTCGTCGACCTCGTGCGCGGCCTCGTGACGGGCGAACCGTCGGTCGCGCTCGAATACGTCGAAGCGCGGGCGAAGCCGGAGCTCACGCCCGTCGACCAGCTCGACGGTGAGGTGCTCTTGGCCCTCGCGGCGCGTGTCGGCGAGACCCGGCTGATCGACAACGTGACGATCACGGTGCGCGGAGCCACCGTCCACACCGATCTCGGCCGCCGAATGACCCGTGCCGACGGTCCGCAACCAGGAGCCCTGAATTGAATCGCACGATGATGAAGTCGAAGGTCCACCGGGCGACGATCACGGGCGCGAATCGCGACTACGTCGGTTCCATCACGCTCGATCGGGAGCTGATGGAGCTGGCCGACATCCGCGAGTTCGAGCAGGTGGCCGTGCTCGACATCGACAACGGCGCCCGGTTCGAGACCTACGCGATGGAAGGCGGTCCCGGCGACGTCATCCTGAACGGCGCGGCGGCCCGGCTCGTGCAGCCCGGCGACCGCGTCATCGTGATCACGTACGCCTCATACGACGAGGCCGAGCTCGCGGCGTACGCACCGCGGATCGTGCACGTCGACGAGGCGAACCGACCCATCGACGCGGACGAGGCGGTGCAACGCGCCGGCTCGAACCTCGTGTGGATGCGCGATCATCCGACCCGCCACCTAGGCTGACCGGCGTGTACGACGTCCTCGTGTTGGGGAGTGGCGTCGCGGGGCTGACGACTGCGCTCCACGCGGCGCGGCGGGGTCTGTCGGTGCTCGTGCTCACGAAAGGTGAGCTCTCGCATTCCGCCACTCGCTACGCGCAAGGGGGAGTCGCCGCCGCGCTGGCCGCGCCCGACACGCCCGATCTCCACCTCGTCGACACGCTGACCGCGGGCGCGGGGCTCTGCGATTCCGACGCGGTGCGCGTCCTCGTCACCGAGGGTCCCGACCGGGTCCGCGAGCTCGCGCGGCTCGGCGCGCACTTCGATACCGAGCAGTCGCCGGCGGGCCCCGAGCTCCTGCTCGCCCGTGAAGGCGGGCACTCGCTCGCGCGTGTCGTCCACGCCGGTGGCGACGCGACCGGCGCGGAGATCGAGCGTGCATTGGTCGAGGCCGTCGACATCAGCGACGCGATCGAGGTGCGGGAAGGCTGGTTCGCGATCGAGCTCCTGGTGGAGCGCGATCGTTGCACGGGTGTGCTGGCGCTGCGGCCCGACGACCAGGTGGAGTTCGTACGGGCCACCGATGTCGTCCTCGCGACCGGCGGTGCCGGCCAATGTTTCGCGGTCACCACGAACCCCACGCTCTCGACCGGCGACGGCATCGCGCTCGCGTTGAAAGCGGGTGTCGCCTGCGCCGACCTCGAGTTCGTCCAGTTCCATCCGACGGCGCTGCACACGCCGTTGATGCCGCGACCGTTGTTGTCGGAAGCGTTGCGGGGTGAGGGCGCCGTCCTGCGCGATGCCGACGGCATCGCGTTCATGACCGGACTGCATCCGCTGGCCGACCTCGCGCCGCGCGATGTCGTGTCGCGCGCGGTGTACGAGCGCATGCAGGCCACGGGTGAGGACCACGTCTGGCTCGACGCGACGATGATCGACGACTTCCCTCGGCGCTTCCCGACGATCTGGTTCTCGTGCCTGCGCGCCGACCTCGATCCCACGCAGGAGTACCTGCCCGTGTCGCCGGCCGCCCACTACCTCTCGGGCGGCGTCGTCACCGATCTCGACGGCGCCACGACTCTCGACCACCTCTGGGCCTGCGGCGAGGTCGCGTGCAGCGGCGTGCACGGCGCGAATCGGCTCGCTTCCAACTCGCTGCTCGACGGCTTGGTGTTCGGGCGCCGGGTGGTCGAAGCGATCCTCGCCGGGAAGGAGGCGGCGGAGTCGACCGGCGCGATGACGGGCGTGCTCGACCTGCCCGCGGCGGCCGCGCCCGAGTCGGATCCGGTCGTGTTGCCGAAGGACCGCGCGACCGATCCGGCAGAAGTCCGGGGCGCGCTGCAGCGCGTGATGTCCTCGGACTGCGGCGTCGTTCGTGACGCCGCAGGACTCGAGCTCGCCCGGGACACGCTCACCGACCTCGTGCGCCTGGCCGATGATCTCCCGGCTCGCAGCATCGCGAGCTACGAGGTCATCGACCTCCTCCGCGTGTCGCGAGCGATCGTCGCGTCGGCGACGATGCGAACCGAGTCGCGGGGTGCGCACACGCGGCGGGAGTATCCCGAAACCTCCGACGCACTGCTCGGCCGGTTCGTCGCCCGGGGCGGCGGACCACCGGTGTTCGTGGCGTTGCCGGGCGTCGTCGCCCGAGGCCGGCAATGACCGCGTTCGATCCACCGCGGGCGGTCGTGCGCCGGCACGTCGAGGACGCGCTCGCCGAGGACCTCGGCATCCTCGGCGATATCACTTCGCTGGCGTGCGTCGACCAGGACCAGCGGTCCGAAGCGGCGTTCGTCGCTCGCGCCGACGGTGTGATCGCCGGTACCGCGCTCGCGACCGAGACCTTCCGTCAGCTCGACGAACGTGTCGAGGTGCATTGGAACGTGCACGACGGCGATCCGGTGACCGCCGGCGCGCAGCTCGGCCGGGTGTCCGGACCGTTGCGATCGATCCTCACCGGCGAACGCGTCGCCCTCAACTTCATGTGCCATTGCTCCGGCATCGCCACCACGACCCATCGTTACGTGACGGCCGCGCACGGGAAGGTGCGCATCCTCGACACGCGCAAGACGCTGCCCGGTCTGCGCGCGATCCAGCGGGCGGCGGTGCGGGCCGGCGGCGGTTTCAACCATCGTGACTCCCTCAGTGACGCGGTGCTCATCAAGGACAATCACGTCGCCGCCACGGGCATCGCGAAGGCGGTGGCGCGGGCGCGGTCCTCGTGGCCGGGACGCACGATCGAGGTCGAGTGCGACGCGCTCGAGCAGGTGATCGAAGCGCTCGACGCCGGTGCAGATCGCGTCCTGGTCGACAACATGACGCCCGAATTGGTGCGCCGGGCCGTCGCGCTCCTCGAAGGTGCGGCGGAGGTCGAGGTTTCGGGGGGCGTGACGCTCGAGACCGTCTCCGCGTACGCGGATTCGGGCGCCGATTTCGTGTCGGTCGGGGCACTCACTCATTCGGTGCCCGTGTTCGACATCGGCTTGGACATGCTGTGAGGAGCCGCTCATGTTGTTGACGATCGACGCCGGCAACACCCAGACCGTCGTCGGATTGTTCCGCGGCTCCGAGCTCGTCGACCACTGGCGCATCGCGACCGTCGCGGAACGCACGTCCGACGAGCTCGCGCTCATGGTGCAGCAGTTCCTCGGTTTCCACGGGTTCTCGTTCGAGAACGCGATCACCGGGGTCGCGATCTCGTCCGGTGTTCCGCGAGTCACCGCCGAGCTGCGGCAGATGACCGAGCGCTATTTCGGCTTTCCGGCTCTCGTGCTCGAACCCGGCGTGCGCACGGGCATGCCGATCCTCTACGACAACCCGAAGGAGGTCGGCGCCGACCGGATCGCGAACGCGGTGGGCGCGTACGACCTCTACGGCGGTCCGTCGATCGTCGCCGATTTCGGCACGGCGACGACGATCGAGGCCGTCAGCGCCAACGGCGAGTATCTCGGCGGCGCGATCTTCCCGGGAGTCGAGATCTCGATGGATGCGCTCTTCGGCCGGGCGGCCGGGCTCCGGCGGGTCGAGCTCGTGGAACCGAAGCACGTGATCGGGAAATCCTCGGCGGAATCGATCCAGTCGGGGATGATCTACGGGTTCAGCGCGCAGGTCGACGGGCTCGTGGACCGTTTCGTCGCGGAGCTCGGGCCGTGCGAGGTGATCGCGACCGGCGGATTGGCCGAGCCGATCATCCCGCACTCGCGTACGGTGCAGCATTACGAGCCGTGGCTCACCCTCTTCGGGCTGCGCATCATTTTCGAACGGAATCGCTGATGGATGACGAACTCGCGGCGCGCCTCGCCAAGGTCGACGAGATGCGTGCACGAGGTGCGGATCCGTATCCCGTCCGCTTCGATCGCACGCACACGCTTCGAGAGGTGCGCGAGCACTGGGACGACAAGATCGACCCCGGCGCGTCGACCGACGACGTCGTACGCGTCGCGGGCCGGGTGCTGCTCAAGCGCACGCAGGGCCGGCTCGTCTTCGCCAACGTGCGCGACGGGAGTGGCCAACTGCAACTCTTCGTGAGCCAGGGCGTGCTCGGCGCCGACGCGTTCGCCCGCTTCGGTGACGAGCTCGACCGGGGCGACTGGGTGGGCGTCGAGGGCAAGGTCATGAAGACCAAGCTCGGCGAGCTCTCGGTCAACGTCTCGTCGTACCAAGTGCTGTCGAAGTCGCTGCGCCCCCTTCCCGAGAAGTGGCACGGCCTCTCCGACACCGACACGCGCTACCGCCAACGGTACGTCGACCTCATCGCCAACGACGACGCGCGTCGCGTGTTCGACGTCCGGTTCGCGGCGATCAGTGCCATGCGCCGATTCCTCGCCGACCGGGGCTTCGTCGAGGTCGAGACGCCGGTCCTACACGCCGTCGCCGGCGGCGCCACGGCCAAGCCGTTCACGACGCATCACAACGCGCTCGATGTCGAGCTGTCGTTGCGCATCGCGCCGGAGCTGTACCTGAAGCGTCTCATCGTGGGCGGATACGACCGGGTCTTCGAGCTCGCTCGCGTCTTCCGGAACGAGGGGCTGTCGACCCGCCACAATCCCGAGTTCACGATGCTCGAGCTCTACGAGTCCTTCGCCGACTACCACGACATGATGCGCCTCACCGAGGAGCTCATCGCCGACGCGGCGCACCACGCGATCGGCCGCACCACCGTCGAGTGGGACGGCGAGATCATCGACCTCACGCCGCCGTTCGCGCGGCGCACGCTCGTCGATCTCGTGCGCGAGCACGCGGGTGTCGAGGTACACCCGTCGCAGCCGGTCGAGACGCTCCGGGACACCTGCGACGCGCTGGAGGTGCCGTGGGAGTCGTCGTGGCCGACGGGCAAGCTCGTGCTCGAGATCTACGAGAAGACGACCGAGGGGAAGATCAAAGCGCCTACGTTCGTGTGCGACTACCCGCGCGACGTGTCGCCGTTGGCGCGCACCCATCGCGACGACCCGACCATGACGGAGCGATTCGAGCTCATCGTCCACGGTCGCGAGCTTGCGAACGCCTTCAGCGAGCTCAACGACCCCGTGGAGCAACTACGGAGGTTCGAGGTGCAAGCCTCCCTGAAGCAGCGCGGCGACGAGGAAGCGCACGGGATCGACGCCGACTACGTACGCGCGCTCGAGTACGGCATGCCCCCGACGGGTGGCATGGGTCTCGGTGTCGACCGACTCGTCATGGTGCTGGCGGGCGTAACTTCGATCCGGGAAGTGATCCTGTTCCCGCACCTGCGACCCGAAGCGGAGAAGTCGTGAAGACGACGCGCGTGCTCGTCACCGGAATGGGTGGTGAGCTCGGCACCCGGGTCGCGCAGCTGATCGAGGCGCGTGATTGGGCGACCGAGGTGGTCGGCGTCGACTTCGTCCCGCCCCGCCGGCGTCTGCGGAGGGCGCAGTTCCGGCGTATAGATCCGCGTGACAGCGACCGGCTCGCGGCGTTCGTTCAGGACTACGCCCCGCAGGTGGTCGCGCACTTCGGCGTCTACGAGCCCGCGTCGCGGATGACACCTGCCTCCGCGCGCGAGCGCACCGACGCGTGCACGACCGCGACGTTGAACGCGGCCGCGAGCACGGGCGCGCTCGAATACGTCGTTCTCCGCAGCGGGCTCGAGGTCTACGGCCCGCCGACCGGCCAGGTCTCGGTTCCCGACGAGGACGCGGTACCCGCGCCGACGACGCCGTACGGTCGGTCGTTGCTCTCGGTCGAGGCGGCGGCGAAGGGCATCGCGCTGCGCTGTGGCGTGCCGGTCGGCGCGTTGCGGTACGCGCCGGTGCTCGGCTCGCACGTGCCCAGCCCGCTCGGCCGCATGTTGCGCCTCCCCGTCGTTCCCGTCAGCGCGGTGGCCGATCCACCGTTCTCGGTCCTGCACCCCGACGACGCGGCTCGCTCCATGGTGGTTGCCATCGAGCGGCGGCTCGACGGTCCCTGCAACATCGTCGGCGGGGGCGCGGCGACACCCTGGCAGGCGGCCCGCCTCGGCGGGCGGGTTCCCCTGCCGGTGCTGCCCGGGCTCTGGGGTGCAGTCGCGCGAGCGTCCGAAGTCGCGGGCGCGGCACTCGCGGCGCACGTCGTGGATCTCGTTCGTCACGGCTGTACCGGCGACGCGACCCGTGCGCACTGCGAGCTCGGTCTCACCGACCTCGCGCCGACCCAAGACGTGTTGCGCGAACTCTTCGACTGGGCCGACGTGGTCGCGATCGCGCGCGCCGGCGAGCAGGCCGCGTGAGCGTCCACGCTCCGGCCGGCAACCGCCCGACGGTTCTCGATCCCGACCGGATCGCCCGGCCCGAGGCACCCTGGACCGCGCTGCGCCGCCGGCTCTCGGGCCGCTATCCGGTCGACCCGTTCGGACTCGACCCGCAGATCGCGGATCTCTGTACGCCCGTGTTCGAGGCGGCGGTACGAGTGCACCTGTCGGGCGGCGAGAACGTGCCTTCGACGGGACCGGCCGTCATCGTCTCGAACCGCGGCTTCGGAGTCGTCGAGCCGGCTGCGCTCGGTGTCGCGGTCGAGCGGGCGAGCGGTCGGCGGCTGCGCGTCGTCGGCGCGCCCGATATCGCGTTCGTGGGCATGGCCACGCGCCGCCTCGGCGCGATCTCGGGCAGCGGCCCCGACGTCGCCGCCGCGTTGCACGCCGGCTATCTGGTCGGCATCCCGCTCGCGCCGACCTGGCTCCGGACGGGCGCGGGTGACGCGCCGCATGCGGTCGCGCGAGCTCTCACGCTCGCCCCGATCATTCCCGCGGCGGTGCGCCCGGTCGGCCGCTTCGGCGGCGTCATCGGATCGTGGGCCGTCACCTTCGGGCCCATGGTGACGCTCGCCGACCCTTATGACCCGAATGAACCGCTCGCGGCGGCACGCTTCACCGAGGCGATGCGCCGCGCGGTGGGTGCCCTGCTCGAAGCCGGATAGACGCCGGTATCCTCGTGTCATGTCGGAGACGGTCACCGACGACGGCACGCACATCGCGTACAGCGTGTGGGGGCGTCGCGACGGTTCTCCGGTCCTGATGATCCAGGGACTCGGCGTCGACCACCGGGGTTGGGCCCTCCAGCGGGGCGCGTTCGGTCGCCGGCACCGTTGCATCGCGCCGGACAATCGCGGCACGGGTCATTCCGACGCACCGCCCGGGCCCTACGACCTGATGCGCATGGCGCTCGACGCGCTCGCGGTGTTGGATGCCGAAGGGATAGATCGAGCCCACGTGGTCGGCGCGTCGATGGGTGGCGTCATCGCGCAGGTCATCGGTGTGCTGTATCCGGATCGCGTACGGTCGCTCACGCTCGCGTGCACGGCCTGCCAACACCACGAGTGGCGCCGGGAGTTGCTGGCCGAGTGGGCCGACGTGGTCAACGAGCGCGGCATGGCCGGACTGATGGACGACGCGATGCGCTGGATGATCGGGCCGCGGTTGCACCGCCGGTTCGGGGTGTTCGTCAACGTCCTCGCGCGGGTGCTGGTGCAGACCGAGCCCGCGCGCGTTCGTCGCGCAGGTCGCGGCGATCCTCGACGCGACCGACGAGCTTCGGTTCGCGCTTCCCCAGGTGCACGCGCCGACGCTCGTGGTCACGGGCTCGCAGGACACACTGACCCCGCTCGGCGATGCCGAGGAGCTGGCCGAGCTCATCACCACGTCGCGGCTCTACGTGTTGCGCGGCGCCGCGCACGGCCTCATGGCCGAGGCCCCCAACGCGTTCAACGACGTCGTGTTGAAGTTCCTCGACGAGATCGACCGCGCCGCCGCCGTCCCCACCCAGGAGTCGGCCTGACCCAGGTCGACCGCCGCGAACTTCAGCTCGACCGCTGCACGAGCCCGTCGACGAGGGTCCGGAGTCGCTCACACACCCCTGCGTCGAGCTCGGTGGCTCCTGCGAGCGCCTCGGTGGCTTTCGTCGCGTGCGTGCGGGCCACGGTCATCGACGCGTCGATGACCTCGGGCGTGGCGATCAGCTCGACCGCGCGCGTCACCTGGTTCCATTCGAGCTTGCGCCCGAGGAGCTCGCGCAGCTCTTCCGATCGCGCGACCGCGTAGATGACGGGCAGCGTGTAGACGCCCTCGTGCACGTCGTTGCCGGCCGGTTTGCCGAGCTCGGCCTCCGTGCGGGTGACGTCGAGCACGTCGTCGACCACCTGGAAGCACATCCCGAGGTGGTGACCGAACTGGGTCAGCGCGTCGAGGCTGTCGGCCGAGACGTTGCTCACCATGGCGCCGATGCGCGACGCGGTCGCCATCAGCGACGCGGTCTTTCCTTCGATCGAGGAGAGGTACGACTCCTCGGTGCGCGTCGACGTCGAAGAGATGTTGGAGCTCGAGCACCTGGCCGCGGCACAGCTCGCCGATGGTGGCAGCCGAGCAGCGCGGCGACGTCGGCGCCGAGCGACGCCGCGAGCGACGACGCCTGCGCCAGGAGGTAGTCGCCCGCGAGGATCGCGACGATGTTCGACCAGCGCGCGTTCACCGACGGGACGCCCCGCCGGGTCTCGGCCTCGTCGATCACGTCGTCGTGGTACAGCGATCCGAGGTGGACCAGCTCGACGGCCGCGCCGCCGGTGACGACCTCGGCCGTGGCCGGCGCGCCGATCCCGGCCGCGGCGTACCCGGCACACAGGGAGAGGGTCGGGCGCAGCCGCTTGCCCCCGGCCGCCAACAGGTGTCCGGCCAGGTCGCCGAGGAATTGGTCGTCGGCCCGGACCGCGTCGTTCAGGCGGTCTTCGACGCGAGCGAGGTCGGCGGGGAGGGGCGCGAGCCCGATGTCGTCGATCAGCGACATGAGACCCCTGGCTCCTTCACTGCGCCGCCTTCCGGCGCACCTGCGCTCGAGAGGCTACGGCGGCGGCCGGGAGAGGGTCGATTCGAGAAGGTTGGGAATGATCCGTGCTCCGGGGGCGTAGACAAGGAGCTACACCGGTCACTGCACTCCCCGCGAGTGCCCATCCGCATCATCCCCGATCCTCCGGCCCGATTCGGCGCCGGAAACCCGCCTGAAACATCACCTTCGGACCGGACCCGGCGCCAAAGAAAACCGCCGACCGGCCGATAGAATGAGCACAACCAGGCTCACCCGAGAGGCGGTTCATTTTGTTCGAGCGCTTCACCGATCGAGCGCGACGGGTCGTCGTCCTCGCCCAAGAGGAAGCGCGCCTGCTCAACCACAACTACATCGGGACCGAGCACATCCTGCTCGGCCTGATCCACGAGGGCGAAGGCGTCGCCGCCAAGGCGCTCGAGTCGCTCGGCATCTCGCTCGAGGCCGTGCGCGCCCAGGTCGAGGAGATCATCGGCCACGGCGGCCAGGCGCCGTCGGGCCACATCCCCTTCACCCCGCGCGCCAAGAAGGTGCTCGAGCTCTCGCTGCGCGAGGCGCTCCAGCTCGGCCACAACTACATCGGGACCGAGCACATCCTGCTCGGCCTGATCCGCGAGGGCGAAGGCGTCGCCGCGCAGGTGCTCGTCAAGCTCGGCGCCGACCTGAGTCGGGTGCGCCAGCAGGTCATCCAGCTGCTGTCGGGCTACGCCGGCACGAAGGAAGCTGCCGGCTCCGGCGCCGGGCGCGGCCGGTGGGACCGAGAGCCAGCCGTCGGGCTCGCTCGTCCTCGACCAGTTCGGCCGCAACCTCACGCAGCTCGCGCGCGAGAAGAAGCTCGATCCGGTCATCGGGCGTGAGCGCGAGATCGAGCGCGTGATGCAGGTGCTGAGCCGCCGCACCAAGAACAACCCGGTGCTGATCGGTGAGCCCGGCGTCGGCAAGACCGCGATCGTCGAGGGCCTCGCCCAGAGCATCGTCGAGGGCAACGTTCCCGAGACGCTGCACGCCAAGCAGCTCTACACGCTCGACCTCGGCGCGCTCGTCGCCGGATCCCGCTACCGCGGCGACTTCGAGGAGCGCCTGAAGAAGGTGCTGAAGGAGATCCGCACCCGCGGCGACATCATCTTGTTCATCGACGAGTTGCACACGCTCGTCGGCGCGGGTGCCGCCGAGGGCGCGATCGACGCCGCTTCGATCCTGAAGCCGATGCTCGCCCGGGGTGAGCTCCAGACCATCGGCGCGACCACGCTCGACGAGTACCGCAAGCACCTCGAGAAGGACGCGGCGCTCGAGCGTCGTTTCCAGCCGATCAAGGTCGAAGAGCCCTCGGTGGCGCAGACGATCGAGATCCTGAAGGGTCTGCGCGAGCGTTACGAGTCGCACCACCGCGTGTCGATCACCGACCAGGCGATCGTCGCCGCGGCGAACCTGGCCGACCGCTACATCTCCGACCGCCACCTTCCCGACAAGGCGATCGACCTCATCGACGAAGCGGGCTCGCGCCTGCGCATCCGTCGCATGCAGGCCCCGCCCGACTACCGCGAGCTCGAAGACGAGATCTCGAAGGTCCGCAAGGAGAAGGAAGCGGCGATCGAGGCTCAGCAATTCGAGCGGGCCGCATCGCTTCGCGACCGCGAGAAGTCGTTGCTCGAGCAGCGCGCGGGCAAAGAACGGGAATGGCGCGCCGAGGGCGTCGACCTCTTCAACGAGGTGAACGAGGAGTCGATCGCCGAGGTGCTCGCGCTTTGGACCGGCATCCCGGTCTACAAGCTCACCGAGGAAGAGACCGCGAAGCTGTTGCGCATGGAGGAAGAGCTCCACAAGCGCATCGTCGGTCAAGAAGACGCGATCAAGGCGGTATCGCAGGCGATCCGCCGTACGCGTGCCGGCCTCAAGGACCCCAAGCGCCCGAGTGGATCGTTCATCTTCCTGGGCCCGTCCGGTGTCGGCAAGACCGAGACCGCGAAGGCGCTCGCCGAGTTCTTGTTCGGTGACGAGTCGTCGATGATCCAGCTCGACATGTCGGAGTACATGGAGAAGCACACGGTGTCGCGGCTCGTCGGTTCGCCGCCCGGCTACGTCGGTTACGACGAAGGCGGTCAGCTCACCGAGGCCGTGCGGCGCAAGCCGTTCTCGGTCGTGCTGTTCGACGAGATCGAAAAGGCCCACCCCGACGTCTTCAACGCGCTGTTGCAGATCTTGGAAGACGGCCGGCTCACCGACGCGCAGGGTCGCACCGTCGACTTCAAGAACACCGTCATCATCATGACCTCGAACCTGGGTACCGCGGATCTCAAGAAGGCGGCCCTCGGATTCGGCACGCGCCGACGAGCACATCGACGTACGACAAGATGAAAGAGAAGGTGCACGAGGAGCTCAAGCGCCACTTCCGGCCGGAGTTCCTCAACCGCATCGACGACGTCATCGTGTTCCACCAGCTGACGACGGAAGAGATCACCGAGATCGTCGACCTGCTCATCAAGCGGGTGGTCACCCAGCTCGAGGCGCAGGGCCTGTCCTTCGTGCTCAAGCCGGCGGCGAAGCTGCTGCTGGCGGCGAAGGGCTACGACGCGGCGTTGGGGGCACGGCCGTTGCGCCGGGCGATCCAGCGCATGGTCGAGGACCCGCTGTCGGAGAAGATCCTGTGGAAGGAGTTCCACGCGGGCGACACCATCGTCGTCGATGCCGCGGACGACGAGATCGTCTTCAGCACTGTCGAAGGTGTGCCGGCCCCCGCGGAACCGCCGCCGCCGGTGGAGCTCGCGGGCTCCGGCCCCACCGAGTAGTCGCGACTCGGACTCGCGTCGGCGTCCGGCGATAATCGTTGGTCGTGATGCGGGTTCGTTCGTTTTGCGCGGTCGTCGGCCTCGGCCTGCTCCTCGCGGGCTGCAACGTCACCACCCGCGTCGACATCACGATGCACGACGACGGCTCGGGCGCGCTGCGCACGACCATCACCCTCGATGCCGACGCGGTGCAGCAGCTGGGAGGCGCGAGCTCGTTCGCGCGGAACGTACCCCTCGACGACGTGCGCAAGGCCGGATGGGCTATCTCGCCGTGGGCGCACGGGACCGGTGGGGCGCAGACGATCACGTTGTCGCGCCCGTTCGCGAACCAGGCCGACCTCGAGCGCCGGATCATCGATCTCGCCGGTCCGCACGGGATCCTGCAGAGCCCGACGCTGACGCACCGAGCGCGGCTGGTTCAGCGCGCACGACGCGGTGAGCATCGTCGTCGACGTGCGCTCACCCTCGGTCGACATCGTGCATGACGCACCGCTCGCGGCCCGGCTGCGCGCGGCCGGTTCCGACCCGGCGCTGCTGCAGGCCCAGCTCGCGTCGCAGCTGAAGACCGCGCTGCACGTGACGGTCGCCGTGCACCTGCCCAGTGGGCAGACCCAGACCTACGACGCCCCGACCGGGAGCGTGAAGACGGTGAGCGTCGCCGACGGGGGCACCAACTGGGACCATGTGGTGAAGTTCGGCATCGGCGTGGCCCTGGCGGTGCTCGCGGTGCTGTTCTTCTCGTCCGCGGCCGTGGGCATGCGGCGCAACCGGCGGCGGCGGGCGGAGCGGGCACGCGGGGCACCCGAAGAGGCCGACCGTGTGCCGCTCATGTGACCCGACGTTGGCGCAGCCCGCGACTACGGTCGGGCCATGACTCGAACATCTGTTCGTCCGTCCCTCTTCGAATGCACAACGTGCGGAGCCCAATCACCGAAGTGGCTCGGGCGCTGCACCGAATGCGGCACGTGGGGGTCGGTGGCCGAATCGGCGCCGCCGCCCGCACCGGTATCGCCGAGCCGGCGGGCGGTGGAGCGGTTCGGCGGCGGGCTCCGGGTGGCCCCGGTACCGGTACCGATCACGGAGGTCGCTTCGAGCAGCGCCGCGCCGCTGTCGACGGAGGTTGCCGAGCTCGACCGGGTGCTCGGCGGGGGTCTGGTCGCGGGCTCGGTGACCTTGCTCGGCGGTGAGCCGGGCATGGGCAAGAGCACGCTGTTGATGCAGGCGCTCGGGCGTATCGCCGAGCGCGGCGTGCGCTGCCTCCTCGTGTGCGCGGAGGAGTCGGCGGCGCAGGTCCGGATGCGGGCCGAGCGCCTGGGCGCGCTGGCGCCGGAGTTGTTCGTCGTGTCGGAGACGTCACTGCCGGCCGTCATGGCGTATGTCGCCGCGCTCGAGCCCGTGATCGTCGCGATCGACTCGATCCAGGCGGTGCACGATCCCGACGCCCCGGGCGCGGCCGGGTCCGTCACCCAGGTACGCGACAGCGCGCAGGCCCTGGTCCAGCTCGCGAAGGAGAACGACGTCGCGACCTTGTTGGTCGGTCACGTCACCAAGGATGGCGCCCTCGCCGGACCGCGCGTGTTGGAGCACGTGGTCGACACGGTGCTCTCGTTCGAGGGTGACCGGCACCACGCGCTGCGCATGTTGCGCGCGTTGAAACACCGGTTCGGCACGACCGACGAGCTCGGGCTCATGGAGATGTCGGCGACCGGCCTTCTCCCCGTGAACGACCCGAGTGCTCTGTTCCTCGCCGATCGTCGTGTCGGGGCAACCGGTTCGGTCGTCACGGCGATCATGGAGGGAACGCGGCCGTTGTGCGTCGAGGTCCAGTCGCTGGTGGTGCCCACCGGCGCGCCCATCCCGCGCCGCGTCGCCCAGGCGTACGAGGGCAGTCGCCTGTCGATGCTGGTAGCGGTGCTGCAACAGCGCGCCGGCGTGGCGCTCGGCAATCAGGACGTGTACGCGAGCGTCGCGGGCGGCGTGCGCGTGGCCGAGCCCGCCGCCGATCTCGCGGTCGCGCTGGCGGTCGCGGGCGCCCGGAACGACTCCGCGGTCGATGCCCAGACGATCGTGATCGGGGAGGTCGGTCTCGGCGGCGAGGTGCGTCAGGTTCCCCAGGCGCCGCGGCGCCTCACCGAGGCATTGCGCCTCGGGTTTCGGAACGCGATCGTGCCCATGTCGACCCCCGATGTTCCCGGCATGACGTTGTACCGGGTCGCCGACCTCCGCGAGGCGCTGATCACGACGGCCTCGGACGCGGGGTAGCCTCAGATCCGGTTCCGACCGGGAGGATCTGTTGGCGCAGGGCCGATCGGAAGTTCTTTACGCCGCGTTGCGGCTGGTGGCTCCGGGTACCCCGTTGCGGGAAGGTATCGACCGCATCCTGCAGGCGAAGATGGGCGCGCTCATCGTCGTCGGCGATGGCCCCGCGGTCTTGAACATCTGCTCCGGCGGCTTCTTGCTCGACGCCGAGTTCACGCCGCAACGGTTGTCGGAGCTCGCCAAGATGGACGGCGCGATCATCCTCGCCTCCGACGGCACCCGCGTCGCGCGGGCCAACGTCCATCTGGTTCCCGATCCCGACATCCCGACGAACGAGACGGGCACGCGTCACCGCACCGCCGAGCGCGTCGCCCGCCAGATCTCGGTTCCGGTCATCACCGTCTCCGAGGAGATGGGTGTGGTGTCGGTGCACTACCAGGGCCTCAAGCAAACCCTCGACCGCACGCCCGCGCGTGCTCGCGCGGGCCGACCAGGCACTGCAGATCCTCGGTCGGTACAAGGCGCGTCTCGACGCGGTGACCGGCGCGCTGTCGGCGCTCGAGGTCGAGGATCTCGTGACGGTGCGCGACGTCGTCACCGTGTTGCAGCGCGCGGAGATGGTCCGCCGCATCGCCGAGGAGATCGAGGGGTACGTCGTCGAGCTCGGGCTCGACGGCCGACTCGTCGAGCTCCAGCTCGAAGAGCTGACCGGGGGAGTGCTCTCCGATCTGCGCCTGGTCGGCAAGGACTACTTCGTCGAGTCGCCCGAGTGGATCCTCGCCCAGGTGATCGCCCGTCTCGCCCGCATCTCCGACGACGAGCTCCTCGATCTGCGGGTCGTCTCGTCGGTATTGCACCTCCCCGCGGAACTCGACCTCGACTCGTCGCTCCAACCGCGCGGCTATCGGTTGCTCAGCAAGATCCCCCGACTGCCCGAGGCCATCGCCGGTCACGTGATCGAGCGCTTCGGCACGCTGCCCAAGGTGATGCGCGCGAGCCTTGCGGATCTCGTCGAGGTCGAAGGGGTCGGCGAGGCGCGGGCCCGCGCGATCAAGGACGGCCTGTCGCGCGTCGCCGAGACCTCCATCCTCGATCGCTACGCGTAGGAACGGCCGCGCGCGAATCGTTGCTGCATCGGGGGTCCGTGCCGGCGCGATCGAGGACGGCATGGCGCGCGTCGCCGGACGTCCATCCTCGATCCCGACGCGTTGGAGCGGCCACGGGGCCCGCGCCTCAGATGCCATAGCAAGGGCGGGTGCACACGTCGCGTGCAGCCGCGGTAGGTTCGCCGGATGGCAGCTCTGCGAGAAGGACGCGTCTACGACGTCAGTGTCGAGTCGCACCCGCTGGTCGTCGACGGGCTCGAGGTCGCGGCAGTGCATGCCCGCCCGGACGGGATGCCGGTTGCGGGGTTGGTGTTGCATCCCGACGTCGGCGGTCTGCGCCCGCTCTTCGAGGACATGGCCCGGCGCCTGGCGACGCACGGGCTGGCGGTCTGCGTGATGGAGCCCTTCGCGGCACAGCCCGAAGCCGTTCGGGCGTCGGTCGAGTCGCGACTCGCTCACGTGAAAGATCTCGACGACACCCAGCAGATGGACATGCTCGCGAGCGCCGCGAACCTGCTCGTGGTCGACGACGACGTGACGCGGGTTTCTGTCCTGGGCTTTTGCATGGGAGGCCACTACGCGCTGAAGGCCGCGGCGATGGACCGCTTCGACGCCGCGGTGTCGTTCTACGGCATGGTGCGCGCCCCCGAGGCGTGGAAGGGCCCCGGGCACCGGATCGAACCGCTGGCCGTTGCCGCGCAGATGGCGCCGACGCTCGCCTACTTCGGTTCGAACGATCCGTGGACGCCCGCGGCCGACATCGAAGCGCTACGTGCCGCGTGGAGCGCGCGCACCGACTGCGAGATCGTCGTGGTCGAAGGCGCGGAGCACGGGTTCGTTCACGACCCCGATCGCGACGTACACCGCGCCGACGACGCCAAGAACGCGTGGGAGCACGTGCTCCATTGGGTGGGCGCGTCCGCCTAGACCGTTGCGCGGATCTCGAGCTCTTCGCGGTTCAGGATGCGGTAGCGGCTGCGGCCGGAGATCTCCAGCCAGCCCAGCTTCACGAACAACGCGATCGCCTTGTTCACCCGCTCGCGCGACGCGCCGACCATCCCCGCGAGCTCCTCTTGGGTGAGGGGCATTCGGAAGTCGTCCTCTCCGTCGGCCAGCTCCAGCAGGCGCTTGGCGGTGCGGCCGGTGACGTCGAGGAACATCGCGTCGGCAAGCGCCTCATCGGTGGCGCGCAGGCGCCGGGCGAGGATGCGTACGACGGCCCACAACACCTCGGGCCGGCGGATCAGGACGTCGCGGACGTCGTCGAATTCGACCGCGATCAAGTGCACGGTGGTGAGCGCCCGCGCGTTGGCCGAGCGCACTCCGCCGTCGAACATCGACATCTCGCCGAACAGCGCGCCCGGCCCGAGCACGGTCAGCACCGACTCGCGATCGTCCGAGGCTTTGGCGACGATGGCGATCCGCCCGGAGAACACCACGTAGAGGTGGGTCGCGGGGTCGTCTTTTTGGAAGATCGTGTCGCCCCGCCGGTAGCGCGCGAGCGCTGTGCGTCCGCGCAACTGCTCGAGCAGCTCGGGGGGCAATGTTCCGAAGAGATCGGTCTTGTCGAGCACCGGCGTGCGTGCCGCCATGTCTCCGAGTCCTGTCGTCGCGGGAGGCTATCCGAGCTGGGCCGGGACCGCCCGTGTGTTCTACGTCACAGTGCACATCGGCGTTTTTGCGCTCCGGCCTGAGCGCTTCCGGCCCCGCGAATCGTCGGGCATCGCGGGGTCAGGAGGTCAAGCGGCTCGCTCCGAGGCCGATGAGACCCCGATGTTCGTGGAAGGGGTCCGGCTCTTTGTCGTCGTGTTGGGTACGGCCGCGGGCTTTTGGGCGGCCCGTACCTTTGGCACCGGTGTGCAGGGCGTCGGCGGGATGGTCGGATGCCTGTTCGGTTACGTCAGCGGGGGCATGCTCGGCCGGGTTCTCGACCGGGCCGTCGGCGTGGTCGAGCGCCGGGTGGATCGCCGCTCCCCGGCACGGTTCGTCGCCGGCACCCTCGGCGCCATCGCCGGCTCCGCGCTCGCCCTCGTGCTCGTGTTGCCCGCGGCGTTGCTGGTCCCGGTTCCGTTCGCGGTCTCGATGGTCGGCCTGGCCTCGTGGATCTTCGGCTACATCGGCTTTCGGATCGTTGCCCGCCAGAGCGAAGCCGTGCTCGAGCTCCTCGGGCTGTCGACGCGCCCACTCGTGCGTGCGCAGGCGTTCGACGCCCGTGACGGCTTGCTGGTCGACTCGTCGGTCGTGATGGACGGGCAGCTGCTGCCGCTCACCCGCGCCGGGGTCTTGAGCGGTGATCTGATGGTCGCGCGGTTCGTCCTCGACGAGGTCCAGGGATTCGCCGATGCCGCCGACGACGTCAAGCGCCGCCGGGCGCGTCGCGGGCTCGAGATCCTCGACGCGTTGCGCCAAGACGGCGACCTGCGCCTCTTCGTGCTCGACGACGAGCTCCCCGAGATCGCCGAGGTCGACGCCAAGCTCATCGCGCTGGCGCGCCGGCTGCAGCTGCGCCTGTTGACGAACGACGGTCCGCTCGCCCGGAACGCGCAGCTGCAAGGGGTGCCGACCACGAATCTCCGCAAGCTCGCGCAGGAGCTCACGCCGAGCATCGGCCCGGGCGACTACGTACGGGTCTCGCTGACGCGAGAGGGCAAGGAGTCCGGCCAGGGTGTCGGCCATCTCGAAGACGGCTCGATGGTCGTCGTGAACGGCGGCCACGACCTGGTGGGCGGGCCCGAAGTGATGCTCCAGGTGACGTCGGTGGTCCCGACGGCCGCGGGGAGATTGCTCTTTGCCCGCCTCGAGGACGCCTGACCCGTCGTCCGCGCCGGACTGTCCCACTCGCTCTGAGTCAGACTGTGACGGTGCAGACGTGGGCGATCGTCGTAGCCGCGGGAGGCGGGTCGCGCTTCGGCGCCGCGAAGCAATTCGCGCAGCTCGGCGATGGGAGTGTTTTGGACCGGGCCGTCTCGGTGGCGCGCGAATCATGTGACGGCGTGGTGGTCGTGTTGCCCGCCGGCCGGGACTGGTCCGCGCCCGCGAACGTGCACGTCGCGACCGGCGGCGCGACGCGATCGGCGTCGGTCCGGGCCGGGCTCGCATGCCTGCCCGACGACGCCGACGTCGTGGTCGTCCACGACGCGGCGCGCCCGCTCGCGTCGCCCGCGCTGTTCGCGCGGGTCGTCGCGGCAGTGCGCGCCGGGGCCGACGGCGCTGTACCGGGGCTGGCGCTCGCCGACACGATCAAGCGCGTGCGCGATCACCGCGTGGTCGAGACCGTGCCCCGCGCCGACCTCGTCGCGGTCCAGACCCCCCAGGCCTTCCGCCGCGCCGCGCTGCAGGCCGCCCACGCGAGCGGCGGCGTCGACACCGACGACGCCGCGCTCGTCGAGGCCACGGGCGGCACCGTCGTGACCGTCGAAGGCGAACCCCGCAACATCAAGGTCACGCTCGCCGGCGATCTCGAGCTCGTGCAGGCGTTGATCGAGAGCGCGCCCGCATGAACAGGAATCGGGTCGGACTCGGCTTCGACGTGCACCCCTTCGGCACCTCTCCACCGCTCGTGCTCGGAGGCGTGACCATCGTGGACGCGCCGAAGCTCTCCGGTCACTCCGACGGCGACGCGGTCGCGCACGCGGTCGCCGACGCGATCCTCGGCCCGGCGGGCCTTCCCGACCTCGGCACGCTGTTTCCCGACACCGACGAGCGGTACCGCAACGCCGACTCGATGGGCCTGCTCGCGCAGGTGGCCGAGCGCGTGGCGCGACTCGGCTGGTGGCTCGAGAACGTCGACGTCGCCGTCGCCGCAGAGATCCCGAAGCTCGCTCCCCACGTGGGAGCGATGGCCGCGAACCTCGTCGCGGTCCTGGCGCCGATGCGCGAGCCGATGGGTCACGGCATCGCCGCCTCGGTGCGGCCCAAGCGGGGTGAGGGCCTGGGCGCGATCGGCCGTTCCGAGGGGATCGCGGTGTGGGCGGTCGCCCTGCTCTCGCGCGGCTGACGCCGGCGGAATCCTTGCGGGCCCGCTGACGGCGCCCGATTAGCCTCGACGGATGCTGCAGCTCTACGACACGGCAACCCGCGCGAAGGTCGACTTCGTGCCGAGCGTCGAGGGACGCGTGTCGATGTACGTCTGCGGCCCCACTCCGTACGACGTCCCGCACCTCGGGCACGGGCGCAAGGAGGTCGTGTTCGACACGATCCGGCGCTATCTCTCGTGGCGCGGCTTCGCGGTGAAGTACGTGAGCAACGTCACCGACATCGAGGACAAGATCATCGCCCGCGCCCAAGAAGCGGGCACCACCGAGGCGGAGCTCGTCAGTCGCTACGAAGGGACGTTCCGCAGCGCGTTCGACCGCCTGAACATTCTGCGGCCCGACGACGAACCGCGGGCCACCGAGTGGATCGCGGAGATGACGGAGCTGATCGGCCAGCTCGTCGCGAACGGGCACGCCTACGTGGTCGAGGGCCAGGGCGTGTACTTCCAGGTCGACACCCTGGCGGAGTACGGATCGCTCTCGCACCGCACGCTCGAGGAGCTGCTCGAGAGCGCGGGCGCCCGCGTCGACGTCGACGAACGCAAGCGCGCGCCCGTCGACTTCGCACTCTGGAAGCTCGCCAAGCCGGGTGAGCCGGCGTGGGAGTCGCCGTGGGGGCTCGGGCGGCCGGGCTGGCACATCGAGTGCTCCGCGATGTCGTTGAAGCTGCTCGGCGACGGATTCGACATCCACGGCGGCGGCTCCGACCTCGTGTTCCCGCATCACGAGAACGAGATCGCGCAGGCGGTCGGCGCCGGGCACGAGTTCGCCCGCTACTGGCTGCACAACGGCATGCTGAACGTCGACGGCCAGAAGATGTCGAAGTCGCTTGGCAACTTCGTCACGTTGCCCGACGTCCTCGACCGGTACGACCCGCGCGCGTTCCGGCTGCTCGTCCTGCAGACGCACTATCGGCGGCAGATGGAGATCGGCGACAAGGAGCTCTCCGACGCGGAGAAAGCGATCGGCCGGCTGGACTCCCTGGCCCGGCGGGCGCGCGCAGCCGGTCTCGGCCGCGATGAGTGTGGCGACGTCGGGCCGTTTCGCGACGTCATGGACGACGACTTCGACACCCCGGCCGCGGTCGCGTACGTGTTCGAGCTCGTACGCGACGCGAACGTCGCGCTCGACGAGGGTCTCGTCGAGACGGCGGCCATGTGCTTCGCCACCGTGGAGGAGCTCGCGGGAGTACTCGGGATCGAGATGCGCGGCGTCGCGCCGCAATCCGACCCGGAGATCGTGGCGAAGATCGATGCGCTGGTCGCAGCGCGCGAAGCGGCGCGCTGCGCCAAGGATTGGGCCGAGGCCGACCGGATCCGCGACGAGCTCTCCGCGCTCGGCGTCGTAGTGGAGGACACCGCGCACGGTCCCGAGTGGCGGTGGAAGTGAGCAAAGGCGGCGGTGAGCTCGGCGGCGAGCAGATCGAGGGCCGGCGCGCCGTGCTCGAGTTGTTGCGCGCCGCAAAGCGCAAGCCGCGGGCCGTGTACCTGTCGAGCTCCGTCAACCGCGACGAGACCGTCCAGGAGATCGTCGAGCGGGCGGGCGCGGCGCTGCGGGTCGTCGCGCCGGAGCGGGTCGAGCAGATGGCGCGCAGCGACGTGCACCAAGGTGTCGTCGCCATGGCGCCGCCGCTGCGCCCCGCCGATCTCGATGCGCTCCTGACCGTGAAACGGGCGTTCCTGGTCGCGGTCGACGGCGTGACCGATCCCCGCAACCTCGGTGCGATCATGCGGTCGGCGGAGACCGCCGGCGCGACGGGCATCGTCATGCCCCGTCACCGCTCGGCGAGCGTCACGCCCGTCGTCGCCAAGACCGCGGCCGGGGCGATCGAGTACCTGCCCATCGCGCTCGTCGGCGGTATCCCCGCCGCGATCGACCGTGCGTCGCGCGCCGGGTGCTGGTCGGTCGGTCTCGACGAGAGCGGCGACCGCAGCCTGTTCGATCTCGATCTCGCCGACCAGGCGATCATGCTCGTGCTGGGTTCGGAGGGGAAGGGCCTCGCCCGGCTCACACGCGACCGTTGCGACGTGCTCGTGCGCATCCCGATGCAGGGTCACGTCGAATCTCTCAACGTCGCCGCGGCCGCGACTCTCGCGTGTCACGAGATCGCGCGGCGGCGGCACCGGTAACATCGAACGCTTCAGGCCGGGTTAGCTCAGTCGGTAGAGCAGCTGATTTGTAATCAGCAGGTCGTCGGTTCGATCCCGACACCCGGCTCCGGGGCCGGACTTGGCGTTTCGCGGTATTTGGCGGGCTCGAACCGGGTCTCGAGGGACTACGGTCAGGTCCGGGTCGGGGAGGCCGCATGAGCCAGACGGAACGCGGCATACCGGAGCGCACGTCGCCGGAGCGCACGTCACCGGCACGTATTCGTGTCGCACTGGTCAACGACTACGAGATCGTGTTGCGAGGTCTCGAGTCGATGCTGGCGCCGTACCGCGATCGCATCGACGTGGTCGAGCTCGACGTCGAACGCAATCCCGACGAGGTCGTCGACGTCGCGTTGTTCGACACCTACGGTCACCCGCGCCTCGGTCTCGACCGGATTTCCAATCTGGCACGTGATCCGCACGTACGGGCCGTTGCCGTCTACACGTGGGCGTCCTCGCCCGAACGGTTCGAAGCCGCGCGTGCGGCCGGCGCGCGCGGTGTGCTCGCGAAGTCGATGACGGCCGAGGCGTTGGTCGAGGCGATCCAACAGATCGCGCGCGACGGGGAGTACGTGAGCGCGCACTTCGGCCGGCTGGTCCGCCCGCCTTGGCCGGGATACGACCTGGGGCTGACGCTGCGCGAAAGTGAGGTGGCGATCTTCCTCGCCCAGGGAATGCGCAACCGCGACATCGCGGCAGCGCTCTGGGTCAGCGAGAACACGGTGAAGACGCATCTCAAGTCGATCTTCCAAAAGGCCTCGGTCACGTCGCGCGCGGAAGCGATCGTGCGCATATCACGCGATGCGAGCTTCACTCCCAAGCGCGCCGATCATCGCCGCGCGAGCATGCCGGCGAAGCACTGATCGAACCCGAGCGCGGTCCGGCCGCGGCCGGGGGATGCTTGTATTCGGGCCGCGGAGCGAGCAGGATCGTGGCCCGATGGAAACAACAGAGCTGACCGCACACGAACGCGCGTTGATCGACTTCGAGCGAGAGTGGTGGCAACTCGGTTCCCGCAAGGATGTCGGGATCCGCGCTCGTTTCGATATCTCCACGAGCAGCTATTACCGGGCACTACACGGCCTGATCGACCGGGCCGAGGCGATGGATTACGACGCGCTCACGGTCCTGCGCTTGCGCAAGCGGCGCGAGCAGGTACGACGCGACCGGATCGAAGGCCGGCGCGCCGATCCCGGCTCCCGGTGAGTGCGAGCGGACCATCGAGCGGGCAGAATGGTGAGATGAATCGTCCAGCGGGGGGCAACGGCGAATTCGCACGGGGTGCGAGCGCGGCCGCGGTGAAGGGCGCCGCGCTGATCGGACTCGCGGTGATCGTCGGGGTGTTCCTCCTGCAGCGCGTCGACACCAGCAATGCCGGCTCCGCGCACCCGGCGCCGACCACCGCGAAGACCACCACCACGGTGCACGACAACAAGACGACCAGCACGACCACGGCCACGACGCAGCCGACGACTCCGGTGAAGACGCCCGACCAGTTGCGGGTGCTCGTCTTGAACGGCGGAGCGGCCAGCGGTGCCGCCGCGCAGATGCGGACCAAGTTGACGCAGGTCGGCTACACCAACCAGCCCCAGGCGAATACGTGGACGGGCCACGCCCAGACCGGGACGACCGTCATGTGCAGGGCCGGCTTCGACCGCGAGAAGGTCGCACTCCTGCAACAGACCGCGCTCCAGGGTGCCAACGTCGTCGCGTTCCCGTCGCCGGCGCCGCCGTTCAGCACCGGCGTCGACTGCGTCGTCGTCGTCGGCGCGTAGCGCACTCGCTCAGCGCGATCCGCCCGAGGCGAGGAGACGGTCGCGCAGCGGCCCTGTCGCCGCGTCGATCACCGTCCACGCCATCGCGAGCGCACCTTCGGCAACCGCGCGGTCGGCCGACGCGTTGATAGTCGCCAACGCGAACTCGGGCTGATGGTTCACGGCGCCGCCGGTCTCGATCGCGATGCACGGATGGATCGACGGCATGGCGAGCGACACGTTGCCCATGTCGGTCGAGAAGGTCGCCGCGCCGTCTTGTGACTCGGGGCGGCCGATGGTGCGCGCGTTGGCGCGGTAGAGCTCGGCGATCTCGTGATCGTGTTTCATGTGCGCGTACGGCGGGCACACGTCGGAGATTGCGAGCGTTGCGCCGGTCGCGAGGGCCCCGGCCTCGAAGCAGTGCCCGACGCGCGGGAGCAGTTGCTCGAGATCGTCGAGGGTGCGCGAGCGGGCCATCCAGGTTCCCTCGGTATGCGCGGGGATGACGTTGGTGGCGTCGCCGCCGTGCGTGATGATGCCGTGGACCTGGTCGAAGGGGCGGAGGTGCTGGCGGAGCAGGCCGATCGCCACCTGGGCGACGGTCAGCGCATCGGCGGCGTTGATGCCCAGCTCGGGCGCGATGGCGGCGTGCGATTCGCGGCCCGTGTACTGCACGCGCATGTGCGCAACCGCGCTGACTCGCGGGTAGAGGTCCTCCATTGGCGTGGGGTGCACCATCAACGACGCGTGCACGCCGGTGAACGCCCCGCGGTCGAGCATGAGGACCTTGCCGCCGCCGCCTTCTTCGGCCGGGGTGCCGAGGACGGACAACGTGATGCCGAGCTCGTCGACGAGCGGCGCGAGCGCGAGCGCGGCACCGACCGCGCTCGCGGCGATGATGTTGTGGCCGCACGCGTGACCGATGACGGGCAGCGCGTCGTACTCGGCGCAGATTGCGATGTGCAACGGACCGCTTCCGACCCGGCTGGAGAATGCGGTGGGCAGTTCGCAGATCCCGGCGTCGACCGGGAGACCGGCGTCGGCCAGCGCGCCGGCCGTCCACGCGCTCGACCGCTCTTCTTCGAACTTCACCTCCGGGTGCGCGTGGATCCGATGGCTGAGCGCGACGAGCTGCTCGCGCTCACGGTCGACGGTGGTGCGGGCGGCGATCTTCGCGTCCATGCGGGTAGCGTCCCACCGTGATCGATGCCGACGCAACGGTTGCCGCGTTGACAGCCCAACCTGACCACACTGTGCTGCTCGCCGACTTCGACGGATCGTTGGCGCCGATCGTCGAGCGCGCCGACGAGGCCCGACCGCTGCCCGACGTTCCCGCGTTGCTGGGCCGGCTCGCGGCGGGCCTGGGGCGGGTCGCGATCGTGAGTGGTCGCCCGGTCGGGTTCTTGGCGCGCCGGCTTCCGGTTGCCGGTCTCCAACTGGTCGGGCTCTACGGGATGGAACAGTCGATCGACGGTGTGTACTCGGTCGACCCGCGCGTCGAGCCGTATCTCGACGCGGTTGCCGCGGCGACGGCCGAGCTGAAGGCCCGGCTCCCGCGCGAGCTCGTCGAGCCGAAGTCGGGTGTGAGCGTGACGCTGCACTGGCGGCCGATGCCGGACCAGGCCGAGACCATCGTGGAGATCGCGCACGAGCTCGCCGTGCGCCACGGCCTCGCCGAGCTGCGCACGCGGATGGCGATCGAGCTCCGCCCGCCGATCGAGGTCGACAAGGCGGTCGCGACCCGCACGCTGATCGAAGACTTCGCCGTCGGAGCGTTCGCGGGAGACGACTACGGCGACTTGCCGGCGTTCGCGGAACTGACCCGAGCCGTCGGCGACGGCCGGCTTCGCGGCGCGGTACGTATCGGGGTCGACTCCTCCGAGGCGCCGGCCGAGTTGGCGGACGCGGTCGACATCGTCGTCGCCGGCCCGGCCGGACTGCGCGAGCTACTCACCCGTGTGGCTGACGAGATCGGCGAGCCAGTCGGCGGGTGAGCGTCGTATCGCCAGCGCGCGCAGCTTCTGCGCGCGCTCGGCCCGTTCGTCGAGCGGCATCGACAGCGCGTCGTCGAGCGCGCCCGCGCACTGCTCGATGTCGTACGGGTGCACCGCGATGGCCGCCGACTTCATCTCCTCGTACGCGCCGGTCTCGGGCGACAGGCACAACAACCCGTCGCGGCGGTTGACGACGGGCCCTTCCTTGGCGACGAGGTTGAGCCCGTCCCGCAGTGAGTTGACGAGCAACACGTCGTACCGCTGCATGCCGGCCACCGATCGGGCGAAGTCGTCGCGGTCGTCGAGCAGGATCGGTACCCAGTCGGCCGTTGCCCAACGGTTGTTCACGCGCGCCACGGCTTGTTCGACCTCGTTCTCGTACGCGAGGTACTCGGAGAGTCCCTGGCGCGACGGGTAGACCATCGCGACGAACACGACCCGGCCCCGCAGGCCGGGGCGCGCTTCGAGCAGCCGGTCGAACGCGAGGAACCCCCGCACGATGTTCTTCGAAGGGTCGATGCGGTCGGTGCGCGCGATCACGAGGCGGTCGCCGACCGCGTCGGCCAGCGTGCTCGCCGCGGAACGGGCGGCAGGCGAGAGCGCGACCTCCTCGAGCGCGGCGACATCGGGCCCGAGGCTCGCGGCGAACGGGGCGTTCACGTTCGCGCCCCCTCCGAGCACCGCGCGCGCGGTCTGGCGATACGACTCGGCCCACCGGCGAGTGTGGAAGCCGGCCGGGCCCGACGCCAACGCCGCGCACAGATCGCGCCCGACGTCGGTCGGGAGCAAGGAGTAGTCGTCCGGACCGGCGAAGGGCGTGTGCGTGAAGTGCACGACCTTCAGGTCGGGACGCTGTGCCCGCAGCTGCCCGGCGGCGAGCGTCAGCTGGTAGTCCTGCACGAGCACGACGTCGCCTTCGGTCGCCGTCTCCGCGACCGCGTCGGTGAAGCGCTGGTTGACCCCAACGAACGCGTCCCACGCGTCACGGAACCGCAAGTCGAAGCGCGGCCGCCGCACCCGGTCGAACATCCCGTGATGCAAGAACCACAGCACGCCGTTGGCGACGACGTCGTAGTGCATGCGGTGCTGCTCTTGATCGAGGTCGAGCAGCCGAACCTTGATGTCGAGGCCTCCGGTGATCCCGGCCCGTTCCGCCTCGCAGTCTTCGTCCGACATGGCCGCCGCGATCCACGTCGCGTCGGATGTGCCGGCGAACAACGGCGACAACGCGCTGACGATGCCACCCGCGCCCCGGTTCGCGACGAGTGCTCCGTCGTCGGACCGGGTGAACTGGAACGGTCCCCGATGAGAGACGACGATCACCGGGTGCGCTCCGTCATCGCAGGCTGCTGTAGAGGCGGAGCCAGTCCTCGAGCTCGCGGGTCGAAAGGAAGTTGCGGCGCACGTGCTCGCGGCCCGCGGCCCCCATGTCGCTCGCGCGATCCGGTGCGCGCAGGAGATCGGCCGTCCGTTTGGCGGCCGTCTCGACGTCGTCGACGAGGAACCCGTTCACACCGTCTTCGATCTGGAGCGTGATACCGCCGCAGCGCCCGCCGACGACCGGCCGACCCTTCCAGAGGCCTTCGCTCACCGTGAGGCCGAAGCCCTCGCGCAGCGACTTCTGCATCACGACGTCGGCCGAGCGTTGGAAAGCGTTGATCTGGACGTTGCCGACCTGCTGGATGTTCGACAGCAGGTGAATGTCCTCGTCGCCCTGACGGGCTTCGTCGGCCAGCTCCCAGTAGTGGAACCCCTCGGGGTCGTCGGTGGCCATCGAACCCGCGAGCACGAGCTGCAGCGTCGGGGAACTCCTCTTTCACGATCCGGTAGGCCTCGATCACGCCGATCGGGTCCTTCCACGGGTCGAACCGGCTGACCTGCACGATGAGCGGGTCGTTCGGGCGCACGCCGTACTGCTTGACGATCTCGGTCATGAACGGATCGGGAAGGTCGAGGTTCTTGACCGACAGCGGGTCGATGCACGGCGGCGCGATCGTGACCCGATCCTTGGGCATCGAGGCCGGGACGAACTGCGGCATCGTCCACACCGACGCGTCGTATTGCTCCACGAACGGCCGGAAGAACTCGAACACTTGCGGGTTCGCGTCGGTCAGGTCGATGTGGCAGCGCCAGATCCACTTGGTGCTCTCGGGCGCAACTCCGTGGCCACGCGCGTAGTCGCGCATCGCGGCAGGTTGCGGGTCGTGGATGACGACGAAGTCCCATTCGCCTTCGAGTTGCAACGCGTTGTCGAGCACGCGTTCGAGGTAGATGTGCTCCATCTGCGGCGTCCACTCGACATCAGCGCCCTGGAGCGCGTTGTGGACGGTCTTGGTCACCGCGAAGAACTCGTCGCTGCCGTGGATCACGTGCCATTCCGCGTCGATTCCCACGTCGCGTAGCAACGCAACATGCGTGGCCAGGAGCTCGGCGACGCCGCCGCCGTACGCTGTCGCGTTCAGGTGCAGTACTCGCGCGCCCCGCAAGGGCTCGGCCAGAGCCCGAATCCGCTCGATCGTCCCGGGTTCGACGATGTCGGCGTAGTCGTCGAGGTGTTTGTCGAGCAGCGGTACGCGTTCGAGCAACTTGAGGCTCCCGGGGGGCGGCATGGCCGGCGGACAGGCCACAATCTAGGCGTTGTGAGCCGCGCCGTCGTCTGTCCTGACAAGTTCCGAGGCTCGCTCGGGGCCGGTGACGTCGCGAGCGCGATGGCTGCCGGAGTGCGGCGAGCGGGCTTCGACGAGGTGGTGGAGCTCCCGCTCGCCGACGGCGGTGAAGGAACGCTCGACACGTTGCTCGCCGCGCGCGGCGGTTCGCGACGGACCACGCGTGTGACCGGACCGCTCGGCGATCCGGTCGATGCGGAGTGGGGCGTGCTGACCGGGGGCGTGGCGATCGTGGAGATGGCGCGGGCGAGTGGCCTCGCGCTCGTGCACGGTCGGAACGATCCGCTGCGGGCCAGCACGCGCGGCACGGGCGAGTTGATCGCGGCCGTGCGCGCCCAGGGCTTCGATCGCGTCGTCGTTGCCGTCGGTGGGAGCGCGACGACCGACGGCGGGCTCGCGGCGCTCGAAGCACTGGGCTGGTCGCTGCAAGGTATGAAGGTGACGGTCGCGTGCGACGTCGAGACGTCGTTCATCGATGCCGCGCCGGTATTCGCGCCGCAGAAAGGCGCGAGCGCCGCGCAGGTCGCGTTGCTGACGCGCCGGCTGCAGATGCTGGCCGACCGGTACCGCGCGCGCACCGGTGTCGACGTTTCCCAGCTCACGGGCGCGGGTGCCGCGGGTGGATTGGCCGGCGGTCTCGCGGCCATCGGCGCCGAGCTCGCGCCGGGCTTCGACGTGGTGGCGGAAGCGGTCGGGCTGGAACCGGCGCTCGAGGGTAGCGACCTCGCGCTCACCGGCGAAGGAAAGCTCGACGCGTCGAGCCTCGCGGGCAAGGTCGTCGGCGGTGTGCTCGCGTGGGCGAACGACCTCGAGGTTCCGCGCGTCGCGATCATCGCCGGCCAGGTGACCGACGATGCCCGCGCCGCGCTGGCCGACCGTGCCGGGGTCGAGGTGCTCGCGCTCACCGATCGCGTGTGGCAGTCGAGCGAGACCTACTCGCGTACCGCGCTGCTGGTGGAGGAAGCCGCTATCGAGGCGGCGAGAAACGCGCTCGGTACGCCGGCAGCGTGATGATCGGCGGGCGCTCGCGCACCTCCACCTGCTTCGCAGTGATCGTGCCGTCGGGTTCGGCGCGCAGGAGCTCCACGAACGGCGCCATCTCGTCGGGCCGGAGCCCGGCGCGCCGCAGCGCGGTCGTCATCACCGCGAGCGCTTGCGATCCGAGGTCTTCGAGGGGACGGTTGCGGTGCTCGCGCACGTCGAGGTCGACCTGCGCGACCGCGTCGCGACCGAAGCGTTCGACGACGTCGACCAGCAAGCCGAGCTCGACTCCCCAGCCTTCGACGAAGGGGAGCACCTCGAGGGCGCTGCGCCGCGCCGCGTACTCCCCACCGAGCGGTTGCACGACGTCGGCGAGCTTCGGGAAGAGCAGCGACAGCAACGGCCGCGCGACGAGCTCGGTCACCCGCCCGCCGCCGGTCGGCGCGCCTTCGAACGAGCGGGTGTAGTACGCCTTCACGAACATGGTGTCGGGCTGCGCCAGGAGTGGCGCGCAGAGGCGTTCGACGTACTCGGCGCGGAAGTTGCGTAGGTCGGCGTCGATCCAGCAGATGACGTCGCCGCGGCAGGCATACAACGACTTCCACATCGCGTTGCCCTTGCCCGAGCCCGGTCCGGCTTCGGGCAGGACCGACGCCTCGCTCACCACCCGGGCGCCGGCCGCGCGGGCGGTCTCGGCCGTCGCGTCGGAGGATCCGTCGTCGAGCACGACGACTTCGGACACCACATCGAGGCCGACTGCCTCCCGCACGATCGCGGCGATCGTGGCCGCCTCGTTGCGCGCGGGCAGGCATACGGACACACGGTGGTCGTCTCCGGCCATGGAGGCAGGCTACGGGAAGGTGATAATCTCAGCGTCAACGCGCTCATCGAGAGCGGCCGAGGGACAGGCCCTTTGACGCCGCGGCAACCAGCTCGAACCCCGGGTCACAAGCCCGATGGTCCGTGCCAGGTGCCAATGCCTGACCGATGAGCAGCCAAAGAGCGGTACGCCGCTCGAGGCGCTCGGAGCGCGTCGAGAGAACAGGGAGACGCTCCGATGGTTCATGTACAAGGCCTGCGCTGCCGAGAGTGCGGTCGCGAGTACGACGCTGCACCGATCTTCACGTGCGAGTGGTGCTTCGGCCCCCTCGAGGTCGCGTACGACTACGACGCGATCACCGCGTCGATCACCCGCGAGAAGATCGCGGCCGGCCCGCTCAGCTTGTGGCGCTACTCCGAGCTGCTCCCGGTCGAGCCCGACAGCGCCGTCGACCTCGGCACGGGCTTCACGCCGCTCGTGCGCGCCGACCGCCTCGCGGCCGAGCTCGGCCTCGGCGAGGTGTGGGTCAAGAACGACACGCGCAACCCGACGAACTCGTTCAAGGACCGGGTCGTGTCCGTCGCGTTGAGCAAGGCGCTCGAGTTCGGGTTCAAGGTCGCGGCCTGCGCGTCGACGGGCAACCTCGCGAACTCCGTCGCCGCGCACGCGGCGCGTGCGGGCCTGCGCAGTTACGTCTTCGTCCCCGCCGATCTCGAGCAGGGCAAGATCGTGACGACCGCGATCTACGGCGGCAACCTCGTCGCGATCAACGGCAACTACGACGACGTCAACCGT
Organism: uncultured Actinomycetes bacterium; assembly: GCA_963812205.1. Lineage (GTDB taxonomy): Bacteria > Actinomycetota > Acidimicrobiia > IMCC26256 > PALSA-610 > PALSA-610. The sequence goes on from CAWEUJ010000003.1 coordinate 110,743, forward strand.
CTGTGCGCCGAGCTCGCGAGTATCTACGAATGGGCGTTCGTCAACGTCAACATGCGGCCCTACTACGCGGAGGGATCCAAGACCCTCGCGTTCGAGACCGCGGAGCAGCTCGGCTGGACGGTTCCCGATCACGTGGTGGTGCCGGTCGCGAGCGGTTCGCTGCTCACGAAGATCCGCAAGGGCTTCGACGAGCTCTACAAGGTCGGCCTGCTCGACGAGGAGCCGCAGGTTCGCGTCTCCGGCGCGCAGGCGCTCGGGTGTTCGCCCGTTGCCGAGGCGTTCATCGAGAAGGCCGACACGATCCGTCCGGTCAAGCCCGACACGATCGCCAAGTCCCTTGCGATCGGAAACCCGGCCGACGGCTACTTCGCTCTCGACGTCGTCCGCTCCACCGGCGGTGGGTTCGGCGCAGTCACCGACGACGAGATCGTCGCCGGCATGCGCCTTCTGGCCCGGACCGAGGGGATCTTCGCCGAGACCGCCGGGGGCGTGACGGTGGCGACGTTGCAGAAGCTCGCCGCCGCCGGCGTGATCCGGTCCGACGAGCGGGTCGTCGTCTACATCACCGGTCACGGGCTGAAGACGCTCGAAGCGGTGTCGGCCCAGTGTGGTCCGACCGCGACGATCGCACCAACACTCGACGCTTTCCACGAAGCGTTCGACATCGAGGAGTCGTAGCCATCATGAGCGTCACCGTCCGGATTCCCACGCAGTTGCGCAGCCTTTCGGCGCAATGCGGCCGAGGTGCAGGTCGAGGCATCCACCGTCACCGAGGCGCTGAACGCGCTCGAGACCGCGCATCCCGGTTTCGCGGAACGACTCTTCGACGAGACCGGCGGGCTGCGACGGTTCGTCAACGTCTTCCTCGCCGACGAGGACATCCGTTTCTTGCAAGGCGTCGACTCGCCGGTCACCGACGGCCAGACGATCAGCATCGTCCCGGCCGTCGCCGGCGGCTGAGTTCCTCGCGCCGTGGGTCGTTGCCCCACGATCGAAACCGAGCGGCTCCTGCTGCGGCCGTTCCGCGAGGAAGACGTCGACGCGTACACCGCGGTGTTGCAGTCGCCCGAGGTGCGCGCCGCGCTCCATCTCGCCGACGACGTCGGGCGCTTCGACGCGTGGCTGGGGATCGCGCAACAACTCGGCCAGTGGGAGCTGCGCGGAACTGGGCAGTGGGCGCTCGAGGACAAGGCGACGGGCGAGTTCGTCGGACGCGCCGGAATGCATTTCCCCGCCCGCGCCGACTGGCCGGGCATCGAGATCGGTTGGGCCTTGCATCCCGCGCAGTGGCACAAGGGCTACGCGACCGAAGCGGGCGCCGCGTCGGTCGAGTGGGCGTTCGCGCATCACGACGTCGACGCGCTCTACAGCGTGATCCTGCCCGAGAACACCGCGTCACAAGCCGTCGCGCGCCGGCTCGGGTTCGCGCTCACGCAGACGCGCCCGCTTTCCCACCTCCCCGACATGCCGCACGGCATCTGGAGACTTCCGCGCGCCGCGGTTCAGCGCGCGAGCACGTAGAGCGACTCGGCGACGCGTGTCGGGACGCGGTGCTCACCGGTATCGGTCTTCACCGTGACGCCGTCGGCGTCGAGGTCGACGACCGTGGCGTCGCATCCGGGCAACAGGTGAGCACCGGCGATGAGCACGAGGGCTTCGTCCGACATCTCGAGCCGCTCGCTCACGCGCGCGATGGTCACGGGCCCGACGTCGGCGTCGGCCAGCGCGACCGTCGGCGCGGTCGGAGCCGGGTGCAACGACCCCGGGATGGGATTGCCGTGCGGGCAGGTGGCGGGATCGCCGAGCAACAACACGAGCTTCTCCTCGACGTCGGCCGAGATCGCGTGCTCCCAGCGCGCCGCTTCCGCGTGCACCTTCTCCCACTCGAGCCCGATGACGTCGACCAAGAGGCGCTCGGCGAGCCGGTGGCGGCGCACGATGCTGGTCGCCAGGCCCCGGCCCTTGGTGGTGAGGCGCAGCCGGCGGTCGCCCTCGAGCTCCACCCAGCCCCCCTCGACGAGGCGGCCGACGGTCTCCGAGACGGCCGCCGCCGACAGGCCGAGGCGCTCCACGAGCCGGGCCCGCATGGGCACGACGCCCTCCTCTTCCAGCGAGAGGATCGTTTCGAGGTACTCCTCGGTCGTGTCGTGCAACTCGGCCACGCGCCCACGTTACGGGCAACGCACCGGGTCGTGGGCCGATTCTTCGGCTTGCACTCTCGGGGGTCGAGTGCCAACATGGGTTAGCACTCGGCTATCCTGAGTGCCAACCATCCGCCCGTTCCACGCAGCCAACGCCGGCTGCCCCAGGGGGTTTTTGCCAATGCCCAAGCAGATCGCCTACGACGAGCACGCCCGCCGGTCGCTCGAGGCGGGTATGAACAAGCTCGCCGACGCCGTCCGCGTCACCCTCGGACCGCGCGGCCGCAACGTCGTGCTCGAAAAGAAGTGGGGCGCACCCACGATCACCAACGACGGTGTCTCCATCGCCAAGGAGATCGACCTCGAGGATCCCTTCGAGAAGATCGGCGCCGAGCTCGTCAAGGAAGTCGCCAAGAAGACCGACGACGTCGCCGGTGACGGAACCACCACCGCCACGGTGCTCGCGTGGGCCATGGTCCGCGAGGGTCTGCGCAACGTCGCAGCCGGCGCGAACCCGATGGTCCTGAAGGGCGGCATTCAGCAAGCCGTCGCCGCGGCCGTCGAAGACCTGAAGAAGCAGTCGAAGAAGGTCGACACCGACCCGGCCGCCATCGCCAACGTCGCCGCAATCTCCGCGGCCGACAAGGAGATCGGCTCGATGATCGCCGAGGCGCTCGAGAAGGTCGGCAAGGACGGCGTCATCACCGTCGAGGAGAGCCAGACCTTCGGGATGGAGCTCGACCTCGTCGAGGGTATGCGCTTCGACAAGGGCTACATCTCGCCCTACTTCGTGACCGACCCCGACCGCATGGAAGCCGTCCTCGACGACGCGCTACTTGCTGTTCGTGTCGTCCAAGATCAGTGCGGTCAAGGACCTCCTTCCCGTGCTCGAGAAGGTCATGCAGTCGGGCAAGCCGCTGGCGATCATCTCCGAGGACGTCGAGGGCGAGGCGCTCGCCACGCTCGTCGTCAACAAGATCCGCGGCACGTTCAAGTCGGTCGCCATCAAGGCCCCCGGCTTCGGCGAGCGGCGCAAGGCGATGCTCCAGGACATGGCGATCCTCACCGGCGGCCAGGTGGTCTCCGAGGAGATCGGCCTGAAGCTCGAGAACATCGGCCTCGAGTTGCTCGGCAAGGCGCGCAAGGTCGTCGTCACCAAGGACGAGACCACGATCGTCGAAGGCTCGGGCGCCAAGGGCGACGTGCAGGGTCGCATCCAGCAGATCCGCAACGAGATCGACAACACCGACTCGGACTACGACCGCGAGAAGCTCCAGGAGCGTCTCGCCAAGTTGTCCGGCGGCGTCGCGATCATCAAGGTCGGCGCGGCCACCGAGGTCGAGCTCAAGGAGAAGAAGCACCGCATCGAAGACGCGGTGCAGACCACCAAGGCGGCTGTCGAAGAGGGCGTCGTGCCCGGCGGTGGCGTTGCGTTGGTGCGTGCCCAGGCCAAGGTGCTCGAGCTCGCGGCAACTCTGGAAGGCGATGTCGCCACCGGCGCCAAGATCGTCGCCCGGGCGTTGGAAGAGCCGTTGAAGCAGATCGCCGTGAACGCCGGCATGGAGGGCGGTGTGATCGTCGAGAAGGTGAAGAACCTGAAGGGCGCACACGGTCTCAACGCCGCGACGGGTGAGTACGAGGACCTCGTGAAGGCCGGCGTCATCGACGCAGCCAAGGTCACGCGCTCGGCGCTGCAGAACGCGGCTTCGATCGCGGCGCTGTTCCTCACCACCGAGGCGGTTGTCGCCGACAAGCCCGAAGAGAAGGGCGCCGGCATGCCCGGCGGTGGCATGCCCGGCGGCGGCATGGGAGACATGGACTTCTAGTACCGGTCCACGAACACTCGAAAGGGGCGCCCTCCGGGGCGCCCCTTTTGCTGTTCCGGGCCCTCGCGACCCGGTCGCCCGGCCGGTTGACCACTCTGAGTGAGATCCGGGAGCCCTGCGCCGGTACCATGACCGGAGGATGTCGGGAGGCCACGGAGGGGCAGGGATGGTCAGGTCGCGGCGTGGATCGGGGCGGGCGTCATGGCGCTCGCCGCGGCGAGCGCTCGGGCTGATCACGGTGGGGTTCGTCGTGTTCGCGACGGGCTACGGCGGGAGCGAGTTCACCCGGCGGGCGTCCGTGCCCCCGCCCGATCCCGCCACGACCGCACCGCGCCCGATCGTCTCGAACTCGATGCTGCGAGCGGTGCTCGTGCGTTCGGCCGCCGCGACCGTCGCTGCCGCGGAGTGCCCGCACGTCGATCTCGGTGACGCTCACGGGAGTCGGCGCCCCTGTCCTCGCGACGGGCGGACTCGATGTGGCCGGGACCGGGGTCGTGAGCTTTGCGGACGGGAACGCCGGCCTCACGCTCAGCATCCCGCGCCTCGATCGCCTCGGCGGCGGCGGCGCGATCGAACAGCGGATCGTCGGCGGCGTCGTCTACACGAAACTCCCGGTGGAGGTGCTCCGGGCCGGCGGCGTGCCCACCGCGGTGCGGTGGCTCGGCTTCTCGGCCCGCACGCTCGGAAACGCCGATGCCGCTGCCCGGTCGCAGTCGCAGGCCGACCCGGCCGGCCAACTCGCATTCCTCCGCCGCGGTCTCCGAGGATGTCAGCCGGGTCGGACCGGAGCCTGTGCGCGGCGTGCGATCGATGCACTACGCCGCGACGATCGACCTCGGCCACGACCAATCCCGCGCCGCCGCGACCGTGCGCGAGCACCTCGCGCCCCTCGGCGCGGCCGTCGGCGATGGGCGCCTCGCGCTCGACGTGTGGCTCGACGGCGCGGGCCGGGTCCGCCGCATCGTGGTCTCGGTCCCGCTGAGGTCGGCCGCAATCGCGGGCGCCGGCGACATCGCCGGCCCCGGTCCGCAGGCTTCGATGCGGATCCAGACCGACTTCTTCGGCTTCGGAGCAACGGTGGACGTTGCGGCTCCTCCGCACGCGCAGGTGCGGCCGTACAGCACGCTTCGGATCGCGGCCGCGAACGGGTGAACGATCGGCGGTGCCGGCTCAGGGCCGAACGCCGCGGTGCCGATATCTCGTGAATGACGACGAAGCGCGCCCTTGCCGCGACCGGTCTCGGGATCACGCTGGCCCTCGCGATGGCGGCGTGCGGCGGTCAGTCCTTCCCGACCACGCAGCCGGCGCCGTCGAGTGCGCCTCCGGGCGCCGTGAGTCCGCAGGCCCGGTTGCTCGCGGCCGTGCAACGTGCCACCGCGGAGAAGACGGCACGGGTCGCGCTGCGCATGTCGTTCTCGGCGGGCAGCGACTCGATCGGTTTCGACGGTTCGGGTGCGGCCGACCTCGCCGGCCAACGCATGGACCTGCATCTGGTCATGCACAGCAGCCAGGACGCCGACCAGTCGATCGAACTGCGCCTGGTCGACCGCGTCGCCTACATCGACGAGGGTGACACCTGGACGAGCATGCCGCTGAACGGCATCGAGACGACGACTGCGGTTCCGGATCCGACGAGTTACCTCGCGTACTTGCAGGGTGTTTCCAACGACGTACGCGCCGACGGCCGCGAGACACTGCGCGGCGACGACACGACCCGTTACTCCGCGACCCTCGACCTTGCTCGCGCCCTGGCCCGGACGAGCGCGAACGCGTCGCAGCGCGCCGTCGTCAAGAAGGCGGTTGCCCTGTTCGGCAATCTCGAGATCCCGGTCACGGTGTGGGTCGACGACGCGGGGCGGCTGCGCAAGCTCGCGTTGTCGATGGACCTCTCGGCCGCCGCCGGCCGGCTCGGACTCGGCGCCGGCACCGACCCGAAGATCGAGGCGACGGTGGAGTTCTACGACTTCGGCGCGCCGGTTCAGGTGGCCGTCCCGGCGGGCGCGGTCAGCGCCGAAGTGGTGGCGCAGGACCGCGCCGCCGAGGCCGACCTGCGCAACGCCTTGACCGCGGAGAAGACCTCTTACACCGACCAGGCTGCGTACTCGGCGACATCAGCGGACCTGAAGGCGATCGAACCGACGCTCGACTGGGGTGGCCGGCTCTCGGTGGTGGTCGGCGGGCCGGGACCGAACATGGGCCAAGTCGTGTGCCTCGCCGAGCGGTCGCGGTCGGGAACCTCGGTCGCGCTCGCCGACGTCGCCTCCGGGCCGCTCGCCGGCACGTACTACGCGAAGAAGGGTTGCCCGGCGAGCGTCGACGCGTCGTCGTTCACCGCCGCGGCCGGCTTCTCGTCGAAGGGTTGGTAGGACGACCTGGCGCAGGGCCACCGCCGGTTCGATAGCGGATCGGGCAAACGACGTATCCCGGCCTCGCCCTCGCCGGTCTCGACATCGCGAGGGGCGGGTACGCTCGGTGCCGTGGAGAGCGTGAGTCCGTCGGTCGGCTGGGGTGTGCTCCACCTGTACTACCGCGTCGATCGCGAGCGGGCAGAACGCGACCCGGGTGCCGGAAAGCACGTGCGCGACGCGTTCGCCGCGCTGGAAGCGGACGGCCATCAGGCCCTGGCGCTGGCCATGCTCGGGCACAAGGCCGATCTCGGGGTGATCGCGCTCGGTCCCGATCTGGCCCGGCTGCAGCGCTTCCAAAACGAGCTGCTCGCGGCGCCGCTCGAGCCCGTGTACTCGTACGTATCGCTGACCGAACAGTCGGAGTACGGCGCGACCGAGGCCGAGGAACGCGACCGGCTCGTCCGCGAAGAGGGCGTCACCGGCGACGAGATCGAGGCGCGCCTCGCGGTGTGGCGCGACCGGATCGAGCACTACCGGGAGAACCGCGTGCACCCACGGCTCCCGATGAAGCAGTCGTGCTGCTTCTATCCGATGTCGAAGCGCCGCGCTCGCGATGCGAACTGGTACGAGCTCCCGTTCGACGAGCGCAAGGAGCTCATGGCGGGCCACGCGCGCGTCGGGCGAACCTACGCCGGCCGGGTGCTCCAGCTCATCACGGGATCGACCGGTATCGACGACTGGGAATGGGGCGTCACGCTGTTGGCCGACGACCCCGCCGCGCTGAAGGAGATCGTGTACGAGATGCGGTTCGATCCGGTGTCGGCGCGCTACGCGGAGTTCGGACCGTTCTTCACCGGGCTCGTGCTCGATCCGGCCGAGGCATGTCGCGCGTGTCGGCCTGGTGGTGGAGGACCACACCCGATGAGCGCGCCTTCCGACGCCATCCGCTTGTTCGTGTCCATTCCGGAGGCGCTCGTCGAACGGCCGATGATCTACGAGATGATCAAGCGCTTCGACGTCGTGCCGAGCATCCGCCGCGCCAACGTCGAGGCCCACTCCGCATGGGTGATCCTCGAGCTCGGGGGTTCGCATGACGCGCGCGACCAGGCAATCGCGTATCTCGAAGAGCTCGGGTGCACGGTCAACCGCATGGAAGGTGACGTCGTCGCGGGCTGATTCGCGACCGCGGTCAGGGCGCGACTATCTCCCACATCGCGAACGTGACGTATTCCACGCCGTCTTGGGTCTCGGTGCGCCCGTTCCTGCGGAACTCGGCGAGGCAGGCCTTCGTCGCCTCGAAGCCGATCATGCGCTTGAAGTCGGCGACCGCGACGAGGAGGGGACCATCGGCGTCGCCCGCCCGCAACACCGCGTCGACCTCGAGTACCGGATGGGCCGGATCGCGCGAGTCGATGCACGCGCAGTGGTAGACGATCCGTTCGAAGACCGACAACGCCCGTAGCCGCACGCGACGATGTTGGCCGATGCCGAACCCGATTGACGACCACGCCGCGGATGCGGCGGCCGGAACGGCCCTCATGGCCGAGGGCTCGGCCCGGCTGCTCGACGGCGTCGCCCGGCTCGGTCCGGCGTGGGTGGTCGGTGCGGTGACGGCGTTGGTCGACGCGTGGGGGCAGCTCGACGCGGCGGCGCGGGCCCGGGCGGTCTCCGCCGCCGGCGAGGCGGGTCGCGAAGCGACGATCCGCGTGGTCGGCGAGCTGCAGGACCTGTTCGCGCTCGATCCCTCGGCGCAGCGGGCGACCCCGCTCGAGATCATCCGGTCGTTGCGCCGCGAGGCGACTTCCGTGTTGGCTGCGGCCGGTGTGCCGGACGTCGTGCGCGACGAGTTCGAGACCCGCTCCTTCCCCGACGACGTCTACGGCATCGTTGTGAAGAGCCCGGCCGAGCTCGGCGACGACGAGCTGGGTGGTGCGCTGCTGGCGTGGGGGATGGGGAAGGCGAAGGTGCTGCGGGCGCGTATCGACGCCCGGGCGTCGGGGCCCGGAGCGGCGCCGACCGAAACAGAGCTGTAACAATCGGGCCTTGGCCGGGAAACAGGTTCCCGAGAGGCTTGGGGTAGGTCGCTCGACGTGATGGAGAGTTGAATATCAATGCCGGCGACACCGCGTGGGTGATCGTGGCGGCCGCGCTGGTCATGTTCATGACACCTGGTCTCGCGTTCTTCTACGCCGGGATGGTCAGGGCGCGAAACGTGCTCACGATGCTGATGCAGAACTTCTTCTGCCTCGGCCTCGTGAGCGTGCTCTGGGCCGTCGTGGTGTACTCGGTCGCTTTCGGCGGGACGAGCAAGTGGATAGGAAACCTCGATTTCGCATGGTTGGGTCACTTCAACACCGCGCCACACGGACTGGCACTGACGATCCCACCGTCGTTGTTCATGGCGTACCAACTCATGTTCGCCGTCATCACACCGGCGTTGATCACCGGTGCCATCGCGGACCGTGTGCGTTTCGGTCCTTGGGCGCTGTTCGTCGGGCTCTGGGTCGTGCTCGTGTATGCACCGGTGGCCCACTGGGTGTTCGCTCCGGCCGGTTGGCTGGCGCGGCGGGGTGCACTCGACTTCGCGGGTGGGACGGTCGTGCACGTCAACGCGGGGATCGCGGCGCTGGCCGTCGTCCTCGTGGTCGGCAAGCGACGGGGTTGGCCCAAAACTCCGATGCCGCCGCACTCGCTGCCCCTCACGCTGCTCGGCACGGGCATCTTGTGGTTCGGTTGGTTCGGTTTCAATGCCGGATCAGCGCTGCGGGCGAACGGACTGGCCGTGCAGGCTCTCGTGAACACGCACCTGGCCGCGGCGGCGGCGATGCTCGGCTGGTTGGTCGTCGAGCGGATGCATTCCGGTCGCGCCACGATCCTCGGTGCCGCGTCGGGCGCGGTCGCGGGTCTCGTCGCGATCACGCCGTGCTCGGGCTACGTCGGCGGGATGTCGCCGGTGGCGATCGGAGCCATCACCGGAGTCGCCTGTTACGCCGCGGTCAACCTCAAGTTCAAGCTGCGATTCGACGACGCGCTGGATGTGGTCGGTGTGCATCTCGTCGGCGGGGTCATCGGCTCCTTGCTGCTCGGGTTCTTCGCCGACAAATCCGTGAATGCCGCCGGGCGCAACGGCGTTTTCGTACACGGCGGTGGATTCGGCCTTCTGGGCGAACAGGCCCTCGCGGTCGGCGCCACGCTCGTGTTCTCGTTCGTCGTCACCCTCGCGATCGCGTTGGTCATCGACAAGGTCGTCCCGGGCGGATTGCGGGTCGACGAGGAAGCAGAGGACACCGGCCTCGACCTGCGCGAGCATTTCGAGGTCGCCTATTCGTTTGCCGAATGATGATGCGCCACCAGAGTCCCGGGTTGGGCTGTCGGACGAACCCGCGTCGCGAATCGAGGAGTAACGCGTGAAGCTCGTCGTAGCAATCGTCAAGCCGTTCAAGGTCGATGACGTGAAGACAGCCGTGCAGGACTTCGGTGTGCACGGCCTGACAGTGACGGAGGTCCAGGGCTTCGGGCGCCAGCGCGGGCACACCGAGGTGTATCGCGGCGCGGAGTACGTCATCGATTTCGTGCCGAAGATGAAGCTGGAGATCCTCGTCGCCGACGACGATGCGCCGGGTGTGGCCGCCAAGGTCGTCGAGGCCGCGCGCACGGGCAAGATCGGTGACGGGAAGGTGTGGATCATCCCCGTCGACGACGTCATCCGCATCCGAACCGGAGAAGCCGGCACTGACGCGCTCTCAGGTCGGAATCGATCGCGGCGCGGTTGCGCGACGAGCGCACGGCGCTGGTCGCGGATCTGTCGCTTCGCGGCCGCATGTTCGGCGCCGCACTCGCCGCCGCAGTCGACGGCTCGCTCGCGGAAGCGTTCGGTGACTTGGGCCGGTCGGGCGACGTCGCCTTGGTCGGCCTCGGTTCGTACGCGCGGCGTGAGCTGTGCCCGGGCTCGGACGTCGACGTGTTGTTGGTGCATAACCTGCGGGGCCGCCGCAGCGTCGACGCGGTGCGGTCGATGACCGAGCAGCTGTGGTATCCGCTGTGGGACGCGGGCTTCGTCACGGGCCACGGCGCGCGCACGATCAAGGAGTCGCTCGCCCTCGCCGACGACGATCGCGACGCGCTCACCGCGTTGCTCGACATCCGGTTGATCGCGGGCTCGGTCGAGCTCGCGCGGGAGTTGGAGCTGAAGGCACGCGAGCTGGCGGTGCGCCGGCAGGCGAGGATCCTGCCCTTGCTCGGCGAAGCGGCCGACGTCCGGCGGGTGCGCCCGGGTGTGATCGCGGAGATGCTCGAACCCGACCTCAAGGAGGGCGCGGGCGGCCTGCGCGACGTGCAGTCGTTGGAGTGGGCAGGCTTCGCGTTGGGCCCGCCGGGCGGAAGCGCCACGCTGGTCGAGCTCGACTTCCTGACCGCAGCCGACCTGGCCCGGGTCGAGGCCGGACGCGAGTTGCTGCTCGACGTCCGGGTCGCATTGCAGCGGGTGACCGGTGGGCATAGCGACCGGCTCGCGTTGCAGGAACAGGACGCGGTCGCCGCGCAGCTCGACTTCGCGTCGGCCGACGTACTGGTGCACGATCTCGCCCACGCCGCGCGCGAGATCGCGTGGATCGCCGGCGACGTGTGGTCGCGCGTCCGCGACATGCTCGGAACGGGCGCCAAGCCCGCGCCCGACCGGGCGTTGGCCCGGGGCGTCTGGTTGCGCAGCGGCCGTGTGCACATCGATACCGACGCCGACGGCTCGATACCCGCCTTGCGCACACTGGAAGCGGCGTGCGCCGCGGCCGAGCTCGCGGTGCCGTTCGATCGTACGTCGTTGGCACGGCTGCGCGCGACCGGCGCGCCGACCTGGGACGTCTGGCAACGCGCCGGCTTCGTGCGGCTGCTGCGCTCCGGGCACGATGCCGTGCCGGTGTTCGAGGCGCTCGACCACGAAGGCGTGTTGACCCGGCTGCTCCCGGAATGGGAACAGGTTCGTTCGTTCCCGCAAAGGAACGCGTACCACCGCTATACCGTCGATCGTCATCTGCTCGAGGCCGTGGCGCGGTGCGCGCAGCTGCTCGACGCGGGCGAGACGCGTAGCGGGCCCGGCCAAGAGGTCGATGTCGATGCAGTCGTGGCGCGCGCCCTGCGGCGCCCGGAGCTGCTCTTGCTCGGCGCGCTGTTGCACGACATCGCGAAGGGCCGGCCCGGCGACCACTCGGAGGTGGGGGAACGCACCGCGGAGGCGATCGTCCGCCGCATGGGCTTCGACAGCGAAGCCCGCGAGATCCTGCCGTGGCTCGTTCGCAATCACCTCCTCATGGCCGAGGTCGCGACGCGCCGGGACCTCTCCGACGCGTCGGTTGCCGACAACGTTGCCGCGGCCTGCGCCGGCGACCCCGAACGGCTGCGCCTGCTCTACCTGTTGACGATCGGCGATTCCCAGGCGACGGGACCGGCCGCGTGGAGCCCGTCGAAGGGCGCGCTCGTGCGTGATCTGTTCATCAAGGCCGCGACCGCGATCGAGCGGGGCGAAGCCAAGGTCGTGGCGGCAGACCGGCGTGAGGCCCTGCACCAGCGGTTGGGAGACGCGCGCGCCGGTGCCTTCCTCGCGCGGTTGCCCGAGGAGTACGTGCTCGCGTTCGACGTCGACACCATGTGCATGCACGAGGCGCTGCTGGCGGACTCGCCGACCGTCCGGTGCGAGCGGGTCGACGGGGGCCATGTGGTGATCACTGTGGTGGCCGGCGACCGTCCCGGATTGCTGGTCACGTTGGCGGGCGCGCTCACGGTGTGCGGGGTCGACGTGCTCGAGGCCCGTTTGTTCGGTACCACGGACGGCTACGCCCTCGACGTGTTCCGCGGCGCCGACCCGTTCGGTCGCGTCGCCGACGACGACGGCGCGCGCGTCATCGAGACCATCGAGCGCGCGCTGGCCGGCGAGCTCGATCTCGCGGCGCGTGTCGACGAGCGGCGCCGGGCATACGCGCCGATCTCGAAGCCGGCGCCGCCGGAGATCCGTGTCGACGTGAGCTCGGAGGAGTCCGAGACCGACACGGTCGTGGAGGTGCACGCCGACGACGACGTCGGGCTGCTCTACCGGCTCGCGTCGGCCTTCACCGAGCTCTCGCTCGACGTGCGGATCGCAAAGGTCGCCACGCTGGGCAAGCGGGTCGTCGACGTCTTCTACGTTCGCGACTCGAGGGCGCACAAGATCGACGACCCCGATGCGGTCGCGCACCTGCGGGCCACGCTCATCGAGCGCATGACTGGCTAGGGTCACCGACCGATGAGCACCGACGACTTCGCCGATTCCGCTGCCGACCTCTTGCGCTGGTCGGAGACCTTGTCGGGCATCGCCCGCACCGGGCTCGGGTTCACGCAGAGCCTCTACGAGAAGGAACGATTCGAAGAGGTGTTGAAGGTCGCAGCCGACATCCGCGCCGCCGCGATCTCCGAAGCGGAATCCGAGGTGCTGTTCGACGAGTGGCTGAGCACGGTCGGCGACGGTGTGGCCGGCTACGTGACGCCCAAGGTCGCGGTGGCCGCGGTCGTCGCGAACGATCGGGGCGAGATCCTGCTCACCCAGCGCGCCGATTCCGGATGGTGGCTGTATCCCGTCGGCTGGGCCGATGTCGGTTACTCGCCGTCGGAGATCGCGATGAAAGAGGTACTCGAAGAAACCGGCATCGAGTGCGAAGTCGTGTCGCTGATTGCGGTGCTCGACGGGCTCCGGCTCGGATTCGCGCGCATCCCGATGTACTCGATCGTCTTCTACTGCCGGATGACCGGCGGCGAGTTGCAGGGTCACCCGCTCGAGACGAGCGCGGTCGGCTTCTTCGCTCGCGACGCGATGCCGCAGCCGCTCGCCGGCGCGCACCGATGGCTCGATCTCGCCTTCCGCGCCATCGACGGGGAGACCGTCCCGACATGGTTCGATCCGCCCCGCGAACCCACCTGGCGCGGCGACGCCTGACCCGAACGACCGGTTGCCCGAACGACCGGTTGCCCGAACGACCGGTTACAGCGCGAGCTGGTCGATGAGGAGCGCGACGATCGAGACCTTGCCGCCGGCGCGTTCCCACGCGTCGCCTATGGCCTCGTGATCGACGAGACCGCTGCGATCGGGTGCGAGCGCGAGCGCGGCCGTGACGACGCTCGTCAAGCGGGCGGGCTCGATCTCGTCGCCGTACGCGGGGAAGGCCTCGAGCCCGTCCCAGAGCCCGGTGAGCGGGCGGACCTCGTCACCGAGCCGGAGCGCCTGCGGGTCGACACCTTGGGAGAGTTGGGCGACGACGCTCTCCCAGATGTCGTAGTGCGAACACCCCACCGGCGCGCGGTAACCCGAGACGGGATGCAGCCGGAACTCGAGCATCAGGCCGTTGTCCGTGGTGACGTCGGCGCTTTGTGATTCGGGCTCGTCACCGACGAGCCAGGTCTGTGATCCGTTGACGTAACTGTCGACGGGCGGCCCGAGATGTTCGTCGAGCGCGAGCACGAGCTCGGGCGAGATGCTCCAGACAGCGGTCGGTACGAGGTCCACCCCGTAGACCGTAGCGACCACGGGCTCTACGATCGGGTGGAGATGAGCCCACACGACCGTCTCTCGGCGCTCGACGCGAGTTTCCTGCACCTGGAGCGACCCGAGTACCCGATGCACGTCGGCGCGGTCAGCGTGCTCGAAGGCGCTCCGTTCTTCCACGCCGATGGCCGGTTCCGGATCGACGAGGTGCGTGATCTCGTTCTGTCGCGCCTCCCGCTCATGCCGCGGTTCCGGCGTCGACTGATGCACGTTCCCTACGAGCAGGGCCGGCCGATCTGGGTCGACGACGACCGCTTCGACATCACGTACCACGTGCGCCACACCGCTCTCCCCCGGCCGGGATCGTGGGAGCAGCTCGTCTCGCTCACCACCCGCGTCCAAGAAGGCCTCCTCGACCGCGACCGCCCGCTGTGGGAGATCTGGTTGGTCGAAGGTGTGGAAGGCGGCAACGTGGCGATGCTGCAAAAGACGCACCACGCACTGATCGACGGCGTGTCGGGCGTCGACGTCGCGACCCTGCTGCTCGACATGCAACCCAACTTCACGGCGCCCATCGTTCCCGAGTGGGTGCCCGAGCCCGCGCCGAGCGCGTCGCAGCTGCTGCTGGACACGATGCGCGAACGCATCACGGAGCCGGCGGAGATCGTGCGCTCGATCCGCTCCATCTTCCGCGGCCCCCGCCGCGCCATCGAACGCGCCCGCGTCGTCGCGCAGTCGATGAGCACGATGGTGACGCGCGACGCGATCGCGCCGCGTACGTCGATCAACGCCCATACCGGTCGGCACCGGCGCCTGAGTGTCGTGCGCATCCCGCTCGCCGACGTGAAGGAGATCCGGCGCGGGCTCGGCGGGACCGTCAACGACGTCGTGCTCGCGGGCGTGGCGGGCGGTCTACGGCGGCTCCTCTTGCACCGGGCCGACGAGACCGAAGACCTTCAGCTGCGCGTGTTGTGCCCGGTGTCGGTGCGTTCCGAAGACCAACGCGGCTCGCTCGGCAACAAGGTCTCGGCGATGTTCGTGAACCTGCCGGTCGACAATCGCCCGGCGGTCGAGCGCCTGCGCGCGATCTCGGAGCAGACCGCGGATCTCAAGGAACGCCACCAGGCCGTCGGCGCGGAGATGTTGCTCGGCATGACCGAGTACATCGCGCCGACGCTCATGAGCCTGGCCGCGCGCGTCGTGCACCGCCAGCCGTTCTTCAACCTGATCGTCACCAACGTGCCCGGTCCGCAGCAGCCGCTCTACATGATGGGTGCGCGATTGATCGAGGCCTTCCCGATCGTGCCGCTCACGCGGAACCTTTCGGTGGTGGTCGGGATCTTGTCGTACGACGGCACGCTCCACTTCGGGCTGTGGGGCGACCGCGACGCGTGCGCCGACATCGAAGTGTTGGCGAACGGCGTCGACGACGCGTTCAGGGAATTGCTGAAGATCGCACAGGAGCGGGGGTAGTCATGACGGAGGTCTGGGAGCGCGACGCATGGGAGTTGGCCGACGGCGTGCGCCGCGGCGAACTGCGCTCGGTCGACCTGCTCGACGTGTTCGTCGAACGGGTCGAGAAGCTCAACCCGGAACTGAACGCGTTCTGCTATCTCGATCTCGAGGGTGCGCGCGCTCGGGCGGAGGCGGTCGACGCGGCGGTCGCGGCCGGCGACGACCCCGGAACCTGGGCCGGTGTGCCCATGGGTGTGAAGGAGCTGGTCTCGGTCGCGGGCTGGCCCGACACCCACGGCTCATTGCTGTATCGCGATGCGGTCGGGGCGAGCGACGACACGGAGCCCGCGCGCCTGAAAGCTGCGGGTGCAGTGCTCGTCGGTCTGACCACGTCGCCCGAGTTCGGTTCCACCAACTGGACGCGCACGTACCTGCACGGCACGACGCGTAACCCGTGGAATCCGGAGCGAACGCCGGGCGGTTCGTCGGGTGGTTCCGCGGCCGCGGTGGCGTCGGGAATGATGCCGATCTGCACCGGGAGCGACGGCGGCGGGTCGATCCGCATCCCGTCCGCCTACAGCGGCCTGTTCGGGTTCAAGACGAGCTTCGGGCGTGTCGGCTACGGCGGCAACTTCGACAGCGCGCTCACCTCGGTACCGGGCCCCATGTGCCGTTCGGTGCGAGACGCGGCGCGCTACGTCGACGCGATCGCAGGCCCGACCAACAACGACCCCACCTCGTTGCCGCGCCCGGTGCGCTCGTACGAAGACGCCATCGTCTCCGGCGACGCGGTCGAGCAGCTGCGCGGCAAGCGCGCGGCGTGGTCATCGACACTCGGATTCGCGGTCTGTGATCCGGAGGTGGAGAAGCTCGCATACGAGGCCGCGCTCGCGTTGTGTACCGACGCCGGCATCGAGCTCGTCGACCTCGACGTGCAGCTGCCACGGCCCGGTGGGGCGTGGGGCTTGATCTCGTCGCTCGACACCGCGGCGAACCATCTCGACGCGGCGCGCGATCGATGGGACGACGTCACCCCGGTCGCGCGCGCGGGTTTGCAAGCGGTCGATCGGATCAACTCGGAACAACTCATGCGTTCCTTGCGCCGGCGCTTCGAGCTGCTCGCCGCGATCGGTGTGGTGTTCGACGAGGTCGACCTGCTGCTCACGCCGACGACGGCGACGACCGCGTTCGTCGCCGAGGGCCCGCCGCCCTTGGAGATCGCGGGCCAGAAGGTCGGGGGCATGGGCTCGGTGCCGTACACCGCTCCGTTCAACATCTCGGGCATGCCCGGCGTGAGCATTCCTGCCGGGCTCGCGTCCGACGGGTTGCCGGTCGGGCTGCAGGCGGTCGGGCGCCGCGACGACGAGGAGGCCGTCCTCGCGTGTGGTGCGGTCGCCGAAGCCAACCGGCCGTGGCCGAAGTTCGCGCCCATGGCGTACGCGTAGCCCCGGCGCCGATTCCGACCGGATCCGGCGTCCCGGGGCGGGCGATACCCTGCCGGTCATGACCGATACCCAACCGCGCGCGCGTCCTCCGAGACAGGAGCAAGAGTCCGCGTCGGAGGAGGTCACCGAGGTCGCGCCGGGTGTGTTGCGCATGCAGCTGCCCATCTGGATGCCGGGCCTGGGTCACGTCAACATGTACGGGATCGTCGACGATCAGGGTCTCGCGGTCGTCGACCCGGGCCTGCCGGGTCCGCAGTCGTGGAAGGCGCTGAAGCAGCGACTCAAGACCGCGGGCTACCGCGTGAAGGACGTCCACACCGTCGTCGTCACGCATTCGCATCCCGACCACTTCGG
Source organism: uncultured Actinomycetes bacterium (assembly GCA_963812205.1). Classification (GTDB taxonomy): domain Bacteria; phylum Actinomycetota; class Acidimicrobiia; order IMCC26256; family PALSA-610; genus PALSA-610. The sequence goes on from CAWEUJ010000003.1 coordinate 127,816, forward strand.
CGGCGCGGGCCGGATCGCCCGCGAAGCCGATGCGAGGTTGATCACGCACCACGCGTTCTCCACGTGGACGGTGAAGGGCCCGAGCCCGCAGCGCGCGTTGTCGGAAGGTGAGGCGCGTCGCGTCGAGATGGAAGCGGCCGCGTACGCGCAGACCGTCGACGTCTCGCCCGACGAGCTACCGACGATCCACGACTCCGACATCGTGACCGACGACACGGTCGAGACCGAGGCGACGGCGAGCCCGTGGGGCGCGACGACACCGTGGGGCACGACGAATCAGGGACCGCCGCTCAAGCGCCGGCTCATGATCAAGGCCCTGCGCGTGTTGTTCTCACCTCCGGAGCCGACCGAGCGGGTGCACCACGGCGAGCGGATCCGACTGGGCCGGCGCGACTGGTTCGTCGTGCACACCCCCGGACATACCGTCGACCATCTGTGCCTGTGGGACCCCGAATCGGGGACGCTGCTCACGGGCGACCACGTGCTCCCGTCGATCACGCCGCACGTCTCGGGCGTCCGCAAGGCCGACTCGTTGAAGTCGTACCTTGCCACGCTCGATCTCGTCGGTCAGCTGAAGGGCGTGACGCTCGGGTTGCCCGCGCACGGCCATCCGTTCGCCGACGTGGCCGGTCGCGTCGAGGCCATCAAGGAGCACCACGCCGAGCGCATGGAACAGTTGCGCGAAGCGGGGCTGGCGCTCGGGCCGGCAACGGTCGTGGCGCTGTCGCACGAGCTGTTCCCGAAGCGGCACTGGGGCACGATGGCCGAGAGCGAGACGTTCGCGCACCTCGAGCATCTCGCCCACGCCGGCGCGGCGGAACGGTGGGAGGAGAACGGCATGCTCGTCTACCGGATGGAACCCGCGACAGGCACAGCATGACCGCGACCGACGCCGAGATCGCGAACGAATCGGTCGACCTGCTCTCGCAGCTCATCCGCAACGAGTGCGTCAACGACGGCACACCTGCGTCGGGATTCGAGTCGCGCAGCGCCGATCTGCTGGCGCAGTACCTCGGCGGAAGCGGGCTCGACCTCGAGCGGTACGAAGCGCAGCCGGGACGCGAGAACCTGGTCGCGCGGATCGAGGGCAGCGACCCGACCGCGCCGACCCTGCTCCTGATGGGACACACCGACGTCGTGCCCGCGAATCCCGACGGTTGGCGCCGTGACCCCTTCGGCGGCGAGGTCGTCGACGGCGACGTGTGGGGACGCGGCGCGGTCGACATGCTGAACCTGACCGCGACGATGGCGGTCGCGTTCCGTGCGCTCGCTCGCTCGGGGTTTCGCCCGCGAGGCACGCTCGTTTACCTGGCCGTCGCCGACGAGGAGAACCTCGGTACGTGGGGCGCCGAGCACCTGCTCGAGCACGAGCACGACGCGGTGCGCGCCGACTATGTGGTGACCGAGGCCGGTGGCTTCCAGATGCCCACGGCGCGCGGCCCACGGTTACCGGTGATCGTCGGGGAGAAGGGTTCGTACTGGTGCCGCATCACGGTGCGGGGCACGCCCGGTCACGCGTCGCAGCCCTTCCGTACCGACAACGCGTTGGTCACCGCGTCGGAGATCGTGAAGCGGTTGGCCGAGTATCGCCCGCCCACGCACATCCACGAGACGTGGCGCCGGTTCATCGAGGGCGTCGATTTCGGGCCCGAGTGGAACGCGCACCTGCTCGACGAGGCCACGCTCGCCGACTTCTGCGAGGAGCTCCCGATCGGGCTCGCGCGTCAAGCCCACGCGTGCACGCACACCACCTTCGCGCCCACGGTCATCCACGGGGGCACGAAGACGAACGTGATCCCCGATTCGGTCGAGCTCGAAGTCGACATCCGCACTCTGCCGGGCCAGCGCAGCGCCGACGTCCGGGCCATGCTGGAAGAAGCGCTCGGCGATCTCGTCGCGTGCGTCGAGATCACGCCCTTCGACGAGAACGAATCCACATCGTCACCGGCGGACACGCCGTTGTGGGATGCGATGGGCCGCGTCTCCTCGCAGCTCGTGGCCGGATCCGCGCTCGTGCCATTCCTGACGGTGGGCGCGACCGACGCCCGGTTCTTCCGCCGCGGCGGGTCCGTCGCCTACGGCTTCGGCCTGTTCAGCCGCAAGCTCTCCTTCGACGACTACGCCTCGATGTTCCACGGCAACGACGAGCGCGTCGACATCGACTCACTCGTGCTGTCGACCCGCCTCTGGGACGGCCTCGCGCGCGACATCCTCACCTGACGCACGCCGCGGGCGCCGTCGTCGGGCTGCTATTCGTCGGGCTGGTCTCGGAGGTAGCGCTCGAAGTCCTCGGCGAGCGATTCGCCCGACGGGAGCTCGTCCTCGTCGAACCAGTCCTCGTCGTCGTCATCGTCGTCGTCGACCGCGATCTCGTCGTCGGTCGCCCGCCAGCCCAGGCCGTCATCGGTGGTGTCGTAGCGTGTTTCGAGCCGCTCGACGTAGGAGCTGATGTCGGCGTCGCCGGCGACGACCTCGGAGACGGAACGTTCCCACGCGCTCGACGCAATATCGAGATCGGTGAGGTCGAGGCCGAGGTCGAGGAGGTCGCTCAGCCGGTCGAGGAGCGCGCGGGTCGCTTTCGGATTCGGCGGGGTGGCGACGTAATGCGGCACCGGTGCCCAGATCGACGCCGACGCGAAGCCCGAGCGCCGCACGGCGTCGTGCAGCACGCCGACGATCCCGGTCGGGCCCTCGTAGCGCGATCGCTGCATGCCGAGCCGCGCCGCGAGGACCTCGTCGGTTGCGGAGCCGGTGCACTTGATCGGGCGGGTGTGCGGAGTGTCTCCGAGCAGGGCCCCGAGCGTGACGATCATCTCGCAGTTCGTCGTGCGGGCAACGCTGATCACGTCGTCACAGAACGAGGGCCAGCGCAGGTTCGGTTCGACGCCGAGCAACAGCACGAGGTCGCGCCCGCCGGCGGGGAGTGATCCGGCCGAGAGCGCGAGCGCGGGCCAGTTCACGGTGCGCAGCACGCCGTCGACGAGCTCGACGGTGGGTCGCGCGGCCTGGAAGTCGAGGTACTCCTCGATGTCGAGCGCGGCGAACGGCCGGGCGTTGCTCGAGCGCACGAGCCAGCGCACGGCGTCGGACGCGGCGTCGGCCGCGTCGTTCCAGCCCGAGAAGGCCGCGATCATCGCGGGCCGCCGCAATGATGGCTCGACGTTCCAGCGGACGGTCACCGGTCCACCTTAGGTCTCGCTCCGGAGCCCGCCCTCACGTCGTACGACGGGGTTGACGAGCGTGCCGACGCCCTCGATGGTGATCTCGACGACATCGCCGTCGACCAACCAGCGCGGCGGCGTGCGTGCCGCGCCCACGCCCGCGGGCGTCCCCGTGAGGATGATGTCGCCCGGCTCGAGCGTGCAGCCCTGGCTGATCCACGCGATGAGATAGGGCACCGGGAAGACGAGTTGGTTCGTGTTCGACGACTGGAGTACCTCGCCGCTCACGCGGGTCTCGATCGCCAAGCCCCCGGCGAGGTCGACTTCGTCGAGGGAGACGACCTCCGGCCCGAGCGGGCAGAACGTGTCGAACGATTTCGACCAGCTCCACTGCCCGGTCGTGTACTGATGATCGCGAGCCGAGACGTCGTGGCCGACTGTCACACCCGCCACGAAATCCAGCGCGTCGGCTTCGCGCACGTCGCGCGCTCGCCGGCCGATCACCACCGCGAGCTCGCCCTCGTAGTCGGGTTGAGTCACGTGCGGTGGGACGACGATCGCTTCGCCGGGAGCGACCACCGAGCTCGGCGACTTCACGAACAAGGTCGGAACCTCGGGCAACGGTCGTCCGGTCTCGGCCGCGTGGTCGCGGTAGTTGAGCCCGACACCCCAGATCACGCGCGGTGCGGGGACCGGCGATCTCATGCCAACGCTCCCACCGCGCGCAACCGGGCGATCTCGGCGTCGTCGACACCCAGCTCGCGGAAGACCTCGTCGCTGTGCTCGCCGACGTCCGGCGCCCCGCGTTCGATCTCGAGGCCCTGCCCGTCGAACTGCACCGGTGACGACGAGAGTCGAGCGGTCGGATGATCCGGATGCTTCGGCATGTACCCGTTCTCGATCACCTGCGGGTCGTTGATCACCTCGAGCGGCGACGCGATCGAAGAGAAGATCGTGTCATGCGCCGAGAGCCGTTCCTTCAGCTCCGCGAGCGGCAATGACGCGATGCGCTCGACGATGATCGGATGCAGCTCCGGCGCGTGCTGCATCCGCTGCGCCGCGGTCGCGTAGTCGGGATCGTCGAGCAGCTCCTCGAGCCCGAGCGCGCGGCACGTCGGCTCCCAGTGCCGGTCGGGGTCGAGCATGTTCAAGCTGATCCAGCGTTCGTCGGCGGTGCGGAACGATCCGACGAGCACGCTGCTGAGGCTCTTGCCCGCGACGTGGCGCGGCGGTTCGACGCCCAGGATCGCGGTGGGAACGAGGTCGTTCGAGAGCGTCCACACCGCGGCGCCGAGGAGCGACACGTCGACCACGGTCGGCTCGCCCGTGCGTTCGCGCTTGAACAGGGCCGCCGCGACTCCCCCGGCGAGGTACGCACCGCTCGGCGCGTCACCGAGCGCGCCCCGGGGCTGCACGAGTTGTCCGCCCGCGGGAGTGAGCATGTGGGCCAGACCGCCGCGGGCCCAGTACGACACCGCGTCGAAGCCCCCTTGGTCGGCGTCCGGCCCTTCGAGGCCCTGCCCCGATCCGATCGCGTAGACGCATTTGGGGTTGACCGCCCAGATGTCGTCGGGATCGAGCCGCAACTTGGTGCGCGCGGACGGCAGGAAGTTGGTGATGAATACGTCTGCCCACGCGATCAGGCGGTCGAGGGCGGCGCGTCCGTCGTCGTTGCGGAGATCGAGCGCGACGCCGCGCTTGTTGCGGTTGAACTGCTCGAACAAGAAGTTGAAGTCGCCGGTGTCGGTGACGAAGCCCATCGCCATGATCTGGCGCAGGGGATCGCCGCTCGGGCGCTCGACCTTGACCACGTCGGCGCCCCATTCGGCGAGGACCGCGGCAGCCGACGGCACGAAACCGTGCTCGGCGACTTCCAGCACCTTCACACCGTCCATCACACCCACGGCGGTTCCCTTTCGAGATCGGGATCGGTTGGCGGCAACGAGGTTCGGACGCCGAGCCTCACGTTCGCAGGGCGGCGATGGTCGACTGCGAGCACTGGTCGAGCGCGCCCTGCACCATGATCTCCACGAGCGAACCGATGTGGTCGAAACCCTCGCCCACCGTCTTGCCCATCAAGAAGCGCGCGTGGATGCCTTCCAGGATGATCGCGAGCTTGTACGCGGCGAGCGCCTCGTAGAAATCGAGCTGGCTCACGTCGCGGCCCGACTTCGTCGCGTACCGTTCGACGACCGCGTCACGCGGGAGGAACCCGGCTTCGGGCGAGATCGTGGCGCCGACGTTGCCGGTCTGCGCGTCGTCACGCGCGTAGTAGAGGAGGTAGAGGCCGAGGTCGGCGAGCGGATCGCCGAGCGTCGCCATCTCCCAGTCGAGCACCGCGACGATCCGGCCCGGATCGTTCGGCGCCAACATCGTGTTGTCGAGCCGGTAGTCGCCGTGCACGATGGTCGGCGGGGGCGAGATGGGTACCGCGGCGCGCAGCCGGCGGGCGAGCTCGTCGATCGCGGGGAGTTCGCGGGTCTTCGAGCGTTCCCACTGCTCGCCCCACCGGCGCACCTGGCGTTCGACGTAGCCGCCCGGATGGCCGAAATCGCCGAGTCCGACGGCCTCGTAGTCGACCGCGTGAATGGCCACGAGCACGTCGATGAGCTCCTCGGAGCAGCGCCGCGCTTCGTCGCGCGACAGCTTCGCGATATCGGCGCCGGTGCGCAGGATGTCGCCGCGGACCAGCTCCATCACATAGAAGGGGGCGTCGTTCACCGCGTCGTCGGCGCAGAATCCGAGCGTTTTCGGAACCGGGACCGCGGTGGGTGCGAGCGCGGTCAGGACCTTGTATTCGCGGGCCATGTCGTGCGCTGTCGGGAGCACGTGCCCGAGCGGCGGGCGGCGCAGCACCCACTCGTTGCTCGCGTCGCGGATCGAGTACGTGAGGTTCGACCGGCCGCCCGAGATCAGTGTGGCGGTGAGCTCGCCGCCCGCCGCGCCGGGCACGTGCTGCGCGAACCACGGACGCAGGCGTTCGAGATCGACTCCGGGCGGCGTATCGGTCACGGCCGGGAGGTTACAGATCTGAATGTCAGGCGTGAGCCGGCGCCCGAGTGGCCGGTCCGGTGCGACGCGGTTCAGGCGATGCGGGACTCGCGCGGCGCAACGGGTTCGCCATTGCCACGCGGGTAACGCGCCACCCGGCCGACGGGCATGTCGACGCGGAATCCCGCGGCGGCACGCTCCTCTTCGGACTCGGCGCCCCAGAATCCGTACTCACGGTGCTGGCGGGCCCAGTCTCGGCATTCCCGCAGCGCGGGACAGGCCTGGCAGACGGCCCGGGCCTGGGACTCGCGCACGACGCGCGCCTCCGGGCGCTCTCCCGCCGGCGCGAAGAACAAGCGCGTCTGACCTTGGCACGCAGCCTCGGCCGTCCACGTCAGCGGGCCGGTGAAAATGAAACTCGAGATCATTTCGGCGGTCATGTGCTCCCCTGTCACGACCGGAGGATGACGGAGCCGAGGAGCCGGGCGGGGGGACGCCGGCTCCTCGAGCCCCTGTCGTACGCCCACTAGTGAACACGATCACAAGACCATCTGTCAAAGACGTTGAAACGATACTATCCATCGGCAATAGCGATGGAAGGCCACGGCCTCGTCACCGGGCCGAACCCGGCTCGGCCGGATCGGCTCCGGGCGGATCGCACAGGAGGTTCGTTATGGACGTGCGCCAGCTCGAAGCGCTCTTGGCGGTCGCCGAGGCGGGCAGCTTCACGACCGCGGCCGACCAGCTCCACACCGTGCAGTCGAACGTGTCGGAGCACGTCCGCCAGCTCGAGGCCGAGCTCGGCGTGCAGCTCCTGGTGCGGGGCCGGCGGGGGACGGTCCCCACGGAGTTCGGTGTGCGCGTGATCGAGCGGGCGCGGGCCATCCGAAGCGAGATCGAAGCGCTGCACAAGGACCTTTCGATGCTCCAAGGCCTCGAGACGGGCCACGCAACGCTGGGGGTTGTCGGCACCGTCAGCCGGCTCCTGGTGCCGATGTTGGTGGCCGAGATGCGCGCGAGTGCGCCCGGGCTCTCCCTTCGGCTCACCGAGGGTGCGTCGGAACGCCTGGCGGGTGAGGTCGCCGACCGCCAGCTCGCCAGTGCGGTGGTGACCGAACCGGTGAGCGACACGCGACTGCACGTCGAGCACCTCCGCGACGAAGCGCTGGTCGCGCTCGTCCCATCGGCATTGCGGTCCGTCTCGTCCGAGCCGATGCCGCTGGCCGAGCTCGCGCGGGAGACGCTCATCCTCCCGCCCGCGGGCAACCCGCTCCGTGACGAGGTCGAGACCGCGGCGCGATCCGAGCGGGTCGAGCTGCGCGTGCCGATCGAAGTCGAGGGTGTGCGACTCATCGCCGATCTTGTCGGCGCGGGGGTCGGGGTTTCGATCCTGCCCGAGACCGCGGTCGCGCAGGACCACGCCGGTGTGCGTCAATTGCTCATCGCACACATGCCGCCGCGCCGCCTGGCCCTCGTGACCACGCGGGGCGTACAGCTGTCGTTGGCCGATCAGGCGGTGCACGATGCCGTGCGCCGGATCGTGCGCGACGAGCCGCTGCCCCACGCCGAGCCGGCTGCGTAAGGCCTATTCGGTGGTCGGCGCGAACCGGGTGCCGATGATCGTGCGCTCGGACTCGAGACCGATCACCTCGAGACGATCGACGCCCGGGAGCGCGCGTCCGTTCAGCTCCAACCGGATGCGCGCGCCGCGCGGCCACACGAGATCCGCCGAGGTCTCGGTCTCGCGCTCGACATCGCCTTGCAGCACGCCGGCGAAGAAGCCGAGCGCCGAAGGCAGCGACGGCGTGCGCAGCACCACGCGTCGCAGCGTGCCGTGTCCCGTGGGCGGCGCGGGGTCGGTCCACCAGCGCGGCGACGTGTCGGGGCCGTGTTCGGCGACGTAGTCGAGGAGCTCCTTGCGGGTGGTGGGATGGCCGTGCGACTCCGCGAGCTGCACCACCGTTCCGTGTGCTTCGCGAGGCATCAGGAACGCTTCCATCCATTCCGGGTCCGACATGTCGACGTTGACCGGATGGAAGCCCGCGCCCCGTACGCGTACGAGCGCGTCGGCGAGGCTCGGGACCTTGAAGGTCAGGTGATGGGGCCCGGCTCCGTGGCGGGCGACGAACCGCGCCAGGAAGTCGTTCTTCTCGACCGCCCACGGCTCGAGCAGCTCTACCGGCATGCCGTCGCCCGCGGGCGATCCGAGCCACACCTGCATGGGCCGAAAGCCGTTGGCCTGCCCGCCGAACAGGATCGTGCCGCCGAGATCCCCCGTGAGGAAGCGCAGCGCCTCCGAAGTGTCGGCTGCGGCGAGGGCGATGTGGTCGAGGTCGTAGCGATCGGTCACGAGCCGGGCAGGCTAGGCGACCGTGGGACAGCTGAGCCCCGACCCGCGCTCGTGAACCGGTCGGCGAGGTACCAGCCCGCGGCGAGGAAGACGATCCCGGCGACCGCGTCGAGCACGTAGTGGTTCGCGGTGATGATGATGACGACGAAGGTCACCACCGGATAGCTCCACGCGAGTGCCTTCGCGGCCCGGCTCTTCAGCCGCGGCGCGAGCGCGAGCGCGCACCACGTGGACCACGCGATGTGCACGCTCGGCATGGCCGCGAACTGGTTCGAGATGCTCTGCATGCCGCCCGAGTTGAACGACCAGAAGGCGGGATCCTTCATGAGCGTGTCGACGAAACCCAGCTCCGGGAACATCCGGGGCGGCGCGAGCGGGTAGAGCGTGAAGCCCACGAGAGCCAGCGCGGTGGTGATGGCCATCGCATTGCGAAAACGCGGGTAGTCGTCGGAGAAGTTCCGGTAGAGGAACACACCGGCGAAGATCGTGACGATGAAATGGAACGAGCCGTAGTAATAGTTCGCGAACAGGATCAGTGGGCGGAAGTGCAGCGCCCACTTCTGGATCGTCTGCTCGTGGTAGATGCCGAGGTGGTGCTCGAGCGACATGATCTGGTGGGCGTGATCGAACGCGTGCGGCGGCGCCGCCGATCCGCCGTGGATGTTGCGGACGGCGGAGTACAGCACGTAGAAGACCAGGATCGCGAGCAGCTCCGCCCACCAGTAGAGGACTCGGCCGTCGGAGAGCGTGCGCCCGCCGCCGAATCGCGACTCGCGTTGCACCTCGGTGCTCACACGCGCTCCTTGGCGTGCAAGCCCGAACGCGCGCCGCTTCCCACCGCGAAGGCCGGCGCTCCGAGCATGCTGACCGTGATCATGCACCCCCACCACAACAAACCGGCCGCGAACGCCTGGGCGTTGCTGACGTGAAACGAATGGAGAAACAGTACCAACGCGCCCTCGCGTACTCCGAGACCACTGAAGGAGATCGGGAGCACCTGGAGCATCAACACCGCGGGCGTGAACGCGATGATCGCCGTGACCGGAACCGACAGGTCGAGGGCGCGGAAGATGAGCCCGAACATCACGATCTGCGACGTCTGGAAGATGAGCGCCGTGCCGAGGACGGGCACGATCTGGCGCGGGTCACGGCGCAACCGCTCGACGCCGATGTGGACCGCGCCGATGAAGCGCACCCAGTTGTCGCGATCGGCGAACCGGCCCGCGAGCCGCGGGTGACCGACCAGGAACAAGATGAGCGCCAACAACACGAGCGTGAGTGACGCGACCAGCAGTGCGATCCATGCGTGCGCGTGATGCGCCAGTGACGGGCGCAGCGCGAACCCCGAGAATACGAGGAGCGGCAGCGCGACGAATCCGGTGAGGCGCTCGAGCACGACCGAGGCGAACGACACCGACGGCGAGCCGACGGTGTTCGACGCCGCGCGCGACGCGCACCACGTCGCCGCCGATGGTCGACGGGAGCACGTTGCCTACGAGGAGCCCGACGACGTAGTGCGAAAAGAGCGCCCTCAGCCGCACCGGCACGTCGAACAGGAGGAGGACGCGCTGCCATCGCCAGGCCGAGAGCACGACCCCGACCAGCGCCGCGAACACCGCCGCGGCGAGCAGGGTGATCGTGAGACCGTGATGCCGGTCGGGGATCGCGTCGTCGACACCGGAGGCCTTCGACGCGAGGAGAGCGAGCAGCGCCACGCTCACGACGATCCGCAGCGCGACCTTCCAGCGCGATCCGGCGCGGGGAGCGTCCGGGACAGCCTCCGTCATCGGAGTGATCCTATGAGGCCCGACCCCCGGATCGGTCCGGCTCGCGCCCGGGCAGGTGGCGCGATCATCTCCCATGGGTGAGCATGGGCAGATGCGGATCACGACGAACGACGGTGTCGGACTGGCGGTCGAGTCGGCGGGCTCGGGCCCGGGCCTGATGCTCGTGCACGGCTTCGGCGGAGCCAAGGAGGATTTCGCCGATCACGTCGCCGCGCTGGCGCTCGATCACACCGTCGTCGTCTTCGACCATCGCGGGCACGGAGCCAGCGACAAGCCCACCGATCGCAACGCCTATTCCATCGACCGGCTCGCGGCCGACATCTTGGAGGTCGCCGACGCGTGCGGGCTCGGGCGATTCCGGCTCCTGGGGCACTCGATGGGCGGGATGGTCGCCCGCCAGATCCCGCTGCGCGCACCCGAGCGACTCGACGCGCTGATCATGATGGACACTTCCCCCGGACCGATCCCGGGATTCGACCCGGCGCTGATGGATGCCGCGGCGGAGGTTGCGTTCACGCGCGGGAAGGCCGCGTTGAAGGAACTGCTCGACACGGTGCAGGTGTTGGAGACGCCGGCCTACCAGCGCACGCTCGCGCGAGCGACCGGGGTATCGCGAGTTCACGGAACGCAAGTGGACCGACCTGTCGGAGATCATGTGGGGCGCGATGGCGATAGCGCTCGCGTACCAGCCCGACGACCTCGCCGCGCTCGCGGCTGCCGTGCGCTTTCCGATGCTGGCGATGGTCGGCTCCCAGGACGAGCCGTTCCTCGGCCCGTCGCGCGATATGGCCGGCGCGATCGAAGGTGCTCAGCTCGCCGTGATCCCCGACGCGGGGCATTCTCCGCAGTTCGAGAACCCGGCGGCGTGGTTCGAGGCCCTCTCGGCGTTCCTCGCGTCGGTGCCGACAGCCGCCCGCTGACGGGCTCCCTACTAGAGGTCGAGGGTGCGCTGCTCGGGCCCGAAGCCGGCGCGGCGCAAGGCCTTGGCCTTCGTTCGTATCAGCATGTCGCGCGGTGCGGCGCAGACGCGCGCCGCGATCGCTTCGGTCGCGTCGCGCAGTTCGTGGGGCTCTACGACCTCGCCGACGAGATGCATCGCGAGCGCCTCGTTCGCGTCGACCTCCCGACCACCGAGCGTCAGCTCGCGGGCGACCGCGCCGCCGACGACGTCGTGCAGCGGCCCGTAGACGACGTCACCGAACGTGCGCTCGGGATGCGCGAACCGAGCGGTCGTCGACGCGATGCGGAGATCGCAGAGGACCGCGAGGTCGAAGCCGCCGGCCAATGCCGGTCCGTTGACGGACGCGATCGTGGGCAGCGGGAATCGGAGAACGGTGTCGTGGTAGCGGTCACTCGACGACCAGAGCGTGCGTCCGAACGCTTCGTCCTCCGCGGCGCGGGTGAACTCCGACAGGTCGAAGCCCGCCGAGAACGCCGGGCCGTTGCCGGTGATCACGACGCACTTGACCCGTTCGTCGTGCGCCAGGGCGTCGAGCGCGTCGCTGATCGCGTCGCGCAGTGCCACCGAGAGCGCGTTGCGCTTCTCGGGCCGATTGAGGATGAGCACCACGTGGTCGTCGAGACGCTCGATCTCGAGGACGTCGGTCATAGCTCGGAGAGGGCGCGTTCGATGAAGCGATCGCGCACGACGACGACGCGCGTGATTCGCCCCGCCGCGACGAGGCCGCGCGCGTCGGTGACCGAGACGCGAAAGGTCAGGCGCCGGCCCTCGACACTCTCCAACGTGGCTTCTGCGGTCACCTCGGAACCCACGGGAGTGGGCGAGAGGTGAGCGAGCTGAACCTCGTAGCCGACCGACGTCTTGTCGGGCCCGAGCTTGGCGCCGAGGGCGGCGACGCTCGCCTTCTCCACCAGCGCGATGAGCCGAGGTGTCGCGAGGACGGGCACATCGCCGCTGCCGATCGCGAGCGCGGTGTCACCCTCTTCGACCTTCATCGTGATCGACGCGGTGAGACCGGAGGCAAGTCCCATCCGCTTACCATAGGCAGCCCGGCGTCGACTCGGCATGTTGGCGCGATCAGAGGATGCTCGAGGCGAACATGACCGCTCCCATGATCGAACACGATGTCCTGCAAGCCACGCTCGACCACGCGCTGAGCGGTGGTGGCGATTTCGCGGAGGTGTTCGTCGAGGATCGGCGGTCGTCCAGCGCCCGCTTCGACGAGGGACGCATCGAGGAGCTCGTCTCGGGTCGCGACCGGGGCGCGGGGTTGCGCGTCGTCCGGGGCGATACGACCGGATTTGCGCACACTGCCGATCTGTCGCCCGAGGGACTCCGCCTGGCCGCCGAGGCCGCGGCCGGCGCGGCCCGCGGTGGTGGCGGCGGAACCCACACCGTCGCGCTCGGGCCGACGGCGAGCCATCCCCTCGACACCGGCGTCGTCGTGCCGGAAAGCGTGGAGAAGCGTCGCAAGGTCGAGCTCTTGGCCCGGGCCGATGCCGCAGCGCGCGAGGCCGGCACCGCGATCACTTCGGTCACCGCGGCGTACGCCGACGCGCGGCGCCGCATCCTCGTCGCGAACTCGGACGGCCTGGTCGCCGACGACGACCGGGTGCGCACGCGGATGTCGGTCCAGTGTGTCGCGACCGGCGACACCGGGATGCAGACCGGCTACGAGGCGCCCGGGCGCACCATGGGCTTCGAGCTGTTCGACACGGTCGTCCCCGAAGAGGTCGGTCGGCGTGCCGCCCGGCGCGCGCTCACGCTGCTCGAGGCGGTCCCCGCGCCCTCGGGCCGCCTGCCCGTCGTGTTGAAGCGGGGCGCCGGCGGCGTGCTTGTTCCACGAGGCGTGCGGCCACGGACTCGAAGCCGACCACATCTTGAAGGACGCGTCGGTGTTCACCGGCCAGATGGGTACCGCCGTCGCGTCGCCGCTCGTGACCCTCGTCGACGACGGCGGCTATGCGCGCGAGTGGGGCACGCTCGCCATCGACGACGAAGGTCACGCCGCGCAACGCAACGTGCTCATCGAGAACGGCGTGCTCACCGACTACATGTGGGACGTCGTGCGAGCGCGCAAGGAGGGCCGCGCGCCGAGCGGGAACGGACGGCGGGAGAGCTACCGCCACCTCCCGATGCCGCGCATGACCAACACGTTCTTGCTCGAGGGCGAGACCGATCCCGACGACATCGTCCGCAGTGTCGACTTCGGCATCTACTGCGTGCAGCTCGGCGGTGGTCAGGTCGACCCGGCGACCGGCGACTTCGTGTTCGGGGTCACCGAGGCCTACCTCATCGAGAAGGGCGAGATCACCAAGCCCGTCCGCGCTGCCCAACTCATCGGCAACGGCCCGGAGGTGCTGCGCATGGTCGACGCGGTCGGCAACGACTTCGAGACGTGGACGGGTATGTGCGGCAAGCAGGGCCAGAGCGTTCCGGTGTCGTCCGGGCAGCCGACGGTGCTCGTCCGTGAGATGACCGTCGGCGGGACCGCGGCGTGAGCGGAGACGACCTCCTCGAGATCGCCCGGACCGTCGTCGCGCGCCGCGCGCGACGGTGAACAGGTCGAGGCGTACGTCGTGCGCACGCGCGATACCGATGTCGAGGTGTTCGACGGCAAGGTCGAGTCGCTCACGACCGCGAGTGTCGAGGGGATCGGCATCCGAGTCATCGCGGGTCGGCGGCAGGGTCTCGCGTGGGCGGGATCGCTCGACGCCGGCGTCATCGACGAGACGTTGAGCGAGGCGCGCGACAACGCGGGCTTCGGTGAGCCCGACGAGTGGTATGGCCTCGCGTCGCCCTCCGATGTCGGCGGCGCGGTGCCGCCCGCACTCGATCTCTGGCGTGACGAGCTCGCGTCGGTCCCGACCGAGGAGAAGGTTCGTATCGCACTCGAACTGGAGCGCGCGACGAAGGCGGCCGATCCGCGCATTCGCAATGTCGAGTCGGCGAGCTACGGCGACGCGCTCGCCGAAGCCGCGCTCGCGAACTCGTTGGGCGTCGAATCTCACACCCGGCGCACAACCTGCTCCGCGTCGGCGGTCGCGCTCGCCGACGACGGTACGGGCACCCAGTCGGGTTACGGGTTCGTCGCCGGCCGCACGCTCTCCGACCTCGATCTCGATTCGATCCCTCGCGACGCGGCGGAGCGGGCGTGCCGGCTCCTCGGCGCCAAGCCCGCGGCCGGGCGCCGCATCCCGGTGATCCTCGACCCGCTCGTCACGCGGTCGGTGCTCGGGATACTCGCGAGCGCGTTCAACGGCGAGTCGATGCTCAAGGGTCGTTCGCTCTTCGCGAACCGCGTCGGCGAGAAGGTCGGCGCGCCGTTCGTGCAGTTGCTCGACGATCCCACCGACGCGCGCGCACTCGGCGCTTCGGAGTTCGACGGCGACGGCATCCCGACCCGCCGCAACGAGTTGATCGTCGATGGGGTGATGCAGGGCTTCTTGCACAACGTCTATACCGGCCGTCGATCCGGATCGGGAACCACCGCGAGTGCGACGCGGGGCATCACGTCGACGCCCGGTGTAGGTGTGCGCGCGCTTCGCCTCGAACCCGGACCCCGGTCGCCGGAAGAGATCATGCGGGTCGCGGGCGAGGCGCTGTACGTGCAGTCGGTGAGCGGTCTGCACTCGGGCACGAATCCGATCAGCGGCGACTTCTCGGTCGGCGCCGACGGGCTCATGGTGCGCAACGGCGCCTTCGCGGAACCGGTGCGAGAGGTGACGATCGCGTCCACCCTGCAGCGCATGCTGTTGGACATCACCGAGATCGGGAGCGATCTCACGTTCTTGCCCGGCGCGGTCGCGGGGATGACGGTGCTCGTCGGCGAGATGACGATGAGCGGCGCGTAGCGCCGCCGGGAGGGCGCGGCCTAGCGGGTCCCGCGCCGTTCGAGGATGGCTTCGAGCTCGGCGAGGGCGACCTCGGGATCCACGACGTGCACCGCTTCCATGCCGACCGCTCGGGCGGCCGCGACGTTGTCGGCGTTGTCGTCGAGGAAGACGGCTTCGGTCGGCGCGATGTTCATGCGGGCACAGGTGAGCTCGTAGATCTCGAAGTCCGGCTTGCGCATGCCGACGTGCGACGAGTCGACGACCTCATCGCACAGTTCGTCGATCGGGAACATCGAGCGCCAGTTGTCGCCGAACTCCTTGACGTTGTTGGTGAGCAGACCGATGCGCAGACCGCGCGATTTCAGGTCGCGCATCTTGTGCACCACGGTCCAGTGCACTCCGGGCGCGGTCTGGCGCCAGAAGCGGCCGTAGGCCTCCATGTCGATGGGCCGGCCGAGGACCTCCGGCGCCTTGTCGACCATGCGCTCGAAATACGTGGCCATGTCGAGCTGGCCCTTCTCGAGCAGGTGCCAGTCGGGCTCGTCTTCGACCTCGCCCTGCTGCTCGGCCGCGTCGGGGTCGGCCGCGACCGCGTCGGCGACGGCGCGACCCTCCACGCCGATGTACGACGTGTCGCCGAAGAGGAGCCGGAGCAAGGAGCCCTTGGGATACCCCTCGGCCTCTTCGAACGCCCCGATGCCAACGAACAGCGGACTCGAGATGACACCGCCGAAATCGAAGATGACCGTGCTGATCGTCACGGGGGAAAGCTAGCCACCGAGCGCGGTCGGGCTCACGACGGAGCCGCCGCGCAGCACGCCGACTGCGCGGGAGCGAGCGCCAGCGCCACCTCACCGATCGACGCCGCGTACGCCACGGAGCGGGCCTCGGCTTCGGTGACGAGCAGGGTCACCCCCGCTCCCGTGGTATCGGTGCCGTCGGCGGCTGCAGTCGACTCGCCCCGCGCGGTGCACCGGTGAGGACAAGGACCCGGGCGCCGCGCGCGACGACCGTGGCTTGCCCGGGTGACCGCGCACCGGCCGCGACCTCGGGGTCGAAGGTCGCCAGCACGTCGACGACGGAGCCGATCGGCGGCTGGAAGCCGTCCTTGACCACGACGTGCACCGCCCGGAGGCCGGCGGGCACGATCCCGCTGACACCGGTGACGAGGTGGCGCGCGCCGACGACGTCGTCGCGCAGCAGGGCGACCGCGACGATGCGGCCGACGGCCGCGGTCGGGTCGCGCAGCGCGTCGGCCGCGACCGTCGTCGACGGGCGCCGGACGGTATGCAGATCGGCGGCGCCGATCGTGGCGCCGAGCGGGAGATCGCGCGCGGCCAGGACGACGGCGACGTCGGCGCCGAGACTGCGCGCACGGCGATGAAGCGATCCGAGATCGCCGGTGACGATCCGCACCGTCACCAACATCACGACGACGGCGGCGGCCCACGCGAGCAGGACGCGAGGTGAACGGCGCATCGGTCTTCCCCTTCCGAGATTCGTCCGTACGAAACGTCCGGACGCGAGACGGGGGAAGGACGGGGTGCGCGGCCGAGGTTAGCGATCGATGGTCGAACATCCCAAGCGAAGGCATTGGTGGGAATGCCGGATGCCGACGGGGGGTTGTAGAAGATGGCCCCCCCGGCCCCGGCGCCCTCGAGGCGCCGTGCGAGTCCCCTGGCCCGCCGGTCATCACCCGCCCGGATCGGTGGGTCGGGGGCACTCGCCTCTTCGTTCGTCCCGCTCGAACGCTCTTACGTATCGCGGGGCGGATCGGTGTATGCGCCGAGCGGACCCACTGCAACCGCGCACTCGCAACCGGTTGGTTCCGAGCGAAGCGTCGGGATCAGTTCGTGCAGGAGCGCTCGCACCCGGTGCAGGTTCTCCTCGAAGAAGGCGAACACCTGCTCTTGGGAAACGGGCGCGACGCCGGCGTCGTGCTCGACGCCCGTGTCGTAGTCGGTGATCAGCGCGATACCCGCGTAGTGCATGCCGAGCTCGCGCGCGAGATAGGCCTCGGGATACTGCGTCATGTTCACCACGTGCCAGCCCGCGGAACGGAACCAACGCGACTCGGCGCGGGTGGAAAAGCGCGGACCGGGGACCACCACCACGGTTCCGCCGTGGTGCATGCGCACGCCGACGCGTTCGCCGGCTTCGCCCGCGCTGGTGGCGAGGACCGGGCAGTACGGATCGGCGTACGACACGTGATGGGTCGCGCCCACGTCGTAGAAGGTGTCGGGCCGGCCCCAAGTGCGGTCGACGAGCTGGTCGAGCACGACGAAGTCACCGGGATGGATCTCGGGACAGAGCGATCCGGCCGCGCACGGCCCGATGACCTGGCGGACGCCGAGCGTCCGCATGGCCCACAGGTTGGCGCGCGCCGGGACGAGCGCGGGCGCGAACTCGTGGTCGCGTCCGTGGCGGGGGATGAAGGCGACGCGGCGTCCGCCGACCTCCGCGATCGTCACCGGTGCGCTGGGTGGGCCGAACGGCGTGTCGACGACGACCTCTTCGGCGTCGGTGCCGAACGTGTAGAAGCCCGATCCGCCGAAGACGCCGATCTCTGCGTGCATGCGATCCGAAGCCGGTGACGGAGCCGGTTATGCGCTCTTGGCCTGGGAGCCGCTCGACCCCGACCCCGACGATCCGGAGCCCGAGGAATCGCCCGACGACTTCGACGAGCCCGAATCCGACGATCCCGAACCGGACCCCGAGGATCCGGAGCCCGAGGAGCCCGAGGAGCCCGAGGACGACGAGGTCGACTCCTTCGACTTCTCCTTCGTCGCACCCTTGGAGCTCGACCGGTTGTCGGTCTTGTAGAAGCCCGAACCCTTCAACACGATGCCAGCGGCCGAGAGCACCTTGGTGAGCTTGCCGCCGCAGTCGGCGTGCTTCGTGAGCGGCGCGTCGGAGAACGACTGGAACGCCTCGATCTGCTCGCCGCACTTGGCGCAGCGGTACACATAGGTCGGCATGGGGACTCCGTCTGGTCGGTCGCCGGGGATTGGCACTCGACGCCTACGAGTGCCAATCGTACTCCTCCGGCGCGATGCTTCGTCCACCCTGCGCCAGAATGAGCGGGCATGGTTGCCGTCGCGCTCCTCGTCCCCCTGGGCTGGTTGCTCGGGACGTTCCCGAGCGCGCAGATCGTCGCCCGGGCCCACGGACGTGACATCTTGACGGAGGGTTCGGGCAATCCGGGTGCCTCGAACGTCGGCCGGCTGCTGGGCTGGCGGGCGGGGGCGTTGGTGCTGCTCAGCGACTTCGCCAAGGGTGCCGTGGCCGCCGGCGCGGGCCTGGCGATCGGCGGGCGGGTGGGCGCCTGCGTGCTCGGTGTGGCGGCCGTGGTGGGCCACACCCTGCCGCTGTACCGCAAGGGCGGGAAGGGCGTGGCCGCGGCGGGCGGGGCGCTCGTCGTGCTCTACCCATTGATCGTCGCCGGCCTCGCGGTGTTCTGGTTGCTCGTCGCGCGTGTGCTCCACAAGGCGTCGCTCGCCTCGCTGCTGATCACGATTCTGTTCCCGATCGCTGTATTCGTCTTCGGCTTCGACCGATGGGAGGTCGGAGTCGTCGGTGGACTGGCGGTACTCGTCGTGATCCGGCACACCGCGAACATCCGCCGCTTGATCCGGCGAGAAGAGATCGATCTCGACGCACATCGCGTCCCGAGCGCCAAGGCAAGGCCTGAGGAGTCCGAATGACACGGGTGCGCAAGGCCGTCATCCCGGCTGCCGGTCTCGGCACGCGCTTTCTCCCGGCCACGAAGAGCTCGCCCAAGGAGATGCTGCCGGTCGTCGACAAGCCCGCGATCCAGTACGTGGTCGAAGAGGCCGTGAAGGCGGGCCTCACCGACATCTTGATCATCACCGGCCGCAACAAGCGCGCGATCGAAGACCACTTCGACCGCAACTTCGAGCTCGAGCACTTCCTCGACAACGCGGGCAAGCACGACTTGTTGAAGGAAGTGCAGTTCGCCTCCGACCTCGCCGACATCCACTACGTCCGCCAGCGCGACCCGCTCGGCCTCGGTCACGCGGTGTCGGTCGCGCGCCATCACGTGGGTGACGAGCCGTTCGCGGTGTTGCTCGCCGACGACATCATGGTCGACGACGGTGCGCTCCTGCGGGCGATGCTCGATGTGCACGAGCGCCAGGGTCGTTCGTGCATAGCGTTCTCGGAGGTGTCGATCGAGGAGATCTCGTCGTACGGCTGTATCGAGCCGATGCCCACGAGTACCACGGGGCTGGCCGACGGTGTGCTCGAGATCCGGCGTGTGATCGAGAAGCCGCCGCGCGACGAAGCGCCGTCGAACCTGGCGATCATCGGCCGTTACGTGTTCACGCCGGAGATCTTCACGATGCTCGACCTCATCGAGCCGGGACGCGGCGGCGAGCTACAACTCACCGACGCGATCGGGATGCTGCTCGATCAGCAGAGCGTGTTCGGTTACAACTGCCGGCGCGGCCGTTACGACATCGGCCAGAAGATCGACTTCCTGCGGGCGAACGTGGAGATCGCGCTCGACCGCGCCGACCTCGGGCCCGCGTTCGGCGAATGGCTGCGCGAGTACGTCGCCAAACGTTGGCCGGCGTGACGCGCACAACCGTGTGATACGCGTACAGGTGTGATCCCGCTCGCCGACGCGCAGTCCACGATCCTCGACGCGGTGACGCCGCTCGCACCGCGATCGTTCGCGCTGCGAGCGGCGCGCGGTCTCGTGCTCGCGCAGGACATCGTCGCAGCCGAACCGGTTCCGCCCTTCGCGAACACCGGCATGGATGGCTACGCGGTGCGCGCGGCCGATACGCCCGGGTCGTTGCGAGTGGTCGGCGAGCTTCCGGCCGGGCGGGCCCCGACGGTCGCGGTCGGTCCGGGCGAGGCCATCCGGATCATGACCGGTGCGCCGATGCCGGACGGCGCCGACGCGATCGTGATGGTCGAACGCAGTCGGGCCGACGGCGACCGCGTCGTGGTCGAGGCGGCGAAGCCGGGTGAGCACGTGCGCGTCGCCGGTGGCGACGTGAACGCGGGCGACCTCGTGTTCGAGCGTGGTGCGCTGCTCACTCCCGCGCATCTCGGCGTGCTCGCGAGCCTCGACGTTTCCGAGGTGCAGTGTCATCCGCGTCCACGCGTCGGTGTGATCTCGACCGGCGACGAGCTCGTCGCGAGCGGCGCGCTCGCGCCCGGTCGCATTCGCGATTCCAACCGGCCGATGCTGCTCGCGTTGATCGACGATCTCGATTGCGAGGCAGTCGACGGCGGGATCGTCGGCGACGACGAAGCCGCGATCACCGCCGCGGTCGAGGGCATGGCCGACTCGTGCGACGCGCTGTTGACGAGCGGCGCGGTCTCGGTCGGCGATTACGACTTCGTGAAGCTGGTGCTGGAACGCGTCGCGCACCAGCGCGGCGGCACGTCGTTGTGGGCGCAGGTCGCGATCAAACCGGCCAAGCCCCTCTCGTTCGCGATGCTCGGCCCCGTTCCCGCATTCGGTCTCCCGGGAAACCCGGTCTCGTCGCGGGTGAGCTTCGAGCTCTTCGCCGCGTCCGGCGTTGCGCAGGCTCGCAGGACGCGCCGATGTCGCCGCCGAACCCGTGCTGGCGACCGCAGCAACGGCGATGCCGCGCCGGCCCGACGGCAAGCTCCATCTCGACCGGGTCCGGGTGTGGATCCGCGACGGCCGTTACGTCTGCGAGCGGGCCGGCGCCCAGGCGAGCAACGTGCTGTCGGGCATGGCGAGTGCCAACGGCCTGGCGCTCCTCGACGACGGCGAGGGGGTGGAGGCCGGCTTCGACGTCCGGGTGCTGCTCCTGTAGGTGACCATGGTCACGTCCGGGTGCGATTCGGTTGCCGAGGCTTGTCGCTGCTCACGCATAGTGGTACAACAGATACGCAACGGGGTCGCCCGGGCGGGCGAAACGCAATGCCGGGAGGCGGCAACCGTGTGGCAAGTGCGACGACACGCAGGGCTGGCGTGACGCTGCACCTCCGGGGAAGCAAGGATCCGTCGGCTGGAGTTGGTCGCTGCGCCGGCGGGGAGTGAGAGCGAACCCACCCCCGGGGCGCCACGCAGGGCCCGCCGATTTGGACGCCCCCCTAATCTGAAACGGTGACGACCCGCGCCGTGCCGGTGCCGATGCTCCCCGCGGTGCCCCTGATCGATCCGTTCGCGCGGCGCGTCAAGGACCTGCGGGTCTCGATCACCGATCGCTGCAATTTCCGCTGCGCCTACTGCATGCCGGAAGAAGGGATGCAGTGGCTGGCGCGTGGGGAGCTGCTCACCTACGAGGAGATCGCCCGGATCGCCCGGGTGTGCGTGGAGCGGTACGACTTCGAGGCCATCCGCGTGACCGGCGGGGAGCCCCTCGTCCGGGCCCACGTGACCCGGCTCGTGCAGCTGCTCGCGCCCCTGGGGGTCGACGTCGCGATGACGACCAACGGTGTGCGCCTGCCCGAGCTCGCCCACGATCTCGCCGACGCCGGACTGCGGCGCATCAACGTCTCGCTCGACTCGTTGCAGCGCCAACGGTTCCTCGCGCTGACCAAGCGCGACGAGCTCGACCGCGTGCTCGCCGGGATCGATGCCGCGCTGGCCGCCGGGCTCTCGCCGGTCAAGGTGAACGCGGTGGTGATGCGCGGCATCAACGACGACGAGGTCGTCGACCTCGCGCGGTTCGGGCGCGAGAAGGGCGTCGGCGTTCGCTTCATCGAGTTCATGCCGCTCGACGCGCAGGGGGAGTGGAGCAGCGAAAAGGTCGTCCCCGCAAACGAAATTCTCGATCGGATCGACGCGGTGTTCCCGCTCGAACCGGGCAACCCCGATCACGTCGAACCGGCGGAGCGTTACGTGTTCCGCGACGGAGTCGGCGACATCGGCGTGATCTCGAGCGTGAGCGAACCGTTCTGCGACAACTGCGACCGCGTGCGTCTCACCGCCGAAGGCCAGTTCCGGACGTGCCTGTTCGCACTCGACGAGACCGATCTGCGCACCGTGTTGCGCTCGGGACGCGGGCTCGACGAGCCCGACCTCGACGATCGTCTCGCGGCCGCGATCGAAGGTGCGGTGGCGACCAAGTGGGCGGGGCACCAGATCGGTCAGGTCGACTTCGTCCGGCCCGATCGCTCGATGAGCCAGATCGGCGGCTGAGCTCGAGCCGCGAGGGCCTCGGGGCCCGTCGGTCGTGCGTTTCCGCCGGCCCACCTACACTTCGACCTCATGCCACCGGAGTTCACGCATCTCGATCCGCTCGGGCGGGCTCGCATGGTCGACGTCACCGCCAAGGAGCCGAGCCACCGCCGGGCCGTGGCCCGATGCCGCATCTACATGGAGGCCGAGACCGCCTCGAAGATCGCATCGGGTGCGATCTCGAAGGGCGACGTGCTCGCCGTCGCCCGTGTGGCCGGCATCCAGGCCGCGAAGCAGACCCCGCACCTGCTTCCGCTGTGCCATCCGCTGCTCGTCGGCTCGGTCCTGGTGAACTTCCGCCTCGAGGACACATACGTCGAGGTCGAGGCGAATGTCGACACCGTCGATCGCACCGGCGTGGAGATGGAAGCGATGACCGCGGCGGGTGTCGCGGCGCTCACGATTTACGACATGTGCAAGTCGATCGATCGCTCGATGACGATCGGCGATCTCGCGCTCTGGGAGAAGACGGGCGGACGCTCCGGGACATTCCGCCGGCAGTCCGACGGCAGCGATCCGTTCGGTCTCTGAAGCGCTTGGCGGCTTCTGACATTTTCTTCACACCCGTTCACGCCGGGGTAGTCGCTGACGACGCGTTCGCTTTCGCGTGGTGCGACGCCTCGAAGCGGTCGCACGAGTTGTCTTTCACGTGACGATCTCGCGAGACTGAACCACCGGAGGTCCACCACTCGTTGGTCATCCGTTGTTAGCGTTCCCGACAACAAAGGTGGTCGAGAGGTCTTGACACTCGTGGTCCTGGTCATTCTCGCTGCACTCTGGGCGGTTGTTCTGTTGCCGCCCTTGCTGCGATCCCGTGCGGAGCGGGCGAACGACTCGATTGGCGATTTCAATCACCGACTCGATGTCCTCGGCCGCACCAATGGCGCGTTGCGCGCCACCGGCGCGCAAGCGCGCGTGTCATCTGGTGCACGTGCCGCCAAGCGGCGCCGCGACGTGCTGCGGACGTTGCTCGCCGTCGTCGGCGGATTCGGTCTGCTCGCGATCGCCACGAAGTCCGTGATCGTCTGGGCCCTGTTCATCGTCTCCGCACTCGCGTTCGGTGCGTTCTGTGCGCTGTGGGCGTACGCCCGATCGCTGCAGATGGAGCGCACGGTGAAGGTTCGGGCAATGCAGCGTCAGTCGGCTCCCGACTGGGTGCTGCGCCGCGCCGCGTCGTCCTAGTCGGTCTCGTCTCGGGCGGTCTCGGCCGCGACGGCCGAGTCGTAGCATCCGGCCATGGACCGCAGACCGGAGATCGCCGCGCTCGGTGCGGCCGCGCGTGCCGCGTTCGAAGACAAGCACCGCGCCCGCGAGATCACGATCACCGCGTCGCGCCAGGCGATCCAAGCGTGCGCAGCTTCGATCCGTTCCACCCATCGTGGTGAGTACGACGCCGCCGAAGCGCTCGCTCGCGAGGCGCAGGGTCATCTGCTCGCGGCCGACGCCGCGCTCGAGCAGCCAACCCGACGTGCGCACCGGCGGTCCGCTCAACGACGCCAAGAAGGAACTGGCGGAGGCATGGCTGACGCTGGCACTCGTCCGTGACCTTCCCTTGCCCGGCCCCGACGAGCTCGGCATCGAGATCGCGCCGTACTGCAACGGCCTCGCCGAAGCGGCCAGCGAGCTGCGCCGCCAGCTGCTCGACCAGCTGCGCGCGGGCGAGTTGGAGCGGGCGGAGACGCTCATGCGCGCGATGGACGAGATCTACTCGCTGCTCGTCACGATCGATTATCCCGACGGTGTGACGGGTGGCCTCCGGCGGACGACCGACGCCTTGCGGGCGGTGCTGGAGCGCACCCGCGGCGACCTCACGACGGCGATCGTCGCAGCGAGGCTGCAAGCCGCGATCGAGTCGGCACAGCTCGCGACCGGAGGCTGACCCTTTGGTACGCTGACTCCTCCTTCGGGGGTGTAGCTCAGCTGGTAGAGCGCTACGTTCGCAACGTAGAAGTCGGCGGTTCGAGTCCGCTCACCTCCACATCCTCGGGCCGACTTGCCGGAAGCCGCTTGCCGAAGCCATTTCCGGCGCTTTGCTGACATCGACGTCAGAGCAAGGACACGTCGTTACTCGAACTTTCGTCGAACGCCTCAGCTGCCGATTTCGAGGTGGGCGAGACGTCGTACACCTCGTCGAAGATCGAGGTTGGTCTTGCGCATCTGCTCGACGTGCGCGGCGACGTCATACGCTGTCGTGTTCGATGCGTCGAGCGTGAAGGTCCACCGCCCGTTCGCCGCTTTGAAGACACGTGCAGACCTCTTCTCGGCGTGCGACACGCGCGAGTAGCTCGAGATCAACGAGCGCGGCGACGGCACTGGGCTGGGCGTCTGTCGAGCGGCCGGGGAACTCGCCGTTCGCCGTCACGCCGTGCCAGTGCCCGTTGCCCAGGAATGTGACCGACGGGTTTGAATCGCACGTCACAAAGGATCAGGTATCGCCGCTGTCACGCAGCTACGCAGCCTCAGCGTGGCAGGCGACTACGGCCGCGCGACTCGCAACCGCTCGGCGATGCGCGACGCGGCGATCACGACGTCGACCTTCACCGCGTCGGCGCTTACGATCTCTTTGACGAGCGCCGTCGGCCAAATGACTAGCGCGCCGTCGAGCTCGAACGGCTTGGCGAACAGCGACCATTCGGCTTCGGTGAAGCAGAGAACCGGGCGGATCGTGACGTCGCCATTGGCCGCGTTTCGCACCGCGGCCACCTGCTTCGCCATGGCCGCGACGAGCTTGGTGCAGTCGCGCTTGCCGACGTACAGCCGTTCGTCGGCGCGGAACCATCCGCCGACGTCTCGTCGCCGGACTTCGCCGTGGTAGCGCTTCGCGTCGACGACCCAGATCCCGGAACGGGCGACGACGATGTGGTCGATGTTCGCCTTCGTTCCCGGGATGCGGCGGTCGTGCAGCACAATCGCTCCGTGCGCGGTCAGCTCGTCGAGCCGCGCGCCGACGCACTGCTCGCCGATCGCGCCTCGAGCCCACGCCTTCGTCGACTGTGGGTCGTCGGTGACGGCAAGGATCAGGCGACCCAGACGCGGGTGTCGCGAGCGGATGCCGTCCTCGCGGCGCTGCCTGCGGCGTTCGTACTCGGCTCGGGCTGACGCGCCGGCCACTCCGACGTCGAGCGTCGTGGCGGTCGCGTCGGACTCGATCGGGCCTTCATTGGTTTCGACTTCGGAGCCACAGCGCTGGCAGCGGATCTTCTTGGTGCTGCTGTTCCACCAACCGCGGTCACCGGCGGCCACGGTCGAACCGCAGCGGGCACAGGCACCGCTGTAACGCAGGCGGATAAGGCGACCTTCCATTACCCCAATATCGGCCCACATGGTCGCCACCCTGACCACACATAGTCGCCGTGTGCGCGCGGCGGGCCGCATCTCTTAGGGCGGGCGCGGTCCACCCTTCATCCTCGAGTGGCCATTGGAGCCGGTGCACAGCACCCGCTCCGATGGCCCCTTCCAACGCGTTCTGGACTTCAGGGGCCGTCCGGGATGTCCTTCGAGGAGAACTGCGGTGACGTCAGCCTGAAAGGAGCGTGTTCGCCGCTCGCTTCCCCGCCGTCGCGGTCCGTGGATCGAATTGGTACGTGCCGGTGTGCGTTGTCATCCCGAGCTTCAGCGCTGCCTGCCAGCCGCTCGGGGTGTTCCAGCCGAAGTCGTGGAATAGCTCGCTCGTGTCGCACACGACATCGTATTGGAAGCACAGGTCGGTGGAGACTCGGACGAACGTGGACGGGATGTCGACGAGCGGGAACGGATCGGTGCAAGACGTCTTGCTGTTGATTGACGCGTAGTCACAGATGCCGAAGCTGCTGTAGGCGGCGTCACCGAACTCGACGACGTTGGTGTGTTTCACACGTTCGGGGTCTGCGATGAGGATGACGCCGCGGATCGCGGCCTTGCCCGATGGGTCGTTCGCGCTTGCGAGTTGGGCGAGGAACTCGTGCACCACCATGGCGCCTTGCGAGTACCCGGCCAGGATGATCTTCTCGTCCGGGCAGCCAAATCGGGCTGCGGTGAACGCTCCCCACAGGGCGGCGACGCCTTCGTCCTTGCCGGCGAGGTACGTCGGCAGGTTGACGTTCAAGACCTTTTGCAGTCGCTGGTACGGGTTCCCCGACAAGTTCTGGCCGATCACGTTCACGCTCAAGGCGGGATAGTTCAAGACCTTGACGTGGACGCTGCGCCTCCCGGCGAGCTGGGTGACCATGGCGTCGTATGCCTTCTTGATCTCCGGCGAAATGGTCAAGTCGGTGTCGGTGGTGTAGTGCTGATCGGAACCGGAAGCCGCGATAAACACCGCATCCGTGCACCCCGACGACCCGCCGCCATGGGGCACGCAGCTCGGATCGTCGGTGCCGGTCCAAGTGAGCTGCACTTGCACCGAACTCGGAGTGCCCTGCGCGCCGTTGAGCGTGATAAGGAACTCCGGCAGGCCGATGTTCGTCGAGAGGTTCAAGCCGACAAGGCTGATGCTGCCGGTGTTGTCCAGCGTCAGGTCTGACTGGGGCAAGGGATTGCCGTCACCGTCTTCGAACGCGACGGTGCCGTCGCTGTAGCTGTTCCGGGCCGGTTGCAGGACCTGGAGCTTCGTGTACGACGTTGGAGCACACACCGGGTTCGGTACGACGAAACTCGACGCGAGCACGCGGATCGGTCCTTGACCGCACGCACCGCCGGTGTAGGCGTCGAAGTTCTGGATCTGGCCCGAGCCGTTGTCGGAGTTCACCCAGATGCATTCCGGCCGTTGCGGGTCCGCGTTCACGGTGTAGAGAAGATCGAGGTTGCTGAACGACTTCGGAAAATTCACGCACGACGCGTCGGTGGCGGCGTCGTAGCACAGCACCCCGCCCCAGCCGCTCGGCACGTAAACGCGCGGCCCGAGCGTGAAAGCCGGTCCGTTCCACCCCAGCGTCGCGCTGATCGCGCCGGGCATCCCGGCCGGGGTCGCGACACTCGCACCGGTCAGGTCGTAACAGGGGTCGGTGCCGGTGGGAAGGCACACGCCGAGCAGCGCTCCCGTGTTCGACAAGAGTGGGTACGGCGCGCCGTAGTTCGAGGCATACGAGATGCCGAGCGCGATGGGCCACGATCCGGTGCAGTTCGCGAGCGTGTTGTTGTCGAAGCACGCGAGCTGGTCAGCCCCGTTCACGTTCACGGGCACGATGACGTCGTGTCCGATTGTCGCGACCGCGGGCTCCGGGAATGAGCCGGCCGAGACCGTGCCGGCTCCGAAGTTCAAGAAGTACGGCTGCGATCCACACGCCGCGAACGTCGTCAGGTCGAAGCACAGCAGGCTGTTCTTCGTACCCGTCGCGGTCGAGCCGCTGACGTAGTTGAACGCGTACCAACGCGACCCCACGACTGCCGGATCGCTGAGCGCGCTGATCCCGCTCGAGATCGGAGCCTCTCCCGTTGCTGTCAAGGCGGTGAAGCCGCAGAACGGGTCGGGGTTGCTCGCCGCTTGCGTCGTGTCGATGCACACGACGCCGCCGGTCTGATCCGACGTGCGCGTCGCGTACACGTACAGACGGCCGCTGTTTTGGTCAAGCCACAACCCCGGCTGGCCCGAGCTAGCGAACCCGTTGCCGCTGCCGTCGGTGATGATTTCAGGTGACCAGCACGCTGACGCGTCGGCTTGCAGATGACACGCCACTTCGAGATACCCCGCGTGGTGGAAAACGTTGTACACGGCGGTGCTCGAAAGCGCGACGGCCCAACCGTCACCGCCGCCACTGCCGGCGTACGTCGACGCCGGCGGGACCGGGATCGTTTCCGTCGCTGTGTAGGTCGTCGTCGCGGCGCTGGCCGGGCTCTGAGCAACGGCGAGGACACCGACGACCAACGTCGTCGCGACCATTGCGGCAAGAGCGTGGCGCCCTGCGCTTCGACCAAAGCGAAATCTACCGCCGGTGGCGTTCACCCGCGACCGACCGCGAAACCGAAAAACGCTCATAAGGCCACCCCGCATGTCGTCAAGAACGAGCGGTGCTTATTCGAGCCCGCTGTCAATGTCAACTAGAACCGGTCTCTCCATGAGGGCGAGTCGCGTCTGCAGCCGGCGAAGGAGTGTCCGCATCCGACTCAGCCACGAGGCCGGAGCGTGTGATCCGAGTCGCAAAGCCGGAGCCGACGTCCTTATCCGCGGTCCCGTAGCGCGAAATCGAGGAGCTTGGAGGCGATCTGGGCGATTTGCCCGTTCGAGTGGTAACCCGTTACCTCCACTGTGTGATGTCATTCCGACAGCGTTTGACCAGGTCAGCGCGTGGGTTCGAGTTGCGTCCCCTCAGGTGTCGCGCTGAGCGAAGGATGACGACGCATTGAGCGCGCGTCGTCGCTCGTGGAATGCGACTCTGCGACTCGATGCGCGGCGATTTCGCGTCTGCGAGCGTGACGGAACGGCACCATGGGGATGCATTTTCCCACGGCCGGCGCGTGTTATTAAGTCACCCGAGGGGACTGAGTGGGCTCGCGGGCGCTTTGGTGTTAGTGGCGGCGCTGTTTCATGCGGGGCGGGTAGACCGCTGAGAGCAGTTGCATCAGCTTCGGGAAGACGGGGGTGAAGCGGCCTTCACCCCACGGGACGTCGGGTTCGTTGGCGAATGCCTGGCTGAGCACCCCGGTGATGAGGGTCGACACGAGGTAGACCGCTTCGTCGGAGTCGGCATCGGGGCCCAGTTCGTGTACGCGTACGGCGTCGGCGAATGCCTTCCGTTGTATGGCCACCATCTCGAGGCTGGGCGCCATCGCCTCGGCCGAGGGTTCGAAGCTCGGGACGGGACGCCAGAACAGCAGCTGCGCGACGGCGCGGTTGGCAAGCGCCCATCGGCCGCTCGCTTCGAGTCCCTTGGTCAGTGCGTCGAGGCCTGGTGTCGCGTCGGCCATCGCGGCGCGCATGACCTCGAGGTGAACGCGCTGACCGCGCTGGAACAGCGCGTCGTAGACGGCCAGCAGCGACGGGAAGTACTTGTAGACCGAGGGCGGCTGCACGCCCAGACGGCGAGCGATCTCGGAGACGCTCAGACCGTTGACACCCTCTTCGAGCATCACGGTTTCGGCGATGTCGAGAATCTCCTCGATCGTCTCCTGGCGGCGTCGAGCGCGACGGTCGGGCACAGCGGTGGCCTTGGCAGTCACGTCCGTCGACATTCGATCACTGTAGCATAGGTTTCGCTTGACAGCTCAAGCTATGATATATAGCTTGTTGTAACTATCGACCGATGAAGGGAGGGGGCGATGGCCCCGAAGAACCAGCGCTGGTGGTTGACCCAGGACAGCGAGTCCGTCCTCATCGACGCGCCGGCCGACCGCATCTACGACCTCGTCGCCGACATGCCCCGCATGGGCGAATGGAGTCCTGAATGCCAACGAGTCGATTGGACCGACGACAGCGACGGACCCGTACCGAACGCGACGTTCATCGGTCACAACCGGGGCGGGCCCATGGGGCTCATGAAGTGGTCCCGAGGCGGGCGGGTGCTGACCGCGGATCGCGGAAGGGAGTTCGCGTTCGTTACCGAGGAGGGCGGCCGCGAGGGGACGGTCTGGCGCTACCGCCTCGAACCAGCCGGTGACGGCACCCGTGTCACCGAGTCGTACACAGTCGAGTGGATTCCGACGTGGGCGCGGATCATCGACGTGCCGACGAACCGTCACCGCGAGCTGGTCGAGTCCATGCGCCACACGCTCCGACAGCTCAAGACCGCGGCCGAAACGTCGATCACCGCAGGAGACGAGTCGTGATCACCACATATCGGGCCGCGCCCGACATCGACGTGGTGAGCTCCACTGCAACGATCGCTGACTTCGGCAGCCTGGCGATCAACGCGTTCGTGATGCACGGCGACGAACCCATGCTGGTCGACACCGGCGCAGTCGTCGAGGCCGACGAATTCATGACCGCGCTGCGGACGGTCATCGATCCAACCGACCTGCGGTGGATCTGGCTCAGTCACACCGACTTCGATCACATCGGGTCGCTGCACACACTGCTGGACGAGAACCCGCAACTTCGCGTCATCACCACCTTCTTCGGGATGGGGATCATGGGGCTCTCATCGACACCGCTCCCGCCGGACCGAGTGCGTTTCGTGAACCCGGGCGAGCGAGTCAGGGTCGGCAACCGCGCGTTGAGGGCATTCAAGCCGCCGGTCTACGACAACGCGGTAACGACCGGCTTCTACGACGAGACTTCACGCACGCTCTTCAGCGCCGACTGCTTCGGCGCACTCTTGCCCGACATCCCGCAAAGCGCAGCGGATATCTCCGACACGGACCTGCGCGACGGCCAGACCCTGTGGGTCACCATCGACTCGCCCTGGATCCACAACGTCGATCGCAAACTGTTCACCGAACACGTCGCCCAGATCGGCGGACTCGACCCGGAGATCGTGCTCAGCGGCCACCTCCCACCCGCGCCCGGCGCCATGCTCAACACACTGCTCGACACGCTCGCGAAAGCACCCGACGCACCAACATTCGACGCACCCGATCACGCGATGCTCGAAGAAATGCTCGCCGGGATCACCACTGGCACTGCCGACTGACCTATCGACCACGCAGCCGGACCGGCACCGCGGCACGCGCCCAACGGTCGCTTGCGTGGGCTTCTGGGTCCACTGGTTGGTGCCGCGCGCTCGCGTCGGTATCCCGTGGCGACGGAACACGTTGAGGGCGGTGCGGCCGGACACGCCGAAGTGTTCGCCAATCGAAGACAATGATTGACCTGCGTCGTACATGGTCCGGGCAACGGCAACGGCAACGGCAACGGCAACGTCTTCGTCGCTCAGGATGCGATAACGGGTCTGGACGCCGGCCCGTCGCAGGAGGCTGAAGACGGTGGCGCGGTGGACGCCGAGTTCCATAGCGAGCGCGGTCGCGGGTTCTCCGGTGAGGTACCGATCTAGCAGCTCAGAACGTTGCGATTCGGTCAATCGGGTCTGTTGTTGACGGACCGATGGGACGGGTCGATGGGACGGTCTGTCACGCCCCTGACCAGAGAGAATGCGGTTCAGACGCGACACGATGTCGGGGTTGGAATAACGTCCCAGCAGGTCGACGCCTGCTGGGCGGTCGGTCGAAAACGGTTTGCGTGAGCCCCATTCCGGCGAATCGCTGACGTGCATGTCAGGACGAGCCAACCGTCGTTACTCGAACCGTCGTCGCGGGTTGCCCCATTTCTCGGAGCTGATCCGTTTGGCGGACGAGGAGCGGCGGTCAGCGTGGGTGGGGTTGAGCTCACGGCAAGATGAGCGGGTCCGAGTTCGCGACCGATGACGGGTCTTCGCGCCACACCTCGTTCGCGTCGACGTAGAGCTCGATCAGGTTCCCGTCGCGGTCGGAGATGTACAGGCCCTGGCTGACGTGGTGGTCGAGCGCCATGTGTACGGCGACGTTGTTCGCCGCGAGCGTGCTCCGCACGTCCGCCAGAGCCGCGAGCGAGTCACCGACCTTCAAGGCGAAGTGATGCAGGTAGCTGCCGCGTACCACGTCGCTGGTTTCGACGAGCGCGATGTCGTGATGTGAGTTTCCCGTCGACAAGAACACCATCGGACCCTCACCGAAGTCGCGACGAGCCACCTCCCGTAAGCTGAGCACGCCCGAGTAGAACGCCAGTGCCCGCTCGAGATCGCTCACCCGAATGACGATGTGACCGACTCTTGACACGGAAATCGACACGGCCCGCCTCCTCGAGCTCGACAAGGAGTCGACATCCAACCTTGTAACGCAGGGAATTCTGCCCGTCCCTGGCTGCGAGTGCGAACGCGGATCCGCCGCGCGATGCAGTTCGCCCCAGGTGGGCCCGCGGCATGACGGATGCCGTCGTGCCGCAGGCTTCGGGGTCGAGTCGGACGGCGACGATGCCTTCGCCGCCGGCTGCGTTGGCGACGGTGACGCAGCCGATCGCCGTGAGCGAGCCGTCATTGTTGACGTGGCCCTCGTCGACGTTCCCTTGCGCTCCGGTCTGCCCGTATAGGGAGTGACCGTCGGCGCCGGGTGCCGCCTCCACGGTTCCGGCATCGGTGCTCGTGTCGGTCACGCCGGCGTCAGCTGACGTCTTCGAGTTCGAGGCGGGCGCGTACGATCGTCGAGGCCGCGAACTTGCCGGCCGCGGAACGGAGGTGGGGCGGTGCACGTCGCCGAACTCTGGCGCTATCCGGTGAAGTCGTTGCAAGGTGAGCAGCTCGACGAGGCGGTCGTCGAGGACTCGGGGTTGGCGGGGGACCGGCGCTGGGGCATCGTCGACGGCGAGACCGGCATGGTGTTGACGGCGCGGCGCGTGCCCGCGCTGCTGCTCGCGAGCGCTCGACGCACCGATACCGGGGTCGAGATACTCCTCCCGGACGGCGAGGTGCTTGCCGGACCGAGCGTGCACGCGGACGAAGTCCTGTTGACGTGGATCGGCCGCCGGGTCGCGCTCGTGCACGCGGAGACGTTCGGCGCGGGGGTCGGCGAGTATTTCGAGGACGCGACGGATGACGAGAGCGCGGCCGTGTCGTGGACGATGCCGGAGAGCCGGTTCGTCGACGCTCTCCCGCTGCTCGTGATCACGACGGCGAGCCTGCGTCAGGGGCGCGCATTGCACCCCGACGGCGCATGGGAGACCCGGAGGTTCCGGCCGAACATCGTGGTCGATGTCGACGACGATGGTTGGGTGGAGGATGCGTGGTGCGGAAGCACGGTCCGCGTCGGCGCCGCGGTGGTGCAACCCGCAATTCCGTGCCAGCGGTGCACGATGGTGACCCGCCCGCAACCGGGCCTTGATCGCGATCTCGACGTCTTCAAGGCGCTCGCCGCGTCATCACGGCGCGACTTTTGGTGTCTGGACCGACGTGCACACCCCTGGCGCCGTGCGCGTCGGCGACGAGGTGACGATCACCGACTGACTGCGCCGACGGCTCGGTGCCGTGTTACGGCAGCTACCGAGGCAAGGCCGGGTCCGACTCGACCGAGCGCGCACCCATCTCGCTGGCTCCCGGATAGGGCGCGCGGGTCAACTCGACGCTTCGAGAGCCCAATCGAGAAGCATTGCGGCGATCTGGGTGATTTGCCGGTTCGAGTAGCGTCCCGTTACCTCCACTCCCTCCAGGCGATCGGCCGCAAACAGCTCGCGCAAGCCATTTCCGGCGCTTCGCTGACGTTGGCGTCAGAACGAGGCAAACGGCGTTACTCGAACTGCCGGCGCGAACGGAGGCCGATATTCGCACCGGCATGCTGACCGCGTTTCCTGGTTCGCTGCTGCGTCCCCTGGCCGGCGCTTCTTGGACGAGCGACTACTCGAGAATGCATTGGCCCTGAAGGTGAGTCCCGAGCTGGCGACGGGGTCGCGTGCGGTGAAGCTGAGGACTCCGACGTTCCAAGACAAGCTGGGTGAATCACGACCAGCTCAGAACACTCACGACGCTCGCGCGTCGTGGCGCGGTGGGTACTGGCTGCTCGTACGCCGCTTCCACGCGTCCGACGTGTCGATGTAGAGCTCGACCTCGTGTCCGTCCGGATCCTCCACGTGCAAGCTCTTTGTGAACGCTCGGTCGGCCTCATAGAGAGCGGCGATGCCCGCCGCGTCGAGCACGGCCTTGACGCGGCGGAACTCGTCAAGAGAATCGCCGACCTTGAACGCGACGTGTGCAAGCCCGGTGCCGCCGGGGTGGGGTGACGGCGCGGCATCGCCGACCTCGACAAGCGCGAAATCGTGATGGTTCCCGAGCGTGAAGAACGACATCGCAACCGGCTCCGAGATTCGGGAGATGATCTGCATCCCCAAGACGCCCGCGTAGAACGTCTCCGAATGTTGCAGGTCCCGAACTTTGAGCACGACGTGCCCGAGGCTCTGTACCAACATCCTCGGTCCCTTCACTATGCCGCGGAAAGGCGACGTTTCGGCGGTGTCGCTCAGCGAACCGCGAGGAGGGCCGCGGCGTCTTGGTCGCTCATCGGCGGGCCGACCGGCGTGAGGTCGTGTGAGGCCGCGATGCGCGCGAGCTCGTCCATCGGCGGGAAGACCGGTGCCGGCGGCACGATGTGTGACTCAGCCGGGACCCCGACGTCGCGGATCAGGTCCCGGAACGTTGCGTTGTCGTGCACGAGCAGGATGCGTGCGTCGCGCTCGCCGACGACCCGGAAGGTGTGGGGAACGCCTCGCGGCATCGAGACCCAGTGGCCGGGGCCGACGATCGAGACGTCGTCGGCGCATCGCACGATGATCTCACCGTCGAGGATGTACCACGTGTCGTCGAGGTCATCGTGCACGTGGAGGGGAGCTGCCGAACCGACGGGCAGCGTCATCTCCAACACGATGGTTTCCATGTCGGGAGCGCAACGATGCTCGACTACCAACGTGTCGAGAAACCACCACGCCTGCGCGTTTGCGTTGTCGGGACCGTCGATGACTGCTGAACCCATGGTCACACCTTCCTCGTGGAGGTGCGCCCGCCGCCTTCGACGCCCGCACCCCCGTTTCTGCACCATCGGCAGAACGATAAGTTTACCTTACAACCGGATCGTAAGGTACCCTTACAAATATGTCAAGCAGTGACCCTCCGAGCTCCCCCCGTACGTCGGCGCGCTCCTGCGGCCCTGTTGGCAATGGGTCCGCGACCAGATCTATGCGGGCGTGGCGGCGGAGGGCTACGACGATCTGAACGCCGCCCACGTCGCGCTGTTCCGCTATCCCACGCTCGACCGCCAACGCCCCTCCGAACTCGCCGAGCAACTGCAGATCACCAGACAATCGATCAACGATCTGTTGGGCCACCTCGAACGCTGCGGTTACGTCACCCGCCACGCCGATGCTGCGGACGGGCGCGCGCGCGTGGTCCGACTCACCGCCAAAGGACGGCGGCTCCAAGCAGCCATCACCCAACACGCGCGAGCCGCGGAAGACCACATTGCCGAGCTCCTCGGGCCGCGCCGCTTCTCGCAACTCCGCGACACGCTCCAGGAACTCGCACACCGCCTCACTGACGATCGATCAACTCCGGCACCACACGGCACGAAGACCTGACAGCAGAGCGCGCGCCCGCGTTCGGCTGCGCAGTCGATCAACGGCACGACGTCAGCGGCGGTTCCTGATCGCGAAATCGATCAGCCTGGCGGCTATCTGGGCGATTTGTCGGTTCGAGTAGCGTCCCGTTACTTCCACACCTGTTGTGATGCTCGCCGCACGCAGCTGCCCTCGGCGTGGGCGCGGTGATCGCTATCCGAACTGCGGCGGTCTCAGCGGGTCAACGCATCGGCATCTTCGATCGGGTTGGATCGATCGGGAGACGTGTTGTGGAACGACTGTCGGAGTTGGAGAAGTGGCGGATCGCGGAGCTGGCTGCGCAGTGATGCCGAAGTCGTCTGATCGGCAGAGCGATCGGGCGTGCCCATCGCACGGTCTGCAGCTATATCCGCGTGTTGCGGAGCCGGCTCAGGTCTTCGGTTTCGGTGGTTGTCGCCGCTGTCGGACGATGGGTTTGACCGCGTCGAACCATGCGATCGCTTCGGCCGCCGTCTCGGAATAAGCGTCTGCGCCGAGTGCGGTCGCGTGGGTTGCGTTTTCGATCGCGCGCCCTCCGATGAGAATCGGAAGTGCACGGGCGGCGCGAATGGCGGCGACGGTGTTCTTGATGACGCCATCGCCGACGGGTATCGACACGACGATCCCGACCGCACGGGCCCGATCGTCGCGCGCCACGATCTCGGCGAACGATTCCGCGGGCGTGTCGGCGCCGAGATCGGCGACGGCGAATCCGTGGCCGCGCAGTGGGTCGGCAACGAGCGCCGTCGGGAGGCCGTGACGGTCACCCGCGGGCGTGCCCAGTACGACGAGTCCGCGCGCCGGCCCGCGGCGCGTAAACGACGGTCCGAGCCGGCCTACGAGCCGGTAGATGAGCGTGCTGGCACGATGCTCCTCCGCGATGCTGATCCGGCCGGCTTCCCATTCGTCTCCGACCAAGTGCATCGCCGGTCCGAGCACGTCGAGGTAGAGCTGCTCGGCCGTGAGAGCCGACGCGAGCGCGTCCTGGAGGAGTCGCCAGGCCTCGGCTTCGTCGCCGGTCACGAGATGCGCGAAGAGCTCACCGGCGTAGTCGCGACGGTGATTCGGCGCGCCGTACTTGTGTCTTCCCGGTGTGCCGGCCGGCACGAGTGAGGCGATTGCCGAGCGCGGTACATACCAGTGACTGCCTTCGCGCACAGCGTCGAGGCGACCGGTACGCACGTAGCGATACGCGGTCATGTAGTGCACGCCGAGCAGATCGGCGGCGGCTTGGATGCTGAGACGATCGTTGTCGTCGTGGGTCGGTGTCGGCTGTGCCATCCGTGACCCCTCAGGCGGCAGCCGAGTCGTGCGCCGTGTGCAGGCGCTCGTCCGGCGCTCGGCGCGCGCGGGGGTCGGCCGCGGCGTAGGACAGCTGCGTGGCGCCGATGTAGCGCTCCTCGAAGCCGGCTTCGCAGTAGGCGAAGTAGAAGTTCCACAGACGCAAGAACCTCTCGTCGAGACCGAGGTCAGGGAGTTCCGACGCGAGGTCACCGAGGTGCGTGCGCCAGCGCCGCAGTGTCTCGGCGTAGTGCGGGCCGATGTCGTCGCGTTGGCGCAACTTCAGGCCACCGCTGCGGTTTGCGGCAGCCGTGAGCGCCTCGACCGACGGGAGGCAACCGCCGGGGAAGATCGCGGCCTTGATGAAGTCGGTATGACGCTTGAGTGCATCGAATCGGCCGTCAGGCACGACAATTGCTTGCAGGGTCAGCGTCCCGTCGTCGGTGAGCAGTTCGCTCACGCATTCGAAGAACGTGTCGTACTCGCGCCAGTCGACGGCTTCGATCATCTCGATCGCGACCGCCTTGTCGAAGCTGCCGCGCACGTCGCGGTAATCCCGGTCGAGCACCGTGATCCGATCATCGAGGCCAGCCTTGCTGACCCGTTCGCGTGCGAACTCGTATTGGCGCTCAGAGATCGTGGTCGTGGTGACGTGGCAGCCGTAGTGCTCCGCCGCGTGGAGCGCGAACCCGGCCCATCCGGTCCCGATCTCCAGGAGCCGGTCACCGGGCGAGAGGCCGGCCATCCGCGCGAGCCGGTCGAACTTTGCCCGCGACGCGTCGGCGAGTGAGGTGTGCGGATCGTCGAAGATCGCGCACGAGTACCCCATGGTCTCGTCGAGCACTCGACGGAAGAACTCGTTCCCTATGTCGTAGTGCGCGCGCACGTGCCACGCGTCGCGACCAGGATCCGCGCGCCGCAACCGGGCGATGGGGTCGACGATCGGGCTCGCGATTCGGTGCACGCGGTCGCGTCGGTCGTGGACCGGGTGCAGGCTGCGAAGCGCGATGCGTAGGAAGCCGGCGAGATCGTCGACGTCCCACCAGCCGTCGGCGTACGACTCTCCCAATCCGATGCTGCCGCGCCTCAGCACGACCTCGTAGACGCGCGTGTCGTGCACGTCGACATGCGCGCGGAGCGGTGAATCGGTCGCATCCGCGTCCGTATGAGCATGGCTCGCGCGGCCGAAGGGATCGGTCACGTCGACGGTTCCGCCGCGGACGCGCTGTAACAGTTGGTCGACAATTGCGCGTGCCGCGCGAGTTCGCCTGGATGCAGTCGTGCACCGTTTCACACACCGACCTCCTGAGCGCGACGGGGAGGGTGACGGTACAAGGGAACTCGGGCGAGGAACAGGGCGACAGCTTGGCGGTAGATCGCGAGGGACGCCCGCATTGGCATGAGCGGGTAGCGCAAGAGCGTGGTAACGGCGTGACGGCGGTCGAGGATTGTCCGCTGCAGCGCGAGCCCGGCCTCGAACAGGGTCGTTCCCTCTCGCTCCACCACGATGTCGAGGCGAAGCGTCTCGCCGGGTGCGGTCCAGGAGACGTGATACTCGACGTCCATCGGGAGAAACGGCGAGACGTGCATTTCCTTGTCGACGGTACGCGTCGTCGCGTCAGCTTGCGCGTCGAGCACGTACCAATGGCGCTCTCCCCAAGGCGTGTTGGTGACCTCGAGAACGACCGCGTCGAGAGCGCTTTCGTCGGCGGTCCAGCAGTAGTAGACCGCCAGCGGATTGAATGACCAACCGAAAGTGCGCAAATGCGCGAGCAGGTGGATCGGACCGTCCGGCCGTCGCCCAAGCCGCGCTTGCACGAGGTCGCGGACGGCGTCACCGAGCGGTCCGTCCTGGCCGTTGAGGAAGTCTTCGCGCCGGAACCGCACGAGGGCGCGCCGGCGCGCCGACCAGCCCGGGAGAGAGTCGAGCGATTCCGGGAGCGCGTCGACGTCGAGGTACGCGAGGAACAGGCTCGGGGCGAATTCCCGTGCCTTCGGTGTGACCCGTCGATGGCGCACCGTTCCCTCGTATATCGCGACCGCGCTCATCGCTTGGTCGCGATCGAGCGCGCGACTTCGAGTCCGCTCTGCACGCCGTCCTCGTGGAATCCGTATCCCCAATACGCACCGGCAAAGCTGATGCCGCGGATGCCCTGGATCTCGTGACGGCGGCGCTGGGCGCGCATAGCCGCCGCGTCGAAGACGGGATGGTGATAGTCGAACTCGCGCGAGCACCTGCGCCGGATTGATGGAGCCCTCTCGATTGAGGGTCACCAGCAGCGGCTTGATCGTGTCGATCGCCTGGAGCGAGTTCATCCAATAGGTCACGGTCGCGCGGCGGCTGTCGGGATCGACTGAGTAGTTCCAACTCGCACGCGCTCGCGGTTTTCTGGGGAGGAGGCGCGCGTCCGTATGCAGCGTTGCCGTGTTGTGCTGGTACTTGATCGGCCCGAGTACCGATTGCTCGGCCTGGGTCGCGTCACCGAGCATACGGAGTGCCTGGTCGCTGTGCGTCGCGACCACAACGTGGTCGAAGCGTTCCGGGCCTCGATCGGTCAGCACCTCGACCGAAGCCGCCGAACCGGTGTCTGTACGTGTGACGATTTTGTGCACTGGGGTGGAGAGCCGAATCCGCTCGGTGAACGGCTCGGTGAGGGCGTCGACATAGCAGCGTGACCCGCCCGTGATCGTGCGCCAGCGCGCGCGTCCGGGTGCTTCGAGCAACCCATGGTTGTGCATGAATCGCGCGTACGAACGCATCGGGAAGCGGGTGAAGGTTGCGGGGTCGGCAGACCAGATGGCCGCGCCGAAGGGAACCAGGAACTGCTCGACGAACGAACGGGAGTAGCGGCCCCGCTGCAGAAATGCGTCGATCGGCTCATCGTCGTCACCGCGTGCGTCGGCGCCGGGCAGGCGGTCGGCGCCGTGCCATCGAGGCTCGTCGGCGACGAGACGGCGCGCGGCGCGGTTGAAGCGCATGATTTCGGTTACCAGCCGCAGGAACGCAGGACGTGCGAGATTGCGGCGCTGGGCGAAGAGCGTGTTGAGATTCGAGCCCCGGTATTCGAGGCCGGTGCGAGCGTCGGCCACGCTGAAACTCATCTCGGTCGGCTGGGTCGCGACACCGAGTGCCCGCAACAGAGCAGTGAAACCCGGATAGTTGGCCTCGTTGTAGACGATGAAACCAGTGTCGACACGATGTGCTTCTCCGTCGAGCTCGATATCGACGGTGTTCGCGTGCCCGCCGACACGAGCGTCCGCCTCGAAGACGGTCACGTCGTGATCTGGGTGGAGCTCGCGCGCGGCGACGAGTCCGGAGATGCCGGTTCCGACGATCGCGACCTTCATGATGGCGGCTCGATCGCAGTGAGGGTTCCGGAACGATCGGCACACCATCGCCACAACCGTTCCGCCTCGGCATCGGTCGTAGCGGTCCACGGCAGCACGCTCGTCGGTCGGCACCGCCGGTCGAGCCAGAACTCCCCGTTCGATTCGAGCGCCTCCGGTGCACCCGCCAACCAGACCATCGTGTCGGCGCCCTGCTCGGCGGAACGCAGCAGCGGCCGCATGACGCGCCGAAAGCGCGGCAGTGACGCTCGGACGCCAGGGGTGTCGGCCCAACCGGGATGCATCGCGTGGAAGTGGATCCCGAGCGCTGACGGATGCCGCGCCCATCGTTCGGTCAATACGACTTCGGCGCGTTTTGCGTTCGCGTAGATCCGTACACCGTCGAACGGTTCGGGTGGCGCGTCCAGCATGTCGACGTCGAGGCGCTGGGTGTACATCCCTCCCGACGAGACGGTGACCACACGCGCAGTGCCACTCGAGCGCAGGGCGGGCAGGAGCAGCGAGGTCAACAAGAAGGGCGCGACGACGTGCACTTGCGCGGTCAACTCGAGCTGGTCACCCGTTCGCCGGAGGTCGTGAACAAGCGCACCCGCGTTGTGGATCAGCGCGTCGATCCGAGACGCGGACGAGTTCAGCGCCGCGGCGGCTTCACGCACGTCGTCGAGATCGGCGAGATCGGCGATGATGGTTTCGACGTTCGTTCCGGGTACCGCCTCGACGACCGATCGGCGTGCGACTTCGGTGCGCGCCTGATCGCGGCCGATCAGGAACAGGTCGGCGCCTCGCCGAGCGAGGAGGTGCGCGGCCGCGAATCCGAGACCACTCGTCGCACCCGTAACCACCGCGATACGGCCGGTGAGGTCGGGTTCGCGGGCGTCGTCCCAACCGAAGAGTGCGCGCCGCGTCGCGAAACCGATGCGACTGAAACTGCCCACGACGGTGAGCTCGAGCGCCCGGTCGAGGGCGAGCCGCGGTCGTGAAGCCGTCGTCATGCGGGCCCGGCCGGGTTCAGGTGTCGGCGCAGCCCTGTCGCGGCTCGGTCACCGATGCGAGAGAAGGCAAACGCAAGTACGGGCGCGGCGAGGCGTGCCAGTCCTTTGGGCTCGAGGTGTGCGTCGTAGGTGACCTCGGTTGTTCCGGGCCGCGTCTCGAACGAAATGGTGTCGACGGAACGGACGAACGGGTTCTCCGCCCGGAGCACCAGGCGGGTGTCCGGCTCGAAATCGATGATCTCGTACTCGAGGGGGAGCGAACGGCCGAGGAACCGGGCGCGAAGCGCGAAGCGAGATCCCTGCCGGACCGGCTCGGGCGTGAGCATCGTCGCCTCATCGATTCCGGGGTCCCATTCGGCGACGCGATCGAAGTGGCTGAGCACAGCAAAGGCCTGCTCGCGAGGCATGGGAGTCGTGATCCGAGTGCAGTAGCGAACCATGGACAAAGTTTAGCACTAAATATCGCTGCCGCTGAGATCGACGAGTCGATTCCCACGGGCGCGTCTCGGACGCAACCCGCGAATCACCAACCGTTCACCCCTGCGGCGCACCA
This sequence comes from uncultured Actinomycetes bacterium, assembly GCA_963812205.1. Lineage (GTDB taxonomy): Bacteria > Actinomycetota > Acidimicrobiia > IMCC26256 > PALSA-610 > PALSA-610. The sequence goes on from CAWEUJ010000003.1 coordinate 169,283, forward strand.
GAACGACGTGCGGTTGGGCTGGGGAGCACACCGGCTCACGGATCGGGCGGAGCGAGGTCAGCCCGGCACTTCGAGAGCCCAATCGAGAAGCTTCGCGGCGATCGGGGCGATTTGCCGGTTCGAGTAGCGCCCCGTCACCTCCACCAACGTGGGGGACCAGATCGCCGAGGGCCTCGGCGGCGTCTGCGGTTGCGGCTTCAGTGTTGGGTCGTTGTCACGGGGGCGTTGGGTGCGTGTCCGATGTGCGGGTATTCGTGCGCTCGGTCTCGGCCTTCGCGTTTGGCCGCGTAGAGGGCCATGTCGGCGTGTTCGAGCGTGACTTCGGCGGGGTCGTCCTGGGTGTGGAGGGCGTAGCCGACGCTGAACGTGACGAGGGGGCGTAGTGCCCGCCAGCCGTCGAGGAGTCGATTCGCGACGTGACGGGCCTGTTCGCGGGTTGTGGACCTGCAGATGAGGAGAAACTCTTCGCCGCCGTAGCGTGCGACGGAGTCGGTAGGACGTGTGGTGTTACGCAGGTACTCGCCGAATTGGGTGAGGACTTGGTCGCCGGCGTGGTGGCCGAGCGAATCGTTGACGGCTTTGAAGTGGTCCAGGTCGAGGATCATCACGGCGTCGTCGGCTTCGAGCGTGTCGATAGAAGCCTGCGCGGCTCTGCGGTTCCCGATGCCGGTAAGGGTGTCATGAGTCGCGGCGTCGGTGAGGGCGTCGATGACCCGCAGCTGTTCGAGGCGGGTGCCGACGTGTTGGCCGTAGAGGCGGGCTGCGTCCAATAAGAAGTCGTCGGGCTGGTCCACGACCGTGATGAGCGTGCCGAGCGTGCCGGACCGGCCGCGAAGCCGGATGCGCAGTTCGCGGGTGGCCGGGTCGTAGTGCGTGTCGTCATGTTCTCGACCGTCGTCGACGCGCGGATCGGCTGGTTCGAGACGAGTGTCGTCACCGCGGAACATGTTGGCCGCGGTCGCGAGGAGGATCGATTCGGATGCTTCGGGGGTGAGCGCGCCTTGCAGGCGACTCGCTCCGGACACGAGCGCTTCGAGCGCGTCGCGGCGCTGCGCGTCGAGACGCGCGAGCTGTAGGGCGTGGCCGTACGCCCAGGACACGGTCTCACCCAGGATCGCGGCGGCGGGCACCGTGACCGCGATGCACTGCCATGCGGCCGCGCCATGACCTCCGTTGTGGAGTGTCCATGCCAGTGCGACACCGCTCAGGCATGCGACCACGCTCGCCGAACCTTGTGGTTGGGTGAGGCCGGCCCAGGCGATGATGATGATGAAGAAGATCGGGTACACCGCGATGGCAGCTTCATTGCGTGAGTAGTGATGCCAACGGTCGGTCGCGACCAATGCGACGATCGCGGACACCATCACGCCATAGCCGGCGAGGCGGCTGTGCTTTGCCCACGGCAACTTCGGCGCCCCGAACGACGCGAGAACCGTTACTGCGCCCGTTGCCCGCAACGCCGCGACATTCACGTTGTGCAACGGCGACAACACGGTGTTCACCAGCGTCACCAGACCCGCACCGAAGATCAATGCCGGCGCCGACCGGCTGGCCAGGACATGACGGTCGGCGGCGTCCCGCCCCCACGCCTCACCTGTCCCCGACGCCGTTTCGGCTGCCGCCATCGAGTCCGCATCGACCACCATTGCCAGCTAGATCGGCGCAACCCACGACCAACTTGCGAGCGACTTGCGCCACAATCGGTCGGAGCGCCCGGCCGTGCGTTTCGACCAGCGCCAGGCTGCTGGGCGAATTGCCGGTTCGAGGAGGATCCCGTTACGTCCACTTCGCCGCCACGTTGGCGGTCCGTACGAAACCTCCGGTGTGGGCGTATTGCGCGCTCGACCAAGGACGCGTCTGCGAAGTGCACTGCGGGGGCGCGCGCCACCCATTCCAGGTTGTACGACGAGAAGTCGGGCAGCTGCAGCTCGATCTCCTCGTGCACGTGATCGGGTTCCACGCACGCCGACCCGGCCCCGGCGTGCCGTTTCGCAGAACCCGAGCCTTCGTTACGGGCGGACCGAGGCCTGCATGATGATCGTGTTGGCGAGGAGTGGCGCGAAGCGCCGTGCCCCGGGAGCTCGACCGTTGAGGAAACGCCCGAACGTGCGCGAGCCGGCCCGCTCGACGCGGACGACGAACCCGTTGTCGGTGAGGAGTGCGCGAGCGGAGTCGTATGTGTACAGATGCAGATGCGTACGGTCCAAGATCCCCGTGTCGGTGTAGTCGAAGTGCCCGCGCAAGATATTGAGCCGCACCTTCAGGTTCGCCACGTTGGGAAGCGCGATGACGAGTGGAGCGCCATGCTCGAGCAAGCCCCGAACGTGGTCGAGAAGGATCTCGGGGTTCCTGAGGTGTTCGAGGATATTGCCCGCCAGCACGGCGTCGAACGGTCCCGACCACGGCAGCGCCGGTAGCGAATCCAGGTCGGCGCAGAGCACGTCGGCGTAGCCGGCGGCGCGGGCCGCTGCGGCCGAGTCGGGATTCGCGTCGATGCCCCACACCTCGCATTGTCGGGTCCGCATGAGTTCCCGGCCCAGGTACCCCGACGCGCAGCCGATGTCGAGAACGCGCGTGGCCGTCGAGGGAACGAGTGAGACGAGGACGCTGCTGGTTCCGCCCGCGCTGTCGCCGCCGTACGCGTAGCGCACCGGCCCCGGCACGTCGCGGTCCGCGTCGGCCGCTCCGTGCTCGCCCGACGACGTCACGATCTCCTCCGGCATCGGATTCGAAGGATAGACGCGGGCGACCGAGCTGAGCCGGACGTGAGGAAGCGTTGCCGCGTTCAGCAGCGCCCGGCGGTCTCCAAGTCGTAGATCAGCGTGCGGCCGTCGTTGTAGACCACGGGAAACCGCTCGTCGCCGCGCATGGGCTTTCCGAAGGGGGTGACGTAGTAGCGGATGCGGAAGCGGTCGCAGAGCACGCTGAAGCGCCCGCCCCGCACCGCGGCCTCGACCGCAGCATCTTGTCGCGCGACGCTCGACGGAAGACGTGAGACGTAACCGAATGCGATGGGCTTCCCGTGAATCGTCTGGTCATAGAGCGGCCAACTCGGTTGGGCCGCCGCGACGTCGAGCACGGCGCCGGTGGAAGGAAGCGCGCGCAGAGCGCTGACGTATTCCGGCACGACTGCGGGGTTGTTCGGGAGATGGCCCGGCCACATCTCGATGACGAGCACGGCTGCGAAGCCGATCAGCGCGAGACGAGAGCCGGGGCGCGCCAGATCGAGGCGCCCGAGCACCATTGAAACGACGACCGCCGCGCCGAGGGTCACCATCACCATCATCCGGATCGGCGTACCGGAGAGACGTAGGGGTGGAATCAGGTGCTCGACCACTGCGTACGGCAACGGCACGTGCCCGTAGGACTTGCCGCGGACCATCAACCTCGGCCCCAAGCTCAAGACTCCGAACATGATGCACAGCCCGACCCAAAACAACGCGTCGCGATGAATCGCGGAGCGCCGAAACAGGGCAATGACGAGCAGCGCGATCACGGAGATGCCGAGATAGACGCTCGATTCCGACAAGCCCGTGCCGATGTGGCGCCAATATGAGTGTGTGAGCGACGCGAACCGCCAGAAGCCGCCGTCGACGAAGGGCGTGAACAGATCCGTGCTGAAGACACGCGGGTTGTGCGAGCCGAGCAGCGTGTCATGCGTGTTGAGGTGAAGTAGTGCGAGCGGTAGCGGCGCGCACGTCGCCAGCACAAGAACTACGAAGAGCGAAAATGCTCGGACGGTTGTTCGCTCACGCAATGGCGGGAGGTCATGTTTGCGCCACAAATAGATGACGATGAGCGTCGCTGCGACCACCGAGTAGAAGAAGTAGTAGTAGTCGCACAAGAGCACCAGAAACAAGGCGCCGGCCGCGCCGATCGCGTCACGGATCGTCGGTTTGGTACACAACCGCCAAAACAGCAACACGAACAGGGGTATCCATTCGAGCGAGACGAGCTGCATGTGACCGATCGCGTGCGCGAAGTGGTAGCTCGAGAATGTGAAGACGAAGCCGCCGATCAACGACGCGACGTATCGCCGCGAGTAGAAGTAGCAGAGCCAGAAGGCTGTGACTCCTCCAACTGTGAACGAGAAGATCACCATCGTGTTGAACGCCTGCATCAGGCTCATCACACGAAGCAACGGAATCGCGGCGAAGCCGTTGAACGGGTTGAGCGTCTGGCCCAGCAGTGTCGTGCCGTAAGGAGCGTGAAGGTAGGTGGTGTGCCACGGCAACTGGTGGAGCTGGGTAACCGACTTGTTCACCCACCACATGTTCCATACGTTCTGGAACCCGTCGCCGGTATCGGTGAAGAAGCGATCGTTGAAATGTGCGATCCACGGCCACGTGTAAAGGCAGAAGAATCCGAAGTATACGAGTGCCGGCAACCCGGCCCATCGTGCGATAAACGCTGCCTTCGATCGCAACCGCGATCTCAACTGATGACGAGAAATCCACATCTTCGCGGCAGCGTATCCAAACCGCATCGAACGCATTTGGTGAGGTCTCGGCCCGAGCGCCGGCTCGGCCGCGGCCATGACGAACGCGACGCGAACGCGCGGACGCGCCGCCGCGCCATCGTCCCGTTCGTCGACGTCAACGACGGCTCGGACGGAGGTGAACCCGAAGCCGCCCGACCGAGAACCATGTGCCGCCCGACTCCACGGTCAGCCGCGTCTGGCGTGACCGATCACGACGATCGACTTCCGAGTCCACCATCCACGCGGCGGCGCCGCTTCCCGGTGGTCGTCGGTCCCGTCCCGGAGTGCGGGCGATACAGTGTCGGCCTCCGGAGCCCGAAACGCAGGCTCGAAAGCCTGCCGAGGAGCCACAGACTTCGCTCCCCGTCCGGCCGCGATCGCCGTTCGAGAAAGCAGTGGCAGCATTGCCCACGAGTGCGCACCATGAACGGCGTCGGATCGCCGACGGCCTTCGTTCGGATCCGGGTATTACGGGACGTGTAGCAAGCGCTGCTTAGCATGACCGACGAACGAACGGCCAAGGTTTGCATCGTCACGATCAATTGGAACGGGCTGGATGACACCTTGGAGTGTCTGCAGTCGTTGGAGTCGATCGACTATCGCGACTATGAGGTCGTCGTGATCGACAACGGATCCAAAGACGGTGAAGCGGACCGAATCGCACACGAGTACCCCGACGTCGAGCTCATCCGGAACTCCGAGAATCTCGGCTTCACCGGTGGGTGCAATCAGGGCATCGCCTTTGCCCTCGCTCACTCCGCCGAGTATGTGCTACTCCTCAACAACGACACAGTGGTCACTCCGGACTTCCTCACGAAGCTCGTAGAGCTCTACGAGCTCCTCCCCGACGCCGGCATGGTCTCCCCGGTGATTCTCTACAACGATCGTCGGCGCATATGGTTTGCCGGCGCAGAGGTCAGACACGGGATCGCCCGACATTTGCACAAGGGCCGACTCTACGAGTCGATTGATCTCGGTAGTCAACCCTTCAAGACCGACTACGTGCCCGGAACGGCCCTCCTGATAAGTGCGCGCCTGATCGGAAGAATCGGTGCTCTCAACGACGAATACTTTGCGTACTACGAAGACCTTGATTGGTGCTACCGGGCGAGGAAGGTCGGTTATTTCTCGTACGTCGAGCCCAGGGCAGTCATCTACCACAAGAAGTCCGGCTCGACGGGCGAAGGTGGACACACGAAGCTCAACAAGGTTCCGGCGTACTTCGTAGCCAGAAACGGCGTGCTCTTCGCTTCGAACCTCGAGGGGTTCGAGAAGATGATCTACGTGATCGAGCAGTTCCTCGTGAAGCTACCGCTCAGCCTCGTGCTGCTGGTCAAACCGCAGGCATGGGGGAGCTACGTACGAGGTCTTCTCGACGGTACCTTCTCGAAGAAGAGACATTCGGTCCCACGCTAGGTTGCAATCGTGACGCGTCATCCGTGCGAAAGGATGCCTATGTCTTCGTCCCGCGATCCGCTCCGGCGCGCGGGACGAGGCGGCTGCTCGAGGCCTGCCGATGCGTAGATATTCGAGAACGATCATCACGTTGGCCGTGCTGGCCGTCTTCGCGGGCTACTTCGTATTCAATATCGAGAGCTTCAAGCCTCTCCTGCACCTGAACGTCGCGCTGCTCGTCCTGATTGCCGCGGCCGATCTGGCGCTGATTTGCGCGAATGGTGTGGTGGTAAAGCTGATACTGCAGCCGTTCAACAAGTGGATATCGATCACCGAGAGCATCTACGTGGCTTTGATCTCTTCGGTTGGAAACTTCTTCGCGCCTGCCGGCAGCGGATTCGGCTTTCGGGCCGTCTATCTGAAGAGGAAGCACGGTCTCGCCTACAGCGAATTCATCTCGACGCTCTCCGGGAACTACATCATATTTCTTCTGGTCAACTCCCTGATTGCACTCGCGGCCCTCGCGGCATTGAGATCTCGATCCGGCAAGGAATACTTCATTCTGGTTTTCGTGTTCGTGGGTTTCTTACTGCTCTCTCTTGTCATGGTCTTCGTGAAGCTGCCGAAGCGTGACCCCGAGAAGTCGGTCAACAATAGATACCTAAGGAGGTTCATAGAGGTCTTCTTCGATGCCGTGAATGGATGGGGCAAGATCGCGGCAAACAGGAAGCTACTGGCCGGGCTCACGCTCGTCATATTCTTCAACTTCCTCGTCACGCTCGTGGTCGTCAAGTGTGAGATTCTCTCGATTCATCTGGCGATCGGCACCACGGAGCTCGTTCTGTTCAACGTGCTCGGTGGTCTCTCTCTCTTCATAAACATCACTCCGGCCAACCTCGGCGTGAAGGAAAGCATCTACATCTTCTGCTCGCATGTCCTCGGACTGTCCGTCAGTCAAGTCGTGTTGATCGGTTTGATCGACCGGGCAGTCTTGTTCTTTGTCTACGCGGTCCTCTGGCTTGTATTCATAAAGCTGCGGAAAGGGACGAACCCGTTGCGCACTGGTAATGATGCCGAGGAATGATGCAGACGTCGCGCTTCGTAGCTGCCGTGATTGATCCGTGATGCGCCGGCCCGACATCTTGTACGTCACGCGCAAGTTCCCACCGTCGGTCGGCGGCATGGAGAACCTTGCCTCCGAGATCGCGACCAGTGTTCGCCGGGCCGCGCATCCGCGTGTGATCGCCCTTGGCCGTGGGCAGCGCAATCTGCTGTGGTTCCTGCCGCTCGCCGCGCTCCGCACGCTCGTGGCATTGGTCCGCGAGCGGACTCCCACGGTGCTCGTCGGTGATCCGGTCGTGATGGTCGCGTTGTGGCCGGTTCTGGCGGTGTTCCCGTCAACTCGCGTCGCGGTCGTGGTGCACGGACTCGATCTGACGCTCCCGATCGGCCCGTATCGCATGCTGGTTCGTCGGGCGCTGCGGCGAGCCGATCTCGTGATCGCCATCAGTGAGGCGACGAAGCGGGAAGCCGTCGCCCTCGGCGTCGCGCCCGAGCGCATCGAGATCGTCCTTCCCGGTCTTCCCGTCCCGGCGACACGCCCGGACGTGGCGGACGCGCGGGCTCGCGTCCGATCCCGGTTCGGGCTCGGCACCGACGACGTCATCGTTGCCACCATCGGTCGCCTCGTCCCGCGCAAGGGCCAGGCCTGGTTCGCGCGCGATGTCCTTCCGCTGCTCGGCGCGCGAGTATCGATATCTCGTCGCGGGCGACGGCCCGGATCGCGCAGCGATCCAGGCCGCGGCGGACGCGAGCGGGGTGGCCGACCGCTGTGTCCTCGTCGGTGCCGTGGACGACGACGATCGCGAGGCGATCTTCTCCGGTGCCGACGTGTTCGTGGTCCCGAACATCTCGGTGCCCGGCGACATGGAGGGCTTCGGTCTCGTCGCGGCGGAGGCGTCGCTGCGGGGTACGCCGGTCATCGTGGCGCGGCTCGAGGGATTGACCGACGCGGTGATCGAAGGCGTCACCGGAGCCACCTGCGACTCGGGTGACGCGCAGGGTTTCGCAGCCGCAATACGTTCGATCGCCGAACGTGACGGCGGGGCCGGTGTTCGCGATGCCGTCGCCGCGGCTGCCGCTGGTCGGTATGGCACCGCCCGCCTCGATCTCGACCTGGCGCGGGTGCTCGGGCTCACCGCGCCACCGGCCCGGCGTGATCCCGACGAGGAGCAAGGCAGTCTCTAGCTCTGGGAAGGGTCGTCGGCTCGGAAGGGTCGTCCCGCGCCGACACGAGCGCCGAGCTCGCCCTTTGCTCGTGCCAGGCTCGCAACGCATCGATCGCGGCATCGATCGCGGCATCGATCGCGGCAACTGTCGCACGACGCACTCGACTGATAATCTAATTCTCCTCAGATGAGTGCATGACTTCCGCAGTCTGCGAATGCGTTCCGCGGCGGTGGACCGGGGCGCTGAACTGGTCCGGATCCGCCGAACCGAAACGGGGGTCTTGATGACTGACGACGCTCGCCGAATCTCCGACCTCGTCGATCTGCACGCGTTGTGCTCGCGATACATGGCATACACGAGCCAGTTTCTCCAGGATCGGTGGCTCGACGTGTTCACGCCCGATGCCGAGTACAACGCCTTCGGCACGCCGTACACGCTCGAACGCTTCCCGGCGCTGCTCGCCGCGGCGCCGCGCGGCCAATTCATCGGGAACATGCCGGTGGTCGAGATCGACGGCGACGCCGCGAGCGGAATGCAACACTTCTTGTTCATCGATCAGCAGACGCACGCCATGCGTCTCGGCTGGTACCGCGACGAGTATGTGCGTACGACCGATGGGTGGCGCATTCGCAGACGCGCCACCACGTTCATGCGCAAGAGCGGTGACTTCGATTCCGGGCGACAGCACGATCCGCTCGCCGAAACAGAGTGAAGGATCGCACGATGACCGAATTGCCGAAGATCATCAGCGTCGACGACCACGTGGTCGAGCCCGCCCATCTCTGGCAGGAGCGACTTCCCGCGCGCATGCGCGAGCGCGGGCCGCGCATCGAGCGGGCGAGGTGGGGTGACATGTCACTCGGTCACGGTGCCGCCTACAACCAGGAGATGACCGACGACGGGCAGTGGGGCGACTACTGGGTCTACGAGGACCGCCTCATCTACGTGCACAAGCGGCACGTCGCGATCCCTCTCGACGCCACTCCCGACGGCGATCTCCGCCGATTCGACCGAACCAAGATGTACATCGGCGCGATCACGTACGACGAGATGCGGCCGGGCTGCTACGAGCCGAAGGCGCGCGTCGACGACCTCGCGCTCGCCGGCGTCGACGGCTCCATCGCCTTCCCGACGTTCCCGCGCTTCTGCGGCCAGACGTTCATGGAGGGCACCGATCACGAGCTCGGTTTGGAATGCGTTCGTGCCTACAACGATTGGATGATCGACGAATGGTGTGCCGACTCGGACGGCCATCTGATCCCGCTGTGCCTCATCCCGATGTGGGACGTCGAGCTCGCCGTGGCCGAGGTGCGGCGCAACGCTGCGCGCGGCGCACGCGCGGTGTGCTTCAGCGAGATCCCGCCGCACCTCGGGCTTCCCAGCATTCACACCGGCTACTGGGATCCCTTGTTTGCGGAGTGCGAGGCGACGCGCACGACGCTCTGCATGCACATCGGATCGTCTTCGAAGATGCCGGCGGCGTCTCCGGACGCGCCGGCGTCGACCGCGATCATGCTCTCGTTCAACAACTCGATGGCCTCGTTGGCCGACTTCATGTTCTCGGGAGTGCTCGTCCGTTTCCCCGCGCTGAAGCTCGCGTACTCGGAGGGCCAGATCGGCTGGATCCCGTACGCGCTCGAGCGCGCCGACAACACCTGGGAGTTCCACTCGAACTGGACGCGGGCGAAGGAGACGATCCCCGAACCTCCGTCCACCTATTACCGCGGTCGGATCTTCGGGTGCTTCACGAACGACTTCCACGGGATGGCGTCGATTGCGGAGGTCGGGCGAGGACAACGTCTGCTTCGAGACCGATTACCCGCACACGGACACGACGTGGCCCTTCGTGCGTGAGGAGGTCGAACGGATGACTGCGGCGTTGACCGACGAGCAGCGCTACAAGGTCTTGCGCGGCAACGCGATCCGGATGCTCGATCTCGACCGCGTCTGAAGCGCTCCAGGTCAGCGATCGAAGTTCGCTCGGAGGCCGTGGAGGCAGAACTCCCACGTGTCCTCGGCAGTGAGGCGCTTGCGACTGTCTTCCACCAGCCGATTGCCGAACCACGTGTACATGACGGTCTGTTGCATGAGCAAGGCTGCGCGCCGCGGATCGGCGACGTCGATCGCCTTGGCCGCGTTGGCTTCGCCGACGAGATCGAAGAGCATGCGTGACATCGGTGCCATGGCGGCCTTGACGCGCTCGGGATGGTTGACCGTGAGCTGCACCGAGAACTCCATGATCGGACGGCGGTTGTGCGCACCGCGCTTGCGTGGCGTCTCGGACGGATCGCACCACTCGTGGAGGCGGATCGTGAACGCGCGGAGGCGATCGAGCGGCTCCGATTCGGACTCGACGATTGCACCGAGGTCGTCGGTCGACTCGCGGACCGTCTCTTCGAACAGGGCGAGGAGCAGCTCGTCCTTGCCGTCGAAGTACTGGTAGAAGCCGCGCAGCGACTGCTTCGAGCGGTCGATGACCTCCTGGATCGTGAACTCGGTCGTCCCCTTCTCGTCGATCAGTTCGAACGCCGCATCCAGGAATCGTTGGACCCGCTGTTCGGCGCGCGAGCGGGCTGCGTTCAGGCTTCGCGAGACCGCCCGCTGCCGCCAGGCCGGCTCGTTCACGTCGTCCGAAGGCTCGACGTCTGCCATCTCAGAGGTCCGCTTCCACTTTTGACACGGTATCAGCGCCCTTCTGCGAGAAGGACCTTCCCGCCATAGCGATCATCCGGTTCTCCGTATCTGCTCCCAGCGTGGTCGTACGTGTGGGTGGCAACGCTCGCGACGCTCAGACGCGCTTGTAGACGCGGCCGCCCTTCATCACGAAGCGCACGTCCTGGGTCATCGTGATGTCTGCGGATGGGTCGCCCGGCACGGCGATGATGTCGGCGAGCAGTCCGGGGGCAAGGCGCCCGCGGTCGTCGACGTCGATGAGCTCGGCGCTCATGACGGTCGCCGCTCGCAACGCCTGCATCGGTGTCATGCCGCGGTCGACCATTGCCCAGAGCTCTTTGGCGTTGTCGCCGTGCGGGATCGCAGGCGCGTCGGTTCCGCACGCGATCTTGACGCCCGCGGCGATCGCCTTTCCGAGCATCGCGCGTGCGCGAGGGAACACCTCGGCCGCCTTGGCTTGCAGCTCGGGCGCCGCGCGCGAGACGTCGAGCCCCTCCGACAGGTAGCTGGTCGGGACGAGAAACGTTCCGTGATCGACCATCATCTGGATGGTCTCGTCGGTCGCGAGTGATCCGTGTTCGATGCAATCGACGCCCGCACGGATGCAGGCTCGGATGCCGGCATCGCCGTGAGCGTGCGCGGCGACCTTGAGGCCCGCGCGGTGCGCTTCGTCGGCGATCGCCGAGAGCTCCTCGTCGGAGTACTGCTGCGCACCCGCGAGCCCACTGTGCGACATCACGCCGCCGGACGCCGAGATCTTGATGACGCGTGCTCCGTACTTGATCTGGTAGCGGACTGCCTTGCGCACCTCGGACACGCCGTTCGCGATGCCCTCCTCGACACTGAGCGCCATGATGCCGGGACCGAGCCGCTGGAACATCGTCGGATCGAGGTGCCCGCCGGTGGGTGTGATCGCGTGCCCGGCGGGAACGATGCGCGGACCGTCGATCCAGCCGTTGTCGACGGCGCGCGCGAGTGCGACGTCGAGCAGGTAGCCGCCCGTCTTGACGAACAGCCCGAGGTTGCGGACGGTCGTGAATCCGGCGAGCAGCGTCTTGCGGCAGTTCAACGTCGCGCGCAACGTGCGAAACGCAGGGTCGTCCTGGACGTCGCTTCGAGGGTTTCCGCCGCTGGGCCCGCCCAGCAGCATGTTGAGCTCCATGTCCATCAGACCCGGCAGCAACGTGAGGTCGCCGAGGTCGATCTCGGTCGCGTGGCTCGGCAGCTCGGCGGGGTTGACCGCGGCGATGCGTTCCCCTTCGACGACGATCACGGCGGGCGAACGAACTTCACCGGCGTCGACGTCGACCCACCGGTCCGCGCGCAGGACGACGACCTCTCGCACGGGGACGTCGCGCGCGGGGACGTCGCTCACGGGCGCGGCTCGATCAGGAGGTCGAGGTACGCGGCGCCGGAATCGGGAATGTGCGGCTGACGCCACGCTTCGACCGGGAACGACACCATGACGAGCGAGTAGAGGAGCTCGAGCAGGCGTTCGGCGTCGTCGGGCATGTCGTCGAGCGGGAATTTGTCGCAGTACACGATTGCTTCCTCGGCGCGGGGAGTGAACGCGTCGTAGAACGCCTGCATCTCCTCCATCGAGCTCGCCATCCGCTGCGCGAATCGCTCGCCCTCGGTCGACAGGCACCACTTCGCCGCGAACGGCTCGAGGTCGGAGAACTGGCTGGGCAGCAGTGCGTCGCTCATCGGTGTCACATCCCCGCGCGTGTGCGTCTGTAGTCGTCGATCCAGTCGGCAGCCACCTTGTGTAGATGGCGACAGAGCACTTCCTGGTCGTTGAGTGGAAACGATGTTACGACGCGAGACTCGAGCATCGTCTGCGTCGCCTCGAGCGTGTTGGCGTCTTGCAGTGCGTATTCCTTGAAGGTGACCGCGGCCATCTCGTGCGCGAGGCGCTCGCGCGCGTTCTTCGCGGGAACGAAGTAGAGGTTCCCTTCGAACACATGCGCGTTGTGCGAGATCGGCCAGTAGTGGTACGTGAGGTACCAGCCGCGCTCCCAGATCAGGATCACGAAGTTCGGCCAGATCTGGAACGAGTCGAGGCCCCAGTGATTCTTCTGCCCCGGGTTGACGCCCGCCGGCATCGCGTCGATGCCGAGGTCGGGTGCGTCCCACGGCCCGAACAAGCCACTGCGCGTCACGATCTCCATCGGCTTGAGCATCTCGGGCGGCATCTTCCATCCCTGCCCGCCGTACGTCGTCACCATGCGGTGGGGACCATCGATCTCGTAGTGCAAACCTTCGAAGCCGGCCGCCTGCACCTCGGGGCGCGCCGCGACGGGCGACTGTCGCGCGTGCAAGACCGGTGCGTGGTAGAACTCCTGAAAGGCGTCGATGAAGAGCTTCCAGTTGCTCCCGACAACCGCGCGGTACGAGAAGCGCTCCGTCTGCCGGTCGAACGGATAGCCCTCGAGCGCGGTGATCATCGGCCCGAGGAACTCCGCAAGGCTCTGGCTCGGCTCCTCGGCCAGGTTCACGAAGATGAATCCCGACCACACCTCGCAGTGCACGGGAACGAGTCCGTAGTCGGCCTTGTCGAAGTCGAAGAACTCGCGCTCTTGTTGCACGTAGGAGCAGGCGCCGTCGAGCTCGTACTTCCAGCCGTGGTACTTGCACACGAACTGCCGGCAGTTGCCGCTCGACTCCTCTTTCGGGAAGTCGGTCCAGACGAGCTTGTTGCCGCGGTGGCGGCAGATGTTGTGAAACGCGCGCACCTGCCCGTCGACGTCGCGCACGACGACGATCGACGTGTTGGCGACGGCGAGCTCCTTGGTGAAGTAGCTCCCCTTGCGCGGCAGTTGCTCGACTCGTCCCACGTTCAGCCACGCACGCTTGAAGATCGCTTCGCGTTCGAGCTCGTAGAACTCCGGCGAGATCGAGTCTTCGTACGACACCGGCTCGGTTCCGAGCTCTGGGTAGTGGGCAGTCCAACTGCCCTCGGGCGGCTTCTCGAAACCGATCATTGCCTACTCCTCGAATTGGGAGATCGCCGCAGCCGCGATCTCGTTCAGGTCCGGGTCGAGCTGCAACCCGAAGCTGTTGAACGCCATCGCCAGCCCTGTGTACGTGCCGACGACGAACACGAGCTCTACGAGCTGACGTTCGTCGAGTTGTTCCGCGAGGCGAGTCCACGTGTCATCGTCGACGCGGAAGTGATCGACGAGTTGGTCGGTCGCGGCGAGCAGGTCTGCTTCGAGAGGTGTCCACACCTCCGCGTCGCCACCGCCCGCGATCGCAGCGATCTCTTCCGGCGTGATGCCGACCCTCTCCGCGATGCGCACGTGCTGTGCCCACTCGTAACGGGAACGGGTGAGCGACGCGACGCGCAGCACCATGAGCTCGCGCATACGGTGATCGAGCGCGGGGGTCCGCAACAGCACGTTGTTGTAAGTGAGGAACGGGCCGGCGAGCGCGGGGTTGTGCATCAACGTCGCGAGCACATTGGGCATCGGGGTCGCGTCGGGCCCGGTCGAGAAGTATCGCGTCGCGACCTCTTCGGAGAAGGCCTCGGTCAGGACGACGCGAACGTCGTCGCCCCACTGCTCCCGCGGAAGGGGAGCGAGGCGCGGGGTCGACCCGTCGCTCATAGGTACCAGCCGCCATTGACGCCCAACGCCTGACCCGTGACGTAGCCGGCCTCGTCGGAGCAGAGGTACGCGCACGCGGCCGCGATGTCGTCGGGCGTGCCGGCCCTCCGCACAGGGGTGCGCGCCGCGATCGCATCGATCGAGGGGAGGTCACCTCGGGCCTCGGCCCGGCGGGCCATCGGGGTGTCGATGAACCCGGGCGGGATCGTGTTCACGGTGATGCCGTTCGGCGCGTACTCGACCGCGAGCGCCTTGGTGAGCCCGATGACGCCACCCTTCGACGCGACGTAGTGCGCCATGCGCGCCGCGCCCGACTGCGCGCTCGACGACGAGATCGTGACGATCCGGCCCCACCCGGCCGCCACCATGTCGGGGATCGCGGCCTGGACGCAGTGGAAGGTCCCCGTGAGATTGACCGCGAGCATGCGCGCCCACGCGTCGGGAGTGATGTCGGTGAACGACTGGAACTCGTCGAACCCGGCGCTCGTGACCATGATCGCGACGGGCCCGAGCTCGCGGCGGACGTTCGCGATCGCCTCGTCGACCGCGGCGCGGTCGGCGACGTCGGCCTCGGCTCCGAGTGCACGCGCGCCGGTCGCGCGCAGGTCGTCGGCCGCCCGCGTCACGGCGTCACCGTCCAGATCGAGCAGTGCGACCTGGTTTCCGGCGGCCGCGAGACGCCGGGCTACGGCCAGACCCATGCCTGCTGCGGCGCCCGTCACGACGGCGACCCGGTTCATCGCGTTCTCCTCCGCCCTGCGCTTCGTCGCGAGTATGAACCATCCCCGAATTCTGCGCAAGCTGGCTCTCTAAAAAAGAGAATGTCGTTGCCACAACTGTTGAACCTCGTTATGGTCGCCTCCGACGCCTCTCGTCGGAAGGGGAACCAGGTGCGGATCGGCCTCATGATCGGCGCGGAGAAGCGGCGCTACCGCGAGAAGGTCGCGCGGCTCGTCGCGGACGCCCAGTCGGCCGAGAAGGCGGGGTTCACGTCGATCTGGGTCCCTCAGGTCCCCGACGACTTCGACGCGCTGACCGCGATCGCACTCATGGGTGGCGCGACGTCGCGCGTCGAGCTGGCGACGGCGGTCATGCCCATCCAGACGCGTCACCCGATCGCGATGGCGCAGCAGGCACTTTCGAATCAGGCTGTGTGCGAAGGGCGCTTCACGCTCGGCCTCGGTCCGTCGCACCACTGGATCGTGTCGGACATGCTCGGCCTTCCCTACGAACGGCCGGCCCATCTCGTGCGGGACTACCTCGAGGTCTTGAATGCCGCGTTCGCGGGCCCGGGCCCGGTCGACGTCGAGAACGACGACTACCGCGTGCACAATCCGCTCGACGTCACCGACATCGTCCCGACGCCGATCCTCCTCGCGGCCCTCGCGCCGGTGATGCTGCGCATCGCCGGAGAACATGCGTCGGGGACGATTCTGTGGATGGCGGACGAGCGGGCCATTGGTGAGCACGTGTTGCCGCGCATCACGAAGGCCGCGGCAACGGCCGCGAGACCGGCACCCCGGATCGTCGCCGGCGTTCCCGTCGTGCTGTGCCGCAACGACGAGGTGGACGATGCTCGCGCATGGGCGAACCGGGCGCTCGGACACGCCGAGTTCTCGCCGAACTACCAGCGGCTGCTCGCGCACGGCGACGCATCCGATGTGGGCGACCTCTGCGCCGCGGGTGACGAGTCGGCCGTCGTCGATCGGTTGCGCAGCTTCCGCGACGCAGGCGTCACCGACCTGTCGGTTCGCGTGCTCCCGCTGGGATCGGACCGTAACGCGCGTATCGAGTCGCGAGACCGCACGCTCGCGTTCCTCTCGTCGCTGTGTCCCGAGCTCTGATCACGCGCGAGCGCCTGGAGCGACCGGCACGGATGCACGATCACGCGTCGTAGTCGACGACCACCTCCCTACTCGTCGGGACCGACTGGCAGGTCAGGATCCAGCCTTCGGCGAGCTCGTCCGCCGACAAGGCGTTGTTCACGCGCATCGTCACCGATCCCTTGTCGAGATGGGCCATGCATGTCGCGCAATTTCCCGACTCGCACGAATACGGTGGGCGCAACCCACCGCGCCGCGCGGCCTCGAGCAGTGTGTCGCCGGCCTGATAGCGGACGACGTGCTTGCGGCGGTCGAGCCGGATCACCAGTGATTCCGGCGACGGGCCGTCGACGTCGACAGGTGTTGTCTCCGCCGCGTCGAAACGTTCGATGAACACGTGCTGCCTCGCGACGCCCAGCATCGCGACCGCGCCTTCGACCGCGTCCATGTACGGGACCGGGCCGCAGATGTAGAAGTCGGCGTTCGCCGTGTCCGTCGCCGCGTCCTTTGCCAGTGCCGCGCACTGTGCCGCATCGAGAAGGCCGCGCTCGGTGTCGAGGTGATGGTGGACCGAGAGTCGTTCGCCGTGTTCCGAGCGCAACCGCTCGAGCTGGTCGCGGAAGATGATCGAGTCGGCGCTCCGGTTCGCGTACACGAGCAGGATCGGCCGCGCCGTCGTCGCGAGCGCGCTCTTGATGATCGAGATGACGGGCGTGATGCCGCTGCCGCCGGCAAAAGCGACGAGAGCGACATCGGTGTCCCGCAACACGAACAGGCCGGTGGGTCGCATCACCTCGACGGTGTCGCCGATGCCCAGCGCGTCGTTCATCCAGTTGGACATGCGCCCGCCCGGGACGCGCTTCACGGTTGTGGTGAACGGGTCTGCGGTCTCGGGGGAGCTCGACATCGAATAGCTACGCACGACGGACTCGCCGTCGATCGTCGCCCGGAACGTGCAGAACTGGCCGGCGACGTACGTGAAGGTGCGCTCGAGTGCAGGCGGGATGTCGAGAACGAACGACCGGGTGTCGGCGGTCTCGTCGACGACGTCGACCACCGCCAGCGGGTGGTACTCGTGCTCGGGCAGCATCAGCAGTTCCCCGGTCGTCGGGCTCGGGCGATGATAACCACACTCTCGACAGTTGTTAGTCTCGTTCTCCATTCCTGGAGGGATGCGGGTGAGCAGGTACGACGAGACGTGGCCCCGGCGGTACGTGCCCTCCGCGCTGCGCGAGCGCTATCTCGCCGAGGGTTGGTGGACCGACGACACCCTCGGCGCGCTCGTCGACCGGTCGCTGTGCGCCGCCCCGGATGCAACGGTGAACATCTGGTCGGGGTCGCGCCCGTGGCACGGTACGTACGCGGGCGTTCGCGCCGAGGCGCGGCGACTCGTCACGGCGCTCGCGGAGGCCGGAGTGGAACCGGGCGCCGTGATCGCGTTCCAGCTGCCGAACTGGCGCGAAGCAGTGGTCGCGTTCTACGGCCTGGCGATGGGTGGCTATGTGCTCGTGCCGATCGTCCACATCTACGGCCCCAAGGAGGTCCGCTTCATCTTGGGCCAAAGTGGCGCCCGCGCGTACATCTCGGCAGACCGGTACGGGCACGTCGACTATCTGGACATCGTCGACGGCGCCGGAGCGGCCGACCTGGCGGATCTGCAGCTGCACGTGGTCGTCGGGACGGCCGAACGCGCGCCGAGTCGCCGAGTGCAGCGCGTCGGCTGGGACATCGTCGATGCTGCTTCGCCCGCCACGCGAATTGGCGCCGCCGACCCCGACGACGTGTGCGTGCTCGCATATACGTCGGGCACGACGAGCGAGCCGAAGGGCGTGATGCACAGCCACCGGACGCTGCTCGCCGAGTTGGCGCACATGCGCGCGTGGATCACGCCGAACGCACCGAACCTCATGGGTTCCCCGGTCACGCACGCGACGGGCATGCTCGGCGCGGTGCTGGCACCCATGGAGATGGGACAAGACATCCACCTCATCGATCGGTGGGATCCGGAGCGCGTCCTGTCGATCATCCTGGGAGCAAACGTGGGCGCCGGCACGGGTGCGTCGGTTTTTCTCGCGAGCATCCTGGACGATCCCGCGTTCACGCCGGAGCACGCCCGGCGCATCCGGCGTGTCGGGTTGGGAGGCGCGCCCGTGCCGCGGGCCCTCGCGGAGCGCGCGGCGTCACACGGCATCGCGATCATCCGCGCCTACGGCTCGACCGAACATCCCTCGATCACCGGCGGCTCGTTCGACGACCCCTCCGACAAGCGACACGAGACCGACGGCGCGCCGTTGACCGGAGTGGAGCTCCAGCTGATCGGCGACGACGGCACGCCGGTCGCGACCGGCGAGGTCGGTGAGATCTGGTCACGTGGCCCCGATCTGTGTATCGGCTACACGGATCCGGCGCTCGGTGCGGACGCCTTCGACGACGACGGCTGGTACCGCAGCGGGGACATGGGCGTGTTGGATGCCGACGGCTTCCTCACGATCACCGATCGTTTGAAGGACGTGATCATTCGGGGTGGTGAGAACATCTCGGCCGCGGAGATCGAGGAGGCCGTCGCGGTGCTCCCGCAGGTTGGCGAGGTCGCGGTGGTCGCCGCGCCCGACGAACGGCTCGGCGAGCATGTGTGCGCGGTCGTCCGGCTCGCGCCCGGCGCCGAGTCGATCGCGCTGGCCGACATCACCGCCGAGCTCGAGCGGATCGGCCTGAGCCGCCAGAAGTGGCCCGAGGAACTGCGGGTCGTGGACGACTTCCCTCGGACCGCGTCGGGCAAGATCCGCAAAGTGGATCTCCGCCGGCAGTTGCGGGCCGAATCCGGGTGACGAAAGGCTGAACATCGTGGTTGCGACGCACGGCTACCGATCCATCCGGGTGGCGCCGATCGCCGGCGCGGTCGGCGCGGAGATCACCGGCGCCGACCTCGCGCGCGATCTCGCCGACGAGACGGTCGCCGAGATTCGCCGCGCCTGGCTCGAGCACCTCGTGGTGTTCTTCCGCGACCAAACGCTCGGGCCCGAGGAATTCCTCGCCTTCGCCCGCCGTATCGGTGATCCGGTGGAGTACCCGTTCGTGAAGGGGATCGAAGGCTTCCCGGAGGTCATCGCGGTGACGAAGCTCCCGCACGAGACCGTGAACTTCGGCGGCATCTGGCACAGCGACACCGTGTACCTCGAGCGCCCGCCGATGGCGACGCTGCTGATCGCCCGCGAGGTGCCTCCGCGCGGCGGCGACACCGAGTTCGCGAGCATGTACGCCGCGTACGACGCGCTCTCGGCGGGTATGCAGCGCCTGCTCGAAGGCCTGAACGCGGTCAACAGCTCGGCATTGGCGGATGTGTCGAAGACGCGTGAAGACCGCATCCGTGACAGCGGCCTCGACGGCGACAAGGAGTACTTCGCCGTGCACCCGGTCGTTCGAACCCACCCCGAGACGGGCCGCAAGGCGCTGTACGTCAATGTCGCGCACACCGAGCGCTTCGTCGACATGACCGTGGACGAGAGCAGGCCGCTGCTGCAATACCTGTTCGAGCACTCGGTCCGGCCCGAGTTCACGTGCCGGTTCCGGTGGGAGCCGGGTTCGCTCGCGCTCTGGGACAACCGGTGCGCGATGCACAACCCGATCAACGACTACCACGGCCACACCCGGACCATGCACCGCATCACGCTCGCGGGAGACGTTCCCCGCTGAGCCCGCGCCGATCTCGGGCGCTCGGAATGAGAAGCCCGTATCCGGTTGTCGAAAGCACGCTCTCACACTACGTTAGTGTCGTTCTCGAACGACGACGAGGGACGGCAGGGTGCGCACCGAGGTCACGTGGCCGACGATCCCAGCCATGGTCCGCGACGCCGCTCGTCGGTGCGGCGACGTGGAGGCGGTCGTCGACGGAACCCGCCGCGTCGATTTCGCCACGCTGCGGGGATTGGTCGACGATGCCGCGCGCGGCCTGCTCGCGTCCGGCATCGAGCGCGGGGATCGCGTCGCGGTGTGGGCGCCGAACTCGCTGGAATGGATCGTCGCCGCGCTCGGAGTGACGGCGGCGGGCGGGGTGCTCGTCCCGATCAACACGCGGTTCCGTGGCGCCGAGGCCGCGTTCGTCGTCGCCCGCAGCGGCGCGCGTGCGCTCTTCACCGTGCGCGGGTTCCTCGATACCGACTACCCGGCGCTGCTGGCGAGCGCCGGCGTCGCCTTGCCCGCGCTCGAGCAGACCATCCTGCTCGCGGGTGAGCCCGACGGCGCGTCGATCGGTTGGGACGAGTTCGTCGCGCGGGGGAGCGCCGTGCCCGACACCGATCTCGATGCGCGCATCGCGTCGATCGGTCCCGACGACGCGAGCGACGTCGTCTTCACGTCGGGCACGACGGGCAGTCCCAAGGGTGTCGTGATGACGCACGGCCAGACGTTGCGCGCGTACCTGGACTGGTGCGACTGGGCCGAACTGCGCCCGCGCGACCGCTACCTGATCGCGAACCCGTTCTTCCACATCTTCGGCTACAAGGCGGGATGCCTGGCGTGCCTCATGCGCGGTGCGACCATCTTCCCGCTCGCGGTGTTCGACGCGGGAGTCGTGCTCGAGATCGTCGAGCGCGAACGCATCTCGGTGCTGCCGGGACCACCGACGATCTACCACTCGTTGCTCGACCACCCCGACCGCACGCGCCGCGACATCTCGAGCCTGCGCGTCGGCGTGACCGGGGCGGCCGACATCCCGGTGGAGCTCATCCGGCGCGTGCGCGAGGAGCTGCCGTTCGAACGCATCCTCACCGGGTATGGCCTGACCGAGGCCGGCACGGTCACCGGCAGCCGTCCCGACGACGACTTCGAGCACATCGCTTCGACGGTTGGTGTTCCCTGGCCCGGGTTCGACGTTCGGATCGTGACCGAGTCGGGCGCCGACGCCGCGACGGGAGAACCGGGCGAAGTCGTGGTGCGAGGCGAGACGGTAACCCGCGGGTATCTCGACGACCCGGAAGCGACGGCGGCCGCGATCGTCGACGGATGGTTGCACACCGGCGACCTCGGGACGATCGACGCCGACGGATACCTGCGGATCGTCGGACGCATCAAGGACATGTTCATCGTCGGCGGGTTCAACGCGTACCCCGCCGAGATCGAGAACCTGATGCTGCGGCACCCGCGCATCGCGCAGGTCGCCGTGATCGGAGTGCCGGACGATCGCCTGGGCGAGGTCGCGAAGGCCTTCGTCGTGTTGCATGACGGTCCGCCGATCGAGCCTTCGGAGATCCTCGACTGGGCCCGCGCCGAGATGGCGAACTTCAAGGTGCCGCGCGCGCTCGAATTCCTCGACGCGCTGCCCGTCAACGCCACGGGAAAGGTCGTCAAAGACGACCTGCGGGCGCGCCCGGTGCCGTCGTGAGCCCGGTGTCGTCGTGAGCCCGGCGTCGACGTGACGCAAACGTACGAAGCCATTCGCTACGACGCTTCCGACTCCGAGGGGATAGCCCGCATCACGCTGCACCGTCCGGAACGCCTGAACGCCTTCACGAACCAGATGCAGCGCGAGCTGTGCGACGCCTTGGATCGCGTCGACGCGAATCCCGGCGTCCGCGCGGTCGTGGTGACCGGATCCGGGCGCGGATTCTGCGCCGGGGCCGATCTGGGCTCGGGTGAGCGCACGTTCTCCGGCGGCAGGCGATCGGGGCGCGATCCGGGTGGTGTCGTCGCGCTGCGCATCTTCGACTGCACGAAGCCGGTGATCGCAGCGGTGAACGGACCCGCGATCGGTGTCGGCGCGTCGATGACGCTGCCGATGGATGCCCGGTTCGTGGCGCGCGACGCGACGTTCGGCTTCGTCTTCACACGGCTGGGGATCGTGCCCGAGGCGTGCTCGTCGTGGTTCCTGCCCCGCCTCGTCGGTATACCGACCGCGCTCGAATGGCTGATGTCGGGGCGGACCGTGGGCGCGGCCGACGCGCTTGCCGCAAGACTCGTACACGGCGTCGCAGACGATGTCGTGTCGGTGGCGACGGAGTACGCGCGCGACCTCGTGCGTGGTACCGCGCCGGTCTCCGTCGCCCTGACGCGTCAACTCGTCTGGCGGATGACGACGGTCGCCGGTCCGGCCGATGCGCATCGCATCGACTCGGCGTTGCTGGCGGCCGCGGCAACGGCTCCCGACGCCCGCGAAGGTGTCGCGGCGTTCCGCGATCGCCGCGCGCCCGACTTCTCGATGCGCGTCCCGGACGATCTTCCCGCCGCGTATCCGTGGTGGGGAACCGAGGAATGGAGCACGTGATGGCGCGAGTCCCGGTGGCGGAGGGCATCTTCACGTGGCCCTCCGACGACCCGAAACTGATCGGGAGTCGGTGCGGCGACTGCGGCATCGTGACGTTTCCCGCGCAGGACTCGTGTCCGCGTTGCGCGTCGACGGCGATGACCGAACATCTGCTCCCGCGACGGGGCCGGCTGTGGGCATGGACCACCCAGGAGTTCCCGCCGCCGTCGCCGCCGTACGCGGGCCCGACCGGGCGCGACTTCAGGGCCGTTCGGTGTGGGCTACGTGGAGCTTGCCGACGAGGTGAAGGTCGAGACGCGCCTGACGGAGACCGATCCCGAGGTGCTCGTTCCGGGCCTGGAGATGGAAGTGGTGCTGGTGCCGTTCCGCACCGACGACGACGGCAACGAGGTCGTGACGTTCGCGTTCCGACCCGTTGCCGGCTCCTGAGTAGAGAGAGGACGAACCAGATGGACGTTGCGATCGTCGGTGTCGGTTTGCATCCGTTCGGCCGCTTCCCGGGTCTGACGGCGATCGAGATGGGCGCGATCGCGATCCGGCTCGCGCTCGCCGACGCGAACGTCGAGTGGCGCGACATGCAGTTCGCGTTCGGAGGCAGCTACGAGGTCGACAACCCGGACGCGGTCGTCGCGCTGCTGGGTCTCACCGGGATCCCGTTCACCGACGTCTACAACGGATGCGCGACCGCGGCGAGCGCGCTCACCCTCGCCGCCAACACGATCCGTCTCGGCGACAGCGATCTCGGTATCGCGGTCGGTATGGACAAGCACATACCGGGGGCGTTCAGCGCAGATCCGCGCCTGTACGCCTGCCCGTCGTGGTACGGCGAGGTCGGCCAGTTCGTGACGACCAAGTTCTTCGGGATGAAGATCAACAAGTACATGCACGACCACGGGATCTCGCGCGAGACGCTGGCGAAGGTCGCGGCCAAGAACTACCGCAACGGTGTGTCGAACCCGAACGCGTTTCGTCGCAAGGCACTTTCCGAGGAGGAGATCCTCGGATCGCCGATGCTGAACTACCCGCTCACGCAGTACATGTTCTGTAGCCCCGACGAAGGCGCCGCGGCGGTGGTGCTGTGTCGCGCCGAGAACGCGCACCGTTACACCGACACGCCGATCTACCTGCGCGCCACCACGGTACGGACTCGCCGGCTCGGCGCGTTCGAGGTGCACAGTCCCTGGCTCCCGATCGAGGAGACCGTCGGCGCGACGGTCGACGCGTCGCGCGCCGCGTACGAGATGGCCGGGATCGGCCCCGACGACGTCGACGTGATCCAATTGCAGGACACCGACGCCGGCGCCGAGGTCATCCATCTCGCCGAGAACGGCTTTTGCGCCGACGGCGAACAGGAGAAGCTCGTGGCCGACGGCGCGCTCGAGATCGGCGGCCGACTCCCGGTCAACACCGACGGCGGGCTCATCGCCAACGGCGAACCGATCGGCGCGTCGGGCCTGCGTCAGGTGCATGAGGTCGTGCTCCAGCTCCGGGGTCGGGCCGGCGACCGGCAAGTGCCCGGGAACCCGAAGGTCGGGTACACGCAGCTCTACGGCGCGCCGGGAACCGCGGGCGTCTCGATCCTCTCGGTCTGACGCGTGCCGCTGCGCGTTGGCAGGGTTTTCGTTGCGTGACAACGATTTTCCTGCCAACTGTTGGCAGTCCTTCGGGGCGCTCGGGTCGAGTGTCAATTGTGTTCTCAAAACAAAAGAACTAGGTTCTCGGCGTGGACACGCGGGACACGCCCGAGCAGGCGGAACTGCGCCGCGCCGCCCGCCGGCTCGCCCGGCAGCTCGGACCCGCGACCGTCGGCGAGCTCGACGACGCGACCCGCGGCGCGCGCCTCGCCGAGGCGGTGCGTGACGCCGGTTGGCTCGAGTTGCGCGACGACGCGGGAGACGGGGCGCCGCTCGCGGGCGGTGTCGAGGCCGCCGTCGTCGCCGATGCACTGGGGGGAACGGTCGCCGACGTCGCGTTCGCGGGCCCGGTACTCGCGCGCGACCTCGCGCGCCGGGCGGGCGCGAGCGCGGGCGACAACGTAGTTGTCGCGTTCTCGTCGGCGCTCACCGGCGCCGCGGTCGTGCCCGGTGCGACGACGACCACGCCGATCTTCGCCGTCGACAGTGGCGGCACGAGCATCGACACGGCGTATGTCTTGGTCCCCGATGGAGAGGGCTACCGCCTCGCGCGCGTGGCGGTCGAAGGCGCGCGCGGGGGCACCGATCTCACGCGCGCAGTTCGCGTCGTTCCCGCGGGCACGCCGGTGCACACGGTCGCCGGACAGCATCGACTCCTCACCGGCAACGACCTCACCGAGTGGACCGCGCTCGGCCTCGCCGTCACGAGCGCCGATCTCGTCGGAGTGATGCGGGGTGTGCTCGACGTCACGGTCGCGTATGCCTCCGAGCGCCGTCAGTACGGCGTTCCGATCGGCTCGTTCCAGGCCGTACAGCACCTGCTCGCAGAAGCCCATTGTCTGATGGAGGGATCATTCAGCGTCTCGTTGCACGCGTCATGGGCTGTCGACAATCTCCCACCGGACGAGGCCCGGGCGGCCGGTAGCGTCGCAAAGGCGTATTGCGCACGTGCCGCGCGCACGGTGTGCGAGACGGCGGTGCAGATCCATGGCGGTATCGGGAACACGTGGGAGTGCATCGTTCACGTGTTCCTGCGGCGGGCGTTGCTCTCGTCGCAATGGTTCGGCGACGACGACGAGCAGCTCCGCGAGCTGCAGCGCGAGCGCTTGGGAGCGACCGATGGATTTTCGTGACTCGCCGGCCGAAGCGGAGTTCCGCGCGCGCCTGCGCGCGTGGCTCGCGGAGAACGACACCCATCTGCCCGCGTCGTCGACCGATGACGAGTACTGGGCCCGGCAAGCGGATTGGCACATCGCGCTGTACGACGCCGGCTTCTTCGGCCTGAGCTGGCCCTCGCGCTTCGGCGGTCACGACCTGCCGACGGTGTTCGACGTCATCGTCGACGAGGAGCTCGCAGGCGCGGGCGCGCCACCACGCCCGAGCCTCGGCTACCTCGTCCAAGGGATCTCCACCCACGCCGGCGAGGCCGTCAAGGACCGTTTCCTGCCCGGTCTGATCAGCGGGCGCGAGCGGTGGTGTCAGGGTTTCAGCGAGCCCGATGCCGGCTCCGATCTCGCGTCGCTGCGCACGACCGCGACGCCGCGACGGCGACGAGTACGTGATCGACGGCCACAAGATCTGGACGAGCTATTCCGATGTCGCCGACTGGTGCCTGCTCCTGGCGCGCACCGATCCCGACGTGCCGAAGCACAAAGGGCTCTCCGCGTTCGCGGTCCCCATGCACCAGCCGCGGCATCGAGCAACGGCCACTGCGGATGATCAACGGCGTCACGAACGAGTTCGGGCAGGTGTTGTTCGACGGCGCGCGGGTTGCCGCAGCCAACATGATCGGCGAGCCGGGCGACGGATGGCGCCTCGCGATGACGATCGTGAGCCACGAGCGCGAACCCGGTGAGCTCGGATACGTCGCGCGCTACGCGAAGACCGTCAAGGACCTCGAGCTGGCCGTGCGCACGAATCCCGAAGCGTTCCGCAGCGACCAGCGCGAGGCGGTCGCGTGGGCGCACGTGCAGGCGGAGATGCTGCGGTTGCACGTGTGCCGCCGGCTCTCGGAACGACTCGACGGTGTCGAACACGGGCCGGGCGGCTCGATCGACAAGCTGTTGATGACCTGGGTCGAGCAGACGGTCGGCCGCGCCGCGCTCACGGTCTCGGGTGCGAACGCCTCGACCGACGCGGACGACGTGGCGCTGAAGATCTACCTCTACAGCCGCGCTCAGAGCGTCATGGGTGGTACGTCACAGATCCAGAAGAACATCGTCGCGACTCGGATCCTCGGCCTGCCGACGACCTGAGTGCACCGCGCGCAACAAGGAGCCCCGATGGACTACGACCTTCCCGACGTCATCCGCGTCGAGGCCGACGGCCCGGTACGCATCGTGCGCCTGTCGCGCCCCGAACACCTCAACGCGATCAACGAAGAGTTGCACCTCGGGCTGACGCGACTGTTCCCGCAACTCAGTGCCGATGCAGATGCGCGGGTCGCGGTCATCACCGGCGAAGGGCGCGCGTTCTCGGCCGGTGGCGACTTCGATCTCCTCGACCGGATGGCCGGCGACCGCGCGCTTCGGCGCGACGTGATCGCCGAGGGCCGTGAGCTCGTGGTCAACATGATCCGATGCCGTGTCCCGGTCGTCGCCGCGGTCAACGGCCCGGCCGTCGGTCTCGGCTGCAGTGTCATCGCACTCTCCGACGTGGTGTACATGGCCGAGTCGGCGTACCTGTCGGATCCTCACGTGACGGTCGGACTCGTTGCCGCCGACGGCGGTCCGCTGACCTGGCCGTTGCACACGAGCCTGCTACTGGCCAAGGAGTACGCCTTCACCGGTGACCGGATCAGCGCGAAGCGGGCGGCCGAGATCGGCCTCGCCAACCACGTGTACCCCGATGGCGAAGTGCTATCGGCGGCGCTCGCCGCGGCGCGCAAGATCGCCGCGTTGCCGCGTCAGGCCGTCGAAGCGACCAAGCGCGTGCTGAACCTGCACGTCGAGCGGGCGGTCCTCGCCACGATCGACTTCGCCATGGCGGCCGAGAGCGAGTCGTTCGACACGCCCGACCTGCGCGCGAACGTCGACCGCTTCCTCAAGCGTTCGTGACCGGCCGCGGCGCCACCGTGACCGAGGGGATCGAAAGTGTCGCACCGCCCCGGAGTACCGCGTCGACCACCGCAATGAGGTGCTCGACGTCGATGAGCGAACCGCTGAGGTAATTCCGCGCCGACCAGATGGGGTACATCTCGACCGCGAGGTCGGTGTCCCAGTTGTTGGCGAACTGCGACTGCGCATCGCCCTCGCCACCCGCGCAATCGCCCACGACGACGCGCGTGAAGGCGACGTGCGGGTGCTCGGCTCGCCAGGCCTCCACCAGCTTGTCGAGCGCCGCTTTGCTCACCGCATACGCCCCGAGTCCCGGCCACGGCGGTGTGAGCGACGCGCTCACGGACGACAGATAGACCGCGGTCCCGCCTGCCGCCGTGAGATCGCCGATCGCGGCGCTCGTCACGATCGCGGCCCCGATGACGTTCGTGTCGAAGACGCGCCGCCAGGTGGCGGCGTCGGTGTCGGCGAGGCGTGTCAACGGGCCGATCCCGGGCGCGTACACGAGGGCGTCGATCCCGCCGAGCTCGGTCGCGGCCTCGGCGATCGCCGATCGGCAAGACGCTTCGTCGGTGACGTCGCATTCGATGGCAACCGTCGAGGGCCCGGCTTCCTTCGCCGCTTCTTCGAGGTGTGCGCGGCGCCGCGCGAGCAGCGCGACTTGGGCGCCGCGCCGGGCGAGACCGACCCCGATCGATCGCCCGAGTCCACTCGATGCTCCTACTACTACGGTACGCAACGTAAGTCCCCCTGTGGTGTGGTCGGTCGTCAGCCGCCGAGGCCGTGGAGGCAGAACTGCCAGGTCTCCTCGGCGGTGAGTCGCAGCTTCGGGTTCTCCACGAGGCGGTTGCCGAACCAGCTGTAGAGGATCGTCTGCTGGACGAGAGCGGCGGTGCGCCGTGTGTCGGCGACGCGGAGCGCACCCGCTTCGCGCGGCGGCGTCGATCAGCTCGAGCAGCAGGTGCGAGACCGGCCCGAGCGCGGCGAGCGCGCGCTCGGGATGCTCGCCCGCGAGACGCAACGACATCTCGGAGATCGCGCGCCGGTGGTGCGCGCCGCGCTTGCGCGGCGCTTCGCCGGGGTCGCACCACTCGTGGAGCCGGATCGCGCCGGCGCGGAGCCGTTCGAGCGGATCCGACTCGGCGTCTACGGCCCGGCGGATGTCGGCCGCGGCGTCGCGGATCGTCTCCTCGAACAACGCGAGCACCAGCTCGTCCTTGCTGTCGAAGTACTCGTAGAAACTGCGGAGCGACTGCTTCGACCGGTCGATGACCTCTTGGATCGTGAACTCGGTCGTACCCTTCTCGTCGATCAGCTCGAACGCGGCTTCGAGGAACCGCTGCACCCGCTGCTCGGCCCGCGACCGGGCGGCGTTCACGCTGCGCGAGACGGCCCGCTCACGCCAGGCAGGCTCGTCTGTGTGGATGGCGGCGTCGACTGGGGCCATGTCGGATCCTTCTCTCAGTCGGGCGGACGGTACCTCGGCCCCGCAAGTGCGAACCCGTGCGGCCAGTCCCCGGCTACGAGAATCATATTTCCGCAAACAGCCCGCGCTTGTCGAGAGAGCAATTCTCAAATATCGTGACCGCCGTCTCGATCCGAAGGTCGCCGGGGGGTACCGCAATGAGGTCAAGAGCGGGTATGCGTGCGTTCGGAGCGGCTGTGGCGCTCGTTTTGGCCACGGCTGCGTGCAGTAACGCGAGCAGCAACGGCAACAGCGGCAACGCTGCTTCCGGCACGACCGCCGGTGGCCCGGCCACGACCTTCACGGGCACCGACTTCACCAAGAACGTTCCCGTCAACGCGCCGGGGGTGACGAGCACCGCGATCCACGTCGGTGCGATCACGTCGAAGACGAACCCGCTCGGTACCGACGTCGGGATATTCGACGACGGGATCGAGGCGTACTTCGATTCCGTCAACTCCACGGGCGGGATCTACGGCCGCAAGTTGGCGCTGACGAGCAAGCGGGACGACCAGACGGCCAACAATGCGACCCAGGTCGAAGCGATGCTCAGCCAGGACAACGTCTACGCGGCGTTCATCGCCACCGAGCTCTTCACCGGTGCGAAGCAGCTGGCGAAGGCCGGGATCCCCACGTTCGGTTGGAACATCAACGCGGAATGGGCCGGTCCGCAGAACTTCTTCCCGAACGTCGCTCCGCAGTGCTTCAGCGGTTGTCCGCTCCTGCCGCACGTGACGCCGTGGCTCGCGCAGCAGGCGAAGGCCCACCGGGTGGCGGTGCTCGGGTACAACGTCCCGCAGGCCGCCTCGTGCGTGAACGGCAATGTCGCCAACTTCAAGAGCTTCGGCAAGGACGTGGACGCTCAGGTCGTGTACTCCGACTCGTCGCTCGCCTTCGGTCAGACCGACTTCTCGGCGCAGGTGTCGAAGATGAAGGACGCGAAGGTCGACTTCCTCGTCACTTGCATGGACTTCAACGGCGACTACGCCGTCGCCAAGGAGATGGGCCTGCAAGGAATTCGCGACAACGTGACCTTCTACCACGCCAATCTGTACAACCCGGAGTTCGTGAAGGCGAACGCGGCGGCACTCGAGGGCGGCATCGTGCTGGCGGAGATCACGGCGACCGAGCACCAGCCTCCGCCGCCCGGGGTGCAGGAGTACCTCGACTACGCCGCCAAGCATGGCCTCAACGTGACCGAGATGACCATGCAGGGTTGGATCGCGGCCCGTGAGTTCGTCGACGCGCTGAAGGCCGCGGGTCCCGACTTCACGCGGGCCAACCTCATCAATGCCTGGAATCAACAGAAGGCGTATTCGGCGGGCGGTTGGCTCATCCCGGTCGACTGGACGCGTCAACACCACGACCCCGCGGACGGGGTGCAGTACCAGTCGCAGTTCGAGTGTGCGAACTTCGTGCAGATCAAGAGCGGCAAGTTCGTCCCGGTCTTCGACGGCGGCGGCACAAAGCCGTGGGTCTGCTTCGACGGCCACCAGCCGAATGTCTGGCAGGAGCCGATCAACGTGAGCTTCGCGGGCAAGCCGTTCACCTTCGCCGAAGCCAAGAAGAACGCGCAGGGTTAGCCCGCTTCGCGACCCGAGGAAAGCGAGTGAACATGGTGACGGGGCTCGATAGCTACCGGCTCTACATCGACGGTGAATGGGTCGATGCGTCGAGCGACGACGAGATCACGGTCATCAACCCAGCCACCGAAGAGGTGATCGCGCGCGTACCGCAGGCTTCCGTCGCCGACGTGGACCGCGCGGTTGCGGCCGCGCGCCGCGCGACCGACGAGGGTCCGTGGCCGCGGATGGCGCCGCGCGAGCGCTCGGACGTGCTCATGCGGTTCGTGCAGACGGTGATCGACCGGCGAGCAGAGCTCGTGGACCTGATCATCGCCGAAGCCGGTTGCGCGCGGATGTTCGCGCAGGCACTGCAGTTCGACACGCCGCTGCGGTACGCCTCGTGGTTCGCCGAGCGCGCCGCGAGCTTTCCGTTCCTCGACCCGCTCCCACCGCAAGCAGGTGCGCGCGGTCTCGGACAGGGCGTGATCCTGAAGGAACCCATCGGTGTCGTCGCCGCGATCACGCCGTTCAACTTCCCGCTGTACTTGAATCTCGTGAAGGTGGTGCCCGCGCTCGCGGTGGGCAACGCGGTCGTGCTCAAGCCATCACCGTTGACGCCGCTCGAGGCGATCGTGCTCGGCGAGATCGCCGACGAGGCGGGTTTGCCGCCCGGCGTGCTCAATGTCATCACCGGCGACGTCGACGCGAGCGAACACCTCACCACGCATCCCGGTGTCGACATGGTGAGCTTCACCGGGTCCGACGCGGTGGGGAAGCGCATCATGGGACAGGCCGCGGAGAGCGTGAAGAAGGTCTTGCTCGAGTTGGGCGGTAAGTCGCCGAACATCATCTTCGCGGGCTCCGACGTCGACAAGTTCGCGGCCTCGGCGGCAACGGGCTTCACCATCCACGCCGGGCAGGGATGCGCGCTTCCCACGCGCATCCTCGCTGATCGCGCCGTGTACGACGACGTCGTCGAGCGGGTCACCGCGATCCTGCAGAGGATCAACGTCGGCGATCCCACCGACCCGAAGGTGATGATGGGACCGCTGATCCGGGAGACGCAGCGGGCGCGCGTCGAACGTTACGTCGCCGCCGGCGCGGCCGAGGGCGCCCGGCTGGCCTGCGGTGGGGGCAGGCCGGCCGGGATCACACGCGGCTTCTTCTTCGAGCCCACGTTGCTCACCGATGTGAGCAGTGAGATGACGGTCGCGCAGGACGAGATCTTCGGGCCGGTCGGTGTCGTCATCCCCTTCGACGGCGAAGAGGATGCGATCAGGATCGCGAACGACACCCGCTACGGGCTGGCCGCGTCGGTATGGCATCCCGACCCGACCCGCGCGTACGAGCTCGCGCAGCAGATACACGCCGGGACGGTGAGCATCAACGGCGGCGGCGGTGGGCCGCTCCTCGGCGGTCCGTTCGGTGGCTACAAGCAATCGGGTATCGGGCGTGAGTTCGGCGACTACGGACTGCTCGAGTACACGCAGCTCAAGACGGTCTCTTGGTCGGCCGGCCGGCCCTGACGGCCGGGTGCACCGCGATGCCGTCGCCCGACGAGGAGTTCCGCGACGAACTGCGCGGCGTGGCTGACGGACCACGCGCCGCCCACCGTTGAGATCGCGGCGACAGGCGACGAGGCCGCGGAACTGCGGAAGTGGCAACGGACGCTGCACGCCGGACGCTGGGTCGGCGTCCACTGGCCGGTGGAGTACGGCGGGCGCGGTGCGCCGTCGACCCAGGTCGCCATCTACAACGAAGAGATCGCCCGCGTGGGTGCGCCGCCGCTCCTCGGGCGGGCCGGCATCACCCTGGTGGGGCCGACGCTGATGGCCCACGGAACCGAGCCGCAGCGCACGCGGTGGATGCCCCGGATCCTGAATGCCGACGACGTGTGGTGCCAGCTGTTCAGCGAGCCCGGGGCGGGGAGCGACCTGGCGAGCCTTTCGACGCGCGCGGAGAAGCGCGGCGGCACGTATCGCGTCTCCGGGCAGAAGGTGTGGTCGTCGTACGCGACATTCGCCGACATGGGGATCGCGCTGGTGCGTACCGACCCGCAGGCGCCGCCGCACAAGGGGATCTCGATGCTCGCGATCCCGATGGACGCGAGAGGGGTCGACGTCCGCCCGCTCCGCCAGATGACGGGCGAGAGCGAGTTCAACGAGGTCTTCCTCGACGACGTCTCGGTGCCGGTCGAGAATCTGATTGGTCCGGAGAACGAAGGTTGGCGGGTCGCGAACACGACGCTCGCCAACGAGCGAGGCGCATCGTTCATCTGGAAGGAGCAGGTCCTCCTCAGTGCCGCGATCGGTCACTTGTCGAAAGCCTGCGCGCGCCACGGTTGCGCGCGCGATCCGCGGGTCCGTCAAGGAATCGCGCGCGCGTGGATCGACGTCGAGATCTTCCGGCTTCACAACGCGCGCACGCTGCGCGCGTCTCGAACGCGGCGAGGAGATCGGCGCGGAGTCGAGCGTGGTGAAGCTCTTCTGGGCGGGCTTGAGCCAGCGCCTCTACGAGACGGCGACCGATGTGCTCGGGCCCGGCGCACTCCTCATGCCGCGACGACGACCTGAATGCCGACCAGGGACGGTGGTCGCGGGGCCTGCTGTCGACTCGCGCCAACTCGATCATGGGCGGTACGAGCGAGATCCAGCGCAACGTCATCGCCGAACGCATCCTCGGCCTGCCACGCGAACCGAGATAGCGAGTTTCGAGAGAGGAAATCATGGAACATCGACCATTCGGACGTACCGGACTCGACGTCTCAGCCGTCGGCTACGGCTGCTGGGAGATCGGCGGCGGTTACGGCGATATCGAAGAGGAGGAGTTCCGGCGCGCCGTGAGTCGCTCGCTCGACCTCGGCATCAACTGCTTCGATACTGCCGAGGGCTATGGCATGGGTGCGTCCGAGCGCGCGCTGGGGCAGGCGCTCGGCGGGCGCCGCGACGAGGCGATCATCGTGACGAAGTTCGGCATGAACTACCGCGACAAGCCGAACCTCCGCGACAGCAGTCGTGAGCGCGTGATCGCGTCGATCGACAAGAGCCTCGAGAACCTCGGCACCGACTACGTCGACGTGTACCTCGTGCACTGGCCCGATCGCTTGACGCCGTTCGAGGAAACGATGAGCGCGCTCGACGACATCGTCCGCGACGGCAAGGTCCGGTTCGTCGGCCTCTCGAACTTCAAGCGCGAGGAGATCGAGGCGTGCATGGCTGTGCGCCGTGTCGACGTCGTCCAGTACGGCTGGAACATGTTCGACCGCCGAATGGACCGAGAGATCCTGCCGTACTGCGAAGAGAACGGCATCGGCTTCATGGCATACGGATCCCTCGCCTTCGGGATGTTGACGGGCACTTTCACCGAGGACCACGACTTCGACGGCACCGACTGGCGCTCCCGCCAGGGAAACATGGGCGCGATCAAGATGTTCGCCGCGCTCTTCGGACCCGAGAAGTTCAAGGACAACGTCCGAGCGGTCGAGGAGCTCAAGGGCGTCGCGGACCGTTACGGCAAGAGCCTCCCGCAGCTCGCACTGCGCTGGGCCATTTCGCACCCCGCTGTCAGCACCGCGCTCGTGGGCTGTCGCAACGTCGCCGAGGTCGAGGACAATGTCGGTGCGGTCGGCTGGGCGATCAGCGGTGACGATCTCGCGGAGATCGACGCCATCTTCGAGCGCCACGGCGTCGACACCTCACCCGACTTCTGGATCGAGGAGGCGTGACGGCATGAGCGAGCGCCGAGAGGGGGCGGGATGACCGCGCTCGCAGGAAAGGTCGCGATCGTCACCGGCGGTGCCGGCGGCATCGGTCGCGGGATCGTCGAGCTGTTCGTGGAAGAAGGCGCGCACGTCGTCATCGCGGACACCGACGCCGAGAGCGGCGACGCGTTGGCGAAGCACCTCGGAGCCGCGACCATTTTCAAGCGGACCGACGTCGCCGACGCCGATCAGATTCAAGCCGTCGTCGATCTGGCAGTCGAGCGCTTCGGCGGGCTGCACGTCATGTGCAACAACGCCGGTATCGGCGGCTCGTTCACGCCGTTCCTCGAGGACGGCTTCGACGACTTCGATCGCGTGATGGCGGTGAACATCTTCGGCGTGATGGTC
Organism: uncultured Actinomycetes bacterium; assembly: GCA_963812205.1. GTDB lineage: Bacteria > Actinomycetota > Acidimicrobiia > IMCC26256 > PALSA-610 > PALSA-610. The sequence goes on from CAWEUJ010000003.1 coordinate 203,578, forward strand.
GGCAGCCAGCGCGCGGCCCGGCACATGGCCCGCCACGGCGGCGGCGTCATCCTCAATACCACCTCGATCGGCGGGATCAACGCCGGCGCGGGTGTGATGGCGTATCGCGCCACGAAGGCGGCCGTCATCCACTTCACCCGCTCGATCGCCGTCGAGTTGGCCCAATACGGCATCCGGGTGAACTGCATCGCCCCCGCGCACATCCCCACCGCGATCAACGCGGCGATGGACCAGACCTTGATCGTGCGCGCGATGCAGCCACTGCAGCGCGTCGGGTCGCCGCGCGACGTCGCGGAGGCCTTCCTCTACCTCGCGAGCGAGCGGGCGGCGCAGGTCACCGGGATCGTGCTGCCGGTCGACGGCGGCACGACCGCCGGCTCTCCGCCCCGCTCGGTGAAAGACCTCATGGCCCGGCCGGAGGAACAGAGATGATCGACATCGATCCGCTCGATCTCGTCGACCCCGAGCGCTTCCAGCGCCGCGGCTATCCCCACGACGTATGGACACGGCTGCGCGCCGAGGCCCCCGTCGCACGGATCGAGGCCGAGGGACAGCGCCCGTTCTGGGCGATCACGAAGCACGCCGACATCGTGCAGATCTCGGCGCAGCCGCTGCGCTTCTCGAGTGCGCAGGGCGTCACGCTGCCAAGAGATGGCGCCCCACCGGTGCCGCCGTCGGAAATGGTCGTTCTGCTCGATCCCCCGAAGCACGGACCGGTGCGGCGGGTCGCGATGGGACGCTTCACACCGCGCGCCGTGCGGGCCAAGCGCGCCGACATCGAGCGCATCGCCGTCGAGGTCCTCGACGAAGCGACGACCGGCGAACCCTCGGGCGAGTTCGACTTCGTGCAGCGCGTCGCGGCGCCGTTCCCGCTTGCGGTGATGGCCTGGAGCCTCGGCGTGCCGCGCGACGACTGGCACCTGTTGTACCGCTGGACGAACGAGATCATCGGCAAGGACGATCCGGAGTTCCGCCCGCCCGGCGAGCGACCCGGCCAGACGTTCATGCGCGCGCGCGGAGAGCTACACGCGTACTTCGAGCGTCTGATCGAGGAGCGCCGGCGTCAGCCTTCACCCGCGGACGATCTGGTGAACGTGCTCCTTGCCGCCGACATCGACGGTACCCCGCTCAACGCGGTGCAGCTCCTCGAGTATTGCGAAGTTCTCGTCGAAGCGGGGAACGAGACCACGCGCAACGCGATCACCGGAGGAGTGCTCGCGTTCTGCGAGCATCCGGGCGCGTGGGAGCAGCTGCGCGCGCACCCCGAGCTCGTGCCCGACGCGGTCGAGGAGATCCTGCGGTGGGTCAGCCCGATCACCCACTTCGCGAGGGTCGCGACCGAGGACTGCGAGGTGCACGGGATGACGATCCGTGCCGGCGATCCGGTCGCGCTCTACTTCGCGTCGGCGAACCGCGACGAGGAAGTGTTCGACGATCCGTTCACGTTCCGCATCGATCGTCGCCCGAACCCGCACCTCGCATTCGGCTTCGGTGAGCACTTCTGCATGGGCGCGCATCTCGCCCGCGTCGAGCTCGACGTGATGTTTCGCCTGCTGCTCACGCGCTTCGATGCGTTCGAGCTGTCGGGCCCGGTGGAGCGTCTGCGCTCCACCATCAACGGCAGCATCAAGCACCTGCCGCTCCGCTACTGCACGGCGTAGTGCTCGGGTGCAGGGACCACTGAGGAGGACACCATGGAGTACCGCCCGTTCGGCCGGACCGGCCTGAAGGTCTCGGCGCTCGGCTTCGGTTGCTGGGAGGTCGGCGGAGGCTACGGCAACGTCGAGGAGGCGGAGTTCGCGCGTGCGGTCGGGCGCGCGCTCGATCTCGGCATCAACTGCTTCGACACGGCCGAGGGGTACGGCCACGGCGCGTCGGAGCGCGCGCTCGGAAACGCGCTCGGCCGGCGTCGCGACGAGGCGATCATCGTCACGAAGTTCGGCATGAACTACCGAGACATGCCGAACCTGCGCGACAGCAGCGCGGCGCGCGTCAAGGCGTCGATCGACAAGAGCCTCGCGGCGCTCGGCACGGACCACGTCGACGTGTATCTCGTTCATTTCCCGGATCGCAACACGCCGTTCGAGGAGACGATGGACGCGCTCGCCGACATCGTGCGCGAAGGCAAGGTCCGCTTCGTCGGCCTCTCGAACTTCAGGCTCGATGAGATCGAGGCGTGCATGAAGGTGCAGCGCATCGACGTGGTGCAGTACGGCTGGAACATGTTCGACCGGCGTATGGAGCGCGAGGTCTTTCCCTACTGCGCCGAGCAGTCGATCGGCGTGATGGCCTACGGGTCGCTGGCCTACGGGCTGCTGACGGGCACCTTCACCGAGAACACCGACTTCGGCACCGACGACTGGCGTTCGCGTCAGGGGAAGATGGGCTCGATCAAACTCTTCAACGCGCTCTTCGGACCCGAGCACTTCCCGCGCAACGTCCGTGCGGTGGAGGAGTTGAAAGGTGTGGCCGCGCGCAACGGGCGGAGCCTGCCGCAGCTCGCACTCGCGTGGGCGCTCTCGAACCCGGTCATCAGCACCGCGCTGGTCGGCTGCCGAAGCGTCGCCGAGGTGGAGGACAACGTCGGCGCGATCGGCTGGTCGATCTCCGACGCGGACCTCGCCGAGATCGACGCGATCTTCGCCCGCCACGACGTGATCACTACCCCGGACTACTGGATCGAGACCGACTGATGGCCGCGCCGGAGCGCTCGCGTCCATCCACGCTCGAAGGGAATGCAATGAGCCAAGGCACGGCCATCTACTCCTGTGACGATCATCTCGACCTGTCGGCGGTGCCGCCGAACCTTTGGGAGTCGCGGCTCTCGGCCGCCGACGCGCAGCGAGGTCCGCGCGTGGTGAAGCGCGACAAGGGGTCGGTCTGGGTGTGCGAAGACGCGGTGATGGGTCGCAGCGGGATGCCGCCCAACGCCCAGTTCGTGAAGAAGTTCAGCGCGATCGGGCGGGCCGGCATCGAAGACGACGGGTACCGCGCCGGCACCCCCGCGCTCCGGCTCCAGGACCTGGATCGCGACGGCGTGTCGGCATCGGTCATCTATGGGCCGCTCTCACTCGGCTTCCCGATCAAGGATCCCGCGCTGCAAAGCGCCTGTTACGCGGCCTGGAACGACTGGGCCGTCGAGGAGTTCAACGCGGTCGCCCCGGAACGGCTCTGTGTCCTCGCGTTCATACCCAGCCACTCGCCGGAGGCCGCCGCGGCCGAGTTGGAGCGGTGCGCGGCGCTCGGTCACCGCGGCGCGATCGTCGGGGTGTTCGACATCGACGTCGGCGACCCGGCCTGGGACCGGCTCTGGGCCGCCGCGCAGGACACGGGCCTGCCGATCAGCTTCCACATCAAGGGCGGTACGTCTTCGAAGCTCAGCTACCAGATCGGCAAGTGGCAGTCGGCCGCGTTCGCGACCTTGTTGCCGCTGCAGCTCGACGAGCCGCTCGCCACCATGGTGTTCTCGGGTGTGCTCGAGCGGCATCCCGGCCTCCAGCTCGTGCTGGCAGAGTCGGGCGTCGGCTGGCTGCCCTACTTCTTGAACCGGATGGACATGGAATGGACCGCGCTGCGCGACAAGCTCGACTACGCACCGAGCACTGCGCCGAGCGAGCTGTTCCGGCGCCAGGTCATGGCCACGTTCGAGGAGGAGCCGCTCGCGGCGCACTTCATCCCACTGCTCGGCGCCGACTCGTGCATGTGGGCGTCCGACTATCCGCACACCGACAGCACCTTCCCGGACTCGCGCCGCGCGATCGAGGAAGCCTTGGGCGCGTTGTCCATCGAGGAGCGCCGCAAGATCACGGCGTCCAACTGTGCGCGGCTCTACGGCTTCCCGCATGAGTAGCGAGGCGCAGCTCCGCAGGCCCGGATATTCGTGCGGGGTCACGTGGGCGATCGAGGGCCGGAGGTCGCAGCCGCGTGAACGATGAGCACGTGGCCGGCTTCGATCACGTGTCGCTGCCGATGCAGGACAGCGACGCAATGGTCGCGTTCTACCGCGCACTCGGGTTCGACATGGCGGAGCACACTCACGTGGTTTCCGTCTACGTCGGCGATCAGATGATCAACTTCCATCGTCCCGCGACCTGGCAGCGCGAAGGCTTCACGTTGCGAGCACCGAGCGCGCGGCCGCCGTGCGGCGACCTCTGCTTCGTGTGGGACGGTACGCCGGACGCGCTGCGGGCCCGTCTCGACGCGGCGGGCGCATCCATCGAGGAGGGCCCGGTGTCGCGCGCGGGCGGTCGCCGGCGTGACGCGTCGAGTGTGTATGTGCGGGACCCGGACGGGAACCTGCTCGAGTTCATGATCTATCCGTAGGGGGGATCTTCAGATGACCGCCGACACTGTCATTCGCGGGGGAACGATCTTCGACGGGACCGGCGGGCCCGGCCGCGTCGCGGATGTCGCGATCGCGGACGGCGTCGTCCAAGAGATCGGAGCGAACCTGCGGGGCGAGCGCGAGCTCGACGCCTCGGGCTGTGCCGTCACGCCCGGCTTCATCGACATCCACACTCACTACGACGCGCAGGTCTTCTGGGATCCGGCACTGCGGCCGTCGTGCTTTCACGGCGTCACCACCGTCGTGGCCGGCAACTGCGGCTTCTCGATCGCACCGACGCGTCCCGAACACCACGACCTCATCGTCGGGACCCTCGAGAACGTCGAGGACATGGACCCGGCGACACTGATGGCGGGCATCGCGTGGGAGTTCTCGACATTCCCCGAGTACCTCGATCTCGTCGCCCGTCGCGGGACGGTCGTCAACTTCACCGCGTACGTCGGGCACTCCGCGCTACGGCTCTACGTGATGGGCGACGCGGCCTACGAGCGCGCGGCCGCACCCGACGAGATCGCGAGGATGGGCTTCCTCGTGCGCGAGGCGCTGGCGGCGGGCGCCGCGGGCTTTTCCACCAGCTTCTCGTTCGCGCACCGCGGCGTCGACGGCAAGCCCGTGCCGAGCCGTTTCGCCGGGGCCGATGAAGTCGAGGCGCTCTTCCTCGCGGCGGGCGACGCGGGCAAGGGCGTGGTGCTCATCACCCCCGGTGAGCAGTGCAGCTACGCCGACGTGTACGAGTGGCAGCCGCGCGTCGGCCGCCCGTTCACGTACCCGCTGTTCGCGGCGCCGGCCGGCAAGCACCTCGAGCCCGTCCGGTTGCACGAGGACGGGTTGGCGCGCGGCGCGAACGTCTGGCCGCAGGTGACGCCCCGGCCTCTCACCATGCAGTTCACGATGGCCGACGCGTACAGCCTGAACACCGGCAGGGTCTTCGGCGAGCTGATGAAGGTGAGCCGCGCCGTGCGCCTCGCGGCCTACCGCGATCCGATGTGGCGGGCCGAGGCCGCAGCCGACCTCGAGGATTCACCGATGAAGCCGCGCTGGGAGACGTTCGAGGTATCCGAGTCGCAGCGTTTCCCCGAGCTGCAGGGCCGGCGGGTGAGCGACCTCGCGCGTGAGCGGGGCTGCACCCCGCTCGACATGATGTGCGAGCTCGCGGTCGCCGAGGATCTCACGACACGCTTTCGCGCCTATATCGCCAACGACGACGTCGCCGACGTCGGCCGTCTGCTCATGCACGACCACGTCGTGCTCGGTCTCTCCGACGCGGGCGCGCACATCGACCAGCTGTGCGACGCGCCGCTTCCCACCGACCTGCTCGGAACGTGGGTGCGAGATCGCAATGTGATGCCGCTCGAGCATGCCGTGCGGAAGCTGAGTGGCGAGCCCGCCGACATGTTCGGCTTCGTACGGCGGGGCTACCTGCGCGATGGCTACGCGGCCGACGTGTGCGTCTTCGATCCTGCCACCGTGGGACCAGGCCCCACGCGGCGCGTCCGCGACTTCCCCGCCGACGCGGAGCGCTTGACGGCCGAGGAACCCACCGGCGTCCGGCATGTGCTCGTCAACGGCACGCCGATCCGTATCGACGAATCGCAGCTCGACACGGCGGGCGCGCGTCCCGGCACGCGTCCCGAGATCGCGTGACCCGGCGGCCCTCCACCCCGCGCGTCGTGGTGGTCGGCGCCGGGTTCGGCGGCATCGCCGCGGGTGTGAAGATGAAGCAGGCCGGCATCCACACGTTCACGATCTACGAGTCGTCGGACGGGATCGGCGGAACGTGGTGGGACAACACCTACCCCGGCGCCGAGGTCGACGTCGGTTCGCATCTCTACTGCTTTTCCTTCAAGCCGTACGACTGGAGCCGTACGCACGCCCGCCAGGCCGAGCTGCAGAAGTATCTCGAGGAGACGGTCGACGAGTTCGGACTCCGGCCGCACCTGCGGCTCGGCGTCACCGTCGAGTCGGCGACCTGGGACGACGACCGGCACGTCTGGACGGTCTGCTGCGACGACGGGACCGTCGACGAGTGCCAGGTGCTCGTGAGCGGGGTCGGCTTCCTCAACGTTCCCCGCTATCCCGACTGGCCCGGGCTCGACGACTTCGCGGGACCCAAGTTCCACACCGCGCGCTTCGAGCACGAGCACGACCTGACCGGCAAGGTCGTGGCCGTCGTCGGGACGGGCTCGTCGGCCACCCAGATCGTGCCGGCCATCCAGCCGATCGTGGAGAAGCTCTACGTGTTCCAGCGCGAGCCCGGGTGGATCATGCCCAAGGGCGAGCGCGATCTCACCGACGGGGAACGGGCCACCCTCGCCAGGCGATGGCCACGCCGGCGCGAACGCTGGCGGCAGAAGTACCTGCTCGAAAAGAGCCTCTGGCGCGGGCATCTCTACCGGCCCGGCACGCCGACCAACGAGGCGCGCCGTCAGTTCTGCCTCGGCTACATCGCCCGCCAGTTCGCCGACCGCCCCGACCTGCGCGAGGCCGTCACGCCGAAGTACCCCTATCCCGGCAAGCGGCCCGTCTTCGCCGGCACCTTCTATCCCGCGCTCAAGCAGGAGAACGTGGAGTTGGTTCCGCGGGCCGTGGCGTCGGTGACGCGCGACGGCATCGTCGATGCCGACGGCGTGGAGCACGCGGTCGACGTCATCGTCATGGCCACCGGGTTCCAGCCGGCGAACTATCTGAGCCGGCTTCGCGTCGTCGGCCGGGGCGGCCGCACGCTGCAGGACCATTGGGCGGGCGAACCGCGCGCGTTCCTCGGCATCACGGTGCCGGGCTTTCCGAACTTCTTCATGCTCTACGGGCCGGGTACCAACGGCGGCGAGATCGTGGTCATGCTCGAGAGCCAGGCGGAGTACGCGGTGCGCGCGATGCGGCGCATGATCCGCGAGCGCGTCACCTCGATCGAGGTCAAGCCGAGCTTCGAGGCGCGGTGGCATCGCTGGCTGCAGTCCAAGATGGAGCGCACGTCGTGGACGATGAGCAACAACTACTTCACGTCGGCGGGCGGGAAGGTCGTGACGCAGTGGCCCTACGGCAACCTGCAGTACCGCGCGCTTACCAAGGTGCTGGGCCGAGCGTCGGAAATCGCGCGTCGGCGCGGCGGGTGATCGCCGCGGCTCAATGCCGACGGAGCTGCCCGCGCAACCAGTCCTGCATATTGCGCTGGCTCTGCTTCGTGATGGCGGCATCGGGCGCGAGCACGTTGAAGCCGTGACAGCCGCCCGGATAGACGTGTAGCTCCGCCGGCACGTCTGCCTGGTTCAGTCGCAGCGCGTAGTCGACGTCCTCGTCGCGGAATCCGTCGACCGCGCCGACCGACACGAACGCCGGTGGCAGACCGGAGAGGTCGGTGGCCCGCGCGGGCGCCGCGGTGGCGGGCACGTCGTCGCGACCATGAAGATCCCCGAGGTACGACTTCCACCCGAAGGTGTTCGAGCCGCGACTCCATACGGCGAGGCCGTCCTGCCGGCTCGACGGCGTGATCTGGCGGTCGTCGAGCATCGGCTGGTCGAGGAGCTGGAAGGCGACGGGAACCTCGCCGCGGTCGCGGGCCAGGAGCGCGAGCGCCGCGGCCAGGCCACCACCGGCGCTGACCCCCATGATGCCGATGCACCCCGGGTCGATGCCCAGATCGTCGGCGTGCTCGAACGTCCACACCAGCCCGCGGTAGCAGTCCTCGAGCGGTCCCGGGTACGGCGTCTCGGGTGCGAGGCGGTAGTCGACCGACACGCCGACGAGGCCGAGCTTCGGACACAGTTCGTCGAAGAGCGGGTCGTCCATTGCGTGGGAGCCGATCACGTAGCCGCCGCCGTGCATCGAGTACACGCACGGCGCCACGTCGTTCGATCCCTTCGCCCGGTGCACCCGCAACGGCACGGCCGGGTCGCCGGGCGCGACGTGGTCGACGGTGTCGACCACGTCGGACGGTGACAGCGCGGGCGTAACCACGGCGCGCAGCGTCGCCAGGATCTCGGTGGTCAGCTCGCCGAAGGGCACGAGCGCGGCGACCGCTGCCAGCTCGGGATCGAGCAGGTCGCCCGCCGTCATGACGTGAACTCCAGGTGCAGGGCCTCGAGACCGCGCAGCATGTAGATCGGCGAGTACTGGTAGTGGCGGGCGCCGGCCGGCCCGTGCTCGCGTTCGGAGATCCTGATGTCTGCCATCGTGTCGAAGATGCGTTCGAGGCTCACGCGCGCCTCGGCGCGGGCGAGGGGCGCACCGACGCAGGTGTGGATGCCGAAGCCGAACCCGAGGTGATGGCGGCCGTCGGTCCGGTCGAGTCGGAGCTCGGCGGGCGCATCGAAGTGGCGTGGATCACGGTTCGCGGCGCCGTTGTGCACCATCACGGTCGTGCCCGCCGGGATGTCGACACCGCCGACCGTCGTGGAAACGCGTGCCAGCCGGAACTCTCCTTGGATCGGGCTCTCGAGTCGCACCATCTCCTCGATGAAGTCGGGGATGCGACGCCGCTCGGTGCGCAACAGCTGTTGGAGATCCGGGTCTTCGGCGAGCCGCTGCATCGCGGAGCCGAGCAGCCGGGCGGTCGTCTCCCCGCCTGCCGAGAACAGGTTCGCGGCGATCAGGGCGACGTCGTGGACGTCGGGCACGGACCCGTCGGGAAATGTCGCGGTCGTCAGCCCCGACATGACATCGTCCCGCGGATTGCGACGCAGCTCCTCGATGTAGGCCGTGAACTGTTCGTAGAGGAACTCCAACGGCTTGTGCGCCATTGCACCGCCGTCGGACTGCCGGGTGGGACGCTGGTCGCCTTGCAGCTTCGCGCGGAACATCTCGTGGTCTGCTTCGGGAACGCCGAGCAGATCGGCGATCACCATCAAGGTGAAGGGCTTCGCGTACTCGCGCACGAACTCGCACTCACCCCGAGGGAGGAACTCGTCGATCTGTCGATCGGCGAGCTGCCACATGAACTCCTCGTTCTCCTTCAGGCGCTTCGGCGTGATCAGCCGCAGCAGCAGCGCCCGGTGAGCTGTGTGCTTCGGCGGATCGAACGACGGCAGCTGATCGCTGAACGGCAGCTCGTCGCGGTGTTGCTCGATGATCGCACTGATGTCGTCTCCCTCGAGCGGCACCGGGAACTTCACGAACGGTCCCGCCACCGTGTTGCACGACGAGAACGTCGCGGCGTCGTTGTACACCTGCATCGCTTCTTCGAAGCCGGTGACCATGACCACGTCCCAATGCGGCTCGCGCCACACCGGTCCGTGCGCGCGGAGGTACTCGTAGTACGGGTACGGATCCTGGTAGATCGAAGGGGTGCGGAAGTAGTCGGTCGAGTCGAAATCGGAAGTCTTCACGGGTTCTCCGTTCACGGGCGCGGGCGGCGGCCCGCACGGATGGCGTCCTCGACGAGCCCGATGACCCAGGTCGCGCCTCTGATCGCTTCCTTCGGTTCGAGGTCCCAGTCGACGACGAGGCGTTCGTACGACGCGACACTCCACAGAACGTCGAGCATCGCGGCGGCGATCGCGCGGTCGATGTCCGGCCATGCGCCGGCCCGGTCGGACACCGCGGCGATGAGCGCCGCGCGCTGTCGTCGGTGCGCAGCCATGAGGGTCGGGTCGTCGGGCGTGCGTGACTGGAGCGGATACGACGACACGTACTCGAGGATCCGCGCCGTGTGATCCTGAAGGTCTTCGAGCGTGAGCCCCTCGAGGGCGACATCTGCGTCCGCTTCGTGGCGGGCCATCACGGCGTCGCGGAGCTCACGTTCGCCGGCGAAGTACCGATAGACCGTCCGCTCGTTCACTCCCGCCCGCTCGGCCACGCCGCGTACCGTCAGCGCTCGCCAGTTCCAGACGGGAAAGCCGTGCAGCAGGTCGGCGCCCGCGGAGATGATGCGTTCACGCGTTTCGGCTGCGCGCTGGCGGCGCAGCGGGCTGTCGTATTTTCGCCGCTCCGGCTCGGGTCGCCGGCGTTGCTGCACACGCTCGCCGAGGGTCATGGCGTGACGACGGGAAGGGTCTCCCACCCGCGCACGGTCGAGGTCGGGGAGAGCTTGGCGGTGGACCAGTCGACATCCCAGTGCGGGAACCGCTTCAGGACCTCTTCGAGCGCGACGCGGCCCTCCAGCCGGGCGAGGGCCGCGCCGAGGCAGAAATGGGTACCGAAACCGAACGTGAGGTGTCCACCTGCGTTGCGGTGGATGTCGAAGCGATCGCCGTTTGCGAAGTGCCGATCGTCGCGATTCGCCGATCCGATGAGGAACAGCATGACGCTGCCTTCGGGCACGGTCCGGCCGTAGTGCTCCACGTCGCGCGCGACATAGCGCGCCACGTGGGGCGCGGGAGGCTCGAACCGGAGGAGCTCCTCGATCGCGTCGGGGACGAGCGACGGATCCTCGACGAGTTGGCGCCGTTGGTCCGGGTGCTCGGCGAGCACCTTGCCGGTCCAACCGATCAGGCGCGTCGTCGTCTCGTTGCCGGCTCCGGCAATGACGGTCACGTAGGTGAGGATCTCCTCGCGCGTGAGCCGGCGGGTGGTTCCGGTCTCGTCCACGAACTCGGCGTTCAACAGCTCCGTCATCAGATCGTCCGAGGGATGATGCGCCCGCCAGTCGATGTAGTCGGAGAAGATCGCTCCGCTCAAGATGTCGTCGAGCGAGCTGCTCATGGGCTCGCCCGCCTCGGTGCGCAGCGACGCGTCGACGTGCTCTCGGATCGCCACCTGATCCTGCTCCGGAATCCCGAGGAGCATGCCGATCACGCGCATCGGCATCTGCGCGCCGAGATCGGCCACGAAGTCGAACCGGCCGGCGCCGACGAGCGGGTCGAGGCTGGCCGCGCAGAACTCGCGGATCTTGGGTTCGAGGGCGTTCATCTTCTTCGGCGTGAACACGCGCGAAAGCAACCCCCTGTGCACGGTGTGTACCGGGGGGTCCTCGAAGATGATGACACCCGGTGGCATCTCGAGGTCGGCCTTGATCAGTTCGAGGATGGCGCCGCGACCGGAGATGTAGGTCTCGCGGTCCTTGAGACCGCGCTCGACGTCGTCGTAGCGACTGACGGCGTAGAAGTCGTACTGCTCGTTGAAGTAGAGGGGCGCCTGTTCGCGCAGCCGGCGGAACGCCGGATACGGATCGGCGTTGATCTCGATGTCGTAGGGGTCGTAGGAGACGCCGGTGGTATCGGTCACGGGGTACCTCGCTCGAATGCTTCGTCCAGGAGCGCCACGATCCGCGCCGGGCTCACCGGGAGACGCGTCACTCGCACACCGAACGGTGAGAGGGCGTCGGCCACGGCGTTGACGACGGCCGGAGGGGCGCCGATCGCGCCGCCCTCGCCGACACCCTTGTAACCGCCCGGGCCGGGGCTGGGTGTTTCGATGTGGCCGAACTCGAGCATCGGAACCTCCGCGGCGGACGGCACCAGGTAGTCGATGAACGTCGTCGCGAGCGGGTTGCCGTCGTCGTCCGAGGCGAGGTCTTCGAAGAGCGCGCCGCCGATGCCCTGCACCACGCCGCCCGCGATCTGGCCCTCGACGACGCTCGGGTTGATCATCGGTCCGCAGTCCTCGCTCACGATGTAGCGCAAGAGCGTGACGCCGCCGGTCGCCACGTCGACTTCGCACGTGCACACGTGCGTGGCGTTCACCCAGATCGACCGGCGCCTCGGCCGTGTACCGCGCGCTCGCCTCGAGACCGGCCGGTACCCCGGGCGGAAGCGAGGTCGGCTCGAAGTAGGCGAGTGACGCGATCTCCCGCAGCGAGATGCCGATCGACGGCGTCCCGCGCACACTCGCGCGACTGCCCGCAAGCTCGATGTCGTCGACCGCCGCTTCGAGCCTGTGCGCGGCGATCGCGCACAGCCGTTCGCGCAGGATCGTCGCCGTGTCGCGTATCGCACCCGCGGTCATCGACCCGCTCCGGCTCCCGGCGGTGCCGGCGCCGAAACCGGTGACGGCGGTGTCGCCCTGGATCGTGTTGACGTCTTCGATGTTCGCGCCCAGCGCGTCGGCGGTGAGCTGGACGACCGTGGTCTCGATGCTGTTCCCCGTCGAACCGCCGGCGATGTACACGTTGATCGCGCCCGAGGGCTCGATACGGATCGTCGCGGCTTCGGTGGCGTAGTAACCCATGCCCGGAGTCGACGGCTCGACGTAGTTCGAAACGCCCACTCCGAGGTAGCGGCCGGCGCGCCGCGCCTCGGCCTGCTCGCTCGCGGAACGCGTCGTAGTCGAGCATGGCGAGCGCCTGCTCGAGCGTCTCCGACGGCGAGATGCCGTCGTACGGCATGCCGTTGGGGTTCGTGTACGGAAGCTCGTCGCGGCTGCAGAACGTTGCGCCGGCGCAGCTCGACGGGGTCGATGCCCATCTCGCGCGCCGCGATGTCGAGGAGCACCTCGCGAGCCAGCGTCTCGAATTGCCACGGGCCGCGGTACGCGGTGCGGCCGACGGTGTTCGTGTAGATCGACTTGGTCGAGAAGCCCGCGCGTGGAACCCGGTACGGCCCGGGGAACAGCATCCCGACCGCAGCCGCGGGACCGATCGGCCACGGGGTCGGGATACGCGCCGCAGTCGGACACGAAGTCGATGTACGCGGCCTGAATCGTGCCGTCCGCGTCGAAGGCCATCTTGACGGTGCCGTGTTCGTGGCGCGACTTGCCCGCGGCGAGCAGGTTCTCGCGCCGGTCTTCCACCCACTTCACGCGGCGCGCCGACCTTGGGTGCCGCGAGCATCAGGCACATCTCGTCGCGCTGGACCAGTGACCTTCTGCCCGAAACCACCGCCGGTGTCGCGCATCACGACGCGGATGCGGTGCTCCGGCATCCCGAGCAGGCGTGAGCAGAAGAGCCGCAGGTCGTGCGGCGCCTGCGTCGCCGCGTAGATCGTCAGCTCGCCCGTCGCGCGGGAGTAGTCGACGATCAGGGCTCGGGCTTCCATCGGCGCCGCGGCGCACGCCTGTTGATAGATCGTCTCGGTCGTGACGTGTGCCGCCGCGGCAAACACGTCGTCGAGCGCGGACTCGGGCAGGCCGCAGAGCTCGCCGATCACGTTGGAACCGTGGTGCTCGTGGACCAGCTCGGTGACCGTCTCCGCTTCGGCGTAGTCGACGACCGCGGGCAAGGGGTCGTAGTCGACGACGACGAGCTCGGCCGCGTCCTGCGCGAGCGCGCGGCTCGCCGCGATCACGAGCGCGACCGGGTCACCGACGAACCGGACCTCGCCGTCGGCCAGTGGCGGGCGCGGCGTCTCGGGGCTCAACGGGCCGATCGACGTGTGCCACTGCTCTTTGACCCCGGGGTTCAGGTCGGCCGCGATGAACACTGCGTGGACACCCGGCAGCGCGAGCGCGGCCGTCGCGTCGATCCCGCGGATCGCGGCACGCGGCGTGTGGGCTGCGCACGAAGTACGCGTGCAGCATTCCCGGTAACGAGATGTCGTCGACGTAGGTGCCCCGGCCGGTGAGCAACCGCGCGTCCTCGACGCGGTTGATCCGTGCGCCGACGTAACGGGTGGCGCCCCCGAGGTCTTGTCGCGTCACGACCGTCGCTCGCCGGCTCGCACGGACTTCAGGCGAGCTTCGCGGCCCAGCCGCCGTCGACCGGGATGATGGCGCCGCTGACATATGACGCGCGGTCGGAGGCCAGGAACGCGGCGACCTCCGCGACCTCCTCCGGCTGCCCGCCGCGGTTCAAGGCCGCCTTCTCGAGCATGCCCGGGATGTTCTCCCCGCCCGCACTCATCGCGGTGTAGATGAACCCCGGGCACAGGCAGTTCGCGCGGATGCCCTGGGCGCCGTACTCGATCGCGGCAGCTTTGGTGAGTGCGATCACGCCGGCCTTGGCCGCGGAATACACGCTCGTGAAGTACGAGCCGTTCATGCCACCGAGAGACGACCAGTTCACGATCGAGCCCGCGGTGCCGGTCTCGAGCATCACCTTGACCGCGTGCTTCGTTCCGAAGAGCACGCCGCGCAGGTCGACGTCCATCAAGCGGTCGTACTGCTCCGTGGTGACGTCGACGAGCATCGCCGCGTCGGCGAGGCCGGCCACGTTGAGCATCGTGTCGAAGCGACCGAACTCGTCGACGGCGGCTCGCACCAGCGCCTCGACGTCGGCCTCGTTGGTGACGTCGCAACGGACGGGCAATACGCCCGCGCCCATCTGCGCGGCGGTGTCCTTCTCCGCGCCGCTGATGTCGCCGGCGACGACCTTGGCCCCTTCGCGTACGAAGACCTCCACCGCCGCCTTCGCCATTCCCGACCCCGCACCGGTGATGACGGCGACCTTCCCGTCCAACAGCCCCATCTGCAGCTCCCCCCGCTTTGGCGGTCATTTCGTGCCACCGCACATTGACACCAATTCGGATGCGGGGCAACCCCTCGGCGGACGGAGCGCAAGCAGCCCTCAGCAGACGGAGCGAAAGAACCTCTCGAGGTCGTCGGCGAAGAGGGCGGGCTGTTCCATGGCGGCGAAGTGCCCGCCGCGGGGCATGTCGGCCCAGTACGTCACGTTGTAACTCCGCTCGACCCAGGGCCGCGGGAATCGCAGTACCTCTTTGGGATAGCGGGCGATACCCGTCGGGACGGCGACGAACTGCGGCGCTTGCGGGCTGTTCTTGTGTTCCCAGTACAGACGCGCCGCGGACGCGCTCGTCTCGGTCAGCCAATACATCGTCACGATGGTGAGCAGCTGGTCGCGCGTGAAGGCGTTCTCCGGGTGACCGTCGCAGTCGCTCCAGGCGCGGAACTTCTCCATCATCCACCCGAGCAACGCCGCCGGTGAGTCGTTGAGCGCGAGGCCGACGGTCTGCGGCTTCGTCGACTGCTCGAGCGCGTAGCCGGATTCCTCGCGCTGGAAGTGCGCCATCGCGGCGAGATCTGCCTTGTCCTCGTCGCTGAGCGCGACCGCGTCCGTCGGGACGTTCGGCGATCGGCATGTTGAGGTGGATCGCCACGCAGTGCTCGGGATCGAGCGCGCCGATTCGAGTCGCGATCTGCGCGCCCCAGTCGCCGCCCTGCGCCCCGTAGCGCGTATAGCCGAGGCGGCGCATCAACTCGATGAACGCTCGTGCGATTCGCGACACGTCCCAGCCGCGAGTTCGGGTAGGCCCCGAGAACCCGTAGCCGGGCAGCGACGGCACGACCACGTCGAACGTGCCGGTCAGGCGCGGAATGACGTCGACGAATTCGGTGAAGGCGCCCGGCCAGCCGTGCACGAGGAGCACCGGGAATGCGTCGGCATGCGCGGCGCGCGCGGTGAACGAAGTGGATCGGCTGCCCGTCGATAGCGGTGCGGAAGTGCGCCAGATCGTTGAGCCCCGCTTCTTGCGCGCGCCAGTCATAATCGTCGCGCCAGTACGCGACGAGCTCGCGCAGGTAGTCGATCGGGATCCCGTACTCCCAGCCGGTTTCGTCGATCTGGTCGGGGAAACGGGTCCGCGCGAGACGGTCGCGCAGGTCGTCGAGGTCGTCGTCGTCGACGTGGATCCGGAATCTCTCCACCGCGTCCGTCATTGCGACTGGTTTCGAGTGACCGGGATGTAATCGAGATGGAGGCGCGTGAGCCCGCGGAGGATGTACGTCGGCGCGTATTCGTAACGGCGCGCGCCGGCGGGCCCGTGCTCGGCCTCGGAGATCGTGATGTCGCGCATGCGGTCGAGGATGCGTTCGATGCTGACGCGCCCTTCGGCGCGGGCGAGCGGCGCGCCCGGGCAAGTGTGCACGCCGTGCCCGAACGCGATGTGCTGTCGCGCGTTCGGGCGGTCGGCGCCGAAACTCGTCCGCTCGTTCGAAGCGGCGAGGGTCCCGGTTCGCGGCGCCGTTGAGCACCATCACGGTCGTGCCGGCGGGGATGTCGACCCCGCCAACGGTCGTGGCGACGCGTGACAGCCGGAAGTCGCCCTTGATCGGGCTCTCGAACCGCAGCGTCTCCTCGACGAAGTTCGGGATGCGATGGCGCTCCGCGCGCAGGCGCTGCTGGAGTTCGGGGTCTTCGGCGAGCAGCTGGAGCGCCGATCCGAGGAGACGCACGGTCGTCTCCTGACCTGCCGCGAAGAGGTTCGCCGCGACACGAACGACGTCGATGACCTCGGGAAGTGATCCGTCGGGAAACGTTGCGGTGGCCAATCCCGTCATCACGTCGTCGGTCGGGTTGCGCCGGCGGTCCTCGATGTAGTCGGTGAACCGTTCGTAGAGGAACTCCAACGGACTGTGCGTCATCGTCTGCCGGGAGCTGCCGATCGTGCGGCCGGGGCCCTTCGCTGCGAGCTCGGCCCGGAACATCTCGTGGTCGGCTTCGGGGACGCCGAGCAGGTCGGCGATCACCAGTAAGGCGAACGGACTCGCGTACTCGCTCATGAATTCGCATTCGCCCTTGGCGAGGAACTCGTCGAGTCTGACGATCCGCGAGCCGCCACATGAAGTCTTCGTTCTCGCTGAGGCGCTTCGGCGTGATCAGGCGCATCAGCAAGGCGCGGTGCGCGGTGTGCACCGGCGGATCGAAGGTCGGGAGCTGGTCGCTCATCGGCAGCTGGTCGCGGTACCGCTCGATGAGCGCGCTGACGTCGTCACCGACGAGGGGCACCGGGAACCCCGGGAACGGACCGGTCACGGAGTTGCACGACGAGAACGTCGCGGTGTCGTGGAACACCGAGATGGCCTCTTCGTAGCCCGTGACCATGACCACGTCGTGGTGCGGTTCGCGTTGCACCGGGCACTGCGCGCGGAGGTGCTCGAAGTACGGGTAGGGGTCGGCGACGAAGGTGTTGTCGCGGAAGAAGTCGACCCCGTCGAAGTCGGTCACCGCGCGGCTCCGTCCTGCTGTCGCGTGCCTGTGATTATCCAACTCCCACTGTAGGAGAGCACCATTTCCACCGCAATGCCGCCCGGCGTCACAGCTCGATCAGCGTCGGCACGCGGCGCTCGGCCAGCAGTCGCCGTCCGAGGTCGACAGCGATCTCGTCGGCGGATCCGAAGATGCCGTCGAGGGCGATCGTCCGCTTCAGGAACCGGTGGAACGGATGGTCCGTGGTGAAGCCGATGCCGGCGAGCACCTGCTGGCAATGCGTCGCGACCGTCCGTGCGGTCCGTCCCGCCGTCGCCTTGGCGAGCGCGGCGGTGACGGGGTTCGGTTCGTCGCCGGCCGCGCTCAGGGTCGCGTCGAGCGCCTCGATCGCGACGAGCGCATCGGCGAGACGGTGGCGCACGGCTTGGAACGATGCGATCGGGCGACCGAACTGCACCCGCTCGACCGCGTGCGTGCGCGCGAGCGTGAGCATGGCTCGCGTCGCGCCCGCGATCTGATGCGCGACCGCGCGGCGACCGAAGGCGACGGCCGATTCCCACGCGGCGGCGTCGAGCGGTGGCGCGGCACCGGCATCGTGTTCCACGCGCACGATGTGGAATCCGCCTTCGGGGTCGATCCCGTGCACGGCGGTGACTTCGGCGGCCGATCTCGGGATCGTGACGGCGCAAAGGTTCGAGCCCCTGTTGCACACCACGAGCACCTCGCGCGCGGTGGTGGCGCGAGGTGTTGCGAGCCCGACCGCGCGTGCGTCACCGCCGTCGACGCGGCCGGGCGGATCCCACGCGCCGAATCGGGGGAGCAGCACCGCAACGTCGGCGCGCGGCACTGTCCCGAGAGCCGACGCGACGACGTCGTCGAGCACCGACGCGGCGCCGTTCGTCGTGCCGAGCGCGTGGAACACGATGTCGACCGCATCGCGTGGCTCGTCCTCGAGCATCTCCAGCCAGCCGATCGCGGTAAGCGCGGTCTCGATCGCAGACATTCCATCCGCGTCCGAGAGCGCGTCACGGACGGTGGACTCCAGCAAGGCCCGGTCGGCGCTTTCCATCATTGGTCGGCCCCGAGATCCAGCAGCCGGCGCGCAATGATGTTGCGCTGAACCTCGGCCGTACCGCCGTAGATGGTCGCGGCCCGCGAGTAGAGGTACTCGCCACGCCACATATCCGCAGTCGCGCTGTCGTCCATCTCCACGACGCCGGGCAAGACCCGGCGGACGGCGTCGTACGTCGCGTGTTCGGCCGTCGCTACGAGCACCTTGTCGATCGACGTCTCCGCGCCGAGGGTCTCTCCGTCGGCGAGCCGGTACTGCGTGAGGCGGGACCGGGCGCGCACGGCGTGGAGCTGCAGGAACGCATCGCCCACGATCTCGGCAGTCCGCGCGTCGTCCGGAGCGACCTCCACGAGCAGCTGGAGCCGGCGGTACAGATAGGCGATGCGCTGCCAGAAACACGACGAGCGCTCGTAGGGGAGAATGCTCATCGCGACCGCCCAACCGCCGTTCACCTCGCCGAGTATCCGATCGGCGGGAACGACGACGTCGTCGAAGTACACCTCGGCGAACTCGCGCACCCCGTTGATCATCTCGAGCGGCGCGACCGTGATCCCGGGGGTGTCCATGTCGACGAAGAACGCGGTGATGCCGCGGTGGCGTGATTCGGGCGATCCGGTACGCGTCAGCAGCACGCAACGATCGGAGTACTGCGCCAGGCTCGTCCAGACCTTCTGCCCGTTGATGACCCACGCGGCGGCGGTGCCCCCGTTGGTCTCGGGAACGGCCCGGCAGCTCAGCGAGGCAAGGTCGCTTCCCGTCCCGGGCTCCGAGAACCCTTGGCACCACATCTCGGCTCCCGAAAGCAGGAGCGGGACGACCTCGGCCGCGAGCGCGGGCGCGGCGAAGTCGATGAGCGTGGGCGCGAGCACCTCGATGAGGGAGAAGAGCCCGGGGTCGGTCAGGTCACGGGCGGCCAGGGCCGCGCCGAGCTCGGTCCGCATGAGGGGCGAGCCCCCGAGCCCGCCGACCTCCTCGGGCCATCCGAGCCGCATCCAGCCGGCGTCGTACAGGATCGATTTCACGCGTTGCATCTGGGCGATCTGCTGGTCGAGCGTGCCCGGCGGGGGATAGGCGGGCGCGAGCTCGCCGTGGTGGGCGTCGAGCCACGCCTGGAGCTCGGCGCTCCGGTCGGCGATCCGCTGACCTCGCCGTGGCTCGTCCATCCGACCCCCTCGTCGAGAATCTCGCATGCTCTTGGCGAGAGACAGATTCTCGCGTAGCGTAATCCCCCTACCGAGCCGGGCCGAGCGAGAGCAGCCAGACGGCGCCGGCGCACACCCGGGGGAGCGTGAGTCCGTGACGACCTGGCACGAAGAGCGACTCTTGATCGACGGTGAGCTGGTGCCGGCCGCCGACGGCGCGACCTACGAGACGGTCGCGCCCGCGAGCGGGGCCGTCCTCGGCGTGGCCGCCGACGCGACCGTCGCGGATGCGCAGCGGGCGATCGGCGCGGCGCGGCGCGCGTTCGACACCACGGAATGGTCCCGAGACCACGCATTCCGGGTGCGGTGCATGCGCCAGCTCCACCAGGCGCTGCTGAACAACCTCGAGCCGCTGCGCGAGATCCTCGTGCACGAGGTCGGCGCGCCGGTATCGAGCACGAGCGGTCCGCAACTCGAGGGGCCGATCGACGTCGTCAGTTGGTACGCAGACCTGCTCGAGGGATACGACTTCGTCGAAGACCTCGGCGCGCGCGACACGTTCGCAGGGCGGCACCACCGCTGGATCGAAAAAGAGGCGGCCGGTGTCGTCGGCGCGATCACCGCGTACAACTACCCGGTCCAGCTCGCCCTCGCGAAGCTCGCACCCGCGCTCGCGGCCGGCTGCACCGTCGTGCTGAAGGGTGCCCCCGACACGCCGTGGGCGACGCTTGCCCTCGGGAAGCTCGTGGCCGAGGCGACGGAGATCCCGGCCGGGGTCGTGAACGTCCTCGCGGCGTCGGGCAGCGCGGTCGGTGCCGAGCTGACGACGCATCCCGATGTCGACGTCGTGTCGTTCACGGGGTCGACGCCGGTCGGCCGCCAGATCATGGCCGCCGCGAGCGCGACGGTGAAGCGCGTGTTCCTCGAGCTGGGCGGCAAGTCTGCCTTCGTGCTCCTCGACGACGGTGACGCGGCCCTGGCTGCCATGTTCTGCTCCTACGCCGCGACCTCGCACGCCGGTCAGGGCTGCGCGATCACTTCACGGCTCGTGGTGCCTCGCGACCGGTACGACGACGTCGTCGACATGGCGCGTGAGACGCTCGCAGGCGTGCCCTACGGCGATCCCGCGGACCCGGCGAACATGATGGGCCCGCTCATCAGCGCGCGTCAGCGCGAGAAGGTCGCGGGCTACGTCGAGCGCGCGATCGCCGACGGCGCCAAGGCGGTCATCGGCGGCCGGGTTCCCGAACACCTCCCGCAGGGTTTCTTCTACGAACCGACACTCATCGCGGGTGCCGACGAGAACTCTGCAGTCGCGCAGGACGAGTTGTTCGGTCCGGTACTGGTCGTGCTGCCCCACGACGGTGACGACGATGCGGTCCGGATCGCGAACAACTCGATCTTCGGGCTCTCGGGTGCCGTGGTCAGCGGCGACCGTGATCGCGCGGTCGCGTTCGCGCGGCGGGTCCGGGCCGGGACCATGAGCGTGAACGGTGGCGTCTACTACGGGCCCGATGCGCCGTTCGGCGGCTACAAGCAGTCGGGGATCGGGCGCGAGATGGGGGCGGCCGGTCTCGACGAATTCCTCGAACGCAAGACGCTGGCCGAGCCGGCGCCTTGAGCGCGCGGCGCTACCGCGTCGTCCAGTGGGCGACGGGCAACATCGGCCGGCGCGCGTTGCGCGAAGTCATCCGGCACCCGGATCTCGACCTCGTGGGCGTGTTGGTCTACGACCCCGCGAAGATCGGCGTCGATGCAGGTGTCCTGAGCGGCGAAGACCCGATCGGCCTCCTCGCGACCGGCGATCGGTCGGCCATCTGTGCAATGGACGTCGACTGCGTCGTGTACATGCCGCGCGTCTTCGACCTTGCCGACGTGGTCGCGCTACTCGAATCGGGAACGAACGTCGTGACGACGCGCGGGGAATTGTTCGCGGGCGGGCTGCGCCTCGGAGACGAGGGGCGGGCGCGGATCGCCGACGCGTGCGCGCGAGGCGGCTCGTCGGTCTACGCGACGGGGAGCAGTCCCGGATTCATCACCGATGCCCTCCCGTTCGCGTTGCTGTCGTTGCAACGCCGCGTCGAGTCGGTCGAGATCCACGAGTATGCAAACTTGTCGCGACGCGACTCGCCCCACATGCTCTTCGAGCAGATGAAGTTCGGGCAACCGATCGCATCGTTCGACACCGGCCGCGCCGCCTACCTCCTCGCCGAATTCTCGCCCCCGCTCGCTCTCCTCGCCGAGTCCGCAGCGCGACCCGTCGACGCGTGGACGTGTACGGGCGAAGTCGCGGCGGCGACTCACGACACGACGCTGCTCGCCGGTGAGATCGCGGCCGGGTCGGTCGCCGCCCAGCGGACGACCATCGTCGGGAAGTGCGACGGTACCGACGTCGTTCGGTTCACCGCGAACTGGTACTGCACAACCGATGTGGAGCCGGCATGGGACCTCCACCCGACGGGATGGCGCGTGCGCGTGCAGGGCGACGCGCCACTCGAGGTCGACCTCGCGTTTCCCATCCCGCTCGACGACCTCGCGGCGTTCACTCCCGCGTACACCGCGAACCGGCCCGTGAACGCCATCCCGTACGTGTGCGGGGCGCCGCCGGGCATCCTCACGACGGCTGATCTTCCCCCGATCACGCCCGCGGGCCCGCGGGTCCCGGCCGGCGGTGATGTTCGATGACAACCGCGGGGCCGACGGCCCGGGTGGGGATCGTGACCGGCGCGGCGAGCGGCATCGGCGCCGCGTGCTCCCGGCGTCTCGTCGGCGCCGTCGACGTCCTCGTGCTCGCGGACGTCAACGCAGCCGCGGTCGGTGCGCTGGCGGCGGAGATCGCCGGGCGCGGGACAACCTGCGAGCCGGTCGTGGTCGACGTCACCGACCCGGCCGGCGTGCAACACCTCGCGACGCGAGCGCAGGCGCGCGGGACGCTGCGATGCGTCGCGCACGTCGCCGGAATCTCTCCGACGATGGGCGATTGGCGCCGCATTCTCGACGTCGATCTCGTCGGCACCGCGCGGCTGATCGATGCCGTTCGCCCGTTGGTGAACAACGAAACCGCCATCGTGTGCTTCGCGTCGATGGCGGCCTACCTGAACGTTCAGTCGAACGCGGCCGCCGACGCCGTGGTCGACGATCCGTTGGCCGAGGGCTTCTTCGCCGCGTACTCGGCGGCTGTCGGCGAGATCGCCCCGGACCCCGGTGTGGCGTACGCCTGGGCCAAACGCGGGGTCCAGCGTCTCGTCCGGCGCGAAGCGACGGTGCTCGGCCCGATCGGCGCGCGTATCTGTTCGGTGTCGCCGGGCATGGTCGACACGCCGATGGGCCGCCAGGAATACGAGCGCCAGCCGATGATGAAGGTGCTGGAGGAGATGACCCCGCTCCGGCGGGTCGGCCGCGCCGACGAGCTCGCGGCGGTCGCCTGCTTCTTGCTGTCCGACGCCGCGAGCTTCGTGACGGGCGTCGATGTCCTGGTCGACGGGGGCGCGTGCGCCGCGGTCGGCGTACCGAGTTGACGGTGTCGGGTCACGCGTGTGCGCACGTGAGAACCCCAATGCTCTTGTGCGAGAGAGCCGTTCTCGTTTACCGTAACGGCGGTATCGGGCCGGCGCCGCGGGGTGACTCGCTCCTCGCCGAACGGTCGGTCGTCGAGCCAGGGGGGAAGCCGGGATGGCCCGGGAGGACATGCGCCGGCGTGAGCGGCGGCGGCTGCCGGGACGGCCACGACGACGACCACGTAGAACACGGAGCTGAACCCGTGAGCGCGAGCCCGCTTCGGAGGCACCGGTGCAGGAGCTGACCAGCTCGGTCATCCAAGGATTCCCGATCGGCTGTGTCTTCGCGCTCGTCGCGGTCGGATTCGTCCTCACCTACAAGGTCTCCGGAGTCTTCAACCTCGCGTTCGGCGCGCAGGCGTACGCGGCCGCGGCTGTGTACTACGAGCTTCGCGTGACGCACGGATGGCCGATCCCGCCGGCCGCGATCATCGCGGTGCTCGTCGTCTCGCCGTTGCTCGGCTTGCTCTTGTACTTCGCCATCTACCGCTACCTGCGATCTGCCGCGCCGGTTGCGCGGCTCGCCGTGTCGATCGGCCTGCTCGTCGCGCTCCCCGAGATCGTCCAGATCGCGCTCCGGTTCGGGAGCTCACCGCTGTACGGCGTCGAAGGTGTCGTCGGCAACGGCGATACGCGGTATCAATTCTTCAGCTATGCCGTCGACCGCGATCAGCTCGCGACGATTGTCGTGACCCTCGGGCTCGTCGTCGGCCTGACCTTGATGTTCCGTTACACGAGGATCGGTCTGCGCATGCGCGCGGTCGTCGAGAGCGCGCGCATGACGGAGCTGTCGGGAATCAGCGCCGACCGGGTCTCGTCGGTGGGATGGGCGCTTTCGAGCATCCTCGCCGGAATGGCCGGCCTCCTGCTCGGTCCCCTGTTCCCGCAACTGTCGTCGGAGAACTTCTTCCTCCTCATCGTCGTCGCAATCGCGGCGGCTGCGTTCGCGGGCCTGTCGAGTCTCCCGCTGGCACTCGTCGGCGGACTCGCGCTCGGTGTCGGCGCGCAGGTGCTCTCCCGCACGCTGCCGACCAACAGCATCCTGGCTCAAGGGTTGCGTCCGTCGCTTCCGTTCGTCGTCCTCTTCCTGGTGCTGATCCTGAAGCCGTCGTTGCAACGGAAGAAGGAGGTCACCGATCCACTTGCCGGCGTCGACGCGCCACCGCCGGCGCTCGCGGCGGCCGAGCGAGGTCCGGGCCTGACGCGCGCGACGCACGCCCTCGGTGCGGCGGTGTGCACCGGCGCCGTGGTCTGGTTCGCGTTCATCGGCAACGCGTATTGGCTCTCGCTCGCGACACAAGCAGTCGTCTTCTCGATCATCTTCTTGTCGATCACCGTCTTCACGGGGATGGCCGGCGAGATCTCGCTCGCCCAAGGTTCGTTCGCCGCGATGGGTGCGTTCACGTGCGGGCAGCTCGCAACCCGTTGGGGAGTCTCGGTGTTCGTGGGCATGGTGATCGGCATCGCGATAGCGGCCGCGGTGGGCGCGCTGCTCGCGATCCCGGCCTTGCGCCTCGGCGGCATCTACCTCGCGCTCGCCACGCTGGCGTTCGCACTCTTCTTCGAGAATGTGATCGTGAAGTTCGACTGGGCGGGCGGCGGTCTCCTGCCGGTGTCGGTTCCGCGTCCCGTGCTCGGTCCGGTCAACTTCACGAGCGATCGCTCGTTCTTCTTCATGTGCCTCGTCGCGCTCGTGGTCACTGCAATCATCGTCATACGCGTCCGTGGCGGCACGACGGGGCGGAACCTCCGCGCCCTGGCGGGCAGCGAGGTGGCGGCGGGCTCGGTCGGTATCAGCGCCACCCGGGCCCGGATCACCGCCTTCGCGCTCTGCGCGGGGATCGCGGCCGCGGGCGGCGCGCTGCTCTCGATGCGTGAGACCGCGGCGAACTACCAAGCCGACTTCACGGTGCAGTTCGCCTTGTTCTGGCTGGTCCTGGTCGTGACGCTCGGATCGCGCACGGTCGAGGGCGCGATCGAAGCGGCGCTGGCGCTCAAGTTCTTCCCCGAGCTGCTCAACGCGATCGGTGTGTCGCAGTCGTGGCAATACATTCTCTTCGGTCTCGGCGCCGTAGCGTTCGCGCGGCACCCCGAAGGCATCCTCGAGTACTACAAGCGCGCCTCGCTTACCGTCGTCCAACGCTCACTCGACCGCTATCACGATCGCCGCTCGCGCAAACAGGCGTCGTCGGTCACCGTCGCGGAGCGGGGCGTGTGACGTGAGCGCCGCCGGTCCGCTCCTCGTCATCGAGCACGTGACGATGAACTTCTCGGGTATCACCGCGCTCGACGACGTGAGCCTGACGGTCGGCGAGAGCGAGCTCGTCGGATTGATCGGGCCGAACGGCGCAGGCAAGACGACACTGTTCAACTGTGCGTTTGGCGCGTTGCAGCCCCAGGAGGGAACGATGCGACTCGGCGGGGCGTCGCTCCGCGGTCTGGCCCCGCATCGGCGGGCGCGCCTCGGCCTCGGGCGGACGTTCCAGCGCATCGAGCTGTTCGCGGGTATGACCGCGCGCGAACACCTCCTCGTCGCCGAGCGGGCGCGTCGCCGCAACGGTGCGCTGTGGAAGGACATTCTCGGGCTCGCGAAGCCGAACGCGGAAGAGCGCGCGCGTGTCGAGGCGACCCTCGACCTGCTCGGTCTCGCCCGAGACGCCGATCGGCCGATCGAGTCTCTCAGCCTCGGGCGGGGCCGGTTGGTCGAGGTCGGGCGCGCGCTGATGACGGAGCCTCGGTTGCTGCTCCTCGACGAGCCGTCGTCGGGTCTCGACCGCGACGAGACGCGCGCGCTGACGGAGACGCTGCGTACCGTGCACGAAGAACGCGGCACTGCAATGTTGCTCGTCGAGCACGACATCGACATGGTGACCGACCTCGTCGAACGTATCTATGTACTCGACTTCGGAACGCTGATCGCAGAAGGCCCGGCGCAAGAGGTTCTCAGCGACGCGAAGGTACGTGAGGCTTATCTCGGCGAGATGTCCACGGCGGAGGGTGCCTCGTGAGCGACGGCGCGCTGCTGGAGTTGCGCGACGTGTGCGCGGCGTACGGGCCCTTCCGCGCGATCTTCGACGTCTCGTTCTCGGTCCCCGAACACGGAGTCGTCGCGCTGCTCGGTGCGAACGGTGCCGGCAAGACAACGGTCGCGCGCGTCGTCACCGGTCTCCTGCGGATCCAGACCGGATCACTGTTGTTCGACGGCCGCGACATCACGCGGCGCAAGACCTGGCAGGTAGCGCGCCTCGGCATCACCCACGCGCCCGAGGGACGCTCGGTGTTCGGCTCGCTCACCGTCGAAGAGAACCTGACCCTCGACTTCGGGCGCAGCCTCGGTCGCAAGCGTGTGGCCGAGGGGTTGGATCGTGCGTTCGAGCTGTTCCCGCGCCTCGGCGAGCGGCGTGCCCAGGGTGCGGGGACGCTGTCCGGTGGCGAACAGCGAATGCTGTCGCTCGCACGCGTTCTCGTGAACCCGCCGCGCTTGCTCGTCGTCGACGAGCTCTCGCTCGGTCTCGCCCCGATCATCATCGACGAGCTCTATGCGACCCTGCGGCGCGTGAACGAAGCCGGCACGGCATTGCTGATCATCGAGCAGTACGTCGGTCGCGCGTTGTCGATCGCGCAGTCGGCCGTGATCCTGCAGCACGGCGAGGTCATCTACGACGGTTCGGTCGCGGAGCTCGGTGATGTCTCCGAACGCCTCCTGGCGACCGAGTCGAGCGCGGCGGCTCCGGAGGTGAGCTGACGTGCCGGAAGCGGTGTTCCGGGTACTCCCGACGCTGGAGGAGCCGAGCGCCTTCTTCTGGACGTCCGGCGGCGACGGCCGGCTCCGTTTCCTCGCCTGCGCGGCGTGCTCGTATCTCATTCATCCGCCCGCACCGGTGTGCCCCCGGTGCCACAGCCGCGACACCGCGCCGGTCGAGGTGAGCGGCCGGGGCACAGTGCACTCGTTCACCGTGAACCATCAGCCGTGGGACGGCGCGGGGGACGCGTACGTCATCGGCCTCGTGGAGATCGACGAGCAGCAAGACGTCCGGTTGACGACGAACATCGTCGATATCGATCCTGCCGAGGTCCGGATCGGCATGCGCGTCGAGGTCGTGTTCGAGGATCACGCGCCGGTGTTCATCCCGCTCTTTCGCCCCGTCCCGTCATGAGTGCGCGATGAGTGCCGCGGAACAGCGCGCGGTGATCTCCGGTGTCGGGCAGTCCGAGGTCGGCCGCCGGCTCGGGCGAGACGAGCTCGACCTCACCATCGACGCCGCGCTCGGGGCGATCGCGGACGCCGGCTTGGAAGTCAAAGACATCGACGGTCTCGCCGCGTATCCCGGCGGGGTGATGGGCGGCTCGGGCGGCTTTGCCGGCCCGGGGACGCCGACCGTGCAAGACGCGCTGCGCCTTTCGCTCAACTGGCACAGCGGCGGGCCCGAGGGTCCGGCGCAGATCCAAGCCGTCATCAACGCGGTGATGGCGGTGTCGCTCGGGCTGGCGCGCCACGTGCTCGTGTACCGAACGGTGACCGAGTCGACCGCCCAGGGAAGCGGGAGCCGGGCCGGCATCGGCGTCGGCAGCACGGGCATCGGCGGGCCGTTCCAATGGTCTTTGCCCTTTCGGGCCTACTCCGCCGCGAACTGGCTCGCGCTGAATGCGCAACGCCATTTCCACGAGTTCGGCACGACGCGCGAGCAGATGGCGCAGATCGCGCTCAACGGTCGCCGCAACGGGGGCCTCAATCCCAAGGCGATCTTCCGCGACCCCATGTCGATGGACGACTACTTCGCGGCGCGCATGATCACGACGCCGTTTTGCCTGTTCGACTGCGACGTTCCCGTCGACGGTTCGACGGCCGTCATCGTGTCGGTCGTGGAGCACAGCCGTGCCGTCGACCATCCGGTCGCGCACGTCGAAGCCGTCGGAACCGCGTTGCGCGGCCGGCCCTCCTGGGACCAGTGGGACGACATGACTTCGATGCCGGCCCGCGACGCGGCCGCGCACATGTGGTCGCGCACCGACCTCACACCGGGCGACGTCGACGTCGCCGAGTTGTACGACGGTTTCAGCTGGCTCGCGATGGCGTGGCTCGAGGCACTCGGCTTCTGCGGGCACGGTGAGAGCGGCCCGTTCATCGAAGGGGGCGAGCGGATCGCGCTCGGCGGCGAGCTACCGCTCAACACCCACGGCGGACAGCTGTCGGCCGGCCGGCTGCACGGCTTCGGCTTCGTGCACGAAGCCGTGGTACAGCTACGCGGCGAGGGTGGCGATCGCCAGGTCGCCGGTGTCCCGGAGGTGGCCGTCGTCGCGAATGGCGGCGGACCGGTCGCGGGCTCGATGCTGTTGACCAGATCTACCGGATGATCGAACCAGAACGACGAGGAGAAGACGACATGTCACTGTTCAACGCCTTTCGGTACGACGGCAAGCGTGTTCTCGTCGTCGGCGGCGCCACGGGAATGGGTGCCGCGGTCGCGCAGCTCGCGCAAGACGCCGGGGCCGAGGTCGTGGTGATGGACTTCGCCAAGGTCACGCTGCGCCGGCGCGAAGGCGATTCACGTCAACCTCGCCGACCCCGCGTCGATCGACGCCGCGGTCGACGAATGCGGCGGGCCCGTGCACGCGTTGTTCTCGTGCGCGGGCGTTGCCGACGGCACTGCGAACATCGAGAAGATCAACTTCATCGGGCACCGGTACCTGATCGACCTCCTTCTCGCACGAGGGCTGCTCCCGCGCGGCTCCGCGATCGGCTTCATCTCGTCGGCGGCGGGCCTCGGGTGGGAGGCGAACTTGCCGCTGCTGAAGGAGTACCTCGACATCGCCGACTTCGATGCCGCCGCGCGGTGGGCGCAGGAGCACGGCAAGGCCGACTACATGTGGAGCAAGCAGGCGATCTGCGCGTACGTCGCGCGCGAGGCGATGCCGCTGCTCAAGCAGGGCGTCCGGATCAACGCCATCTGTCCGGGTCCGACCGACACGCCGCTCGCCCAGGCCAACAAGGAGATGTGGCTCGGCTTCGGTTCCGACTACCGCGCCGAGGTGGGCGTCGAGGCTGCGACTCCGCTGGAACAGGCGTACCCACTCGTCTTTTTGTGCAGCGACGCGGCGAGCGCGGTCAGCGGCACGACGATGATCACCGATGCCGGCTACTTCAGCGCGGGCATGACGGAGGCGTTCCCCGACGCCACCCCGATCGTGAACTTCCTGCTCGGTCGGTACTGAGCCGAGCGCGTGGCGGCGCGGGCTTCGTGCCCCGCCGTCACCGGCCGCCCTCGGCGGGCGTGAACTCCAGGTGCAGCTCGGTGAGGCCGCGCAGGACCCACGTGGGCGCGTAGCCGAAGTGGCGCGCACCCGGCGGGCCGTGGTGCTCCGCGGAGAGGCGGATATCGCGCATCCGGTCGAGGATGCGTTCGAGACTGACCCGCCCTTCGGCTCGCGCCAAGGGCGCGCCGGGGCAGGAGTGGTTGCCCCGACCGAAGGCGATGTGGGACTGGGCGTTGGGGCGGTCGATCCGGAACTCGGCGGGGCATTCGAATCGCCGGGGGTCGCGGTTGGCGGCGCCGTTCAACAACATGACGGGTGTGCCCGCGGCGACATCGACGCCGCCGACCCTGGCGGGCCGGCGGGCGAGACGGAAATCTGCTTTCACCGGGCTCTCGATGCGGAGCACCTCTTCGAGGAAGTTCGGGATGAGGTCGCGGTCGGCCCGCAGCTCTTCTTGGAGCTCGGGGTGCTCGGCGAGGTGCTTCAACGCAGCGGCGAGCAGGCGGGCGGTCGTCTCCTGGCCGGCGGCGAACAAGAAGGTGGCGGTCCGCACGACGTTGGTGACCTCGGGTGTCGTCCCGTCGGGGTAGGTCGCGAGCGCGAGGTGGGTGAGCACGTCTTCACGCGGCTCGCGGCGCCGGTCCTCGATGTACTGCGCGAACCGATCGTCGAGCCACCCGAGCGCGTTGAGCTCGGGGTCGCGCTCCTCGCCGGCGCCGATCTCGCCCGGGTTCCGGCTCAGGCCGAACCATTCCCGGAACCGCCGGTGATCATCTTCCGGCACTCCGAGCAGGTCGGCGACGACGAGCATGGCGAAGGGCTGTGTGTAGGCGCTGATGAACTCGCAGCGGCCGTCGCCGACGAACTCCCCGAGCTGTTGATCGGCGAGGCGCCACATGAACTCCTCGTTGTCCCTGAGCCGCTTCGGCGTGATCAGCCGCATCAGGAGCGCTCGTTCTTGGGTGTGCTCGGGCGGGTCCATGGTGACCATGTGCTCGTGCATCGGCAGTTGGTCGCGGTAGCGATCGATGATGTCGCTCACGTCGTCACCTTCGAGCGGGACCGGGAACGTCGCGAACGGGCCGACCACCGAGTTGCACGAAGAGAACGTGTCGACGTCGCGGTAGACCTCGGTCGCCTCGTCGTAACCGGTCACCGCGACGACCCCGTGATGGGGGAGTCGTTGCACCGGGCAGGCCGAGCGCAGTTGCTCGAAGTAGGGATACGGGTCCTCGACGAGAGACTCATCGCTGAAGAAGTCGATCGTCTGCCAGTCGTCCGCCACCCGCACTCCTTCGTCGCCCGAGTTGTGCAGTTGCACAACGTTGTGCGACTGCCTAACACGGGCGCCCCGGCGTGGCAAGGTGGTGCCGATGGTTTCGCCGCGAAGAATGGGGGCTCGGGACTCGCTGACGCGGGTGCAGCTGCTCGATGCCGCCGAGACGCTGATGTTGGAGGAGGGCTACGCGTCCGTCACGTCACGACGAGTCGGGCGAAAGGCCGCCATCAGCCCTCAGCTCGTCCACTACTACTTCGCCACGATGGACGACCTCTTTCTCGAAGTGTTCCGCCGCCGCGCCGAGGAGGGCTTCGCACGGTTCGAGCGGGCGATCGAAGCCGAGCCCTCGCTCCGCACGATCTGGCGCTCCCTGAGCGACGGCCCCGGCTCCGCGTTCAATCTCGAGTTCGCGGCACTCGCCAACCATCGCAAGGCGATCCGCGCGGAAATGGCGAGCTACGCCGAGCGTTTCCGGACGATGCAGCTCGAGGCGATCGCATCCATCCTCGCGGCCGGCGACGCGGTACCCGGCGGGATCACGCCGGACGTGATCCTCGTCGCCATGGCGGGTGTGTCGCAGCTCATCGCGCTCGAGCGCGGGCTCGGCGTCAGTGGCGGCCACGACCGGACACTGGCATTCGTCGAGCGCTACCTCGACAACTCCGAGCGCCGTCCGACGTCACGCACAACGAAAAGGAGCTCGTGACGGGAGCGGAACGCCTTCGTGTCGGGTCATGTCACGAACGAGGCGGCCCGCCGGTGGAATCGCCAGGTGCCGTCGTCGTGGTGAAGGGTGTCGTGATATCGACCCACGACCTGGATCGCCCAGCCGGAGTCGCCCTGCAAGACGAAGATCACGTCGCTGATCGCGTTGGCCTCGTGATCGTTCCAGTCGGTCACGAGCGTGTTGACGACGAGGTGGCGCTGTGGCCGCCTCGGCTTCCACCGGGCGTAGGCCGCGCGCAGCGCGTCGTGGCCGACGTGGGTACCCATGCCCGGTATATCGCAGACGCCGTCGGGACAGAACGTCGCGACGACATCGTCGGTCCGGCCGTCGTCGAGCGCGTGGGTGTACGCGGCGATCGTGGCGCGGACGCCCTCGGCGACTTCGGCGTATGTCGTCTTCGTGCTCATGCGATCAGATGCCGATGTCGACGATCGGCATCTCGAGGGGGTTCACGTTGATCGATTGCAGTGCCGGGAGCAGCTTCTCGTAGGGCAGGCCCGCGAGGAAACCGTCGACGGTGCGTTCGAAGTTCGAGATGTGTCCTTCGGCCCGCTCGGACAGGCGCATGTACTCGAAGCCCTTCGCGTGCAGACCCTTTTGCTGCCTCGGCAGGTTGGAGAAGTCCTGCGCGGGGATCGGCGGCCATCGTGGATCGTCGCACTCCCACGGCTCCGGCGGGGTGGGCTTCGGCGGATCGCTTCCCTCGGGATACCGCGTGAGCGACCAGATCTCCATCAACGTCTCCTCCGGTCCCAGCGGGCGGAAGCGGTACGAGGAGGCGCTGCTGTACATGGGCAAGACGAAGTAATGCGGGAAGCAGTAGCCCATTGGCTCGTTCGATCCCGCGCGCTTCGAGATCGTTGAGGTCGGGGATGTCGGCGCCCGCGGCCCGGTGCCATTGCACGACCGCGTCGTTGATCGCGTGTTCCCAGGCCGACACCGCGAGCCTCGGGTCGGCGGGCAGCTCGATGTCGCGCAGGCCCTCGGCGATGCGCACGTCGTTCGCGTGCACCATCCCGGCCATGCCCTCGCTCATCGTGCGCAGGTACTGGAGATCGGCTTCGATGAACTCACGGGCGTCGAAACTCGCCGCCGCGCGCGGCGCGTACCGTCCCGGGAGGCGGAGCTGGGGGTGGGTTTCCACCACGTGGTACTGCTCCACGAAGGCCTCTTGCGCGAGCTTCCAGTTCACGGGGAGACGGCACGCGTACCACCACTCGGTCCGCAGCGACTCCACCTTCCACGTGTCGAGGATGGTGGCGAACGGCTCGATGCACTGCCGCAACGGCGGCGCGTCGTCGTCGAGGTTGATCCACGCGCAGCCGCCCCACACCTCGCACCGCACCGGCACGAGGTCGATGTCGTCCGGCTGCAGGTTGTGCTCGGCGAAGGTCTTCTTCTGCGAGACGAACGTGTTCTTGCCGTCGAGGCCGTAGCACCACCCGTGGAACGGGCAGGTGAACCCGCTCTCGCACGTCCCTCGGCCCTCGACGACCTTGACGCCGCGGTGGCGGCAGGCGTTCTGGAACGCCCGCACCTCCATGTCGTCGGTCCGCAACACGATGATCGACTGATCGAGGATCTCGTACTCGACGAAATCGTGCGGCTGTGGGATCTCCTCGAGCCGGCACGCCATCTGCCAGACGCGAGGCCACAACAACTCGACCTCCATCGCGTAGAAGTCGGGGTCGAAGTAGCGCTCCTTGGGGACGCGGTCGGGGATCTCCATCGCGTAGGGCACCGGGAGTGCCGACCACTTGCGATCCACGATCGCCACGCTGCCCCCTCCCTCTCGGAGTCCCTCTCGAGGTCGGCTTACGATAACCGACCGGTCGGTACAATGCGCCCCCGACTCCCGGCGGAAAGCGCACGGTCACGCAATGGAATCCTCCGAACCCGCATCCGAAGACAGCTCACGTCGGCTCGCCGCCGACGTCGACGTGCTGGTCGTCGGCGCCGGCATCACCGGCATCTACCAGCTGTATCGCGCGCGCGAAGCGGGCTTCTCCGTGCAGCTGCTCGAGGCCGGTGGCGGGGTAGGCGGCACGTGGTACTGGAACCGCTATCCGGGCGCGCGGTTCGACTCCGAGAGCTACACGTACGCGCTACCTGTTCTCGAAGGAGCTGTTCGACGAGTGGGAGTGGCAAGAGCACTTCGCGCGAACAACCGGAGACCGAGCGCTACCTCAACCACGTGGTCGACCGGTTCGACCTTCGGCGCCACATCCGATTCGACGCCAAGGTTATCGTCGGCCGTGTACGACGAGGCGCACGGGTTGTGGACCGTCGCGGTCGGCGACGGTACCGAGTTCCGGGCGCAGTTCTTGATTGCCGCGACCGGCGTGCTCTCGGTGCCGTACCTCCCGGACGTGCCGGGTCGCGAGGACTTTCGTGGTGAGGCGTACCACACCGGGCGCTGGCCGACGACGCCTGTCGACTTCGCGGGCAAGCGCGTCGCCGTCATCGGTACCGGATCGAGCGGCGTACAGCTGATCCCGTGTATCGCCGACGAGGTCGCCTCTCTCACCGTGTACCAGCGCACCGCCAACTGGTGCACACCGCTCAACAATGCACCGATCACACCCGACGAGCAGCGGCAACTCCGCGCCGACTTCGAAGCGATACGCGAGACGCTGAACACCTCGCCGAGCGGGTTCCTGCACGCCGCGCACGACCGCGCGACGTTCGACGACTCGAAAGAGGAGCGGTGGGCGTTCTTCGAGAAGATGTGGAACAGCCCCGGCTTCTCGAAGCTCACCAGTCACTACACCGACTTGCTGTTCGACCACGAGGCGAACGCGGAGTGGTGCGAGTTCATCGCCGGCAAGATCCGAGCCATCGTCAAGGATCCCGAGACCGCGGAGAAGCTGATACCCAACGATCACCGTTTCGCCGAGAAGCGGCCCCCGTTCGTGACCGGTTACTACGAGGTGTACAACAACCCGAACGTCTCGCTCGTCGATCTCGAGCAGACGCCGATCGTGCGGATGACCGAGCACGGGATCGAAACCTCCGACGGGGTGCAGCAGTTCGACATCGTCGTGTGGGCGACCGGCTTCGACTTCGGCACCGGCGCGCTCCGGCGCATGGGGATCCGCGGCCGAGACGGTCTCGCGCTCGAGGACGACTGGGCCGACGGCCCGAAGACGTTCCTCGGCGTGCAGAGCACGGGCTTCCCGAACCTCTTCTTCCCCGGTGGGCCGCACGCGGCGGCCGGGAACAATCCGCGCTACAACGGCGACCAGGTCGACTTCGTCACCGACACACTCGTCTACGCGCGCGACCACGGCTACGACACGATCGAGGTCGAACCCGGAGCCGTCGAGGAGTGGACGAACATGGTCGACCGGGGCGCGGCGATGTCGCCGTTCGGGGAGAGCAGCTACTTCTTCGGCACCAACATTCCCGGCAAGCCGCGCCGGTACCTCCTGAACTCGGGCGGCCGGCCCAAGCTCTTCTCGGTGATCGCGAAGTCGTCGAGAACGACTACGCGGCGTTCCGCCTGTCAGACGGTCGCGATCGGGGTCAGTCGGCGAGCCCACCGCGCCCGGCAGTCGCAGCGGCGGCGCGGTGAGCAGGAATCGGCTCCGGTTGTGCTCGCGCAACCAGGTCGCGAGCTCGTGCAGGTACCACATCTCCCCGAGGGGAACGCCGAGCCGGAAGAGGCAGAGGTGGTGGATCGGGAGCAACGAGTGCCGGCTCTCGTCGCGATCCCGGCCGACGAGTCCCTCGACCGCGTAGTTGTCCGCGACGAGCGCCGAGATCTGCGATTCGGCGATCCACTCGAGCAACGCCTCGTCGCGCGCGTCGAGGTACGTGCACATCGCGTGGATCTTCACCGGATCGGGATCGCGGTTCCACTTCAGGACCTCGGTCGCGAAACCGGTGTGCAACAAGAGCATGTCGCCGGGCTCGACGACGACGTTGTCGGCCGCCATGATCTCTTCGAGCGTCTTGCGGTCGACCCCGCGCCAGTCGTGACCCAGGTGGTGAGCCAAGTCGACGAGGACACCTCGCCCCTGCACGCCCTTGTAGGCCATGTGCTCCAAGCCGAGGTGGTGCGCGAAGCAGACGTGGCCGCCGCCGTCGCCGGCCGCGTCTTGCTTCGGTCCGACGAGGTCGACGCCGGCGCGGTACCCGTTGTAATAGACCGGCTCCTCGATCCCGTCGCCGTCGGCGTCGAACTCGGCACCGACGTGGGCGAGCGAGTCCCACTGCGTCGAGTACTGCAGCGAGAGCGTCACGACGTCGTCGGCCCACACGTCGACGTAGCGAGGATCTCCCCACTCCTGCATCTCGCTCATGTGCACGTTGTAGAAGGTGGCGGCGTTGCCGCGCATGTCCTCGGTCGGCGCGAGCACCGGCGGGTGCCGCCGCTGGTTCAAGGCGGTTCCACCGGGGAAATCGAGCGGGAGGCTCAGGCAGAAGCTGATGCCGGCCTCGACCTCGCGCACTCCTTGGAGGACCTTGTCGGGAGTGAGCAGATTGATGCGGCCGAGCTCGTCGTCGTCGCCCCAATCGCCCCACGTCGAGCCGGGCGGGCGTTGCGTCCACCGCTTCGTCACGGTGGTGTTCTACCACCGGCGAGCGTTGCCTGTACCGACCGGTTGGTTTAGCCTCGACGGATGACGAAGAAGGACTTTGTGATGTCTGCGGACGGGCACCTTCTCGAGCCCACCGACCTGTTCCGCACCCGCCTTCCGAAGCATCTGCGCGACCGCGCGGTCTGGGAAGAGGACTTCGAGATCGAGCCGCTCGTCGAGGGCGGCGCCCGGATCTTCCGGCAGCTGCACACGCCGGGGTACGAGGGCTGGACGATCTCTCGGTATCGCCAGACGGGCGGGCGGATGCCCGAAGGCGACCCCGAGCACATCCTCTCCGACATGGACCTCGACGGGGTCGATGTCCAGGTGATGCACCCGAACCTGTCGTCTGTTCGGCCTGTACTCCGACGACCACGAACTGTCCATGGCGCACGCCCGTGTGTACAACGACTACGTCATCGAGCGGTTCACGCCGTACTTCGTCGCGGGTGGCGCCCACCGCGCCGGTTCCGTTGACCGACATCGACGACGCGGTCGCCGAGATCGAGCGCGTCGCCGCCGGCGGGTTCCGTGCGATCCTCCTCCCGGCGACCCCGCCGCAGCCGTACTACTCGCGGGCGTTCGACCCGGTGTGGGCCGCGGCGCAGGCGAACGGTGTGCACGTGTTCATCCACACGCAGACCGGAGGCGTGAAGGTCAACGACACGACCGCGACGACGCTGAGGGTCGTCATGGAACAGGCGGCGCAGGTCAACCAGCCGATGACCGAGAAATCGGCCTCGAAGCGGATGATCACGCAGTGCGTCTACGGCCCGATGGTTCCGCAGCAGGTGATGTGCGAGCTCATCGGCGGCGGCGTTGCCGAGCGCTACCCCGACCTGCACTTCGCCCTCATCGAATTCAACGCACACTGGCTGGCGTCGCTGGTGGGGAGCATGGACAAGTGCTGGGTCACCGGGATCGGCCAGGACGCCGACTGGTGGCTCGGGGTCTGGGACCGCGCCCGCCCCGACGACGACCAACCGGGTATGGCGCAACTCTTCCGCCTGAACGACAAGTGGCCGTACCCGCTCAGGCCGAGCGAGTACGTGCAGCGCCAGTTCCACGTGTCGTTCCAGGACGATCCCGTGGCCGTCGCCTGCCGGCACGTCACCGGGTTGTCGACGATCGTGTGGGGCAACGACTACCCCCACGCGGAAGGGACGTTCCGAGGGAGCCGAGAGCTGATCGCGAAGCAGCTCGGTGATCTCCCCGCCGATGAGCGGGCCGCCGTCGTCGGTGGCACCCTCGGGAGGCTCCTCGGGTTCGAGGCCGCGGTGAGCGGTTCGAGCTAGTTCGCGATCCCGCGGATGAAGATGTCGGCGAACGGCTTGGCTACGTCGCGCGCCGACAAGCGGCCGCCCGCCTTGAGCCAGAGGTACGTGTAGTTGTGCATGCCGAGCCACGCCAACGCGGTGAGCCTCGGGTCGACGTCACGGAACTCGCCGGTATCGATGCCGTCCTGCAGTACGGCCTCGACCCGGCGCTCGTACTCGCGCCGCCGCAAACGAAACTGCTCGGCGCGTTCCTCCGTGAGTGCGGGGAACTCGTGCAGGAAGACCCAGACGTGATCGGGGTAGCGGTGGATGACGTCGAGCAGCTCGTCGCCGAGCATGGCCAACCGCGCCGACGGGGAACCGCCCGCCTGCGCGACGCGCGCTGCGCCGAGCATCACCTCGTCCATCACGCGATCGTGGATTGCGGCGAGGAGCTCCTCTTTCGATTCGATGTAGTGGTAGAAGGCGCCCTTGCCGAGACCGTTGACCGCGCACAGTTCCGCGATGCCCGTGGCGTGGTAGCCCTGTCGAGCGAAGACCGGCGCCGACGTGTCGATGATGACGTCGCGACGCGCCTTCCACCTCTCGCTGCGTTGCGGCTCGTCGCTCGCTGCGCCGGTCGGCATCGGCAGTGAACGCTCCCCGCTTCGCGGCATAAGGTCGACAGTATAGTGGACCGGTCGGTACATTCCTACCGCCGCCCACGCGGAAGAAGGGCTCCCGGGTGAACAAGCTCAGCTTCGAGGGACGCGTCGCGGTCGTCACGGGCGCGGCACGCGGGATCGGCCGAGCCCATGCAAACCTGTTGGCCGACCGGGGCGCGTCCGTAGTGGTCAACGACCTCGGTGGCTCGGTGGACGGCCGGGGCGCGGATGGCGGACCGGCGTCGTCCGTCGCAGCCGCGATCGTCGCCAAGGGTGGCGCGGCGATCGCGGACACGAGCGACGTCTCCACCCCGGAGGGAGCCCGAGCGCTCGTCGACGCGGCAGTCGGGCAGTTCGGACGCGTCGACATCCTGATCAACAACGCCGGCATCATCCGGTGGGCGGGCTTCCCGAAGGCCGACGCGGACAATCTCGCGGCGCACCTCGCCGTGCACGTCGGCGGCTCGTTCAACACCGCGCGCGCGGCCTGGCCGCACATGGTCGAACAACGCTACGGCCGCATCGTCATGACGACGTCCGCGGGAGTGTTCGGACTGCCGAACAACACCTCCTATGCCACCGCCAAGGCCGGTGTGATCGGACTCACGCGCAGCCTCGCAACCGCGGGCGCGGCTCACAGCATCAAGATCAACCTCGTCGCGCCGGCGGCGTTCACGCGCATGGCCGGCCAGTCGACCGACGACGCCGTCGACGTCGACACCGGACGAGATCCCGCGGCTAGGAAGATGGCGCCGGAACTCGTCTCGCCGATGGTTGCGTTCCTCGCGCACGAGACGTGCCCGGTCAGTGGCGAGATCTACGCGGCCGGCGCCGGCCGCTTCGCGCGGATCTTCATCGCCTCGACCGCCGGTTACGTCCACACCGAGTCGGAACCGACGATGGAAGACGTCGCCGAGCACTGGGCAACGATCAACGATGAGGCCGGGTACTACGTCCCGGTCGACCTCATGGCGTGGTCCGACACGTTCATGGCCCACCTGTAGGCAGGAACGGCCAAGTCAGGACGTTCGGTTCCGCAGCTCTCGCTTCAGGACCTTTCCCGACGGATTTCGCGGGAGCGCATCCACGAACACCACGTCCTTCGGCACCTTGAACCGCGCGAGCTGCGCACGGCAGTGCGCGATGAGCTCGTCGGGTGTCGTCGTCGCGGCCGAGCTCAACACGACGTAGGCGACCGGGACCTCGCCCCAGCGGTCGTCGGGCCGCCCGACGACCGCAACCTCGACAACCGACGCGTGTTCGTAGAGCACGCGCTCGACCTCGGACCCGGCGATGTTCTCACCGCCGGACACGATCATGTCCTTCAGTCGATCGACGATGTAGAGGTATCCGTCGTCATCGCGCACGCCGATGTCGCCCGTGTGGAACCACCCGCCCGCGAACGCCGCACTTGTCGCGTCCGGATCGCGCCAGTAGCCCTTGAAGACTTTCGGGCCGCGCAGCACGACTTCGCCCCGTTCGCCAACGGGAACCGGGGCTCCGTGCTCGTCCCAGATGTCGAGCTCGAGGTACTGGCAGGGCCGGCCGACACTCCCGAGCTTGGTCAGTGTGCTCTCCCGGTCGAGAAAGGTGTCGCCCGACACGGTCTCGGTCAACCCGTAGGCGTCCGCGAACCATGCGTTCGGGAAGGTCGCCCGCAGGCGATCGACGAACGGGATGGGCATCTTCTCGCCGCCGGCGATGAGCACGCGCACCGACGAGAGATCGCGCGCCTCGACTCCGGGGACGTCGAGGATCGCCCGAACCATTGCCGGCGCGGTCCACACCGTGGTCACGCGCGATCGCTCGATCTCGTCGACGACGCGCGCCGCGTCGAACGCGCGATGGATGATCGTGGTCGCACCCACCGCGATCATCGTCGTGGTGACGAGGTCGAGCGCCCCGACGTGATACAGCGGCCCGCACGCCAGACCGACGTCGGCACCGGTGAATCCGAACTCGACGACGTGCGCGTAGTTCTTCCACGCGAGGTTCGCGTGCGTGAGCATGACGCCCTTCGGGCGGCCGGTGGTCCCGGACGTGTACATCAGCCGGTGGACGTCGTCACCGTCGACGTGGGCGCGGTTCGCGTGCGCGGAGTCGGCGCCGAGATCGGAGAACAGGTCCCAGCCCGCGTGACGCTCGGTCGAGATGCACGCGCGGACGAGGTCGCCCTGGAGATCGTTCGTCGCTTCGTTCGCGAGATCGATGAGTGCGTCGTCGCACACGAGCACGCGCGCCTCGGAGTGGTCGAGGATGAACCGCAACTCCGGCGCCGCGAGCCGCCAGTTGATCGGCATTGCGATCGCGCCGACGTAATTGGCGGCGAAGATCGTCGCCAAGAACTCGATGTTGTTGTAGGAGAGCAACCCGACGACATCGCCGGCACCGACCCCTCGTGCGTGAAGCCCGCCCGCGAGGGACGCCGCCCGATCCGCCATCCCCTTGTAGGTGACGACCTCGTCGCCGAAGACCGCCAGGGGTTTGCTCGGCGTGCGGCGGGCGTGGTGCTCGAGTACTCCGAGCCAGTTCATGTCCGGATGCATCGGTACCTCTCCTACGGCGCCGCGTAGCCGCCGTCGACCACGATCGCCGACCCGGTGGTCCAGCGGGACGCGGCGCCGGCGAGGTACGAGTAGGCGCCCACGAGGTCGGCGGCCGTTCCCAGCCCGAGCGGGTGCTTGGCCGCGATCGCGTCGATCGCCTCCTCCGGGAGATCCGCGTGGATCCCGGAACGGAACGTCCCGGGGCACACGCAGTTGACGCGGATCCCGTCGCGCGCGTACTCGACCGCGGCGACCTTCGCGAGCTGGATGACGGCGGCCTTCGTCGCGCAGTACGGCGCCGCGTGCGACCACGCGGTGAGACCCGCGACCGAGGCCGTGAGGATGATCGACCCGGACCGCTGCGTGCGCATGACGGGCACCGCGGCCCGGATGCCGTTGACGGCACCGAGGACGTTGACCCGCAGCACGCGTTCCCAATCCTCGGTCGCCAGGTTGTGAATGCGACCGTTCGGGGCGAGCACCCCGGCGTTGCTGATGAACACGTCGAGCCGGCCGAAGCGCTCCAGCGCCAGCCTGACGACGGCTTCGACGTCCGCGATCTCGCCGACATCCGCCGGCAGTGTCTCGACTGCGCCACGTCGCTTCGGCAGGCTGTTCACGGTCGCCTCGAGCGACGACGCGCTGACGTCGCTCAGCACGACGTCCGTATCCGGTTCGCTCGCGAACCGACTCGACAGCGCGGCGCCGAGGGTTCCGCCCGCGCCCGTGATCGCGATGACGCGCCGCGGTTCACTCATACGACGTACGCCGGGCGGCTCATACGAGCAGGTACCCGCCGTCGACGTTGAGCACGGTGCCCGTGACGAACGCCGACGCGTCGGAGGCGAGGAATTGGTACGCGCCGGCGAGGTCGGTGGATGCTCCCCAGCGCCGTTGTGCCGTGTGGCCGAGCACGCCCGCTTCGAGCTCGGGGCTGTTCTTCCATCGCTGCGGCCAACGGCGAGTCGAACCACCCCGGCGCGACGACGTTCACGGTGATGCCCGAGGACGCGAGATCGAGCGCGAGGCCCTTCGCCAGGCCGACGAGTCCGGCCTTCGACGCGCTGTACGCACTGAGCCCTTCGCGGGGCCGTTCGCCGAGGACCGAGCCGGTGAAGATCAGGCGGCTGCCCTCTCGCATCACCCTGGCGGCGGCGCGGGCGCCGAGGAACGCCCCCGTGAGATTCACCTCGAGAATCTCCCGCCAGACCGACGGATCGGTCTTGCGCGGCCCGGCCCAGACGGGCGAGATCCCCGCGTTGCAGATCCACACGTCGACGCCACCCCATTCGGCCACCGTGGCGTCGGCCACCGCCTCGTTGAAGACCTCGTCGGTCACGTCGCCGCCGAGTACGAGCGACGGTCCCGGAAGCTCCTGGGCGACCGCCTTGAGGTCGGTCTCCGTCCGCGCCACCAGTGTCACGAGCGCGCCGCTTCGCGAGAACGCGTGCGCGAGGAGGCGGCCGAGTCCCCGGCTGGCGCCGGTGATCGACCACGCGCTTCCCGGTCACGTCCGCAACGCCGGCGAAGGACGTTGGAATGACGATCTCCTCGGCCATCGCCCCTCCCCACCCCCGTGTTTGTACCGATCAGTACAATACACGCCCGATGTTCAGTGACGCCGACCTCGTCGAGATGCACCGGCGGATGCTCGTGATCCGCGGGTTCGAGGAGCGCGTGGCTGCGCTGTACCGCGACGGCGAGGTGCCGGGCTTCGTCCACCTGTCGATCGGGCAGGAAGCAGCGGCCGTCGGCGCGTGTTGGCCACTCGGCCCGACGGACGTGATCACGTCCACGCATCGCGGCCATGGTCACTGCCTCGCGAAGGGTCTCGACGCGCTCGGGATGTTCGCCGAGCTGATGGCCAAGGAGCAGGGCACGAATCGCGGGCGCGGGGGCTCGATGCACATCGCCGATCCGACGATCGGCATCTTCGGCGCCAACGGGATCGTGGGGGCCGGCCTGCCGATCGCGGTGGGTGCAGCGACGGCCGCGCAACTGCGGCGCGACGCCGGCGTGGCGGTCGCGTTCTTCGGCGACGGCGCGGTGGCCCACGGCACCTTCCACGAAGCGGTCAACCTCGCCGCAGTCTGGCGGCTACCGGTGATCTTCTTCTGCGAGAACAACGGCTACGCCGAGTTCTCGCCCGCAGTCGGCCCAGCACGCCGCGCCCCTCGAGCGTCGCGCCGCCGGATACGGCGTCGACTACGTCGCGGTCGACGGCAACGACGTCGTTGCGACCGCGGCCGCGATGCATTCGGTCGTCGACGGCGGCTCGGGCCGGACGCGGGCCCGTCGTGGTCGAGGCCGCCACCTACCGCTGGCACGGTCACTACGAAGGCGACCCGCAGCGCTACCGATCACCCGACGAGGTTCGGGAGTGGGAAGCACGCGACCCGCTGCTCGTCAACGCGCGCCGGCTCCGATCAGCGGGCATCACGGACGACGCGCTCGAATCCATGCAGTCGGCGGTCGAGCACGAGCTCGACGAAGCAGTCGAGGCGGCGCGGCGGTTGACGAGTCCGGCCGCCGCCACGCTCACCGACTTCGTCACCCGACCGCGCCCTCAACGCGCCGAACCGCCGGCCCCGGCCGCCGATGCCCCGGTGTTCCGCACCATGGACGCGATCAGGGCCGCACTCGAAGTGGAGCTCGCCGGTGACGAGAGCGTGTTCGTCGCCGGGATCGACGTCGCCGCGGGCGGCAACGTGTTCGGGCTGACCCGCGGCCTGCACGACCGCTTCGGCGATCGCGTCCGCGACACTCCCATCTCCGAGAGCGCGATCATCGGCCTCGGCGTCGGGGCCGCGATGGCGGGCATGCGCCCCGTGGTCGAGTTGATGTACCTCGACTTCATCGGCGTGTGTCTCGACCAGCTGCTCAACCAGGCCGCGAAGCTGCCGTTCATGACCGGCGGCGCTGCGCAGATGGCGCTCACGGTGCGGACCCAGTTCGGCGCGGGGCGCTCGTCGGGTAGCCAGCACTCGCAGAGCCTCGAGGCGCTGCTCGCGCACATCCCGGGGCTCAGCGTCGTCATGCCGTCGACGCCGGCCGACACGTACGGGTTGCTGCGCGCGGCGATCCAGGACCCGAACCCGGTCGTGTTCATCGAGAACCGGCTGCTCTACGGCATGAAGGGACCGCAGCCGCCCGACGACCACATCCTCCCGATCGGCAAGTCGGCCGTCGTGCACCCCGGAACCGACGTCACCGTCGTGTCGGTCTCACGGATGGTCTACGAGGCGATCGCCGCGGCCGAGCGCCTCGAAGCCGACGGCATCTCCGTCGAGGTGATCGACCTGCGAACGGTGGCTCCGCTCGACATGGTTCCGATCCTCGAGTCGGTGCACAAGACGAGCCGACTCCTGATCGCGCACGAGGCCGTCGTCCCGTTCGGCATCGGTGCCGAGATCGCCGCGACCGTCGCGCGCGACGGCTTCTGGGATCTCGACGCACCGATCCAGCGCATCGGCGCGGCGCCGACTCCTCCGCCGTACGCACCCGACCTCGAACGCGCGTGGCTGCCCGACCGCGACGACATCGCCGAGGCGATCCGCCGACTCGTGCGCGTCTGAGCCGAGCGCGCAAGCATGAAGTTCAGCAGCCGAGCGCGCGCGCGATCACCAGGTGCTGTATCTCGTTGGTGCCTTCGCCGATCTCGAGCACCTTCGCATCGCAGTAGAAGCGGGCCACCGGTGACTCGAGCATGTATCCGAGACCGCCGTGGATCTGGACGGCCTCCGACGCCGCCCAAACCGCGAGGCGACTCGCCTTCAGCTTCGCCATCGACGCTTCTTTGAGGAAGGGTTGCCCGGTGTCGCGCAGGTACGCGGCGCGATACGTGAGCCACCGTGCCGCCTCGAGCTCGGTCGCGATGTCGGCGAGCTTGAACTGGATCGCCTGGAACTTCGAGATGGGCCGGCCGAACTGCACGCGCTGGCGCGGCGTAGTCCGTCGCCATGTCGAGCACGGCCTGGGTCAGGCTGAGCGACAGGGCGGCGATCGAGATGCGCCCGACCTCGAGCGTGCCCAGGAACTGGCTGAGCCCCATGGCCGGATCGCCGATGAGGTGGTCGTCGGCGACCCAGACGTCGTCGAAGGAGAGCTCACGTGTGTCGAGGCCCCGCCAACCGATGCCGCGCATCTTCGGGCCCGTGGTGAAGCCGGCGGTGTCCTTCTCCACGACGAAGCTCGCGAACGTCGGCCCCTCTCCGTCGCCCGATTCGGTGCGGGCCAGCAGCGTCACGCCGAACGACATGTCGGTGCCCGCGTTGGAGATGAACGTCTTGCGACCGTTGATCAGCCAGCCACCGTCGCGCCGAACCGCCCGAGTACGGATGCCGCGCGCGTCCGAACCCGCGTCGGGCTCGGTCAAGCCGAACGCGCCGAGGACGCGTCCCTCGGCCAACGGTCGCAGCCAGCGCTCGCGCTGCGCGTCGGAGCCGAAGAGGTACAGCGGCAATGACCCGATCGTCACGTGCGCCTGCCACGCGGCGGCCACCGATTGATCGGCCAGGCCGATCTGCTCCATCGCGGCGACGAAGCCGACGGTGGACATGCCGATGCCGCCCCATTGCTCCGGGATCA
Source organism: uncultured Actinomycetes bacterium (assembly GCA_963812205.1). GTDB lineage: Bacteria > Actinomycetota > Acidimicrobiia > IMCC26256 > PALSA-610 > PALSA-610. The sequence goes on from CAWEUJ010000003.1 coordinate 248,343, forward strand.
GCATGCCGAGCAGGCCCAACGCACCCATCTCGCGAAGCAGGTCCGTCGGGCACCGCGCCTCCTCCCACGCCTGGGGGGCACGAGCCGCGATCTCCTTCTGCGCGAACTCGCGGCAGAGACCGACGAGGTCGCGTTCCGACTCGTTGAGCGAGAAGTCCACGGTCCGAGCATATTGGACCGACCGGTACAAGTGCTGGTAGTCCTAGTGCCGTGCCCGAGGGTGTGACCGACGAGATCGACGACGATGCGATCGACTACGACGCGATCGACTTCTTCCGCGGCAAGGAGCTGGTCGCCGACCCGTACCCGTACTTCGACTGGCTGCGGGCGCAGTGTCCGGTGCAGCGCGAGCGCCACCACGGCGTGATGATGGTGACCGGATACGAAGCAGCGATCGCGGTGTACAACGACACCGACGACGTTCTCGTCGTGCAACTCGCCGACCGGGCCGTTTCCCGGATTCCCCGTAGCGCTCGAGGGGGACGACGTCAGTCTGCTCATCGAGCGACACCGCGCCGAGCTGCCGTTCAGCGACCAGCTGCTCACGTTCGACCCTCCGATCCACACCGCGCACCGTGCGTTGCTGATGCGCCTGATCACGCCGAAGCGGCTACGCGAGAACGAGGAGTTCATGTGGCGGCTCGCCGACCGCCAGATCGACGAGTTCATCGACGGCGGCCGCGGCGAGTTCATCCGCGGGTACGGCCAGCCGTTCGCCATGCTCGTCGTCGCCGACCTCCTCGGTGTACCGGAGAGCGACCACGCGCTGTTTCGCGAGCGGCTCGGTGCCAGGTCGAGCGAACAGACGGGTACCGTGGGCAGCACCGGCGACGACGCACTCGCGCACAATCCGCTCGAGTTCCTCTACGAGCAGTTCACCGCGTACATCGAGGACCGCCGTCGCGACCCGCGCGACGACGTGATGACCGGCCTGGCGACCGCGACGTTCCCCGACGGCTCGATCCCCGAGGCCATCGACGTCGCGCGCATCGCCGCCAATCTCTTCGCCGCGGGTCAGGAGACGACCGTGCGTCTCTTCGGCACCGCGCTGCAGCGCATCGGTGACGACCAAGCTCTCCAGCGGCTCCTGCGCGAGCACCGTGAGCGCATTCCCAACTTCGTCGAGGAGTGCCTGCGCATCGAGAGCCCGGTGAAGGGCGACTTCCGGCTCGCGCGCGTGACGACGGAACTTGGCGGCGTCGAGATCCCCGCGGGTACCACGCTCATGGTCGTCAACGGGGCCGCGAACCGCGATCCCGGGCGATTCGAACATCCCGACGAGTTCCAACTCGAGCGCGCGAACGCGCGCCAGCACATCGCCTTCGGCCACGGCGCCCACACCTGCCCCGGTGCACCGCTCGCGCGCGCCGAGGGTCGCATCACCATCGAGCGGTTGCTCGACCGGATGGACAACATCACGATCTCCGACAAAGAGCACGGTCCGGCCGGCGCGCGCCGCTACGACTACGTGCCGACGTACATTCTGCGCGGCGTCAGCCGCCTCCACCTCGAGTTCGAACCCAGGAGCTGAACGATGGCGATCGATCGTCAGAAGTCCCCGTATCGCCGTGGCAACCGCTACGAGATGTTGCCGATCCCGATGGTCGCCGAGCGGTGCGTACCGGTCGACGCGGGGGCCGTCCAACTCGTCGTGGAGTACCGGAAGCTGACGAACGAGATCCTGGACGAGACCTACCAGGGCGCGGTTGCGCCCGGCATCCGCTTCGACGACTCCGGTGCGTCGCTCCACGTGTGCGGCACCGCCGACGGACTGGAGCACCTGCGCTTCGACTGCTTCGAGAACGAGCCGCACTACCACTACATCGACCAGGCGGCCGGCGCGAACGTCGTGGTGCGAATCGACGAGCTGGCCGTCGGCGACCCCATCGAGTTCTCGCTTGCCTGCGTCGAGCGCCACCTCCCCGAGATGCTCCGCAACTGCGGAGTTGCCGGCCTGGCCGACGACGTCGCGAGCCAGGCCGACCGGGTGAAGGCCGCAGTCGACGTGGTCCGCGAGCTGATGGTGAAGGCCGCGGATCGCGGCGCGTCCAGCGGAGGGGAGAGCTCGTAAGGGCTGCCGAGGTGTCGGCGCGCTACCAGAAGTTGTAGAGGCGGCGGGCGTTGAGCTCGCCGATCTGGCGCGCGTCGTCATCGGGGATGTCGTGCACGGCGTCGGCGAGCACCTTGCGGCTGTCGGGCCAGTTGGAGTCGTTGTGCGGGAAGTCGCACTCCCACATCAGCTTGTCGAGTCCGATGAGGTGCCGGTTGATCACCGCGTAGCGGTCGGCGACCATGCAGACCCAGAAGTGTTGCGCGAACACCTCCGAGGGCAGCCGGCTGCAGTTGACGCCCTCGTAGCGGCTTCGCTGCCACGTGTAGTCGAGGCGCTCGAGTGCGTAGGGCACCCAGCCGGCTCCGCCTTCGGACAGCGCGATCTTGCAGTTGGGATGCGCCTCGAGCGCTCCGGAGAAGATGAGATCGCCCAGTGCGCTCATCGAGTTCACACCGCACAGCGCGATGCCGACCGATGGCGTCGCGTCGGGTGACGGCGAGAGCAGCCCCGACGAAGTGCCGATGTGCATCGACAGTGGCAGGCCCGTGTCGGCCGCGGCCGCGAACACCGGGTCCCAATGGCCGGTGGGGAACGACGGCAGCCCGATCGGGTACGGGTTCTCGACGAAGATGATCCCCTTCGAGCCCTTGGCGGCGCACCGTTCGATCTCGTGCGCGGCGAGCCGGGTGTCCCACAACGGGATCAGCGTCTGGGGGATGAACCGATCGGGGTACTCGGCGCACCACTCGTCGATCATCCAGTCGTTCCATGCCGCGCAGACAGGCAAGCGCGAGATCCTTGTCGACGGCCTCCAGGAAACGGTTACCGCCGAAGCGGGGGAACGTCGGGAACAGCAGCTCGGCCCACACCCCGTCTTCGTCCATCGCTCGCACGCGCTCGTGGATGTCGTACGCGGCCGGAATCATGTCGTCGTAGTGGCGGGCGAACAGGTCGTCGCCCTTGCCCTCCTCGCCGGCGCGGAACCGGCGCGTGTGCGGGTTCCCCTGGAAGAGCAGCGGGTAGAAACGACCCTCCCACTCCCAGCCCTGCACTCCGGGCTCCGGCTCGACGATGCGCGGCGCCTGCTCGCGGTAGCGCGGCGCGATGTGGTCGACGAACACCCCGGGCGGTTCGATCACGTGGTCGTCGACAGAGACGAGCTTCGTGTCGGCGGTCAGCACGCGACCAGTTTAGGTGGCTGGTCCCAAGCCGCCGATCTCGACGGCGCGACGGACCCGACAGCGACGGGTCAAAAGACGCGCGGGATGAGCCGGAAACGTACGACCGACATGTACGCCCGGTACATCTCGGTGGCCGCCAGCATCTGTTCCTCGGCCACGATGCGGCGCAGCTGCGCCGCGAGGACGACGATGAAGACGGCGAGGTTCCATGGGGTCGGCGAGGCGAGCACGTAACCGATCGTCAACACCGTGTAGGACGCGTAGAGCGGGTGGCGGACGAGTCGGTACGGACCGGTGAGCTGTACACCGCGGTCGGCCGGCACGACACCGAAGCTCCGGCCGAGTCGGACCGAGCAGATCATCGCGCACAGGGCCCCGACGATCTGGACCGCGACCCAAAGCGTGCTCATGTGCAGCACCGCTTCCCCGCCCGGACGCAACAGCAACACCCCGTAGCTCCCGAGCAGCGCGAAGATCCAATCCGAGAAACTGCGGGACACGTTGGTCGGAGGGCGCCGCGCGATCGCGACGAAGACGACGATCATCTCCTCCAACGCAAAGGAGATGCCTTTCGGATCGCCGGTTCGCCGCCAGTACTGCCAGTGCGCGAACGCGAAGAGTCCCGACGCGCTCGCGAGCGCCGTCGTCGTCAAGAGCCAGCGGACAAGAGTGCGGCGATGCGTGCCGGGAAGCTCGCTCGGGGATAGCGCACCGCGCTCGGAAGAAGTCACTGTCGTCATGCGCCCGGCGTCCTCAATCGGAGTAGAGCACGTCGTCGACGAGCTTCTCGGCCAAGAACGAACCCTGCGGCAGAATTCGATAGTTCACGAAGTCCTTGGTGAACTCGATGTCGAGATCTGTTGGGCCGCTGCGATTCTTCTCGATGCTGAAGACCAGCATGCGGCGGAACTGATCGGCGCGGACGGGATCGTAGGCAAGATGTGACTTGGAGACGGCGACGGCTTTGTCGTTCATGACGATCACCACGTCGGCCTCGTACGCGAGCGCGCTCGATCCCCGCATGTGCCGGAGCCGCAGGCGGCGCTCGAAGAGCGCTGCGCGATCGGCCGACGCGATCGCCACGACGACCGCATTGCGGGTGATCGCCAGCTCTTTCAGCGCCTCCGCGAGCAAGGTCGAGCGCTCGTTCTCGTCGGTCAGACCCGGTCGCGTCGGCATCTTCTGGAGATAGTCGACGAACAGCGCGACGGGCCGACCTTCGAGGTCGGACAGGATCCGATCGATCGTCTCGACGTCGGTGCTCCGACCCGAGGCCGGCACCAGCACGAGCCGTCGCGCGTAGGACTGGAGGTGCGCGTACGCGTCCGCCGCGAGCGGATCGCTGAGCACGTCGTCGAGCGATCCGGCACCGAGCACGGCCTCTTGCGCCCGCTCGACCAGGTCGCCGACCGCGTGGATGCGGTCAGGTCGCACGAGCGTCGCGATCTCGAGCGCGAAGAGCCTCGCGAGGAGTGCGTGAGGGCTGTGCTCGTAGCACACGTAGATCGCGTCCATCTCCCGTCTCGCGCATTCCCTGGCCCACTGCAGCGCGGTGATCGTCTTGCCGATACCCGGGCGGCCGGTGAGCAGCACGAGGTCCTGCGTCTTGAAGCCGCCGCCGAGCGAGTCGTCGAGGGGCTGCATGCCCGTGGGGAAACGCGGCAGTCGGGGTGAGGTCGAGACCGCGCCCCGGTACACGGACGAAAGGAGATCGGCCGCCCGCACGGGCGTCGCGGCTCCGAATGGAAGAAAGTTGACGGCCATGATCAAAGGCCGAAGGCGTTCGAGATGCGGATGACGCCGGGTCCGGCGACGACGACGAAGAGCGCCGGCAGGATGCACAGGACGAGCGGGAAGGTGAGCTTGACCGGGATCTTCATCGCGCGCTCCTCCGCTCGTTGCCGGCGCTTCTCGCGCATCTCGGTCGCCTGGGTGCGCAGCACCTGCGCGATGGGGATGCCGTACCGCTCGGCGTGCGTGAATGAGTGAACGAAGCCTCGCAAGTCGGCCACGTCGGTCCGTGCGAGAAGCTGTTCGAGCGCCTGCGATCGCGGGATGCCGATCTGGATGTCCTGGAGGACGCGCATGAGCTCATGGGCCAGCGCTCCCTTTCCGTCGGCCACGCGGGCGACGGCGGCTTCGAACGACAAGCCGGACTCGACGCATACCGTGATTTGATCGAGCGCGTCCGCGAGCGTCCGCTCGATCTCGGTCTGGCGCGCGTCGGCGCGATGGCCGATCCACACGTCCGGCAACAAGAAGCTGATGCCGGTAGTGAGAGCCAAGAGCATGAACCTCAACAGCGACGGCTGCGTGACGAACAGCAGGAGCCCGAACATCGCGCCGCCGCCCCCGAGGATCAGCTTCATCGCGAGCAAACGATCGATGGGCCACTCGTCGGACATTCCCGCAAGGCTGATCCGGCGCTCGAGCGCGTCCACCATGCCCGCGGGTGTGATGCGGCGCGCACGGTCGGCGAGCGCGGCAACCGTCGGGCGAACGACTCGTTCCTGGGCTGACTGCTGGAGCACCACCCGCCGCATGTCGGTGAAGTACTCCATTCCTGCGGCCAGGTTCGAACGGACGCGCTCGGTCTTCGTGCGCGTGCCGGCGACCGCCCACCACGCAACCGGGAACGCACTCGCAAGAGCGGCCGCGGCCAACCAGATCGACAAGGGCATCTCCGACCTCCTAGAAGACGAGCCGGATCATTCGGCGCATCCACACGCCACCGACCAGCATCAGCCCGAGCCCGACCGCGAGGAGGATCTTGCCCATGGTGTGGCCGGTGAGCTCGTGCAGGTACGTCGGGTTGATGATCTGGATCACGATGAACATCACGAACGGCAGAGCGAACAAGATGCCGGCCGAAAGGCGGCCCTCGGCGCTCAACGACTGAACCTGCCGTCGGACGCGGTTCCGGTCTCGGATCGTGCCCGCGACCTTGTCGAGTACTTCCGCGAGGTCACCACCCACCTGACGATGGATGTCGATGGCCTGGACGACGAAGTCGAAGTCCTCGCTCTTGACGCGCTCGCCCAGCGCGCGCATCGAGTCGCCGAGGTCGCGGCCCAACCGCGACTCCATCACGAGACGGCGGAACTCGTCGGACGTCGGAGCCTCGGACTCGCGGGCGACGGAATCGAGTGCCTGCATGATGCCGAACCCGGCACGCAGGCTTCCGGCAATGAGCGGCAGCGTGGTCTCGAGCTGCGCGTCGAACTTGGCCAAACGGCGCTCGGCGAGCACCGTGATCGCGATCCGACCGCAGGCGCCGACGAACCCGGCGAAGAGCACGGCGACGAGAAGACCACCCAGCAACGCTCCCGCGGCGAAGGCCACGAACATCGAGGTGGCGGCCAGCACCACGAATTCGCCGGGTCGCATGTTCAAGCCCGCCCGCTCGAGCGCCTGCTCGAGGCGACTGCGCCGGCCACTGCGGTCCAAGGATCGCTCCGCAATATCGCTCGCGTGATCCGCGATCGACTGTAGCGACCGGGCCGGGTTCGGCGGACGGCGCCGCAGTACCTCACGAACACGCGCGAACGATCCGGTCGGCTCGTTCGACGCGAACACGAGCATTCCGCCGAGGAAGAGTGCTGCGAAGATGGCGACGAGACCGATAGCGAGCACCCATCCCTGCTGCGCAACGCTCGAAGCCCCCGCGGTCCCGAGCATCGACGCGACCGCGTTCATCGCGCACCGTTCCGGTGGATCGCGACGTCCAGGTCGGGTACTCCGAAGAAGCGCGCCGGCACCTCGATGCCGACCTCGCGCAACCGGTCGGCGAATCGGGCGCGCAGGCCGGTCGGCACCGTGGTGCCCAGAAAGCGCCCGTCGTCATCGATGCCGGCCGCGTAGTCGAAGGTGTACAGGTCGGTGAGGGTGATGATGTCACCCTCCATCCCGTTGACCTCGGTGATCTGCGTGACTCTCCGGGTTCCGTCCCGGAGCCGCGTGAGGTGGACGATCAGGTTCAGCGCCGACGCGACCTGCTCGCGGATGGCGCGGACGGGCAAGTCCATTCCGGCCATGAGCACCATCGTCTCGATGCGGCTGAGCGCGTCCCGGGGCGAGTTGGCGTGCAACGTCGACAGCGATCCTTCGTGACCGGTATTCATGGCCTGCAACATGTCGAGCGCCTCGGCTCCACGCACCTCGCCGACGATGATGCGATCGGGTCGCATGCGAAGAGAGTTCCGAACGAGATCTCGTATCTGGATTTGACCCTTGCCCTCGATGTTCGGCGGCCGGCTCTCGAGCCGGATCACGTGGCGTTGGTGGAGCCGCAACTCGACCGCATCCTCGATCGTGATGACGCGGTCGTCGTCGGGGATGAACGACGAGAGGACGTTGAGGAGCGTGGTCTTTCCGGTGCCGGTGCCGCCGCTCACCAAGATGTTCAGGCGGCCACGAACGCAAGCCGAGATCAACTCGACGATCTCTTCCGACATGGTCCCGTTGGCGACGAGGTCGTCCGCGCCGTATGCACTCGGTGAGAACTTGCGGATCGTCAGCACCGGGCCGTCGACAGCCAGCGGCGGGATGATTGCGTTCACCCGTGAGCCGTCGGGCAATCGAGCGTCCACCATCGGCGACGACTCGTCGACGCGCCGACCGACGTGCGAGACGATGCGATCGATGACCTGGCGGAGCTGATCCTCCGAGAGGTAGCGAGCACCGGTGCGCTCGAGCCTGCCGTTCCGCTCGATGTAGATGCCGTCGACGGAGTTGACCATGACCTCGGTCACGCTCGGGTCGGCGAGATACCGCTCGATCGCGCCGTAGCCGAGCACATCGTCGGTCAACTCGGCGACGAGGCGAGCACGCTCCGCAGGAGTGAGCGGAACCTCTTCGGCCTCGACGACGCGGCTGAGCTCTTGCACGACATAGGAGCCGAGTTGCTCTTCCGTCAGCGACGAGTCGTGGAGGCGCGTACCGAGCCTCGCGAACAGCGCGTCCTGGGCGCGTCGCTTCAGGAGCGCGAACGGGTCTTCGTTGGAACGGTCGGGCTCGGCGTAGTCCGCGAGCTGCGACATCGGCATGTCGCGCCGCGTGAAACGATCCGACTGCGCGGCCTTGAGGCGGTCACTGAGGCTCATCGAAGCTCCTTGCTGCGGCGGAATCGTCCGGTTGTCGGCGCGGCCGGCGGCGGCGGCACCGACACCTTCGGGAGGAAACGGCATACGAGCTCGGCGAGCGACCGTCCGATCGTGCTCCGCGGCTCGGACTCCAACACCGGCGACCCTTGGTTCATCGAGATGGGCACGGCGCGCGAGCTCGGGATCGAGACGGTCACGGCGAGGCCGACCGTCGTCTCGATGTCGCCCGCCGTGAGCCCGACCCGGGCATCGGCACGGTTCAGCACGAAGTGTCGCCGCTGCGCGGTGAGGCCGAGGAGGTCGAACGCCTCGAGCTCCTTGCGCAGTCCGCGAGCACTCGAGACGTCGGTCGCGCACACGACGACGAGGTCGGTGGAGTGCTCCATCGCCGTCAGTGTCGTCTCGTCGAGTCCGGCGGCGGTGTCGATTACGACGTAGCCGAACATCTCCGCCAGGAGATCGATCGCGGTGGCGAGCGTGTCGCAGGTGACGCCGTCGGCCTCGGCCGGCGAGTCGGGTGCGCACAGGGCGAAGACGCCCCCGGGATGTGGTGTGAGAAACGCCTTCACAGTCGTCGCATCGAGCGCCGAGCCGCTCCGGGCGAAATCGGCAAGCGTTCGCTCCGGCGTCAGCCGCAGCGCGTTTGCGACGTCGCCGAACTGGAGATCGCAATCGACGATCACGACTCCGTTCGGCGCGTGACGGGCGAGACCGATCGCGAGGTTCGACGCGATCGCCGTCTTGCCCGCACCTCCCTTCGGCGACACGACGGTGATCACCTTCGATGTTCGCGACTCTCGGGCCACCTCCGTCCTGAGTGCCGCGCGGCGGCGGCCCGCGGTCGCGAGCGCCCGCTCGAGTGACGAGCGGACGATATCGAGTGGTGACAGCGGGTCGACGACGTCTCGCACCCCGACTCGCACGGCTTGTTCGAGCAAGCTCGTCGACGGCTCCGCGAACAGCACGACCGACACGTCGGGACGATGCTCGTCGACCGTGCGCGCGAGGCCCAGCGCCTCCGCCACACCGATGTCCGGACCGACGACGAGGATCTCGGGGTCGATGGCGCCGAGCTCGCGCAGCGTCGCCTCGAGTGCGTCGGAGGCAACGAGCTCGCTCGTGCGCAGATCACCGTTGAGCTCGTCGCCGAACGCGTTCCTGACGCGCTCGGACCAGAGGTCATCTCGTGTGGCAAGCAGGAACTTGGTCATTGGAGGGCGTTGCTCCGGCTCACGATCCGGGTGCCGGTGGTCGGCGCGCCGCTCGGCTCGTTCGAGAGCCACAACGAGCCGCGCTCCGTCGCGAAGACGATCTGCTCGGAGGCCGGTGCACTGAGCGCCAGCGTGACGAAGAGCCGGCCTCCCGGAGCCGTACCGGGCTTGGCGTCGGAAGCGCTCGACGCCGTGTTGCCACTGCCGGACGAGGCGAACGTCTTCGAATCGGCTGCCTGGGTCATCTGCACGTTCGTGACGAGCACATTGTGCAGGATCATGTGTGTTTGCGCGGGATCGCCGTTGTGGTCGTCGAACGACGCAGTGACGGCGACGTGCGATCCCGGCGTGATCAGCCCACCCAACGCCCGCTCGGGGTCGAGCGCGATGGTGGTCTCGAGCAGGCCGCTCGGGACGCTGACACCGACTGCAGCGGCACGGAACGTGCTCGCGTCCACGAAGCGCGCTTGCACGAGCTGCTCGCCGGGCACCAACGTTGCGCTCGACACGCGGCCCTTCAGCTGCTTGAGGTCGGTGACGGCGCCGTCGGCTTCGACCTTCTTGATGATCGCCTCCGTCTTGACGCTGCCGCCGAGCTGGTCGGCCGGCGTGCCCGCGGCGATCTTCTTTTGGACAATGAGCACGTCGATGGTCTTTTGTCCGTCCAGCGCGCGTGCGTTGGCGCCGTGGACAAAGACCACGATCGTGAACGTGCCGACGACTGCAAGCAGCAGTGCGGCGATCAGTCCCACGACTCTTCGGTTCACTGTTCTCACCTTCGGAATCTCGTGCGCCTAACAGGCGTTCGGGTCGGATGTATCGGGTTGGAGTGTGTTGACGTCGCAGATCCGCACGACGCGCGTCCCCGTGTCGGGACCGGCGAGGCAGCAAGTGCCTTGGATCACGCCCCGGTCGAGGTTGATCGTGATGTAGCGCGATGCCTGCGCACCGGAGACCCGGTACGCGACGAGCTGGACCCACACGAAGGACACGACGTGGTATTGAGCGTTGGAGCCGTTCGCATTCCCGTCGACACGATCGAAGACGGGCAGCGCGAACCACGTCTCGTCGTCGCGGAGGGTTTGCAGCGCGTTCTGCAAGGAGCCGCTGAAGGCTCCGGGATTGGCGTGGATGTCGTCGCCGATGCTCACCGTGTTCGGGTAACCGTTGAGCAGCCAGCTCACAGTGTCGCTGTTGCTGTTGTTGCCCGACCCGAAGGCGAGGCCCCAGTTGCCGGCCACGTTGCCGCCGCTGTCCTTGCACGAGTCGGGCTGTGAGTTGCCGAGGGCGATCGTGATCGGGCCCGTGCTCGGGCCTGTCGGTCCGGACGGAAGGTTCAGCCACTGCTCGAGCGCGGGAGTCGCGGTGAGGCACAGCGCGATCGGTCGCAGCCCGAGGGCGCCCGACGGGAGGCCCCACTGTGCCGTCGTCGTCGACGAGACCGCGTGACTCCGAATCCCGAAGATGCCGGCGAACGTGAACTGGGCGGTCGTGTGTCCTTGCACGCTGACATAGCCGGCTTGGGTGTTGGTGGTCGACGGCAGGCACGCGTCGAGCGTCGCATCGGAGCGGTTGTCGGTGAGGAGCGTCGGGGCGCCGCCCGTACCGCAACCGTCGGCGCCGATGGCGAACTTGCCCGCGGCGCCGAGCGCCCCCGCGTCGGTGGCGGTCACCATGTTCCGGCGCGTCTGCCACAGGTTGCCGCTGTCGATCGCGTACGCCGCCGCCGCGAACAACAACACGGCGAGAACCGCGGTGATCACGGCGACGGCGCCGTGCTCGTCGTGCCGTGTGGTCACTCGCACAAGAACTCACCTCGCCCGGTCAGCGTGATGGACTTGTTCGTGAACAGCGGGATGGCGAGTTGATCCGGCGCGGATACGGTGACGACCACGTGCGTTCCCGGTGGAGCGCTGTCACAGGGCTGATCGGCCGACGGGGTCACGGTGATGGCCACGTTCTGGATGTCGGTGCTGTTGAGGACCCCTTGCAGCGAGGCGTGCACCTGCGCCGCAATGGTTGCCTGGTCGGTCTGGGGTAGTGCCGCGACACGCGCGCCCTCGCGGGCGGCGGCGTGCAGGCCTTGCTGGCGGTTGTAGGCGATCGAGAACTCGATGATGCCGAAGACGAGCGCGATCAAAATGGGGAGGATGATCGCGAACTCGACCGCAGCCGCGCCCCGCTGGTCGCGGCGGCCGTGCAGTCCGGTGCGAGCTTGGAGATGGATCATCGGTGAACTCCTCGGCGACGTCGCGGTCACCGTGCGGTGGAGCGAGAGGGATCTCGTCTGTGACGGAGGCAGGCGAGCTGCCTCCGTCACAGCGAGCGACTTACAGTGCGCTGGTAACGGTCGTGAACGCGGCGTTGATCTGAGTGCCGAGAACGGCGACCGTGCCGACGATGACAGCCGCGATCAGCGCCACGAGCAGGCCGTACTCGACACCAGCCGCGCCGCGCTCGTCGCGCGCCGCGTGGATCGTGTTGTAGAACCCGTTCCGTGTCTTGACCACGAGTGACTGAAGCATCTCCATGTTGTGCCCTTCCTTGTGATGACCATTGACGGTCTGCGTCGAGGTCAATCTTGGGGAAGAGCGGATGCACCCGCCTCGTCAATCTTGAGGATTCGTGCGGCGGTCGGCGCGGCGGAGCCGGCGGGCAGGCTTTCGGTTCAGCGCCATCCGCAGCGAACGGCGGCTGCGACCGCAGCGAGCTGTGAGTTGACCTCGAGCTTGACCAGGATGGACCGAATATGCGTCCGAACCGTGGTCAGTGAGATGAAGCTGTCGGAGGCGATTTCCTCGGCCGACATGCCCTGCATGAGCGCGCGGAGAATGTCGGATTCGCGCGGAGTGAGACGTTCGAAACACTCGCGCCGCGCTTTCTCGTTTCGGCGGTGCTCGCGCGCGCAGGCGCGGAGCTCCTCCTGCTCGGCCCGTGCCACATCGTCGCACTCCTCGATGTTGCGCGAGATGCGTTCGAGAAGTTCGTCGAACGACGCCACTTTCGAGAGCACCGCGTCCGCCCCCGCCTCGATGCACTCACCCCAACGCGCACGCGATGTCTCGCCGGTGAGGACGACGACCTTCGTCCCCCCCGCACGAAGCGTGGGAATGAGTGATATCGACGAGCCGAGATCTCCGAGATCGAGGTCGAGCAACACGACGTCGGGCTGTAGCTCCGCGACGGTATCGAGGAAGTCGGGGTCTTCGAGCGGAACGAGGCTCTGGGCGCGGTAGCCGGCGTTGTGAAGCGAGAGTGTGAGCGTGTGCGCGAGCAAGGCGTGATCCTCGATGACGACGACACCGATCGCGCGTTTGTCGGGCCTCGTCGTCGCGTCGACCCGGGTCATGACGCGAATCTGCGACGCTCGTGGGCCCTGTAGGCCGACACCACTGGCTCGGCCGAGGGCACCATCAGAACGAAGCGCGCACCGCCACCGCGCCGCGACTCGACCCAGAGGTCGCCATCCATGTCGCGCGCCAGCCGGCGCGCGATATGGAGACCCAAACCGTGCCCATCCGGAGTTTCGTCATGGCCGGCGCGCTCTCCTCGCTCGAAGATCAACTCACGATGGGCACGATGGACACCGGGGCCCTGATCGTCGACGTTCACGACGATGTGATGACCCTCGCGCGCGACGTTCACCTTGATCGCCGATCCGTCGCCGTATCGATGCGCGTTCGTCATGAGGGCGTGAACGATCTGCGCGACGTCTGCAGGTTGCCCGAGGGCGTACAGATCATCCGCGATGGTCCAGGCCACCGGCCAGCCCGCGGCCGCCGAAACCGTGAGCAGGGGCTCGAGCGCGTCGCGCATGGCGAACACCGAACCGTTGGCCGCGTGATGAGGTTCGACGAGAGCACGGAGGCGCTGCAATTCGGCGACGAGCGCGCCCGCGAGCACCTGCTGCGATTCGTCGGCGTGCGGTGACCTCGGCTGCAGCGTCCGCATCCCGCCTTCGATGGCCACGACCGTGGATCGAACCTCGTGCAGCGTCTCCGCATAGCGCGCTTCGACGTGGTCGGCGCGGGCGTCGGAGACATCACATCGTTGCTGAGCCGCCAAGGCCACCGTGCGGTGCGTGCGCGCGGTCGCTTGCAGCGCGGCTACTGCTCCCGACGCCGCGATCCCCCCGATCGTGAGATGCATCAGCGCGCCGGCAGATGCCTCGAGCGGCCCGGCGGGGCGGAGCGTCGAGACGACCTGCCCCAAGCTGTAACCGATGAGTGTGAGGACCAGCCATTGCTCACTTCGAGCCGATCGCGAGTACGACCACGCGAGCAGTCCGAAGACGATCGCCACGATGAGCCGTACGACCCGGGGATCGTGCAGCGCGTCCAGCCCCGCACTCATGACGAGAGTGACGGTGATCGCAGCCGCGGACGCGATCACCGCCCGTGTGACGGACAGGGCTGAGTCGACCTCTCGAGCCCTCGATCCGGCGACGAACAACGCCGATGCGACGAGGCACGACGCGACGGACAGGGACACGAGCGCGGCGCCGTCTCCCGTCGCGGCGAGACCGGGAACGCCGAGAACGACGAGGGCGATGCCGACCCACCACCCGAACGCGCGGCCGTCCAATTTCCAGCGGCAGAGCATCTCGACGCCCGCCCCGACCATGAGCACCCCGGCCGCGATGTCCAGCCGCTGGAGACGGAGCAGCACGACGGCGGACGCGGGGAGGGCCCGCGCGGTGACGAGCTCGGTCGCCGCGAGGACGGCGAGCAGGGCGGCCGCGGGGCGAACCGAGCCGCCCGAGTGCACCCGCGGCGAATTCCGTCGGTCGGGCCCCTGGTACGGGGACGCCGCTTTCGCCGCATTCGAGCCGTCTAGACCATTCACGGGCCGGAACCTCTGAGAAGCGCGAGCCACGCACCGACACGTACGTAGAGTGATTCTTATATCACTTCACGTGGTCATCTGCGAGCGGAGAATTGCAGAAGGTGACGTCCGCCTCGCTTCCGATGCGGCGTGCGCGTCGCGGCAATTCGGGACCAAGCTCCCGACCGCGCGCCGCGCACCGCCCTGGACCGGACGCCGAGCGGTCTCCGATGATCGAGGGGAGGACGCGGGTGAGGAGGAGCGGATGCGGCACTCGCGGCTGATGGCGCTGGCGGTAGTCGCCGTTCTCCTGGCCGGGGCGGCGCATTCACGTGGCGGTGGCAACCGCGGACCGGTCGCGCATCCGTGAGCAGCGCGATCGATCGGTTCCGAACGGCCTCGACGGGCGACTCACGGAATCGGGGGGCAGCACCGACCAACGCTTCGACTTCGTCACGTTCGACACCAGTGAACACAGCGAGATCACTTGCGAGCCGGCGATCGTCGTCTGGTTCGCACTCGCGGACGGCATGCCACTCGAAGAGGAACACAGCATCAACGTCGTGTCGTCGGCGCCGGCGCCGGCGCCGATCAACCATGTGAGCTATTCGGAGTCCGGGAGTTTTCGACTGACGTCGATGATGCCGCGCACCTGAGGCCCGCCCGGCCGCGTCAGCGTGCTTCGGCGGCCGCGCGGGCCTGCGCGCCGATGCGCAACAACCGCGTATCACCGAACGGCGTGCCCGCGACGCGGTTGCACACGAACGCGACGGCGAGATCGTTCTCGGGGTCGGCCCATGCGCCGGATCCGCCAAAACCGAAGTGCCCGAAGCCGTTCGGGATGACCCCGCGCGTCGTCGCGGCGAGGTGGTAACCCAATCGCCAGCGCATCGGGAACCCCACGACGATGTCGGGCCGCGTCGTTTGGATCTCGGTCGCGCGTCGTAGGGTCTCGGTGGAGAGGAAGCGCTCGCCGTCGAGCACGCCGCCGCCTGCGAGTGCCGCGTACATCCGCGCCAGGGAACGAGCCGTGAAGCAGCCGTTGACCGCGGGAATCGCGGCATCGAGGATCTCGCTCGACACGAACAGCCGATCCGATCCGGGAACCATGAACGTGTCGATCGCGGGGCGGAGCATCGCCCATCGCGAGGCGCGGCGAGCGTAACGCTCGGCTCGCTCGCTGTCGCCGAACCGCACGATCAGCTCGGCGATGCGATCGCGCTGGTCGGGTGGCGCGCCGATCGACATGCCGTCGAGCCCGAGTGGCTTCACGATCTCGGCGTCGACCGCGTCGTTGACCGACATTCCGGTGACCCGCCGGATCACCTCGCCGACGAGGAACCCGTAGGTGATGCCGTGGTAACCGTGACGACTACCCGGCACGTAGCGCGGCGCCTCGGCGGCCAACCGGCTGCAGACGAGATCCCAGTCGAGCATCTCGTAGGCGTTCGAGATCACGCCGCGCAGTTGGTGCAGCCCGGCGGAGTGGCTGAGAAGGTGGCGGACCGTGATGTGCTCTTTCCCGGCTGCCGCAAACTCCGGCCAGTACGTCGCGACGGGCTCGTCGTAGTCGACCAACCCGCGGTCGACGAGTCGGTGCACCGTCGTTGCGATGACGCCCTTCGTCGTCGAAAAGCTCATGGCCATCGTGTCGTACTGCCAGGGCGCACCCGACCCGTTCCGCGCACCCGTCCACGCGTCGACGACGAGCCGGCCCTTGTGGAACACCGCCACCGCCGCGCCACCACCCCGTTTGTCCGTCGCCACGCGGCGCAAGGCCTGGGTGACGCCACCGAAGTCGGGATGTACGAAACCGCAGATCACGATGTCATGCCTACTCCGGCCTCAGTCCGAACGCATCCTCGACCGGTGCCGGCGGCCCGAGGTGGGCCGCAGACATCAGCTCCATCAGCGCATCGGGTACCGCAGCCGCGAGGGCCCACGGTTCGGGTACGAGGTCGGGATCGACGTGGATGCCGAAATCGACGCGGTCACGGAAGGAGATGATGGTCATGTTCACACCCATTCCCTCGAGGATGACGCTGGCCGAGAAGATGCCGGTGAGGGGCGCGCCGGCGAGGTAGAGCGGCACCGCCGGCCCGGCCACGTTCGAGACGATCGTGTTCATCATGCCGGGAACGTACGACAGGAGATGCGATTCGTAGGCAAGACGCATCGCGGCCGCGAGGGCCCATGGTGGCGCTGCTTGACCGATCGAGCCGATCGGATGGGTGCGCAATGCGGCGCTCATCTCCTTGGCCGCGCGTGAGTGCCGGCGAATCGCGTGGAGGCGTTCGGCCGGATCGTTGATGTCGGTCGCGAGCGGCACGACCATGTAGGAGATCTGATTGTCGAGGGAGGTGTCGCCCTCCACGCGCGTCGAGACCGGAACGCCGGCCGTGAGCGTGCGGGCCGGAAGTTCGTCGCGGTCGTCGAGATAGATCCGCAATGCTCCGGAGCAAAGCGCCAGTACGACGTCGTTCACCTTGACGTCGTAGTGCCGACACAGCGCCTTGACGTCGGCGAGGGCCACGCTCGTGAACGCGATCGCGCGCCGGGTGCCGATCGTGTGGTTGAAGGAGGTCCGTGGTGCCTGCACCATCGCGCTCACGTCGGGCTTCGGTCGCCGCGACAACGCGTAGGCGATGGAATCGACACCGCGACGGGCGAGGCGGGTGCCATACCGCGCCATGCGCCAGGGTGCGGTCACGTTCGGGACGAGACTCTGGAGGAGAAGGCACGCATCGCTCGGCTCGGGTTCGGGCGCGGGCCAGGGCGGGACGGGCTGTTCGGGCGGCGACTGCTCGAGATCGAAGAGCAGCGCCGCCATGCCACTCCCGGCGACGCCGTCGAGGAGGCAATGGTGGTACTTCAGCAAGAATCCGACCCGGCCGTTCACCAGGCCGTCGAGATACCAGATCTCCCACAGCGGGTACCTCCGGTTGAGCTGCGTGGAGACGATGTGCCCGACGACCTCCGCGGTCTCGTGCGGCCCGCCGGGCGCCGGCACCCCGATCCGGCGGACGTGGCGGCGCACGTCGAAGTGCGGATCCTGTACCCATACCGCCCGGTGGAGCCCGAGGGGAACCTCTCGGAGCTTCCAGGTGAGCTTCGGGATCAGGGGCAACCGGTCGCGGATGCTGCGCACGACGGCCTCGAAGGAGAACCCGGGTACCCCGTTCGGGTCGATGATGCTCAGACCCGCGACGTGCTGATGCCAAGCGGGTGTCTCTCCCGCCAAGAACAGGGAGTCCGTCCCCGAGAGCCGCTGCATCGCGGGCCTCCAATCCTCACTTGCAACGTCGCTCTTCGCGAGCCGCGCCGACAGGGACCCGGGTCCCAACCGCGGGGAGACCTATGCCTCTAATGGAATCGCCGCCGCCGGGTGATACTGCGAAGTGATGTCGAAGGAGCCGTGTGCGCGAGACCGACGACGGCATCGTCGTCCGACGAGGTGAGCCGTGACGTCATCCATCGAGCTGCGCGAGATCGAACTTCGCCACATCGAGATCCACGGTCACCGCGTCGGCTACCGCCAGGCCGGGTCGGGGCCGGTGATCGTCCTCATCCACGGCATGGCCGGTAGCTCGTCGACCTGGCGATCGGTCATGCCGACGCTCGCGGAACACTTCACCGTCGTCGCGCCCGACCTCGTCGGTCACGGCGCCTCCGAAAAGCCGCGCGGCGACTACTCGCTCGGGGCATTCGCGAGCGGCGTGCGCGATCTCCTGTTCGCGTTGGGACTCGAGAGCGCGACCCTGGTCGGGCAATCACTCGGCGGCGGCGTCGCGATGCAGTTCGCCTACCAGTTCCCGGAGCGCTGCGAGCGGCTGGTGCTGGTGTCGAGCGGCGGCCTGGGTGAAGAGGTCAACCTGTTGCTGCGCCTGCTCGCGTTGCCCGGCGCGGAGCTGGTACTGGGGATCGGCTGCAAACGCTGGCTCCACGACGCCGGTGTCGACGTCGCCGGCCGCCTCGCGAACGTCGGCCTCCGCACCAGTGCGAACCTCAGGGAGATCTGGGACAGCTACGGATCACTGGCCGATGCCGAGACGCGCACCGCGTTCTTGCAGACGCTGCGATCGGTCATCGATTTCTCGGGTCAGCGGGTGAGTGCCGCCGACCGGCTCTATCTCGCGGCGGAAGTACCGACGCTGATCATCTGGGGCGAAAACGACGTCATCATCCCCGTCGAGCAAGGCCGCGCGACCCACGCGGCGATCGCGGGAAGCAGGCTCGAGATATTCGAAGGTACCGGACACTTCCCGCACCGCGAGCATCCCGATCACTTCTGCCGTGTCGTCATCGACTTCATGAGCACGACCTCGTCGGCGACGCCGTCGGCGACGCAGTGGCGGAACCGGATGGTCGCGCACAAGACCTGACCCGGCGGCCGCAGAACCCTGTGGAGCTCGACTGCGTACCTATCTGAGACCTTCCGCTCCCCCCGAACGCAAGCGTCGAACGAGCTCGGCCTGGTTCGTCACGCCAAGCTTTCGGAAGATGCCCTTCAGATGATTTCGCACCGTGTGTTCGCTCAGATGCAGCTCTTCGGCAATATTGGTTACGCGCAGGCCTGCCGCCAAGAGCATGATGACCTGACGTTCGCGATTGGTGAGTAGAGCGAGGTCCGACGGCGCGGGTCGGGTAACAACGGGGTCACCACCGATCTTCGGAGCTAGTCGCGCGAACGCGTACTCCAGCGCGGCGAGGCGCTCTTGCGTATCGGACTCCGAGGTGCCCGGTGTCGAGCGCCTCAAAAACATCGCGACACCCATCGGGTCGACGCGATCAGGCGCGAAGATCGGCCGCGCCCATGCACACAAGTAGATCTGGCTGCCATCGGGGCGCTGCGCGATGAAGTCGACTTGCGGTGTCGTCTCAGTGCTCCTCATGGCGATGTCGAACAACGGTTCTCGGGATACCCGCGGCGTTCCATCGACGTTGCGAATGTTGTAGCGACGCGAGTTGATCCGTGTACCCACGAGTTGGTCGGTTGTGAATCCGAGGAGCCGCTCTGCTTCGTGGTTTGCAAGTTCGATCGTTCCGTCGTGAGCGATCAACAAGACTGCGATCTCGAAGGCATCGAGCAAGGTCTCGGGATGGTTTGCGATGGAGCCCCTGGTCGTCGCTTCGTCTATTGCGCCGTCGAAGAGATGAGAGTGTGCGAACAACGGGTTTGCTTCCAGCTCGCTTGTGGCGACTCGCGAGCAGAGGGTCACGACGAGTAGATCCAGCAGCGCTCTGATCAACGCGGCGCGTTCGTCGTCGAGTGGAGGGTGCGCGCCCCGCGCCAAGAGCCACGTTTCTCCGATTGGCTCGCCGCGTAGGAAGTTCGGGAATCGTTCGAACGAAGCCTCGGATTCGAAGTCGAACATCTCGCGCAACTGCGTGGCCACGGGCGTCTGCGCATCGATGACCGAGTGGTGATGATCGTGCGCGGATATCTCGGCACCGAGATGACGTGGAAGTGACCCGAAGAAGCCACTCATATTCCCGCTCGTCGACTGCGGGCGAAGGCCGTACGTCGTCACGAAGTTGGCGGCGGGGTCGTCGGCCGCCAGGCTCAAGACCAGGATCGCGGCGTCCGCATCGGCGATTTCGATCAGGGACCGCAACGTCGAGACGGCCGCGGCTTCCCGGTCTCGCGGCGCGACGCGCCCCGCGGCATTCACCGATTGAACTCCCGCGAGACCCGCCGCCGTTTGCCGTTTGTTCACAACCCAGATCGCCCCAATTCGTCACGGAAGACCACGACGATAGGCGGGTCGTAAGCTAATTACTAACGGATTTTCCGCATTTATATAGCCATTATCCGTCTTCTTGCCCGAGGCATCAGCCTCCGACCGTGCCCGACCGACGACGCACCGCGCGCGTTACGGACGTCACCAGCGGCGGAGCAACCGACCTCGTTATGCGCGAGATGAACCACTCAACGCAGTAGTGACCGGTTCGCCGTTCGTGCGTCGACTCATTTCGGCCGGTGCCAGGTCGCGCGTCCGGAGCGTTCTTGGACGAACCCGTCGTGCGCGCCCGCGATCATCTCGGTACCGCCGACGAACAAGTAGCCGTCCGGTGGGAGCACCTTGAGTACCCGGTCGAGCAGCATCTGCTTCGTGGCCGTGTCGAAGTAGATGAGCACGTTGCGCAAGAACACGATGTCGAAGCGCATGGCCGGGGGCCAGGGATGCACCAGGTTCATCTTCTTGAAGTCGACCATCTTCTTCAGCTCAGGCTTGACACGCCAGGCGATGCCGTCTCGGTCGAAGTACCGAGTCAACATGTTCATCGGAAGGCCCCGGTTCACTTCGAGCTGGGCATAGCGCCCTTCGCGCGCTTGGGCGAGCACGCCTTCCGAGAGGTCTGTGCCGAGGATCTGCACGTTCCAGCCGGCGAATTCCGGCATCCGGTCGATCACCATTGCGATCGTGTACGCCTCTTGCCCCGTCGAGCTCGCTGCGCTCCAGATCCGAAGCGAACGCGTTGCCGCGCGTGTACGCGCAAGCGTTGGCAACACCTCGCTGGAAAGAGCTTCGAATGGGTGGACGTCGCGAAAGAACGAGGTCTCGTTCGTCGTGAGCGCTTCGACGACCAGGGTCTGCAACTCTGATTCGCCGCGCTTCAGAAGCTCGACGAGCGCGCTGATGGATTCGAGCCCCGCGCGGCGCGATACCGGTGAAAGCCTCGCGTCGATGAGATAACCCTTGCTCTCGTCGAGCACGATCGCAGCTTCACGGCGTACCAACTCGCGTACGAAGTCGATATCGGCCGTCGTCGCGTTCATGCCGGACGTCCTCGCACTCCGCCGGCCCGTGTGGGCACGCGTCCGACTGCGACTCGCTCGACGATCTCGTGCGCGATCCCGGTCAGGGGCAGTTCCTGATCGGCGACCCCGGCGCGCACCACTGCGCCGGGCATACCCCACACGACACTCGTGGCTTCGTCTTGCACGATGACTTGGCCGCCCGCTTCGTGAATTGCGATTGCCCCATCCGAGCCGTCATCGCCCATGCCGGTCAGCACGACGGAGAGCGTGTGAGCCCCATAGACAGCCAAGGCCGAACGGAACAAGACGCATGCCGAAGGGCGACAGGAATGCTCGGGGGGATCGTCCGTCAGCGCGGCGAGAGTCTCGGCGCCGTGTCGTTCGACCGTCAGATGCTGACCGCCGGGCGCGACGAGCACCGTGCCGGGCGCGACGGGGCGACCGGGTGATGCTTCGGCAACGGAGAGGGCCGATCGCGTATCGAGCCTCTCGGCCAGCATCTTGGTGAACATCGCGGGCATGTGCTGCACGATGAGTACCGGAACTGCGAGGTCCGCGGGGAGCCTGGGTATGACATCGTCCAGCGCACGTGGACCGCCGGTCGACACCCCGATGACGACACAATCGACGCGAGTCGGCGGTCGTACCGCCGGACGCGGTGGTGTAAGCCGACGTGGGCGCTGGCCCGGCACCAACGCCTTGATCCTGGGAATGAGATCGTTGCGCACACGCTCACTCGAGTGAGCAAGACCGCCGGGGCCACTCGGCTTGGTGACGAAATCGGACGCACCGAGCGCGAGCGCGTCGAGAGTCGCCTGCGCACCTCCGACGGTCAATGTCGAGAACATGATGACGGGCAGGGTTGGGTGACGCCTGCGAAGCTCAGGTAGCGCCTCGAGGCCGGACATCTTCGGCATCTCGATGTCCATCGTCACGACGTCGGGACGGAGCTCATCGACTTTGTCGAGTGCGTCGCGACCATTGGCCGCAGTCCCCACGACCTCGACCCCGGATTCGGCTTCGATCGCGTCGGAAATGAATCGTCGGATGAGCGCCGAGTCATCGACGACGAGGACTCGAATATTGGCCATGTCCGTCCTCAGCCCCGGCTTGCCAGTACGAGAGCGAGCTTGTCGCAGATGACGTCGGAGGTGAACGGCTTCATCACGTACTCGTCCGCGCCTGCTTCGATGGCGACCTGGATGTTCTCGAACGCCGTCTCGCTCGTCACCATGACGACGGCCATCGCATCGAGCTGAGGATCGGCGCGAATTGCCTGTACCAATTCGATGCCGCTCATCTCGGGCATGTTCCAATCGACGAACGCGAACTCGGGTAGCGGCTCCGCGCGCAAGATGTCGAGCGCTCGCAAGCCGTTCTCGGCATCGGCGAAGTCGTCGAATCCACACGTTGACAGGACGCGTCGCAGGATCTTGCGCATGGCCCCGGAGTCGTCAACGATCAGTGCTCGCATGTGTGCTCTCGATCTCGCCCCGCGTTCGTCTCGTCTCGGCTCTTGGCGGTGGCGCTCGGTGGTAGATCGGCGCGATACGGCACCGGGTGAGGCCCTTTTCTCGAGAGCAGGCCGCGGCTCGATGCAGGGTCGTCGGTCTGATTCCGCAGGCTTCGGCGAACGGGCCGGACGAGTTCAGCCTCGCGTCACGCGATCGCGAGGGCCCGAATGGAAGTCACGGGGCGCCGGGGAACCGGCGCCCGCAGATTGTCGGATTGTCGAGCTTGACCCGATCGATACGGTTCGTGGGCCGGGTCTCGATGCCTCAGGGATTCGCTACGGGCGAGCGATGCTCGGCCCTCGTCGCGCGTGAACTCGAACCCTTTGCCGGCCGGAGATCCGCGGCATCGAAGAGCATCGGGAGTAGTCGGCCGTCACGGCGACGCGTGAGGCGGTATCGCTCGCCTCGGGTTTCCTCGACGATTTCCGCAATCTCGAGGTCATCGAACCACGTCTCATCGAATCGAGAGCGTGCCTCCACCAGCGCGCCGGGGCCCAACCGATGCGTCAGATCGATCTCGAGGGTGGCGTCGTCGCTCGCAGCTGTGGGATCGATCGAACCACCGACCACGGTCGGCCGCGAGATGGCTGCGGGGCCGAGCGCCGGCATCATCTTGCGCAGGTCCTCCTCCAGAGCTCGGAGCTGTGCCCGCTGCGCTGTTCGATGAGCATCAAGCGTGGTCCGCATCTGGTCGAGCGCATTGAGGAGGTTGAGGGTGCGGTCCGCCAGATCGTCCTGCCGTTCGAGTATCTGACGCCGAGTTTGCTCGTTTTCACGGGCAATCTGCTGTTGTAGTCCCTCCGAGACGTCGTGCAGCGAGCGGTGCATCTCCTCCCGCGCTGCTTCGAATTCCGAGCGCAGCACGGACGCTGCTTCCGCGCGAATCCAATCGCGAAACCTACCCATGATTCCTCCTGCCCTCGCCTTCTCGCATTTGGCGGCGGATCGTACGCTCGCGTTCGTGGTCACAAGCGGATGATGTGGTCAGCAACCGGCGCGTCTCGCGTGTTCGAGCCGACCCTCGGCCAAAGCGATGAGCGCAAGTTTCTCGGTGCTCTCGGCGGGGCAACTCGCAAGGCCGAAGAACAGACGCGGTCCGCCGGCCGCGACACGCTTCAGGATCTCGGGTACGCAGCTGGAGGGAGTCGCCGGCAACAGCAGCGCGTATCCATTGTCTCGGTACGGAGTCAGCACGTCGCCGGTTCGTAGCCGGCCGCGCACGTCTGCGATCACGTTCGACGCCGACCCCTTGTCTGGAGCTTCGAGAACCACCACTACCAAGGTGAATCCCCATTGGTACCGAACCGCGCGTCCGATTGCCGCTTCGATAATGCCGAGGAGCGCGTCGCGAGGGGTCGCCGCTCGCGCTTCCAGCCCAGATTTCCGAGGTGTCGTGCGCGCGAGCGCAGCGCAGACCGCGTCGACCAGCGCGTGGGAGGCGGATGTGTCGAGTTCGAGCGGGGGTTCTGTGCACACGCCGGGTGGTCCCCACAAGCCGAAGATGGGGCTCGACTCGGCAAGGGGCGTCCGCGCTGAGTGAAAGATCTGCCGACCGAGTTCGTCATCGTCGACCGCGACGATCACGTTGCGCACCGAGAGTGCCACCGCCAGGTCGGCGAGAGTCGCATAAAGATCGTGGATCGCCGACCTGCTGTGGCGCTTCGGTGCCCGCAGGCGCCCCGCGGCCGTGAGTACCGGCGATGAGATGTCGGTCATGCGCCCGCTCCTGGATTCCTGTGGGCAGGCTTTGCCGCCGGGGTCGTCATTCGCTTCGGGCACATTCGCTCAGGACGCAGCCGGGGCTTCCGATGGGTGGGCGGGTGGAACTGCTTGGTTTTGGGTCAAGTATCCACCACATTTTCGATCAGTTTCAGTAGTTTGCCCCGCGATTGAGCCGCCCCGGAGACGGTCGTGGCGCAGCGAGCGAGAGGTGGGCTTCGTGCCCGAAGACGTTGACCAGGAGATTCTCGGCGAGTTTCTGGTCGAGAGCCTCGAGGGTCTCGACCAGCTCGACACTGACCTGCTCGCCCTCGAGCGCGACCCGAGCAGCAGCGCATCGATCGCGAGTGCCTTCAGAACGATCCATACGATCAAGGGGACCTGCGGCTTTCTCGGCTTCACCCGGCTCGAGTCGATCACGCACGCGGGTGAGAATCTTCTCTCGCACCTGCGCGACGGGAATCTGCTCGTCGATGCCGACATAACCGACGCGCTGCTCGCCCTTACGGACGCGGTACGCGGAATCCTCGGTCGGATCGAAAACGGGGGCAGCGAAGGCGACGTCGAATATGCCGAGCTCGTCACCCGCCTGGCTGCACTGGCTGCTCGCGCCGCGGCTGACGAGACACAAGCGGTGCCTGGACCGAGCGCGCGAAGCGAATCAGAAGACGCGGCCAACGAGGCCGATGACGCTTCCGAATCGGACGAGCATCGCATCGGTGAGATGCTCATTGCACAGGGCGTCGCGACGGAAGCAGACATCGCGCTCGGACTGATCCAACAAGGCGAGGGGGATACCCGGCCCTTGGGCGAGATTCTGGTCGATCAGGGCGTCGTAGCGGTCCCCGAAGTGCAAGGCGCACTCGAACAACAGGTCGAACAGCGGTCGGGCGCCGTCGATTCGACGATTCGCGTCGACGTGAGTCTTCTCGACGATCTCATGAACCTTGTCGGCGAACTCGTCCTGACGCGGAATCAAATCGTGCAATGGGGCGCGTCGCGTGGAGTCGATGCGTCATTCGTGAGCACATCGCAGCGTCTGAATCTCATTACGACTGATCTTCAAACGCGCATGATGAAGACGCGCATGCAACCGATCGGCAACGTCTGGGGCAAGCTCCCGCGTGTCGTTCGTGACCTGGCCTCCAAGTGTGGCAAGCAGGTTGCCGTCGCTATGGATGGGTCCGACACCGAGCTCGACAAGACCGTCATCGAGGCGATCCGCGATCCGCTGACTCACCTCGTTCGCAACGCTGTCGACCACGGCATCGAGAATCCGCAAGAGCGGGCCGCGAGGGGTAAGCCCGAGCAAGGTGTGCTCGCGTTGCGCGCCTTTCACGAAGGCGGCCAAGTCAACATCGAGATCTCCGATGATGGTGGCGGCATCGATGTCGATCGGGTCAAAGCCGTAGCGCTCGAGCGCGGTGTCCTGACGCGCGACGATGCGGATCGCATCGGCGAGCGCGAAGCGCTCGATTTGATATTCGCGCCCGGGTTCTCCACCGCTGAGAACGTGACCTCGGTGAGCGGACGAGGCGTGGGCATGGACGTGGTGAAGACCAATATCGAGGCGATCGGTGGATCCCTCGATGTCGACACCCGCATCGGTGAGGGCACGTCGTTTCGGATCAAGATTCCCCTGACCCTTGCCATCATCCCCGCGCTGGGCGTCACGACCGCGAGCGATCATTTCGCCATACCGCAGGTGAACCTGCTCGAGCTGGTTCGGTTGGAGCCGGACGGCGATGCTCGCATCGAATCGGTGCAAGGCGTTCCCGTGTACCGCTTGCGCGGCGAGATACTGCCCATCGTGTCGTTGCGGGAAGAGCTGCAGCTCGCAGACGCGGATGACGCGGATGGAACCGAGGGCCGCGCGATCAACATCGTCGTACTGCGAGCCGAGGATCGGCAGTTCGGGTTGGTCGTCGATGACATCAACGACACCGAGGAGATTGTCGTGAAGCCGCTCGCCTCGCAGCTCGACGGCATCGGCGTCTTCTCCGGTTGCACGATCATGGGCGATGGCCGCGTCGCGCTCATTCTCGATGTCCACGGTCTTGCGCAGCGCGTCGGACTGCTGATCGAGCACGCGGAAGGTCCACGCGTCGACGCCGAGACGGGTGTCGAGACGGATGCCGGCGACATCGAGCCGCTCCTCGTCGTGCAGGTCGGTGAAAAGGGGCGGGCCGCGATTCCCCTGGCCGTCGTCCACCGACTCGAGGAAATCGACACGGCGACGATCGAATGGTCGTCGGGCCGTGAGGTCGTGCAATACCGGGGCGGCATCATGGCCCTGGTACGGGTCGCCGACGTGCTGGGTCAGGCCGCGGAGCGCGACGACCAGCCGCTCCAGGTCGTTGTTCACGAGCGAGCGGGCAGCAGTGTGGGCCTCGTAGTGGAGCGCGTCCTCGACATCGTGACGGGTCCCAAGGTGCCGACTCTCGCTTCAACCGCGGTTGGAACGGTCGGCAGCGCGGTACTCGACGGCGCGGTGACGGACATTCTCGATGTCACCGCGATCGTCGCGGCAGCCGGCCGCGACACGGCCGCCGAGGTACTGGCATGACTCGGCAGTTCTGCACCTTTCGGGTCGGTCCGTTCTTGTACGGCGTCGACGTTCTCGATGTGCAGGAGGTGATATCTGCGCAGCCACTGACGCGGGTTCCGCTCGCTGCTCGCGAGTTGCGCGGACTCATCAACCTCCGAGGCCAGATCGTCGCCGCAATCGACTTGCGCCGCCGACTCGGATTCGATGACGCGGACGCTGGTGGCCCGCCGATGAACGTCGTGGTGCGAGTCGGCGGGAACGCGGTGAGCTTCCTCGTCGACAAGATCGGCGACGTCGTCGAGGTCGAGGACACGCTCGCCTCCGCGATTCCCGACACCGTTCCGGAGGGCGTACGCCGGTTGGTGACGGAGGTGTACAAGTTCGATCACGAGCTCTTGCACGTGATCGATGCCGTTCGAGCTGCCGAGCTCGGGAACGAAGTGGGAGCAGGGTCGAGATGACGACGACGGAGACAACGACGACGGAGACAACGCAGACCACGCTCTATGAGCGATTGGGGGAAGGGCCCGCGATCGCCGCGGCCGTCGACGGGTTCTACGACCGCGTGCTCGACGACCCGGACCTCGCACCGTTCTTCGAGGGCGTCAACATGAAAGTCCAGCGGAGCCGGCTCGCGAAGTTCATTGCCGATGCGGCCGGCGGACCGCCCTACCGCGGACGTTCGATGGCCGACGCGCACGCGCATCTCGCCATCGAGCCGAGACATTTCAATGCGGTCGCGCAGCATCTCGTCGGCCAGCTTGCCGACATG
Organism: uncultured Actinomycetes bacterium; assembly: GCA_963812205.1. Lineage (GTDB taxonomy): Bacteria > Actinomycetota > Acidimicrobiia > IMCC26256 > PALSA-610 > PALSA-610. The sequence goes on from CAWEUJ010000003.1 coordinate 276,030, forward strand.
GGTGTCGACCCATCGCTCATCGACGAGGTGGTGGGCGCGATAGCGCCTCTCGCCGACGAGATCATCAGTCAGCCTGAAGCTCCGTCAGGAGCACAGCCCGAGAGGACCAACACCGCCATGGCTACACAGTCCGCTGTTCTCGAGACGTCCCGGTCGACGGTCGACTCGGCCCTCTTTGCGAGCATGTGCGAGAACATCCCGCTCAACATGATGTTCGTCGATCTCGACCTCGTGCTTCGGTACATGAACAAGGCGTCGACCGACACGCTGCGTACCCTCGAGGCGTATCTGCCCGTCCGGGCGGACGACATGATCGGGAAGGTGATCGACATCTTCCACAAGAACCCCGACCACCAGCGCCGGATGCTCGCGGACGAACGGAACCTCCCGCACCAAGCCATGATTCAGGTTGGCCCCGAGACGCTGGATCTGCTCGTGACGGCGGTGCACAACGCGTCCGGCGAGCGCGTCGGCTCGATGGCGACCTGGTCCGTCGCGACGGAAAGGCTCCGCCTCGAGGCCGAGATGGGTCGCGTGATGTCGATGATGGAAAACGCCCCGATCAACATGATGTTCGCAGACCGGGACCTGATTCTCCAGTACATGAACCCGGCCTCGGCGAAGACGCTTCGCACGCTCGAGGCCTTCCTGCCCGTTCGCGTCGACGACATGATCGGCAAGCCGATCGACATCTTCCACAAGAACCCCGACCACCAGCGCCGATTGCTCGGAGACTCTTCGAACCTTCCGCATCAGGCGCTGATCCAGGTCGGGCCCGAAACATTGGATCTTCTCGTGTCGCCCATCACCGATACTCATGGCGAGTACATCGGTGCGATGGCGAGCTGGTCCGTCGTCACCCAGAAGATTGCCACCGAAACGAAGGTCCGCGAGGTCGCGCAAACCCTCGCCGGATCGGCCGAGGAGCTGTCCGCGGTGTCCAATCAGCTCGGCGCCGCAGCCGAGGAAACCTCGACCCAGGTCGCAGAAGTGTCCGCGGCGACCGAGAACGTGGTCGCGACCGTGCAGACGGTGTCCGCCGCCGCCGAAGAGATGACGGCATCGATCTCGGAGATTTCCCGGAACGCGACTGAGGCGGCGACGGTCGCGGTAAGTGCGGTCGACGTTGCCAACCGAACGAATACAACAGTGACGCAGCTGGGCGAGAGCAGCATCGAGATCGGCAAGGTGATCAAGGTGATCACCACGATCGCGCAGCAGACGAACCTGCTCGCGCTCAATGCGACGATCGAAGCCGCACGAGCGGGTGAAGCGGGCAAAGGCTTTGCCGTCGTCGCCAACGAGGTGAAGGAGTTGGCGAAGGCGACCGCCGAAGCCACCGAGGACATCGGCGCAAAGATCGAAGCGATCCAGAACGACACGCAAGGTGTCGTCGACGCCATCGCCGAGATCAGCACGGTCATTGGCTCGATTGCCGAGATCCAGAACACCATCGCGAGCGCAGTGGAAGAGCAAAGCGCGACCACGAACGAGATTGCGACCTCCGTCACCGAGGTCGCCGAGCGCGCGGCCGGGATCAACGAGACCATGGGCAACGTAGCGACTGCGTCTCAGTCGAGCGCCGAAGGTGCGAGCGAGATGCAGAAGTCGGCCAGCGAGCTCTCGCAACTCGCGGCCGACCTCCAGGCACTCATCGCGTGACGCGTGTTCGGGGACGGCGGTGCGAAGATCATTTGGCTTCTCGGGGTGTGCCATCGGCGCGCCCCGGCCGCCGTCCGCGAGCGTGTAGCATACGAGCCGGCCGCGATACGGCAGCTCCTCGCTGCGATCCACGACACGGTGCCGCAAGTCGAGGCACTTGTCATCTCGACGTGCAATCGAACCGAGGCGTACCTCGCCGGTAGCCCGTCGGTCGACCTTCCCCGTGCATTCGTCGCGCTTCATGACGAGCTCTGGCCGGGTAGCGCTGAGCGCTACGAGGTCATGCTCGACCGGGTGCGGCGTGATGACGACGCGGTCGAGCATCTCGCGCGCGTTGCGTGCGGCTTGGAGTCCTCGGTCGTCGGCGACCGACAGATCCTCGGCCAACTCCGCCACGCCGTGTCGGTGGCGTCAGACGCCGGCACGCTGGGTCGGTGGCTCGGAACCGCGAGTTCGTTCGCTCTCCGAGCTGGGCGCCGCGTGCGCACGCCTGACGGATGCAGGCCGCCAAGCCGCGGCATTCCAGGTGCTGCCGTCGACACCATCGCTCGCCACTGTGAACGCCGCGGCCTCACGGCGCCGACGGTCCTCCTCCTCGGCGCGGGAACGATGGGTACGACGATCGCCGAGGAGCTCACGAGCAGCTCGGACGTTCGCCTACGTATCTCGGCCCGAACGGCCGAGAGCGCCGATGAGCTCGCAGCTCGCGTCGGTGCCGTCGCGACCGAGTGGCACAGGTGGCCGACCGGTATCGAGGCCGCGCATGTCGTCGTGTGTGCAACCGGCGCGCGACTTCCCGTGCTGCGACGCGAGCACTTTGAACGTGTGACGCATCCGGAGAGCGTCCTCGTCCTGGATCTCGGGATGCCGCGCAATGTCGATCCCGCCGTCGGCACCATCGCGGGCAGATTGGTAACCCTCGACGATCTTACGAACGACGGCTCGGTCGAGGACAACGCGGATCGTGAAGTCGCCGTCGCGGGAGCTCTCGAAGCGTGGCGCCAATGGACCGGTGAACTCAGGGTCGAAACGGTCGTCAGTGCGCTCTACGGCAATTTGGACGGAACGATTGCAGCCCTGGTCGCGGAGTTGTCGAGCGGAGATCTCGACGCAACGGCTGTCGAGCGCGCAGTACGTCGACACGTCCGGACGCTGCTCGACGGTCATGTCCGGAGGCTCCGCGCCGACGCGCGAGAGCTCGATCATCGTCGTCCGGCGGAACTTCCGCTTGCGCGCAGCGCGAATCGACGGCCGTCGACTGTGAGGTGTCCCTCGTGAAGCCGGCGATCGAAGTGCTGTCGACTCCAGATGTCGCTCTTCGGTTCGCCGGGGCGCTCGAGGACGAACTCGACGACGATGTACTACTGACGGTGGGCGGTGCGGTCGAGTCGGTCGCCCGTGTGGTCGCTGACGAGCCGGTAAAGGTCGTCTCCGTGACGTGGACGGCAGGCGACGGGACGGATGGCGTCGTCGCGTTCGTGGCTCTCGGGCCATTTGCCGAAAGGCTCGAGAACGCCGCTTCCGACGAGCTGCTCATGACGGCGTGCGGTCCGGCGCTCGGCGCCGCAACCCAAGCGATCGGAGCACTCCTCGCAAACGGTATGGAAGTGGAACGTCCTCATGAGGTCGATCTCCAGACGATCGAGGAAGCGCAGGTCGACAGAGCGGCCGTGGTCTTCCCAATCCTCGAAGGCACCGCTCCTGTCGCCTTCCTCGCCTTCTTGATCGCGGTCGGCCGGGAGTCGACGGCACCGGTTCTCGATGCTCGACCGGCCGCCCAGCGCGTGCCGGATGCGGCGAGCATCGAGTCCGGAGTCCCGCTCATACTGGCCGACGTCGAGATGGGCGTCACCGCGGAATTGGGCCGTTGTCGTATGAGCATGCGCGAGATCCTGTCGATGAGATCCGGTGCGGTGATCGACCTTGATCGGCCCGTCGGGGCCCCCATAGATGTGGTCGTCAACGGCACGCTCATAGCCCGTGGCGAAGTCGTCGTGATCGACGAGGAGTTCGCAGTTCGCATCACGGAGATTCTCACTAGTGGATCCTCGTCTCGATGACGAGGGCTCACAAAGACCGAACGGAGCAGCGGTGGATGCACAGATGAGTGACGAGGATCTGGCCTCGGTCGTCGAGGGCGCGATCTCGGTATTGCTGGGCTTCGACCCGGGACACCTGATGCCCGGCGCGGACCCGACGATGTGCACGATCGGCGCCGCGGTGCACTTCACCGGGGATTGGCAGGGAGCGGTCGTCGTTGCGTGTGACTCCGCGTATGGTCGGGACGCGGCGGCGGCGATGTTCGGCAGCGAGCCCGAGTCGGTCGACGACGACGAGTTCGGTGATGCCCTCGGCGAGCTCGCCAACGTCATTGCCGGCAACGTCAAACCCTTGCTGCCGGCCGCCGCGAACCTCTCCCTACCGACCGTGATTCAGGGTGCCGACGTTCACGTTGGGATCCTTGGTGCGCAGCAATGCCACGGCATCGTGTACCGGCGGGGTTCTTCGGAGCTGTCGGTGCGCGTCTTCGAGCGCGCGTCGTAGAGGACAAGGAGTCAACCTATGAGGATTCTCATCGTGGACGACAGCAAGGCAATGCGTGCAATCGTCCGTCGTCACGTAACTCAGGCAGGGTTCTCCGAGGCCGAGATCCTCGAGGCGGAGAACGGTCAAGAAGCCCTCACCGAGGTTCGCTCCGCGCGACCCGACGTCGTCTTGTCGGACTGGAACATGCCGGTAATGACCGGCATCGAACTTCTCGAGGCTCTACGCGCCGAGGGCATCGATGTTCCGCTGGGATTTGTCACGTCGGAGGGCTCCCCCGATTTCAAGGAGCGCGCCTTCGACGCCGGTGCCGCCTTCATGATCAGCAAACCGTTCACCGCCGAAGACTTCACGCGCTGCCTTGCGCCGTTCTCGTGATCTTGCCATGGCAACGCTGTACCCGGCACCGAACGAGACCGCCGTCGAGACCTTGTTCTCCGGCCTCGTGGCTTCGCCTGTACACGTGAGTCGTGTGCAGGCCGCGGATCCCGAACGCGACGCGACCGGCATCTTCGCCGAGTTCGTCACCGACGACGACCAGCTCGCAGTTATCGCGTTCGCTGATGCCAATGTCGTCAACTGCGTTGGCGGGACGATGATGGGACTCGAGGCCGAGACCCTGAGCGATGCCAGTGCGAAGTCGATGGTGCTGGACGACAGCCTCGAGGGTTTCCGCGAGGTCGTGAACGTGTTCGCGTCGTGTCTGAACTCGGATTTCACGCCGCACCTCCGACTAGCGAACGTGCACAGTCTTCCCGGTCAATTGACCGACGACGTGAAGCAACTCTGGCGCCAACCACGCGGACGGCGCGTCTACCGTGTTTCCGTCGAGGAACACGGTGCCGGCACGGTCATCCTCTATATCGGCTGAGGCGCAATTCGAAGGTGGATCGCTCAGCTATAGCGAGCGCAGACCTCGGCGAGACGTTCCGACACCGTCCGACTCACTTCGTCGAGTGCGTCGGCGGTAAGCCCGAGCTCACCGATCGCACGGGCAAACGTCTCGAGATCGGCATTGTCGTCCGTGCCTCCACCGACGGCTTTGGCGACGACATCGGACAGATACACGCCATAGGCGAGCGCCGTGTCGGCGCGTTCGGGATCATGGTGATGCGCGATTCCCTGCACGATTGGCTCGGGAAGGCTCCAGACCTGGGCGATCAAGGCGCCGAGCTCGGCGTGATCGACGCCGAGCACCTCTCTCTCCGTCTGGATGCGGGCCACCCCCAATGTGCGAGCCTCCTCGACCGCGTGCAGGTCGACCTGATCCAAAAAGCGCGACAGGACGAGCTTCCCGACGTCATGCAGCAGGGCGACCGTCGGCGTCTCCTGCGGAAGGGGTCGCTTCGTGTAGCGACCCAGTGTCTCGGCGGCGAGTGACGCCGCGACCGAGTGCAGCCACAACTCGCCTTCTTCGAGACCGTATTCCGGGATCGCGCGGTCGAACCGGGCCCGGACGTTCACGCCCAAGGCCAACGCCAAGACGGCACCCGTTCCCAACCGCACGACCGCCTCCTTGACGGTTGTGATCGGCTCTCGCGGAGCGCTCCATGACGAGTTCGCGGAACGCAGGAGTGCCGTGGTCAGTGACTGGTCGAATGCAACGACCTCGATGATGGCGGCGAGGTCCTGCGTCGCCGAGGCGGCGAGCCCCGCCAGACGAGTCGTGCTCATCGGCAACGGCTCCATGCAGGCGGCGGCTTCCGAAATCGCATCGAGATCGATCACGTCCTCTTCATCGGCGCGTTGGGCCCATCGTCGAGAACGGGACACCCAACTTGGGAGCTGTGTGCAGCCCGTTTTGCACCCAAGGGGCCTTTCGTCCAGCCCATTTGGTCAAGGACTCGTTGATTCGACGGCCGCGGCCGCCGTCTATGAGCGGCGACGTTCTTCGCGACGGGGATCTTGCAGACGCAGGCTACGAACCAGGCCGGGGACCTGGTCGCGACGCAGCCGTCTCTCGCCGGCCGACACGCAGATCGACTCGACTCCCGATGTCGTATTGCGGATACGTCGGGCCTTGGTCGTGCTGCGCGCGAGTCGAGCGGCGTCCGCGGCACTGGGGGTCCGACTCGACGGCGCGCACAGCGTTGTTGATCGTGTGCGATCGCGGCGAGCGAGAGCTGCCCGACGTGTCATCGAAGGGGAGCTCGGTTCCGCTCGCCGAGGTCTTGAAGGTGTCACATGACGCAGTCATCGCTGTTGATGTCTCCGGACAGATCTGCTCGTTCAATCAAGGTGCGGTACGCATCTTCGGCCACGACTCTGATGGCGCAATCGGCAAGCCAAGTCACGTCCACGGGGGTGGTGTACGGGTATGGCGGTGAGCGCTCTGATGCCTTGAGTGTCCGCGACGCGTGACGGCCACCTCGTCAACATCAGTTCGAACCGACGAAGGAACGTACTTGGGAGGCACACGGTGGCAGTCCCGGACATGATGGACCCTCGCTCGTGGTTGAGTCAGCATCTCGCCGGATACTGTCTGCACTGTGGAGTCGTACCGATGATCGAACAGGTGATCGCGAAGTGGCATGCCTACATGCGCGGTGAGCTACCGGGCGGGCTCGACGAGCTCCTCGACGACGACGTCGTGTTCTACTCGCCGATCGTCTACACGCCGCAGGTGGGCAAGGCGATCACCTCGCTCTACCTCCGTGCGGCCGGCCAGACGCTGCCCGGTGAACCGTCGCCGTCGGCGGCACCGGGCGACACGTCGTCCGGCGGGCGTTTCCGCTACACGAAGAGCGTGGTGGCCGCCGACACTGCGGTGCTCGAGTTCGAGACCACGGTCGAAGGCAAGTACGTCAACGGTGTCGACATCATCCGCTGCAACGACGAGGGACGCATCGTCGAGTTCCGGGTGATGATCCGGCCCTTGCAGGCGATCAACCTCGTGCACCAACAGATGGCGGCCATGCTCGAGCGGATGAAGCCGACCGGCTGACGCGACTCGTTCAGCCCGCGGTCAGCCCGCGGTCACGCCCCGATCCACGGCGAGAATCGCGCCGTGCACGCTGCGCGCCTCGTCGGAGGCGACGAACGCGAACATCGCGGCGACGTCATCGGCCGTTCCCATCTTGCGAAAGCCCATGTACGGGCGCATGAGGTCGCCGTCGACGTCGGGCGGGATGTGGAACGTCTCCGACAGCGTCGTCGTGATGCCGCTCGGCGCGATCGCGTTGACACGCATCTTCGTCTTGACGTACTCCATCGCGAGCGCGCGCGTGAGCTGCACGACCGCGCCCTTCGTCATGCAGTACACCACCGTGTACGCCTGCCCCATGAGCCCGGCGTTCGACGCGAGGTTGATGATGTTGCCGTCGGTCTCGAGTAGGTGAGGGATCGCAGCCTGCGCGGTGAAGAAATAGCCGTCGACGTTGACACCCATCATGCGCCGGTACTGCTCTTCGGTGACCGCGGTGACGTGATCGGCTCGGGCGATACCGGCGTTGTTGCCGAGTACGTCGAGCTGACCGAACGTATCGACGCACGCCGCGACCGCCGCGCCGCACTCCGCGGGCTGGGAGATGTCGCCGGCGCGAGTCGCCATCGTCCCGCCGGCGCTGCCGACGAGATCGGCCGTCTCGGCGAGCCCGTCGGCGTTCAGATCGTGACCGAACACCCGGGCGCCCTCCGAGGCCAGTCGTAGCGCGACGGCGCGCCCGATGCCCGACGCCGCGCCCGTGATCAGCGCGACTTTCTGCTCGAAACGACGGTCGTCGCTCACAGGTGTGCTCCTTGGATTGCGGACTTGCCTCGTATGTGACCTGAACCGGACGAGCGTCAACCGACCTGTTGATGGTTGGCGCCGACGATCGCGACCGCGAGGACGGCGGGTTCGGTGCCGGTGTTCGACCAACGATGGCGCGTACCGTTTTGAATGTACGTGTCGCCCGGGTTCAAAGAGAGCTTTGCACCGTCGTCGAGCTCGAGCGTGGCCTGTCCCGAGACCACGATGCCGAAGTCGACGGTCGCCGTGGTGTGCATTCCGGGTTCGGAGCGGTCGAGATGCTCGGCCATGCCGGGGAGCTTCTGTTCGAACTCGGCCAGCGCGGCCCCGATGTCGAGATCCGGCGGCGCGCCCGCGCCCCCGTCGGGCGCAATGGTGAAGAACCCGAACCGGAAGCCTCCCACCGGTGGGAAGTAACGCGTGGCCTGGGGCCTCGATCCGTCATCGGGGAAGGTCACGGTCGAATCGGCGCCCCAGAGGAGATGGAACTCGCTCCCCGGCATCAACGCCAACGTCACCGGCGGGACCCGCTCGTCGCCGACGAAGACCGCCTTGCCCTCGGCGTCATGGCCCGTCACCACTCGTCTCACGTCCACGCCCGCTCCCTCGTTCGGTTCCTCCGGCGAGCGTACGTGTACACGAACAGAGCTTCGCGTGCACGTTCGCCGAGGCTGTCGCCGGCCGGCGCCCGCCGGTTACGTTCTTCTCGTCTGCCGAGGAAAGGGGTCGTGGATGTCGGAGAACCTGCGGATGCTCGGTCGGTACAGCGCGGCGATGGAGTCCGGCGACGGCGACGCCGTGTACGAGTTCTGGGCGGAGGACTTCGTCAGTCATGTCACCGAGCGCGTGAGCCCCGAGAAGGTCGGCACCGACGTTCGTGGCGAGGAACAGCTCTGGTGGCAGCAGGTGAAGTCGGCGCTGCCGGATATGACCTTCAGCGTCGACCTGCTGATCGAGTCGGGCGATGTCGTGGTGTCGAACTGGACCGTCAAAGGCACACACACCGGAACCGCGTTCTACGACCTTCCACCGTCGGGCGAGCCGGTCACCATCAACGGCACGGGGATACTGCGGATCCGTGACGGCAAGATCGTCGAGCATTGGGGCGGTCCCCATTGCCAACAGGGTCTGGGCCTGATCCGCTAGCGCGATCCCCGTCACGGGTGGGGTGCTTGTCACGTGCCGGCCATGCGGGTGAGCGCCACCGCGACGGCCAGGATGACTGCACCCGAGACCAGGATGAGGAGCGGCGCGCGGCCTTCGCCGGGGAAGAACCAACCGATCGTCCAAGGAACGTCTATCAGCAGTCCGAGCGACCCGAAGACCGACAGTAGGACCTGACCGAACATGGAGCGCCTCGCTTCCGCGGCGCGTTGCCATATCGCGAGTCTCGTCGCCGCGAACCGACGCGACGAGGGCCAAGGGTCCATCGGATCCGGTCGTTACGACGATTGGCTCAGTTGCCGCCCCCGACGCGGGCCCGCTTCGACGTGAACCGGCCGGGCCGCAACAAGAACCATGCCGCGACGAAGAGCGTGCTGCAGGCAAGGGCGCGCGCCTCGGACGCGGGGCCCCGCAGGCCGACGTACGCCCCGGCGCCGGCCGCAACCGCGATGCCCGCAACCGCGCGTCGCCCGGAGATCTTCGCCGTGGCGGCGCCTCGGCGCGCGAGCTTCGCTCGAGCGGCCGCGGTGAGCGCGACGAGTATCGCGGCCACGGCCAACACCGCCGCCCACCAGAGCGGTCGCGTCGACCACCACGCGATCGTGAGTCGCCGGGGGACGGGCAATCCGGCGGCGATGACCGCGGCACAGAGTGCGAGCGCGCTCAGGTGCCAGACGTAGACGCCGACGGCGGCGTCGCCCGCGCGCGTCCAGAAGGCCTTCCACCTGCGGCCGGCACGGTCGAGCGCGCCCGCGGCGACCAGCAAGAGGCCGACCTGCGCCAGCGCGTCGACGGCGGTGTACAGCGTGGGCGGATTCGTGTTGGACCGCGCGTTGTCCACGGCGTCGATCAACGCCGGGTGGTATCCGGCGAACGCGACGAGCAACACGCATCCCGCGGTTGCGACAATCGCCATGACGACACCCACGCGGCGCTCGTCGAAACTCCCTGACTCCCGACGATCGCGCCACCACGCGCCCGCGATCCACGGCGTTCCCCACGCCAGGAAGAAGCCGGGCCAGCCGATCCATTCCGCGGCGCCGAATCCGAAGCGCGCAGTGTCGAATGCGACGAGCAGGGCCAGGCACGACGCGATCGTCATCACGAAATGCCGGGACGCGAGCTTGGCCAGGCGTGCGCCGCCGGCCGCGAACGGCACGTACGCAGCGAGGAACCACAGCGGCTGGGTCGCAATGCGCGCACCGGCACCGACGATGCCCGCGCTCCCGTTGACGGTCACGGCGACTGTGACCGCCAGCGACCACACGCAGACCGCGACCGCGCCGAGGCCGACGAGAGTGCGAAGCCGCGGCGCGGCCGTGACCGGTGTCGCGCTCGCATTGGCCCAGCCCGCGGCGGCGAAGAAGACGGGCATCGGCGAGAACGCCGCGACCCATGCCCAACCCGGGTGCAACGCGAGCAGGTTCGCGCCGCGAATCGAGCCGTGGGGCCGGTCGATCACGGCCAGCAGGAGGTGGCCGAGCACCACTATTCCCAGCGCGAGGATGCGAGCGACGTCGATCGCATCCCGACGAGATTTCTCGGCAACAACCTCCACCCGACGACTTTGCCACGGATGACCTTCGGCCCTATGGCCCTCGCTCGTGGTTGCCCATCATGGTGTCGTAAGGACTGCCGGAGACCGGGCGGTCCAACAGCTCATGCAGCAATGGAGGCGAGCCATGGTAGATGTACGCGAACCCACGATCGTCGTTCGCGGAGACGTGTCGCCCGAGATGGTCTCGTACGCACGCGACAAGCTCCTCGCGATCATTGCCGACTCCGCGAGCCCGGTATTGAACGCCGAGCTGCGACTCGATCACCACGCGGATCCGGCCCGGGAACGCCCGGATCACGTCGAGGCCACGATCGACGTCAACGGCGTTCCGATACGTGCACACCGCAACGCGCGCACGATGTCCGAGGCGGTCGACCGGGCGCTCACCCGGTTGCGCCGGCGGGTCGAAGGCACGAGCGAACGTCAAGCATCTCGACGTCTGCGCTACCGCGACGCGCAGAGCTGGCATCACGACGACCGCCCGACCGAACGGCGTGACTTCTTCCCGCGTTCCCGTGACGAACGTGTCATCGTGCGCCGCAAGACGTTCGCGCTGGAGCCGGAGTCGATCGAGGAAGCGTTGTTCGACCTCGAGACCCTCGACCACGAGTTCTTCTTGTTCCGCCACGACGAGACCAACGCGGAGGCGGTCGTGTACCGCGTCGGTTCCGGGTACGGCCTGAGGCAGCGCGTCCCGACGCCCGAGGCGATCGATCGGGTCGAGATCCCGCTCGACGCCGGGCCACCCCCCGCGTCGACGACGATCGACGACGCGTTGAGCATCCTCGACGAAGCCGACGAACCCTTCGACTTCTTCATCGACGCGGCCACCGGTCTCGGTCTGGTCGCGTACCGCCGATACGACGGGAACTACGGGATCATCACTGCAGGCTGATGCGCGTGACCGGTGGATAGCGTTCCCGGCGTGCGGGAGCTGCTGTTCACCGGAGGTCCGATCCTCACGATGGATGCCCGCACTGCCGGGGCGACCGTCGCAGTAGTGCGCGACGGCCGGATCGCGGCCGTCGGGGGTGGCGAGCTCGTGGCTCGGCATCCCGACGCCGACCGCGTCGACTTGCGCGAACGGACCCTGGCGCCCGGGCTGATCGACGCGCACAACCACCTCTCGGTGGCTGCCCTGCACCCGTGTTTCGGCGACGCGACGGCGGTGCACACGGTCGACGATCTTCGAACGGTCGTGCGCGAGCACGCGGCGGCGAACCCCGACGCCGACTTCCTGCGCCTGCACGGATGGGACGAGACCCGCTCGGGCTTCGACGTCGATCGCCACGTCCTCGACTCCGTGCTCGACGATCGACCGGTGGTCATCGCGCACTATTCGCTGCACCAGTGCGTTGCCAACTCCGCGGCGCTCGATCGATTGGGGATCGGTGTCGCCAGCCGCGACCCGCAAGGCGGAGAGATCGGGCGCGGCCCCGACGGCCGGCCCAACGGGGTGCTGATCGAGCGCGCCTGGAGCGACGCGCACGCGCGCTCGCTCGCTGCCTATGCCGATCCCGACCGTTGGGCGGACCACATCGCGGCGCGCGGCCGGTCGTTGCTTCGCGACGGCATCACGGCGGTGCACGACGCGGCGTGCTCGCCCGAGGCCGAAGCCGTCTACATGTCGATGGCCGCCGCGGGCGCGCTGCCCCTGTCTGTGCTCGCGCTCCCGCACCCGGCGGCATTGTTGCGCAACGAGAGCGGTGGCCGGCTCGACGGGCCCGCGACCGACGACGGCGACGAACGGTTCCGGGTCGGACCGATGAAGTTGTTCGCCGACGGCGGAGTGGCGATCGCGCTCGACACCGCGATCGCCGGCCATCCGATCCGGTTCGGTGTGCTCATGGACGATCTCGAAGCGTGCGCCGCGCGTGCCGCGGATCGCGGCTTTCGGCTCGCGGTTCATGCAATCGGCAACCTCGGAGTGGCGCGCGCACTCGACGTGTTCGCCGCGGTCGCGCGGCGCGATCCCGACGACGATCACCGTTTCCGGCTCGAGCATGCCGGCGTCACGGGCCCGGATGATTGGCGGCGGGCCGCGGCGCTGGGGGTGATCGGTGTCGTGCAACCCGGGTTCGTGGAGCACGTCGGTGTCCAGACCCGCGGTGTCCGCTTCGATGATCATCATTGGCTCGCGTTTGCCGGGCTGGCCGAAGCCGGCGTGAGGTTGGCGGGATCGAGCGACGACCCGTGCGCGCCGAGCGCGCCGCTGTGGTGCATCGAAAAGGGCGTCCACCGAACGACGAGCACCGGGATCGCGTTCGAACCCGATCAGTCGGTACCGTTCGGCGACTGGCTCTACGCCTACACGATGGGGGCGGCGGTCGCGGGCGGTCAGGAGAACGAACGGGGGAGCATCACGCCCACCAAGCGCGCCGATTTCGTGTTGCTCGACCTCCGGGCGCCGGTGCCGCGAGTCGTCGCGACCTGGATTGGCGGTGCGTGTGTGTGGTCGGCCGACGGGTCCGGTAGCTGACGGCCTGTGCAGGTGATAGACACCGATGCTCGTCGCACGGTCGCCGTGTGGCCTCACGTTTTCACGGGGAGCAGTCATGGACCTTGCAGTCGTCGGCGCCGGTGTCGGCCGAACGGGTACTCATTCGCTCAAGGTGGCGCTCGAGCAACTGCTGGAGGCGCCGTGCCACCACATGCTCGAGATCCTGGGCGATCCCACCCAGATCCCGGCGTGGATCGACGCGATCGAAGGCCGTCCGGTCGACTGGTCAGCGATGCTGGCCCGATATCGCGCGATCGTCGACTGGCCGGGCGGGTCGTTCTGGCGGGAGCTCTCCGCCGCGTATCCCGACGCGCTCGTGCTGTTGTCGGTTCGCGATCCGGAGGCCTGGTATCGCAGCGCGTCGAACACCATCTTCTTGACGTTCGACAACATGCCGCCCGAGATCGCGCCGTGGATGGACGAAGTCCGCAAGCTCCTGCACGACCGGTTCAGCGACCGCTTCGACGACCCGACCGCGATGATGGATGCATTCGTGCGCCACAACGATGCGGTGCGCGCCGAGGTGCCGGCCGGCCGTTTGCTCGAATGGACCCCCGGCGACGGGTGGGAGGCGATCTGTGATCGCCTCGGGCTGGCGGTCCCCGCGGAGCCGTTCCCGGTCACGAACACGACCGACGAGTTCCGTGAGATGACCGGTATGCCGCCGCTCGTTTGAGCGCGAGCGTGAGGATCGAGGCGACCCGCGGCGACATCACCGCGGAACGGGTCGACGCCATCGTCAACGCGGCCAACGGCGCGTTGCGGCGCGGCGCCGGCGTGTGCGGTGCGATCTTCGCGGCCGCGGATGGCGATCTCGAAGCCGCCTGTGCCGCTCTCGGCTCCTGTGCGACGGGCGACGCCGTGGTGACGCCGGGCTTCGCGCTCGCGGCGCGCTGGATCGTGCACACGGTCGGGCCGGTCTGGCACGGGGGCCGTCGCGGGGAGCCCGAGCTCCTCGCGTCGTGCTATCGGCGATCGATCGAGGTCGCCCGGACGGTGGGAGCCGCGTCGATCGCGTTCCCCGCGATCTCGACCGGCATCTTCGGCTACCCGCCCCGGGCGGCAGCCGAGACCGCGGTGGCGACCGTGGCGGCGACTGCGCGCGAATACGCCGATGCGCTCGAAGTCGTGCGCCTCGTCGCGTTCGACGAGGCGACCCTGCTCATGTACCGGGAGCTGCTCGAGTCCTTCGACTGAGAGCAGGATCGGCGACCGGTTACCGATCTCTTCGGCGGGCCAGCCGGTCGCGTATGGCCATCACCCCCTCGCGAAAGCCCGGACGCGAAATCGACCAGCGCTGTGCGTCGAGCTCGAGTGCGATCGCGGCGTCGTCGCCGAGATCGAGCGAGGCGTCGAGCGTCGCTTTCGTGCGGCGCACGAGTTCGGTGTCACGGCGGGCGGCGCGGCGGGCGAGCGTGTGAGCAGCCGTCGACAACTCCTCTTCAGGTACGCAGCGCCACGCCAGACCGAGCCGGGCCGCTTCGGAGCCGTCGATGGTCTCACCGCAGAGCACCAGCGCGGCCGCACCTTGGCGCCCGATGCGCTCGCTCAGGCGCCGGAGGTGGCCCCCGCCGGGATGGATCCCGACGTCGAGCCAGCGAGGGTCGAATCGAGCCGAGGGCGTGGTCACGATCACGTCGCAGGCCAGCGGGAGATTGACGCCGGCGCCGATGCAAGCCCCGGCGACCGCGGCGATGGTGGGTACGGGACAGCGGGCCAGAGCCAGGAAACCCGCGTAGGTCTCTTCGAGCGGTGCGCGCGGCTCGATCAGGTCGTCGAGCGAGCCGCCGGCACAAAACACCGGCGGCTCCGCCGCGACGACGATGGCTCCGGCGTTCGCGGCGAGTGCACCCGCGACTGCATCGGCGAGGGCGTGCGACATCTCGATGCGCAGCGCGTTGCGATTGGCCGGATCGGCGAGCGTCAGCTGCGCCACGCCGTCGTCGTCGATGTCGGAGTGGATCATCACGATCGGCCAGGATCACAGATCGCGCCCGGCCCGGCGAATCGCCCGAGGGCCGGTTCGCTCACGTGAAGTCGGAACCGCCGTCGACGT
Organism: uncultured Actinomycetes bacterium; assembly: GCA_963812205.1. Taxonomy (GTDB): domain Bacteria; phylum Actinomycetota; class Acidimicrobiia; order IMCC26256; family PALSA-610; genus PALSA-610. The sequence continues at coordinate 291,244 of CAWEUJ010000003.1, forward strand.
TGACGTTCGCTCCTGTCATGTAGCTGTTGACGCGCGATGCCAAGAACGTGATGACCGGGCCGATCTCGTCGGGGTCGCCGGCACGCGGGAGATGAGCGGGATGGCCGAAGTCCTCCGCGATCACTCGCATCGCGTCCTCGAGGCTGTCGGGATCGACGCCCCGTTCGGGTGGCAGCGCCCGGAGGTAGCCGCGCATCCCCTCGGAGAGGAACGAGCCCGGCGAGACGGTATTCACGAGGATGCCGTCCGCTGCCAGCGACAGGGAGAGGTTCTTCGTCAGGCTTGTCAGAGCCGCTTTCGATGCCGTGTATGCGATGAGCTCCGCCGATTGCCGTTTGGTCGAGTGCGCCGAGACGTTGACGATGCGTGCCCATTCCGCGGCGCGGCAAGAGCGGGAGCGCGGCTCGCACACATCGCGCCGCGGCGAGCGTGCCGATGTCGAACGTTGCCATCCACTCCGCGTCGTCGAGCTCCTCGAATCGGCGAATGCCGACGTCGACCGGGCCGGCGGCGTTCACCAGCACATTGCACTCGCCCCATCGTCGGGCGATCTCGGCGAACGCGGCATCGACCTCTTCGCGCACGGTGAGGTCGGCGCTGATTCCGAGTGCGTCGGGACTGCCGCTGTCGCGCAGCTCGGCCACCGTACGGTGGAGAGCCTCACGTCCCCGCGCGAGCACGGCGACGCGTGCGCCCTCGGCGGCGAGGCACGCGGCCGCCGCGCGACCCATGCCCTTCGACCCTCCGCTGACGACGGCCGCGGCACCTCTCAAGCCGAGATCCACAGGGCTTCCTCCTGGTCGGCCCCAAACCTCTCACACTTTGCGGGGAGTCGGTCAGTCAGGGCGTGCTGCCCGCCCGACCGGACGCGCATGATCGACAACGGCGGAGTTGTGCCAGGCCGTGAGGTCGTCGGCGGGGCGGTTTCCGACGACGTCGGCCGGGAGCGGCCGTCCGAGCAGGTAACCCTGCGCGTAGTCGCATCGCAGCGAACGCAGGGTTTCGAGCTGTAGGGGGGTTTCGACGCCCTCGGCGATGGCGGTGATGTCGAGGGCGTGCGCGAGGGCGATGATCGCTTCGACGATGGCGCTGTCCTCGGCGTCGACGCCCAGTCCGTTGATGAAGCTGCGATCGATCTTGAGTGATTCCACCGGGAACCGTTTGACATAGCTCAGCGACGAGTAGCCGGTACCGAAGTCGTCGATGCTGATGCGTACGCCTTGGGCGCGAAGCGTTTCCAGGGTCTTGGCCGCCTCGTCGGCGTCGCGCATGAGGCTGTTCTCGGTGATTTCGAGACAAACGGACGACGCGGCGATGCCCGTTCGTTTGATGGTTTGTGCGACGCGGGTTGCCAGCGCCGGATCGTCGAGCTGTCGCGGAGAGAGGTTCACGTTGATGGTCAACGGCTCGATCGAGGTGCTCTTGTCGCGTAGCAACTCCCACTGCGCAGTCTGACGGCACGCGGTCTCGAGCACCCATTCGCCGATGGGCACGATGAGGCCCGATTCCTCTGCGAGGCCGATGAACTCGACGGGGGCGACGAGGCCGCGTTCGGGATGCGACCAGCGCACCAGCGCTTCGAAACCCACCACGAGACCTGTGCACAGGTCCGCGATCGGCTGGTAGTACACGGTGAGCTCGTCGCGCTCGAGAGCATGGTGCAGGGCGGTGCTGGTTCGGAGCAGATCGATGGGGGAGCTGTGCGCCTGCGTGTCGTAGATCTCGACGCGGGCGCGACCTTGGTCCTTGGCGCGGTACATGGCGAGACCCGCGTGTCGAAGCAGCTTCTCGGGCGTGTCTGCGTCGGGACCGGAGATGGCTACGCCGATCGTTGCCGTGACGAACGTCTCGTCGCTGCCGACGGCAATCGGATCGCGCAGGCCCGTCATGAGCCTTTGGGCGACGTCGACGGCCGTGTCCATGCCGGGGATACCGGGGCAGAGGATGGCGAATTCGTCTCCGCCGATGCGGGCGATGGCGTCGCAAGCTCGCAGTTCGTGTGCCAGTCGCGATGCAACCGTCGTCATCACTTCGTCGCCGAAATTGTGCCCGTGTGTGTCGTTGATCCGCGTGAAGTGATCGAGATCCACGAACAGCACGCCCACCTTGCGTTCGTGTGCTCGAGCCTCGTCGAGCGCGACCGCGACGCGCTCGGTGATGCCGGCTCGATTCAACAGGCCCGTCAGCTGGTCGTGCGAGGCCTCGTAGTCGCGTTGGTCCTTCAGCGCCTTACGTTCGGTGATGTCCTCCATCTGTCCGATCGCGAAGAGCGGGCGTTCGTCGCGGTCACGGACCAGCGAGACTCGCAGGGCCACCCATACGACTGCGCCGTCCGCTCGCAGGTAGCGCTTCTCGCAGTCGTACCCGGCGATGGCGCCCGCGAACAGTTGGGCGAGGTTCTCTCGATTCGTTTCCCGGTCGTCGGGGTGAGTGATCTCCGCGACCGACAGCCGGAGGAGCTCCGCCTGGGTGCGTCCGAGCAGGGCGGCGTACGAGCGATTCGAGCGCAGGATCCGGCCTACGTCGTCGACCAGCACCATTCCGATGGGAGCATCCTCGAACGCGTGACGAAACGAAGTCTGGGCTTCGAGGAGGGAGGCCTCGGATTTCTTCTGGTCGGTGACGTCGCGCACGATCGCCGTGAACAGCTCGTTCTCGCTGTTCTCGCTGTTCTCGACACTCGAGATCGCGACTTGCGCGAAGAACGGCTCGCCGGATCCCCGGACGAGCGTCACCTCCACCCGCTCGGCGCCCCGACCGGTCGACAACGCGTTCCGCAGCGTGGGAAGTGCCTGGTCCGGGGTGAATCGGGCGTAGGTCGTTCCGATGGCCTCCTCACGAGATACGCCGAACACGCACTCGGCGGCCCGGTTGAAGGCGAGGATCGCGCCGGTGTCGTCGACCATGATGATCGCGTCGGCCGCGGACTCGACGATCGAACGGCTGCGATTCTCTGCGTCGCGAAGTGCCTGTTCGGCGATCTTCTCGGCCGAGATGTCGAACGTCATGACCGCGACGGCGTCGTCGTCGACGGGGACGACGACGACTCGGCGCCACACGGGGTCGCTCGCCGGGAGGTTCAGTATCGTCTCGACCTGCCGGCGTTCCCCGGATTCGAGCGCGCGGGCGTACGTGTCGCGCAACGTGGAGTTGTCGGCGTAAATATCGAGCTCGGACTGGCACCGTCCGACCGGATCGCTGCAAACCGCCTCGTAGTTGGCACGTACCAACGCGTTCGCTTCGAGGATCTGCCAGTCGGGCAGCCCTTCGTTGTCCACGGAACGCAATACGGTGAAGCTCCCGCCCAATCCGTCCATCGAGGCCCGGTAACGCGCGAGCGAGCGCGACGCCATCGTCTCGGTCGAGATCCCGACCGACGTTCCGTGCTTCCGCGCGTACATCGCGGTATCGGCCTCGCGCAGGAGATCGTCCGGCCCGCGGGTACCGTCGCGATCCTCGACGATGCCGACGCTTGCAGTCACTGCCGCCGGCGCGATCATCGTCCACGGTTTCGCGATGACGGCGCGGATTCGCTCGATGAGCACCTCCGGGCTGATCTCGAGGCGAGACGTCCGGAACAAGATGACGAACTCATCACCCCCGAAGCGTGCGAGCACGTCGTCCTCGCGCGTGACCTGCCGCAACCGCTGCGCGAGTTCGACGAGGACCGCGTCGCCGAGTTGATGCCCGAAGGTGTCGTTTACGTCCTTGAACCCGTTCAGATCGACGAAGGCCAGAAGCTGGCGCTCGTGCAACCCGCAACATTCCTCGAGCCGGTCCGCGAACGCCGCGCGATTCAGCAATCCCGTCAACGGATCGGTGGCGGCCTGCACGGCCAGACTCTCTTCGCGACGGCGAAGCTCGCTCATGGCCCACGCGATCGTCTCCGCGACGACTACCGAGACCGCGATGACGACGATCGAATCAGCGAAGCCGACCCGAGAGCGCGGCAGCGAGTACGTGGCGAAGGCGCAGGCCGCGAGCGCGACCGGTGCGAACGCCGCGCTCGACGCCACGCGGTGACGTCAACCCGAGCCACACGATGACCATCATCATGAAGACCGGGAACACGATCTCCGCCTGGCCCGTCGTCGCGTACTTGCCGGCGGTCGCGGCGTACTCCAACAACAACAGGCCCCAGAGCGCGATACCGAGGCGGTCCCACAGCGGGAAGCGCTTCGACATGAACCGTCCGACGCAGAATGCCGAGAGCAGGCTCGCGGTGCTGCACAGCCGGAGCACCGAAAGGTCGACGCCCGACGCACCCAGCGCCGACGACGCGAACGAGTTGGCCATGCCGACCGTGCCGGCGCCCACCAGCAGGGCTACTGCCGACCAGCTCGCCAGCCGAGCGTCTGTCACTCGACTCATCGAATCCCCGTCGACTGCGCCGCGGGCCCGCTTGAGTACCAATCGGTGACCTTGTGACCAAAGGGACTCTCGGGGCCGGGCAAACGGACTGGGGCGACGGCAGAGCTCGGTCGCCGGGGACAACGTCACGGGTCCCGGGGGCCGATTCGGGGATCATCTCGCGTCACACGCCGCTGGGAAAGGTCTCGGGCGGTTCGCCGCGGTCCCACATCGGCGTGCGCTCGAGCGGTTCGAGTGCACGCGTGCGGTCGAGGTGGATGACCGCGTCGAACTGGTCGCCGATGCGCGCGTCGAAATAGTGACTCTGGCGTTCCGTCTCCGGGCGGTAGATCACACCGATGGCCCGTTCGAGTCGCGGCACCCGCACGGTGTCGCGGACAGCCGGGTCGGACGTCGCGAACCAAAAGCGCGGTTCGGCGACGTCGTGGAACAGCGCCTCGTGGCTGGCGGGAAGCGCGGGACGCACGTGCTTGCGCTCCGGCGGATTGCCCCAGTCGGAGGCGGCGGTGACGCGACCGTCGAAGGTCGTCAAACCGACGAGCAGGCACTCGTTGCCGTAGCGCTGCCGCGCCAGCTGGCCGACGTTCAGCTCGCCGCGTGCCGACATGGCCGTGGCGCGTGCGTCGCCGACGTGCGAGTTGTGTTCCCACACCACGACCTTCGTCCGCCCGAGACGGTCGAGGTGCTCGATCAGCGCGTCGAGGGTCCCCGCCATGTGCCGGTCTCGTAGGTTCCACGACGACACCTCGGCGCGGTACATCTGCTGGTAGTACTCCTCCGCGTCGCGCACGACGCGCGCGTTCTGCTCCGCGAAGAACAGCTCGTCTTCGGCGACCCAGCCGTCGCGTCGCAGGTACGCCTCGGCGCGCCGGCGCAGCTCGACGAGCTGCTCGACCACCTCGTTCTCACAGGGGATCGCCGCCTGGTGCGCGAGCGCGTACCCGTAGGCCTGTCCCTCGGCTCCGACGTGATCGAAACATCCGTACCGATCGCGGGCCCGGCGAGCCTCGGCGGGGTCGACGGTGTCGAGGTATCCGATGACCGCCTCGATCGAAGCCTGCAAGCTGTACAGGTCGAGACCGTAGAACCGTGCCTTCGTCGCGGGATGCGCGTGCGCGTCGTTGCGCGCCCGCAGCCACTCGACGAACTGCAAGACGTCGCGGTTGCGCCACATCCACGCGGGGAAGCGCCGGAAGTCGCAGAGCGCCGTGTCGGCGTCGCGATCGTGCGAGAGGCCCATCACGTAGCGGTTGACCCGGTACGCGTCCGGCCAGTCGGCTTCCACCGCGACCGCGGTGAAGCCGCAGTCGTCGATGAGACGCCGGGTGATCCGGGCCCGCTCGCGGTAGAAGTCGTGGGTCCCGTGGGAAGCCTCGCCGATGAGGACGAAGCGGCGTGTGCCGACGAGATCGACGAGCGCGTCGTAGTCGCCGGCCGCGCCGGTCACCGGCCGAGCGGCGCGGCCCACCGCCCTCGCGGCCGCCGGGTTCGTAGGCGCGTCGTTCATAGATGTCGAGCCCATGTCATCGAGCCTGCTCAGACGGCCCGGCGCCCGACAGGGTCGGAGGTCACTTCCGACAACGGCCCTCGGGCTCGAGCCGGGTGCCGCCCGCGGCCCGGGCATAGTGGAGGGCACCAAGGTGACCAGGATCCGTCAGGCGACAAGGAGACTCCTCGACCGTGGCAACTGATCCCGACTCGGACGCGCGTCGAACCGCAATGGGCGACATCTCCCCCGATCTCACCGCGGAGGGAATCGAACGATACGAGGTCGGTCGCTCGACCGACGGGGCGCGTGGATCGAAGGTCAACGCCGTGCGTGACGTATTGGCGAACGCGCAGCCGGAGGAGATGGCCGCGGTCGCGCGTTGGCTGGATGCGGTGCTCGTCGGTACGTCACCCGACGATTTCGGTGTATTGCGCAGGGTGATCCTCGAACAGGACGACCCGGTGTACGGCACGATTCCGATGAGCTCGGACGACGAGCTGGTCGATCATTGGCGCAGCGGCGTCTACCCGTATCGCAACTTGATGTCGCGCAAGGCGTACGAGGCCCAGAAGTATCACCTGCAGGTCGAACTACTGAAACTGCAGGCGTGGGTCAAGGAGACCGGCCAGCGGGTCGTGGTCCTGTTCGAGGGGCGAGACGCAGCGGGCAAGGGCGGCACGATCACCCGCTTCATGGAGCACCTGAATCCGCGTGGCGCGCGGGTCGTCGCGCTCGAGAAGCCGACACCGGTCGAACAGGGACAGTGGTACTTCCAGCGTTACGTGCAGCACCTCCCGACCCGGGGTGAGATGGTGCTCTTCGACCGGTCGTGGTACAACCGCGCCGGGGTCGAGCGCGTCATGGGATTTTGCACCGGCGACGAGCTCGCCGAGTTCCTGCGCCAAGCCCCGGAGTTCGAGCGCAACCTCACCCGCAGCGGTGTGCACCTGATCAAGTTCTGGTTCTCGGTGAGCCGCGAGGAGCAACGCCGCCGCTTCCGCGAGCGTGAGCGGCATCCACTCAAGCAATGGAAGCTCTCGCCCATCGACGTCGCGTCGCTCGACAAGTGGGACGAGTACACGGAGGCGAAGAAGGCCATGTTCGTCCACACCGACACGGTCGAGGCTCCCTGGACGGTCATCAAGTCGGACTGCAAGAAGCGGGCTCGACTCAACGCGATTCGCTACGTGTTGCACAAGCTTCCGTACACCGGCAAGCAGACCGAGCGGATCGGACCGCTCGACCCGCTGCTCGTCGGACGCGCGTACGACGTGTACGAGACCGGCGAGCACGATCCGTCTTCGACCTAGCCGACGTCGAGGTGGGGACGAAAGCCTCTGCCGCCATGTGGGAAACGTTGCGATACTGAGAGCTGGAACTGTCGGTGCGCGCACTGAACGCGCAGGTACCGGTGCGCTCACCGTGACGAGGAGGAGGTTCGGGATGGCGACCAAAGCGATCGAGAATCGAAGCGAGTGGACCGACTGGTGGCCGGATGTGATTCCGCGGCGCTTGTTGCAGTGGATGGACCTGCCGATGCAGGACCCGATGCGCCACGGCGATCACGTGCTGCACGTCGAGGAGGTCGAAGAGGACGGGAACCTCGTCGTGCGGGCGGAGATGCCCGGGATGGATCCCGATAAGGACATCCAGGTGACCTTGCGGGACCACACGCTCGAGCTGCGGGCGCAGCGCACCCAGAAGGAGACGAGCGAAGACAAGGGTGTGCGGCGCAGCGAGTTCCGCTACGGCAGCTTCTATCGAGCGGTGCAGCTCCCCGCGGACGCGAAGGAGTCCGACGTCCACGCGACCTACAAGGACGGCATCCTCGAGCTACGGGTGCCGATGGTGACGACGACCGAACCGCCGTCGAAGCAGATCCCCGTCGAGCACAAGTAGCAGGTCGGGCGCGTGCGGGTTCCGGCGCCGGGTCGCACGCGCCCCGATTCGTCCGACGTCCTCCGTTCGCGGGCCGTTCGCTCGCTCGTCGCGCGCGGTGGGCGCTACTCGCTCGAGCTCGGTATCGATCTCGATGCCGGCGGTGCAACCGCCGACGAATGGTTTCTCGCGGCAACGCTCTTCGGTACCCGCATCGGATCCCGAATCGTACTGCGGACGTACCGAGTCCTCGCCGACGCGGGCGTGCGGACACTGAACGACTGCGAGACGCGGAGTTGGGACGACCTCGTGCGGCTGCTCGACGCCGGTGGCTATGCGCGCTACGACTTCCGCACGGCGACGCGGTTGCAGCAACTCGCGGCTGCGGTAGACCATCGATTCGGTGGCACCGTCTCGTCGCTGCGGGCCGTCGCCGATCCGGCCGCGCTCGAAGCCGCGCTCGACTCGTTGCCCGGCTGGGGTCCGACGACGGTGCGCGTCTTCCTGCGCGAGCTGCGAGGGGTCTGGCCGGGAGCGCAACCCGCGCTGGACGAGCGCGCACTGCGAGCCGCGGCTCATCTCGGCATTGCGATACCCCGCTCACGAGCCGGGCAGGTCGACGCGCTCGGCGCCGTCGCCGGCCGCGCCGAGGTCGATGTGCGCGATCTCGAGGCCGCACTGGTGCGGCTCGCGCTCTCGCATCGCGACATGAGCACGTGTCCGGGCGGCCGGCGGTGCCGCGCCTTGGCGGAGCACCGTCAGAGCGGGCAGGCGTAGTCCTGGTCGTAGGTGATCGTCCACTGCGTGAGCCACGTGGTACCGCCACCGAAGGCGTAGGTGCCCGCGCAGTGCGCCGATGCCTCGCTCGCGTTGTGCGCGCCCGGTACCCAGATCGGCGTGCCGGGGTTGTATCCGGTGCCGGTGATGGCGCCCCACTGATACTTCGTCGAGTAGATGCCGACGATGTACCCCCGTGCGCGGAGACCGTCGAGCAGGCCTGCGATCACCGCGACGTTGTACGCGAGATTGTCGGTGCGCCAGGGTTTACCGATCTCCACGTCGAGCCACCACATCGAGGCGTCGATGCCGAGACTGCGCGTGTACGTCACGTCGAACGTCGCGGCATTGCGTCCCCAGTTGTAGGAGCGGCAGGAGAGATTGGTGGCCGCGCACGTGCCCGCGGGCCCGGTGAGGCCGCTCGTCAGATCGTTGGGGAGACCATCGGCATTGACGTACAGCGTGAGTGAGGGACCGGCCCAGGCCACTTCGCTCGCAAGACAGGGATTTTTCGTATACGTGGTGCCGCGATTCACGCCGACGATCGTGACGTCGTGGGGCGGTGACGGGTACGGCCCACCGCACTGCGGCCACGAGATGTCGTAACCGGTCGTGCCGGGCTGGTACGGGTCCAGCGCGCGTTGCACGGCCAGGCCCACGATCGGCGCGGGCAGGGTCCGGGCCGTTGGCGCGCCGTAGAAGTGGGCGTCGCCGTAGCTGAAGATGCCGCCGTCGGATGCGGTGAGCCAGTAGCCGTGGCCGGTGGGGGTGGCGGCGATGCCGACGATGGGTTGGTTGAGGTGGATGCTTCCGGCGGATCCGTAGAAGTGGGCGTCGCCGTAGCTGAAGATGCCGCCGTCGGATGCGGTGAGCCAGTAGCCGTGGCCGGTGGGGGTGGCGGCGATGCCGACGATGGGTTGGTTGAGGTGGATGCTTCCGGCGGATCCGTAGAAGTGGGCGTCGCCGTAGCTGAAGATGCCGCCGTCGGATGCGGTGAGCCAGTAGCCGTGGCCGGTGGGGGTGGCGGCGATGCCGACGATGGGTTGGTTGAGGTGGATGCTTCCGGCGGATCCGTAGAAGTGGGCGTCGCCGTAGCTGAAGATGCCGCCGTCGGATGCGGTGAGCCAGTAGCCGTGGCCGGTGGGGGTGGCGGCGATGCCGACGATGGGTTGGTTGAGGTGGATGCTTCCGGCGGATCCGTAGAAGTGGGCGTCGCCGTAGCTGAAGATGCCGCCGTCGGATGCGGTGAGCCAGTAGCCGAACGTGGGAGTGGACGCGATGGCGACGATCGGCGCGTTCAGGTGTGTCCCGACCGGCGAACCCGCGTACGTCGCGCCGAAGGAATACACCGCGCCGTCGGCGCCCACCAGGCGATATCCGGAACCTGCGGCGACGGTCGTGGCCGTACGAGACGTTCCCGCCCTGGTCGCGGCCCGCGCCCGTGGCCCTGATGCGACACCGGCCGCGACCACGAGTGCCAGCACCGGCCACACCGCACGACGTCTCCGCGGCCTCATCGTCTCAGGGTCCGGTGACGGGCGCCGCGTCACCCAACGCCGGGCCGGGCCGGCATGTTCTCCGGCTCGGGATAGCCGAACACGACCTGACCGGTGATCGGGCGCACGACGTCACCGAGATCGGCGACCAGGTCGACGAGCAGGTCGTCGGTCGTGAGCATGCCCACGATCTTGCCGTCTTCGACCACCGGCAGGCGACGGATGGCATGCGAGCGCAGGATCGGCAAGGCGTCGCGCAGATCCGCATCCGCGGCCAGCGCGATGACGCCGGGGCTCATGACCGCGTCGACGCGCGCGTTCGCCGGGACGTCGCGGGCGAGCGCGCGCACGACGAGGTCGCGGTCGGTCACCACCCCGGCCGGGCGATCGCCGTCCATGACGACGAGCGCGCCGACCACCTGACCGTCCATCAGCCGGGCGGCGTCCGCAATCGATGCGTCGGCGGGGATGGTTGCCGGGGGCTTGCGCAGGGCATCAAGAGCTCGCATGGTTGCCGTCCTCTCGAGGTTGCTCGTTCACTGCCCGTCATGCCGGCACGTTGCGCCGGTGCGTTCGGCGATGGGAACGCTACGACCGGCTCGTAACCCGTCCCAGAGGCGAAAGACCCGGTCGTCATGGACGCCTAGCTGTAGTTCCCAGGCCCGTAGTTCCCAGGCCCGTAGTTCGGCCGGCCGTGGGAAGGCGGCGCGCGGGCTTGGTGACCGAGGGGCGCGATCGGCTGCCTCGACGGGTGAGCCCTGAGGGACGAAGGTCCTGTCGAGGCGGCTCTCATGCCCCTGTCGTCGTGCTCGTCTCGCCGTCATTGTCGAGGGATACCAAAGCGACGAGGCGACGACCATGAAGCTCGGCGTATCCGACGAAGGTGGTCTCGGACGCGCACGGGAATGCGCGCGCGAAGTGCGTGACGCGACAGCACGACAACAAGGAGACGGAGACAATGCACGCGAAACCGGGTGACGAAGTTGTCGTCGATGCGCCCCACATCGACGAACCGACACGTAAGGGCGAGATCCTCGAGATACTCGACAGGGGTGGCGTCGTGCACTACCGGGTCCGATGGGACGACGGCCACGAGTCACTCTTCTTCCCGGGATCCGATGCCCACGTGGTGTCCTTGGGTGGTTCCTCGAACTGAGCGTTCCCGCTGACTACCTCGTTCGATGGCGCACGTTGTCTCCGCGCACGTCGTCGTCGATCGGGACGTTGTCTTCCCGCAGGACGACGAGTGCGCGGAGTGCGTCACGCGCGCTCACCATTCCGGCGGCGACACCGTTCTCGATGACCGGAAGGTGGCGGACTTCGGCATCGAGCATCCGGTGCGCGGCGTCGAGGAGGTCGTCATTCGGTGCGACCGTGATCAGTTCCTCGCTCATGATCTCGTAGACGGTCGTTCGGCTCACGCTCGCGCCCTCCGAGATGGCTCGGACGACGTCGCGCTCGGTGACGACGCCGATTGTCCCGCGCGGGCCGCGCACCAACGCGGCTCCGATCGACTCCTCGACGAATGTCGTCGCCAGTTGTCGAAGCGTGTCGTTGGGATGGACGTACACCACCGGACGCGTCACCAGTGCCTGGACTCGGGTGTCGTGGTCGAGATCCATGATCGATCCTCTCCTCCGTTCAACCGCGACACTGCCTCTCCGCGGTGCGGGGAAATAGAGACGATGGTCCCTTCCCGCCTAGGTCATGACCAACACCGCGGCGCCGGTGACCCGGTCGTGCGCGAGGTCGCGTAACGCCGTGTTCGCCTGCTCGAAGGGGTAGGGCACCGCCGAGACCTGCATGTGCATGTGCGCCGCGGTCCGGAGCAGCACCCGTCCGTCGTCGCGGGTGTTCGCGGTGACACTGCGCAGCGTTCGCTCTTGGAAGAGGTGGCGCTGGTACTCGAGGGGCGGGATGTCGGTGAGATGGATACCCGCCACCGCGAGTGTTCCGCCCCGGTCGAGCGCCTCGAGGGCGGGCGGGACGAGCGTGCCCACCGGCGCGAAGAGGATGGCGGCATCGAGCGGCTCCGGCGGAGCGTCGGCCGCGCCGCCGACACTCGCAGCCCCGAGCTCGCGCGCGAGCCGGCGCGCCTCCTCCGACCGTGTCATGACGTGCACGCGGAGGCCCTCGGCAATCGCAACCTGCGCGGTGAGGTGGGCCGATCCGCCGAAGCCGTAGATTCCGAGCCGGCCGCCGGGCGGGCATTCGCATTGACGCAGCGCCCGGTAGCCGATGATGCCGGCGCAAAGGAGCGGCGCAGCCCGGACGTCGTCGAAGCCGGGCGGCAACGGGTAGACGAAGTCCTCGGCCGCGACGAGGTACTCGGCGTAGCCGCCGTCGACGTCCCAGCCGGTGAACCGCGGCGCGACACAGAGGTTCTCCCGCGCGACTGATGCAGAAGCGGCATACCCCGCAGGTGCGCGCGAGCCATGCCACTCCCACGCGGTCGCCCCCGGCGAGGTGTTGCGTGCCGGCTCCGACGGCGTCGACGATGCCGACCACCTCGTGTCCGGGCGTGACCCGCGGCGGTGAGGTGCGAGGTCGCCTTCGGCGAGGTGAAGATCGGTCCGGCACACGCCGCACGCGAGCACCCGCACGCGGATCTCGCCGGGCCCGGGAACCGGTATCGGGCGTTGCACGAGCGTGAGCGGATGATCGTCGATCGGACCGGCCTCGTCGACGACCCACGCTCGCATCGTTGTCGCGCTCATATCGGTGCATTGTGCCGTGCCACCGCGGTTGCGAAGGGCCCTATCCCTTGAGGCCAAAGGCCCTTGGCGGGTCGTGGCGTCGTCGGTAGCGTCGAGCACCTCGGATCGACGGAGGCCACGTGCACAAGTTCTGGTCTTGGCTCGGCCTCAACCTCGGGAAGCACTGGATCGCGGTGGTTCTCGTAGGCGGATTCTTGACCCTCGGGCTCGGTTACGGCACGACCAAGCTCAAGTTCTCGACCGATCAGAGCAACTACCTCAACAAGAGCGACCAGGTCTACAAGGACAACGTCGCCTATCAGGGGTTGTTCGGTGGCGAGGCGATGATCACCCTCGTGACGATGGATCCCGGCCACACCGTCGCCGAGCTGTTCACCCGCAACGGCATCACGCAGTGGACGAACCTCGCGAACGAGATCGACGCGTCGCACAAGGTGCTGAACGTGGTGACACCGCTCACCGCGCTCCAGTGGAACGACAACCTCGTGAAGGGTCCGAAGGGCGACGTCACGCAGAGCGTCGCCGGGAAGATCCTCGCCGCCGACCTCACGCGCGATACGTCGAAGGCGGGGCAGGCCGCGCGCAACGTATCTGCACTCGCGACGATCGCGCGCATCAACGCGATACCGGTCGCGCAGCGCACCATCGACAATCCGCGGTACCTCGACTTCTTGCTGTACGACAATCCCCTGCCGAACGCCCCGAAGCCCATCCGCGCGCCCCTCCTCGCGATCTTTCCCGACGCCCGTCACGCGCAGGTCGTCGTGCGGCTGCTCGGTAACGAGTCGATCAAGGACGAGGGGAAGGCCGCCGCCTTCGTGTCCGCGACCGCCAAGTCGCTGCACTTCGAACACGCGCAGATCACGACGACCGGCGCGCCGGCGCTGCTCGACAACCTCAACAACTACCTCACGGGCGGTATGGCAACCCTTGCCCTGATTGCGATCGCCGTCATGACGGTGATCCTGTTGCTGCTGTTCGCCGTGCGGTGGCGGTTGCTGCCGCTCGCGGTCGTGCTGGTCGGTGTCGTCTGGGCATTCGGTGTCGCGGGGTATCTCGGCATCCCGCTGACGATCGTCACCATCTCCGGTCTGCCGGTGATGCTCGGCATCGGGATGGACTACGCGATCCAGATGCACGCGCGGGTCGAAGAGGAAGTCGTGATCGATCGGTCCGTGCACCCCATCCAGGAAACGTCTCGCAGCCTCGGGCCCGCGCTCCTCGTCGTGATGTTCGACGCGATCTTCGCCTTCGCGGCCTTGCACTACGCCCGGGTTCCGATGCTGCGAGAGTTCGGGTTGCTGCTCGTCATCGGAGTGGCGGCGATATGCATCAACAGCATCATCGGGACCCTCGCGATCCTCGGCATCCGCGAGTACCGCTCACCCACGAAGGGTCGCGACTTCCGGGAGGGTCCGCTCGGCCGGCTCACCGCGCGGCTGGGCTCGCTCTCCGAGCGCGCCGCGCCCGCACTGGCGTTGGCGAGTCTGATCGTCTTCGCGGGGGGAATCCTCGTCGAGGGCAAGCTCGTGCTGCAGACGGACCCGACGCAGTGGGTGAACCAGCATTCGCGTGTTATCAAGGACCTGAACGTGCTCGACCGTGAAGTCCACTCGTCGAGTGAGCTCGGCGTGTACGTGCAGTCGAGCGATGCCTTCGCGCAACCGACGGTGCGCTTCGTCGACGACTTCACCCGCGGCCAACTCTCGAAGTACCCCGACACGCTGCTGACGGCATCGGGTCTCGTCAGCACCGTCAGCGAGCTCAGCGACGTCCCGGGCGCGCCGCACCTGACCCCCACCTCGGCCGACGTTCGCGCCGCGTACGCGGTCGCGCCGCGCGCGGTCAAGCTCTCGATGGTCGCGGCCGACGGTCGGGCGATGAACATCGTCTTCCGTACCGGACCCAGCGGGCTCGACGCGCGCGCCAAGGTCGTACGCGAGATCCGCGCCACGGTCCATCCGCCCACGGCCGTGCAGGCAACTCCTTCGGGCCTCGCCGTCGTCGGAGTCGGGCTGCTCGACAACCTCGAAGCGAACCGGGTGATCCTCACGTACGTGGCGATCCTCTTCGTCTTCTTGTTCTTGACCGTACGACTTCGCAGTGTCGTGCGCGCGTTGCTCTCGCTCGTCCCGGTGTTGATCGCCGTGGGGGCGTCGTCGCTCTTCGCGTACGCGCTCAGTCTCAAGCTGAGCCCGATGACGGCGGTCGGCGGCCCACTCGTCGTCGCCGCGTGTACCGAGTTCACGTCGCTGCTCCTCTTGCGCTTCGTCGAGGAACGCCACCGCGGCTCGGAACCCCGCCAAGCGATGCATGATGCCGCCTCTCGCACGGGCCGGGCCTTCATCGTGTCGGCGCTGACCGCGATCTCGGGTGTGGCTGTGATCGCGACCTCGTCGCTACCACTCCTGCACGACTTCGGTCAGATCGTGGCCCTCAACGTCGCGGTCGCATTGTTGAGCGCGCTGGTGGTGCTGCCGCCGATGCTCGTATGGGCCGACAAACGCAACTGGGTCTCGCGCGGTCTGGTCCCCGCGGCGCTGCTGACGAAACGGGTCCCGGCCTCTTCACAGCCGGCGCTCAGCGATCGCTCAGAGTGATCCGGCAATATCGTTGACATGTTGGCTGTCACGCGGATCGCGCAAGTGTTCGGCGGTCGCATGCATCGAGACGGCTGGGCGCACCCGTGGCTCGGGCTGTTGTTCTTGGCGTTGATCGGCGCGGCGATCGCGGTCGGAGTGTGGGCGCTGCTACGCGCCGACCGCTCGGCCCGTTACCGGCCCCCGGCGGCCATGCCGGCTGATCCGGCCATGGATATCCTGCGGGCGCGTTTCGCTCGGGGCGAGATCGACACCGAGGAATTCACGACCCGCGCCGCGGACTGTCGGGCCTGGTCGCAACCCCGCCGCCTCCGCCCGGACCCGCCGGCGCCTGATTCACGCGGTGCAACGGCGGGCGAATGCGACTTCCGCCCCTACCGCTCGTCGGGCCGGCGCGTCAGCATCGTCGTGGAAGGGCTCGGTGACGGCCGGGCCGGTCAACGAGGAGGCGCCATGTTGTTCGCCGATCGGGTCGATGCCGGCCACCGTCTCGCCGAGCGGCTGAAGGGCGTTCCGCTCGAAAGCGTCGTGGTCCTCGGGCTGCCGCGTGGCGGCGTCCCGGTCGCATTCGAGGTCGCCCGCGAGCTCGGAGCGCCGCTCGACATCATCATCGTCCGGAAGCTCGGGGTGCCCTTCCAGCTCGAGCTCGCGATGGGTGCGATCGGCGAGGGCGGCGTGCGCATCGTCAACGAGGAGGTCGTCGCGGCGGCCGGTATCACTCGAGCGGAGCTCGACGCGGCCGATGTTCGCGAACGCCAGGAGCTCGCGCGGCGCGCGGCCTCCTTCCGCGGCGCTCGCGAACGTGTGCCCCTGGCCGGGCGCACCGCCCTGATCGTCGACGACGGCATCGCGACCGGTTCGACCATGCGGGCCGCCTGCAAGGTCGCGCGTGCGCAGGGCGCGAGGCGAGTGGTGGTCGCCGCGCCCGTCGCGTCGCCTCGTGCGGTCGAGCTGCTCCGAGACGATGCCGACGAAGTGATCGTGCTCCACGCTCCCGAACGCTTCGCTGCGGTCGGAGAGTTCTACAGGGACTTCATGCAGACCTCCGATGACGAGGTCGTGCGGCTCATGGCCGCGTTCGCGACGGGCGCGTCGACGGGATCGGTGCCGGTTCGGGGCGCATCCGACGATCCGGCCGGCCGCGACGACGAGGTCACCGTCCCCGTCGGCTCCGTAGGTGTCGGCGGGCGCCTCACAAGTCCGCCGGGCGCGCGGGCAATCGTCGTGTTCGCGCACGGCAGTGGCAGCAGCCGCCACAGCCCGCGCAACCGTTTCGTCGCGTCCGTGTTGAACCGGGCCGGACTGGGCACGTTGCTGTTCGACCTGCTCACCCCGGTGGAGGAGCTCGACCGGGCCAACGTGTTCGACATTCCGATGCTCGGGCGCCGTCTCGTGGAGGTCACGGCCTGGTTGCGCGAGCAACCGGAAGGATTCGGCGCGTCGGTCGGCTACTTCGGGGCGAGCACCGGAGCGGGCGCCGCGCTGTGGGCGGCCGCCGAGCCCGGCGCGAACGTCGCGGCCGTGGTCTCGCGCGGGGGCCGGCCCGATCTCGCCGGACCGAGGCTCGCCGATGTCCGGGCGCCGACGCTCCTGATCGTCGGGGGCGACGACGCTGCGGTGTTGGAACTGAACCGGGAGGCCCGGGCGCGTATGTCGTGCGAGACGCGCCTCAGCCTCGTACCCGGAGCGTCGCACCTGTTCGAAGAGCCGGGCACGCTGAACATCGCGGCCGAGCTCGCGCGTGATTGGTTCGTCGAGCACATGACCCGAGTCATCGATCCCGCCACCTGACGCGGCGGTACCGAGCCCGGAGCGGGGTCATAGGTCACACGTACGTGAACCGTTGAGCACTGCTCTCGACGCACGTGCCGGATCACGATCGGTTCGTGAGAGCCGTGCCGCGCCCGATGATCGTCTGTGCAGCCGCAGTGAGCCTGTTCGCGATCGTCGTTGTCCCGAGCGCTTCTCGCGCGGCCACGGCGGTCGCGCCGAGCGCGTGGCTCGCCGACGTGAACGGGCACGTCGCGACGATCGGCGTCGCGCCGAACGGCGGCGACCTCGGCGCGGGCACGCCGCGCCTGGCGGTGATTGCGATCGCGGGCCGGCCGCGAGGCCCCGGGTACTGGATGGCGGCCCTCGATGGTGGCGTGTTCTCGCTCGGCGGCGCCCCGTTCTTCGGCTCGCACGGCGGCGAGCCGTTGAACCAACCCGTCGTGGGAATCGCGCCGACGCCCCGCGGGCGCGGGTACTGGTTGGTCGCCGCCGATGGCGGCATCTTCTCCTACGGCGATGCGAGGTTCTTCGGTTCGCTCGGTGCGATGTCGCTGAACGCGCCGATCGTCGGCGCGGTGTCGACGCCGAGCGGGCGCGGGTATTGGTTGGTCGGCGCCGACGGCGGCGTGTTCACGTTCGGTGACGCACCCTTCGCCGGGTCGCTCGGCGGGAGTCGGGTCGAGGTCCCGATCTCGACGATCGCCGTCACCCCGACCGGGCACGGATACTGGCTCCTCGACCGGGCCGGCGGAGTCCACGCGTTCGGCGACGCTCGCCCGTGGGGAAGTGCGAATGTCGGTGCCTCGATCGCCGTTGGGATCGTGCCCACTCCGGGCGGGAACGGGTATTGGATCGCGGCCGGCGACGGCACGGTTCGATCGTTCGGTGACGCGGGTCCGGTTGGATCCCCCGCCCACCTCGCCGGACCGACGGTCGGCATGGCGAGTCCGTGGGCTTCGTCGTCGGGCTTTGCCTTACCGCTGCTCGAGTTCGTCCGGTCGCTGGCCCGGCCGCGCGCTCCGGTGCGTACGTGGGTCGGTGCGCACCAGGTCGCGTTGACCTTCGACGACGGGCCCGGTGCGTACACCGCGCCGGTGATCGCGGCACTCACCAAGTACGGCGTAACCGCGACCTTCTTCGTGGTTGGCTCTCAGGTCGCCGCGCGTCCGGATCTCGTGCGGGCCGAGATCGGCTCCGGCATGGCGGTCGGCGATCACGCCTGGGATCATGTCGACCTCACGCTCCTGCCGGCCGCGAACGTCGTTGACGAACTTCGCCGGGGCGCGGCCGCGATCACGGCCACGACCGGTCGTGCGCCGGTCTGCTTTCGGCCGCCGTACGGTTCGACCGACCCCACCGTCGTGCAAGCAGGGTCACGACTCGGTCTGACGCAGATCCTGTGGAACGTCGATCCGTCCGACTACCAACGGCCGGGTGCGGCCGCGATCGTTGCGCGCGTGTTGGCCTCGGCGAGCGGTCGGGGATTGGTGGTCGGTATCCACGACGGCGGCGGCGACCGTAGCCAGACGGTCGCGGCCCTTCCGGCCCTCATCTTCGGGCTGCGGGCCCGGGGCTACACGTTCGTGCGACTGTGCTGACCGACCGTTCGCGGGCGGGCGAGGTCAGCGGTTCATTCGGGTCGGCCGAACGCGTGGGGCTCGACCGCGATGTAGATCGTGTCGGCGGTAGCGACGAGTCGATCGCCGGCCCGGCAGTCGGCGGTGATGCGCAGCTTGCGTCCGTCGCGTCCCTCGAGCCGGCTTCGGAACTCGAGAGGTGTCTCGATCGGCACCGGACCGTGATATCGCACCGACAACTGACCGGTGTACGCGGCTGTCGATGCGAGTCGGAGAACGAACCCGGTGACGTCGTCGAACACGGCTGCGACGATGCCTCCGTGTGCTCGTCCCGGCGCGCCCTCGAATGCGGCTCCGAGCGTGACGCGCACGACGACCTCGTTCTCCGTGAACTCGACATCCAACTCCGCCGCGGTGGGATTCGCCGCGCCCGCAACAGCACGGTCGGCCATGACGTCGTCGGAGCCCGGCTCGAGATCGTCGGCGCCGGCTTCGGTGCCGAAGATGCGTCCGACGTGCGCGGCGAGCAACGTCGCCCGGTCGCGCCGAGCTCCCTCGTGAAGGTCCGGGAGCGTCGCCCGGGCGAAGTCCGCGATGCGGTCGAGGAGCTCGTCGTCGGCGTCGTGCGCGACGAAGGCGTGATTCAAGGCGCGGAGCGCGGCCGCCGCCGCGTATCGATGCTCGCTCGTATGGGCCACGGGGCGGAGTGAAACACAGTCGGCGGCGGCGCTGCGAACCCGACGCGTCCGGCACCGGCCGGCGGAGACCCCGAGCACCGGCGGAGGGCTGCGGTGGCGCTCCGAGCCGGGAGCCGGCAGGTGCGCTCCCGGCGGCGACGGTTCATGCGGGAGCGGGTCTCGCGTTTAGCGTGGCGGAGCAGAGGTCACCGGCGGAGAGGTTCGTGTATGCAGTCCGATCTCGTTGAAGTGAACGCGGTCGCCCGGGGCATCGCCACCGCGGTCGCGAGTAATGGCGTATTGACCGAGATGCAGGCCTCGCTGCTGCGCGCGGTCACGCTCGCCCTGACCGACGTCGACGTCGAGTATCAGGGGCTCGAGCCGCTCGGTCCGGACGAGTTGGCCGACGCGCTCGCGGGCCGCGATATCGACTATCGGCACCGGATCGTCCACCACATGGTGCTCGCGGAGCTCGTCCTGCGCCCGCTGCCCGACGAGGTCGCACGCCGCGTCGAGGTGTATGCGGCAACGCTCGGGATCGACGACGACTTCGTCCGCGTCGCCCGGCGCTACGCGGAGGGAAAGTTCGGGCTCGCGTGGAACGATCTGCGCCGCAGCGGGTTCACCGATCGCTGGGACAACGAGCGCATGCGCGCGCTCTACACCCGGGCGGACTTCCAGGATCCCTTCGACGCCGGCGTCGTCGATGCAGACCTCGCTCGTCGTTGGGAGGCCTTCGAATCGCTTCCTCCCGGGAGCCTCGGCCGCGGCATCTGGGAGATGTACATGATGCGCGGATTCAACTTCCCCGGCGCACCGGGAGGTGTGTCCGCCTATCTCGCGCAGCACGATTTCGTGCACGTCATCGCCGACTACGGGACAAACCTCGAGGGTGAGCTGGAGGTATTCACGCTCATCGGGCGCGCCGACCCCGACCCGAGAGGCTTTGCCTGGCTCGCGACCGTCATTGGACTCTTCGAGACCGGTTACGTGCACCAGCAGGGGTTCTTCCAGATGAACGTGCGCGACCGACACTTGCAGACGTCGGGAATGGCCGACCGGATGGCCGACGCGTTGCTCCGGGGAAAGGCGACGTCCGAAGGCTTTGCCACCGACCTGCTGACCGTCGATTTCCACGCGATCGCCGACCGCCCGCTCGACGAGGTCCGGACGCTGCTTCACGTCCCCCCGAAGGGCGCGTCGGCGATCGCCGTCGGCTCGCCCGGAGTGCGCGATCCCGAAGGCATGTCCGAGAGCCAGCGGGTCACGTTCGAGGCCGGCGACTGGGCCGGGCGGTCGTAGCGACCGACGTCGCGGGTCCGTCAGCCACCGGTGCCGGAGGTCCGGCTACGGAAGTCTCACCACGGTGCGGCCGACGGTCCGGCGTTGTTCCATTGCTTCGAGCGCCGCCGGGAGCTCGCCGAACCGCACCTCCTGGCCGACGACCGCGCGGAGCTTGCTCCCGGCGAACAGCGCCAACAGTTCTGCGTGCAGTTGCTCGCCGTCGCGATGCGACGGGAAGTTGAACCCGCTCAGCCGCTTGAACACCACGGGGTCGTCGACGTACGCATGGCATACGCCGACCAGCGAGAAGTTCCCGAACAGCACGGGGCGCGGCACGAGTCCCTCGTCTTCGAGTTCGATGCCCGAAGCGAAGCCGGCGAGTATGTGACGGCCGTTGAACGCCATGCAGCGGAACGTCTGCAACGTCACGTCGCCGCTCACGGCATCGAACGCGACGTCGACGCCCCGACCATCGGTTGCGTCGAGCACCGCCTCCGCGAAGTCGGTGTCGCGGTAGTTGATCGCGAGCTCGGCGCCGAGATCGAGGCACAGCTTCGTCTTCTCGGCCGACCCCGCGGTCGCGATGACACGCGCCCCGGCATGCACGCCGAGTTGTACCGCGGCCGACCCGGCACCGCCCGCGCCCGCGTGCACGAGCAGCGTCTCCCCCGTTTGCAGCCGGGCGCGCTCGTAGAGCGCCAGCCACGCGAGATGAAACGGCATGAAGATCGCCGCGGCATCGGGTTCGGGCATCTCGGGCGGCATCTCGAAGGCCATGGCGGCCGGTGCGACGACGTACTCCGCGTAGCCGCCGAAGGCTCCGGAGGGGATCGCGACGACGCGTCGGCCGAGCCACGACCCGGCCCCCGGCCCGCATTCCTCGACGACCCCCAGCACTTCCATGCCGGGGATGTAGGGAACCGGTCGCGGCACCGTCTTGTATCGCCCGTGGATGCCGTCGAGATCGTTGAAGTTGAGGGTGACCGACGTGACCCGGATCTTCAGCTCGCCGTCTCCGGGCGCCGGCACATCGACGTCGTCGAGTTGTAGTACCTCGCGGGGCGCACCGTATCGATGCACTCTCCAGGCCTTCACGGCACACTCCTCCGATGAGACGCTTGCGGCGGTCTCGGTGGCTGCGGTCTCGGTGGCCGCGGTCTCGGTGGATTGTGTCGCCGTCGACGCGAGCGGTGCAACGTCGCGAGACGACCGGAGCGAAGTCCACCCGACACGACGCGGCGCCGACCGCGCGATCGGACGGGAATCAGTTACCGGCGAAGCGCACGCGTAGGACGGTCGCTTCGGCGACGTGCCCGGTCTCCGAGGAGACCGTGTACATCACGATGGCACCGGAGCGGCTCGTCGGCGTCACGAACTTCACGGAGGCGTCGAAGGGTCCCATCTGGCCGTTCGCACCGCCCATGACGTAGGTCTCGGCCAGAGGTGTGGAGCTTCCGTCTTGGCGGATGGAGACGTTCACGGTGGCTTCGAACGCGGTGCTCGTCCCGCGCAGCCGCACGGGTGAGGTGATCGCTGCGAGCGCGGCCGGCTCGGTGAGCCCGATGTTCGACGTCGACGAGCCGAGCACCCACCACGAGCTGTCGTTACCGAGCTGGCGGGCGAAGACGGTCGTCGCGGGCCCGGTGGCCTTCGGCCGTATCTCGACCTCGCCCGAACGCGCATCACCTTGCCGGAAGCTCCCGACGACGGGATTCACCATGTGCAGGTAGTCGGTCGCGAACGCTCGGACTGCGACGACCGGGTCGTGATAGCGGGTGCTGCCCGCGGCCGTGGGCCAGACCGCGATCGACTCGGCCGGTTCGAGGGCGGTGGTCGGAGGCGCGACCGACGTCGACGACGTGGTCGGGGCGATGCTGGTCGACGTGCCTGTCGTCTTCGCGCTACTTCCGCACGCGGCCGCAAGCGCCGTGAAGACGACGACCGTGCCGATCGCCCAAGGGCGTGTCTTTGTGCTCATGCCTGCGATCCTGCGCCAATTCCGGCGGTCCGGGCAGGGACGTTCGGCCATTCGTGGCGAGGCTTTCGGCGAGCGACGCGTCAGGTGACGTCGCGGCGGTCGAACACGACGACCGCGGCGACGACGCACGCCACGAGCGTGATCACGAGCAGTCCGATGTGGAGGGGTTCGAGCCCCCGCCGCAGAGGATCGTGGCCGCTGTACCACCAAAACGGCGAGAGCGGGCGGAAGCGTTTCAGACTCCCGACGATCGCCGCGAGCGAGCTCAGAAGGTAGGTGGCGACTGCAATCGCGGAGGCGATCCCGGCGGCGAGCGCCCGGTGTCCGGTCGCGCATCCCGCGAGGAGCGTGAGCGCTCCGAACAGTGAGGCCAGCACGTACGCCGAGATGGTCGCGGCCAGGAGGTGCGCGGCGCTGACGCTGACGTCGAACACACGGGTGAACGAGACCAAGACGGCCGCGAACGTGGCGGTGATCACGAAGAGCGAGGTACACAGCCCGGCGTACTTCTCGAGCAGCACCCGTGTGCGGGACACGGGCTGGGCGAGGAGGAACTCGAGCGTGCCTGCCTCCTGCTCGCCCGCGGTGGCAGCGGAAGCTGCCGCGATCATGTAGGCGATCAGTGTCAAGGGGAGCATCAGCCCGAACAGTTCGGCTTGCAGGTACCCCGCCGCACTGCCCACTCCGCCCTTTTCGATGCCGAAGAACGCCAGCAGCGGCTCGGGGTAGTTCTGCACCAGCTTCTGGTACTCGTCGTGCACCGACGGCCACACCGACAGCACCGCCACCGTCATCAGCCCGATTCCGACGCTCCACCAGACCAGGCCGTGGCGGCGGTCGTACAGCGTCTTGGTGAAGACGCTACGCGCCTGCATCGGGCGACTCCGCGTAGTACGCGAGGAACACGTCTTCGAGGTCGGCCTCGTGGCCGGCGATGCTCTCCACCGAGAAACGGGCCGCCGCCTTCACCAGCGCGTCGACCGGACCGGCGACCGACGCTCGGACGAGGTCGCCTTCGACCTCGATGCTTCGCACCGCGGCCAGGTTCGCGAACGCGGCCGCGTCGACCGGACCGCTGAATCGGATCTCGACGACCCGCAGGGCCTTCGCCTCCAACTCGCTCATCGGCTCGATCGTCACGAGCCGGCCCGCGCGCACGATCGCGACCCGATCCGCGATGCGTTGTACTTCACCGAGCACGTGCGACGACAACAAGACGGCCGCGCCCCGGGAGGTTGCCTCCCGGACGAGCGCACGGAACGTGCGTTGCGCAACGGGATCGAGACCACTCGTCGGCTCGTCGAGCACGAGGAGGTCCGGCTCGTGCGCGAATGCCTGCACGACGCCGAGCTTCTGGCGGTTTCCCCGCGACAACGTCCCGATCGGCCGGTCGAGCACCCCCTCGATGCGTTCGGCGAGAGCCTCCGCCGTCGTCGCGTCGCGGTTGCCGCGCAACGACCCGAGGAAGCCCAAGAGCTGGCGGCCCGTCAACCGGTTGTACATCGCGAGGTCGCCCGGTACGTATCCGATGCGCCTCCGCAGTGCAGTGCCGCCTTGGCGCGGATCGGAACCGAGAACCTCGACGCGTCCGCGCGTGGGCCGAATCAGGTCGACCAGCATGCGGATCGTCGTCGTCTTGCCCGCGCCGTTGGGACCCAAGAACCCCACCACTTCGCCCGGTTCGACGGCGAACGACAGGTCTTCGACGGCGCGCAACGACCCGAAGTGCTTCGTCAGCCCTTCACACGCGATGGCATGGTTCACGTCGTCATCTTGGCGTACCGCGGTGCCGGGGGACGGTGTTTCGGCCGGGAAGCGCCGCTCGCGCTGATGGCTTCGCCTTCGCGCCCTGGCGCCACGCGGGGATGCTGGGCGCGTTCGGTTCGAGCGAGCGGATGTAGGTGACGACCTGGCGTACCTGCTCGGCCGTGAAGGTTCCGCCGTAGTCGAGGCTCCACGCGGGCATCTCGGTTCCCGAGACCCCGCCCGACACGAGCGCGAAGATCTGGTCGTCGGTCGTGTTCTTCAGGAACTGGGTCGAGTTGAGCGTCGGGGCGCTGCCGCCGCCGGTCGCGTCCTTCCCGTGACATTGCGCGCAGCTCGTCGCGAAGGTCTGGCTCCCGATCGCCGTGTAGCTCGTGGTCTGCGCGCGCTGGGCGTCGCGCCGGAGGCCCGGCTCTCGAACGCGATACGCGATGAAGCCGGCGAGGAGCAAGACCATGAAGACGAGGCCCCACGCGAGGTAGCGATTGAGGCTGCGTTCGAGCGCTTCGGGCTCGAACGGCGGCGGCTGCGGGCGTTCGCGCGGCATCTCAGGCCTTCCCGATGCAGCTGGGACCCTTGGGCGGGCTGAAGAAGTTCTTGACCCCGCGGGCCGGGCCGGTCTTCAAGACCCCGGTGTTGACCACGACGTTCTGGCCGTCGAGCGTCGATCTCGTAGCGATCCATGCCCCGCGGCGCGGGGCCGGCGACGTACTCGCCGGCGAGGTCGTAGATCGAACCGTGACACGGGCACTCGAAGCGGCCGGAGCTCTCGCAGAACGGGACGTGGCAGCCGAGGTGTGGACACTTCTGGGAGAGTGCGAAGAGGTAGTCCTTCGTGTTGACGATGTACATCCTCCCGGAGGAGACGTAGGTGCTCGTCTCGGCCCCGAAAGCCGAGATGGCGCCCACCGTGACCTTGGCGCCGCTCGCGCCGGTCGCCAGGGGGCGCAGCGCTTCGTAGCCGGTGTATCCGGCCGCGCCGATCAACAGCGCGCCGCCGAGCTTCCAACCATCGCGGAGAAAGTCGCGTCGGCTCTTGGTGGCCATTGAGTCTCCTAGAACTCGATGTACGAGTGGGTCCACGGCGCGATGAACTCCCAGCCGGGACCGCGGAAGAACGTTCCGATCACCGTGAGCGTGACCGCGATCACCAGCAGAACGGTGAACAGCGTGATCGCGACCTTGCGATGGCTTGCTCGTGTGTCCGGGTTCCGATCGATGTACGGCAGCAGTACGAAGATCAGCACGGCTCCCGCCGGGACGAGAATCCCGGCAACGAGCGGATCGAACCGCGAGAGCAGCTCCTGCAGCCCTGCGAAGTACCAAGGTGCCTTCGCCGGCTCCGGGGTGAGGTTCGGGTTGGCGAGCCCACGCAACGGCGCACTGAACGAGACGGCGAGGCCGAGCACGACGGCTGCGGTGCCGAGCGCGACCACGACGTGACGTACCAACAGGTGTGGCCACGTGAAGACGGTGTCGTCGACGGGTCGTGCCGCCTCGGTGATCGACTCACGGTCGACGACGCCGAGGAGGCGCACCCGGCCGCCGTACAGCTCGGGATTCGTGGCCGCCATGGCCGCGGCGGCCGGCGCGGGCGCGGCGGGGAGCTCCGTCGCCTCCTCGCCGAAGGTGCCGATGCTCGACCGCTCGACGGCGAAGCCGTCCTTGCGCACGCGCCAGATGTGCACGGTCAGCATCAGGACCAGCAACATCGGGAGTACCGCGACGTGCAGCGCGTAGAACCGCAACAAGGTGTTCTGGCCGACCTGCGGGCCGCCGATCAGCAGGTCCTGCAGCTTGCCGCCGACGAGCGGCACGTAGTGCACGAGGTTCGTGCCGACCGTGACCGCCCAGTACGCCAGCTGGTCCCAGGGGAGCAGATAGCCCGTGAAGGAGAACCCGAGCGTGATCAACAGCAACATCACGCCGATGACCCAGTTGAACTCGCGGGGTTTCTTGTAAGCGCCGGCGTAGAAGACGCGCACGAGATGGAGCGCGACGACGAGCACCATGAGGTGCGCCGACCAGCGGTGCACGTTGCGGATCAGCTGCCCGAAGCCCACGCCGGTCTTCAGGTTCTGCATGTCGCCGTACGCGGAGCCGACCGACGGCGTGTAGACGAACATCAGGTATACGCCCGTCACGAGCAGTATCCCGAAGAGGACCATGGCGATGAAGCCGAGCCGGAAGGAGTAGCGCATGCGCAGGACGCGCTTGGGGATCTTGACGGGGTACACGTGCAAGAAGACGTTGCTGAACGACTGCAGCGCGCGCCCGCGTGGCGTGTCGGTCTGCGCGTGGCGGAACATCGAACGCCACGCGTCACTGCGCTTGAGTCGCGCGGTGACGCCGTGGTCGACCGAGGTACGGCCCGGCTCGAGGTTTTCGCGGTCGACGTCGACTTCAGTCATGCGTTGAGCTCTCTTGCGTGAACCATCGACAAAGCGGCGGGCGGGCAGCGATTGACACACAGGCCGCAACGGATGCAGAGGTCTTCGTCGAGGAGCAGCACCGACTGCTGCTCGGTCCCCAGCCCGACGTTATCGGCGCGCGCGATCGTGATGCAGTTGGGCGGGCACACGTCGACGCAGAGGCCGCACAGGATGCACAGCTCCGGCGACAGCATGATGTTGTCGAAGCAGCGCAGGCAGCGCAGCCCCTCGAGACGGGCCTCACGTTCGTCGTATCCGGTCTCGACCTCGCCGAAGCCCACCCGCCGGTCGGTCGGCGTGGCCGGGATCACCTGGCGCTCGATCGCGTCGTAGTCGCTGTCCAATCGCCGGAATCCCGGGCGGAGCTCGACGCGGATCTCGTGGCGGGCGGATTCCGGTGCTCCCGTGAGCGCGTTGTGAATCGACGCGGCGGCGCGCCGACCGTCGGCGATCGCGTCGATGAGGTTTCGCGGACCGCGGGCTACGTCACCGCCCGCCCAGATGCGCGGGTCGGAGGTGCGCAACGAGTCGGGATCGACCTGCACGCCGCCGGCGCGGGTCTGCTCGAGCGTGGGGCCTGTGCCGAGGAACGTCACGTCGGCGGCCTGGCCGACCGCGAGGATGACGGTGTCGGCCGCCATCACGGTCTCGGTGCCCGGCTCGAACGTCGGTGAGAACCGCCCCTCGGAATCGAACACCGAAGTGACGCCGATCGTCTCCAGGCCGGTCACGTGCGTGTCGCCGACGAACCGGTGGGGCCCGCGCCGATACACGATCCGGATGCCTTCGTGCTCGGCCTCCTCGATCTCCTCCGGATCGGCGGGGATCTCGTCGGGGGATTCGAGCGCGACGATCGTCACGTCGAGCACGCCGGCGCGGCGCGCGGCGCGTGCGACGTCGAGCGTCGTCGTCATCGCCCGGCGCGCGTCCTCGTCGGCGTGGGGGCTGCGGGGGACGGGCGCCGGTTGTGCGCTCCCCGCGGCGGCGGCGCGCAGCGCGGTACGGGCGGCGTCGAAGGCAACGTTGCCGCCACCGACCACGACGACCCGCTCGCCCAGCTGTACCCGGAATCCCTGGTTGACGTTGAGCAGGTACTCGACCGCGCGGAGCACGCCGTCGAGGTCGTGACCGGGCAGGTCGAGGTCGCGCGCGGTGCCCGTGCCGACGGCGAGGAACAGCGCGGCGTGGCGATCGAGGAGCTCGGTCATCGAGTGCGTCACGCCGATACGCGCGTTGGTCTCGACGTCGATGCCGAGCTCGAGGATCGCCTCGATCTCACGCGCGATGAGTGCGCGGGGCAGGCGATACTCGGGAATGCCGAGCACCATCATCCCGCCGAGCTTGTCCTGGGCCTCGTACACGGTGACGGGATGCCCGGCGAGCCGAAGGTCGCACGCGGCGGCGAGCCCGGCGGGGCCGCCGCCGATCACGCCGACGCTCGGTCCGCCGGCGGGTGGCACGTCACCGTGCGCGGCGTGCCACATGGTGTTCGCGGCGAAGCTCTCGACGCCGAAGCGCTCGGTCACGAACCGCTTCAGTGCCCGGATGGACACGGGAGCGTCGACCGAGCCCCTCCTGCATGCACGCTCGCACGGCGCCGCGCACACGCGTCCGCACACCGACGGGAAGGGGTTGGGCGCGCGGGCGATGAGGTAGGCGGCTTCGAACCGGCCGTCGGCGATCGCGGTGACGTACGCGCCCGCGTCGGTATGGACGGGACACGCGGAGCGGCATGGTTCGTTCGCCCACAACCAGTTGGCGTCGGGCGCGACCGGGACCGACATCAGAGGATGTTCCTGCGTTGGAGCTGTCGGAGCACCCACGCGAACGCGATGAGGACGACGAAGAACATGGCGGTGGCGATCCCGACGAGACCGCCGCGTTTCACGTTGTGCACTTTGGTCAACACCGCGTTGGTCCCGTACACGAGGACCGCGATCCCGACGACGGCGATGACGGCGACCGTCAACAGCGCGCGTGGCCAGCTGATCGGGGGCGGTTGTTCTTCGACGTCGGTCATCGGTCAGCCGATCTCGAAGGCGGCGCGCATGCCTTTGGCGTAGTGCTGGGCGAGGTTGCAGACGATGGCGTAGTTGCCGGCGGTCATGTTCTTGATGGTGAAGGTGCGGGTGTCGCCGGGTTTGAGGTTGGGGTCGCCGGTTTCGCCGATGTTGGTGTCTTCGCTGACTTTGTCGGCGCCGGTCTTGACGGCGACGGGTGGGTCGCCGCTGTCGGTGACGGGGATCTTGTCGTAGGGGATGTTGGTCTTGAGGACGATGGCTTCGTGTTCGATGGTGCCGGTGTTCTTGACGACGAAGGTGACGTCACCGGCGGGGGCGGTGGCGGGGGAGACGTCGATGCTCATGGGTGCGCCGAGGCCTTTGGTGTCGCTCAACGTGACCTGCACGGTGGTGGTCGGTGGGGTGACGGTGAAGGCGGCGCGCATGCCTTTGGCGTAGTGCTGGGCGAGGTTGCAGACGATGGCGTAGTTGCCGGCGGTCATGTTCTTGATGGTGAAGGTGCGGGTGTCGCCGGGTTTGAGGTTGGGGTCGCCGGTTTCGCCGATGTTGGTGTCTTCGCTGACTTTGTCGGCGCCGGTCTTGACGGCGACGGGTGGGTCGCCGCTGTCGGTGACGGGGATCTTGTCGTAGGGGATGTTGGTCTTGAGGACGATGGCTTCGTGTTCGATGGTGCCGGTGTTCTTGACGACGAAGGTGACGTCACCGGCGGGGGCGGTGGCGGGGGAGACGTCGATGCTCATGGGTGCGCCGAGGCCTTTGGTGTCGCTCAACGTGACCTGCACGGTGGTGGTCGGTGGGGTGACGGTGAAGGCGGCGCGCATGCCTTTGGCGTAGTGCTGGGCGAGGTTGCAGACGATGGCGTAGTTGCCGGCGGTCATGTTCTTGATGGTGAAGGTGCGGGTGTCGCCGGGTTTGAGGTTGGGGTCGCCGGTTTCGCCGATGTTGGTGTCTTCGCTGACTTTGTCGGCGCCGGTCTTGACGGCGACGGGTGGGTCGCCGCTGTCGGTGACGGGGATCTTGTCGTAGGGGATGTTGGTCTTGAGGACGATGGCTTCGTGTTCGATGGTGCCGGTGTTCTTGACGACGAAGGTGACGTCACCGGCGGGGGCGGTGGCGGGGGAGACGTCGATGCTCATGGGTGCGCCGAGGCCTTTGGTGTCGCTCAACGTGACCTGCACGGTGGTGGCGGCCGTCTTGGCGGGGCCCGACGACGGGATCTTGATGCCGTCCTCCAACGAGTTCGCGCCGGAACCGCTCGAGCTCGGCGTGCTCGTGCACCCTGCGAGCGCGGCCAGCAGCCCGATCAACGCCATACCCGTGACCAGCCGGCGTCCGCGTTGCACCCGTGCACCCCTCAGATCTGGATTCGACGCCGTCTTGGCTCCGCGGCCGGAAGCTACATAGCCGCGATCGTGGCGTAAAGGGCCGAATGGCCCTTTACGAGCACGATCCTACGTACAACGCGGACCCGGGCGCAGCCGCGCCTCAGACGGAGACGGAGACCAGGTCCGCGCCGAAGATGATGTCGCCTGCGAAATGGGCGCGCGCCATGGCGATCCACTCGTCGGCACTACCGGCTCCCGGCGTCGGGATCTGATGCGTGAGCACAAGGGTGCGCACGCCCGCGCGCGCGGCGGTCTGCGCCGCTTGCACGACGGTCGAGTGGTAGTCGATGGTGTCGACGAAACGGGCCATCGGGACCATGCGGACGAGGTCGTCGCGCAGCACGGTCTGCACGTAGACGTCGGCGCCCGCACACAGCTCGTCGAGCCCCGCGCACGGCACGGTGTCGCCGGCGAGCACGACGGCGCGACCGCCGAACTCGACGCGGTATCCGAGGGTGGGCTCCACCGGGCGGTGATCGGTGCGAGCGGCGACGACGCGCAGGCCGTCGGCATCGAACACGACTCCCGCGGTCACCTCGACGACGTCGACCTGCGGTTCCCAGTTCAGGTCGCCGTGATGCGCGAGGCGGTACTCGACGTCGGGACGCAACATCGTCCGCACTCCGTCCAGCACCTCGCGGGTGCGGGCCGGTCCGAAGATGCGCATCGACTTCGGGACCGGGCTCATCACCCATTGCGTGGTCACGACGTCGTTGAGGTCGCAGATGTGATCGCTGTGCAGGTGCGTGAGGAAGACGGCGTCGAGCATCATCGGCAGCACCCCGGCGGCGGCCAGTCGCAGGCACACGCCCCGGCCCGCATCGAAGAGCAGCGTGCGGCCGCCGGCCCGCACGAGCGTGGCCGCACCGGCCCGGTCGCGATCGGGCAACGGGTTCCCGGTTCCCAACAGGACCACATCGATCGTCATGTGCGCCTCCTGCGCCGGGCGTCTTCGCCGAAGATCTTGCTGATCACGGCGCCGGACCCTAAGTTATGACACTCATAGTGTCAAATGTTGGGGAGAGGGCGCACGAGATGGCCGTCGAAACACTGCCCGGGCCGTCGCGGTGATGAACGATGCCGGTAACGCCTACTGGCGCTCGCGGTGGCCCGGCGAAGACGGCGGGCCCCGGCGGCTGCAGCAACCGTTGACCGGGGAGGGCCCCGCGCTCGACGCGGCGCACGTCGATACCTGCTCGCGCGAGGCGATCGCGGCGACGATGCTCGTGCTTCGTGATCCCGGCGAGGTGTTCCTGTTGCGGCACACGTTCGGTCCCACGGCCGAGTCGTGGGTCGAGCGGATCGACGCGAACACACTCGAGGTGCTCGGGCGCTCCGACGACCTCGCCGGCGGGCCGACCTGGCCCGGCGGTCTCGCCGCCCACGCGAACGGATCGTTGTACGTCGTGTTCGGCAACCACGCGCACCGGCTCACGCCCGACCTCCACGTCGTCGCGTCGCGGGCGTTGCCGCGACCGTCGCCCTACAACAGCTTCGTCCTTCTCGCAGACGGCCACCTCGCGACCAAGGACTTCGGCGGCGCGCCGGCGGGTCACGACGCGGCCACGCACGCCCCCGCTCCCGCCGAGTTGCTCGTGTTGGAACCGGAAGCGCTCGAGATCGTCGCGCGCTGCACCTTGCCCGAGCCTTCGGTGGCCCGGCTCTCGGCGGACGGCGACACGGTCTACGTCGTCGGCACGTCGACACTCTTTCGCGTCCGCTGGGATGGCTCGCGCCTGACCCGGGACACGGGCTTCGCGGGCCGCTACCGCACGATGGCGGGGCAGTCCTACGGATGGGACGCGGTGCTCGCGCTCGGCGCGGCATGGTTCCTCGACAACGGAGAGGGCAGCGAGCGCTACGCCGGAACGTTCCGGGGCATGGGGATCTCGCCGGCGCCGCTGCACCTCGTGCGCGTCGACCTCGCGACCGCCGCGGTCACGCTGACCGAGATTTGCGGGCTGCCCAACGGCTTGATCGCCAACCCGCCCGTCGTCGACGAGTCGCGTCGCATCGTGGTCGGCTACGACAGTGCGAACGGCGTGCTCGCCGCCTTCGACATCGATCCCGACGGCGCGACGTCGCCTCGGTGGCGACGCGAGCAGAACCACGCGTGTCACCCGTTGCTGTTCGCCGACACCGGCGAGCTCGTCACGAACGACCATGACCCGGCGCGTATGGCCGACGCGATCGTGGTGCTCGACATCGAGACCGGCGAGGAGCGCCTGCGGGTCGCGGCCGGAAGTGCGGTGCAATCCGTGCTCTTCCCGGCGGCCGGCTTCGGCCGCGACTTCTACTACTGCTCGTTCGCGGCGGTGACACGGGTCGCGGCCCGACCGTAGGCGCTCCCTCGCCGGCCTCGGCCGGTCGGCATCCCGCTCGCGCTACGCGGGCTTGCGCGCAACGACCCGGAAGCCGACGACACCCGCGAAGAACTGGCCGACCTCGTCGCGCGCGCCGAGGTCGGCCCACCACGCGTGTGCGGTGTCGCCATCGACGGCCCCGACGGCGACGGCGCCATCGAGTCGCGCCCGGAGATTCCACACGCGGTCGGCCGCGGCAAGCGAGACGGCGTAGATGCCGAGCGTGCCGTGGAAGTCGACGACCTCGAGACCGACGGCCAGAACGAGGCGACGGAGGCTGCGCCCGATCTGCGGTTGCCGTATGTGTGCGACGAGCTGGTCTCGGACCGCTCGGGTCGTGACCAGATCGTCGGCGTCTACGAACAGCCCGTCCCAATCGGGCTCTTTGATCATGAGGCGTCCGCCGGGAACGAGCACGCGGGCCATCTCGCGAATTGCGGCTTGCGGCCGGTCGAGGTGCTGGAGAACGCGATCGCAATGCACGGCGTCGAACGAATGGTCAGCGAACGACAGCGCCGTCGCGTCGCCGAGCACTCCTTCGGCCGTGACCGCCTGCGCGTCGGCGCGCGCCTGCGCCGTGGTGATCATCGTCTCGCTGAGGTCGACGCCCACGGCGAGCCCGCCCGGCGAGACCAAGTGCCGCGAGGTCGAGCACGACCGCGCCCGTTCCACTGCCGACGTCGAGTGCCGAACGTCCGGGACCGAGGCCGAGCAGGACGAAACTTTCCCGACGCCCGGTGCGCGTCGCCGCTTCCAGCTCGTCGAGATAGTCGACGAATGTGGATGAGTCGGCGCTACCGTCGACGTCGCGCCACGCGCTGCTGCGCAATTGCACACCCGGCTCGGTCAAGCCCGGTGACGCTAACGCCGTCGAGCGGCGGCGAGAGGCCGTGACCTCAGGTTTTGCGAGTTCCTAACCTTGCGGTCGCACGGCCGGTCCTTTGACACTCCCGGGTGCCCCCGTTACCGTCGCGCGTGGCCCGGGGGCCTATGTTCCCGGGTGCAAGCGTGTTCGCAGCTCCAACGCAGGGGAAGCCGGTGCAAGACCGGCACTGACCCGCAACCGTGAGTTGTGCCATCCGGCGCGATGGTGCAACGAGTCGGAACACCTGTCTGGGGCGGTGGCCAATGTCTCGTCGTGGTTCGCGGGACGGAGCCTGGATTGTTCTCGGATCCGACTTCGACCCCGTAGCCGTCGTGCGCGACGGAGATGGGGGTTCGTTCGTGTCTGGCGCAGTTCACAGCCCGGTGACGACGGTGGGCCGAGTGAATCCGTTGCGCGCATGACCGCGGCGGCGCGTGGGTACGGATGGGACGGCGCGAACCGGCTGCCGCGTACGCTGCACCCGATCGCATGGTGGATCTGGGCGCTCGGGCTCGCGGTCGCGGTCAACCGCACCACGAATCCTGCGCTCTTGCTGCTGGTACTCGCGGTGCTGGCCTTCGTCGTCGTCAACCGCCGTACGGACGCGCCGTGGGCGCGGGCGTTCAAGTACTACTTCGCGCTCGGCGTCTTCGTCATCGTCTCGCACGTCGTGTTCCGGTCGGTGTTCGGTTCCGGGATCACTCCCGACGATCACGTCCTCTTCCGGCTGCCGCGCGTCCCGATGCCGAGTTGGTATGCCGACGTCCAGATCGGTGGACCGGTCTCGCTGGAGGCGACGCTTTCGGCCGCGGCCGCCGGCCTGCGCCTCGGCACGTTGATCTGCTGCGTCGGTGCGGCGAACGCGCTGGCGAATCCGAAGCGCGCGTTGCGCGTCCTGCCCGGCGCGTTGTACGAGTTGGGGGTCGCGGTGGTCGTGTCGATCAGCGTCGCCCCGCAACTCGTCGAGAGCGTGCAACGCGTGGCCCGCGCCCGGCGGCTGCGCGCCGGACGGAGCCGGGGGCTTCGGGCACTGCGCGGCATCGCCATCCCGGTCATGGAAGACGCCCTCGAACGCTCACTGCTCCTCGCGGCCGCGATGGACTCGCGCGGCTACGGCCGCACCGGTCCCCAGCCGCGCGGCTCGCGCCGCCTCACGGGGGGACTCATGGTGGCCGGAATGCTCGGTCTGTGCGCGGGCGCGTACGCGTTGCTCGACGGCACGGCGCCGCGCTTCCTCGGTTTGCCCACGATCCTCGCGGGCGCGGCGCTCTGCTGCGGCGGCCTCGCACTCGGCGGCCGGCGTGTGACGCGCACCCACTACCGCCCCGACCCGTGGCGCGCCGCCGAGTGGATCGTGTCGTGTTGTGGCGTCGCGAGCGCGATCGCGCTGTACGCGAGCGCGAGCTATAGCGCGATCGACCTCAATCCGTCCTTCTACCCGCTGCGCTTCCCGGCGCTCCCGGTCATCCCGACCGTCGCGGTCCTCCTCGCCGCGATCGCCGGTGTCGTCGCGCCACCCCCACCCCGGGCTCAGCACGTCGACGACGCGGCGCGTGCGCCGCGTCCAACCGATCGCGAGAACGCGATGCGGTCCGCACGGGTACCGGCATGATCGTGTTCGACAGCGTCACCATCACGTACCGTGACGCGCCTGCGCCAGTCCTCCGTGACGTGAGCCTGCGGATCGAAGAGGGCGAGCTGTGTCTCGTCGTGGGCCGGACCGGCGCGGGAAAGTCGACGTTCCTGGGCGCGATCAACGGTCTCGTCCCGCACTTCACGGGGGGAACGTTGGCAGGTCGCGTTTGCGTCGACGGCCGCGATACCGCCTCTCATCCGCCGCGCGAGCTGGCCGACCTCGTGGGCGTGGTGGGCCAGGACCCGCGGGCCGGATTCGTGACCGACATCGTCGAGGAAGAGCTCGCGTACGGCATGGAGCAACTCGCGGTCCCGCCCGACGTCATGCGCAAGCGCGTCGAGGAGGTGCTCGATCTCCTGGGGCTGGCCGAGCTC
This sequence comes from uncultured Actinomycetes bacterium, assembly GCA_963812205.1. Lineage (GTDB taxonomy): Bacteria > Actinomycetota > Acidimicrobiia > IMCC26256 > PALSA-610 > PALSA-610. Next base: position 326,701 of record CAWEUJ010000003.1, read on the forward strand.
CGCCACCGCGCGCTACACGAGATCTCCGGCGGTCAACAACAACGCGTCGCGATCGGATCGGTCCTCGCGCCGCATCCTCGTGTGCTCGTGCTCGACGAACCGACGTCTGCGCTGGACCCGACCGCCGCCGAGGAGGTGCTCGCCGCGATCACGCGTCTCGTCCACGACCTGGGCGTCACCGTCGTGCTCGCCGAGCACCGCCTCGAACGCGTCGTGCAATACGCCGACCGGGTGATCCACGTCGGCGGCGACGGCACCGTGACCGACGGCGCGCCCGCGACGATGTTCGCCACCGCCAGCGTCGCGCCTCCCGTCGTGGAGCTCGGGCGTTTGGCGGGATGGAGACCGCTCCCGCTGTCGGTGCGCGACGCGCGCCGGCTCGCAGGACCGTTGCGCGATGCCATCACGACGGTCCCGCCCGTGCCGGCGCGGACGCGAGTGGCAACCGGCCGACAGCTGCTGCACTGTCGGAACGTCGTCGTGCGTTACGGCGACGTCATCGCAGTACGCGGCGTCGACCTCGATCTCGGCGCGGGTGAGGTCACCGCGTTGATGGGACGCAACGGCTCGGGGAAATCGTCGCTGCTGTGGGCGATCCAGGGTTCGGGGCGACGCCAGAGCGGCCTCGTGCAGATCGCGGGCAAGGACCCGAAGACCCTCTCCGCGCACCGAGCCCGCATGCTCGTGGGGCTCGTGCCGCAGACGCCGGCCGACCTGCTCTACCTCGAGACCGTACGCGCCGAGCTCGAGCAGGCCGACGCGGAGTCGCACGGATCGGTGTCGCCGCCCACCCGGGCGCTGCTCGACCGGCTCTCACCGGGAATCCCCGACGACATTCACCCGCGTGATCTCTCCGAGGGCCAACGCTTGTCACTCGTCCTCGCGGTGCAACTGCGCGCCGCGCCGCCGGTGGTACTGCTCGACGAACCCACGCGCGGTCTCGACTACAAGGCCAAGCGCGCGCTCGTGCGTATCGTCGACGAGCTCGCGGCGGAGGGTCGATCGGTCGTTATCGCGACCCATGACGTCGAGTTCGTAGCGGCCGCGGCCGACCGGGTCGTCGTGATGGCGGAGGGTGACGTCGTCGCCGACGGACCGACGGCCGAAGTCGTGGTGTCGTCGCCCTCATTCGCGCCGCAGGTCGCGAAGGTTCTTGCTCCACTCGAGTATCTCACCGTCGAACAGGTGCGGCTCGCGCTCGACCAGGCGGCGAGTTGATGGCCACCGCCGGTGTCGCGGCGACACGCGTGCATCAACGCGTCGCCATCCGCGTGCGGTCGCGTGCTGCGATTGCGACGACGTTTGCGACGTTGATCGGCTTCGTCTGCTTCCTGTGGCCGTTCCTGCTCGCGCCGGGGAAGTTCAGCGACGCGTACACCGCGCCCCTGATGTTCGGTCTGCTGTTGTTACTCGTTCTCGCGGTCGTGTTCGCGGAGGTGGCCGACGGCGGCATCGACTCCAAGGCGCTGGCGATGCTCGGCGTGCTCTCCGCTGTGAACGCGGGGTTGCGGCCGCTCGGAGCCGGGACCGCGGGTATCGAGACGGTCTTTTTCATGTTGATCTTCGCGGGCCGTGTGTTCGGACCCGGATTCGGATTCGCGCTCGGCTGCACCTCGATGTTCGCATCGGCCGTGATCACCGGGGGTGTCGGTCCGTGGATGCCGTACCAGATGTTCGCTTGTGCGTGGGTCGGGCTCTTCGCGGGGCTCCTTCCGCGGTGCAGGGGCAAGCGCGAGATCGCGATGCTCGCCGCGTACGGGGTGTTCGCGGGCTATTTCTTCGGCTTCATGCTCAATCTGCAGTTCTGGCCGTTCTCCGTCGACCCCGGAAGCTCGATCGCGTATCTCCCGGGTGCCTCGTTCGTGACCCAAATGCATCGCTATCTGCTCTTCGACATCACGATGTCGCTCGGTTGGGACACGGGTCGGGCGATCACGAACCTGATCTGCATCGTGCTGATCGGCCCGGCCGCGCTCGGCACCTTTCGCCGCGCCGCCCGCCGCGCTTCGTTTCGTGCGCCCGCCTCATTTCCTCCCGGCGCAGGCGTTCCGGCGCCAATCGAAGTGGGCGGAAGGTGAAGCCGTTGCGCGAGCGTCGTGCGGTGCGTGGGCCCGGCCGACGATGGGCCGCGGCGGTGATGAGCATCGCGGCCGCGATCGGCGCAGTCGCCGTGAGCGCGACGGCGGCGCGCGGTCTCACCGGATCACCGTGCAATGCGGGGTCGGGGGTCACGGTTGTGGTCGACTTCACGCACTGGGGCGGCGGTATCCGGCGGGGATGCGCGGCGGGCACGCCGGGGAGCGCTCTCGACGCGCTGCACGCCGCGGGCTTTGCGACCGCGGGAACCGCGCAGTACGGCGACGCGTTCGTGTGTCGTGTCGGCAATCTGCCGTCGGTTGCCGAGCAGTCGTGCGTGTCGACGCCGCCGGCGAACGCGTTCTGGGCCCTGTACTACGCGGCCTCCGCCGACACGGGCTGGAGCTACAGCGCGCTCGGCGCGCTGAGCTTGCGTCCCGCGGCGGGAAGCATCGAAGCCTGGGCGTTCGGCGCCAAGGTCGTTCCCGGCGTCTCACCCGCGAGCGCTGCCGCCGTGCCGCCCCCTCCGACCACGGCACCGCGTGTCCCGCCGACGACGGCGGTCCGTCCGGTCGTCACCCGGCCCGGCGCCACGGCGATGACACAACACTCGAGCGCCGCCGCACCGACGCTTGCCACGCTCCCGGCGCCGGGTTCATCGAGTGCCGTCCCGGGTCACGCGCCACCGACGACGGCGAAAGCGACGACGCGCACGGCTCCGAGTCGTGGACCCTCGGCGGTGAGTGCCGAACGCACCACCCCGACGACGACGTCACGCGAGGGCGCAGCCGTCTCCTCGAGCGGCGGTGCGCGGGCCGCCGCGTCGAGTCGCGCGCTCGCGCCGAGCGCGAAGCAGTCGCACACCCCGATCGCCGGGGCGATCGGGGTGGTCGGCGCGGCCTGGCTCGTCGTCATGGCCCTCGCGATCCGGCGCCGGCGGGCCGCCGTCGCCCGCGAATAGGACTGCGTCGCGTCCGGGCGACGCCGGAGTGGACGCGTCGTCGACCCGATCGGCTATGACACGGGTGTGCCCGAAGACTTGACCGCACCGATCGAGCCGCTCGCCGAACACGACGTCGCGCACTTCGACGACGACGCCGACGTGATCGTGGTCGGGCTCGGTTGCGCGGGCGCGTCGGCGGCGATCGCGGCGTCCGAACGCGGGCTGGACGTCGTGGCGTTGGAGCGTCAGGGCGCGTCCGGCGGGACCAGCGCGATGTCGGGGGGCCTGATCTACCTCGGCGGCGGTACTCCGGTGCAGGAGGAATGCGGCTTCGAAGACGACGCCGAGACGATGCACACCTTCTTGGCCGCCGCGTTGGCACCGCACGGCGTCGTCGATCCCACGGACCGGCCCGACCTCGAACGCCTGCGCGTCTACTGCGACGATTCGGTCGCGCACTTCCACTGGCTGCGCGACCACGGAGTCCCGTTCCGCAGCGCGTTCTGTGACGAACCGAATCGAGAGTCGGCCGATGACAGCGGCCTGGTGTTCTCGGGCGGCGAGGACAGCCGGCCGTTCTGCGACATCGCCCGGCCCGTGCCCCGTGGGCACAAACCGCAGTACCCCGACAGTGCCGGCAACTTCCTCATGCAACGACTCGCGAGCGCCGTCGCCGCGACGTCGACGCGGGTGGCGGTCGACGCGCGGGTCGATCGATTGATCGTGGCGAGCGACGGCGTCGTCGTCGGGGTGGCCGCGCGCCGTGACAACGCGACGCGTCACATCCGCGCGCGTCGAGGCGTCGTTCTCGCGGCAGGTGGCTTCGCCTACAACGAGGCGATGCTCGCCGCCTACTGTCCCGCGGCGATGCGGCCCGATCCGGCGTGGCGCATCGGCACGGACGCCGACGACGGCCGGGGAATCCGGCTGGGTCTCGGCGTCGGCGGCGCGCCGCTGCGGCTCGACGTGTTCGAGTGCGCGCTCCCACTCGGTCCGCCACACCGCCTGTGCCGCGCGATCCTCGTCGACCGTCAGGGCCGCCGGTTCGTCAACGAGGACACCTACACGGGCCGGATCGGGTGGAAGGCGTTGATGGAGCACGACGGTGACGTGTTCATGGTGCTCGACGAGGCGATCTACGAACGCAACCTGCTCGGTCTGCGGTTCTCGTACGCGGCGGAAACGGTCGAGGAGCTCGCGCGCGACCTCGGTGTGCCGGAGTCCGCGTTGGCGACGACGGTCGCGAACTACAACGAGCACGCGGTGAACGGTGAAGATCCCGAGTTCGGGAAGCTGCCACCGTTCGTCCAGCCCATCGTGCCGCCCTTGGGAGCGATCGACCTCGGCCTGGAGCGCGGCGCGATCTACGCCACGTTCACGCTCGGCGGATTGCACACCGACGTCGACGGGCGCGTCATTGCCACCGACGGTCGCCCCGTGCCCGGGCTGTTCGCGGTCGGGCGATCGAGTGCGAGCCTCGCGGCGGGTGGGTACGTCAGCGGTATCAGCCTCGGTGACGGGACCTTCTTCGGCCGCCGCGCCGGTAGCGCGATCTGAGGCGCGGCTCCCCGGCTACGACCCCTGGGCCTCCTCGACGGTGAGCTCGGCCGCGGGATCGGCCTCGAGGCGAGCATCGGGAATCGGCGTTCCACTACGGATCGACAGACCGTAGGTGCCCTGCTCGAGGCGCTGCTCGGCGCGGTCGAGCGCGGCCAGCCGTTCCTGCAGGGCCGCGGCGACGGCATCGTCGGTCTCCATCGCGTTGAGCGGTTGCGCGGGGTCGGTGATGTCGCCCTCTTCGTTCGCGGCGGCGCGGTCGTCGCGACCGGCGGCGGTCGCCTCGACGAGGAGACCTTCGATCCGAGTGCGTTCCGCCCGCAGCAGGGCGCGAGCCCGATCCTCGTTCATGATCCTCCGATGAGATGGTGTGTGCGAACCGTCGAGCGTACGCTCGACGGCATCGCGAGCGCGCCGCCGTCGTGGTGGTCGTCGTCGCTGTCGTCGAAGCGCGAACGTTCGCGGCGGCAGGCGGCCTACGTCCGGCGCCGGTGCGCACCGGCGACGAAGAGCAATCCGGCTACGACCAGGCCGCCCGCGAAGATCGCGACGGGTCCCGACGACGAGCCCGTCCGCGGCAGCTCGCCGGCCGCGGTCGCCGCGGCGGTCGACACCGTCGCGGCGACCGTTGTCCCCGCGGACGCGACCGTTGTCGTCGTCGCGGGCGCGACCGTTGTCGTCGTCGCGGGCGCCGACGCACACGGAGTCGGTACGTCGGCCGAGATCGTCGCGGTCGTGATCGGCCACGCCGATTCGGCCAACGCGGGTGTGGCCTCCACTGTGGCGAATGCATCGGGCGTCAGGCCGGCGCCGGGACCCGGCTGGAACGCGATCCCACCGCGGTCGCCGACCGCGCCGGTGCAGCCCACCTGAAGCCCGAGCAGGACGGCGATGCCGCGGCGCGTCGGGCGTACCGTTCACGGTACGCAGGGCAATGAGCACGACCCCGGTCGAGTTCGCATCGCTCGGCTGGTCGGCGCGGCTGAGGAATCCCCATCCGCCGCCGCCATTGCGCACGGCGTCGAGCGCGGCCGCGCCCTTGGATGCCGCCGCGCTGTCACCCTGCGCCGCCAAGCCGAGCACCGCCAACGCGGTCGAGTTCGTGTCGGGGCCGCTGAACGTGTTCGGGTCGACTGCGGGGCAGGCCACCGCGGTGTCGGCGCGAAACGCCGTGAACGATCCGTCGGCGCACTGTTGCGTCTCGAGCCAAGCGACGCCCGCGGGATTCGCCACGCCGGCCGCGTGCAGCGCCTGTAACGCGAGTCCCTCGCGGAACGCGCCGTCGAAGCTGGGGTCGGACGAGCCGAACAACCCGCTTGGCTGTTGCGTGGCAACGAGTCGTGTCACGAGGTTCGCGTGGGCCGGACCGAACGATGCCGGGTCGGCGCCGCCGGCCTTGGCCGCGAGGACGAGGTACGCGAGCGCCCCCGGGTCGTCGGTACCGGTGGCGGCGACGAAATCGTCGACATGACTGCCGAGATAGCCGAGGAGCGCGGCGACCTGCGCCTTTCCGACTCCGGCCGAGGCGAGAGCGATGACGGCTTGAGCCGTCACCGAGAGGTTGGCCTTGGCGGGGTTCCCGGCTTGCGCGATGAAGCCGGACGTGTTCACTTGCCGCACGATCCAGGACGCCGCGTATCGGGCGGCGGTTGCAGGGTCGCTACCGGCCGGCGCGGCCGACGCGGCGGGAGCCGCGACGGCGAGCGCGAAACCGGCAGCGAGGAGGAATGTCACGACCCTCTTCATCGGGTGTCCTTCCGCTCGTGCCGCAGCAACAGGAATGGACAGCCCGACCGGGATCGAGCGCTCACTACCCGCAAACCACGACGGTGTCTTCGGAGCTGCTCTTCGCGGGTATCCCGGCTCGCAGGACCGCCCGGATCGGACGGATTCCTGCCTACGGTTGCGGGTCAGCGCCGGACTTCGACCGGACTTCCCCCACTGGGAGCGCCGTCATCGGACCACGTGGGCGCGGCGGAGTCAAACCGCGGCCGAGTCGACCGTCGTCCGGAGCCTCGCCGCGGCGAGCGCGGTGGTGAGGGCGAACGCGCCGCACACGGTGAACGCGATCGTCAACGCCGTTCCGCTCGTCCACGCGAGCGATGCCCCGGCCGCGACGATCGCGCCGGAAACGCCCGTTCCCAGTGCGACGCCGAGCGTGTCGGAGAGTTGCAGCGCGGCGGTCGCAGTCCCCTCTGTGCCTACGGCGGCCGCGTCGAGCACGACGAGCGTCAGCGGCGCGTAGGCGAGTCCCATGCCGAGCCCGCCGACTCCCCACGCGAGCACCGCGATCGCCGCGGGCACCACAGCTTGGGCGACGGCGATCATCAGCCCGATCCCGCACGCGATCACGAACATGCCGACGCGCACGAAGGCCTGAGGACCGAGCTCGCGCACGCGGCGTTCCTGGATCCAGGAGCCGGCCGTCCACGTGAGCGTCGCGGCCGTGAGCGCGATCCCGCCGAGCGCGATGCTCTCGTGACGCGCGGAGGTGACCGTGAACGAGACGTATGCGTCGGTCCCGAAGAACGCGAACGTCACGAGTCCTCGTAGCGCAACGGCGGCGGGGAGGCCGCGTGCGAGGCGCACGGTGCCCGTCGGGACGAGGTGGAGGAACGCTCGTGTCCCGACCAGCAGACCGACCGCGACGAGCGCGGCCGCGGCGACGACCGAGTGCGACGACGCCCCGGCGAGCACGAACCCCGCGCCGGCGACGAGCGTCAATGCGCCGATGCGCCGATCGGCGGGCTCTGCACCTCCGGGTGGGCCGAGCGTGTGCAGCGCGCGAACGGTCATCACCGCCGCGAGCCCGACCAGGGGCAGCAGCGCGAGGAAGACCCAGCGCCAACCGAACGCCGACGCGACCGCGGCGCTGATCGCCGGCCCGACGAGGCCGGGAAGTACCCACGCGCTCGACAGCACCGCGAACATCCGGGGCTGCAGGCCGCGTGGATACGCACGGCCGATCGCGACGTACGAGACCGCCGGGATCGCGCCCGCACCGATTCCCTGCACCGCGCGCGCGACGACGAGCACGACCATGCTGGGTGCGAGACCACCCCCGAGGAGCCCGGCCGCGAACAGCACGAGTCCGACGACGAACGGTCGGGCGGGACCTTTGCGGTCGGCGTCGTAGCCCGCGGCCACCACTCCCACGAGGCTGCCGAGAAAGAACGCGCTGAAGACCCATCCGAGGAGGCCGATGTCGTTGAGGTCGTCCTCGATGACTTTGAGGATGGTCGCGATCGCGAGCCCCTCGAACCCGACGAGCGTGATCGTGAAGACGAGACCGACGGTGAGCGCGCGCAGTCCCGGCGACCAGACGCCGCCGGAGGTCGTGGGTCGGGCTACATCGCGCGCGGCGCCACCGCCCTCGATTTGCACAAGTACATCCTTGCAGAAAGCAGGAGGGTCCGAACCGCGCCGGCAGTCGGGCGCGGTTAGGACGGCGTGAGGGTCGCCGCGACGGGGAGGCTGAGATCGATCTGGTCGAACGTGATACCGCCGCCGAGCTTCGGCGGAGCGTAGGCAACGGTCGTCGCGACGAGTTGCAGCGTGAGGTGCGCGCCCGCGTGACCGGTGAACGCGACGACCTCGAGCGATACCGAGGTGGTATGCGGCTTACCGTCGAGCGTTACCTCGATCGGTGTGACCTGGTTGCCGAGCACGGTCCCCGTCGCGTCGTCGACCAGCTGCGCGAACACGCGGGTCGGCCGCGGGCCGGGCCGCGTCGTTCCCGAGTAGGACAACGTCAGCTTCGGCGCGCCGACCACCACGGCCGGCGCGGCGAACGCGACCCGCACGTCGACCGCGTTCGTGGCCTTGGCGGGCGTGATCGAACCGGCGATGCCCGCGAGCGGATCAGTGTTGCCGGCCGCGGGATGCGCGGGACCTGATCCACCGCCCGCGATGTCGTGCAGCGTTCCCGAGCCGGTCGCGCTGATCGGAGCGCGCAGCGGGACTGGGTAGTCGCCGGCGGTGTAGCGGGTGCCGTTCTGGTCGACGAAGTCGAAACGCGCGCCTGTGGTGACGTTCGCGTTGCGCTTCAGGTACCGATCGAACCACGCCAGCGTCGCTTTGCCCACGCGGGTTTGGTCGCCCGGGTTCGTGAGGCAAACGCCGTGCCCGCCGCAGAACCAGAGCATCGCCGTCGGCACGTTGCGCCCGCGCAGGATCTCATAGTTCGCGATGCCCTCGTCGAGGGTGAAGAGGCCGTCGACGGTGCCCTGCACGATCAGTGTGGGAATGTCGATCTTCGCGACGAGACTGCCCGGGCCTCGGGCCGCGAAGAAGGTGCGGTCGGCCTGATCGATGATTCCCGTCGTGGTGCTCGACTGGTATGCGTGCGTGATGTGCGGGTCGATCGAACGACCGGCGGTCGCCGCGTAGAGCAGTCCCGACCAGCCGTTCTTCGGTGTGTCGGCCTTCATCAGGCTGGTCGTGAGCGAGTGCCAAGCGATCATCGGCACGATGGCGTCGACCCGGCAGTCGATTGCGGCGGTGATCAGCTGGATGCCGCCGCCGTAGGAGCCGCCGGCCATGCCGACCCTCGGGTCACGGGGCCCGTCGAGCAGCACGCCCGGCCGGGTCGAGATCCAGTCGAGCATCTTCTCGACGTCGCGACCCTCGTGGTCGGCGCTGTCGATCTCGACCGTCCCCGTCGACTGGCCGAATCCCCGCGGATCCCACGTCAAGACGTTGTAGCCCGCGCGCTGCAGCGACCCGATGTTGACGGAGCCGAACAAGGCCACCGCCGTGGTGTTGGTGTCGCCCGCCTCCCCCCAGCCCGGCCCCATCAAGACCGTCGGCGCCGGGTGTGCTGCCGTCGCCGTCGGCGCGGGGAACCAGTGCATGCGGATCAACGTCCCGTCGAACGACGTCAGGGTCCAGTCATGTGCCGTGCCGTTGACTCTCGTCGCCTCCGTCGGTCCGCCCGCGTCGGGTGGAGTGCACGGTCCGGCCTTCACGCCGGTCGGGGTGCCGGTCGAAGACGGGGTCGGCGACGTACCGGTGGGTGTGCTCGACGACGAACACGCGGCCGCGACTGCGCCGACCAGTAGCGCGATCCCGACCGCGCCGATGGCGGTTCTCATCGTCGTTCCCCCGATGCTGTGCCGGCAGGCTCCGATACTGCGACGCACGAATGTACCCGGGGTTCCGGAAGCGACCGCGCGGCGGGGGCTCCGTCGCGATCTCGTCGGTTACCTGTTCCGCGTCGCCACCCGGCCGGCCGGCGTCGTCTCGCACCCGTGACCTCGAGGTCCACGCGAATCTTCTCATCGCGGGTGAGGATGGCCGATGTAACACCGGACGGTTCGGTAGCTCGGGAGGCCACGCAATGGATCACAAGATCATCGGGACGACGATGCCGGTGCTCGAGGTCACGCTCGACCCGGGTGAATCGGTCGTGGCCGAGGGCGGGGAGCTCTCGTGGATGACCAACACCATCGAGCTGCACACGGCCGCGGGCGGCAAGGCCGGCGCGAAGGGCGTGTTCGGCGCGGTGAAGCGTGCGGTCGCGGGCGGCACGCTGTTCATGACCGAGTACAGCGCGGTCGGCGGTTCCGGGCTGGTCGCGTTCGCGACGAAGGTGCCGGGCCACATCAAGCCGATCGAGCTCGACGGCACCAAGCAGTACATGGTGCACCGTGGTGGCTACCTGTGCGGACTGCCGGGCGTCGTTCTCGAGATCGGCTTCCAGCAAAAGCTCAGCGCGGGGTTCTTCGGCGGCGAGGGATTCATCCTGCAGCGCGTGTCGGGCACCGGTCCGGCGTGGATCGAGCTCGACGGCGAGGTCGTCGAGTACGACCTCCCCGCGGGCGAGGTCCTGAAGGTGCACCCCGGTCACGTCGGGATGTTCGACGCGGGCATGGCGTTCGAGATCGAGCGGGTGAAGGGCATCAAGAACATGTTGTTCGGCGCCGACGCGCTGTTCCTCGCCAAGCTGACGGGCCCGGGCAAGGTCTTCTTGCAGACGATGCCGCTCGCCAACCTCGCGGCCGCGATCGCGCAATACCTCCCGCGCGACACCGAGGGAGGCGGCGGCGGCAACAAGATCTCCATCGGCGGCTTCAGCCTCGGCGGTTCCTGAGCACAGCCGAGCGCGACCTAGCGCCCGCAGGCGTGAGGGGCCGTCGATGCCGGCGCATCAATGGTGGAACGGCGTGGCCGGCGCGTCGGCGTGGGGGACGGGCACCGGCCGTGTGTCGAGGAACTTCAGCGCCGCGCGCATGTCGTCGAGGAGCAGTCGGGCCAGGTCGATCGACACGCCGTTGCGGAACACCACCCGCATCACGATCGTGGCTTCGATCGCGGCCGGCATCGGGTAGGCGGGAACCTGCCAGCCGCGCTCGCGCAGCTTGGCCGAGAGGTCGTGGAGATCCCAGTTGCGGTCGCGCCCGTCTGTGGTCCACGTGACGAGCGGCATGTCGGAGCCGTCGGTGAGCACCTCGAAGGGGCCCAGCTTCGCGAGCTCGGCGGCGAGGTAACGCGCCGCGTCCTTCGATGCCTGCATCACGCGCCGGTATCCCTCGCGCCCGAGGCGGAGGAAGTTGTAGTACTGCAACAACACCTGCGCGCCGGGCCGGGAGAAGTTCAGCGCGAGCGTCGGCATGTTGCCGCCGAGGTAGCTCACGTTGAAGATCAGCTCGTCGGGCAGGTAGGCGCGCTTGGCCCACACGACCCAACCCAGTCCCGGGTACACGAGCCCGAACTTGTGCCCCGACGCGCTGATCGAGTGGACGCGGGGAACGCGGAAATCCCACTCGAGGTGAGGGTCGAGGAAGGGAGCGATGAAACCGCCCGACGCGCCGTCGACGTGCAGAGGGATGTCGAGGCCGGTGCGGGCCTCGAGATCGTCGAGCGCGCCGGCGAGATCCTGCACCGGTTCGTACACGCCGTTGTAGGTGACGCCCAGGATCGGGACGACCCCGATGGTGTTCTCGTCGACGGCCGCGAGCATGCCGTCGACGGTGAGGAACGGCTGCTCCTTCGTGATCGGCACGTAGCGCGGCTCGACCTCGAAGTAGTTCGCGAACTTCTCCCACACGACCTGCACGGCCGAGCTGAAGACGATGTTCGGCTTCTCCGTGCTCTTCCCCGCAGCGCGCCGCGCGATCTGCCAGCGCCGCTTGAACGCGAGACCGGCGAGCATGCACGCCTCCGACGATCCGATCGCCGATGTCCCGATCGTGGTGTGCGGTTCGGGTGCGTTCCACAGGTCGGCCAGGATGTGCACGCAGCGCTGCTCGATCGCCGCGGTCTGCGGGTACTCGTCCTTGTCGATCATGTTCTTGTCGAACGATTCCATGTAGAGCTGTGTCGCCTCGGGCTCCATCCAGGTCGTGACGAAGGTGGCGAGGTTCTGGCGGGCGTTGCCGTCGAGGAAGAGCTCGTCGTGGATGATCTGGTATGCCGTGTCGGGGAGCATCTCGTCGTCGGGAATCCGCCAACGCGGGATCGCGTGCTCGGCGCGACGGGCGAACAGTGGGTTGACCGAGATCTCGTCGGAGGCGTCGGCCCCGTCGTGGTCGTGGTACACGGTCGCTCCTATTCGACGGTCGGCGCGCCGAACAGCGGCTCGCCCGGGCTACGGATGTCGGCGGTGGGGATGCCGGCCGGGTGTTCGCGGCGCACGCGGTCGATGCACTCGAGCGCGATCTCGAGGTGCGCGCGCCGGCTCGTGTCGTAGAAGCGCCGGGCCTGCTCCGCGAGCTTGGGCGCCCCGTGCAGCGGTTTGTCGGAGACGCCGAGCAGCGTCGCGCTCGGGATGCGATAGCGAAAGCCGTTGGCGGCGATGGTCGCGGACTCCATGTCGACGGCAACGGCGCGCGACTGCTCGAAGGTGTGTTCCATGGTCGCGATCTCGAGCTCCCAGTTGCGGTTCGCGGTCGTGAGCACCGCGCCGATGCGGTAGCGGGCTCGGCGGGCGTCGAGGGCGTCGAGGAGATATGCGTTCATCCGGTGGTTCGGGATGACCGGGATCGTCGTGGGCAGGGCGTAGTCGAGGATCCGGTCGTCGCGGAGATACGAGGTCGCGAGCACGTAGTCGCCGATGTCTTGATGGTTCCGCAGCCCGGCGCAGTGCCCGATCATCAGCATCGCGTCGGGGCGCAGGACCGCGAGATGGTCGGTCACCGTCTTCGCGTTCGAAGGCCCCACCCCGATGTCGATGATCGACACACCGTCTTGCGCGGGGAGGCGGTGATGCCAGGCGGGCATCTGCACGTCGGGCCGGGCCGGACCCTCGGCTTCGGGGAACCGCGTCCGGAACTCCTCGACGTGCATCTTGTAGTTCGTGAACACGACGTAGCGCTGGAACGCATCGGCCGGGGTGCCGCAATAGTGCGCGAGACGCTCCATCGACAGCGCCATGCGCTCGGGCGCGAAGAGGAACAGCTTCTTGGCGCGCATCTCCCACGCGTCCTCGTCGAGGGCGCGCAGCAGCGCGGGGTCGTCGAGAGCGGTGGCCGGCCGGGAACCCCGGACGGTGATCGCCGCGCCGAGCGCGAGGAGCGCGCCCAGTTCGCGTTCGAGGTATCGCCGGATCGCCTTCGGCCGGGCGAACTCGCCGGTGATCCGGGGGTTGTGCACCGACCACGGCCGCACGACTTCGATGACCGGGTACCAACCCTCGGCGTCGATCGACTCGAGGGCGTCGCACAGCACCGTCACCGCCGCGGGGATCCGCGCCGGCTCGGTGGTGCTCCCGTCGATCACCTGTTCGATCATCTCGCCTCGCGAGCGTACGGGGCGTGGCGGAGATCGACGTGACCGAGCGTGCGGTCGTCGTCGACGGGCGGGGCAACGTCTCGGTCGACGTCGCGACCGGCGTCCACGTCGACCGCTTCCGGCGTCACCTGCGGGAGTTGTTCGGGGGTTCGGCCGAGGCCCGAACCCTTCACGGCGCGTGCCCGACGATCCTGCGGTACGCCACCGGATCGGTCGCACCCTCCGTGCACAGCACCAAGACGCGCCGGGCCGCGAGGCCCGGCACCCCGGCCGCAACGGCGGCGCGCAATCCGGCGAGGCTCGCGGCGCCGGTCTCGCCCGCGACAACGCCGATCGCGGCGAGGTCGCGCATCGCGTCCTCGGCGGCCGCGTCGTCGACGGCGACGAAGACGTCGGTGCCGGCCGACACCGCCGGCCACGCGATGATCGACACGGTGCCGCAGTTCAAGCCGGCCATGATCGAGCCGTGCGGCCCGGGCACCTCGACCGGACGGCCGGCTTCGGCCGAGTGCATCCCGCACGCGGCCGAGAGCGGTTCGACGACGATGATCTCCGCGCGCGCCGCGTAGTGCTTCGCGACCGCGGCCGCGAGCGCGCCGACGCCCATCGGCACCACCACCACTTCCGGGGGCGCGTCGGCCAGTTGTTCGTCGACCTCGGCGAAGATCGTCGAGTAGCCCTCGATCACCGTGCGCGGAACCTCGGTGTATCCCTTCCACGACGTGTCGGAGACGACCAGTACGTCGTCGGCCGCGCATCCGGCCGATGTCCGCACCGCGTCGTCGTAGGTTCCGTCGACGACCGTCACCGCCGCGCCTTCACCTTCGATCGCGTCGATGCGGGCTCGCGCCGTGCCGGCCGGCACGAAGATGCGTGCGGTGTAGCCCAGGAGGTGAGCCATGTGCGCCACCGCGCGCCCGTGGTTCCCGTCGGTCGCGGCGACGAGCGTCAGCGGTCCGAGGGGCGTGAGCGCGGCGCGTAGCTCGTCGAGGCCGCGCCACTCGGGTTCGTGGCCCACCCGACCGACCAAGAGCCGGTAGACCGCCCAGGACGCGCCCAGGATCTTGAACGACGGGAGCCCGAACCGCTCCGACTCGTCCTTCAGCGCCAGCGAGGCCAGGCCGAGGTCGGCCGCGAGCGCCGGCGCGTCGACGATCCGGGTCGGCGCGTAGCCCGGGAAGCGGCTGTGGAAGCGCGTGGGGGAGACGTCGGGGCGTTCCGCGGCCCAATCGTGGCGGCGGCCGGGATTGGCGAGGAGCCTGGGTGCCGAGGGGAGCATCGGGGTCGAGCCTGAACCGATTTCACGCGAATGCAATGGATCTCGCGCCGACATCTCGTTGGAGTGCCGAGCTCGACACCGCCTTCTCCGCCGAGTCCCGGTGCGCGCCGGCGATGGTGGCGGAGCTCGCGCGGTGACCCCGGCGGGCTCGGTCAGCTCGCGGCGCCGATACCGCCGCCGGCCGGGATGATCGTCTTGAGCTCGACGTAGTGTTCGAGGCCTTCCTTGCCGAACTCACGCCCGACTCCCGACGCCTTGTAGCCCCCGAACGGCGCCATGAAGTCCATCGTGTACTGGTTGACCGCGTACGTACCGGTACGCACCCGGCGGGCGACGTCCATTCCGTGGTCGACGTCGGTGGTCCAGACGGAACCGGCGAGGCCGTATTCGCTGTCGTTCGCGATGCGAACCGCGTCCGGCACGTCGTCGTAGGCGATGACCGTCAGGACCGGTCCGAAGATCTCTTCCCGAGCGATGCGCATGTCGTTCGTCGCATTGGCGAACACGGTCGGCTGCACGTACCAACCGCGGTCGATGCCTTTCGGCATGCCGTTGCCGCCGACCGTCACGCGTGCGCCCTCTTCCTGGCCGAGCGCGATGTACTTCTCGACGCGCTCCTGCTGACGCTTGGCGACGAGCGGTCCGATCTCGGTCGCGGCATCGGCGGGGTCACCGACCGCGAGCCCGCCGACCATCGTCGACACCGCGTCGACGACCTCGTCGTATCGCGCCCGGCTGGCGAGGATACGCGTCTGCGCGACACACGCCTGGCCGTTGTTCATGAGCGACGCCAGCTTCAGACCCTCGACCGTGGCCGCGAGGTCGGCGTCGTCGAGGATGATCGCGGCCGACTTCCCGCCGAGCTCGAGGCTGACCCGCTTCAACTGCTCGCCGCAGATGGCCGCGATCCGGCGGCCGGCCGCGGTCGAACCGGTGAACGCGACCTTGTCGATACCGGCGTGACGCACGAGGTGCTCGCCGACCTCGCGTCCTGCAGGGAGAATCGAGACGACGCCCTTCGGGATCCCGGCCTCGTCGAGCAGCTCGGCCATGAGGTACGCGTCGAGCGGCGTCTCCGGCGCGGGCTTGAGGACGACGGTGCAGCCGGCGAGTAGCGCGGGCGCGAGCTTGGCGATGGTCACGAACTGCGGGACGTTCCACGGAACGATGCCGGCGACGACACCGACGGGCTCGTGGCGGACGATGACGTCGGTGCCGAGCATGCCGGCGCGCGTGTCTTCCCACGGGAAGGCCGCGGCGATGCCCGCGAAGGTGTTGAGCATCATCCACGATGCGGCCGACTGGCCGAGGTTCGAGAACGTGATCGGCGAGCCCATCTCCTCGGTGATGAGCTCGGCCATCTCCGGGATGCGGGCCGCGTACGCGTCGGCGAAGCGCTGCACCGCGGCGATGCGCTCTTCGGGCGACAGGCGAGGCCACGCACCGTCGTCGAACGCGGCCCGGGCCACGCTCACTGCCTTGTCGACATCCTCGGTCGATGCTTCGGGAACCCGGCCGACGACCTGCTCGGTGTGCGGCGAGATCACGTCGATGACCGACTTCGTCGCCGGCGCGACCCACTCGCCGCCGATGTACAGCTTCTCGTGCACCTTCACGACCGCACCTCCGAGATCCGCGCTCACGTTCACTAGTCTCACTTAGACTAGGCCGGGATGGCCGGAACAGTTCTACGGGATCGCGTGCGAGCAGGATTGTCGGGGGCCGGGATGGCTCGCACGTATCGAGCGCGTGTGCGCGTCGGCGCGGTGTTGCTCGTCTTGCTCGGGTCGGCGTGCGGCCGCGACACCCGGCCGACCGCGTCGGGCACGACCGACACGCGGGTCGACGCGACCTCGACGCTGACCGGATCCTTGAACGTGTTCGCGGCCGCGTCGCTTACCGAGGCCTTCGATGCGGAGAAGGCGACTCTCCAGGCGAGCCACCCCGGACTTTCGATCACGTACGACTTCGCAGGCTCCCAGGCGTTGGTGTCCCAGATCCAACAGGGCCTCCCCGCCGACGTGTTCGCGTCGGCCGACACCGAGAGCATGCAGACGCTTGTCGACGCGGGCTTGGTCGAGACGCCGAAGGCGTTCGCGCGCAACCGCCTCGAGATCGCGGTCGCGCCCGGTAACCCGAAGCACATCACTGGTCTCGCCGACCTCGAGAAGCCCGGCATCACGCTGGTGCTCGCCGACGTCGCGGTCCCGGCCGGGAAGTACGCCCGTCAGGCGTTCGAGAACGCGGGGCTGCCCGCGCCGCGGCCGGTGTCGAACGAGCTCGACGTGAAGGCGACGATGGCGAAGCTGACCCTCGGTGAAGTCGACGCGGCCGTCGTCTACGTCACCGACGTGAAGGCGGTGGGTGACCGGGCGACCGGCGTCGAGATTCCCGCGCGCCAGAACGTCGAGGCGACGTATCCGATCGCGGTGGTGAAAGCGTCGAAGCATCTGCGTGCCGCCGAGGCCTTCGTCGACGAGATCGCGACCGGTCGCGGCCAGGACGCGTTGCAAGCCTCGGGATTCCTCCCGCCGAACTGATCGCGCGCGCGTCACCGACGCGTGTCCTGCGCGTAGTTCGCTCCGTGACGAAATTTGTCCAAATCTGAGCAGTTCGACTTGTCGATCAGAGGCTTGGGTCGCTGCACAGCGCCCAGTCCTGGTCCTCTGCACGAATCGAGCTCTGTGATGACACACCACGTTGCGGTTGCCCGCCGAGGCGGCGTAACTCTCACGGCGCTCGCGCTCGCGAGCGCGCTTGTTCTTTCCTTCGCGAACTCCGCGAGTGCCGTCGAGGCGACTGTTCCGATGGGGACCGCGGCCAACTACTCCGTCCTCGCGGGATCAACCGTCACCAACACCGGTCCGAGTGTTCTCCATGGCAGTCTCGGGCTCTCGCCGGGATCGTCGATCACGGGATTTGCCGAGCCCGGAGGACCGGGGACGGTCGTCGCTCCGGCGGTGATCGACCGGACCAACGGGGCCGCGGCGCAGGCGAAATCGGACCTGACCGCCGCGTATGTGAACGCGGCCGGCCGGCCCGGCGCGACCATCGAGCCCAGCGACCTCGGCGGCCTCAGCCTCACCGAAGGCCTCTACTCCACCAACTCCAAAGGTTCGCTGGGCCTGACGGGAACGCTGACACTGAACGGCGGTTCGGACGCGGTGTTCATCTTCCAGACCGATTCGACGCTCATCACTGCATCGGACAGCACGGTGAACCTGGTCGGGGGCGTCACGGCCTGCAACGTCTTCTGGCAGGTCGGGAGCTCCGCGACGTTGGGTAGCGGTTCGAGCTTCGTCGGGAACATCCTCGCTCTGACCTCGGTCACCGTGAACAGCGGTGTCACGGTCGAGGGGCAGGCCCTCGCACGAAACGGCGCGGTCACATTGAACAACGACGTGTTCACTCGACCGTCGTGCGCGGCGGCTCTTCCTTCTGTGACGACGACGACCACGGCGCCCACACCGGGCGCACCCGGCGCGACCACGACGACGATCGCGCCCGGAGTCACCACCGTGCCTCCGGGCGGCGGCGCGACCACGACGACCCTCGGTCTCACCGTCGGCGTCGTCGGACCGCCGCGTACCGGTGTCGCACCGTTGCCGAAGCACACGTTCCCCTGGCCTGCAGTCCTCATCGTCGGCGCGGGTGGATTCGTACTGGCCGGTGTCGTCGTCAGACGCCGGCTGCACGCGGCGGAGCGCCGCGCTAGGCAGACCGCGCGCACGACGCGTCGTCGCGATCTTCGTGATCGCGGCGACGGCCGCGCTCGCGCAGTGCGGTGGCCCGGAGCGCCGGCGGGCCGCGCCGGCCGCCGCTCCGAGTACCACGACGACAATCACGGCGCCGACCTACGACAAGGTTCGACCCAGACCGGTGCCCGATCCGCCGGTCCCGGCCGCCCTCATCGCCAAGGGTCTCGACGTGCGGTCCGGACCGGTGCCCGTACCGCTGCAACTCCAGATCCCGGCCATCGGAGTGAACGCGCAGGTGCTCGGAGTCGGCGTGACCTCCGGCGACGTGATGGATGCGCCCGAAGGTCCGGCGCACGACCCGGTGTGGATGGAGGCGTTCTGGTACCGGGGAAGCGCGGTTCCCGGCGCGATCAGCACGGCGCTGATCGCGGGACACATCGACGGACCACGCGGAACGCAGGGCGTCTTCGGGCACATCGAAGAGCTCCGTCCCGGTGACCTGATCATCGTTCACGACACGCGCAGCAGTCTCGACGTCCGCTTCGCCGTGACCGGCGCCACGTCGTTCACTCTGGCGCAGACAAGCGATCCCGGCGTGTTGCGACAGATCTACGGCGCGGGTCCGGTCGCGGGCACCACGCCGCAACGCTCGAAGGACGGTCGGGCGCACCTGACGCTCATCACCTGTGCGGGTACGTTCAACAACGGACTCGGCACCCACGACCATCGGTTGGCGGTCTTCGCGACGCGAGTTGGGTGACGCGGCGACCGATACGGCAATCCCGCATCGGGATCCTGCTCCGCCTCTCGAACGTCATGTCATCGTGGAGCCCGTGGCAGATCCGTCGGAGCGATCGCGACTGCGCGTCGGCGTGCATGTCGGCCAACTCCTCCAGCCGGTGCCCGGCGGTATCGGCCGGGTCACGGAGATGCTGTGTGCCGAGCTCCCGCGTCACGCCGACGTCGTCGCGTTCTCGTCGGGCCCGAACCGCGCCCGGTGCGCGCTGGAGGCGCGGTTCGACGATGCAGTGGAGTTCCGGAGTCTCGGCCCCGGGGCTCCCAGGTGGCACTACGAGGTCTGGAACCGGTTCCGCCGGCGCCGCATGGATCTCGACGTCGATGTGTGCCACGCGCCGAGCCTCGCCGTACCTCCGTCGTCGGCGCCGCTGGTCGTCACGATCAACGACGTCGCGTTCCTGCGTCATCCGGAGGCGTTCACGGCGCACGGTGTCCGGTTCCACGCGAAGGGTCTCGCGATCGCGCGCCGGGAGGCGGCGGCGATCATCGTTCCGTCGGCGTTCACCGGCGACGAGCTCGTGCGGGAGGGCTTCGATCGCGCGCGCATTCACCATGTGCCGCTCTCGGTGTACGCCGCCGCGCCGACGCCGGCCACGGAGGTGTGCGACGCGCTCCGCCGACGCGGTGTGCAGGGGCCGTTCCTCCTCGTGGCCGGGACGCTCGAACCTCGCAAGGGCCATGCCACGGTCGTCGCCGCGTTCGAGCGCGTGCGGGCCCGCCATCCCGATCTGATCCTTGTCGTCGCCGGCGCGGCCGGTTGGTTACCGCCGGGCGCGGCGCGTGGGCTCGAACGGCCTGGAGTCGTCGTTCTCGGGGCGGTGTCGGATACCGAGCTCGATCTGCTCTACCGGCGCGCCGAGATCGTCGTGAGCGCCTCGATCTACGAAGGCTTCGGGCTCCCGGTGCTCGAGGGACTCACGCGCGGACGGCCCGTGGTTGCCAGCGAGATCGCCGCGCACGTCGAGCTCGCGCGCGACGCGGCACGCTACTTCCCGCCCGGTGACGTCGACGCGTTGGAGGCCGTGCTCGACGCGCTCCTGCGCGATCAGAACGCGCGCCATGAACTGCACCACGCCGCACTGGACCGGGCCGGGTGCTTCACCGTTTCGGCCACGATCGACGCGCACCTTCGCGTGTATGACCGCGTCGCTCGCCGACGCTGAACCGAGGCGCGCGACCGGAGCGAACCGAGACCGGGCCGCGCGCGCTAGACGAGGGCGTGCGCGAAGACGAGATCTTCGGCGCGGGCCGTGCGGATCGACCACGAGACCGTCGCCACGATGGCACCGACGGTGATCGCGAGGCTCACGATGCTCCTGATCGCGACGAACGTTCCGGTCGGGAGGCTGACGAGCAACGTGAACGTCGTGGCCGCGCTGAGGAGATGCACACCGGCCCACAACAGCGTGAGCCCGCTGAACAAGCGCACCACCCCCGGTCGACAGGCGATCTCGGGCGCGAGCGGGCAGAAGTCGGACGCCATCCGGGCGATCATCGGTCTACCGAAGAACGCCGAGCCGAGGAACACGAGCGCGAGCGCGAGCGTGGTCGCGACGGGCTGCAGGAAGTACATGAACGTGCCGCTCAGCACGCCGACGATCGTGCGCACTGTGAGCCCGACGACCGCGAGCTGCAAGATCCCCGGTACGCCCTGACCGGAGAGCAGCCGTCGTACGACGGCGCCATACGACCACACCAGCACGGCGAGCATCGCCGCAGTCGGTCCGACGAGCGTGAAGAAGCCGTAGAACAGCACCGCGGGCACGATCGTCGCCTCGATCAGCGACGGCAGCGATCGCCGTCCGACTGCCTGGAGCACGCGCGCCTTCGACAACGTCGATCTGGCGGTGCGATCACCTGCGGGCGCCGCGACCAACATGGGCCGTTCGACGTCGTCGGCGATGACTGCGAGTGAGCCATCCATGGTTACGACCGATCCCAGCCCCGGTCGGCGAACCATCTGCCCGGCGAAGAAGCTGCCTCGACTGTATTCCTTGCAGCTCGCCGCTCGAGCGCGCCCTGACGGCGCGAACGCCTCAATTCCGCGAGCGCCTCGATTCCGCAAGCGACGCGTCTTTGCCCACGAGGAGGTTGAGCACCTCTCCGACCGTGCGTTGGCGGTTCGTCGAGTCGGGGAGCGGCATGTGGTGCTGGATCGAGTAGCGATTGCGCCGGCCGTCGCGCTCTTTCAACACGTATCCCGCCTCGGTGAGGTCGGCGACGATCGCGAAGGCGCTCCGTTCCGTGATGCCCAGGGCGTCGGCCATGTCGCGCAGGCGCAGCCCGGGATCGCTCGCAATGCAGAGCAGGGCACGCGCATGGTTGGTCAGGAAGCTCCACTGCGGCACGCGCCGATATTAGCAATCTGATTCCGGTATTTCGGTGCTAGGATGAGCTTCGGATGCGCTATCTCTACACGGCCGACGGTCACCAGTTGTTCGCTTACGCGCCAGGTCGGCGCGACTTCTTCCGCTCGGGCGACGACCGCCTCTGGGCGCACGAGTCGCACGGCTGGCTCGTTGCCGCGGAGTCGGGCGAGACGTTGGCGCACCGAACCGGCGACGTCTACTACGGCGCCGTCGACGGTGAACGCCTCTATCGCGTCACCTCCGATCGCGAACCTGGCTCCGAGACGACATTGTCGGAGCCGAGCCCATCAGAATCCGGCGCGAGCTCGCGGCCGCGCCGATCGGCGCCGCGCGTTGCGCGACCCCTTCACTGAGTCAAGGAGTCCGTGCATGAGCGAACGCGGCAACATCGAACGCAACCTCAACCGGCTCGCCAACGAGCGCACCGCGCTCTTCACGCGTTCCGGGCAGAGCTTCGGCCTGACCCCGGCCGACCAGAACCGGCTCAAGGTCGTCGAGCGCGAGCTCGACGAGTGCTTCGGCGCGTTGCGCGAGATCCGCGCCGTTCGTGATGCGACGCGGTTCAGCCGCGAAGACCCGGTCGTCCGGCGCGCGATCGCCCACGAGGGCGCGTCGGCGTCGAGGCCCCGCAAGACCTGAACCCGAGGGTCACGGTTCGAACAATCCCTCGAACTCGAGCGCGCCGTTGTGCACTCGGCCGTAGAGGAGCCAGTCGCCGCGGAACATGCCGTGCTCGTGCGGTGAGCACGCGATATGCGTCCGGGCCCCGCCCGTCGTGCTCGGCATGAACCGGATCGCCTCGAGCCCGGCCTTCAGCCCGGGACCCGAGAGGATCGGGGCGCGGAACAGGCCCTCGATCAGCACGCGCGCGGTGTCGTACGCGAGGACGGGTATGGCATTGGGCCAAAGCGGCGGGTCCTGGCCGTAGCGTGCGACGAAGCGCTCGTGGAAGCCCTCGACGAGCGGGTTGCGCGGATCGAACTGATCGATGCCGACCCAACCCTCGAACTTGTCGAAACCCATCAGGTAGAACATGAACGCGGTGCCCATGATGCGCGGCGGATCCCAGTCGAGCTCGTCGAGCGCGGCGCGGAACAGGCCTTTGGCCGCGAGCATGCCGTACCCCATGTAGACGAGTGCATCCGGCTCGACACGTCGCAGGTTGGCAAGGTTGGCGGCGAGATCGTCGGGACTCTGGCCGACCGTCTCGACCGCGGCGATGCTCACGTCACGGCGGCGGCATTCCTGGCGGAAGAAGCGGAAGTACTCCTCGCCGTTCGGGGAGATCTCGCTCAACACCGCGACCCGCTCGTGCCCCTGGCGTTGGAGCCAGGCGACCACGAGCGCGGCATCACCGCCGCAGTCGCCGTTGCCGAGCCGGAAGCAGTAGTCGCCCTGGAAGCGTTCGGTTCCGCACCAGCTGACGAGCGGAACGTGAAGCTCGTTGGCCAACGGGCCGACCGTGATCGCATTGTCCGAGCTGTACGCCCCGGCGACGCCGATACAACCCTCGTCGACGAGATACCGGAAGCCGTCGGTCGCGTTCTTGGCCGAACCCTGCGGAAGACCGTTCTCCGGATGCAAGACGAGCTCCACGGGCCGATCGAGCAGACCGGCCGCCTCGGCTTCGTCGAATGCGAGCCGATGAATACGGTCGTAGCCGCCGTCGGGGCCGTCGAGGGCGGAACCCAACCACCCGATCTTGATGGGATCCATGCGTGCGCCCCCCTGGGTCGGTGCCGGGGCACATATGAGCACGCGCTCAACGACCGGGGCGACTCTGGCGCTCCTTGGTGACCCGGTCGACGATCACCGAGAACTCCCGCTGGAGCCCCGCGTACACGTCGATGTCGAAGGGCGTCTCGGGGCGTTGGCGACCCCACAGCTGCGGTACCGACGCGATCACCGGGATCCCGCGCAGCTTGCGGTCGATGTCGCGTTCGCCGAGGAGGGAACGGGTGCCGTCGTCGTCTCGCCCCGTGAGCACGACGTGCGCGTCGAAGGACGGGGGGAGCGCGCCGGTGTTCTTCGCGGCCGCGATCGCGTTGAGATAGCGGAGCACGCCGCCGAGGGCGGACGCTTCCGCCGTCACCGCGACGAGGAGCACGTCGACCTGCTTGAGCATCGTCCGCTCCCACTCGAACGTTCCCAGACCGGCCGAGACGGGCGCGTCGATGACCACGAAGTCGAATGCCGCGCGCAGCGGTGCGAGCAGCGCCGTGGTCTTGCTGTGGAGGAGCGGTACCAGCGCGCTCTGGGGGAGGCGCGTGGGCAACACGTGCAGGCCCGGGGGGTCCACGCGGGTGATGGTGTCGCTCAGGGGCGCGCGCCCGTCGCGGAGTGTGAGGCTGTTCGCGACGTCGAGCAGGGTCGGTCCGGCGACATCGAACCGGGCGCCGACGTCGCGCGAATCCAAGTCGGTGTCGACGACGCACACCGACGATCCCCGGGGCGCGACTCGTGCCGCGAGGTGCGCCGCGAAGTTGGCCGCGAACCCGCGCTTGCAGGTGATTGCCCGCGGAGAAGTGACCGCGATCGTCAGCGCGCGGTCGCTCTTCGGCGGTGTGCCGGCGGGCGAGCCCGCGCCCGCGCCGATGATGTCGCCGCGGGCGAACGCGAGCGACCGCGACGGCGGCGACGCGGCCCGCCATTGCGCGGAACGCAGATCGCGGATCATCGGACCGGCTCCGGCCGGGGAGCCGCGTCGATGTCGACCGGCCGGGCGAGCACGTTGGGAAACGCAGCGCGGCGGGCGTTTGGAGTCATCTCGAGCGCGCTCGACCCCTCGGTGAGCATTGTCGTCTCGGCGGGGATGACGAGGGAGAAGGTGCAGCCGCCACCCGGCGTCTCGTCGAGGGTCACCCGGCCGTCGACGAGCCCGGCGAGCCGGCGGCAGAGGTGGAGGCCGAGCCCGGTGCCACCTTGGCGTCGCGTCGACGACTGGTCGAGTTGCACGAACTGCTCGAAGACTCGGTCGCGGTCGCTCTCGGGGATTCCCGGTCCGTGGTCGACTACCGACAGGCGCAGTTCCCCGCCGGCGCGTTCGGCGCGTAGCTCGATCGGACCTTCGGGCGCGTACTTGGCTGCGTTCTCGACGAAGTTGAGCAGAACCCGCTCGATCTTCGAGGGGTCGGACACGACGGTCCCGGCGCCGGCGGTCGCGCACGCGAGCCGATCGGACCCGATCGAGCCGGCCGTCGCGACCGCGATGGAGTCGAAGATCTCCGCGAGCTCGATGCGCTCGTTCTGCAACTGGACGGCGGAGTGCTCGGCCGCGGCGACGAGGAGGAGCTCGTCGATCAACCGCTGCAGCCGGCCGCCCTGGTCCACCGTCATGTCGAACAGCTGTGCCCGCTGTTCGGCGGTCATGCGGCCGTCGAGGCGCTCGAGCGTGTGTACCGAACCGAGCATCACCGCGAGCGGCGTCCGCAGCTCGTGGGAGACGGCGGCGACGAAGTCGCTCTTTTGGCGGTTGAGGTCGACCTGGCGGGCGAGAGCGACTGCGCGTTCTTCGTGGAGGAGCGCGTTCGACACGATGAGGGCCGCGTTGTGCGCGAATGCCGACAGCGTCTCGACGCGGCTCTTGGCCTCGGAGTTGGCAGCCCCGTCCCGCAGGACGAGCAACACCACCCGGCCGTCGTGCTCGTGCACGGACGACACGACGACCGCGCTGCGAGCGCCGGGAGTGATGCGGGCGATCTCGGGGGCAGCGGTCGCGTCGATCTCGCGATCGCCGACGCGCCCGGCGAGCGCGATCGCGTCGGTGATCGCGCCGGCCGGGGCAAGGCGATCACCGTCGTCGTCGGAATAGGCGCCGCGCCACTGCCCGTCGGCGCCGGTCGCGCAGCACATCGCCGCAACGCCGGTGCCGAGCGACCGCGTCTCGGTCGCGAGCGACGTCAGCGCGTCGTCCAGCGCCACGAGGCTCGCGGTCCGGGCCGACGACTCGTACAGCCGTTCGAACCGGAGGTGCTCGTCGCGCTGTGCGACTGCGTACGCGGCATTGAGCGCCACCGCCGCGACGATCGGTGCGAGGAGGAGCGGGACGAACGGACCGCGTTCGCGCGAGATCGAGGGCCACCAGACCCACGGGCGCCGCGGTGATCGTCGCGAGGAGACCGGCGGTCGCGGAGCGGACGAACACGTTGTGGAAGCGGGTCTCCTCGACGATCGACAAGACGGCGGCGGTCGACACCACGTCGAGCATCGAGAAGCACAACGCGGCGCCGAGCGCGGCGCCCCACGCGGTGGCGTCGTGGACGTCGCTGTTCCCGAGCGTCGCGAACACGATTGCCGCCGCGGTCGTGGCCACGAGCCGGTTCGAGACGTTGAAGGCGATCTTGAGCGGTGCGTGCCGCTGCACGACCATGTTCAGGCACTCGGCGAGCGCGGCCGCGACCGCGAGCCCGATCGGGCCGGCGACGAAGAAGCCCACGGCCAGCACGGCTTCGGCGAGCGTGAACGTGAACCGGTGACGATGGAACTCGAGCGACATGGCGAAGAAACCGGTGAGCGCGAAGGCCAACGCCAGCGTCGCGACCGCCCACACCTGTCCGAACGGATAGCCCCTGCTCGTCGCCAGGAACCCGAGCGCGCCCGCGATCGCCAGCTGCGTGGCGATGAGCGCGCCGACGCGGCGCTCCAGCCGCTTCGGTCGGGCCGCGCTCGGCGCGCTCATCCCCAGCTCCGCGATGGCCAGGCCTGCGCAGTCCACCGGCTGGCGGTCCACCGCGTCGCGTCCATCGGCTGGCGGTCCACCGGCTCGCGGTCCAGCGGCTCGCGGTCCATCGCGACGCCGCCCACTCCGCGTCGGTCCACCGCGTCGCCGTCCACCGGCTGGCGGTCCATCGGCTGGCGGTCCATCGGCTCGCGGTCCAGCGGCTGGCGGTCCAGCGTGACGCCGTCCACGGCATGCCGTTATCGAGGCCGCGGTCCAACCCGTGGAACGCGACCGGGTAGTGCTGCCACCAGCCGGGTTCCGCGTCGGCCGTGTCGGCCCGGGCGAGGTCGATCTCGCGCGCTCCGCCGGAGATCTGCGCGGCGCCGTCGACGAGGGCGCCCTTCACGTCGTCGGGGGTGGCGGCGGGGTGATCACCCAGCAGTACCGCGGCCGCGCCCGAGACCACCGCGGTGCTCATCGACGTTCCCGTGCCGCGGAAGTACACGTCGTCGACCCGGCCCTCGGGATGCGTCACGTCGATCGTCGATCCCGGCGCGCGCAGCGACACGACCGATACGCCCGGTGCGACGACGTCGGGCTTGTTGTACCCGTGGAACCGCTCGCTGCCCGACCAGCTGGGAACCACGTCGTCGGCGGTCGACGCGGTGGCGCCGGTGTCCGCGGCGCCGACGGTGACGACGTACGGGTCACTCCCGGGTGAGGTCACCGCGCCGGCGCCGTCGTTGCCGGCGGACACGACGACGGTGATCCCCGAGGCCCACGCGGCCTCGACCGCCGCCGACAGCGGGTTGAACAGGTACGGCATCGGTGCGTCGACACCGAACGACAAGTTGAGCACGTCGATGCGGTAGGTGTCGCGGTGCGCGACGACCCAACCGATCCCCGCGATCACGCGCGAGACCGTCGTGGATCCGTCGGCTCGGGCGACCTTCACGGAGACGACGGTCGCGGCCGGCGCGACCCCGAAGTGTCGCGTCGCGCTGCCCGCGCTCGCGGTCCCGTCACCCGCGATGAGGCCGGCCATGAACGTGCCGTGGCCGTAGTGGTCGATGCCGTCGCCTTCGCCCGACAGATCCGGGCCGCGTACCGAGCCGCGGCGCCGTGCAGGTCGGGAGTGTCCGACACGCCGGTGTCGACGAGCGCGACCGCGACGCCGCGGCCTGCGTCGGCCGACCAGCCCGACGGCGGATCCAGGGCCGAGATCTGCGGGTCGACGCCGGTTCCGCTCGACGCGGCGCGAAACGACCCGCTCGTCGGGTGCAGTGTCGCGTCGGGCACGACGCGCAGGTTCGGGTTGGCTTCGAGCGCGGCGAGGCCGTCCGGCGTGACGTGCGCGCTGACGCCGCCGACGAGCGCGAGCACGAGGTCGATCTTGCCGCCGACGGCCTCGACCGCGGCCGTGGCCGTGGCGGTGCTCGTCGCCTCCACGATGACGGGCTCGGGGGGGCCCGGCGTCGCCGCGTGCGCGGCGGGTGTTGCGGCGAACGCCATCGCCACCAGCGCGAGCGCCGATCCGCCGCGGGTCATCGTGCGGCGCCGCATCACGCTTCTCCGAATCCGAGGGCGTGCCGGGCGAAGCGGGCGAGGTCCTCGGGGTTGAACGGCTTGGTCATGTAGTAGTCGGCGCCCGACTTCCAGCCCTCCCACACATCGGAGTCGGTCGCCTTCGCGGTGAGCAGCACGACCGGGATCACCGCGGTCTCCGGGCTTGCCTTGAGCGCCCGCAGCACCTCGAAGCCGTCGCGGCCGGGCATCATCACGTCGAGCACGATCAGGTCGGGCAGGAGCCGTCCGGCCTCCCGCAGCGCGTCTTCGCCGTCTTCGACCGCCGTGACCTCGAAGCCCTCGGCCTGGAGGTTCATGAGCACGATCGCCCGCATGCCCGCGTCGTCGTCGGCGAAGAGAACCCGCCGTCCTCCGCGGTGCAGGGTTGGAGGCAGGGAAAGGGGAGCGAGGGCCATGCCACTGCAACGACCGTCGCGCTGCGCCCGCTTGACGGCGGGGCTCCCGGCACCGCCGTCTTGAGACGAACTTCACATCTCCGACCGTGCCGCCACCCGGCGAAAGGCGAGTGAAAGGCGTCACGGCGCGCCGGGAGTCGTATGGATCGCGGGCCGCGATGCCGACGCAAGCAGGCGATGATGCCGGGGGCGCGAAGAGCACGCGACGACGTTCTGTCGGGGAGTTCGCGTTCGCTCACGGTGTCGACGGTCGTCGGCGTCGAGTCGGCACAGGGCGATGTGTGGCGCGCCCAGGTCACCTACGTCAGCGATCGACTGGTCGGATTGCGGGGATGGACGATCGTCGACGGACGGTTCCGCGAGCGCGACACCGTCACATTGCTCATTGGTGAGGGCGATCGCCTCATCCGCGGCAAGGCTCAGGTGTTGGCGGCCGGCGGCTCACTCATGCGCATCGTCCGGCGGGACGCCTCCGAGGAGACCGAGCGCCGCTTGGCGCCGCGGCTGCGCGTCGATCTCCGAGCCGAGGTCAGGGTGAGCACCTCGGAATCGGGGCCGGCCGAGTTCGAGACCGATGTCGTCGACCTGTCGTCGTCGG
Source organism: uncultured Actinomycetes bacterium (assembly GCA_963812205.1). GTDB lineage: Bacteria > Actinomycetota > Acidimicrobiia > IMCC26256 > PALSA-610 > PALSA-610. Next base: position 355,391 of record CAWEUJ010000003.1, read on the forward strand.
GCTGCGCAGTGTTGGTCGCGAATGCTCTTCCCGTCGGCACGCCGATGACGCTCGAAGTCGAGCTCGCGGGGACACCGGTTCGCTTCGCCGGGATCGTGGTGCGGACGTGGACGACGGGTGCCGGCCCGCACGCCGGCGTTCAGTTCGATCCCATGCCGGCCGCGACGACGCAGTGCCTCAACCGGTTCCTCGTCAACCAGCTGCGCGGCGCCGACGCGAGCGGCGTGTAAACGCTCCGGGGCGAGGCGTCAGGCGAGTCCGGCGACGATGTCGGCGTTGTGACGCGCGACGCGTACGAGCTCGGCTCGGGTGCGGACGCCGAGTTTCGACAAGAGCCGCGCCCGGCGGGCCTCGACGGTCCGGAGGCTCACGGCGGTCAGCGTCGCGATCTCCGCGTTCGTGTGCCCGAGCACGAGGAACCGGAGTACTTCGCGTTCCTTGTCGGTCAGCGCGCTTACCGTCGTGTGCGCGAGCCCGTCCGACGCGATCGCGGCGTTCGTCACCGCATTCTGGCGATGGCTACTTCCCGTCCGCAGCGCGAGCTGGACGTACGACACACCCTGCGCGACCGTGCGCAGACCGGTAAGGAACTCGGCGGCGCTCGCGGTCTTCAACAGGTAACCACGCGCGCCTCCGGCGCCGTCGGTCGACGCAATCTGCTCGAGCAGCGCGCGCTGGTTGTCGTCGGTCAAGACGAAGATCGCGGCGCGGGCAAAACGGCTCCGGAGCGCCGGCACGATTTCGGTCCCGCGGGCATCGGTGAGGACGAGGTCGGTGATCACGACGTCGGGACGCACGTCGAGGGCCACGGCCTCGGCCACGCTGCCCGCCTGGGCGACGACGTGAAATCCCGGCTCCCGGTCGAGGAGCGCGCGGACTCCCTCACGCACGATCAACTTGTCGTCGACGAGCAGGATCCGGATCGGGTTCGTCGTGCCGACCGGGGACGTACTGGTCGGCGGCGTGGCCGTCGCGGCATCTTGCACGGTGTTCATGGACTGCATCGGAGATTCCCTCGATTCGGGCGCGGTCGTGCGCATGTCAGACGCGCCGACGAGGTCGATGGTTCCCGGTGGATCTTTTCGGATGGAGGCGAACGTCATTTGCCCACCAAGGGGCGGACGTAGATCGTCGGCTTGCCCTGTTCGGGGAGTACCCCGACGTCGACCGGAACGCCGTCGTTGAGCTCCGCATCGGTGACGGTGCAGTCGAGTGGCATCACATAGTCGGCGGAGTCGAGCATGGCGATCGTCGCGTTGCGGATCCCGTCGGTCACGTCGGCGGGCAGCGCCTCCAGGATCTGGCGGATGCGAGCTGTCATGTCCTCTTCCAACCCGAGCGCTTCCACCATGTCGACGAGCGGATAGCCCTCTGCGTGCATCTGGCGCACGCTGTCGCGGAAGTCCTTGTTCGCGAGTGACTTGTTCGCGGCCATGACCAGCGCGTTGCTCGGGATCATGGGCGCCGACCGGTTGGGTTCGCGGGAGGGCGGCGGCATCGTTTGCGCTCCTGGGTCCATTGTCCGATCTCTCAGTCGGGAGATCTCTCAACGCGTCCGTACGGTGATCTGTACGGTCATTTGTGCGGCCGGGTTCGTCCGACAACCGCTTTGTACGGCAGACCCGTAAACGGTTTGTAAAAGTGGGCAAATGGGGTCTTCACAACAGACACGCCAGACCCGCCCGGGGCGGGCGTGTACCGTCGGTCTCGCCGTAGATGCGTGGGGGCGCCGGTGGAGCTTCGAATCCTTGGGCCGACCGAGGTCCGTCACGACGGGTCGCCGGTCGCGCTGCGCGGCTCGAAGCCGCGCCAGCTGCTCGTGCTGCTCGCCATGCGCCCGAACCGTCCCGTGCTGGCCGAGGAACTGATCGAGGAGCTCTGGGACGGTGTTCCGCCACCGAGCGCGGCCACCGCGCTGCGGGTCCATATCGGGCGATTGCGCCAGGTGCTCGAGCTCGCCCGGGACCCGAGCGCGCCGAGTGGGCGCCTCCCCGCGGGCCCGCACGGCTATCTCCTGCGGGTCGAGCCCGACGAGCTCGACGTCCAGCGCTTCGAGCGCCTGGTCGTTCTGGCCCGGGAGGCCGACGGTCACGGCGACCCCCGCGCGGCGATTCCCTGCCTGACCGAGGCGCTCGACTTGTGGCGGGGTCCCGCCCTGGCGGACGCGAGAGATCTCTCGGCGGCGCGCGCCGAGGTGGCGCGGCTCGAGGAGTTGCGGGTCGTGGCGATCGAAGAGCTCGCCGACGTTCGTCTCGCGCTCGGCGAGCACACGCTCGTCATCGATCTGCTCAACGCGGCGCTCGAGGAGCATCCGCTGCGCGAGCGGCTCACGGGATCGCTGATGCGGGCCCTCTACCGGAGCGGTCGCCAGGCCGACGCGCTCCGTGTCTACGCGGAGCTGGCGCGCGGCCTCGACGAGGAGCTCGGGTTGGCGCCGTCGCTTCCCCTGCGGCGCCTGGAAGAAGACGTCTTGTTGCAACGGCCGAGCCTCGATTACGTCGCGCCGCGTGCGATGACAGACGTGATGCCGCAGCGAGGCTGGTCGAGCATCCGGTTCATCGGCCGTCGCGACGAGCTGCGCCAGCTCGTCGAGCTCTACGACTCCGCGCGGTCCGGGAAGCGGCGAAGCGCGCTCGTCGTCGGTCCGCCCGGCATCGGGAAGACGACCCTGATCGAGGAGTATTGCGCTCGCGTCCGCCGCCTCGGCGCGGCACCCCTCGTGGGCTACTGCGACCCGAACCCCGCCGGTGACTACCAGCCCGTGGCCGAGATCCTGCGCGCGCTGGTACAGCGCCTCGATCCGGCCGAACGGGTCGAGCTCCCGGATGTGTTGCGGCTCGTGGTTCCCGAGCTCGGCAGCGAGTCGCCTGTCGGCGGCATCGCGCGTGACTCCAACGCGCCGGGCACGCAATTCCGGCTGTTCGACGCGATCGCGGCGACGCTCGAGCGTCTCGCCGAATCGCCGATCGTGCTCGTCGTCGAAGACCTGCACTGGGCCGATCGCCCGACCCTCGCGCTCTTGCGCTACCTCCAACGCCACCCGGGGCTCGATCACCTCTTGGTGGTTGCGACCCTCCGCGACGAGGAGTCGACCGGCGAGCGGGGCGAGCTCATCGAAAACCTCGCGTCGCGCGCCGACACGACCACATTGCGGCTCTCCGGGTTCGGCGGCCTCGAAGTGCGGGCAATGATCCGATCGGCCGCACTGCCGGAGACGATGTCGGAGATCATCGATGCGTCGGGATCGTTACAAGACATCACGGCGGGCAACCCGTACTACCTCCGCGAGCTCCTGCGGGAGCTCGCGGAGGAGCCGGTCAAGCTCGACGCCGACGGCGGCCTCGCTGCGACCTTGGCGACCATCGCGCCGGCCGGCGTGCGCGCGCTCGTCGAGCGCCGCCTCGACCGGCTGACCGATCGTGGCCGCGAGGTGCTCGACGCGGCGGCAGTGCTCGGCCGCGACGTGTCCGTCGAGGTGCTCGCGAGGATGTGCGAAGTCTCGAGCGCTTTGGTGTTCGACGCGCTCGAGGAGAGCCTGGCCGCCCGGCTGCTCGTCGAGGACTTCGGCGCGGGCGACGGGTACCTGTTCCCGCACATGTTGACGCGCAACGCCGTGTACGCGGCGATCGCACCAGAACGGCGAATGCAATTGCATCGAGGTGCGGGCGAGGCGCTCGAGCAATCCGGCGAGATGACTCCCCGCCGGTGCGTCGAGCTGGCGCGCCATTTCAGTGAGGCCCTGCCGCTCGGCTGCGCCGGGAAGGCGGCCGAGTACGCGCAACGGGCCGGCGACGACGCGGCCGAGCGCTTCGCGTTCGCGGAAGCGGCGCGCTGGTACGAGCAAACGGTCCGGCTGCGTGTCGACCGGACCGATGACCACGCGGGGACGGCAACGCTGTTGCTCGCGCTCGGACGCGCCTACGCCAAGGACGGCCGGCTCGACCGCGCCCGCGAGGTGTTCGACGCCGCCGCCGACGCCGCGCGCCAGGCATCCGATAGCGCGCTGGTCGCCGACGTGGCCCTCGCGGCCGACGGTCCGTGGATCTCGACCGCGGAGCTGCGTACCGGCGCGCTGCCGTTGCTCGAGGAGGCCTTGGCTGCAGTCGGGCACGACGATGTCGTTCGCCGCGTCCACATCCTGAACGCGATGGCGTCCGACCTCTATTACAGCGATCCCGACCGCGAGGGTCGGCTCGCGCACGACGCGGTCGCCTTGGCCGAAGGCCTCTGCGATCCGGGCGCACGGGCGACTGCCCAACTCGCCCTGCACCGCTGGTACACGCACCAACCGCAGGCCCGCGAGAAGCGCCTGCAGATCGCATCGTCGGCGTCGAAGTTGCTGGCACGCGAGGGCGGGCCGCGCGACTTGCAGCTCCTCATCGACCGGTCGCTCCTCGCCGACCTCATCGAGAACGCAATGGTCGCAGAGTTCGACGCGCTCCTCGACGAGTACGAGTCAATGGCCGCTGAGTCCGGGAGCCCGCGTGACATCTACTGGGCCAGCGCGTTGCGGGCAACCCAGGCCACCTGGCACGGCGATCTCGTCGCGGCGGAACAACTCGCGCGCGGGGCCGCGCTGCGCGGCCGCCAACTCGAGCAGACCTCGACGGGTGCGTTCATCCTGCAACGATTCGTCGTGCGTTTCGCCCAGGCCCGTCTCGCGGAGGAACTCACCGATCTCCGCCAGATGAGCGGCGCGGGATCGGTGTTCCGCGCCGGTGCGGCACTCATTGCCGTCGCGTTGTCGGAGAACGGTCAGACCGAGCGGGCGATTGCGATGACGCGTGACACGGTCGGGCCCGACGGCGCCGGGTTGCCCGCCGACGTGTTCTGGCTGGCCGGCGTCGCGCTCTTCGCGGGGGTCGCCGCGACGTGCGGCGATCGGGAGATGGTCGAGCTGTTCGGAGAGCTGCTGGCTCCCTGCGCGCACCACGTCGTGGTGTTCGGCGTCGGTGGTGCCGTTCTGGGCGCCGGGCACCATTGGCTGGGTCTGGTCGACGCGGCGCGCGGTCGTTACGACGCCGCCCTGGAACACTGCGTCGAGGCGACGGCGATCGCACGTCGTCTCGACGCGCCGTACTGGCTCGCCGAAGCACTCGTCTCGACGGCCGGCGTTCTGCACACCCGCGGTCGGAACACCGACACGCGCGAGATCGAACGCTGCGTACGCGAGGCCCGGGCGATCGCGTCGCGCGGCGGCTACGCGCGTGTGCTCGCGCAGGCCGATTCGTTCGCCTGACCCGCGTCTGCGCGCGCCCTCGACGGCTTTACGACGCGTTTACGAGCCGCGAGTAGCAATTCGGGACGCTGCTTTTCGAACCCGAGGTGTTCCGTTGCCCGCGAAGTATCGATTGCCGGGGATGGGTTGGCTGCCCGACTTCCCCGATTTCCGTGACCGCACACCTGCCCACGCGCAGGTGGAGCCGCTCCTGGCCCGTACGTCCATCGCGACGCCCACGGAGCTCCCGCCGAGCGTCGACCTGAGCCCGTGGTGTTCGCCGGTGGAGGATCAGGGCGCGCTCGGATCGTGTACCGCGAACGCGGCGGTCGGTCTCTACGAGTACTTCGAGCGCCGGGCCAAGGGCGAGCATGTCGACGGATCCCGCCTGTTCGTGTACAAGACGTCTCGCAATCTGTTGCATTGGACGGGCGACAGCGGTGCGTTCATCCGTACCGCGATGGGCGCGCTCGTGCTGTTCGGGCTCCCGCCCGAGGAGTACTGGCCTTACGACCCCGCGCAGCTCGATACCGAACCGCCCGCGTTCTGTTACGCGTACGGCGACAACTTCAAGGCGATCCAGTACGTGCGGCTCGACCCGCCGGGTGTGGGCGCCGCCGACCTGGTGCAACAGGTCAAGACGTACCTCGCGCACAAGTTCCCCGCGATGTTCGGGTTCACGGTCTACAGCTCGATCGACCAAGCCGCGGCCGAAGGCAAGATCCCGCTTCCCGCGAGCGGAGAGAAGGTCGAGGGTGGTCACGCGGTCGTCGCGGTCGGCTACGACGACGCGCTGGTGGTGACCAACAACGGCTCGCGGAGTACGACCAAGGGCGCGTTCAAGATCCGGAATTCCTGGGGGCCGGTCTGGGGCGATGCCGGTTACGGCTGGCTTCCCTACGACTACGTCACGACCGGGCTCGCCCAGGATTGGTGGACGCTGATCAAAGCCGAGTGGGTCGACAGTCCCGCCTTTACGGCCGAGACCTGACCGAGAGCGGCGTCAGGCGCGAGAGGTGGCCGCGCGCCGGCGTTGACGCAGGATGCGGCGGCGTTCCCGCTCCGACGCGCCACCCCACACTCCTTGCTCGATGTGGTGCAACAGCGCGTACTCGAGACATTCGTTCTTCACGTCGCAGCCGTGGCAGACCCGTTGCGCGGCCTCGACCCCGAGACCGTTGGACGGGAAGAACTCGCGCGTGTTGGCACCCCGGCAACTGCCTTGCAGCATCCACGCGTATTCGTCGGGGAGATCGGGCACGTGGGGCAACCTGTCTGCGGCCGACGAGGCCGCATGGGGGAGTCGACGGGTGCTCGGCCTCGATCGGTCCCCTTGCGGGGCGGGGTGCGAGGGAACCGACCGAGATCCGAGACCTGCCGGGCAGTATCCCGGCCGTCCATCAACATCACCTGTGAACCACGTGAGGAAAACGTGTAGGGAAGTTGCCGGGGAGCCGTCGGACCGGAGCCGTCGGACCGGTGCAGCGGGCCAGTGGTGCGGGCCAGTGGTGCGGGCCGGTGGTGCGGCCGCGCCCGTATCGGGGAATCTCTCGAAGATTCCTCGACACGGGAGTTGTGACCGACCGGTGTCGCCGCCGATCGCCTGCTCGCGCAGCTCCGCCGTCGCTCGCCGCGGCTGCGCCGCCACGCCACACGGGCGACCCGGGTATCGCGCCTCGTCGGCGGGTCTGTGGATTGTGGACGCAGTTATCAACACACAACTCACACCGTTGTCCCCTTCTTTCGCACAGGCGTCGGGGCGGACAATCGGTGGCATGAGACCGCGCTCCGGTTCTGATTTCGAGGTGCCCGAGCTCGTCGCAGCCGACCTTCAGCCCACCTGGCAGCAGGAGGCCGAGTGCGTGCACTACGCAGGCGAGGTCGACTTCTTCCCCGCTCGCGGGGAGTCGGTCCGCGACGCGAAGGCCATCTGCGCGGCCTGCCGGGTCCGCAGCGACTGCTTGGAGTTCGCGCTGCGATTGAAGGTCGCGCACGGCGTCTGGGGTGGTCTCAGCGAACGGGAGCGCCGGACATTGCGGCGCGACCGCCGCCGACGACCCACGGGCTGATCGAAGCCGTCTCAGATCTTGCGGAGGAGGCGCCGACGCCGCCGCAGGACCCGCCAGTCGACGAAGAGCAGCGCGGCGACGATCACGGCGAGCGTCGATGGCGCACGGGTGGCCGCGATCGCGGCGAGCGCCGCGACCAAGGCGAACGCGAGGGCCACGAGCGCACTCTGGGGGCGGCGGCGCTGGGCGACGAGCGCTCGCTCGTGGCGGTGTGCGGACCGCAGGTGGCGGCGGCGCCGGCGTGCCGACGACGTCGTCGACAGGCTCCGGTAGGAGTCGTTGATCTTTTGGTGCAGGGCAGCTTCGCGGTAGCGATCCTTGCGCGTCAGCGCGCCGATACTCGTCGAGTCGCGGCCGGTTCCGTCGCCCCTCATCGCTCAAACTGTAGAGAGACCGGGGGGTCGAAACGCGTTTGCCACCAACTCGGTGCCTGCGGATGGGACACTGGCTGGCGTGAAACGGGTACTGCGCTATGCGGTGATGCTTCCGGGCCTGCTCTATCTGTGGGCACTGCTCCCGATCTCGTTCCGTCCGCAGTACACCGGTTCGCCGCTGCGCAAGCCGGATCCGACGGTGAACGTCGACGTCAGCGCGGCGCGGGCGGCGGGACTCCCGACCCAGACGGTAACCGCCGCGGCCGCCACGGGGCTGACGAAACTCTCGAGCAGCCGGATCAAGGTCGCGTGCGAGCCCCCGGGCCTCCTGAAGCCGATCGTCCGCCCGGCCCAGCACGTGGTCGTCCGCTACGTGGACAACGGCAAGGTCGTAGCGGAGACCAGCTACGACTGCGCCAAGTACCTGTAGGCCCGGCCGCTCACCCGAGCCACCGAGACCCGCAGTGACGGATTGGTCACGCGATGGTCACGGGGGGCCGACGACGGTGGGTGTCGAGGACCTCGCATCAAGCGAGATCCCGATGTCGCACCGAAGGTGTTGCAGCCATGACCGTCACGCTTGCCCACGATGTCCTGCCGACCGCGCCGCCCGGCGACGTCACTCGTCGCAACCAGCTCGTCGAAGAGGCAATTCCGCTCGCCAAGTTGATCGTCAGCACGTACTGCCGAGACCATGGGATCTTCGGGATGCGCGAGGAGATCGAGGCCGAGGCGTTGGCCGGACTGTTGAACCTGGCCGACACCTACCGTCCGGAATCGCCTTGGCTCAAGTACGTGAACCGCAACCTGAAGTTCCGGCTCATCGACGCGATGCGCCGGCGTTCGGGCCGGCCCGACGGGAAGAACTTCGAGCGCCGCGCGAACATCAACGACGCCGACGTACTCGACCTCCGGTTGGAGACGATCGGCGAAGGTGACCCGGCGTTCGCCGAGGTCGAGGCGGCCGACGCGTTCCGGTACGCGACGAAGCGCATGCCGACACGGACGCGGTGGATCATCTCGCAGCGGATGGCGGGCGTGAAGATGGACGAGATCGGTGCCGAGCTCGGGATCTCCGAATCGCGTGTCAGCCAGATCCTGTTCGAGATCCGCCCCGAGCTGGAGCGTGTGCTCGTCGGTCAATGACGACCGCGCGCCCACGCTTCTAGCGATCGGTGCTCCGGCGCCCGACCTGTCGGACAAGGTCGGTGATGATCGGCGTCGGCTGAATCTTGAGCGCGTCGTACAACAGGCTGCGGTAGCGCTCGAACTGGCCGAGCGCCTCGGTCTGGTTGCCTTCGGCGAGGAACACGCGGATCAACGCCGCGTGCGAGGTCTCCCGGAGAGGTTCGCCGCGGATCGCCGCCTGCGCGGCGCCGATCGCCTCGGCCCATCGGCCTTCGGAGGCAAGGTTCGCGGCCATCGCCTCGAGCGCGTGCAGCCGGAGCTGGCGCCACTCCGCGGTCTCGACCAGCACCCACTCCTCGTACCAGTCGGGGAGCAGGTCCGCCGACAACGAGATGATCGCCGAGGCCGTCGCTTCGGGGTTGAGGCGAGGAGGGTCGGGTTCGAGCAGTCGGTGCGCGAACTCCTTCGACTCCCGGATGTCGACGATGACGTCCGAGGAGAGGTTCAGGTCGAGATCGGCGACGTCGACCGCCGCGCGCGCATCGCCGCGCAGCCGCGTGAGGGCGGAGCGCAGGCTCGCCGACGCGTGTTGCTCCGACGATTCCGGCCACAGTGTGCCCGCGACCATGAGCCGCGTCATCGAGCGGTCCCGGAGCGCGAGCAGCGCGAGGAGACGCTGGGAGCCGCTCGGCAGCGACGGGCTGACGTCACCGGCGCGGAACTGGAAGCTGCCGAGGACCGACAGCTCCAGGTCGGAACCGGCGCCGCGCACGACGGCGATATCGATTCTGTCGGGCATCTACGTCCTCCCGCAGAGAACGGGGTCGGCGGCCGGCTGACCGAAATGGAATCCCTGGCCGAACTCGCAGCCGAGCGCGCGGAGCGCGAACGCCTGCGCGGCGGTCTCGATGCCTTCGGCCACGACGGCGATGCCGAGTGAGTGCCCGAGCCCGACGATGGCGTGCACGATGGCGGTCTGGGCCCGGTCCGAGCCGAGCCCGGCGACGAAGCCGGCGTCGATCTTGAGCTCGTCGACCGGGAGGGCGGCGACGTCGGCGAGCGACGAGTAGCCGGTGCCGTAGTCGTCGAGAGCCACCCGCACGCCGAGCGACCTGAGCCCGACGAGCGTGTGGCGGGCGGCGTCGACCTCGGTCAGCAGGCCCCACTCGATGAGCTCGATCACGAGCCGGGCGGGCTCGAGACCGGTGGTCTCGAGTGCGCGTTCGACGCGGGGGACGAACCCGCCGCGGGCGAATCGTTCCGGCGCGACATTCACGCAGATGGACTTCGGTGTACCGGGAGCATTCCACTGCGCGGCCCGGCGGCACGCCTCGGTCAGGACCCATTCGTCGATCGCCGCGCCGGCGTCGCTTTGCTGCGCTACCCCGAGGAAGTCGGCGGGCGCGAGGAGCCCGCGGACCGGGTGTTGCCACCGCACGAGTGCCTCGTATCCGACGACAGCGGCGGTCGCCAGCTCGACGATCGGCTGGTACTCGAGTCGGAGCTCATCGGCCGGGATCGCGTGCTCGAGGTCGTTCAGGAGCTCGATCTGGCGTACCGCCCGTCGCCGGAACGCGGGATCGAAGATCGCGTTACTCCCCGGGCCGAGCGACTTCGCCTGCGCGAGCGCGACCTCGGCATCGGCGAACAGCGCTTCGGTGCATGTCGACGAGATCGCGACTCCGAGGCAGGCGTTGAACGAGACGGTGTCGCCGTTCGCGACCAGCGGTCCGCGGATCGCGTCGCGAACGCGGGTGATCAGTGCCGGGATCCCGCCGGGCATCGAGCCGGCCGCCACGAGAACCGCGAACTGGCCACCGGACAGCCCGACCGACCCCGTTGCACCGAGGTCGGCGACCAACCGGTCGCCGACCTCGACGAGGACTCGATCTGCGACCCGGTTCCCGAGGGCCGTGACCAGATGCCGGAAGTGGTCGATGTCGAGCACGACCAGCAACTGCGGGCCCGACTCGAGCGCGATCGCGACCCGCTCCGAGAACAGTGAGCGATCCGGCAAGCCGGTCAGTGGGTCGAAGCGGGCTCGGCTCCCGGCGTTCGCGTGGAACGCGACGCACTCGGCCGGGTCGCTCTCGCAGATCCGGACGTCGATGCCGCACTCCGACCCGTGCGCCGAGACGCGGACCACGACCTCCGACCCGTCGATCCGCCGCAGCTGGAGCAGCACGGGTTCGGCCGTGGTTCCGCGGGAGGCGCGGTGGAAGAGCGCGCGCGCCGACAGCGCGTCGTCGGCGACGAAGAGATCACTCGCGAACTCTCCGACGACGTTCGTACCGTCCAACCCGAAGATCTCGATGGCCGGTGGCCGCGAGCGCAGGATGCGGCCTTCGTGATCGACGTCGAGCCGGACCAGCACCGGCCGGAACACGGCCTCGGGGCGCCTCATCGGCGGCGCTCGATCGTCGCGTTCCGGCCGGCCGGGGTCGGCCGCGCGAGCAGCTCGCCTTGTCCCAGCGTGCACCCGCACTCAACGAGGAGGCTGCTCTCCTTCTCCGATTGGATGCCTTCGGCGATGACGGAGAGCCCGAGCGTGGTACCGACCTGCACGAGTGCGGCGACCATGTTGCAGCCCGCGGGATGGACCTCGCCCCCGGACGTCAGGTCGGCGACGAACGCGGCGTCGATCTTCAAGAAGTCGGTCGGCAGCTGTTGCAGTTTCGGCAACGGCGTATGCCCACTGCCGAAATCGTCGACGCCGATGTGCACGCCGAGCGCGCGCAGGGTCTCGAGCTCGACCGCGGACGCGGGGCTGGCGCGCATGAACACGCTCTCGGGGAATTCGAGCCAGAGGCGCTCCGGCGCGACGCCGGTCTCGTCGAGTATCTCGGTGACGGTGTCTGCGAGATGGGGCTCGGCGAGCTCGCGGGCCGAGAGGTTCACCGACAGCCAGCCCGGCCAGCCCGCGTCGTGCCACAAGCGCGCTTGAGCGCACGCGGCGCGCATTGCCCAGGCGCCGATCGGCACGATCGTGCCGGTCTGCTCGGCGATCTCGAGGAACTCTCCGGGGCGCAGGAAGCCGAACTCCGGGTGCTCCCAGCGCAGGAATGCCTCGACGCCCACGATGCTGTGGTGGGTGAGCTCGTGGATTGGTTGGTAGTGCAAGACGAACTCGCCCCGTTCGAGCGCGGGCGCGAGATCCAGTTCGAGTGCCGACCGGCGCAACGCGTCTGCGGCGAGCCGATCGTCGAATCGATGCCAGACGGCCCGGCCCTGTTGCTTGGCTCGGTACATGGCGGTGTCGGCGTTACGCAGCAGCGTCGCCGGGTCGGTGAGGTCACCCGACCGGCCGTCGAGGGTCGCGATCCCGATGCTGACGGTGATCCGGCACTGCCGGCCGTCCGCCAGGATCGGTTCCTCGATGGCCGCGTGGATGCGCTTGGCGATCGCGGTGGATTCGTCGACGTTGTGCAGCCCGTCGACGATGACGACGAACTCGTCACCACCGACGCGCGCGACGGTGTCCGTCCTCCGTTGCAGCCGGTCCAATCGCCGCGCGACCTCGACGATGACCTGATCGGCGAATGCGTGGCCGTAGCCGTCGTTCACGAGCTTGAAGTCGTCGAGGTCGCAGAAGAGCACCGCCATGGCATTGCGCGATCGCGTGGCACGCGCGACCGCGATGTCGAGTCGTTCGGCGAGCGCGAGGCGATTCGGGATCCCGGTGAGCGGGTCCCGCAGGCTCCGTTCGAGGAGGGCGGCGCTTTCGGCCCGGTGGGCGCTGACGTCGCGCGCGTTCGTCACGACGCCGCGGATGTCGGGATCGTCGAGGCGATTGGTCTCGAGCGCCTCGAACCAGTGCCAGCCACCGGCGCGATCGCGCATCCGGACCTCGATGGGTGCCGGGGGCGTGCTCCCGGGCCCCGACGCCGCGACCAGGAGATCGCGTGCCGTCAGGTCGTCCGGGTTGATGAGGTCGCGTTCTTTCGTTCCCTCGAGCTCGCTGGGCTCGTAGCCGAGCGCCGCGAACACCGACGGGCTGCAGTAGGTGACGAGACCTTCGGCATCGCGCACCAAGACGATGTCTCGCAGGCTCGAGAGCACGGCTCGGAGCCGATTCTCGTCGAGCGGTGCCGCTGGCGAGGACGTTGCCGACGAGCCCCCCCGGTCCCATGGCCCCATGCGTCGTCGCTCCTTGGTGTGAACCGGAAACGGAACGAATCGCGGGGTCTGGACGACGCGCTGTACAGCGAACATATGACCACGGCAAGCCGGGCGAATCCGCTTGTTGCCGCAAACATTCCGTGGGAACCCGCAACGGATGGCGCGTGACCGACCGCGTACTGCGTGAAGTGGCCGCCCGTGACGATCCGGTCACGCTCCGGGACGACGGTGGTGAGGACGCTACCGGGAGCCCCCTTCCGCAGGGCCGGGCGTTCGCATCGGAGCAACAACCATGGGTTCTCGCAAGGCCGCGCGCCGCAAGACGTCCGTCGCGATTCTGGCGGTGGTCGCCGCGATCGCGATTGCCGTGGCGGGTTTCGTCGTCGGCAGTCTGGTCCGGCACGCAAGTACGAACTCCTTCAACAACGCAGCGGCGACCCGTCCCGAGGCTCCGACGACGTCGCCTTCGGCGGGTCCGAGCACCACGCTGCCGGCGGTTCGGCACCTGTGGTCGCTCGTGCGACAACCGAACGGCGACCTGACCGTCGTGCGGGGCGGCGCGGCTGCCGGTCTTCGCCCGAACGCGGTCGTCGCATCTGGCGCGCGCGTGTTGAGCGTCGAGACGGACGTTCCCGTAGGCACCCTCGCGACCGCGGGCGAGAACGATCCGATGCGCTCGCGGCAGTGGGCGCTCGATCAGACGTCGTTCGAGCGGGCGTGGACGGTGACAAGCGGCGCGGGCGTGACGGTCGCGGTGATCGACACGGGCGTCGACGCGGCCCATGAAGATCTCGGCGCAGTCGTGCTCCCCGGTATCGACTACATCGACGCCGGTCGCGACGGGCGCTACGACCCCGACGGGCACGGCACACACGTGGCCGGAATCATCGCGGCGCGTGTCAACAACGGCCGCGGCATCGCCGGCGCGGCGCCAGGAGTGCACATACTCCCGGTGCGCGTGCTCGACGCGAGCGGAAGTGGCGTGTCGTCGAACGTCGCGGCCGGGATCATCTGGGCAACCGATCACGGCGCCAAGGTCATCAACATGAGCCTCGGCGGCGGGCCGTCGCCCGGCATGCAGATCGCGATGCAGTACGCGCTCGACAAGGGAACGGTCCTACTCGCGGCCGCGGGGAACAACGGTGCGAGCGGCAATGTCGCGGTATATCCCGGCGCGTATCCCGAAGCGATCGCGGTCGGCGCCTTCGACGAGAGCCTCTCGCGTGCGACGTACTCGAACATTGCCGGCTATGTCGACGTGAGCGCGCCCGGCAGCGACATCCTGTCGACGTGGTCGTCGTCGTCGAGCAGCTACGCCGTGGCAAGCGGTACGTCGATGGCGACGCCGTACGCGTCGGCCGAGGCCGCGCTGATCATCTCGGAGAATCGCTCGCTTTCGCCGGCCGCGGTGACGGCGATCCTCGAATCGACCGCGCGCGATGCGGGCCCACCGGGTGTCGATCCCTGGTTCGGCCACGGGCTCATCGACCCGGCCGCGGCGCTTCTCGCCGCCATGCCGCGGCCCAATGGATACGGCACCAAGGGCTACGGCTACTGGATCGTCGGTCCCAACGGCAGTGTCAGCGCGTTCGGTCACGCCGCGTTCTACGGCAGCGCCTCGGTCGTCGGCCCCGCGACCGTCGCGTCGGCGCGCACCGCGACCAGCCGCGGGTATTGGCTCGCGACGGCGAACGGAGCGGTGTACGCGTTCGGTGACGCCCGATACTACGGTGGCATGAACCGGATCGTGCTCAACGCGCCGATCGTGGGCATGGCCGCGACGCCTTCGGGCCACGGCTACATCCTGCTCGCCGCCGACGGCGGAGTCTTTTCCTTCGGCGATGCGAAGTTCTACGGCTCGACCGGCGGCATGCATCTCAACGCGCGCGTGCTCGACCTGGCGATCACCACGAGCGGGCGGGGCTACTGGTTCGTCGCCGCGGACGGCGGGGTCTTCTCGTTCGGCGACGCGAGGTTCCACGGTTCGACCGGGTCGATGGAGCTGTCGGCGCCGGTGATGTCGATGGCCGCGTCGACCGACGGACGCGGCTACTGGCTGGTGGCGTCGGACGGCGGGATCTTCGCGTTCAACGTGCCCTTCGAAGGCAGCCTGCCCTTCATCCGCGGTCTTACCGGAGCGTCGTTCGCGCCGACGATGCGCATGCGGGCGATCTCGTCGAACGACGGGTACTACCTACTCGGTCTCGACGGCTCGATCGCCTCGTTCGGGACGGCGAAGTTCTTCGGCTCGACGGCGCCGGCGGCCGCAATCGATTTCATGCTCGTCGGATAGGCCGCGCAGCCGGACCGGTCGGGAAATCCGGTCTCGTTGCGGAGCGGTCACGAACCCGTCACGCGCGGCGGCGGACACTTGCAGCGTCCGCATGGGGCGAGGTTTTCGTTCTCCGGCGGTCCCGATCTTCCCCCCTTTTTACGTTGGCGAACGACCTGGTGATGTCATGAGCGGCGACCTACAGGTGATCACGGGTGCGCCGGATCCCGAGGATGCGCGCAACGGCGCGGCCGCGTCGCTCGACCTTGCGGCCGTTCCCGGAGAAGAGGTCGTCACTCCGCTCGGCGCGCTCCTCGTCGAGCGCGGCGATCTCTCGGGTCAACAACTCCGCGACGCGCTCGGGGCGCAGACCTCCGGGGGCAAGCGCCTCGGGGAGATCCTCGTCGAGCTCGGCGTCATCTCGGAACGGATCCTGAGCTCCGCGCTCGCCGAGCAGACCGGCCTCGAAGCGGTCGACATCTCTCGCGCGCGCGCCCGACATCGCCATCGTCGGGCTGCTCACCGAGGAACAGGCACGCACACTCGGCGTGTTGCCGCTGCGAAAGGTCGGCGAACGCATCGAGGTGGTCATCTCCGACCCGCTCGATCACGAACTGCAAGCGAAACTGATCGCGCTGCTCCACGCGCCCGTGCGCATGCTCGTCGCTCCTCCTGCCGACGTTGCCTACGCGATCGAGCGTGCCTACCTGAACCAGACCGAGATCAGCGGCGCGCTGAAGGAGTTCGAACAGCGATCGGAGGAGCGCGGTCGGCTCGCCGGTGTATCCGACGTGGAGATCGCGGTCGACGCGAACGCCCCGATCGTGAAGGTCGTCAACCTGATCTTCGAGCAGGCCGTGCGCGACCGGGCGTCCGACATCCACGTCGAGCCGCAGCAGGACCGCGTGCGCGTCCGGGTTCGGACCGACGGCGCGCTGCACGAGGTGTTGTCGCTGCCCGTGTCGATGGCCACGCCACTCGTCAGCCGGATCAAGGTCATGGCCGACATGAACATCGTCGAGCGGCGGCGCCCGCAAGACGGCCAGATCGAGCTCAACGTCGAATCCCACGAGCTCGACGTGCGTGTGTCGACGACCGCGACCGTTTTCGGCGAGACGTGTGTCATGAGGCTGCTCGATCGGACCCGCGCCCTGTTGACGCTGGCGCAACTCGGTATGTCGGACGAGAGCTACGCGGAGTACGACCGTCTCATCAAGTCTCCGTACGGGATGGTGATCTGCGCCGGACCCACCGGATCGGGCAAGACGACCACGCTGTACGCGACGCTGGCAGAGATCGATCGCGAAGAGATCAACATCATGACGATCGAGGATCCGG
Source organism: uncultured Actinomycetes bacterium (assembly GCA_963812205.1). GTDB lineage: Bacteria > Actinomycetota > Acidimicrobiia > IMCC26256 > PALSA-610 > PALSA-610. The sequence goes on from CAWEUJ010000003.1 coordinate 371,909, forward strand.
TCGAGTACGTGTTCCCCTCGATCAACCAGATCCAGATCAACCCGCTCGCGGGCGTCACGTTCGCGACCGGTCTCCGGTCGATCCTGCGCCAGGATCCCGACGCGATCCTCGTGGGCGAGATCCGCGATGTCGACACCGCGCGTATCGCCGTTCAGGCGGCTATGACCGGGCACTTCGTCATGTCGTCGTTGCACGCCACCGACGCGACGAGCGCGCTGCACCGGTTCATGGACATGGGAATCGAGCCGTTCATCGTCGCGTCGTCGTTGCTCGGAGTCGTCGGTCAGCGGCTGATCCGCAAGGTATGCACGAGCTGTCGTCGGTCGTACGTGCCCACGCCCGAAGAGCGCGCGTTCTACGACGCCTCGGGCGGCCGAGCCGACAAGACCGAGTTCGTCAAGGGCGGCGGGTGCAATGCCTGCGGGCAGACCGGGTACTACGACCGCGTCGGGATCTACGAGGTGCTGCCCATCACCGACGATCTGAAGGAGCTCGTCGTCGCGCAGGCGTCACTGAACGCGCTGCGCGAGGCCGGCGCGGCCGTGGGCATGCGGACGTTGCGCGACCAGGCCGTGGGCCTCGTGGAGAACGACCTCACCACCATCTCCGAGGTGCTCCGCACCGTGTACGTGCTCTAGCGCGAAGGACTGTCGAATGTCACGCTTCCGGTATACCGCCGTCACCGCCGACGGCACCAAGGTGAAGGACGAGGTCGACGCGGTGAGCGAGTCGTTCGCACGCGACGCATTGCTCGTCCGCAACCTCGAGGTCCAAAAGATCAAGCGGGCACGCAAGAGCCTGTTCTCGATCGAGGTGACCAAGCAGCGCGTCAAGCGGGCCGACATCATGAACTTCTCGCGGCAGATGGCTGCCTTCGTCGCGGCCGGCATCTCACTCACCGACGGGCTCCAGGTCATCGCGCGGTCTACGACCAACCGCCATTGGCAGGAGGTGCTCGCCGAAGCCGCTGAGGCGATCACCCAGGGCGCCCAGTTCTCCGACGCGCTCGCGCGGAACGCGGAGCTGTTCCCGCCGTACTACCTGGGAATCGTCAAGGCCGCGGAGATGACGGGTCGCCTCGACCTCGCGCTCGTCCAGGTCTCGAACTACCTGGAGCGCGATCTCGAGACCCGGAGCCGTGTCAACCAGGCGCTCGCGTATCCCGCGGTCGTGCTCGTCATGGCGGTGGTGACCGTCGCGACGTTGGCGGTGTGGGTGCTGCCGAAGTTCGCGACCTTCTTCAGCGGGCTCGGGGCCAAGTTGCCGTTGTCGACGCGGATGCTCATCGGCCTGGCGAACTTCACCAAGACGTACTGGTGGGTTTATCTCCTCGGGTTCGCGGCGATCGGCGCGGTCGTGATGTGGGGGTGGAAGACGAGGGCGGGACGCCGCGTTCGCAATCGGATGACCCTCCACCTCCCCCTGATCAAGGTGATCGCCCTCTACTCCGTCGTGGAACGGGTCACCCGCATCCTGGGTGCGATGTCGCGCGCGGGAGTGCCGCTTCCCGATGCGATGGCCGCGGCGATCCAGGGCGCGAACAACAGTGTGTTCGAAGAGGGATTGCAGGTCGCGCAGGTACGCATGCTCGAAGGTGAAGGGCTCGCCGGACCGATCGGCGACACGGGCCTCTTCCCGGAAGCAGCGATCCAGATGATGCGTGTCGGTGAGAACACCGGAACACTCGACGTCCAGCTGGAAAACGCGTCCGACTACTACTCGCGCGAGCTCGAGTACAAGCTCAAGAGGCTCACGACACTCTTCGAGCCCGCGGTCATCGTCGCGATGGGCCTCGTCGTGGGGTTTGTCGCGGTCGCGCTCGTGCAGGCGATGTACGGCATCTACTCCGCGCCCGCGGTTGTGAATCTCAAATGAGGAGATCGCCGCGGGTGCCCAAATGTGACAGGGAGGTGGTGGGGCACGGCGCCGAACCCTGAGCCGCGTACCGGCTCGAAGCTCATCTCATCCGGTAGCAGTCCCTGCTGCCACTTCAGGAGGCGATTGACGTGCGAAGTCGTATGAACTGTGCAGACAAGAACCTGATCGAGCGAGGGTTCACCCTCGTCGAACTGCTCGTCGTGATCGTGATCCTCGGCATCCTCGCCGCGGTCGTCGTGTTCGCGGTGGGCGGTATTACGAATTCGAGTAAGTCGAGTGCGTGCAAGATCGAGGTGCGGACGATCAACACCGCCACCCAGGCCTTCTACGCGAACGGTGGGAGTGTCGCCTATCCCGCGGGCCCGGCGGTTGCAGACCTGTTCACCCAACTGCAGGCCGCAAAGCTCATCTCGAGCGGAGTCGGAACCGCGTCGGACTTCTCACCGACGTACGACCATCTGACCGGCATCTACGCCGCCAGCTGTCCGTAGACCTTCAGCCGATCGTCTCGGAAGGAGCGCGATCTCCTTTCGGGACGTGACGCCGAGAGACGAGAGCACACCACCGGATGACGCTCACCGGAGTCAAGGTCGATGCCATCGAGATGTATCTCAAGGAGGTCATCCGCCTGAAAGGAACCGACCTTCTGATCACCCCCGGATCGCCGGTGCGCGTGCGGGTCGACGGACGCCTCGTCCCCATGAAGGGCGCGCCGGCGCTGCGCGCCGGCGACACCGCGGAGATGATCGAAGCCCTGCTCTCCGACGAGCTGCGCGATCGACTGCACGAGGAACGCGATCTCGACGTCTCGTTCGCGTACGCGGACACGTACCGGTTTCGCGCGAACTGCTTCTATCGCAGCGGGGAGCTCGCGATGTCGGTCCGCGCGATCCCGCTTGCCGTCCCGTCCCCGGAAGAGATCGGCATCCCGCCGATGCTCTCCGCGGCATGTGACTTCAAGCAGGGATTCGTCCTCGTCACCGGACCGACGGGATCGGGGAAGTCGACCACCCTGGCCTCGATGATCGAGCTCATCAACACCCGCCGTCCGGTGCACATCCTCACGATCGAGGATCCCATCGAGTACACGCACCGGCACCGCGTCGCCGCGATCGATCAGCGCGAAGTGGGCGTCGACACGCCGTCGTTCGCGCGCGCGCTCCGTTCCGCCCTGCGAGAGGATCCCGACGTGATCCTGGTCGGCGAGATGCGCGATCCCGAGACAATCCAGTTCGCCCTCACCCTCGCCGAGACCGGCCACCTGGTGTTCGCGACCTTGCACACGAACGACGCGTCGCAGTCGTTGGACCGCATCTCCGACGTGTTCCCGCCGGAGCGCCAGACCCAGATCCGGGTACAACTCGCGGCGTCGCTCGCGGCGGTGGTTTCGCAGCGGCTGCTTCCGAGGACCGGCGGCGGTCTCATCGCCGCCTTCGAGCTGTTGGTCGCGAACGACGCCGTTCGTAACCTGATCCGAGACGGTCGCACGCACCAGCTGCGCAACGTGATCCGCAGCGGGCGAGACGAAGGCATGGCCACCCTCGAGTCGTCGCTGAACGAGCTCGTCGCCGCGGGCCGGGTGTCGTACGACGACGCGGTTGCGCAGTCGGTCCGGCCCAAGGAGATCTTGCGCAACGGGGTCGAACCGGCGATCTCCCGGGCGGGCTGAACCGGGTCACCACCAGGTGACGTGCGCGTCACGCCCGCAAGGCATGGTCGTCGTGGGACCCGCGTTCCCGGGAGCGCCATCCGATCGAAAGGCAAGATCATGACGATGCGTCATTCGCGTGGACCGAGACGAGCCCGACCCGGTGCGAGCACCCGCCCGGTGGAACGATCGAGGACCGTCGACGAGCGCGTCTCCCACTGGGTGCGGGTCACATGTCCGGAGTGCGGCGTGGTCCGCGTCCCGGCCGCATCGGTCGTGGTCCGCAACTGTGTCGACGATCAGAGTTGGTCGTACCGGGCGCGTTGCTCCCAGTGCGATACCACCTTCGTTGACACGACCCCCGAATCGCTCGCACTCCAGGCGCTGGCCGCCGGGCTGCCCGTCGAGCTCTGGACCCTGCCCAAACCGAGTCCCCGCTACCAAGGCTCGCCTATCCAAGCCGTCGACGCGCTCGAGCTCCACCTCGCGCTGGCCGAATCCGACTGGTTCGATCAGCTCGTCCGGGTGGAGCCGTTCGGCGATCGCTGATCTCTCGGCCGGCGCGCCGATGCGGCACAAAGCCGCGATCGGGTCATGCCCGGCACTCGGTGCCCACGTCGCCGTCATCGGGCGTCAAGGGGCAGCCCCGGTCTCCCGATATCGCTCGCGTGACCCACAAGCAGCTGAGCGTCGCGGCGCGCGCCGCGTGCCTCGATCAAGTGATGCGCGCGCTCTGGCGCAGCTCGCTCCTGGGTATACCCGCGTCGACCTTGTTGGTACTGATCCTGGGGAGTTCGGTCCCCGCTTCGCGCCGGATCAGCTTCGTCGTCTTCGTGTCGATCGCCGACGTCGTCACCATGGCGTGCGCGGGTTGGTACCTGCGCCGGCGACGGCGCGGCGAGGTTCTGACCCACTACACACTGGGCCTGATCTGCACGATGTTGGTCGGGGTCGCGTGGGGGACGCCGGCGATCTTCGCCCTCCCCAGCTCGCAGAACGTCGAGCTGCGCGCCGTCTACCTGCTCTTCGTGTGCGGTGTCTCGGCGACCTACGTGGTGGGAACCGCGGCGCGCCGTGTCTACTTCTACGCGTCGCAGCTCCCGATGCTCGTACCCGTCGGCGTCGCGTTCGCGATGTCCGGCGACCGCGTGACCCGGCTGCTCGGTCTCGCGGTCCCGATCTACTTCATCGTCATGACGTCTCTGCACTTCGAGGTGCACGCGGTCGTGGTCAGCGAACTTCAGCTGCGTGAGCACAACGACGAGGCCAACGCCCGCCTACGCGAGGCCAACGAGCAGCTCACGCTGCGTGCACTCCGGGACGAGTTGACCGGGCTCGCGAACCGCGCCGCATTCGTCGATACCTTGCAGCGCGCGGTGGCGGGCGCGCGCCGAACACGGAACCATCGTGGGTGTGCTGTATTTCGACGTTGATCGACTGAAGGTCGTCAACGACTCGCTCGGCCACGCCACCGGCGACATGCTCCTCATCCAGATCGCCGAGCGGGTCCGCCTCATGCTGAGGACCACCGACGTGTTGGCCCGCCTCGGCGGGGACGAGTTCACGATGCTGCTCGACAAGCTCCGCAGCAACGGCGAAGCGCTGGTCATCGCCGAGCGTGTTCTCCAGGCCTTCGTCGAACCGTTCCAGGTGGGAGGGCGATCGATCAACATATCGGCCAGCATCGGCGTCGCGACCAACCTCGACACCACCGACGACGCGGAGTCGCTGCTGTCGTTCGCCGATGCCGCGCAGTACCGGGCCAAGCAGACCGGCCGCAACCGCATCGAGATCTTCGACATCAAGCTGCGCGCCGCGATCGAGTCTCGGCTCGACGACGAGCACGCGTTGCGCGCCGGCATCGCCGGGCAGCAGATCGTCGCGTGGTTCCAGCCGGAGGTCGATCTCCGGAACGGTCGCTACGTCGGGGCCGAGGCTCTGGCGCGCTGGCAGCATCCCGAGCGTGGGGTTCTCGATGCGTGGAAGTTCGTCCCGCTCGCAGAGGAGACCGGCCTCGTATTTGCGCTCGACGACGCGATCGTGGCGAGCGCGATCAGCACGCGCAAGGACCTCGCGTGCGCCGGCGTCACCGACGACTTCCGGGTCTGGTGCAACGTGTCGGCGACGCACCTGACGCGTGGCATGCCGGCACGGCAACTCGCCGAACTCCTCGAACGTACCGGCTGCGACCCGAATCTGATCGGGCTCGAGATCACCGAGACCGCGGTGCTCCCCGACGTCGCCGCGGCGGAACGCGAGATCGCGGCGGCCCGGGCACTCGGGGTCAAGGTCGCGCTCGACGACTTCGGCACGGGCCATTCGTCGCTCACGCTGCTGCGATCACTCACCATCGACCGGGTCAAGATCGACCGTACGTTCATCTGCGAGTTCACCCGCGACCCGCGCGATGCCGCCATCGTCCGCCGCGTGATCGCCCTGGCCGAAGATCTCGGACTGGACGTGGTCGCCGAGGGTGTGGAGACGCCGGAACAAGCCCGCCTGCTCATCGAGATGGGCTGCCCGCGGGCCCAGGGTTACCTCTGGGCCAAGGCCCTCCCGATCTCCGAGCTCCGGACGCGCCTCGACGCACAGGCGCGCGAGGTCGTCGCTCCGGTCGCCGTTCCCGAGCCGGGCGCGGCGGGGTAGCGTCTTCCTCCGAGTCCATCGCGGAGGGTGACGTGCGCGGTCCAGCATCGGATCTGTCGAGGGATCTGTCGAGCAGGTACACCATCATCTCCGTCGACGGTCACGCGGGCGCCGAACTGCACGAGTACAAGCCGTACCTCGCTTCGCGCTGGCACGACGAGTTCGACGCCTGGGCCGCCGCCTACGTCAATCCCTACGCCGACCTGCAGGCGCCGACCGCGTACCGCAACTGGGACAGCGAGCGGCGCCTGAAGGAGACGGAGTCGCAGGGGCTCGCGGCCGAGGTGTTGTTCCCGAACACCGTGCCGCCCTTCTTCGCGCAGGGCAACCTCACGGCACTCGAGCCGACCGCGCTCGACTACGACCATCGTTGGGCGGGTCTGCAGGCGCACAACCGTTGGATGGCCGACTTCTGCGGCGCCGCGCCCGGCCGGCGTGCCGGGCTCGCGCAGGTCTTCTTGAACGACGTCGACGACGCGCTCGCCGAGATCCGCTGGGGGAAGGAGAACATCGACGTGTTCGGCGGCATCTTGTTGCCGAACGTGCCGCCGAACTCCGCGATCGCGCCCTTGTGGGATCCGGTCTACGAGCCGCTCTGGGACCTGTGCGAAGAGCTCGGCGTCGTGTTGAACGTTCACAGCGGCAGCGGCCTGCCCGACTTCGGTGACCACGAGGCCGCGCGGGCGATCATGTTGATCGAGCTCGCGTGGTTCTCGCATCGCGCCGTGTGGCATCTCATCTTCGGCGGCGTCCTCGAGCGCCACCCCGGCCTGCGGGTCGTCCTGACCGAGCAGGGCACGGCGTGGATTCCACGAGGTATCGAGACGCTCGATTGGTTCCATCGGCGCATGACGCACGGCGGCGCGGCCGAGGCGGTGTTCTTCGGCGCCGTCGCCGGAGCGTTGTCGATGACGCCGAGTGAGTACTTCCATCGCAACTTCTGGGTGGGTGCGAGCTTCCTGCGGCCGTCCGAGAGCGAGCTGCGCTACGAGGTCGGCGTCGACCGCATCATGTGGGGCGCCGACTACCCCCACTCCGAGGGCTCGTACCCGTACACCACCGAGGCGCTGCGGTGCCGCGTTCGCCCCGTGTCCGCCCGAGGAGACGCGGATGATGCTCGAGACGACCGCGGCCGAGGTCTACGGCTTCGACCTCGACCTGCTGCGCCCCGTCGGCGACGTGATCGGGCCGACGGTCGCCGACGTGCTCGTACCGCTCGACCCGAGCGACTACCCGAGCGACTCCACGTGCAACGCGTTCGACGCCGAGCAGGTCATCAAGTCCTGGTGACCCGCGGACGCGCTCAGCCGTTCCATGCCACCTGGTACTCGTCCTTCCACCACTCGCGCGGACCGGATGTCTTCGGGTGTCGTGACCCGGGTCGGATCCTGGCCCAGATCGACGGGGGTGGGGCCGACCCGCTCGGCGATCGGGCGGAGGGCTTCGAGGTCGAAGCCGTAGCACTTCGCCGCGGTCTCTCCGAGCATCTGGCGGGCGTCGCCGACCGGAACGTCACCGAAATCGCTGCGCAACCGTGCGATCGTGTTCGGCCAGGTGCCTTCGGGATGCGGGTAGTCGGTACCCCACATCGCAACGTCGCAGCCGATGGTGTGGCGGCGGCGGATCTCCTCTTTCGACATCGTCGACGCACCGACGAAGATGTTCGTGCCGAAGTATTCCGACGGCAGCTTCGACAGGATTCCCTTCATGAGCGCGGCCATCTTCTTGGTCGTGTGCCCGCCGCCGAAGTACTGGTCCCACTTCCACTTCATGTCGGCGACCCAATAACACGCGCCCTCGGTCACGACGAACTTCAGACCGGGGAAGCGTTCGAACGCGCCGCTGAACAGGAGGTGCGAGATCGGCCGGTGCGTCCAGAACACGACTTCGGCGAGATAGATGCCGATGAATTCGTTCATCTCCTCGCGCGGCGCTTCGCCCGAATGCGTGTGCACGGGGAACGCGGCGGCCTGGCACGCGGCCCAGACCGGGTCGTACGACGGGATGGTTGTACGGCAGGCGGTCGCGCCACATCGTCGGCACCATGATCCCGCCGATGCCGGGCTTGTCGGCGAGCCATTCGATCTCGGCGACCGCGCGCTCGATGTCGTGCGTGATCGGAACGAGGCCGATACCGGCCCGGCGCTCGGGACTCTCGCGCGCACAGCTCGACGAGGAAGCGGTTGTGCGCCCGCGCGCCCGCGAATGCGAGTTCCGGGTCCTCGATCATTCCGGCCGAGAGGCCGGCGCCGAACGGCGGAGATTCCATCCCGGTGATCGCGTCGGCATCCGGGAAGATGACCTCGGCCGCGACGCCGTCGGCATCCATCTCCTTGTCCCGTTGCGCGGGGTCGTACGCGCCGCGCAGTCCTTCTTCGTGGGTGGTCTCCCAGTCGGTGATGTAGTCGTAGTTCAGCACCATCTGCTGGTCGCGGTTCGCCTGGCGCTCCGCCAGGAACTCGTCGAACTGCGGGAGGTACCGGCTGTCGAGATACGGGCGGTACTCCTCGCACGGAAGCCCGGCGTGCGCGTCGGCCGAGATGATCGTGTAGCGAGTCGGTCATTTCGCGCTCTTCGGGCCCAGCACCGACAGGTCGTCGTAGCGCTGGTGCACGTAGGGGAGCAGCCAGTCGGCGGGCACCCGCTCCACCACCTCGGCAGCCTGGGTCGTCGCGACCTGCGCGTACTGCATCGACACGATGCGGCCGATCGGGATGTCGACGATGGGGTCGATGGGCGACTCGTGCAGTGTCAAGGTGCCGTCGATGGCGCGGCCCTCGCGCGCTTCCTCGTGCCGGCGAACGTGCACGAGCGCGGGCTCCGTGTCGAAGCCCTTGCCGTCGGGTGACGGACTGAGCTTGAAGTAGAAGTCGACCTTCTCCTTCGGTGCGATGTCGATCGCGGCGCCGAGCGTTCCGTCGAAGACCGCGAGCGGGAAACCCATGCGGTCGAAGCGCGCCTGCACGTGGTCGCCGTCGACGTCGATCGAGACGCCGCCGATCTTCTTGGGTTCACCGAAGGTCTCGCGTCCACCGACGGTCGCCTGTTCGGTCGTCATCGGCATGAAGAGCGCGTATTCGCCCTCGACACTGCCGTGCCGGGCGCGCACCCCGAACCATCCGGCGCCGAACACCGGGATTCCCGTGCCCATGTCGACGGTCGCGAACCGGATCCGGGCCAACGGCTCCGAGGGCTCGAGCGGCGGAGGGAGCACGGCGCGGATGGCGTCGGCGTCGGTCTCCCACACGATGGTGACCGCGGTCGACCAGATCGTCTTCGTGGTGGCCTCGATCTCGCGGTTGCGCTGCTGTTCGGGTGGACGGGCGCCGTATCGAATCGTCATGATCGGATTCTTCCACGCTCACGAGTGGCGGCGGAAGTGCCAGCAACGGCCGGGAGGAATTGTGCGAACGGTCTTGGGGAAGGTCGCGGTCGTCACCGGCAGCGCGAACGGCATCGGCTTCGCCATGGCCCGGCATTTCGGCGAGAACGGGATGTCGGTGATGCTGGCCCCTCGAGGAGGTCGCCCGACGCGTCCTCGACGCGGTGCGGGCCGATCAATTCTGGATCAACCCGAGCAGCGACGAGCCGCTCGACGCTCGCTACGCGTCGATGAAGGCGCGCCGCAATCCCGACTACTTCCGGAACTGGAATCCCACGACGAACCAGTGATCGCTACGGGTGGGTGCAGTTGTCGGTCGCGGCTTCGGTAGCGACTTCCGCCCCGTCGAAGTCGGCGAGGGTGCTGATCCGGAAACGGCCGTCGCGCTCGGTCTCCCGGCGCATGCGCTCGCTGCGCTGTGCGTAGTAGTGCGCGCGGCTATAGCTCTCGCTCGTGGGCGCGTAGCTCGCGACGAGCACGCGCCGGGGCAACTCGAGCGCGATTGGTCTCGCTGTAGTGCGGGGCCATCCCGTCGATGCACACCGCGTCGCCCGCCGCGAGCTCGACCGGGAACCAGTCGAGCGCTGCCGACGCGTCGGCGCTCACGACGCCGCGATCGTCTACCGCCAAGACGCCGTCGACTCCCCCGGCCAACCACAGGCAGCCCGACTCGACGTTGCAATCGTCGATCGCGACGAGGATCGACATGACCCGACCCGCCCCCGGGTAGGCGACCTTGTCCTGATGTGGACTGAAGCCGGCACCTCCCGGTTGCTTGTAGTTCACCTTGTCCTTGAACGCGGTGACGGGCTCGCCGAGGGCGGCCGCCGCGGCATCGGCGATCGGCCCGGCGACGAGCGCGGCAATTCCGGGATGGCACGCGGAGACATTCTCGGTGCGGCAGATGCGCGGCCCGCGCGCGGTGTGCTCGGCGTAGTGACCCCACACGTGCGAGCCGGTCGGCCACGCTTCTACCTCGTCCACCCACGCGCGCAGCGCATCGAGTGTGGCGGTGTCGAGCAGCGCGCCGCGGACGACGTCGGTCGCGTTCACGCCGTCAATCTAGGGGTTGGTTCACGAACACGGCGGGAGCCGATTCCGGCGCCGTTGCCCCGGCCGGAGCGATCATTGCCTGCGTCGACCTCGTTGCTTCGCGCCTCGGGATCGTTGCACCTCGGGAAATCGAAACCTCATGGTGAGCGCGTCGCGACCACGGGCGCGCAACGACGCGACCAGAGCGTCTGCTTGAGCGCCCGTCATTGCGCGTGAGCGACGTATGAGTTGACCGTTGGGTCGGCGTTCGACAACGATCCAGCCGTCTGGCAGTGCCATCCGCATCGCGCTCTCAGGAGGACGTCTTGGCATCCCACGGTACCGCTGACGAGCAGCGAGTGGGCCGCGTGCCCGGTCGCCGCGCCCGGGCCTTGTGAATGCGGCAGAATCTGCGCGTGACGCGGGGTGCGCTCGCTTCGTTCATGGCGGTCGGGCTGGCAGCGTTCGTGGCCTCCGGCTGCGGCAGCAGCGGTGAAGGCCAGACCGTCACGTTGCGGGGCGTTGTGACCTTCGACGGCAACGGCGCCGGCTGTACCGACGTCGGCGGCTTCGAGGACATCGCGCCGGGAACGGCGGTGACGGTCACCAACGAACAGGACGCTGTCATCGCTACCGGCACACTCACGAGTGGGAACGCGTCGGCCACTCTCTGTCGCTTTCCGTTCTCTATCCAGAATGTCCCGCGCGCGCAGCTCTACAACCTCGAGGTATCGGACCGCGGGGCGTTGACGTTCAGTGCGTCGGACCTGAAGAAGATGAAATACGACGTCGAAGTCGATCTCAGCGCGGCGAGCTGACGCCCGGCCGGCGGATCGGGCAGTATCGGTGCTCGACGGCGGGGGACGACGATGGCCGATCACGATCTGGTGATCCGCGGGGCGACGGTGATCGACGGCACCGGCCGCGCCGGGCAGGAGGCCGACGTCGCGTGCCGGGACGGTGTGATCAGCGCGATCGGCGATGCCGGGTCCGCCACCGAGGAGATCGACGGTCGCGGCCTGTGCCTGGCGCCCGGTTTCATCGACCCGCACACGCACCTCGACGCAAACCTGTTCTGGGACCCGGATCTCACGCCGTCGTCGGGGTACGGCGTCACCACCGTCGTGACGGGGAACTGCGGCTACACGCTTGCTCCGGTCGACGACGTCACCCGCGACTACGTGATCGATGTGATGAGCGTGGTCGAGGCCATTCCGCGCGACGCGTTGGTGCGCGGCGTGCCTTGGGATTGGTCGACGCTCGGCGAGTACTTCGCCAAGCTCACACATGTCGGCGCGCTCACCAACTTCGCGACCTACGCCGGACACGTCGCGATACGGGCCGCCGTGATGGGTGCCGTCGGCGCGCGCGAGCGGGTCGCCACTCCCGACGAGATCGCGCAGATCGCGGCCCTGGTCCTGCACGCGCTCGAGCTCGGCGCGGTCGGCTTCAGCACAGATCAGGTCACCGACAACGTCGGGCCCTCGGGCACGAGGCTTCCGGGTCAGGTCTGCGGTGACGACGAGCTCCTCGCTATCGCGGCGGTGCTGGGCCGCGGACGCGGATCGGGAGTCTTTGCCATGGCGCCGGCCGCGCTGCTCGCATCCGAGCGGGCCGTGCGCGAACAGGACCTCGAATGGCACCTCCGGTTGGCGCGGGCGAGCGGCCGCCCGGTCGTGGTCGGACCGATGTTCGACACGTGGGCCGATCCCGGCGGGGGGCGCGACATCATCAGCTCCACCGTGGCGCGCAGTGGGCCGGGGCACGCGTCGTTCCCCAGATTTCGACGCGTCCGTTCGAGCTGTGGACGCGGCTCGACGCGCCGGGTGTGCTCGTCCGGTCCCTACCGACCTTGGCGCGGGCGGTGCGCGAAGGCGGCGCCGACGGTGTTCGCCGCCTCGCGGCCGATGCCGACGCCCGGGCGCGCCTGCGTGACGAAGCCGACCGGATGCGGTCGACGCCCGTGTTCTCCGGGCGTTGGGAGCACGTCGCGGTTCGCTATTCGCCCTCGACTCCGAGCGCCGAAGGCCGTTCGGTCCGAGATGTCGCGGCCGAACGCGGCGTGCACCCGATCGATGTTCTCCTGGATCTCGCAACCGAGGACGGATTCGAGACCCAGGTCGCGACCGCGATGGCCAATGCCGACGACGACTGCATCGCCGCGCAGCTGCGGGAGCCCGGAGTGATGATCGGCGCGTCCGACGCCGGCGCGCACGTGCAGTACAACACCGACAGTTGCTACGCGGTGTGGACATTGCAGCACTGGGTCCGGGAACGGCGCGTCCTCACGCTCGAACAGGCGATCCAGATGTTGACGGCGGACCAGGCCGATCTCTTCGCTTTCGCCGACCGCGGTCGGGTAGAGCTCGGGCTCGCCGGAGACCTCGTGCTCTTCGATCCCGATCGGGTCGGAACGACGCGCGTCCGCTACGTCGCCGATCAGCCCGCGGGTGGAACCCGGTTGGTCACCGACGCGGTAGGCATCGCCGCGAGTGTGGTCAACGGTGTCGTCGCGACCCGCGAGGGCTCGTCGACCGGCGCGCGGTCGGGCCGTTTCCTGCACTGACCCCGGTTCACGAACCGATCACGGAGACGCGTTGGCCGCGATGCCGACGATGGGCGCGGCGGGCGGGGTCGCTCCGAGACTGCCGACGAACCGTTCGTCGGAGAAGTTGAACACCCCGCCGTCGGACGCGACCATCAGGTAGCCGTTGCCGTACGCGACGAGTCCGTTCACCGGCTTGTTCAGTACCGTGTTCCCGAGCGATCCACGGAAGGGCGCGCCGAACGCGAACACGCCCCCGTCGGACGCGACCAGCCAGTAGCCGCGGTTGTCGGGCGCCGGCGACAGGCCCACGATGGCCCGGTTGAGGTGCGCGCCCCCCATCGATCCGTGGAAGCGCGCGTCACCGAAGCTGAATACTCCGCCGTCCGTGCCGACCATGTAGTAGCCGTGCCCCGTCGGCGTCGCGATCGACGCGACGACAGGACCGTTGAGCCGGACCGCACGCAGGTCGCCGAAGAAGTGGGCGTCTCCATAGGCGAACACGCGCCCGAGCGAGGTGAAGAGCCAGTACCCGTCGCCACTCGGTGTCGCGGAGATCGTCGACACGACTTCGCCGGCGAGGAGCGAGGGCCGGCCGCCGTGGTACTCGGCCTTGCCGAAGGCGCGCACGTCGCCCGTGCTGTCGACCACCCAGTAGCCGGTGCCGTCGTTGCGGGCGGCGAACGCGACCGCGGGCGCGGCCGCACTCCCGTAGTCGACGGCCGATCCGAACGCGTAGACGCGACCGTCGGCGCCGAGCATCCAGTACCCGGATTGCTTCGTCGCGACGCTGGGGCCCGACACCGTGAACTGGCGGTCCTGCGGCAGCGCGGCGGTGAAGGTTGCGTCGCCGGCCTGGTCGGCACGGACGCGGCACGTCCCGATCTTTACCAGGGTCACCGAAGTCCCGTTCGGGCCGCCGATCTTGCACACCGTTGGTGTCACGCTCGTGAACGTGACTTCGAGGTGCGACGATGCCGAGGCCACGAGCGCGAACGGGCGCGTGGGGAAACGTCATCGAAGGGATCGCGGCGAAGGTGATGGTCTGTGCGAGCTTGGTCACGTCGAAGCTGCGGGTCACGGGCGGCGCTGTGTTGAACGCGCCGTCACCGGCTTGGTCGGCTTCGACCGTGCAGGTGCCGGCGCCCACGATGCTGATCGTCGCACCGTTGGCTCCGCCGGATGTGCACACCGTCGGCGTCGTCGTCGTGAACGTCACGGCGAGCAACGACGACGCCGTCGCGGCGACCGTGATCGGCCCGTGGTTGACCGCCACACCCGAGAGCGCGCCGAACGCGATCGTCTGATTCGTCTTGCCCACCCCGAAGCTCTGCAGCACGGGCGGCGCCGCGTTGTAGACCGCGTCGCCGGCCTGGTCGGCTTCCACCGTGCAGGTCCCGACCGCGACCAGGGTGATGGTCGTACCGCCCGCGGTGCACACCGTGGGTGTCGTCGTCGAGAACGACACGACGAGGCCCGACGACGCGGTGGCGGCAACCGTGATCGGCGGACCGATCGGTGTGTCGGGGAGCGCGCCGAACGTGATCGTCTGGTCGGCCTTGGTCACCGCGAACGTCTGCGTCACTGTCGGCGCGGCGTTGTAGGTCGTGTTCCCCGGCTGGTCGGCGTCCACGCTGCAGGTGCCGATGCCGACGAGGGTGAGCGTGGCCCCATTCGTTCCGCCCGCCGTGCACACGGCCGGGGTCGTGGAAGTGAAGCTCACCGCGAGCGCCGACGACGCCGTCGCGGCGACGACGAACGGCGGTTGCGCCGCGGTCCGGTCGATCAGGGCGGCGAAGGTGATCGTCTGGTCGACCTTCGAGACCGCGAAGCTCGCCAGCACCGGCGGGGCCGCGTCGTACGTGGCGTTCCCCGCTTGATCGGCCTCGACTGCACACGTGCCGGCAGCGGCGAGCGTGATCGTGACTCCGTTCGTCCCGCTCGCGGTGCACACGGCGGGGGTCGTCGTGGTGAAGGTCACCGCGAGGCCCGACGATGCCGTCGCCCCGACGGTCACGGGAGACTGCGAGACCGTGCGCGCGCCGAGCGGGCCGAAGGCGATCGACTGCGCCGCCCGGGTCACGGTGAAGCTCCGCGTCACGGGTGCCGCCGCGTTCACCGTGTCGTTACCGGGTTGGTCGGCTTCGACGGTGCACACGCCCGCCGTGACGAGCGCGATCGTCGTGCCGTTCGTTCCGCCTGCGGTGCACACGGTCGGTGTCGTGGTCGTGAAGATGACGGCGAGGAGCGCCGAGGAGGTCGCCGCGACCGTCACCGGTGACTGCAACACCGACTTGTCGGCGAGCGCACCGAACGTGATCGCCTGCGCGGCCTTCGACACGCCGAAGCTCTGCGACACCGTCGGTGCGGGTGCGAAGATCTGGTTTCCCGGTTGGTCGGCGGCCACGGTGCACGTCCCGGAGCTCACCAGCGTGATGGTGGCGCCGTTCGTCCCGCCCGATGTACAGACTGCTGGGGTCGTGGTCGTGAACGACACGGTGCGACCCGACGACGCGGACGCGGTGACGGCGAACGATCCCGCGCTCAGCGCGCGGTCGGGCAATGCCGTGAACGTGATGGTCTGGGTGGCCTTGGTGATGGCGAAGCTCTGCAGCACCGGCGGTGCGGGCGCGTAGGTGGAGTCGCCCGCCTGATCGGCTTCGATCGTGCAGGTGCCGGCCGCGTCGGGCGAGACCTTGACGACGGTGCCGACCGTGAACACCGAACAGGTCGGCGGTGTCGTCGACGTGAACGAGACGGGGAGCCCCGAAGTTGCGGACGCGGCGAGGGTGGGTGCGGCGTCGACGAGGGTGACGTCGGTGAGCGGCGCAAAGGTGATCGACTGGGCCGTCGTGCCGAGCGCGGCTCCCGACGACCACGTTGCGAGCGGGGCGACGAGCGCACTCGCGGTGAGTGCGATTGCGGCGAACACCGTGCGGCGCCGGCGTCTCGATTCCCCGGAGAGCACGTCGCGGACGGTACACGCGCTCAGGTGCGCAGACGCGGCATCCGGGTCGTGCGAACGTGATGCAACCAGTCGAGGAATGCCTGCTCGTACGCGATGCCGAACTCGACGACGGCACCGACGTGCGGATCGGCGGTCCCCGATGCATCGAGCGCGCCGCCGATGTCGCGGTACTCCGCGAGCCGCCGCTCGTGTTCGATTCGATTGTTCTCCAGGATCGACGCGAGCGTCTCGTCGTCGAGATGCTTCGCGAACCACAACGTGACGAGCAGCGGGATGCGGATCTGCTCGGGCGCGGGTTCCTGGCGGATCCAGTCGGCGAAGGCGCGCCGGCCGGGTCCGGTGATGCGAAACGGGCGACGGTCGCGCGGCCCGGGTTCGCCCGCGTGCACGAGCCCGCGCGCCTCGAGCGTCTTCAGCTCGCGGTACACGTGGCTCGAGGTGACGTTCCAGAACCGGGCCAGGCCGCGCCGCACCTCTTCGATGAGGTCCCAGCCGGTCGCGGGACCGTCGTGCAGGAATCCCAGCAACGAGGCCTGCGTCGCGTTCAACTCGGAGCGCGGCTCCATCTTGACATTCCCTTCTGGAGGGTTACGTTACGGAGCATACAGTCCCCAAGGGAAGGTTCGGAGGCCGCGATGCGCACGGCGACACTCGAGGACGACGGGTATCGCGTCGTCGAGGGCGTCCTCGACGACGACACGGTTGCAGGCATCCGATCCGAACTCGACCGTCTGTTCGCGACGACGCCGTTCGGACGGGACGACTTCGAAGGCCGCCGCACGCGCCGCGTCTACGCGCTGTTCGCGAAGACCCGCGCCCTCGACGCGCTCGCGATCCATCCGCTCGTGCTCGACGCGCTCGATCGGGTCATCGGTCCCGCGCAGTTGAGTGCGCCCACCGCGATCGAGATCGGTCCCGGCGAACGCGCGCAGCCGCTGCACCCCGACGACGCGATCTACCCGGTTCCGCGCCCGCACCCGGAGTTGGTCCTCAACGTCATGTGGCCGTTCGACGACTTCACCGACGAGAACGGCGCGACCCGTCTCGTGGCCGGGAGTCGATGCCGGATCGACGAGTTCCCCACGGCCGACGCCGAGACGGTGACCGTGACGATGCCGGCCGGATCGGCCCTGTTGTACGTCGGCAGTCTGTGGCACGGAGGTGGCGCCAACACGACCGATCGTCCGCGCGTCGGAGTCGTGATGCACTACTGCGCGGCGTGGTTGCGGCCGGTCGAGAACCACGTGCTCGCAGTGCCGCGCGCGGTCGTTCGCACGCTTCCCGAGCGATTACAGGAATTGCTCGGCTACAACGTCTTCCCGCCGTTCGTCGGTTACGTCGACGGGCGCCATCCGCGCCGTCTCCTCGACTGACCGGCGGAGTCGGTGAGCTCTCGGCTCAGCCGATGCCCGGACGCTTGTCGTCGCGCTTCGACTGCTTGTCGGCGCGCTTCTCCTTCAACGTCTTGCCGGGTTTCTTGCTGTTGGACTTCTTGGGTGATTTGTCGGCCATGAGGTCGAGGGTAATCCAGCAGCTCACGAGGCGGACGCGCGAATGCCCGGCCGCCGGTCACCCGGCGGGGCCGAGGAGCTCGTTGCTCAGTCGGGTCGAGATATTCGCGAAGCTCGACGTTGCGCCTTGGCGAGTCGCGCTTCTTCGATGACCGCGGCCGGGACCGGCCGGAGATCGCGCACGATCCCGACGAAGCTGAGCCCGCGCAGCACGTAATACGTCATGTCGATCTGCCACCAGCGGAATCCCTGGCGAGCCGCCCACGGGTAGCGGTGATGGTTGTTGTGCCAACCCTCGCCACCCGTCGCGAGTGCCACCAGCAACGTGTTGCGGCTCGTGTCCGCGGTTTCGTACGCGCGCCGACCCATCACGTGCGCAATCGAGTTGACGGTGAACGTCACGTGCCAGAGCAACACCGTCGAGGCGAAGAAACCAATGAGCACTCCGCTCCAGCCGCCGATGAGGAAGCAGATCGCGCCGAGGGTCCAGGGGCCGATCCAGTCGTGCTTGTCGATGAAGCGCAGCTCGGGGAACTTCGCGAAATCCCGGATCTGATTGCGGTCGGCCTCGTTGTACTTGTCGCAGAGGATCCAACCCACGTGACTCCACCAAAAGCCGAGCCGGGGCGAATGGATGTCGCGTTCGGTGTCGGAGAAGCGGTGGTGGTTGCGGTGGTGCGCGGCCCACCAGAGCGGACCCTTCTGCGAAGCCATCGTCCCGCCGAACGCCAGGACGAACTGGGAAACGCGGTTCAACCGGTACGACTTGTGCGAGAAGTAGCGGTGGTACCCGGCCGTGATGAAGAACATCCGCGTCGTGAACGTGACGAACAGCAGGATCAACGCGGTGCGGGTGACTCCGGTGAAGATCGCGAGGAACGGCAGGAGGTGCAGCGCGAAGAAGGCGAGTGACGAGCGGAAGTTGACCTTGGCGTCGGGGCTTCGACTGAGGCTTACCGGTTGGCGCGGTCGGGATGGATCGACGTCGAGCAGCTCCGTCGGCACCCGTCGAGCCTATTCGGAGAGGCGCGTCGTGAGGAGCGCCATGAGTTCCGACTTCTCCTCGTCGAACGCTTCGAAGGTGATCTGCCCCGCGTCGTATTGCTCGTGCATTGCGGCGATGCGCTCGATCAACTCTTCGGTCGTCGCGGAGTTCTCGTCGAACTCGATTGCATCGGTCTCGTCGTCGGGCGACTTGTCCTGACGGCGCTCGCGCTTGGCGGCGGCCTTCGCCTGCTTCGAGCGTTCGCGTTCTCGCTTGTTCGATGTCGTTCGTCGGGTTGCCATGGTCGTCTCCTCATCCGGCGGCGAGAGCGCTGGGCCCGCCGGCGCGCGCTCGCAAGATGATCGAAAGTGTCGTCAGCCGATGGTGGAAGAATGGCGGTGCGAGGCCGAGATCGCCCACACAGCTGCCCCCACAGCCTAGGCGCTCAGCCCTCGGTTCCTCGGACAGGGACCACTCACGAAAGGGCAGGTCACGCTGGTGGCGCTCGAGGCACTGTTGTTCGATCACCCCCGGGCCGACTCCGAGCCGCTGCTCCACTCGCCCGCGGTGACGATGACGGCGGGCGAGGTGCGGTCGGGCGCGCGGGCGATCGCCGCCGCGCTGGCCGCCGTGGGCGTCGGCCCGGGCCGGGCGGTCGCAGTCCAGATCCCCGACGGGCCCGGCGCGATCACCGCGATGTTCGGCGTGTGGCTGGCCGGCGCGGTCTTCGTCCCCGTCAACCCCCGCGCGCCCGAGCCCGAGCGCGCCGCGGTGTTGGACGCCACGCGTCCGGCGGCCCTCCTCACCGGTTCGGCGCCCGAACCGCTCGCCGATCCGATGACCTACGACGACGGCGTTGCGTTCGTCACCTGGACGTCGGGCACCACCGGCCGGCCGAAACCGGTGCTCCACACGCATGCGAACTACATCGAGCTGCTCGACCGTGTCCTCGGACCGCTCCGGGGCTCGGGTCGCGGCGAGCGTCGGCCGACGCCCAACCTGGTCCCGGTCTCCCTCGCGCTCAACGCGGGCATCTACAACGTGCTCTTCGGGCTACGCGCCGGGGCCGAGGTCGTGGTGATGGACCGCTTCGATCCGCGTACGTTCGCCGAGCTCGTCGGTCGCTTCGAGATCCGTTCGACGGTGTTGCCGCCCGCCGCGATGACGATGCTGGCGGACGACCCGGAGGTCGTCGATCTCGCTCCCTTGCGGTACGTGCGCAGCATCACCGCACCCCTGTCGCCGTTGCAGGCGCAGCGCTTCGCCGAGAAGTTCGGCGTCGTCGTGCTCAACGGCTACGGCCAGGCCGAGATCGGCGAGGTGATCGGGTGGACCGCGGCCGATGCACGTGAGCATCCCGAGAAGCTGGGCGCGATCGGGCGCCCGCACCCCGGCGTGTCGATCAAGATCGTGCCGGGCGACGGAGAAGGCGGGCCGATCGGGCGCTTGCTGGTCCGGCCGCCCACGACTGCCGTCGGCATTGCCGCCGAGCGCGTCGACGCCGACGGCTACGTCGACACCGGCGACCTCGCGCGCATCGACGAGGACGGCTTCGTGTGGATCGAAGGCCGCGCGAGTGACGTCATCAACCGTGGGGGCAACAAGGTGTTCCCCGAGCACGTCGAGGAGGTGCTGCGCCTCGTCCCCGGCGTCGCCGAGGCTGCGGTCGTCGCCATGGCCGACGACCGCTTGGGTGAG
Source organism: uncultured Actinomycetes bacterium (assembly GCA_963812205.1). Classification (GTDB taxonomy): domain Bacteria; phylum Actinomycetota; class Acidimicrobiia; order IMCC26256; family PALSA-610; genus PALSA-610. Next base: position 392,202 of record CAWEUJ010000003.1, read on the forward strand.
GTTCCCGTCGCGTTCGTCGTCACGACTCGCGACGTCTCCGACTCCGACCTCCTCGCGGTGTGCCGCGAGCACCTCGTTGCCTACAAGGTCCCCGCGGCGTTCCACCGCGTCGACGCGCTGCCGCGCAGTGAGGTGGGCAAGGTGCTGCGCCGCGAGCTCGAGCTCCGAGCCGCCGGCGCGCGCCCGCGGGAAGCCTGAACTTCGGTCGGCGGGAAGGGGGCCTGTACTTCAGTCGGCGGGAAGATCCCGCGACGGCTGTGCCGGCGGATCGCTCATCTCGGTGTTGGCGTGGGCGATGCGGTCGCGCACCCAGGCCAGACTGTCCTCACCGGAGCCCATCGCGGTCTCCCAACCACTCATGACGGCTTCGGCCGCGTCGCGACCGGCAACGATCCCCAGCACCTCGACGGTGAGCTCCTTGCCGGCGACCCGGCTCACGGTCATGTCGCCGAAGAGGTCGGAGTTCAGGTGGCCGAGCGGATCGCGCATCGCGTACAGCTCGCCCGTCGCCTCCACCCATGACACCTGCGTACGGGCCCCGGCTTCTTGCCAATCGGTCCCGAACTCGAGCTCTTCGGAGTGTCGGCGGCGAGGGTCGGCGTCGTAGAACTGTTCGAGATCCACGGGCCCATTGTGGCGCGTCGAGGGTACGGTCCGGGCATGGTCACGATCGATCCCTTCGCCCCCGCCCGCCTCGGCCCGATCGAACTGCGGAACCGGGTCGTCAAAGCAGCAACGTTCGAGGGGCGGACGCCCAAGCGCGTCGTCACGCCCGAGCTGATCGAGTTCCACCGCCGTTTCGCGGCGGGCGGCGTCGGCATGACGACCGTCGCCTACTGCGCGGTCACGCGTGCCGGGAGCACCGACGGTCACCAGATCGTGCTCGACAACCCCGACGTCGGTGCCGGCCTCCGCCAGCTCACCGATGCGGTCCACGAGCAGGGCGCGGCCATCGCCGCGCAGATCGGGCACGCCGGGCCCGTTGCGAATCCGATGGGTACCAAGTCGCCCGCACTCGCTCCGTCGCGGGTGTTCAGCCCCCTCGGCATGCGCCGCACCAAGGCCGTGACCGCGTCCGAGATCGCCACGATCATCGAGCAGTACGCGCACGGCGCCGGAGTGCTGCGCGACGCGGGCTTCGACTCGATCGAGGTGCATATCGGTCACGGCTACCTGTTGAGCGCGTTCATGTCGCCGCGGTTGAACAAGCGCGACGACGAGTACGGCGGCAGCCTCGAGAACCGGGCCCGGTTCCCGCTCGAGGTCGTGCGGGCCGTGCGCGCCGCCGCCGGCCGCGACATCGCGGTCACCGCCAAGGTCAATATGGCCGACGGGGTACGCGGCGGGTTCTGGCTCGACGAGAGCGTCGAGTTCGCGCGCATGCTCGAGGCGGACGGTTCGCTCGACGCGCTCACCTTGACCGGTGGCAGCTCCTTCGAGAACCCGATGTACTACTTCCGCGGCGAGGCACCGGTCGGCGAGATGGCGGAGATGTTCCCCGGCCTGCTCAAGACGGGGATCAAGGTCTTCGGCGGGGTGTTCTTCAAGTCGTACCCCTTCGAGGAGGCGTACTTCCTTCCCTATGCCCGCCAGTTCCGCGACGCACTCTCGATGCCGCTCGTTCTCCTCGGTGGCATCAACCGGCGCGACACGATCACGCACGCGCTCGATGACGGCTTCTCGTTCGTCCAAATGGGTCGCGCGCTCCTGCGCGAACCCGAACTGCTGCTCGAGATGCAGAAAGACCCCCAGCGCGAATCCCTCTGCATCCACTGCAACAAGTGCATGCCCACGATCTATACGGGCACCCGGTGCGTCCTGAGGTAGGTGCCGCCGCGAGCGGGTGAACGACCGCTCCTCGCCGTGCGCGAAGCGAACCGGCCGGGGTCCTGCGTGTCAGCGGCGCGCGCGGGGTATACCGCCGAGTCGCGAAGGCGACGGAGCATCACGTCACACCATTGCGAGCTCGGTCGGGTCGATGCCGAGGTACTCCTCGAGGTTCTTGTGCAGGTTCACGATGCGGCACTCCTCGGTGGGGGACACCAGGAGGTGGGTGAGCCCGGGCTGGTGCAGGCCGCGCTGGCTGCGGGCGAAGTTGGCGTAGTCCTGGTTCAAGATGAGGCCGAGGGGGAGCTCGCCTTCGGGTGAGAGCTCGAGGTCGATCGGCTTCACGCGGTCGCCGGCCCGCGCGGGCGCGATCCGCTCGAACGAGAACGCGTCCATGTACGCGTCGTCCGGCGTCGCGCCCGGGCGCGCCCGCACGATCTGGAGCATGTCGGCGAAGACCAGGATCGTGACGTTGGGGAACAGGTTGTACTGGGCCATGTCGAGGAGCCGGCCGTCGTCGAGCGCTGCGAACCAGTCGTGGCCCGCGTCGACACCCCTGTCCCGGACGATCTGCGCGATCGCGCTCCGGATCGTCCCGCCGGCCGCGACGTCCGGCGCCGGGCCGGCGTCGCTCTGAGCGAAGTTACCAACGCGTACGCCCATCACCTCGACGAATGCCTCCCATACTCCCTGATCGTCGGGCCGCTCGCGCAGGCGGGGTGACGGGAGTCCGTACGACTGCAGCAGCTTGCCGTGGCGCGCCCACACGTTCTGCGGCCCGTTCACGTCGTCGCACATCGCCAACATCTCGCGGTGCACGCCCTGCACGTGGTAGGTCTCGCTGAACCCGTCGATGAGTGTCTTCCAGTTGCACGGCGCCGGGATCGACACCGCCGCGGTGCAGCGGAACTCGTCGATGCGGGCCCACGCGCAGTCGCCCGGGACCTCGCCGAGGAACTCCTCGAGCGGTTCCGCGTCGAGCGCGAGGTTCACGAACACCAGCGGACCGAAGGTCGCGACCCGGACCGGGATCAGCCCGATCTCACCGCCGCCGACGTCGCTACCGAGATCGCCGGGAAGGCCGGAAGTGCTGGTCAGGGCTCCGAACTCCTTCCGCGACGGCACTTCGCGCAAGCGCCCGTCGAGGTCGTAGCTCCATCGGTGGAACGGGCAGCGGATCTCGGTCAGACCCTGGCCCGTGCCCTCGCACAGCGCGCTCCCTCGGTGGCGGCACGAGTTCTGGAACCCGCGGAGCTCGAGGTCGTTGCCTCGGACCACGATGACGGAGAGGGGACCGATGCGAACCTCGTGGAAGTCCCCGGCTCGCGCGACGTGGTCGAGCGAGCAAGCAAGCTGCCAGACCCGCGGCCACAGCCGTTCGTTCTCGGCGGCGGCGAAGGCGCTCGACGTGTAGCGCGCCGCGGGGATGGTGACGGCCATTCGGCAGCCCTCCTCGACGAAATCCGCGGCGATGCTACCGAGCATTGGTCGACGGTCCACCGAGTGTTCGCGCCCGCCTGCTGAACGTTCGCGAATGCCGCGCCCCGATTCCGGATCGACAGGCGTGCACAATGTCCGTACGCTTCGGCCCGTCAAGCGACCCGGGGGAGAAAGAATGCGGCTGCGTTGGTGCGTTCTCGCGACGGCTTTGGTGCTCGTTGTCACTGCCTGTGGCGGCGGGAGTAGTAAGTCCTCCACGTCCGGCGGCGGCGACGGTCTGGGTGGCACCACCGTGCCCACCACTGCGGCCAACAGCGCCTGCAAGAACGCGACCCTGAAGAGCACGGAGATCGGCGTGACGCCGTCGACCATCACGGTCACCGTCATCGCCGACGTGAACAACTCCATCCGCCCCGGCCTGTTCAAGGGCTCCTGGGACGGGATGAAGGCCTGGGGCGACTACATCAACTCCCAGGGTGGCCTGGCGTGCCGCAAGGTTGTCGTCAAAGAAGGCGACGCCAAGCTGAGCCCGACCGACGCGGCGAACGCGCTCGCGACCGCGTGCAACGACTCGGTCGCGACCGTCGGAACGACCGCCCTGTTCCTGCAGGACGTCACGACGATGAACACCTGCAAGGACAAGGCCGGCAACGCGACGGGCCTCCCCGACATCGCCGAGCTCCAGACCGAGGTGGCGCAGCAGTGCTCCCCGGTCTCGTTCGCGACGTTGCCGACCGGGTCGTCGTGCCCCTACAGCGGCACCGGCATGCGCACGTTCCACGTGGGCTACACGCAGTACGACTACTACTTCAAGAAGTACGGAGCGACGGCCCTGCACGGCATCTTCGTCGTCCCGAAGGACCTGCCGTCGACGATCGCGTCGACGATGCCGATCTTCCGGGCCGAGAACAAGATGGGCATCACGAGCGACGCCGAGTTCGGTGAGAGCGGCACGTCGATCCAGACCGACTACACGCAGGTCGCGCAGGCGATCAAGGCGCACGGCTCCACATACGCCCGCAACGGTCTCGACTACAAGGGCACCGTGTTGGAGCGCAAGGAAGCGCAGGTTCAGGGCGTGAACACCGTGAAGGTCTGGGACTGCTCGGTGCAGTGCTACGACAAGCGTCTGATCCAAGAGGGTGGCAGCGCCGTCGAGGGCCAGTACGTGTGGCTCAACTTCTTGCCCTTCGAGGACCAGGGCTCGAACGCCACGCTCGACGGCTTCCTCAAGTACGACAAGACGCCGGACGGCTTCGGTGCCCAGTCGTTCATCGCCGGCGAGATCTTCGCCCGGGCCGTGAACGACACGATGAAGGCGAACGGCAACGACCCGAACTCGATCACGCGGGCCAACGTGCTGACGGCGTTGCGCAACATGCACGACTTCGACGGCGGCGGCATGGTGCCGAAGATCGACGTCGGTCGCCAGATCGGGAGCACCTGCGTCGTGGGCATGCAGGTGGAGAACGGCAAGTTCGTGCGCATCGACCCGGTGCAGCCGGGAACCTTCGACTGCGACAACAACAAGCCGGCGATGACGATCAGCATCGATCCCGCCAAGGAGTACAAGGGCTAACGCGAGCTCGTCGTAGACACCGGAAAGAGAGCTGGCTTTGTCGCAACGATGGTCGAACCTGCTGGTTTGGGCGGGAACGATCGTGTTCATCGTCGCGGTCAGCAAAGCCGCGTGGGCCGGCAACCCGATCAACGGGACGAGCCTGACCAACCTGGTGGTTCTGGCGCTTCCGCTCGCGGGCATCATCGCGATGTCCGCGAGCGGGCTCGTCGTCGTCTACACGACGACCGGGGTGTTCAACTTCGCCCAGGGCGCGATCGGCATGTTCTTCGCGTACGTCGACTGGGAGCTCACGGTCGCTCACGGGCTGCCGCAGCTGGTGGTCCTGCCGCTCGTGGTGCTGGTGGCGGCGCCCCTGTTCGGCATCCTGCTCGACCGGGCGGTCATGCGGCACCTGCAGGGCAAGGCCCTCGTGGTGCAGCTCATGGTGACCGTCGGACTGATGTTCGCGTTGATCGGGCTCGCGAACATGATCTGGAACCAGAACAACGCGCACTCGATGCCGTTCCTGTTCAGTGGCCACGGGTTCCACGTCGGTCAGATCCTGCTGACCTGGCACCGGTTCGTCACGATCGTGGTCGCGATCGGCCTCGCGGTCGGCCTTCGCGTCCTGTTGTTCCGGACACGGATCGGCATCGCGATGCGCGCTGTGGTCGACAACCGCGACCTCGCCGCGCTCGAAGGCGCGCGCTCCTCGGTGCTCTCGAGCTTCGCGTGGGCATTGGGGTGTTCACTCGCCGCGCTCGCCGGCATCCTGCTCGCGCCGGAGACGGCCGACATGTCGACCACGACGCTCACCTTCTTGATCATCACCGCGTTCGCGGCCGCGGTCGTCGGGCGGCTGCGCAGCCTTCCGTTGACCTATCTCGGCGCGCTGATCCTGGCGCTCTCCACGCAGTGGATGGGCTCGTTCCTGAAGTTCTCCGATCGCTGGACCAACGTGCCCGACGCGTTGCCGACGATCATGCTCTTCATCGTGTTGCTGCTCCTGCCGCGTGCCGAGGTGCAGTTCGCGCGCATCGGCCAGGTGCGGCGGGTCGAGCGCGTGTCGTCGGTACGCGACACCGCGATCGGCATGGCGGCCCTTCTCGTCGTCATCGCCGTGCTCAACCAGTTCGTGCTGTCGAGCTCCGATCCCACGAACGTCAGCCGGATCACGATCGGTATGTGTACGGCGCTCGTCGCGCTCTCGCTCGTCCCGCTCACCGGTTGGGCCGGTCAGGTGTCGTTGGCGCCGCTCGCGTTCGCGGGGATCGGCGCGGTCGCGTACGCGCGCCTCGGCGGCGCGCACGGCAGTATCTGGGCGGTGCTGCTCGCCGCACTCGTGACGATCCCGATCGGCGCGCTGTTCGCGTTCCCCGCGATGCGGCTGCAGGGCCTCTACCTCGCGCTCGCGACGCTCGCGTTCGCGGCGATGGTCGAAGAGGTCTTCTACTCGCAACCGTTCGCGATCGGCGCGGGCGAGCGTTCGGTCGAGAGCGTGCACCTGCTCGGCATCGACTTCTCCAAGACGACGGCGCCGAAGTCACTGCTGCTCCTGGTCACCGTCGTGTTCGGACTGTGCGGAATCGGCATCGTCGCGCTCCGCCGCAGCGCCTTCGGCCGTCGACTCGTCGCGTTGCGCGACAGCGAGGCCGCGTCGGCGACCGTCGGCGTGAACGTGCTCGAGACCAAGCTCGCGGTGTTCGCGCTGTCGGCCGGTCTCGCCGGGTTCGCGGGTGCCTTCTTCGCCATGAGTTTCGGGACGCTCAACCAGTCACAGGGTTTCGAGATGATCGCGGGGTTGCCGGTGGTGCTCGCGCTCGTCATCGGCGGTGTGGGGTTCGTCGCCGGCGCGTTGTTCGCCGGCGTCTTCGGCCTCGGTCTCGTGATCGTGCAGGCCGATTGGCACATCTCGTTGTGGCTCGGGCTCACGTATCTCGCGCCCGGTCTCGCGGTGCTCGGGATCATCCAGAGTCCGTCGGGCGCCGTCGTCCCGATCGGCGAGGGCTTCGCCCGTTTGTTGCCGTGGCGCCACGACGCCCGGCGCGAGTACGAGGAGCTCACTGCGGCCAACGCCGAGCCCGAGATCGGCGAGCTCGGGCTCCAGCGCGCGTTCGAGGAGGCCGACGTGCTGCTCGTCGACCGCGGGCTCGGGATCAGCAACGACATTCCGCGCGGAGCCGTCGCGGCGAGGAGCCGGTAGATGGGCCTGCTCGTCGTCGAGGAAGTCTCGGTCCAGTTCGGCGGCCTGCTCGCGGTCGACAACGCCTCGCTCTCGGTGCCGGCGGGGTGCGTGACGGGGCTGATCGGCCCGAACGGCGCGGGCAAGACCACGCTGTTCAACGTGATCACCGGACTGCAGACACCGTCGGGCGGGCGTGTGCTGCTCGACGGAGTCGACGTCACCCGCCGCCGGCCGTACCGCCGCGCCCGCCTCGGCATCGCCCGCACGTTCCAACGACTGGAAGCGTTCGGGAGCCTCACGGCGCGCGAGAACGTGCTCGTCGCACTCGAGATGCGGCGCCGCTGGGCGACGGGCAAATACGACTGTGCGAAGGTGGCCGACGACCTGCTCGAGCGGGTCGGCGCGGCGCACGTCGCCGACAAGCGCGTCGAGTCGCTCCCCACGGGAAGCGCCCGCCTCGTGGAGCTCGCGCGGGCGTTGGCGACGGAGCCCAAGGTGCTCTTGCTCGACGAGCCGTCGTCGGGCCTCGACGAGCAGGAGACCGACGCGCTCGGTGTGTTGCTCCACGAGCTCACATCGGGCGGTCTCGCGGTACTGCTCGTCGAGCACGACATGCCGCTCGTCATGGAGGCCTGCGCCCACATCAGCGTGCTCGACTTCGGGCGCGTCATCGCCCAGGGCACGCCCGCCGAGATCCAGGCCGACCCGTCGGTGCAGCGCGCGTATCTCGGCACCACGAAGGCCGCGTCGTGACGGCGGTCGGCACCGCGTCGGCCGCCGCCGAAGCACCCCCGATCCCGATCCTCCAGCTCGCCGCGGTGCGGGCCGGGTACGGCCGGATCGACGTGCTGCACGGCATCGACCTCGATCTGTTGCCGGGCGAGGTGTTCGCTCTGCTCGGCCCGAACGGCGCGGGAAAGTCGACCACGCTCGCGGTCGCGTCGGGTCAGGTGACACCCACGTCGGGCGGTGTCCTCCTGTGCGGGCGCGACGTCACCGGAGTCCCGGCCGACGCGCTGGCCCGCGCGGGAGTCTGCCTCATCCCCGAAGGCCGGGGCATCTTCCCCAACCTGACGGTCGCCGAGAATCTGCGCATGGCCACCTTCACCGGACACTCGTACCGCGACGTCCTCGACCTGGCGTTCACGCAGTTCCCGCGTCTCGGCGAGCGGCGCAAGCAGACCGCCGGAACGATGTCGGGTGGTGAGCAACAGATGCTCTCGATGGCGCGTGCACTCGCCACGGAACCGGCGGTGCTCCTCATCGACGAGCTGTCGATGGGGCTCGCGCCGATCATCGTCGAGGAGCTGTACGACCACGTGCGCAGGATCGCCGCGTCCGGGTTGTCGATCCTGATCGTCGAGCAGTTCGCACACGAGATCCTCGGCCTAGCCGATCGCGCCGGAATCATGCTGCACGGGCGCGTGATGCACACCGGCCCCCCGGCGAGCATCGCCGGCGAGCTCTCCGACGCGTATCTTGGCGCCGATCACACGGCCCCCGGGGCCGTTTCATCCCAATGAGGAGTTCCGAGTCATGAACGACGAGAACACCGATGCGAGCGGCACGATGTCGTCGTCGCGCTTGTCCCAGTTCGAGGCGGAGGTCGCCAAGCTCAAGGTGACCGGCGGCGGCGCCAACCCCGAACGCCTCGGATCGCAGTGGGGCATCGGTCTCACGATCCTCGGGTTCGTGATCGCGATCATCGCGTGGTGGAGCGCGCTCGACGGCAAGGACGCGCTCAGCGCGCTGCGCGCGCAGATCTTCGGTGCGATCGGCGTCGGTATCGCAGTGGTCGGCGTGGTGATCTGGGTGCGCAACTCGCTGACCCGCTACCTGCGCTACTGGATCATCCGCCTCGTATACGAGCAGCGTGAGCAGACCGAGCAGCTCATCCGGGCGCTGCGCGACGAGAAATAGTGGGTCGCTGACCGGGCTATCCGATCGGGACGTTCAGCACTCCGGCGGTGTCGACGACGCGGCCGTCGATCGACTGCTCGACCTCGACGAGCATCTGATACTTGCCCTTGGTGGGTATGGCGGCGCTGTTGGTCAGGTAGTGGTTCGGCCCGGCCTTTTCGAGGTTGGCGGGCACCGACGTGTTCCCGTCGACGAGCTTCGCGGTGATGTTCCTCACGTTGAGGTTGGCGCCCTTCGGAGTGAGCGTGTAGATGTGGATCTGGTTCAGTCCGACGCGCGCCGGATCGACCGTGACCTGGATCGTCATCGCACTCGCGCCCGATCCCGCGCTGACCGAACCCGAGAACAGCTTCGGCGTGAGCGCGCTGCGCGCGGGCTGCGCGTTCACGAGGAGTGCGGTCACGGCGAGTACCGCGATACCGAGCGCGACTTCGCCCGCGACCGAACGCCGTAGGCCTGCGACCGTCCGTTCGTCGATGGCCGCGATCGCGGAGTCGGGCGCGTCGAGCGGGGCCGAGTGGCGCTTGCGGACGATCGAGCGGCTCACGGCCGCGAGGCCGACCAGGCCCACGATGATGGCGAGTTTGACCAACAGGATGTGGCCGTAGCTCGTCGCCGTATACCCGCGTACACGGAATCCGACCTGGCGCCAGGACGCGAACAGGCCGCTTCCGACGAGCACGACGACGCACCAGAACGCAAGGCGCGAGAACGTCGTCAAGGCGTGGCGGAGGCCGCCGCTGAAGCCACCGCCCAGCGCCGCGAGGAGCAGCACCACCAGGCCGCCGAGCCACACGCTCATGGCCAGCACGTGGATCGTGTCGAGCGGCACCGCGAGGATGGTGAAGTCGCCGGTCGCGGCGTGACCCGCGTAGCCCGGCGTGCCCGCGAGGCCGATGGCGACGACCGCGCCCGCACTGATCAACCAGATCGGAGGTCGGCGGTCGCGGTCGAACGCGCGGAGGAACGGCAAGAGCGCCAATGCCGCGAGCAGGAACAGCAGCCGGACTTCGGTCACGTGGCCGAAGCGGGTGTGCAGCACATCGCGCACGATCGACCACTTGACCGCGTCGCCGATGCCGGCGCCCGCGGCGTACGGGCCCTGCAGCATGAGCCCGGCAATCGTCGAGAGTGCGAGGACGGTCCAGCCGATCCAGATCGTGCCCTTGGTCGAGCGCGCCGCGCTCGACCGTCGCGCGATGAGGACGAGGAACACCGCGCCGCCGATCAGCAGCGCGAGCCCGGCGAACACGCCGGCGCGCGCGATGCCGAACAGCACGCCCACGATCTTGCTGCTCTTGGCGGTGGTCTCCGCCGCGCACCCGTTCACGCTCGGCGCGGCTCCGGGGCCGACGCGGAACGAGTAGGTGCCGTTGACGGGATGCGAGTCGGCGGAGATCACGCGCCACGCCACCAGGTACACGCCCGGTGTGAGCTTGGGGATCTTCACGACGACGGTGTGATCGCTCGTCGGCGCGTGGCCGGGGGCGTCCGTGGTGATGCGCGTGCCGGCGCACGTGTACACGCGGATCGCGCCGAACGACACCTCGACGTTCTCGCTGTACGTCAGTGTGAGCTGCGACGGCGCCTGGGCGACCACCCCGTCGATGGGGGGATCGGTGCTGTTCAAGATGGCGTGGGCCCACGCCGGGGCCGCGGTCGCGACGATGAAGATCCCCGCGAGCGCCGTCCCGGCGCAGAGCCGAGCCAGGCGCCCTGCTCTCATGTGCGCGTCACAATACGACCCCGGACCACCCGAACCCGGCGCAGGCCGGTCCGTCCCGGGCGGGGCGCGCGCCGTAGCGTGGTCGCGTGCGCCACTGGATCCTGATCCGGATCGCCGCCGCCGGGTTCGCGGCGATCGTCTTTTTCGGACTGACCGCGGCGCCCGCGTCGGCGCACACCATCTCCGGGCCCCGACCGACCAACTATCGCAGCCGGATCGTCGAGATCGCGCCGACCGTGCCGGGGCTCAGCGCCCGCATCGTCGACCTCGGCAACAAGATCGAAGTCACCAATCGCAGCTCCACCGAGATCACCGTGCTCGGATACGAGAGCGAGCCGTACCTGCGCATCGGCCCGAAGGGTGTCTTCGAGAACCTGCATTCGCAGGCCACGTACATCAACCGCACCCGGCTCGGCAGCACGGTCCCTGCCGGCGTCGACGTCTCTCCCACCGCGACGCCCGAGTGGAAGAAGATCAGCAGCGGGCATTCCGCGCGCTGGCACGACCATCGCATCCATTGGATGAGCCCGCAGCCGCCGCCGCCCGTCGCCCAATCGCCGGGCAGCTTCTTTCACCTTTCGCAACAGAACATCGTGCTCGACCGCAACGGCGAGCGCGTCGTGATCGCAGTCGCGCTCGACTGGGTGCCGGGACCGAGCGGTCTTCCGTGGATCCCCATCGTGGCGGTGCTGTTCGTCGCCGGTCTCGTCGCAGCGTTGAAGCCGAACTGGTGGCGCGTGCTCGCGGTGCTGCTCGGTGTGATCGTCGTCTCCGACATGGCGCACGCGATCGGGTTCGAGATCCCCCGACCGGGCGGCAACGGGGCCAAGGTGCTCCAATTCCTCGGCGGCAGCTACGTGTCGATCGCGGTGTGGATCGCCGCGGTCCCCACGATCGTCACCCTGGCGCGCCGGCGCGCGGAGGCGCTGTACGGCGTCGTGTTCGTCGGGCTGCTCGCCGCGCTGATCGGCGGGGCGACCGACCTCTCCGCGCTATGGAAGTCGCAGCTGCCCGACGCCGGGCCGCCCTGGTTGACGCGCGTGGAAGTGGTGATCGCGCTCGGGCTCGGCGGTGGGCTCGCGATCGGAGCGCTCGCCCGCATGCTCCGGAGCCGAGAACGCGCCCACGCACAACGCGGCGGGCACTGGCTCTCGCTCCTGGTGGCGGGTCTTTCGGACGCCGAGCTCGCCCGTACGGTGCGCGAGCTCGATGCCGACGAGGTGTTGGAGGTCGCGCTCGCCGAGCTGGCGGTCCGGGCCGAACCGGTTGGGTCGGCGTTCGCCGACGGTTCCCTGGTCTTCGCGGTGACCGATCGGGACGACCCGATCACCTGGTCGGTCTCGCCCGTCGGCGCCGGCTCCGGTCTGGGCGTCGGTCGGGGTCGCGTGGAACCGGTGGCGGCCGAGATTCGCGGCTCGTTCTCGGCGCTGCTGCAGCTGCTCGCCGGCACCGTCGCGCTCGACGATGCGCGCGCCCGGTCGCTGATCGAGACGGACGGCGACGCGACGTTCGTCTCGTGCCTGACGCCCTATCTCCCGGAGACCGGTCCGATCACTTCGGGGCCGGAGGGTCCGGCGGTCGTCTCCTGAACCGGGCGCGCGCGTTGCCTGGGCGCGCCGCGCGCCCGCCGTGTTCGTCGCGCTCGTTGTCGCCGTCGTCACCATCGCCGTCGTCACCGTCGTCGTCGTCACCATCACCGTCGTCATCGTCATTGAGGCGGCCGGCACGGCGAGCGCGGATCCCCATCACCGCGAACACGACGACGCCGAGGCCCACGAGCGCTCCGCCCACGATCGTCGTCACCGAAGGTCCGTTCGAACTGGAGGGGCCCGCGGGCGGCTTGACCCCGGCGTAGACGAACTGGTCGAGGACCCGGTCGCCGGCACTGTTCGGATCGGGGATCGAGCGCGCGACGACGGTGCCGTCGGCTGTTCGCTGCACGACGGAGATGCCGTAGGCCCCGGCGGCCGTGGCAGTCACGCCGAGTGAGAAGTACTCGCACCCGTACGGCGCGATCGGCCCGCCGCGATACCGCACGGTCGATCCCGCGCGGGAAGTCGTCCACCCGGGCTTCGCATCGATGCGATCGAGGGTGAGCCCGGTCGGAATCCCGATTTCGACGTCGGGCACGGTCGCGGTCTCCACCGTCACCCCGACGTCGATGGTGGCCGGCCGGCCGACGGGAATCTCGACGGCGACGGGGCAGATGTGGGCCGCGGCCGGTGCGACGGTGATACCGAGGGCTCCGGCAGTGGCGAGGATCGTCGTGAGCGCGAGTACCGACGACCGCCGCACCGCCGGAACGCTACCGCCGGCCGTCCGTGCGCAGGATCCCGACAGGTCCGAAGCGGCGGGAATCAGTACGCTCCCAGCCGTGCGCACGCGTTTGCTCCCGGCAGTCACGGTTTCGCTCGGTCTCCTGCTCGCAGCCTGCGGGAGCAGTGGGGGTCCCTCGTCGAGTCCCACCACGCAGTCGGGCTCGACCACGACAGTTCACGTCGCGATCAAAGCCGGCGCCGCCCCGTCGGTGTCGGCGAAGATGATCTGTGAGCCGGAAGCGCAAAAGGCGATCTACGAGAGCGCGACGGGCGTGAAGCCGTTGGCCATCTCCAAGCCCACGTGGATCGACCATGTGTACTCGTGTGTCTACGAGTACCCGGGCGGTGCGTCGATGCGCCTGTCGGTCAAGGAGTTCTCGACCCCGGCCGAGACGACGGCGTACTTCGATACGCTCGCGACCCAGCTGCACAAGACGAAGGACGAAGCGGGCCTCGGACAGGGCGCGTTCCAGGTGGCGGACGGTTCGGTCGTCGTCCGCAAGGACTACAAGGTCTTGTTGGTCGACGTGACCAAGCTGCCGGCGAGGTTCGGTGTCCCCGCCGACACGCGCGGCAACGTTGCGATCAACGTCGGCGTGACGCTTCTGGGCTGCTGGACCGGCGCGTAGAACACCGAGCCCCGGCCCGAGGCCCCGACCCGAACCCCGGCGCGGGGGTACCCCGAGAACATACGGTGGCGGCGCCCATATTTTCGGCGACCCGGTGGGCTGGGACGCCGGCCAGACACCCGGCCACGTGCGGTCGGACGCCCGCTCACCTCCGGCCGACCGGCCGGGGCGGACGTGGGTAGCCACAGGAGGCAGTCGAAGTGTCCGTCGCCATCACCGTGTTGGTCGTGCTGGTCGTGCTCGTCGCGGTACTGGTCGTCCTGCAGTCGTTTCACACCATCGGCCCCACCGAGGTCGGCCTCGTCCAGAAGCGCTTCTCGTTCAAGAAGCTGCCCGCGGACAACCCCATCGCGCTCCGCGGTGAGGCCGGCTTCCAGGCAGAGCTGCTCACCCCGGGCCTGCGCTTCAAGCTCTGGCCGGTCTTCGGGGTCAGGAAGTTCCCGTGGGTGCAGGTGCCCGCGGGCGAGATCGGTGTAGTGATCGCACAGGTGGGCGGGCCGCTGCCGATCGGTGCCAAGAGCGCGAACTACAAGGCGGAGTTCGAGAACTTCTCGTCGCTCGAGCGGTTCATCAGCGGCGGCGGCCAAAAGGGTGTGCAGCGCCCGGTGCTGACGCCCGGAACGTTGCTGCCGATCCACCCGGTCGCGTTCCTCGTCGTCACATCACGCAAGGTCTACGGCCTGCCCGTGTCGCCCGACATGTCGGAACGGGCCAAGGCCACCGGCGGCGTGCTGCGCCCGGAGTCGTTCGGGTTGACCCCGGAACAACTCCAAGTCGTGGTCATCGCTCCGCGCGGTCCGCAGGACATGATCGGCATCGTCACGACCTTGGAAGGTCCGCCGCTGCCATCGGGTGACATCGCGAGCCGTCTCGGCGGTTACGACGACATCGCGCGCATGGAACAGGGCTCGGAACCGCTGCAGGACTCCGAAGTCATCGAAGTCCTGATGGGCTCGAAGAACGATCTGCACAACAACTACCAGGACTTCCAGCGGTTCCTGGAGGCCGGCGGTCACATCGGTCTGCAACACGACCCGCTCTTGTACGGCGCGTACTTGTTGAACCCGTTCCTCACACGCGTCGAGATGGTTCCGATGCTCATCGTCAACCAAGGTGAGGTCGCGGTCATCAAGGCGTACGTCGGCCTGCCGACGCTGGACACGTCGGGGGAGGAGTTCAAGTTCGGCTCCATCGTGCATCCCGGTCATCGCGGAATCTGGAGCGAGCCGTTGCGCACGGGCAAGTATCCGATCAACCCGCGCGTCTACGCGGCCGAGATCGTGCCGACGTCGATCCTCACCCTGAACTGGGCCGACGCGGTGTCGACCGCGCACAACCTCGACGCGCACCTCTCGCCGATCGAGGCGAAGAGCCGCGAAGGCTTCGTCTTCAAGATCGACCTCCAGGTGCAGATCCACGTGCCCGACACGCGCGCGCCGAAGGTCATCTCGATGGTCGGCACGATGCAGAACCTCGTCAACGAAGTGCTGCAAGCAGCCGTGGGCAACCACTTCCGCAACACCATCCAGGATCTCGAAGCGGTGCGCTTCATCGAGACCCGGCCCGAGGTGCAGGCCAGTGCGCTCGACGCGATCCGTACCTACCTCGCCGCGTACGACGTCGAGACGCGCGGTGTGTACATCCAAGACGTCGATTTCCCCGACGAGCTGGTCGAGGTGCTGACCAAACGCGAGATCGCGAACCAGGAGAAGACGACCTACGCAGAGGAGGAACGCGCCGAGATCGCGCGAGTCGAGCGAGAGAAGGCGAAGGGAACGGCCGACATGCAGGCCCAGCTCGCGCAGTCGGCGGTCGGCATCGATATCAAGAACAACGAGGCCCAGGCGCGTGAAGCGCAGGCCCGGGGTGAGGCGGCGTTCGTCCGCCTGACCGGTGAGGCCGAGGCGTCCAAGACCCAGGCGATCGGTCTCGCCGAGGCGAAGGCGACCGAGGCATTGGGGCTGGCACGGGCGGCGGGCTTCCAGGCCCAGACCGAAGCGCTCGGTCAGAGCGCGACGGCGCTCGTCGCGGTGGCGAACGCGGTCGCCGAGGGCCACATCACGGTCGTCCCCGAGGTGTTGGTGACCGGGGGCGGCGGCGCGATCGAGGGCCTGGCCGCGACCCTCATGCGCACGCTCGGCACCGCCGGCACCGCCTCGGTGCCGGCGGTCGATGCGCCTGTAGTCGAGGCTGCGGGCGAAGAGGCTCCCTCGACTACCCCGTAAAGACGCACACCCCGTTGGTCACGACGCCCGGGCACGGCTGCGTCGTCGGCGTCGGCGCAACCGTCGTGGTCGTCGTCGGCGCGACCGTTGTCGTGGTCGGCGCCGGTGCGGTCGTCGTCGTCACCTTGACGGTGGTCGTGGTCGTCGGTGCGACGGTGGTGGTCGTCGGCGGGATGGTCACGGTCGGCGAAGTGGTCGCCGTGGACTGCGTCGTCGTGGTGGGCCGTGTCGTCGTGGTGGGGCGCGTCGTCGTGGTCGTCGACGGCCGGCAGTCCGCAACGGCGTGCCAACGCCGTTCGGCTCCGTGGTCGCGATCGAAGCGATCGTCGTGGTGACGCCACCACGGGTCTTGCGGCGCGCTGCACGGGGGTCGGGGTGAGAAGAACGAGCGCGTCGCCGCGCCCGCGCCCGAGGTCGTCACGAGGCCGACGGTGACCACGGCGGCGCAGGTCGCCGCGACGACAGCGAGACTTACGAGGCGCCGGCCGATTCCGCTCCGGAGCATTTCACGCATGTTCGACAGCCTTTCCGGCGACCGCGATCAGCAAATGCGGCCGTCGCCCGTACCAACGGTTGGTACGGGCCGCGGTGGGCCCCTCAGCGTGTGCTCACTTCCGACAGTTGGGGTAACGGCAAAACGGCGCGCGAATCTTGAGGAATGGGCCGGTGATCGCCCGTGCGATTCGGCGGCGTTCGTCAGCGGTTCGTCAGCGCGGGACTTCGCGCCAGGCGACGCCCTTGTCGGGACGGGGTTCGCCGGGGAGTCCGAGGACGCGTTCGCCGATGATGTTCTTCATCACTTCGTCGGACCCGCCGGCGATGTGCCCCGCGGGCGCACCGAGCAGCGCTTCCGCCAACCGGGTGTTGCCGGCCACGGCGTCGGGACCCGCCAGCGCAACGGTGAGGTCACCGAGCTGGGTCATGATCCGGCCGCCGAGCAGCTTGCCGATCGAGCCTTCGGGTCCGGGCACCTTGCCCTTGGTTGCCGCGGTGAGTGTGCGCATCGACAGGAACTTCTGGATGCGCGACTTCGTGTAGAGGTCGGCGAGCTGCTGACGCACGCGCGGGTCGTCGGTGACGCCGCGCTCCCGGGCGAGCGCGATGACGTGGTTCACGCCGCCGCGTCCGCCGCCCCCACCGGAGCCGATCGCAACGCGCTCGTTCATCAACGTTGTGATCGCGACCGTCCACCCCTCGTTGACGTCGCCGAGCACGTGTTCGTGGGGGACACGCACGTCGTCGAAGAAGACCTCGTTGAAGCCCGATCCTCCGTTCATCTGCTTCAGGGGTTTGATCGTGACTCCCGGGGCGTGCATGTCGACGATGAACGCGGTGATGCCTTTGTGCTTCTCGGCGTCGGGGTTGGTGCGGCACACGATCTCGCCGAAGTCGGAGAACTGCGCGCCCGACGTCCATACCTTCTGACCGTTGATGATCCACTCGTCGCCGTCGCGTGTCGCGGTCGTCGCAAGCGACGCGACGTCGGAACCGGCCCCGGGTTCGCTGAACAGCTGTGACCAGATCTCCTCGCCCCGCAGCAGCTTCGTGAGATAGCGATCCTGCTGCGCCGGCGTGCCGACCGCGCGCAGGGTCGGCGCGATCATCCCGAGCCCGATGACGAAGGCCTCGTTCGGGACGGGGAAGTGGGCCTCCTCTTGCCCGAAGATGATCTGTTCGACGGTGGTGCCGTTGCGCCCACCGAACTCGGGCTCCCACGTGATGCGCGCGAAGCCCGCGTCGAACTTCATCGCCTGCCAACGCTTGGCCCGTTCGAGATAGTCGCCGCCACCGATCTCCAGGTCGTGTTCCGGAGCCGGGCCCGCGACCTTCGGCGCGTGCTCCTCGAGCCACGCGCGGAACTCGGCGCGCCAGGCGGCTTCCTCGGCGGTGTCGTTGAAGTCCATGCGTTGCAGTCTCCGCCCCGGCGGGCGCCCCGGGCAACCTCGGGTCCTCCCGGGTCGTTGTCGGCGGCGCCGGCCGGGTCGTAGCATCACGCGCCGGCATGGCGATCACCCCGTACGACCGCACTCCAGTAGGCGATCCCGCGGCACTGGGCATCGATCCGGCTGCGCTCGACGCGTTGTACGCCGCGCGTCGACCAAGAGGTCGAGGCGGGGCGCCTGCCGTCGTGCCAGCTCGCCCTCGCCCGCGGCGGGAAGATCGCGGCCTGGCGTGCGTTCGGAGCCGCACCGGTCGAGTCGCGCTACGTCATCTTCTCGGCGACGAAGGCGGTCGTGGCCGGCGCGGTCTGGATACTGATGGGCGAAGGGCTTCTCGACGTCACGCTCCCCGTTGCCGCCGTGATCCCCGAGTTCGCGCCGAACGGCAAGGACGCCATCACCATCGAGCAGGTGCTGCTCCACACGTCGGGCTTTCCCCGCGCGCCGTTCGGTGCGCTCGACTGGGACGACCGCGAGCGACGCCTGGCGCGGTTCTCGAGCTGGCGCACGAACTGGGAGCCGGGGACCCGCTTCGAGTACCACCCCACTTCCGCGCACTGGGTGCTCGCCGAGATCATCGAGCGGTGCACCGGAGAGGATTTTCGTACGTTCATCCGGGATCAGATCCTCGATCCACTCGGGCTCGACGCGCTGCAGATCGGTGTTCCGTTGGCGGAACAGGGCGATATCAACGATCTCGTCCGGACGGGCGAGCCGGCGACGCCCGACGAGTTGGAAGCCGCGCTCGGCATCCGCGAGCTCCCGTTGACCGACGTGACGCCCGAGGCCCTGATGTCGTTCAACCAACCCGACGTGCGCGCGGTCGGCGTGCCCGGTGGCGGCGCCGTGTCGACGGCCGCGGATCTCGCGTTGTACTACCAGGCTCTCCTCGACGACGCGGCCGGGATCTGGAAGCCCGAAGTCCTGGCCGACGTGACTGCACACGTGCGCAATCGCCTGCCCGACTACGTGGGCACGCCGGCGAACCGGTCGCTCGGACTGGTCATCGCCGGAAGTGACGGGCGCTCGGCGGCGCGCGGCATGGGGTACACGGTCTCCGCGCACGCGTTCGGCCACAACGGTGCCGGGGGCCAGATCGCGTGGGCCGACCCGGAGACGGGTTGCTCGTTCTGCTTCCTGACGAACGGCCTCGACCAGCACCAGCTCCGGGAGTGGCGGCGCACCGCCGCGATCGCGAGCCGAGCCGGGAACTGCGTGCCGGCGTAGACATTCCTCCGATCGAGGCTGGCCTCGTTCCGGCGCTCAGAACCCCGGCGCGCGTCCGATGTGAACCCAGCTCGGACGTCGGAGGCGACGATGAGGGTTCGGATCGTGTTCGCGGTTGCAGTGTGGGCGTCGATCGTGGTCGGCGCGGTGCAGCTGTTCGACCGTGCCCCCGCGTCCACCGGAATTGCGACCGCGGCCGCGGTCGGCGCCGGTACGTTCGCCGCGTGGCTCGCGCGGGCGGTACGGACCCGGTTGCGCCGGTTGCGCTCGTGGCCCCGGCCCAATGAGCTCGAGCTGTACCCGCCCGGGCCGAGGCGGGTGCTGTTGATCGAAACGGGCCTGGCCGGACCCGAATAGCTGCCCAGGTCGCGGCCGCGGGGCTGCGTCGCGCCTCTTGGCCATACGATGGCGGGACCGTGCCCCGGGGGGAGCTCAATGATGTCTCGTGTCGGTTTCTCGAAGTTCGCACTCGGCGTCGGCCTGGTGGCGATCGCGGTCGCCGGTTGCGGAGGCTCCAGCGGGAAGCCCGCGACCGACCCCCCGACCACCGCGAAGCAGACGGTGAAGACCGTCGCCGCCAAATCGCCGTGCGAGCAAGCCGCGCCGACGCCGGCTTCGCCGGGTGAAGTCGGGACGGGCGCCGGTGGGAGTGCCAGCGTCACGAGTGCAGCCGACGTTGCCGCGGAGGAACACGGCGGACGCGGAAAGGTCCCGCAACTTCCGCTCACGGCCGCCGAGCAGGCCGAGCTCGCGGTGCAGCTCGCGCAGGCGAAGCGCGTGGTCACCGAGTACCCCACGGTGAAGGACGCGCTCGCGGCGGGCTACGCGATGTCGACGGTGTACGTGCCGTGCATCGGCGCGCACTACACGAACATCGCCTTCGCCTCGCACTTCGATCCCGCGCATCCGTCCGAGCTGTTGTACGCGGGCACGACTCCCAACGCCAAGATTGTCGGATTGAGCTATCTCGTGTGGCACCACGGTGGTCAGCCGGACGGCTTCGCGGGCCCGAACGATCGTTGGCACCAGCACAACGCGAACGGCGGTCTGTGCCTGCGCGGTGGCGTGGTCGTCGCCGGCGAGGAGTCGACGCGCGCGCAGTGCGCGGCACTCGGCGGGACCAAGACCCTCCTGACCGACGTGTGGATGGTCCACGCCTGGGTGGTGCCCGGCGTGACGTGCGACTGGGGCGTTTTCAGTGGCGAGTGCCCGGAGTTGGGCGGACGGCTCGGAGGGACCGCGTACGACGGTCCCTACCCGAGCAAGTTCTCCTAGCTTCTCGCTCAGCCGAACGGCGACCATGCCGCGCTGCGGAGCAGGCGGCTCTCCCAGTCGTCGCGGACTTCGAGCGCGTCGTGCATCCACGTGCCCGGGCCCTTCACGTGCGCGGGGAGTTCGCGGGTGAACAGGCCGGGCAGGCGCTCCGGGAAATCGACGCGCTGCCACAGGATCACCTCGCGTCGGCGCGGCGCGCCGAGCGCGGCCTGAAACACGGCGAGCAGCGTGAGCAGCGAGCGCTCGGAGCGCTGCTCCAGGCTGGGCGCGTAGTGCGTGCGCGCCTTCTCGAGATACGTGTCGAGCTTCGCCTCGTACGGCCAGGCGCTGTCTTCCATGTAGAGCACCGAGTCGTGCTCGCGCCCGTCGGTGGGAATCGTCGCGAGGTCGAGGTCGCGCAGCGGCGACCATTCGACGGGCAACAACAATTTGCCCTTGACCTCGCGGCGCATGCCGTCGACCGCGGCCGCCCAGCTGCGGAGGTCGCCCGACTGGACGCGCCGGGCGAGACGTTCGTACGCGGAGCCGTCGGCGAGCGCGGTGATCGTGGTGTGGTGGTAGGCGCGTCCGGTGCCGTGCGCGAGCTTCAGGTAGTAGAGCAGCCGCGCGTCGCCGTCGCTCGCGAGGGCGCGCATCCAACCGGTGCGGAACGCGTCCTCGAACTCGTCCTCGTGACGGCCGGCAACCGTGTGGACCTCGTGCAGGAGCAGCATGCGGTCAGACTGCCATGCGCTCCAGCACGAAGTCGATTGCCCGGGTGAGGGTCGCGATGTCGTCGGGTTCGATCGCGGGGAACAACGCGACGCGGATCTGGTTTCGGCCCAGCTTGCGGTACGGCTCGACGTCGACGATGCCGTTCGCGCGCAGTATGGCGGCGAGCTTCGCCGCATCGACGCGCTCGTCGAAGTCGATCGTCGCGGTGACCCGGCTCCGGTGCGCCGTGTCCTTCACGAACGGCGACGCGTACCTGTGGCCTTCGGCCCAGCCGTAGACGATCTCGGCGGAGCGGTCGCACCGGCCGGCGGCGAACTCGAGCCCGCCGTTGCCGAGCATCCATCTCAGTTGCTGGTCGAGGAGGAACAACGTCGCGAGCGCGGGGGTGTTGTACGTCTGTTCGAGCCGGGAGTTCTCGACCGCGATCGACAGGTCGAGCGTCGCCGGCATCCAGCGCGTTCCCTTGAGCCGGTCGATCCGCGCGAGCGCGGCCGGCGAGACCGCGGCCAACCACAATCCGCCATCGCTCGCGAAGCACTTCTGCGGCGCGAAGTAGTAGACGTCGAACGCGGCGGCGTCGACGCGCATACCGCCCGCGGCCGACGTGCCGTCGACGACGACGAGCGCGTCGCCCGCGGGTCGGTGCACGTCGATCGCGACGCCGGTCGAGGTCTCGTTGTGCGGGTACGCGTAGACGTCACCGTCGACCGAGTCGGGTCGGTTCGGGGTCTCTCCGGGCGCGGTCTCGCACACTTGCGGATCGTCGAGGTGCGGGGCGCCGCGGGTGACCTGTGCGAACTTGGAGGAGAACTCGCCGATCACCAGGTGCGTGCTGCGGCGTTCGACGAGCCCGAACGACGCCGCGTCCCAAAACGAGGTGGACCCGCCGATCCCGAGGAGTATCTCGTAGCCCTCGGGCAGTGAGAACAGCTCGGCGAGGCCCTCACGGATGTTTCCGACGACCGAGCGGACCCCCCTTTGGCGATGACTGGTGCCGAGGAAGCCGTGGGCGGCATCGGCGAGCGCGGCGACGGCCTGGTCGCGCACCTTGGAGGGGCCGGAGCCGAAACGGCCGTCGCTCGGGAGCAAATCCGCAGGGATCTTCGGGTCCGCGCCCGCAGCGCGGTTCTCGTCGGTCATGACCCAATTCTAGGGGTCAGGCCAGCGCCAGCACCTCGCCAAATCCGGCGTGCAGGCAACCGAGCAGGAGCTCGGGATCGGGCACGGCGGTGGTGTCGATCACGATCCCGACGCAACACGTGTCGCAATGCGAGATCAGGGCCACGTTGAACGCGGCCCCTGCCGGCGGGGCGAACGCGTAGAGCCGCTCGACGCGGGCGCCGGCGACGTACACGGTGACGGGCGCGCCCGGAATGTTCGAGGTGACGAAGTCGCAGCACTTGAGCATCCCGCCGAACAACGCGGTCGTCGTCGCGGTCGGGAGCCGGTTGAGGATCCCGGCGAGCGTGCTTGTCATCTGGAGTGCAGGCTCGGCGCGCCATTCGCGTACGAGCGCGCCGATCGCGGCGATGCGCTCGCGGGGGTCTTCGATCGCGGTGGGTACGGGGAAACGCGCCGGCGCGAACCGGTTGCCGCCCGCGTTGTCGTCGCCCTGGCGCAGGTTGATCGGCAGGGTCATGCGCAGCTGAATCGGTGCCGCTCCGTGCCGCTCGTGGTAGCGCCGGACGCCGCCGACGACCGCGGCGACGAACACGTCGTTCAGGCTCGCGTCGGTCGACTTCGCGACGCGGCGCATGTCGTCGAGGAGCACGTCGAAGACCTCGAGCCGGCGGCCGAGTCCGCGCCCGAGCATGATCGGCGACATCGGACCTGTCGCGGGCGCGAGCGTGCGAGCGACCGAACGCGTCGTGCGCAGCGTCTCCGACGCGCTACCGAGGGGATCGCGCAACGCGCGCCCGGCTGCGCGCGCGACGCTCATCGGTACCCGCTGCGCGATTCCGAACGCACGCCGGCGAGTGTGCGCGAGCGAATCGCGTACCGAGTCGAGGACGTGCGCGATTTCCGGCGCGATCGCCGCGGGAACTTCGTGATCCGGTCGTTCCACGGAATCGGGCGAGAGGTCGACGAAGTGGTTGAGCAACTCCATGCCGCCCACGCCGTCGGTGACCGAGTGGTGCACCTTCATCGCGAAAGCGGCGCGCTCACCGTTCGGACCGTCGAGCCCCTCGAACAGCGTGAACTCCCACAGCGGCCGGGCCCGGTCGAAGCCGGCGGTCGCGATCGGCTGCAACGCGTCGAGCAGGGCGCGCATGGTCCCCGGTCGAGCGAGCCGCGTCCGGCGGAGGTGGAAGTCGAGGTCGAAGGTCGGCTCCGCCATCCAGCGCGGCGGCGCGATCCGAAATGGCGCCGACACGACGCGCTGGCGCAAGCGGGGGATGAAGCACGTGGTGAGCTCGATACGACGCCGCAGCCGTTGCCAGTCGGGAACGGTGTCGAAGAGGGCGACCGCGAGGATCGTCGAGCGCAGGACGGGGTCCTTTTCGATGTTCCACATGAGCGCGTCCTCGTCGCTCATGTGGTGCGCGAAGCGCGCCAGTTCCGCCATGGGGAAACGGTACTCCCACCTGGACTTGTGCGTCTCGGGTGGTCCGGGCCTCCGGACTTCTCAGCGGGTGATGTCGAACACCACCGTCACGTCGACGCTCAGCTGTTGCGAGCCCGGCTCGACCGGCACCGACGCGGCCGCGCTGCTCAGGGCACCGGAAGCGACATGGAAGCTCTGCGACTGGGGAAGCAACGTGCCCGTGTCGTCGATGGTGCGGATCGGACCGAGGGTGACGCCGGCCGCGCCCGCAAGTTGCCTGCCCTGCGCGAGCGCGTCCTTGATGGCGTCGGCCCGAGCCTTGGCGACGAGCCCGCTCGTGTTGTCGATCGAGAACGTCACGCCTTGGAGACGAACGTCTTCCCCCGCAGTCAGCGCGGCCGCGTCGATGACCTCGCCGGCCTTGGAGAGGTCGCGCAGCTTGGCCGAGACGGTGTTCGACGCCGAGTACCCCGTGACGTGGAAATTCTTGTCGAAGTTCGGCGACACGTTGAGGTCGACGGTCTGGATGTCCTTGGCCGCGACCCCCTGTGCCTTCAGTGCGGCGATGAGGGCGTTCGCGTGTTGGTTGTTGCGCTGGAGCGCGGCCTGCGCCGACGGGTCGGTCGTCTGCACGCCCATCGTCACGGTCATGACGTCCGGGGTCCCCTCGACCTCGCCGTGACCGGCGACGTTGATCGTCGGACCGGGGGTGACCCCGCTCGTCGCTGCAATCAATCCCGCAGGCGCGCTCGTCTTCGAGCTGCCGCCACTGCATCCGGCGACGCCGACCGCGGCGATCGCGACGCCGGCGACCATGGCCTTCGTGAGCACGCGCATCGATGTCCCTTTCGTCGGTGGATCCAGGGTTCCGACGAACGGGCGGGCTCGCTGGTTCCCGTTCCCGTTACTGTCCGGCCGTGCGCAGTCGCTACGTGATCACCAATGGCATTCGCCTCTTCTGTCTCGAGGCCGGGCCCGCCGACGGCCCGGCCGTGCTGTTGCTGCACGGCTTTCCCGAGCTGGCGTACTCCTGGCGCGCTCAGGTTGCGACACTCGGTGCGGCGGGTTTCCACGTCGTCGCGCCCGACCTGCCGGGTTACGGGCGCAGCGACAAACCCGATGTCACGTACGACTGCGAGTGGGTCAACGCGTGCCTGGTCGGCGTCCTCGACGAGCTGGGCTGCGAGCGCGCGGTCGTTGCCGGGCACGACTGGGGCGGCCTCCTCGTTTGGATCATGGCGCGGCAATATCCCGATCGGATCGCGGGCGTCATCGGGGTGAACACCCCCGACCTTCCGCGCTCGCCCGTTCCGCCGGTGCAATTGTTGCGCCAGATCTTCGTCGACACTCCGATCTACATCATCCAGTTCCAAGAGCCGGGCGTTGCGGAGTGGGTGCTCGGATCGTGGGGGCGAGGCGCCGACGACTTCGTCGAGATGATCTTCGGTGCGACGACGCAGAACACCGACGCGTTCCCGCCCGAAGTGCTACAGGTGTACAAGGACGCGTTCCGACCGGTGGGCGCGCTCACCCCGCCGATCGAGTACTACCGGAACATGGACCGCAACTGGGAGCTGACGGCCCCGATCGCGGACCGGACGATCGACGTTGCGTGCCTGATGATCTCCGCCGCGGACGACCCCGTGCTCTCACCGGCGATGACCGCGGGCATGGAGGAGCGGGTACCCGACCTCGAGCGGGTCGTCATCGAGAACTGCGGTCACTGGACGCAACAGGAACGTCCCGAAGAGACGTCGGCCGCGATGCTCGACTACCTCCGTCGCCTCCCCGCCTGGCGCTGACCCCCCGTTTTTCCCTACAACAGTTGGTGGCGAATTCGGTTCGTGGTGCCGTTTTTCTTGACAACTGTTGGGGGTGAATTCGGGCGCATACGATGCGCGGGTGGTGGACGATCCGATAGCGCAGTACGGAGCGATGTTCGAACGCGACGGATCGCGATACGTACCGACCCAGCTCGCGCGGGGGCCGTGGAACCCAAAGGCGTTGCATGGCGGCGCGCCCAGCGCCTTGTTCGCGACGGTGTGCGAGATGCACGATCCGGGCCCGGCCGCGTTCGTCGCGCGTCTCACGGTGGAGTTGATGCGTCCGGTTCCGATGGCGCCACTCGAATTGCGCGTCCACACGATCCGGCCCGGTCGCAAAGTGCAGTGGGTCGAAGCGATGCTGCTCGACGACCGCGAGCACGAAGTCGCGCGCGCCACCGTGTTGCGCATTCGCTCCGACGACGTCGACACGAGCGGTAGCGTGCATCCCGACGTCGACGCCCCGCCGGCACCGGACACGATGACGCCGGAGAACTTCCCCTTCGGGGAGGGCGCGGTGGGATTCTGGAGCGTGCACGACGTCCGGCTCGTGCGCGGCAGCTGGATGGAACCGGGGCCCGGCGTCGCGTGGTTCCGCTTGAAGTGTCCCGTGATCGCCGGCGAGCCGATATCGCCGGTCGCTCGCGTCGCAGCCGCGGCCGACTTCGGCAGCGGGGTGTCGAATCCCGTGCGCACGACGAGGGCGAACGCGATCAATCCCGAGCTCACCGTGCACGTGCACCGTCACCCGGTCGGCGAGTGGGTGTGCCTCGAGTCGGGTGCGTGGGCCCAGCCGCACGGAGTCGGAATGGCCGAGACGCGCCTGCACGACGAGCGGGGCGTCATCGGCCGGGGCGTGCAGTCGCTCCTCGTGGAGCCCGCCGGCAATCTCCCGATGCGACTCTGAACACCTGATACGACGCTGAACACCTGATACGACGCTGAACACCTGATACGACGCTGAACGTCTGGTGCGACGCTGAACGTCTGGTGCGACGCTGAACGCCTGGTGCGACGATGCCTCAGTCGTCTTCCGACTTGCGCTCCACGTCGGTGGCCCAGAGCTCGAACTCGCCGTTGCGGAACACGAGCGCGGCCGGCCGGCCCGCGAGCGGCGGGCGGAGATCGCCCCGGCCGCGGTCGACGCGCACGGAGATCGTGCGCCGGCCCGACGCCGTCAGCATGGTGACCCGGTCGGAGCCACCCCACTTGAAGGCCGATGCGGGCAGGGCGAGGCCCTGGTACTGCGAGAACTTCTGTTGCTTGCCGGCCCGGCGGCGCAGTGACTCCTCGACCCGATCGGTAATCGGGCGCACGAGCAGGTCGGGCAGTTTTGCCCTGTCGACTTCGGCCTTCACGATGTCTCGCAGCGCGGACCCGTCGAACACGTTGCTCTGGAGCGCGGCGGCGCGGGCCGCGTTGCTCGTGCGGTTGACGCGTTCCAACGTGGCGACCAGGAGCTTGTGCTGGTCGGCATCGGGGAGGAGTTCGACTTCGTCGACGGTCGCCATGACGCCGGGCATGGTATCCACCGAGCCGATCCCAGTTCTCGGATAGCTAGTATCCGTGTTATGCGACTGTCCGACGGCGTGGAATGGGGCGTGCACGTGTGCGTCGTGTTGGCGTCGCTTCCCGACGAAGCGGCGCTGCCGGCGGCGAAGCTCGCCGAGTATCACGGGGTGCCGGCCGCCTACCTGGCCAAGCACCTCCAGGCCCTCGCGGGCGCGGGCGTGCTCCGGACCGTCAAGGGCGCGCGCGGCGGCTACCGGTTGGCGCGACCTCCCGCGGCGATCACTCTGCTCGACGTGGTCGAAGCGATCGACGGCGACGAGGCGGCGTTCCGGTGTACCGAGATCCGCCGGCGGGGGCCGATGGCGATGCCGGCGCGTGAGTACACGAAGGCGTGCGGCATCCACCGCGCGTTCACGCAGGCGGACGCGGCGTGGCGCGCCGAGCTCGCGAAGACGACCGTCGCCGATCTCCTCATGGGCGTGTTGGCCGACGTGCCCCGGGCGACCCTCGAAAAGGGCGCCCGCTGGGTGCGCGAGAGTGCGCGCTAGCGACCGGCGCGCGGCCGCTTGCCGTGATTCGCCTTGTTGCGGCGGGCCTTCAGGTGACGCTTCTTCGTCTTCTTGCTCATAGGGAGATGGAGGCTACCTGATCGGTAGCCTGCGCCCCGATGGAGAACCTCGGTCTCGTGGGATTCACCGGCGCGGGGGCGAACCGCCTCTTCAGCGCGCTGACGGGCCTGCCTGTCCCCAGCGAGTACGAGGCGGCGGTGGGCGTCGCGAGCCTCCCCGACGAGCGCCTGCGCCTGCTCACCGAAGCGGCGCACTCGAAGAAGACGGTCGCGGCGGGGTTCGAGCTCGTGCACCTCGCGCTGCCGCCGGGCTCGAAGCCGGGCGAGGGCCTGGGCGCGAAGTTCCTCGGCAGCCTGCGCAACTGCGACGCGATCCTGATCGTGCTGCGCGCGTTCGCCGACGGCGGCGTCGTGCCCGACCCCGAAGGCGACCTCGGCGCGCTCGAGCTGGAGCTGGTGCTCGCCGACCTCGCGAGCGTCGAACAGCGCATCACCCGTCAGCGCCGTGCCGCGAAGAGCGGCGACAAGGAGATCGTCGCGGAGGTCGAGGTGCTGGAGAAGGCGCACGCGCTGCTCTCCGAGGGCACCCCGATCCGGCGGGGTTCGTTCACTCCCGACGAGCTCGCCCGGCTCGCGCCGGTCTTCCTCATCACGACGAAGCCGCTGCTGATCGTCGCCAACACCGGCGAGGAGCTCACCACTGACGCCGTCCTCCCGGCCGACGACACGGTGCTCGCGGTCCCGATCGATATCGAGGCGGAGATCGCGGCGTGCGCGCCCGAGGACCGCGCCGAGATGCGCGAGTCGTACGGGCTCGGCGAGTCTGCGCTCGATGCTGTCGCGCAGGCTGCGTACCGCATGCTCGGCCGGCGGACGTTCTTCACCACCGGCGAGGACGAGTCGCGCGCGTGGACGTTTCGCGCCGGGGCCAAGGCGCCCGAGTGCGCGGGTGTGATCCACAGCGACCTGCAGCGCGGGTTCATCCGGGCCGAGGTCATCGACTGGCGCGAGCTGCTCGAGGTCGGGTCGTGGGCGAAGGCGCGCGAGCTGAAGAAGCTGCGAGTCGAGGGCAAGGACTACGAGGTCCGAGACGGTGACGTCCTCGAGATCCGCTTCAACGTGTAGGAAACGAGCATGAGCTGGCTGGTTCGCGACGACGACGTGCTGGCGGTGGCGGAGGTCGCGACCTCCCGGCGTCAGCGCACGCGCGGCCTCACGGGTCGTGACGACCTCGAAGGAGTGCTCGTCATCAGGCCGTGCCGGCAAGTGCACACGTTCAGGATGCGGTTCCCGATCGACGTCGCTTTCTGCGACCGGTCGGGCATGGTGTTGCACACCAGTTGTCTCGACCGGCGCCGGGTGTCCCGGATCGTGTGGCGCTCGGGCTTCGCGATCGAGGCCCGAGCCGGGAGCTTCGATCGCTGGAACCTCCGGCCCGGCGACGTCGTCGAGATCAAAGGCTGACCGGCGCCCGACCCGGGTCGGGCACAATGAAGGTCTCCATGTCGCGCTTCTACGTCACGACCCCCATCTATTACGTCAACGATGTCCCGCACATCGGTCACGCCTACACGACCGTGGCCGGCGACGTGCTGACGCGCTGGCGCCGGCTGTGCGGCGACGAGGTCTTCTTCCTGACCGGCACCGACGAGCACGGCCTGAAGATCCAGCGCGCGGCCGAGGACCGCGGCGTGACGCCGAAGGAGCTGGTCGACGAAGTCGCGGGCCACTTCCGCGACACGTGGGACGGGCTCGACATCGCGTATGACGACTTCGTTCGCACGACGGAGCCGCGCCACTACGCGGCCGTGCAGCAGTTCCTGCAGAAGATCTACGACTCGGGGGACATCGAGCTCGGCACCTACGAGGGTCTCTATTGCGTGTCATGCGAGGCGTACTA
Organism: uncultured Actinomycetes bacterium; assembly: GCA_963812205.1. Taxonomy (GTDB): domain Bacteria; phylum Actinomycetota; class Acidimicrobiia; order IMCC26256; family PALSA-610; genus PALSA-610. The sequence goes on from CAWEUJ010000003.1 coordinate 421,537, forward strand.
CACCGAAGACGAGTTGGTCGACGGTAACTGCCCGATCCACCTGCGTCCGGTCGAGCTCGTCGTGGAGGAGAACTACTTCTTCAAGCTGTCGCGCTTCACCGATCGCCTGCTCGAGCACTACGCGCGCGCATCCCGATGCGGTGCAGCCCGAGTCGCGGATGAACGAGGTGCTCGGCTTCATCCGCGGCGGGCTCCAGGATTTCTCGATGAGTCGCACGTCGATCAACTGGGGGGTTCCGCTTCCGTGGGACCCGAAACATGTCGCGTACGTGTGGGCCGACGCGTTGTTCAACTACTGCACGGCCGTCGGGTACGCGACCGACGAGGCGCGCTTCGCGAAGTGGTGGCCGGTCGACTATCACCTCGTGGGCAAGGACATCCTGCGGTTCCACGCGGTGTACTGGCCCGCCATGTTGATGGCGGCCGGGCTCGAACCGCCGCGGTGCGTGTTCGCGCACGGATGGCTGCTCGTGGGTGGCGAGAAGATGAGCAAGACGAGGACGAATCAGATCGCGCCCGCCGATCTCGTCGCCGACTTCGGCGTCGACGGCTTTCGCTATCACTTCATGGCCGATCAACGCTTCGGACCCGATGGCGACTTCTCGTACGAAGCGATGGTGCAGCGCTACAACTCCGATCTCGCGAACAACTTCGGAAACCTCGCGAATCGCGTGCTGAACATGGCGATGAACTATTGCGCCGGAGTCGTGCCCGCGACGCGCGCCGACGGTCCGTTGCGTGAGACCGCGGCGAGTGCGTTCTCCGGACTGTCCGACGCGATGACGCGTCTCGATTTCGCGGGTGGCTTCGGCGCGGTCTGGGATCTGATCCGCGCGACGAACGCGTACATCGAAGACTCCAAGCCGTGGGTGCTCTACAAGGCGGGCGACACCGAAGCCGTCGCCACCGTCCTGGGCGACTGTCTCGAGTCGTTGCGCATCGTCGCGCTCCTCGCGTCGCCGGTGATCCCGAATGCCGCGGCCGAGTTGTGGCGCCGGCTCGGCCTGAACGGCCGCCCCGAGGACGCGCGCCTGCCCGGCGCGGTCGCGTGGGGGCAGTTGCCGGCCGGCGCGACCCTCGAGAAGGGCGAGCCCCTCTTTCCCCGTAAGGACACGTGATGTGGGTCGACGCTCATTGCCACCTTCAGCTCGCAGGGGGAGAGGAGCACCTCGTCCGGGCGCGGGCGGCCGGGGTCGACTGGATGGTGTGCGTAGGCACCGACCTCGAGACGTCGGAGGCTGCGCTGACCCTCGCCGATACGCACCCCGACGTGTATGCCACGGTCGGGCTACATCCGCACGACGCATCGAAGCTCGCGCGGCAGTGGGGGATGCTCGAGCCCCTCGCAGTTTCGGACGCGTGCATCGCGATTGGTGAGTGCGGCTTCGACCTCTTCTACGAGCACTCCCCGCTCGACGAGCAGGAGATGGCGTTCCGGTTCCAGATCCGGCTCGCCCGGCACACGGGCAAGCCACTCGTCATCCACTCGCGCGACGCATGGGACGACACGTTCCGCGTTCTCGACGACGAAGGTGTGCCGGAGCGCACGATCTTTCACTGCTTCACCGGTGGACCCGACGAAGCGCGCTCGGCGATCGAACGCGGTTGCTACCTGTCGTTCAGCGGCATCGTCTCGTTCAAGAACGCCGACGCCTTGCGCGCCGCGGCGGCGATCGCACCCGCGGATCGGATCCTCGTCGAGACCGACTCGCCCTTCCTCGCACCCGAGCCGTTCCGGGGCCGGCCCAACGAGCCCGCGTTCGTCGTGGAGGTCGGTGCGGCGCTGGCCCGGGCGCGCGGCGTCGAGCCGGAGGAGATCGCCGAGCTCACGCGCGCCAATGCGGCGCGCGCCTTCGGCGTCGAGCGGTGACGCCGAGCGAGATCAGCGAGATCCTTGCCCGTCACGGTGTACGGCCGTCGAAGGCGCTCGGCCAGAACTTCCTCGCCGATCCGAACACCGCCCGGCGCATCGTGCGGCTCGCGGAGCTGCAACCCGGCGAGCACGTCGTCGAGGTCGGGCCGGGGATCGGCTCGCTCACCCTGGCGTTGGCCGACGCTGGCGTGACCGTTCGGGCGATCGAGCTCGACCGGCACCTCGTCCCGATCCTCGAAGAGGTCGTGGCCGGGCGCGACGTGACCGTGGTGAACGACGACGCCCTCCGCGTCGACTGGAACGCGCAACTCGATCCCTCGACCCCGTGGACCATGGTGGCGAACCTGCCGTACAACGTCGCCACGCCGCTCGTCATGGGGGTGCTGGAGTCGGCGCCGATGGTGAAGCGGCTCCTGGTCATGGTGCAGCGGGAGGTGGGGGAGCGCATGGCGGCGGGAGTCGGCGAGGACGCGTACGGTGCCGTGTCGGTGAAGGTCGCGTACTACGCGACCGCGAAGGTGGTCGGCGCGGTATCGCCCAACGTCTTCATTCCCAAGCCGAAGGTGGAGAGTGCCCTCGTGCGCCTCGTCCGCCACGACGCACCGCCTGTTGCGGTGCGCGACGTCGACCGCATGTTCGAGCTCGTGCGAGCCGGATTCGCGACGCGGCGCAAGACCTTGCGCAACACATTGGAAGGACGGGTCGATGCGGCGCGATTCGCGCAGACGCACGTCGACCCGCGGCGCGCGCGGAAACCCTGTCGCTCGCCGACTGGGCGAGGCTCGCGGATGCGTGAGCTGCGTGAGGTGCACGTCGAAGCGTTCGCCAAGCTCACGCTCTCGCTGCACATCACCGCGACGCGTGCCGACGGCTTTCACGAGCTCCACGCCACGATGGTGTCGATCACCGAGCCCCGCGATTCGCTCGTCATCAGGCCCGCGGCGCGTACCTCGCTGACGATCACCGGGCCGTTTGCCGACGGTGTGCCCGCCGACGCGTCGAACCTCGCCTGGCGCGCGGCCGACGCGTGCGGCGTCCCGATGGCGATCGAGTTGCACAAGGGGATCCCGCACGGCGCGGGTCTCGGTGGTGGCTCGGCCGACGCGGCGGCCGTGCTCGTCGCGCTCGACGCCGATCCCGCGATCGCGGCGACGCTCGGGGCCGACGTGCCGTTCTGCATGCACGGTGGCTTCGCGCGCGTCCGCGGCATCGGTGAGCACCTCGAGCCGGGTGAGCGGCCGACGCTCGCGATCGTCGTCGCGACCCCGCGGTTCGGGTGTTCGACGCCCGCCGTCTACCGGGCCTGGGACGAGCTCGGTGGGCCGCTCGGCGAGACCAACGACCTGCAGGCCGCGGCCGAGCACGTCGAGCCCCGCCTGGCCGGCTTCCGCCGCCAGGTCGAGGCCGCGGCCGGTACCCGGGCCGTTCTGGCCGGCAGCGGCTCCTCGTACGCGGTCGCGTTCGGCGATCCCGCGGACGGCGAAGCTGCCCGCGGGCGCGTCGCCGCGGCCGTCGACGGTTCCGTGTGGCTCGCCTCGACGAGCCCTGTCGGAGTGCTGGTCAGGCCCTGAGAACGCGAAACGGCCGCCCCATCGGGGCGGCCGCTGCTTACTTGCCCTGCTGACGGCGCTGCCAGCGGGTCTTCTTCAGCAGCTTCTTGTGCTTCTTCTTGCGCATGCGCTTGCGGCGCTTCTTGATCAGCGATCCCATGACGGAGAGCGACGCTACCAGAACCCACCCGCCGGGCTCCCAGTCGGCCCCCTTCCGTCTCGTGGTCCCACGTGCGAGACGATCCGGGCCGGCCTTGCAGTGCCGGGCACAGATCACCGAGAGCTGCTGCGTCGCCGCCGTGATCGCGCAAGCCCCCCGACTGCTCGCGGCGTGCGCCGCAAACGCCGACCGTTGCATTGCTCGCGTCGCCAAGGTGTGCGTCGGCCACCGCGAGCGCGGTCGTCACGGCGCCCCCGCCCCCACCGGTCGAACTCGTCCGGCCGGCCGGCCGTCCGCTAGTAGGTTGGACTCGTTTTCGGGGGTGGTGTAACGGCAGCACAAGGTCCTTTGGAGTCCTGAGTCGAGGTTCGAACCCTCGCCCCCGAGCCCTAGGGAACAGGAGGTGAAGGCGAAGCCGACCGCAGGGGAGGCGGAACCGGAATCCACCCATGAACAGGGAGCTCGTATGAGGCAGTACCGACCCCTGAGCGCAGTCGTTCTCGCCGCGGGGGAAGGAACCCGGATGCGTTCGGGAACGCCGAAGGTCCTGCATCCGTTGTGCGGCCGGCCGATGGTGCTGCACGTCGTCGACGCGCTCGCCGAGTTGCCTCTCGAACGCATCGTCGTCGTGGTCGGTCACGGGGCCGAGCGCGTGACGAAGATGCTGCAGGATCAGCTCGTCACCGAGGTACCGGTCGAGTTCGTCGAGCAACGCGTGCAACGCGGCACCGGCGACGCGGTGAGTGTCGCGCTCACCGTCTTCGACGACCTCGATGCCGAGGACGACATTCTGGTGCTGCCCGAGCGACGCACCGCTCGTGCGCGCGGAGACGATCGCTCGTCTCGCGACCGAGCACCGGGTACAGGACGCGGCGGCCGCGATCCTGACCGCCACGGTCGACGATCCGACCGGACTCGGCCGGATCGTGCGCGCCAAGGACGGCCGCGTCGCCCGCGTGGTCGAGCACGCCGACGCGACCGAGGAGGAGCGTGAGATCCACGAGATCAACACGTCGATCTATTGCTTCCGGCGCGGGCTCCTGGCCCCGGCCCTGCGGCGGCTGAGTCCGGAGAACGCGCAGGGCGAGTACTACCTGACCGACGCGATCGCGGTGCTGCGCGACGCGGGGCACAACGTCATCGCGCTCGAGACCGAAGACCCGGGCGAGGCGATCATGGTCAACGACCGCGTCGAGCTCGCCCAGGCCGAGGCCGAGCTGCGCGGGCGCATCAACCGCATGTGGATGCGCGCGGGGGTCACGATGGTCGACCCGGCGCGCACCTACATCGACGCGATGGTCGAGCTCGATTCCGACGTGCGCCTCCTGCCCGGCACGATCCTCGAGGGCCGGACGGTGGTCGGCGCAGGGTCGGTCATCGGGCCTGACTGCCATCTGACCGACGTGGTGGTCGGTGACGACGTCCGCATGTCGAACGCGGTGGCGCGTGAGTGCGAGATCGGCGACGAGTGCGAGATCGGGCCCTTCGCCTACGTGCGGCCGGGAACGCGGCTGGCCGCGGGGCGTGAAGGTCGGGACCTACGTGGAGATCAAGAACTCCGAGATCGGCGAGGGCACAAAGGTCCCGCATCTCTCCTACGTCGGCGACGCCGACATCGGCGCGGGCGTGAATCTCGGCGCCAGCACGATCACCGCCAATTACGACGGGAAGAACAAGCACCGGACCAAGGTCGGCGACGGCGCCCACACCGGAGTGCACACCTCGCTCGTCGCGCCGGTCGAGCTCGGTGACGATGCCGACACGGGCGCCGGGTCGGTCGTGACCCACGACGTCGCTCCCGGGCGCCACGTCCGCGGCGTCCCGGCGCGCGACACACGGCCGACGCGCGAGGATGGCGCTTGATGGAAGTTCTCACCAAGAAGCGTCTCATCCTCGTCGCCGGTCGGGGGCACGCCGAAGCTCTCGACCGAGGTCGCGGAGCACCTGAAGGTCCCGCTCGGCGAGTGCGTGCTCTCGACCTTCGCGAACGGTGAGATCTACTGCCGGTACGGCGAGAACATCCGCAGCGCCGACGTGTTCGTGTTCCAGACGCACGGCGGTTCGATCAACGACCTGTTGATGGAGCAGCTCATCATGATCGACGCGGCGAAACGCGCGTCGGCGAAACGCATCACCGCGGTCTGCCCGTTCTACGGCTACGCCCGTCAGGACCGCAAGGCCGAGGGTCGCGAGCCGATCACCGCGCGCCTCGTTGCCGACCTGCTCACCGCGGCCGGTGCCGACCGCGTCGTCACCGTCGACCTGCACACGGGTCAGATCCAGGGATTCTTCGACTTCCCGGTCGACCACCTCACCGCGGTGCCGGTCATCGCCGAGTACCTCAAGCGCAGCGTCGAAGGCGACCCGGTGATCGTCGCTCCCGACGCGGGTGGCGGCAAGCTCGCCCGCCGGTTCGCCGACCGCCTGAGCGCAGACATCGCCTTCATCGACAAGCGCCGGCCCAAGGGCACGCACAACGTCGCGGTCGCGACCGAGGTCGTCGGCGACATCGAGGGCCGTACCTGCATCATCGTCGACGACATGATCGACACTGCGGGTACCGTCTTGAGTGCGGCGAACCTGCTCATCGATCGGGGTGCCGCCGACGTGTACATCGCGGCGACGCACGGCCTCCTTTCCGGGCCTGCCGTCGACCGTCTGAAGAACGGGCCGATCCGCGAGGTCGTCGTCACCAACACGGTGCCGATCTCCGACGACAAGCGTTTCGACAACCTGCGTCGTGCTCTCCATCGCGCCGCTGCTGGCGGAGGCGATCGACGCCGTGTTCGAAGATGGCTCGGTGAGTGAGCTCTTCGGCGGCGACAACATGTGACGGGGGGCCGGCAGTGAACGGGCGCGCGTTCGCGGTCGCGGTCGCGGTAGCGGTCGTGACGGCGACGTCGCTCGCGGCGTGTGGCGGTTCCACGAAGCCGCGGGCCGAGACGCCTTCGAGCTCGGTGGTCTGGCCCGCGCCGAGTGATCCGATGGCCCGGGTGCGCGCGGCCGGTCTCGTGCCCGAGACGGCCGAGCGGCTGCAGTTCCACGTGCACTCCCACCTCGACGTGTTCCTCGACGGGAAGTCGATCGCCGTGCCCGCGGGGATCGGCATCGACGTCACGAACCCGGCCGTGCAGTCGGCCGTCGTCGACGGGCAAGAGCAGTACGGGGGAATCTCGTCGCCGTGCGACACGGCGTGCATCTCGCCGCTGCACACTCACGACAGCAGCGGAATCCTGCACACCGAGTCGTCGACCCGGAAGGACAACACGCTCGGCCAGCTCTTCATCGAATGGCACGTCCGCCTCGACGCGAGCTGCGTCGACACCTACTGCAAGCCCGCGAAGCGCGTCGCGGTCTACGTGAACGGCACGCCCGTCACCGCCGACCCGGCGACGATCCCGCTCGGCAACCGCACAGAGATCGCGATCGTCATCGGCACGCCGCCGGCCCACGTTCCCCGCACCGCCGACTGGGGCCAGGTCTAGGGAGATTCCCATTCGCCCCCCGGGTTGCGCGAGACTCTCCTGTTCACCTTTTCGTCTCACGAGGATTCACGCGCCATGGCAGATGCCACGCTCATCGCAGAACGGCGGCCCGCCGCCGGCAAGGGTCCGGCCGGACGGGTCCGCCAGCAGGGTCTCGTCCCCGCCGTCGTCTACGGCCTCGGTGACGACAACGTCTCGGTCGCGGTCTCGTTGCGCGAGCTCATGCACATCCTTTCGGGCGGCAGCGGTACGAACACGTTGATCACGCTGCAGATCGATGGCGCCGAAGAGCTCGCGATCGCTCGCCAGCTCCAGCGCCACCCCGTGAAGGGCACCGTGATGCACGTCGACTTCGTGCGGGTGCGGGCCGACCAGACGATCCAAGCCGAGATTCCCGTGCACCTCACCGGCGAAGCCGAGGGCGCGGTGCGCGGCGGTGTGCTCGAACAGCTCGTGCACACGCTGACCGTCGAGGCGAAGCCGGCCGACTTCCCGCCCTCGATCGAGCACGACGTGAGCGCGCTCGAGATCGGCGGACAGGTCTACGTGCGTGACCTCATCGCGCCGAACGGCGTTACCGTGCTCCAAGACGGCGACGACCTCGTCGCGCAGATCTCGGCTCCGCGGGTTTCCGAGGCGGCCGAGGGCGCCGAAGGCGCCGAGGGCGAAGGCACTGCCGAGGGCGGCGCCGCGCCGGCCGAGGCGCAGTCGGCGGAGTAGTCGGTCCTCGTGCCCGTCGACCTCTTGGTGGTCGGGCTCGGCAATCCCGGCGAAGAGTTTGCGCGTACGCGTCACAACGTCGGGGCCGAGGTCGTCGAGCTGTTGGCGCGTCGGCACGGCGGCAAATTGCACGGATCGAAAGGCCGCGCCCGCAGTGACGAGGTGCGCATAGGCGACAAGCGCGTCGCGCTCGCGATCCCGCTCACGTACATGAACGACTCGGGCGAGGCGGTCGCCGCGCTGGCGCGCCGCCTCGGAGTCGATGCCGGCCAGATCGTGATCGTGCACGATGAGCTCGATCTTCCGCCCGCGGTGCTGCGGGTCAAGGTCGGTGGTGGGCTCGCGGGGCACAACGGCCTGCGGTCGATCAAGCAGCACTTGCACACCGACGCGTTCCTGCGGGTGCGCATCGGCGTGGGCAAGCCGCCGTCGAAGGAGCGGGGCGCCGACCACGTGTTGTCCCGCGTCTCCAAGCGCGAGCGGGAGTCGATGGACGTGACGATCGAGGAGGCCGCCGACGCGGTCGAGCGCATCGTCGGCGACGGGGTCGAGGCCGCGATGAACCGCTACAACACGCGCCTCGGCGACTCCGACTCCGACTCCGACTCCGACTCCAGGTGAGGCGCGCCGAGTCAGCCCGAGAACCCGGCCCCGGTAGGCAACGTCTACGCTGACGCCCGTCACCCGGGGGCGCATGCGCGCTCACGGGGAGAACGCGCGTCCATGCAACCGACACTCGCCGGACTCACCACCCTGTTCGCCGACGACCCGGTCGTCGCCGCGGCGACCGGTGGTCTGGCGCGCTCGGTCGCGGTTCCGGAGGCGGCCCGGGCGCTCTTCGCCGCCACGCTCGCTCGCTCCACTGCCGCGCCGACCGGTCGTGGTGGCCGTACCGACCGGGGTGGAAGCCGAGCGGATCGCCGCCGACCTGCGCGAGTACCTGGGCGACGACGCCGTCGAGCTCTTCCCCGCGTGGGAGACGCTCCCGTTCGAGCGGGTCTCGCCCGCGACCGAGACGATGGGGCGCCGGCTGCGGGTGATCTGGCGGTTGCGCTCGGGGGGCGAGCACCTGCCCCGGGCGATCGTCGCGCCGGTGCGGGCGCTCGTGCAGCGCCTCGGTCCGCACGTCGAGGACATCGAGCCGGTCGTGGTGCGCGCCGGCACGCGGGTCGATCGCGACGAGCTCGTGAGCCGGCTCGTCACCATGGGCTACCGGCGGGAGTACCAGGTGGAGGCGCGCGGCGAAGTCGCGGTGCGGGGTTCGATCGTCGACGTGTACCCCGCCACGGCCGACCATCCGGTGCGGATCGATCTCTGGGGTGACGAGGTCGATCGCCTCTCGCACTTCGCGGTGTCGGATCAGCGCTCGACGGGGGAGGTGGCCGACGCATGGATCTTCCCGGTGCGCGAACTGCTGCCGACCGAGGAGGTGCGGGCCCGGGCCCGCGGGCTGCTCGATACGCAACCGTGGGGACGCGAGCAGTGGGAGCGGCTCGCGGAGGGCAACACCTTCGATGGTATGGAGTCGTGGTTGCCGTGGCTGAGCGCCGACGAGCACCTGCTCCCCGACCTGCTGCCGCCGTCCGCCCTCGTCGTGATCATCGAGCCTCGCCGTCTGCGCGACCGCGCCCAGGAGCTCCTCGACGAGGAGGCCGCGCTCGCGCAGACGCTCGCGACCACGTGGGGGGCGAAGATCGACGACGCCGACACGCCCCGCTTGTCGCTTCCGTTCGACCGGCTGCTCGCGCACACGAAGGCGCAGCCGGTGCCGGTGCTCGCGGCCCCGGACTCGCCCGATACGCCCGTGTTCGCGGCGAGCGCGTTCGATCCCGTCGTCGGCGACTCCGACGCGCTCGCGCAGCGGCTCAACGCTCTCAAACGCGACGGGTTCAAGGTCTTCATCGCGGCCGAGGGCAGCGGCAGTGCCGATCGCATCGAGCAGATCCTCTCCGACGAAGGGGTCGCGGTCGACCGCGTCTCCGAGATCCCCGACAACGGTGCCGTGCTGCGCGCCCCGGGCATCCACATCGTCGTCGCTCCGCTCGACCGCGGCGCGGTGCTCCCGACCCAACAGGTCGCGCTGGTCGCCGAGGCCGATCTCACCGGCCGCCGGCGCGTCCACCGGCGGGCGCGTGGCGCCCGCAAGGGGCCCGACCACTACGAAGGTCTCACCGTCGGCGACTTCGTGGTGCACCGCGTGCACGGCGTCGGCCGCTATCACGGCATGGAGACCAAGGAGATGTTCGGCGTCACGCGTGACCGGCTCGTCGTGGAGTTCAAGGGCGGCGACCGCGTCTACGTCGATTCCGAGGACATCGGCCTCATCCGCAAGTACACCGGCGGCGAGGAGCCGAAGCTCTCGAAGATGGGCGGCGCCGATTGGGACAAGACGCGTGCACGCGTGCGCAAGGCCGTGCGTGACATCGCGGGTGAGCTCGTCGTGCTGTACCGGCGCCGGCTCGCGACGGTCGGGCACGTCTTCGGACCGGACACGCCGTTCCAGCATCAGATCGAGGAGGCATTCCCGTACGAGGAGACGCCCGATCAAGCCAAGGCGATCGTCGAGACCAAGGCCGACATGGAACGCGCGGTCCCGATGGACCGGCTCATCTGCGGCGATGTGGGCTACGGAAAGACCGAGGTCGCGTTGCGCGCCGCGGCCAAGGCGGTGTTCGACGGCAAGCAGGTCGCGATCCTCGTGCCGACCACGCTCCTCGCCAACCAGCACGGCCAGACGTTCCGTGAGCGCTTCGCGAACTATCCGGTGCGCGTCGAGGTGCTCTCGCGCTTCTTGACGACGAAGGAGCAGAACGAGGTGGTGAAGGGGGTGCGCGACGGCACCGTCGACATCGTCATCGGCACCCACCGGCTGCTCGGCGCCGACATCGCGTTCAAAGACGTCGGCCTGCTGGTCGTCGACGAAGAGCAGCGCTTCGGCGTGCAGCACAAGGAGCGGATCAAGGAGTGGCGCGCGAACGTCGACGTGCTCACGCTCACCGCAACCCCGATTCCCCGCACGCTCGAGATGTCGCTCACCGGGATCCGCGATCTCTCGCTGGTGAACACGCCGCCGGAGGACCGCCAACCGATCCTCACCTACGTCGGTGAGCTCGACGAGCGCGCGGTGTCGGAGGCGATCCGTCGCGAGCTCTTGCGTGAGGGCCAGGTGCTCTACGTCCACAACCGTGTACACGACATCGCGCATGTCGCCGACGACGTGCGGCGGCTCGTGCCCGAGGCGCGCGTCGCGATCGCGCACGGGCAACTCGACGAGAACCGGCTCGAGCGCGTGGTGCAGGAGTTCTGGGACCACGAGTACGACGTGCTCGTGTGCACGACCATCGTCGAGAGCGGCCTCGACATGCCCACGGTGAACACGCTCGTCGTCGACCGGGCCGACATGCTCGGCCTGTCGCAGCTGTATCAGCTACGCGGCCGCGTCGGCCGGCGCGGCCAGCGAGCGTACGCGTACCTGCTGTACCCGCCCGACCGGTCGTTGAGCGAGCAGGCCTACGAACGGCTGAAGACGATCGGCGAGTTCACCGATCTCGGGTCGGGCTTCAAGATCGCGATGCGCGACCTCGAGATTCGCGGCGCGGGCAACCTGCTCGGAGCGGAGCAGAGCGGTCACATCGCGGCCGTCGGGTTCGATCTCTACGTCGAGATGGTCACCGAGGCCGTCGGTGAGTTGACCGGCGAGATCCCCGAGCACCCGGCCGAGGTGCAGATCGACCTGCCCGTGACCGCACACCTTCCCGGCGACTACATCGCTCGCGACGACGTGCGCATGGAGGCCTACCGCCGGCTCGCGGCGGTCGCGAACGCCGCGGACGTCGACGACATCCGCGCCGAGTGGGAGGACCGCTACGGGCCACCGCCGCGGCCCGCGGTCGCGTTGCTCGAGGTTGCCCGCCTGCGCGCCGCATGCCTGCGGCTCGGCGTGCGGGCCGTCTCGGTGCAAAAGGGCCGTGCCCGCCTCGACGGATGGCATCTCCTCAAGTCACAAGAGGTGCGTCTCCAGCGCATGATCGCCGGTGCCCAGATCCTCCCCGACGCGGTGATCGTCCCCGTCGTTTCCAGCGGTGAGACGTCGATCGCCCAGGCCCTGCTCAGGCTGGTCGACACCATCAGCCCACCCGAGCCCGAAACGCCCGAACCCGATGGCCCGAAGGCCGGATCCGTGCAGACCGGGCCCGCGCAGACGACCCAGGTACCATCCGCCGGATGATTTCTCGCCGGTTGCGTCGCGTCGCGGTCCCGCTCGTGGTGGGTGTGATCGGGCTCGGTCTCGCCGGTTGTTCGAACACCGTTTCCGACGCGGCCACCGTCACCTACCGCGACAGTTCGGGTAGCCACACCTTGCACATCACGCGCGCCGACTTCATGAGGCAGCTCGGCCAGCTCGTCGGCAGCGCGGAGTTCCAGACGCTGCTGAAGACGAACAACTTCGTCCTCACGGGCGACCAGAAGAACACGACCGGCGCCAACGTCTCGGTGCAGTATCTCGAGCAACTGATCGGGCAGTCCGCCGTCGACGCCGAGTTCAACGCCCTCCATCTGACGATCACGGCCAAGGAACGCTCGGATGCGGTGACGGTGACGAAGGAAGGCTTCGCGCTCAGCAGCGAGGTCGGCCAGGACGCGCAGGGCAACCGGACATGGCTCGGACCGGGCGCGGTCTACGCGTCGTTCCCGAAGTCGTTGCAGGACTCGTTGGTCGAGGGCCGGGCCCGCGAGATCGCGCTCAGCGATTACTACTCGACGTTGACGGCCGGTAAGGAACAGGCGTTGTACGAGGAGTTCGCCGACAAGATCTGTACGTCCGGTCGCGTGGTGTCGCAGATCCTCGTGAAGGACGCGGCCACCGCCAACGCGATTCTCGGCGAGCTGCGAGCCGGCGCGTCGTTCTCCGACCTGGCCAAGACGAAGTCGACCGACACGACCTCCGGGAAGCTCGGCGGTGCCGTCGGTTGTGTCCGGCCGGGCGTCTTCGTGAAGGAGTTCGAGAACGCGGCGTTGGCCGCGCCCTTCGGCGTGCCGACGGGCCCGGTGAAGTCGCAGTTCGGCTACCACGTCATCCTCGTGGAGCACGCGAGCTTCGCGAACCTGAGCGCCGAGCTCACGCAGGCGCTGCAACAGAATCCGCTCGTCGCGCGCGATCTGCGGTTGCAGTCGATGAAGGTGTGGGTCAACCCGCAGTTCGGCTCGGGCCGGCTGGCCGTCGATTCGCAACAGGGAACCCTGATCTACCAAGTGACGCCCCCGGCGGTGCCGGCGCCGCGCTCGCAGCGGGAGAAGTCGCCGGCGAGCACGACCACGACCCCGACGACGACCTCGCCTGCGGGTTGAGCCGGCCCCGCGTCGTCGTGGTCGGGCTCGGGCCGGCCGGCGTCGACCTGTTGTTGCCCGCGGCCCGGGCCGCGCTGGAACGCGTTCCCGTCCGTTACGTGCGGACCGCGCGCCACCCCGCCGTCGACCAGCTCGCGCTCGAGGGTCTGGTGCTCGAACCGCTCGACCTCCTGTACGACTCCGGCGACGACCTCGACACGGTCTACGCGGCGATCGCGGCCCGTGTCGTCGCCGTCGCCCAGGAGCACGGCGAGGTCGTGTACGCGGTACCGGGGAGCCCGTCGGTCGCGGAACGCACAGTCGTGCTGTTGCGGGGCGCGGGGATCGACATCGAGATCGTGCCGGGCCTGTCGTTCGCGGATCTCGCATGGAACCGGCTGGGCATCGATCCGATGACCGGCGCGCGCGTCGTCGATGCCCGCACGTTCGCGATCGACTCGGCCGACTTCGCGGGCGCGATGCTGCTCGCGCAGTGCGACACGCGGTTCGTGCTGTCCGACGTCAAGCTCGCGCTCCTCGAGGTTCTGGCGCCGGAACACGAGGTGATCGTTCTGCAGGGCCTCGGGCTCCCCGACGAACGTCTCGTCGCCGTTGCCCTCGCGGAGCTCGACCAGGCGGTGGAGCCCGACCATCTCACCTCGGTGTTCGTCGACACCGGCGATGTCGCCGTTGCCGGCGAGCTCGCTCGGCTGCTCGCACTGACCGAGCGGCTGCGGGGCCCGGGCGGGTGCCCCTGGGACCAGGCGCAGACCCATCACTCGCTGCGCCGCCACGTTCTCGAAGAGGCCTACGAGGTCGCGGCCGCGATCGACGAGCTCCCGGCCGACGCGCCCGCGGGCGACATACCGGCCGGGGCCTACGACAGCCTCGAAGACGAGCTCGGCGACCTGCTCTTCCAGGTCATGATCCATTCCGTCCTCGCGGCCGAGGCCGGAGCGTTCACGATCGCCGACGTCGCGCGGGGCGTTCACGCCAAGTTGGTGCACCGCCATCCCCACGTGTTCGGCGACGTCGACGCGCAGACTCCCGACGCGGTCGTCACCAACTGGGAGCAGATCAAGAAACAAGAGAAGGGCCATACCTCGCTGGTCGAGGGCATCACCCCGGGGCTGCCGGCACTGATCCACGTCCAAAAGCTCTTGCGCAAGGCCGGTTCCGTGGGCGTGACGCCTGATCTCGAGGCTCCGGCGGCGATCGCCGATGAGGACGCGCTCGGTGACGCGCTCGCGGCAATGACGATGGCCGGAACCGCCGCGGGCATCGACGGGGAGTCGGCCCTGAGCGCGTGGGCCGGCCGGTTCAAGGAACGATTCATCCGCATGGAGCAACTCGCGCTCGCCGAGCACGTCGACCTCGCCGGCGCCGACGCCGAAATCGTGCAACAGCTCTGGGCGCGCGCAGGCGCGGCCGGTCCCACCTGAGTGAGCGGTTCGCGACGAGAATGCGCATGTGGCAGTACTCGGAGCTCTTGCAGTCGTTCTCGTCGTGGTGTTCTTGTGGCTGATCGCGTCGGGCATTCGGGTGGTGCAGGAGTACGAGCGCGGGGTGCTCTTCGTGTTCGGTCGGTGTCGCGGTGCACGCGGCCCGGGCATCTTCGTGGTGCCCCCGTTCATCAGCCGGATCATCCGGGTCAACCTGCAGACCCAAGCGGTGCCGGTCGCCTCGCAGCAGGTCATCACGAAGGACAACGTCACGGTCGCGGTCGACGCCGTGGCGTACTTCCGGGTCAAGGACCCGGTCGCGTCGGTGATCAAGATCCAGAACTGGTTCAATGCCGCGCAGCTCGTCGCCCAGACCTCGCTGCGGTCGATCATCGGTCGCCACGAGCTCGATCAGCTGCTCGGCGAGCGCGACCGGATCAACCAGGAGTTGAAGATCGCGCTCGACCAACAGACCGAGTCGTGGGGGGTCGAGGTGGAGCTCGTCGAGATCCGCGACGTCGGCCTGCCCGAGCAGATGCAACGGGCGATGGCTCGTCAGGCCGAAGCCGAGCGGGAACGGCGGGCCAAGGTCATCGCGGCCGAGGGCGAGATGCAGGCCTCCGAGAAGCTCGGCCAGGCCGCGGCGATGATGGCGTCGAGTCCCGGCGCGATGCAGCTGCGGACGCTGCAGACGATGGCCGAGATCTCGGTGGAGCGGAATTCGACGATCATCTTCCCGATCCCGATCGAGCTCCTCGACATCTTCCGATCGATGTCCGGCGCGCCCCTGCCGGGCCCCGCCGCCCCGCCGCGGCCGGGCGGGTCTTCGCCTGCCGGCTGATCCCTTCTCGCGCCGGATCCCCACACCGAACGTGCGTTCGCTGCCACGGGGAGTGCGCGAGCGTCTACATTCGCAACATTGGCCCCAGGAGTTCTCGTGAGCATCATTGACGACGTCGCGGGTCGGGAGATCCTCGATTCCCGCGGCAATCCGACTGTCGAGGTCGAAGTCGAGCTGATCTCCGGCGCCCGTGGTCGAGCCGCGGTCCCGAGCGGGGCCAGCACCGGCGCCCACGAAGCCGTGGAACTGCGAGACGGCGGCGAACGTTTCGGGGGCAAGGGCGTGCTCGACGCCGTCGGCCACGTGAACGGCGAGATCTGCGACGCGGTCGTGGGCCTCGACGCCGCCGATCAGCGCGCCCTCGACCTCGAGCTCTTCGCGCTCGACGGCACCGACAACTGCAGCCGCCTCGGCGCCAACGCGGTGCTCGGCGTGTCGCTCGCGGCGGCGAAGGCGGTCGCAGAGGAATGCGGTCTGCCCCTGTACCGCTACGTCGGCGGCGCGAACGCTCACGTCCTGCCCGTGCCGCAGATGAACGTGCTGAACGGTGGCGCGCACGCCGACAGCAACGTCGACATCCAGGAGTTCATGCTCTTGCCGGTCGGTGCCGTGAGCTTCTCCGAGGCGTTGCGGTGGGGCGTCGAGACCTACCACGCATTGCGTGCACTCCTTCGTGACCGTGGGCTCGCAACCGGTCTCGGAGACGAGGGTGGGTTCGCACCCGACCTGCCGTCGAACGAAGAGGCCTTGAAGCTCCTGCTCGCGGCCATCGAGCGCGCCGGCTACACACCGGGTGCTGAGATCGCGCTCGGGCTCGACGTCGCGGCATCCGAGCTCTACGACGCGGGGAGCTACGAGTTGGCCGGCGAGAAGCGCAGCTTCACCAGCGCGGAGTTCGCCGACTACCTCGCCGACCTGTGCGCGCGCTATCCGATCGTCTCCATCGAGGACGGGATGTCCGAAGACGACTGGGACGGTTGGGCCACGCTCACGAAGCGTCTCGGCGGTGAGGTGCAACTCGTCGGTGACGACGTGTTCGTGACGAATTCGGAGCGGCTCGGGCGCGGCATCGACAGCGGTGTGGCGAACTCGATTCTCATCAAGGTGAACCAGATCGGATCGCTCACGGCCACCCTCGACACGATGCAGCTCGCCGGGCGGGCCGCGTACACGAGCGTGATGTCACACCGCAGCGGGGAGACCGAGGACGCGACGATCGCCGACCTCGCAGTCGCGACGAACTGCGGTCAGATCAAGACCGGCGCGCCCGCGCGCAGCGATCGCGTGGCGAAGTACAACCAGCTCCTCCGGATCGAAAAGCAGCTCGGGGAGAGTGCCGAGTACCTCGGCCACCGTGCCCTGAAGGGGAGATCGCGCGGATGAGCCGCGGAGCACGCGCTCGGCTTGCGCTCATCGCGCTGGCGTTCGTCGCCATCTTGTTCGTCTTCGTCTTCCCGACGCGCTCCTATCTCGCGCAGCGCAAGCAGGTGTCGTCGGCCCAACACGACGTCGCGCTGCTGAAGCAGCAGAACGACAAGCTCCAGGAACAGGCGATCGAGCTGCAGACGCGGGCCGCGATCGAGCAGATGGCCCGTGAGCAGTTCCACCGGGTCTTCCCCGGGGAGCAGGTGTACGACGTCGTGCCCGGTGCACCGACGCCGTCGGGGACGAGTACGACAACGGTTCCCTGACCCGGCTTCCGTACACTCGGGCCGTGTCCGTGATCGACCCGCCGAGCGAGCACGACGTCGAGGTGCTCACCGAGTTGCTGGGCCGGCCGCCACGCGCCGGTTTCGAGGTCGTGGTGCGCAACGCGCGGGGCGAACCCGCGGTCATCCGCAACGCGCCGCTGTTCGACGACGGCACACCGATGCCGACGCGCTACTGGCTCGTCGATCCCGATCTCTCGCTGCGGGTGGCGCGGCTCGAGTCGGCCGGCGGCGTGCGTGCGGCCGAGGCCGCGGTCGCCCCCGAGGCGCTCGGCTCCGCGCACGAGCGTTATGCCCGTGAACGCGATGCCGCGCTCGCGCCCGACCACGCCGGACCGCGACCGAGTGGCGGTGTCGGTGGCACCGCTCGTGGAGTGAAGTGTCTGCACGCGCACTACGCGTACTACCTCGCGGGCGGCGACGACCCGGTGGGCCGGTGGGTGGAGGAGAATCTGCAATGACGCGCGTCGCCGCGATCGACATGGGCACCAACTCCACCCGCCTCCTCGTGGCCGACGTCGACGGCGCGGGCGGCGACGCCAAGTTGGTTGCCGTCGAACGGCGCACGAAGATCACGCGACTGGGCCAGGGTGTGGATCAGGACCGTGCGCTCCATCCCGACGCGATCGAGCGCGTCCTGGCGACGTTGCGCGAATACCGCGGCGTCATCGACGACCTCGGCGCCGTGCGCGTGCGCGCGACGGCCACGAGCGCGGCGCGCGACGCGAGCAATCGCGACGCCCTCTTCGACCCCGCCGAGCAGATTCTCGGCGTCCGGCCGGAGCTGCTCGCGGGTGAGGCCGAGGCCCGGCTCGAGTTCGTCGGCGCGACCGCGAATCTGAGCGAGCCCGGGCCCTATCTCGTCGTCGACGTCGGCGGCGGCTCGACCGAGATCATCGTGGGCACCGACGAACCCGAGGGGCTGCGCTCGATCGACGTCGGCTGCGTGCGCCTGACCGAGCAATTCCTGCACTCGGATCCGCCGACTCCGGAGGAGCTGAGCCAGGCGGTCTCCGTCGTGCGCGACCAACTGGCCGACGTCGCGCGGGCCTTGCCCGCGTCGTGGAACGCGCCGACGCTCGTCGGCACGGCCGGGACCGTCTGGACGCTCGCCGCGGTCGAGCTCGGCGTGGACGCGGCCCGCAGCGATCTCATCGATCACTTCCGCCTCACCCGCGACGCGGCCGAGGACGTGTTCCGGACGCTCGCGACCGAGCCCGTCGCGCAGCGACGCCACAATCCGGGCCTCGAACCGGGTCGGGTCGACGTCATCGTCGGCGGAGCGATCGTGGTGGTGAGCGTCATGCGCCACTGGGGCCACGACTCGCTCGTGGTCTCCGAGGCCGACATCCTCGACGGCCTGGCCCGCGACACGGCGTAACCCGCGCTTTACTCGCCCGGCCGTTTGCCGAGGTAAAGGGTGTGGACGTCGAGACCTTCGGCCAGGCATTGACCCAGCTGACGATCGACGACGTCCGCTCGATCGCGCACGATCTGCACGCCGCGCGCACCTCGCCCGCCGACGCAGTCGCGCACACCCGCGCCGTGCTGATCATCGAGCAGACGCTGCGCCGCACCCACCGGCTGCACGAAGGCGCGGCGGCCGCGCTGGCCGCCGCGACGAAGGTGCAAAGCGTCGCGATGCAGGCCGACGTCGACCTCCCGAACGACGACGTGACGTGCGTTGCCCGGGCGGCGGCGCAGCTCGCGCGGGGAATGGTGGTCGGCGACCATCCCGGCGTCGACGACGCGCTGCACGTCCTCGGCCGGGGCTGGCACCGGCTGGCCTGCCTCGCCGAGTTCCAGGCCGCGTAGACGAAAGACACAGGTATTGGCCGCTCGCGCGGCGCCTGACACCTGCTCGGCTCCGTTGCCGGTCCTGGTCGCTAGTCTCGGATCCGTGGTACATGCCGATCGGTTGTTGCTCGGACCGGGTCCGTCGAATCCGTATCCCGAGGTCATGGAAGCGTTTCAACGCCCGGTGCTCGGGCATCTCGATCCCGATTTCCTCGTGGTGCTCGACGAGATCGCCGACCGGCTCCGGAGCGTCTTTCGCACCGACAACGCGCTGACCCTGCCGATCAGCGGTACCGGTTCGGCGGGCATGGAAGCCTGTTTCGTCAACCTCGTCGAGCCCGGCGACACAGTGATCATCGGCGTCAACGGCGTGTTCGGCGAGCGCATGTGCGAGGTCGCCCGGCGCTGCGGCGCGGAGGTCGTGCGCGTGGACGCGCCCTGGGGCCGCGCGATCGATCCGCAACAGTTGCTCGACGCCCACCGTGCGCACCCGAACGCGCGCGTCCTCGCGGTCGTGCACGCCGAGACCTCGACCGGCGTCGAGAACGAGATCGCACCGCTGCGCGCGCTGCAGCAGACCGACACCTTGTTGTTGGTCGACACGGTGACTTCGCTCGGCGGCATTCCGGTCGACGTCGACGGATGGGGCATCGACGCCGTCTATTCGGGCACCCAGAAGTGTCTCGGCGTGCCGCCTGGTCTGTCGCCGCTGAGCTTCTCGGCCCGGGCCGTCGAACGGGTCCGCGGCCGATCGCAACCCGCGCAGTCGTGGTATCTCGACCTCGGGCTCCTCGCCGACTACGTCGGGACCGCCCGGCGCTACCACCACACCGCGCCGATCTCCATGCTCTACGCGCTGCACGCGGGTCTGGGCGTGGTGCTCGAGGAGGGCCTCGACGCCGCGCATGCCCGGCACCGGCACGCCGGCGGCCTGCTGCAGGACGCGCTCCCCGAGCTCGGATTCCGGCCGTTCGCCCTCGACCGCCCGTTACCGCAGCTCACGTCGGTGTGGCTGCCGGACGGCGTCGACGACGCCAAGGTGCGCGCCGAGCTCCGCGTGCGGTTCGGTATCGAGGTGGGCGGCGGGCTCGGCGAGCTCGCCGGCAAGGGCTGGCGCATCGGGCTAATGGGGCATTCGGCCCGGGAGCGTTCCGTGATCAGTCTGGTTGGGGCGTTGGGCACTCTCTTGTAGGAGGCCCTTTGGTGGCCCCGCCGGCCCGCCGACAATCTGGTCGGTGAGTCGCTACACGCAAGAGCTCCTGGCGTTCTCGGCCCAGCCCGCGGCCGCGGAACAGGTGCTTCGTATCGTCGCCGAACCCGCGGGCCAGCGCGGCCGACGTCGCGCGCGTCGTCGAGACCGATCCCACGCTCGCGGCCCGGGTGATGCGCCTCGCGAACAGTCCGTTCTACGGCTCGCCCCGCCGGGTGTCGAGCACACGCCACGCGACCGTGATGCTCGGGTTCGACACGGTGCGCGCCCTCGCGGTGAGTGCGGCCTGCAGCCTGCTCGACGGCCGCGCCGAGCTCGGTCCCGACGGCTTTTGGCGCCACGCGATCACGACCGCGTCGGCGAGCTCGGTCATCGCTCGCAAGGTCGGCCTGTCGAGTGCCGACGCCTTCTCCGCCGGGTTGCTGCACGACCTCGGCGCGGTGTTGCTGCACCGCCGCGACGCCGAAGCCTTCGACGCCGCCACCGATGCGCCGACCGTTTCCGACCAGGTCGCGGCCGAGCTCGCCGCGTTCGGGGTCACCCACGCCGACGAAGGTGCCGCCGCGCTCGACGCATGGGGCTTCCCCGAGGCCTTCGTCGAAGCGGTCGCGCTCCACCAACACGGCGTCGAGGAACCGAAGCACGCGCTGGGCCGGATCCTGCGCGTCGCGGAGGCGGTGGCGCTCGAACATACGCCGATGCCCGGGTATCCGACCGCGCCCGACATCGACCGGTTGCTGCTCGCCATCCGGCTCCGGCCCGACGATTTCGAGGTCATCGCCCGCGAGGTCGACGACGAGCTCGAACGCATCGCCGACATGCTGGGAGTCGAGGCGTGATCGAACGCGTGGAGACGTTCTCACGGCTCGACTCGATCCAGACCCGGAGCCTGGCGCGTCTGCAGGAGGCCGGCACCGACCGTGTGCTGTTGGTCGAGCTCCTGGAAGGGACCTGCCTGCTCGAGCTCGCGAAGATCGAGACGACCCGCGTCGATCCCGCGAGCTATCTGCAGTACGCGGTCGACGTGGTCGCGCAGATGTATCCCGTGCACGGGCATGAGTGCGACAGTGACCGTTCCCGGATCCGAGCCGATCGTGGTGCACGCGGGCGAGCCGCCGGCCGGGGACCACCGCTACCCGTTGGTGGTCGACGGTGCCGTGCTCGGCGTGCTTGTCGCCGGCGAGCTGAAGACCGACCTCGGCCGGCCCGAGCCGTTCTTCGAGCGGGTCGCCGAACTGATCGCCCAGGGGTACGCGAGCGTGAACCACGCCGAGCAGCTGCGACGCGAAGCCGCGACGGCGACCGCGGCGCGCGTCGCGTCGCAACTCCCGGACGAGCACATCGTCGACGGGCTGGAGGAGCTCGCGCTGGCGCTCGCGTCGTTCCCGGCGGTGATTGCTGCCGAGCTGGTCATCGACCACGTCGCCGTCGGTCCGCCGTTGCGACTGCGTTCGGGCTACTGGGACAACGACGGTCATCCGCATTCCGTCGACAGCGTCACGCTCGATCTCGGCGCGGTGGGCCGGTTGACCGCGCGGATCCGTTCGGTCGACGAGTCGGCTCCGGACGAACTGGCGGTGCAAGGCGTCATGGAGTACCTCGCGTCCTCGCTCGACCGGATCGCGACGACGCAGGCGCTGCGCGAACAGGCGGAGACCGAGCCGCTCACCGGCCTCGGGAATCGGCGGCGCCTACAACGCGCGCTCGATCAGCAGCTGAGCCGCGCCGACCGGTACGGCGAGCGCGTCGCGGTGCTGCTGCTCGATCTCGACCGGTTCAAAGCGGTGAACGACGAGCTCGGACACGAGATGGGCGACGCGGTGATCGTCGCGTGCGCCGACGCACTGCGGGAACGCACCCGTGGCTACGACGAACTCGTCCGGCTCGGCGGTGACGAGTTCGTCGTGGTCGCGCCCGTTCCCGACGTGCTGCACGCCCGCCAACTCGCCGACGACATGCGCGATCACATCGCGAAGCGCTGCAACGCGCTCCTACCGGCCGGCTGGGGCCTGACCGCGGCGATCGGCGTTGCCGTCTTCCCCGACGCGGCCGTCGACCCGGAGTCGTTGCTGCGCGCCGCGGACATCGCGCTCTACCGCGCGAAGGATCTCGGTGCCGAAGGAGTGGTCGTGGCGGAGCCGGCGGTAGCCGACATCACGTCGGCGAATCTTGGGCGCGGTCAGCGCTTCCGCCGGGGTCTGGCGCGGAAGGTCTGAACAGCCGCTCGCGGTAGAAGCGGAGCTCCTCGATCGACTCCTTGATGTCGTCGAGCGCGCGGTGTCGCTCCGACTTCCCCGGCCGCTCCCGGTAGATCTCGGGATACCAGCGCCGGCACAGCTCCTTCAACGACGACACGTCGACGCTGCGG
Source organism: uncultured Actinomycetes bacterium (assembly GCA_963812205.1). Lineage (GTDB taxonomy): Bacteria > Actinomycetota > Acidimicrobiia > IMCC26256 > PALSA-610 > PALSA-610. Next base: position 444,020 of record CAWEUJ010000003.1, read on the forward strand.
TAGTGCAGGTACGTGTCGAGCGCGTTCATGTAGCGATCGAGAAAGCGCCGGTCGGTCCCGATGCTGTTGCCGCAGAGAGGAGCGACCCCGGCCACGGGCACGTGCTGTTCGACGTACTCGAGTGTGCGGGCGTGGGCGTCGTCGAGGCTGACCTCCGAGGCGCTGATCTCGGGGAGCAGCCCGGATTTCGTGTGCATCTTGCGGACGAAGTCGTCCATGAGCGCCAGCGCGTCGGCATCCGCGTGGATGACGATGTCGATGCCGTCGTCGAGCGGCGTGAGCTGGGAGTCGGTGACGATGCACGCGATCTCGACGATCGTGTGCTGCTCGACGACGAGGCCGGTCATCTCGAGGTCGAGCCATACCAGCCGGTCGTCGTCTGCGCGGGGCGCCATGAGCGGCACGCTATCCGGCCGCCGTCGCGACGCGTCGCACGGGTAGATTCGGCCTCCAATGGTCACACCTCCCGTCGTCTGGCGCCCCGACGAATCACTGCTGCGCGAGAGCAACGTGGCGCGCTTCATGGCGGCAGAGAACATCGACGACTTCGCGGTGCTCCTGCGGCGTTCGATCGACGATCCGGAGTGGTTCTGGGACGCGGTGGTGCGCTTTTTGGGCCTGCCGTTCGATACCCCCTACGACCGCGTGCTCGACACCTCGGGCGGCATCGAGTGGGCGACCTGGTTCGTCGGCGGGCGCACGAGCGCGGCGACGATGTGTCTCGACCGCCTCGCCGCCGACCAACCGGCCGTGATCTGGGAAGGTGAAGACGGCACGACGCGCACGCTCACGGGGGCTGATCTGCGCGCGCTCACGGACCGCATCGCCGTCGGGGCTCGCCGAGCGGGGCGTGCGCGAAGGCGACGCGGTCGGACTGTTCATGCCCATGGTCCCCGAGACCGTCGCCGCGCTGTTCGCGATCGCGAAGCTCGGCGCGGTCTTCCTGCCCGATCTTCTCCGGCTACGGCGCCGATGCGGTCGCGATCCGTCTTCAGGACGCGCGTGCCGTGGCGCGTGGTCACCGCCGACGGATTCACCCGCCGGGGCAAGCTCGTGCGAATGAAGGAGACGGCCGACGCCGCTGTCGCGCAGGTTCCGAGTGTGCACACGGTGCTGGTCGTCGGCGGGAGGCGATCCGACACGCCGATGCACGCGGCGCGCGACGTGCTGCTCGACGATCTCCCCGAGGTCTCGTTCGCGACGCGTGTCGTCGACAGCGAGCATCCGCTGTTCGTCGCGTACACGAGCGGAACGACCGGGCGCCCGAAGGGCGCGGTGCACGTACATGCCGGATTCACGGTGAAGGTGGCGGAGGAGGTGGCGTTCCAGACCGACCTGCGGCCGGGGGAACGTCTCTTCTGGCTCACCGACATCGGCTGGATCATGGGGCCGTGGGAGATCGTCGGCACGCTCGCGGCGGGCGGGACGCTCCTCATGTACGACGGCGCGCCCGACTATCCGGGGCCCGACCGGCTCTGGTCGTTCGTCGAGCGACACCGTGTCAACATCCTCGGAGTGTCACCCACGTTGATCCGGGCCCTGATGGCGCACGGCGACGCAGCCGGTCGAGGACCACGACCTCTCGTCGCTGCGCGTGCTCGCGTCGACGGGCGAGCCCTGGAACGAGGGACCGTGGCGGTGGTACTTCGACGTGGTCGGCGGGGGTCGTTGCCCGATCGTGAACATCTCGGGCGGCACGGAGGTGGGCGCATGCTTCTTGTCGCCGCACGTGGTCCAGCCGCTGTCGCCGTGCTCGCTCGGGGGTCCGGCTCTGGGCATGGCGATCGACGTGTTCGACGACGACGCCAACTCGGTGCGCGGTGCGGTCGGGGAGCTCGTGTGCAAGAAGCCGTGGCCGGGCATGACCCGCGGTCTGCTACGGCGATCCGGCAGCGCTACCTCGAGACGTATTGGTCGCGCTACCCGGGAGTGTGGTGGCACGGCGATTTCGCGAGCGTGAGTGACGACGGGCAGTGGTTCTTGCACGGGCGTTCCGACGACACCATCAAGGTCGCGGGAAAGCGACTCGGTCCGGCCGAGGTCGAGTCGGTCGTGGTCGCCCATCCTGCGGTGCTCGAAGCCGCGGCGATCGGTGTTCCCGACGCGCTCAAGGGTGAGTCGTTGTGGGTGTTCGTGGTGACCGTGCCGGGAGTCGATCCCGACGACGCACTGCGCCGCGAGTTGCTCGGGTGCGTTGTCGACGCACTCGGACCGTCGTTCAAACCCGCGGAGCTGCGGTTCACCTCGACGCTGCCGAAGACGCGCAGCGCGAAGGTCGTGCGGCGGTTGATCCGTTCGGTGGTCACAGGTGACGCGCTCGGGGATCTTTCCGGTGTGGAGGACCCGGGCGCGCTCGACGCGATCCGCCGGGCAGTAGGTGACGCCGGTTCGGTGAAGGGCGCGGCCCCGGGCGCGGCGCCGGGCGGGGAGCGGCGGTCGTGACGGAGTTGTTCGGTTCCCGGGTGATGCTGCGGCCGTTGCGGCTCGAGGATTGGGAAGCGTGGCGCGAAGTGCGGCTGCGTTGCCGCGTCTGGTTGGAACGTTGGGAGCCGCGTCCCGACGTCGGCAGCATCGATCCGGCGGTCGACCGCGAGGCGTTTCGGTCCCGGTGCGGCGCATGGGATCGCCAACGGCACTTCGACGCCGCGTACGGGTTCGGCCTCTTCTTGCTCGACGGGCGCTTCGCCGGTGAGGTCAGCCTGGGCAGCGTGCAGCGCGGACCCTTCCAGATGGGATACGTCGGATACTGGATCGACGAAGCGCTCGCCGGCAGCGGCTACGTCCCCGAAGGTGTCGTGCTGATCATGCAGTACGCGTTCGAGGTGTTGCAGCTGCATCGGCTCGAGGCCGCGATCGTCCCGCGGAACTCGGCGAGCCGGCGCGTCGCCGACAAGCTCGGGCTACGCGACGAGGGCACCGCGGTGCGCTTCTTGCAGATCCAGGGCGTCTACGAGGATCACATTCGTTACGCGATGACGGTGGAGGAGTGGCGGGCCCGCGGGCACGAGCTCGTCGCCAGGTTCGTCAACCGCTGAACGTCATCGATCGCGGGACGTCATCCGGGCGGCGTGAACCAGCCCTGGCCGAGCGACCAGGCCTGGCGGGTCACCTCGGTCGCGATCGCGGTCTCGAAGTCGGGCTGCCAGGGCGCCTGGCGCAGCGTCGCCTTGACCACGTCGAGCAAGCCGACGGGAGCGCGGGCGGCGCGTGCCGCGAGGGTGCGCGCGGCGTCGAGGAGCTCGTCGTCGGGATGGCACGACCACGCCAGCCCGATTTCGGCCGCACGGGTACCGTCGACCGCGACGCCGAACAACACCATCGCGGCCGCGGCCTGCGGTCCGACCGCACGTTCGAGCATCCACACGTGACCGCCGCCGGGATGGAGGCCGATCTTGACGAAGCGGGTGTCGAAGCGCGCGGAGGTGCCCGCGAGGCGAACGTCGCACGCCAACGCGAGGTTCATGCCCGCGCCGACCGCGGCCCCGTTGACCGCGGCGATCGTCGGGAGCGGTGAGCGCAGTACCCGCAGAAACCCTTCGTAGATCGAGGTGATCTTCCGGCGTTCGTCGTCGGTCTCGGCCCGCGCCAGCGCGCCGAGGTTGGAGACGTCGGCGCCGGAGCAGAAGGCGGGCGCCTCGCCGGTGACGACGACCGCGGCGGTCCTGCCGTCGGACTCGAGTGCGTCGAAGGTCGTGACGATCTCGTCGACCATCTGCGCGGTCATCGCGTTGCGTCGCTCGACGTCGACCAATGTCACCACCGCGACACCGTCGCTGCTGTCCACCCGCACGTGTTCCATGCGGTCAAACTACGCGCTCGCGACTACCCGCCGAATTCTCCGTTGGAAGGAATCCTTCGAGGATTCCTTCCAACGGGTACTACGGGTGTCGCCGCGATGCGGTACGGCGCGGCGGTCAGGCGGGGTCGGGGCGGACGACGGCGGGTGAGTGGCGGAAGAAGTCCTCGACCTCGCGCTCGTACCGGTAGGACGGCCTGGCATCGCCGATCGTGCCGGCGAGGCGCAGCGCCTGCGCGAACGCCTCGACGGTCGTCGCGGTCGTGTAGCCGTAGCGGAAACCGGCCCGCTTGTAGCGCGAGTTGTCGATCGACCGGCCGTACCGAAGGAGTTGCATGGCCTCGGGCGGGAAGATCCCAGAGGCGGAGCAGCCGGGCGGGCTCCGCGGCCAGGTTCGTGAACGCGAACGGCAGGGGGACGCGTCGCTTCCCGACGATCGCGCACACCTCGCTCCACGGCAGCACGCCGTCGGCGCCGACGTTGTAGACGCCGGGGATCTCGTTGTTGATCGCGTACATCAACGCGTCGACCACGTCGTCTTCGTGGATGAACTGCAGCCGGGGGTCGAAGCCGAGGATCTCGGGAACGACGGGCCGTCGCAGCGCGGCGCTGAAGGGTGTGTCGATGTCGACCCCCAACACGTTCGCGAACCGCAGCAGGCTGACGTCGACGTGCGGGTTGTCGTCGGCGAAGTCGCGGACGAACGCCTCGACCTCGAGAAGTGACCGTTCGACGGGCGTTGTCGCCGGCCCCGTGCGCGCCATCTCTTCGCGGAAGTTGTAGGGGTCGGCCTTGTTCGCTCCGTAGACGAGCCCGGAGCTCTTCAACACGACCTTGCGAACGGGGCTGGCGGGCGCGCCGGCGGCCGCGAGCAGGTTCATCGTGCCGATCACGTTGATCTCGTGCAGGGTGCGACTCGTCGCACGCGTCGAGTCGACCACGAGGTGCGTGTGGACGATCGTGTCGACCTGGGTGGCGCGGACGATGCGCGAAAGGATCGAGTGCGACGAGTCGGTGCGGACGAACTCGGTGCGTTCGAGGGGCGTACGCGGATCGTGGGTGTCGACACCGACGACGACCTCGACGTCGGACCGTTGCTCGAGCGCCTGCGCGACCCGGCCGCCCCAATACGTCGACAGACCCGTGACGAGGACGCGCATCGCCTATCCGAACCAGACGCTGCGCCGCTTGCGCAGCATGTCGTACAGGGCGTCTTGCACCATCCGCCGGATGCGCTCCGACTCTTCCATCACCCGGCTGCGTGAATACCGTTCCTGATTCGGCGCGACGTCGAAGTAGACGGGGGGCAACACGCGGATGCGGAACTTGGCCGGGAGATACGCGACCAGGCCCGCCGGACCGAGCGCGAGCATGTTCGCAGTGATCGGAAAGTACGGAAGGTTCAACACCTTCGCGAGGCGCGGACTCTTGAACAAGATCGGCATCGTCTCTTCCGCGCCCATCACCGCGATGGGGATGATCGGGACGCCGGCGCGCATCGCGATCTCGACGAAGCCACCACGACCGAAACGGCGCAGCCGGTAGCGATCCGTGTAGAGCTTCCCCGTGGCCTTCGTGCCCTCGGGGAACACGAGCACGAGCTGCTCCTCGTCGTGCAACAATCGGTACGCGTTGTCGGGGTGCGCGGCGACACCACCGCTGCGCGACCACAACGTGCCGACGACGGGCAGCGTACGGAAGAGGTTTTCCGCGAGCCCGTAGACGGGCCGCCCGAGATCCTTTTCGATGCCGTGCATGATCGACGGCGCGTCGGGCGGGATCGCGCCCGCGTGATTCGCGACCAGGAGCGCGCCACCTTCGTCGGGAAGGTGATGGAAGCCTTCCCACTCGACGCGGAACCAGTGTTTGTAGATCGGGTCGAACGCGCGGCGGGTCAGCGCGCGGAAGTGCTCGCTGCGGCCCCAGCGGTCGACGTCCGATCGGCGCACGTCGGGCTCGGGCTCCAGCGCCGGGCGCGAGACGGGTACCAGCTCGCGACCGACGCCGGGATCGATCTCGGTCAGGTCGACGTCGGGCCGGGCGCCGGGCGCGATCTCGAGCGCTCGATCCGATGCCCGCTCCGGTCCGTCAGCCACCGTCGAAGCCTATGTACCGAAGGCCCCCGTGACTAGCCAACGATTTCCTCGGTAGCGCCGGCCCATGCCCCAGAGTCGGGCGAGCATGAAGACGAACAGGGTGCTCCACAGTGCGAGCAGTCCGCGGCCGGTGACGAGCACGGCGACTGCACACGGGACGTAGCAGAAGGTGGCGCCGGCCATGGCCAGCGCGAGGTAGCGGACGTCGCCCGCGCCGATCAGGATCCCGTCGAGCACGAACACCGCCCCGCCGAGCGGCTGCATCAACGCCACCGCGATCAGGAGTGGCCGGAGCTCGCCCCTGACGGCCGCGTCGCGGGTGAACACGACGGCGAGGAGCGGGTCGAGCGCGACGACGAGCAGCCCGAGCACCACACCGACCGTCACTCCCCACTGGAGCATCCGCCGGGAGCTCGCCCGGGTACGCGTGGCGTCGCCCGCGCCCAGCGCCCGGCCCACGATCGCCTGCCCGGCGATCGCGATCGCGTCGAGGCAGAGGGCGAGCAGCAGCCAGAGCTGGAACGCGATCTGGTGGGCGGCGACCTGGGCGTCACCGATCCGCGAGGCGATGGCGGTTGCCGCGGTGAAGGCCAACAGCAAGGACCCGGTGCGGACGGTGAGGTACGCGCCGACGGCGCCCGCCGACCGCAGTTGCGCACCGTCGGGACGAGCCGATGCCTCCGATCGGCGAACGTTGCGGCGGACGATCTCGAGATACGCGAGGGCGGCAACGATCTGGGCGATCACGGTGCCCCACGCGGATCCGGCGATACCGAGGTGAAGGCCGTAGACGAGCCCGAGCTCGGTGACGAGGTTCAGCCCGTTCGCACCGAGCGCGATGAACAGTGGCGTGCGGGTGTCCTGGAGGCCGCGCAGATAGCCCGTTCCGGCCAGGGCAACCAGGACGAACGGCGCGCCGAGCAACGAGATGCGCAGGTAGGTGCGGGCGAACGGCGCGACACGCGCCGACGCTCCCATCGCCGAGACGATCGGCCCGCTCAGCGCGAGCCCGATGACGGTGAGGGCGATGCCAAGGCCGAGGGCGAGCCACACACCGGCAACGCCGTGCTCGGCCGCGCCCTTCGGGTCGCCGGCACCGACGCGACGGGCGACCGTGGCGGTGGTGCCGTAGGCGAGGAAGTTGAAGATCCCGAAGGCGACGCTCAGGACTGCGCCGGCAACGCCCAACCCGCCCAGGGGCCGGGTACCGAGATGCCCGACGATCGCCGTGTCGGCCAGCACGTAGAGCGGTTCCGCGGCGAGGGCGCCGAACGCGGGGATCGCGAGCCGGAGGATCTCGCGGTCGTGGGCGGCCGCCGGCCGTCGCTGTCTCACCTTGCGTATTCAATACGGCTGATGGATGTCGCACCCCCGATTCGGTTCGCCGAGCTCGCTCGCCGCATTGGCGCGGCGACGCGCGCGGCCGGGTTGGTGGTCCCTGCCTTCCGTACACCGCCGCGTCGCTCCGGAGTCCCGCGTACCATCCGCCGGCTCCCGGGCGGCCCGGTGGTTGCGGTCCGTCTGAGGTCGCGCCCGACCGCCGATGTGCTGACCGACATGGTCGAAGGCGTGCTCGTGGCAAACGACCTCTCCGGCGACACGGCCGGTCGCGTCCGGGCCACGTTGTTGGCCGCCGTCGGTAGCCCGGTGGCCGGCGACGGCACCGGTGGCCTTGGTACAGCTGGCCCGGAATCGGCCGCGGCCTGATCGGCCATCACTCGCGGATTCGTCGCCTACCGTTGCGGCACCCGCCCGGGTGGCGTAACCGGCAGACGCAGGCGGCTTAAACCCGCCGGCCCTTCGGGGCGTGAGGGTTCGAGTCCCTCCCCGGGCACCGTTGTGATCAGTCCCTCTTCGTTTACGGCGACCGCCCGTCCGCAGGGTCCCGCACTCAGCCGAGATCCCAAGGCCGGGGCAAGCCTCGCGTGCGAACTGGTAGCAGGCATCGAAGAATCCGGCGCGTTCGATGGCGTCCACCTCATCCCGGTCAGCAAGTACCGAGAAGTAGCGGCCGACCTCGAACGGCGAAGTCACCGAGAGCAGGCCCGACGCGCGCGAGTGGCGATCTCCAGAAGAAATGCGTCGCCTCACTGAGCCTCTCGACATTCATCCGGCGACACGGAGAGAATGGGCCGCATGAGCGCCGTACTCGCAATGTCGGCTCACACGGGCGTGCGCCTCGCGGAAGTTGCATTCCTGCTGATCCTCTTCGCCGGTGTCTGGCTCGCCGCCACCGAGATCCCGCGGCGGGGGCTGGGCAGAGTCAGAACGATCGTCGCGGGCGCCGCACTCGCAGCCGCCGGGCTTCTCCTCATCCTTGCTACCCACTCGGGTCACTTCGGCCAGCGCTAGGCCGCGCGCGTCGCCGCGACACGACACCGGCTCACACGGCTCGATCCCGCGCGCGGCGCGACTTCATTGCGACAGGTCTGGCGTGGCGGGGTCATCGCGTGAATCTCGACGTCGTGGACGTGGTCAACACTATGGGTGGGCACAGCGCACCGGGACCGCAATGTTCCCGACCTCCTTCGTCGCCGGAGCAGGCGGCAGCGCTCATCGCGAAGATCACGGACACGACGATGACTGCTCTCCGGCGGAAACGCTGAGAAACCACGCGCACGAGACTGCCCGATCACACTGCCCTGCGGCGAGTATCGATCGGCGAAAATGGACGCCTTCAGTCCAGCGCGTACGTGACGACGACACGCGCGATGACACTCTGACTCCCGGGATGTATCGGCATCGCCTGACCCGCCGACTCGTGGCCTCCGCCCGCGACGGCACGTGCCGCCCATCCGGCAGTCGCGCCCGAACCCTCATCGATCGCCAGAATGCGGCCGATCCGCACCGCCGCCGCGTCGGCGAGTTGTTCAGCCCGCACCCCGGCGTCGGCGACCGCGTTTCGGCGAGCGACTGCCAACAACGATGCCTGGTCCGAATGCGAGAAGCCGATCGCCTGGATCTGAAGTGCGTCACCAGCAGTTGCAGCCAGCAGCGCCACCACGGACGAAACCTCGTTAAGATCCCGGACGGTAACCGTGAACGTGTACGTCGCCACACGCGCCGAGACGCGTTGTCGCTCGCGATCGATCCAGTCCTGAACGTGAACGTTCTGCGTGCTCACATCAGCGTTATCGACACCCGACTCACGTATCGTCGTCAGCGCAGTATCAGCGAGCGAGGCGACCCCACTGATCGCGTCAACAACACTTTCGCTCGTCACTCTCAATGACGCATTGATGGTGCACTGGTCCGGCACCACGGTTGCCACGCCTTGGCCGACGACAACAATGGTTCGTCGGCGCTTGCCCGCACCTTTCGGCATGAGCGCATCTAACACTATTGGGGTGCCTGGGGGCCAGGTTTCTGGTTCGTAGGGTGTGTTTGGTTGGTCCTGTCCGGCCTGTCTGATGTCAGCACGCTGGAGCGGCTTTGGCTGACTCCTGATGTATGAACGACGGGTCGGTCGGGCTGATCGGCGTGTGGGGTGGAAGCCCTGTTGAGGAATTCGGGACCGGGGTGCGGCGCCGGTCCCGGTTTGTCGCGTCGCGTCTCGCGGCGAAGCAACGGATCGACGCGATGTTGGATCTGCTCGGCCCGGCGTATGCCGAGGTGTTCGGCACGCGTTGCAACAAGACCACGCTCGCGGTGTTGGAACGCTACGCGGACCCGATAACGCTGCGCCGATCGGGTCTCGCCCGGCTGACCGCGTTCGTGCAACGGACAAGCCATGGGCATTGGAACGCGAGTCATGCCGCCGAGATCCTCGCCGCCGCGGACGCCGCGATCGCCCTGTGGACTGACGGAGGCCTCGATTTCGGGGAACTGGCTTGGGACCTCGCGTCGGAGATCCGCACGGTCCGCAACACCGACACGGAGATCGACCGGCTCGAGGAACGCATCGCGGAGCTGTACGCGGTCGCGGACCCGAAACACATCGCAGAGTCCGCGCCTGGTGTTGGAGCGACACTCGCCGGGGGCATCGTCGGCCGCCTCGGCGACGTCACCCGCTTCGAGAACCTCGCTGGGATCAGGTCGTTTTCAGGGATCGTTCCCCAAGTCGCCCAGTCCGGTCAGCACCAGACCCGACCCGGGATCACCAAACAAGGTGATCCCGGCCTGCGCCGCGACCTGTGGTTCGCCGCGAACGTCGCGCGGACCCAAGACCCCCAACTCGCCGCGAAGTACTACCGGCTCATCGTCGACCGACAGCTGCACCACAACTCGGCGATCTGCCACATCGCGACCACCCTCCTCACACGCATCGCGACGTGTCTACGCAACAACGCGCCCTATGTCGTGCGCGACATCGATGGACGCGAACTCGACCAACTCGAAGCTAAGACCATCATCGCCGAGCGTTACACGATCCCGCCCGAGGTCCGCCGACGTTCCCGCGTCCCCAACGAAGCGAGCGCGCCGACCAGACAGGAGTCGACAAAACGCCGCTCCAAGTCGACTCGCTCAACACCAAGCTACGCGCTTGACACCGCTTAGGAATTCATAATGCCCTGATGGTTGAGCCTGTGTCACGCGGTGCGGTCGACATGATGCCCGTGCCGTGGTGCGGATAGTCATCCAACGCCCTGTTGCCATGCGTCGGCTACGTGAGCCGTCTCAGTTAGCGTCTCTCCCCACAACGATAGGAGCGCCCGTGTCCAAGACGTCCTCACCCACCGGCACCAGCCTCAGCAGCACGCTCTGGTTCTCCGGCTCCGCGCTCTTCGTGGTCGGCGTGCTCCTCCTCTTCGGTTTATGGGGCGAAGAGCACACCTCTGGGACGAGCGGCGGTGCTCCTGCGCAGGAGCCGAAGAACGCGGTCGACGTCGTCGAAACGGACTTCCACATCGCTATGAGCGAGACCGTCCTCCCGGCGAACACCCGCATTACCTTCGTCGTGCACAACGACGGGAAGGTCCCCCACGAGCTCATCATCGTCAAGTCCCCCAGCTCGGGGTCGAACCTCCCGCTCAAGCCCGACGCCGACGTCAACGAGGAAACGCCCGGGCTGACGTCTGAACTCGACTCGGGTAGCAGCCTCGCGCCAGGCGAGACCCGAACACTCACCGCCGACATGCCCGCCGGGCACTACATCGCCGTCTGCAACCTCCCGGGCCACTACAAGCTTGGGATGCGTGTCGACCTCCTCGTCAACTGACACAGATGATGCTCCTCCGCCACAGCGCATGGTTCGCTTGGCGGTTCCCGGCGCGGCTGAGCCGGTGCCGGTGACGTTTCCCTGATGACGCGTCGAGGGGTGCGACGCCGCAGAGGTGCGCCCACGCGGCTTCGTTGCGGATCCTTTCGGGATTGTCGCCGGCCGCGACCAACAGGGTCATGGCGGTGTCGACACCGACCCCGTGGCACGCGCGCAGCGCGGGCGCAGTCTGGATGACCTGCTGTTCGAGCACGACGTCGAGGTCGACCATGTCGTCGTTGATCGCGAGGGCGCGTCGGCCGAACGTGCGCATCCCGAGTTTCATCGCGTGCAGGATCTGCCACCGTCAGCGCGAGGACGTAACCCCGCAGCCTGTTCGGCGAGGTGGGCTGTGGGGACGTCTCGGAACTGTTCCCGCAGGCTGTCGGGGCTGGTGAAGCCGAGGTGGCGGATCTGGTTCAAGCAGCGGGCGCGGGCTTGTCGGCCGGAGCGTTGCGCGACGAGTAACGCCCGGATCGCTTCCACGTTGCCGTCTGCGGTCTTCGCGATCCCGCGAGCGCGACCTGACAACGCGGCACTGGCCACTTCGATCGCGTCGACCGGATCGGACTTGCCGCGCATGCGGCGGACCTGACGGTCGGTGCGATCAACTTCGATCACGACCAGCTCACACGACTGGAGATAGCGCGACGGGCCCGCACCATACGCGCCGCTTCCCTCGATCCCGACCCGTGCGACAGGACCGAACGCGCACAGCCAGTCGTGCAACGCAACGAACCCGACGGTCGTCGTCGCGAACGATTCGACGCTGAGGACACCACCTTTCGCGTCCAGTGTGGCAGCCACATGCTCGCCCTCGGATCACATCCACCCCGGCTCCCGGGTCGCGACTGACCCACGGATACAGCAGGAGGACCAGTTGTGGACGCGGAGCTGAACGAAGCTGCGCTCGGTCCGTGATCGGGGTCATTCGGTCCGATCGTGTGAGCCGCTGGATCGACGATCCGCTCGAATCGCCAGCCGATCAAGGTCGCTGTGGGCGTTGCCGATGGGTTACCGGAGCCATATCGCTCTAGGGGGTCTTGTCGGTTATGCCTGTCGACACGCGTCGAGAATGGTCGATTGCGCCCAAGCATTCGGAGCGGTTCCCTCGTTGGGCAGCGTCTTCTCCGACGCACATCGTCATCATCGCGGTGCTCTGCCTGACGGGACTCGTTGGCGGAATGCTCGGCGACGCATCGGCGGCTCCCGCTCCGGCGGTCTCGCAATTGGGCTTCTATCCCGGATACGCGAACGTCTCCGGCTACACGACACTCGAGACGTATGTTGGTCACCAAGCGCGTTACGTTGTCCAGTTCGCCGATAGTTCCAGCACGAGCGCGTTCGAGGGCAGCGTGTGGGGGGAGACCACGAACGCTGGCGCGTTTCAGACGCTGAGCAACCGGGTGACGTTCGTTGAAGCCGTTCCGCTCACGATCGGTCTTGGATTTGGTGCGACGACTGCACAGCGCGCGACGGCATTGCAGGCGACCGCATCGGGAGCGAATGACGGCGCGTACAAGGTCGCCGCCAACTATCTCAAGACTGCTGGCTACCCAGATGCGATCATCCGGCTCGGTTGGGAGTTCGATGGCGGGTGGATGCCGTGGTCGGCGAATGGCAACGAAGCACTGTGGGCGACTGCATATCGACACGTCGCAGACGCGTTCCGTTCGATATCGACGAGCTTCCGTTTCGACTGGAACGGCGACCCGAACTACTTGCAGAACGAGATGGCCGCCTATCCGGGCGATAGCTACGTCGACATCGTCGGCCTCGATGTCTACGACAAGGGCTTGGGCGTCCCGTGGAACGCGACAACCAAGACGTGGACGGATCCGGCCAGCGCGTGGTCGACGCTAGTTCCGAGCCTCACATTCCAGCGCGACTTCGCAATCGCTCACGGGAAGCAAGTCAGCTATCCGGAGTGGGCGCTGGACGGTGTGAACGCAACAGCAACCTCGAACGTCGGCGGAGACGATCCGACCTTCATCCAGGGCATGTTCGACTGGCAGAACACTCTTTCGTCGAGCGGTCCGGGCAGCCTCGCGTATCACTCGTATTTCAACGAAGACACCCAGGACGGGAACCACCGCATCAACGCGAACTGGTTCCCGCAAGCGTCCTCGCTGTTTCAACAGTTGTTCGGTTCAACAACTTCCACGACGACAACCACCACGGTCGCACCGACAACCACCACGGTCGCACCGACAACCACCACGGTCGCACCGACAACCACCACGGTCGCACCGACAACCACCACGGTCGCACCGACAACCACCACGGTCGCACCGACAACCACCACGGTCGCACCGACGACGACCGTTCCGCGCTTACGAGGACGGTCGTCGCTGCGCCCGTAAATTTCCTCCGTCGCTGCGCCGTCCGCAATCCCACAGATTGTCGCTCCCGGTGCGTTACGCCACCAGACCAGGCCGCACAAAATGCGCGGTCGCCCTGACCTCGCGGGTGTCCGCGTTCTGCTCCGGTCAACGGGGGCGCGGGGTGCGCGAGATCGATCCCAGTCTTACGAGCAGTTACGGTGCAGCTTCGGCCTCCGGCTTGGTCGGTCAGCCCGCATTGGAGGACAGCCGCCGTCGCGTGGGCGCGTGCCGCTCGCGTCCTATTTCGTGCCCACGATGCAGCGCGCCACGCCCGGAACCCGGACCTTGCCGTCCTTCTCGAACACACTCACCTTCGCAATGGCGTTTGCCCGAATCCGTTCCCGCGCCGGTTCGTCGACCTGCTGAAGCGCCGCGACTGCGAGCGAGACGTGCTCGCTGATCATCTCCCAATACTGCGCGGGTGATCGCGTCACGAGTTCGACGTCGACGTCCCACTCGGCAACGTCGCGCAGCCCCGCGCCCTCGTACAGCGCACTGACATATCCCGGGGCGGCGCACCGAAACATATTCGGCCGGTCCGGGTCGGGTGGCGCCACCACCGCCTCGGTCGCAATTGCCTGCATGGCGATCGACGTCCACGGGTTTTCCTCGGGCTTGACCCATACCGACGAGCAGAGACGTCCGCCCGGCTTGAGCACGCGCGCGAACTCGGCCGTCGCCTTGCCCATGTCGGGGAAGAACATGTACCCAAAACGCACGGAGACGCCATCGAAGGTGGCGTCGCTGAACGGCAGATCATCGGCGCTGCACACCTTCGTCTCGATATTGGTGACCCCTTGCGCCCTGGCTCGTCGCGCGGCTACGTCCAGCATCTCCGCTACGAGGTCGGTCAGCACGACGCGTCCCTTCGGCGACAGTCTCGCGATGCTCAAACCCGGCTCACCCGTACCCGCGGCAATGTCGAGATGCTGATGATCTTCAGCGATGTCGAGACTCTCGATAATCGCCGCGCCGACCGGGGCCAGCTGCTCCATGATGACCGAGTCCCACTTCTCCCAGCCCGCGGAGAGTTCGGCCCACGTCGCTCGCTGAACGTCTCGGATTTCATCGGCGCTCGGCATCGGCCCTCCCGCTATCGATGCATCCACCCAACACGAAGACACTCCTTCGCGGAGTACATCATGCCCGGTCGGCACTCGTTATGCCCACCGTCAGGGCCGCGCCACGACTCGCGGCGGCCCGAGGCCCACGCCGGGCACGATGGGGACGCGCGTTTTGCTCGGCAGCGAGTGCCGCTGGGATGCGGATGCTCAGGCGCAAAGACCCTGCTGGTGCGTCGTCGGGCGGTCGTGGTTCGCGATTGTGCCGTCCCAAAGGCCAATCAACAGTTGATCGCCTTCAAGGCGCACCGTCCCGGCGATTCGGGCCACCCTCGCCGTCGAACAGCCTGTCAAGTTCCGTAACCGCGAGGGTCGCGACAGTCGGGACGCGCGCGCCACCGCCAGGACACTCGACCGCGTCCTTCATGGCGCGCGGGACCTTGGTCCCGGTGGTGGGGGACATCTGGCCCTTACGGCCTGTGCGTCTGCGCTGGTCCGATGGTGCGCATGAGTGCATCGGAGGTCTCAGTTGTCGTCCCACCCGGGCCCGCCGTGGAAGCCCACGACGCCGGGACGGACGCAACCCAGCTGCGCGCAGAGTCGATCTTTTTGCGTAGCATCATGTGGGGAATGGCGATCGGCGTCGTAGTGTGCGCAGCCATCTGGGTGGGGCTCGTCGCGGCCGCGACCGTCCACAATGGCATCCCGAGTGGGCCGCTGCTCGCGATGGGCGCCGGTTGCGGAGTGTTCGCCGGGCTCTTCCTCGGGGGAACCGCCGGCGCCATGCTCGGGTCTCGCGCGCTCGAACACGCCGAAATCGAAGAGGCACACACCGCGCATCGGCCGTAGCGATGAGTTCTGCTGCCGCGTGAGGTCAGAAGCGTCATGGACGCAACCAACCTCGCCGACCTCTACGGCTCCCCACTCCTCGAGTGGTCCCGCATCGAAACCCGCCTCGCGCGAGGTCTGACCCAAGCGCCTGACACCGGAGGACCAAACCGCCACACGTGGTGGTTGGCCACGATCAACCCCGACGGAAGCCCCCACGTCACCGGCATCGGCGCTCTCTGGAACGACGGTTGTCTTTGGTTCGAGACCGGTAAGGGCACGCGCAAAGCGAGGAATCTCGCTCGCGACCCGCGCTGCACACTGAACGTCGCTACCGAGAGCTTCGACCTCGTCGTCGAGGGAGAGGCTCACGAAACGAGTGATCCGACGATCGTTGCCGAGTTGGCGTCGCGATGGGCCGCCGAAGGGTGGCCTTGCCGCGTCGACGAGAGTGGCCACGCGCTCACCGCCGACTTCAGCGCACCCTCCGCTGGACCGCCACCGTGGTTCGTGTACCGGTTCACAGCTCGTACAGCAACCGCACTAGGAACCGTCGAACCGGGCGGCGCGACTCGCTGGCGGTTCTGAACCACCCAAGAGCCATCGGTCGTCCGCTCCGTCCTCGAGTGCCGGGGCCAGCGCGCGCGATTCCGCCGACGGAAGACGGCGCGCCGGCTCTCCCGAACGCGCGTGATCCATTCGGATCGTGGTCGCAGTTTCGTTCGCATACGTTCGTCCGCACTTTGCGTGATCGCGAGATGCGCGGGTCGATGGGCGCGTCGGCGCGTACGCGGACAACGCGGCGATGGAGTCGTTCTTCTCGCTGTTACAAACGCAGCCCACCACGCAGAACACCTCGCTGGTCACCGACCGCGAGATGTGCGAACGTCGAAGATCAAAACGGGAACTGCGATTCTGACGTTGGTCTCTGGTTGCGGCGCGCGTCCCAGATGAAGTCGGCGCTCAAGCGGTTCAGCACCGAGTGTTGTGGGTACCCTCCCTTCAGCGTTGCACATGACGCTGTCGCGAACGAGCCCACGCTTCCGGTATTTCAGCCTCTTGGCTCACACTCCTAGCGACCTCCGCCTCGGGGAGATGCGTACGGTGCGCCGCGCACCACACCGGGCCACACCGCGCGGCGAACTTCTCAAGTGCCGGATCCCCTCGCAAGGAAGCTGCCATGGCCAACAGCGTTTCCTCTGCTCCGCCGCTGAGCGCGCTTGGTGTGGTGTGTGCGCAAGCGCACGACCTTCCGCACGCTCTCGACGTTCGCGCCCTCGGACCCGACGAGTGCCAAGTGCTCCGCGAAGTGCACGCGCTCGAGACGCTGCCGTGGGCCAACGGGTTCTACCGCGCGGTCGGCAAGCCCCTCCTCGATCGCATCATCGCCCCGCTTCTCCTGGTCGCTCTCGCGCCGATCTTGTTGGTGATCACGATCGCGATCAGGGTGAAGCTCGGCAAGGGTGTCTTGTTCACGCAAGAACGCGTTGGGAGGAGCGGCGTTCCGTTTCCAATGCTCAAGTTCCGGACGATGCGACCGGACCGGCGGCGGCACCAGGTGCCATTCTCGACCGCCGACCGGCGAACGTGTCACAAGCGTGCGGACGACCCGCGGCACACGCCCTTGGGGCGATTCCTGCGCCACCGAAGCCTCGACGAGCTGCCGCAGCTCTGGAACGTGATGCACGGGGAGATGAGCCTCGTCGGTCCCCGCCCGGAGTTGTCGAGCGTTGTCCAGACGTACGAGCCCTGGCAGCATCTCCGACACCTCGTGAAGCCGGGCATCACCGGGCCGTGGCAGGTCACCGCCCGCAACGACGGGACGCTCCTCCGAGACTGCACCGACCTCGACGTCGCGTACGCACGCACCGTGTCGTTTCGCTACGACCTCGAGTTGGCGCTCGCGACCGTTCGGGTCGTTGGGAACTTGGGTCGTGGTGGCACGTGACCGACCAGGCTCAGATGCCATCGTTGAAGACGGCTGACGCTTGAGCAACGACTTTCAACCTCGAGAATTTCGCGTACATCTCGAAACGCTTCGGCGCCGGTGGCGCATGATCGTTGCCGTCACTCTCGTCGGTGTCGTTCTCGCTGCGGTGTACGTACTGACGCGGCCAGTCTCCTATGCGGCGTCCGCGCGCGTGCTCGTTCAGCCCAACGATCCTTCCGAGCGCTTGGATCCGGACGTTCCGGCACCCAACATTCCCTCGCCCGATGCCGACCGAATCATTGCGAACCAGATCCAGATCATCGAGAGCGACCGCATCGCCTCGCTCGCCGCGCAGCAGCTGGCGCGGGACAACATTCGCATGTCGGCAGCGCAAGTTCGCGACGTGATCTCCGCGACGCAGACCGGTGCCACGAACGTCATCCGCGTGTCCGCGCGCTCGCACGACAGCGCGAGCGCGCCGGCCGTTGCGAACGCGGTCACAAACGCATATCTCGATGACCGGCGGCAGGCTGCAATCGCCGGGTTGACCAAGACCGTGAACCAGCTGGAGACGTACGGCGACGTCGGGAACGCGTTGAACGCGCTCAACCTTGCTCCATCACAGGTGGAGGCGCTCCGGGCGCGACTGTTGATCGACATCACTCTGCAGCGCGGCGGAGCGGACGTCATCGACCCGGCGCGATCGCCTGCTGCGTCGGCGCGTCCGAGCGCGGCGACGCTCGGGGTGCTCGGCGGACTGGTCGGGCTTCTCGTCGCGCTCGGTCTGGCGTTCCTGTTCGATCAGTTCGATGACCGCGTTCATGCCCTCGACGACTTCGAACGTCTCGTTGGCGCACCGATCCTGGCGATGGTGCCGCTTGGGCGCGATCCGGGAACAGCGCGGCCGTCGCTGCCCCTCGCCGAAGAGTCCTACGGCGCGTCGGCGGATGCGCTGCGGCGCCTTCGCACCGCGTTGCTGCTCTCCCATCCTGCGGGCGCGAGTCGGGTCCTCGTCATGGGTGCGTCCGAGGACGACGCACATTCGATCGTGGCCGCGAATCTCGCGTTCGCGCACGGACATGCGGGCGCGCGTACCGTGCTCGTCGAAGGCGACCCACTCAGCGGCGTGTTGCGTGGGCTCGCCGGACAGGTCATCGATCCCACACTGAACTTGGGCCAGGGTCTGGGGCACGTCATCGAGGCGATGAGCAGCGCCGCGCCGATGCCGACGTCCGCGACGGCCGACGACGACGAGGTTGTGTTGCCCGCCGAGCACACGATCGTGCCGAAAGCTGACGTCGAGCTTCGGCGCGAGCTCGCGGGGTGCCTCGTCCGTACGACTATCCCGAAGGTCTTCTTCCTGCCCTTCGGCAAGAGCTCGGCGGTCCCAGCCGACGTGCTGGCAGAGGCCGCGACGACCCGGGCATTCACTTCGCTCGGGACCCTGTTCGACTCCATCGTCATCGACGGTCCTGGCGCCGAGTTCGGGAACGAGAGCGCCGCTCTGGCACAACAGGCCGATGCGATCGTGCTCGTCGCGGTGCAGAACGCAACAACGAAACGCATGCTCACGCGGTGGATGACCTCTCTGGGCGCCGGCCGGTCGCAGGTTGCGGGTGTCGTGCTGTGCTCCGAGGCGAGGCGGGGTCGATTTGGCCGCTATCGCACTGGTTGATCATTCGATCGCCGATCCCGTCTCACACCGCGCGAGAACGCGCGACGTAGCGCTCGCCGTGCTCCTGCTCGCGCTCACGAGCTACGCGTTCGTTCCGCTGATCCATCCCGCTGCGTACACGGGCGGTGGGGAGGGAGTCGACAGCTTTACCCAGCTCCTGTGGCTCGCGCTCGCGTCGGCGTGCGTCGTCGCGCTGTTCGCGTCGCGCGCTCGGCGCGGCTACATCGCGCGTCCGCACCTGTCGGTGCTGATGCTGGTCTGTCTTGCGTGCGCGTCGTACGCCTGGTCCGTCGACCCTCACCTGACCATTCGCAGGGACCTGTCACTTGTCGCGACCGTCATCGCGGGTGTCTACATCGCGTCGGCGTTCTCGTTAGTGGACCTCGTCCGGCTGGTCCGCCGATTCGCGTTCGTGGCGACCGTCGCATCCCTTGTGTACGCCGTGGTCAGCGCGCAGGCTTACGATCCTTACGGCAAGTTGCGCGGCGTCTTCTTCACCAAGAACCAACTCGGCTTTGTGGTAGCGATCGGGCTCGTCGCGACCATCGCTGGAATGCTCGGAGGCGAACGGCGCACTCGCGTCACGCCGGCGCTCCTCATGGGTGGTGTCGAGCTCGCGGTTCTTGTCTGGTCGGGCGACGCGACCTCGCTGCTCGCCGCCATCGCCGCGATCCTCGTTCTCTTCATCGCTCTCGGGCTGCGGTTGCACAACGTTCGCTCGGGTGCCCTCGGCGCCACGTTCTTGGTGCTCGCGGCTGCGACGATATTCGTCGCGGCGGGCGGGAGCCGGTTGGTGTTCGACGCGACGAGCAAGGATCCGACGCTCACGGGTCGCACAAGGCTGTGGAGCGCGCTGTGGCACGATCCGGTCGCGGAGCGGCCGATTGCAGGCTCGGGCTACGGCGCGTTCTGGGACAACAGCCCGCACGAACGCGACGTTGTACGCCAGGCGGCGTGGTACGGACAGCAGGCGCAGCCGATGAGCGCGCACAACGGCTACCTCGAGCTCATGCTCGGGATGGGGCCACTCGGTGTCGCGTTGGGCGCGGCTGCGATAGTGGCCGCGATGCGGCGCGGCGCACGTGGGTTGCTCCACCTCGACGCGGCTGCACACAGTGCGCTGCTCGCGATGGCTGTGTTCTTCGCGCTGTACAGCCTCGGCGAGGGTGATCTCTTTCGATCACGCGCATTGTTCACGCTGTTACTCGTCGCGCTGACCGCTAAGGCGGCGCGAACGCCTCGCGCGTACGACGGTGGCGCGCGAGCTCCGGTCGCGATCAAACGGACCCGTGGCCCGAGAGTCGAGCCGTCGATCGGTCGCAACAGTCTGTGGGCCGGCGTCGGCGAAGTCGGCCGCGTCGTAAATCAAGGGCTAATCGTGTTATTGCTCGCGCGGGTCCTCGGCGCGGCCTCGTTTGGACGCTTCGATGCGGCCACCACACTGTTCCAGACCGCGGGTCCGTTCCTATGGTGCGGCGCGCAGAACCTGCTCGTGCAGCGCAGGGCGCAGCTGCGCGAATCGTTGTCCGAGGTGACGTCAACAGCCATCACGACGGTGGTCCTCTTCGGAGGGATCGGCTGCGTGCTCGCGATCACCGTCTTGCGACCGCTCCTGCTGCCCGGCGTGCGGGTATCGCAGGTGGCTGTCCTGGCGGTCGCAGAGCTCGTGTTCGCCGGCGTGACCGAGTCGTTGGCGTTTACCGGATGGGCGCGCGAGCGCATGGGCGTTACCGCGATGATTCGATGGCTCAGCGGGTTCATGCGCCTGGGCGCCCTGCTGCTGCTCGTCGCGCTTCCGGGTCGCACGACCGAGACGAGTTGGGACGTCGTGTACGCGGTGGCGACCGCGGCCACCGCGCTGGCGGCGTGGACGATCGTACGCCGAATATCACGCCTCGACCTCGCGTACAGGCCGCCGACGCGCGCCCAGATCGTCGAGGGATTGTCCTACTCGATCACCGGCACCGCATTCATGGTCCAAGACGGTATTGACAAGCCACTGGTGTTGCGCCTCGCGTCGGCGAGCGCGGCAGGCACGTACTCCGCGGGCTATCGCGCCGTGGTGGTTGCCCTGGTCCCGCTGCGCGCCGTGCTGATGTCGACCTATGCGCGGTTCTTTCGCGTCGGGCGCGACGGGGTGCACGAGACGGCGCGACTCGCTCGTCGCCTCATCGGTCCGTGCGTGGCGTACGCGCTGTTCGCCGCGGCCGTGATGGTTGTCGCGGCGCCGCTTGTCGCGCGGCTCTTCGGTCCCGGATTCGGCGACACGGCATCGGTCGTCAGATGGCTGGCGTTGCTGCCGTTGTGCCGCGCTATCAGCGGTCTGTACGGCGACGCGCTTACCGGCGCGGGGCTCAACCGGCTTCGCATGCGCGTGATGATCGGCACGGCAGCGTGCAATGTCATCGCAAACGTGGTGTTGATACCGCACTACTCGTGGAGAGGCGCCGCGATGGCGACCATGGGATCCGAGAGCCTTCTCGCATTCGTTCTGGGCGTGTGCGTCGTCGCAAGCCGTGCTTCCACGGTTCCGCTCGCAACGGAGGCCGTCGCATGACCGACCGGATCGAGCCGTGGCGCGTCGCGGTCGTGGGCGCGGGCCGGATCGCAGATGAGCATTTCCGGTTTCTCTCGGCGTCCGATCGGTGCCGCGTCGTCGCGGTGTGCGACCGCTCGGCCTCGCTCGCCTCTGTTGCCGCGGCACGCTTCGGCATCGAACGAACCTTCGTCAGCCATAGCGACATGCTCACCACGGTCGCGCCCGAGGTAGTCCACGTGCTCACACCGGCTGCGACGCACGTGACGATCGCGCGCGACTGCCTGGACGCGGGCGCACACGTTGTCGTCGAGAAGCCGGCAGCGCTCTCGTCGTCGGTCCTCGATGATTTGCTCGCGCGAGCGCGCGCCGCGGGCCGCATGATCGTCGAGGATCACAACTACCGCTTCAACCGCCCGTTCGTCTCGCTCGAGCGGGCGGTGCGCGCCGGGCGGTACGGGGCCATCAGGGAGATCGAGACGACAATCGTCGCGCCGACCGACGGACGCTCACGCTACGGCGACCGCAACCTGCCAAGCGAAAGCCACGCATTGCCCTCGGGCTTCGTGCACGAGTTCATCACGCATCTCGCCTATCTCACGCTGCGCTTCCTGTCCGACTATGAGTCCGTCGACACGCGTTGGTACTCGTCGGCAGCCGATGGACTTTCTCCGTTCGACGCTTTCGACGCGCGGATCGTCGGTGAGAGCAGCCGCGCGCTCGTGCACTTCGGGTCGGCGAGTTCGCCGCGCGTCAACACCGTACGCGTGCGAGGCACGCAAGGAAGTGCAGAGTGCGACCTCGCGCTCGGCATCCTTCAAGAACACGTGCCCCGTCGGGTCGGCGCTCAACTGTCGCCGTTCGTGGACGCGCTCGACAGCGGCCGGCGCTCGATAGCGGGCAGCGTGCGCGCGATCGGGTCGCGTCTCGCGGGCGGCTCGGGCTTCGACGGGATGAACTCGTTCCTCGCCGGCACCTATCACGCGTTCGACGGCGACCGCGAGCCGCCGGTGTCGACGGCGGACATGCGCGCCGTCGCTCGATTGGTCGACGCGTTCGTCGCGGCACGGAGCCGGCAGTGAAGCTCCTCGTCACCGGCGCCGGGGGGTTCGTGGGCCGGAACGTCGTCGAGCTCGCTGTCGCACGCGGTCACGAGGTCCGGGCGCTCGTCCGACCCGAGAGCGTCGACCGCGTCGACGCGCAGTTCCCCGTCGGTGTCGATGTTCGCGCTCACGACTTGCGCGACCCGCACGGCCTCGTGCCTGTCGTCGCCGGCGTGGACACGGTCGTGCACCTCGCCGCCGCCAAACGGGGGGATCTGCACGACCAGCTCCAGCACACCGTCGTCGCGACCGAGCACCTCGTGCGAGCGATGGCCGAAGCCGACGTTCGCAGCTCAGTACTCCTCGGATCGTTCACCGTGTACGACTTCGCGTCGCTACGCCCTCACACGCGGGTCGACGAGTGCACGCCTGTCGTTCCCCGGCCCACCGATCGCGACGCGTACACGCTGTCGAAGTTGCTGCAGGAGGAGATCCTCCGCTCGGCATCGCACCGCTCGGACTTGGATATCACGGTGCTGCGCGCGGGTGCGGTGTGGGGGCCGGACGAATGGTGGTCGGCGCGGCTCGGGGTGCGATCGGGTCGCTGGTGGGTCGCGATCGGGAGCTCGGCACGCGTGCCGCTCACGTTCGTCACGAACTGCGCGTTGGCTGTCGTTCTCGCGGCTGAACAGCGGTCGCCCGGATTCCGCGTCCTGAACGTCGTCGACGACGAGCTCCCGACGCAGCGCGAGCACGTGCAGGCTCTCAGTGAGCGGCTGCCGACTGAGCCGAGGGTGCTCCGAGTGCCGTACGGCGCAGCGCTCGGGTTCTCCAAGCTCGTCGACGCGGCGAACCAACACTTCTTCGATGGTCGCGCACGGGTGCCGAACTTCTTCTCACCTCCCGCGCTGATCGGACGCAGCCGCCCCTTCGAGTACTCGAATCAACGACTCCGGGACGTTCTCGGCTGGGAACCGGTGATCTCGTATGCCAACGCACTCGGACGGAGTTTCGATGAGTGAGCCCGCGAGTGTGTATTCGCCTTCGGTGCTCATGCTCTCGACCGCCGATTGGGACCGACCGTTGTGGACGAACAAGCAGCATCTCGCGTCGCGCCTGCATACTCATCTGGGACAACTCGACTATGTGAACTCACTCGGGCTTCGCCGACCGTCAGTGACGAGCGCCGACCTCGTGCGGGTACTGAGTAAGGCGCGCTCCGTCGTCGCGCACGGGCGACGCCAGGTCGGACTGCCTGCGCCGGCGGGCTTGCGCGTGCTGCAACCCGTCGTCGTGCCCTACCACCGCCCGGGTGCAGTCGCATCGTTGAATCGGCGCCTGCTGGAACGGACCGTCGGACACTGGCTGTCGCAACCGCCGTCGACGAGGGTGTTGTGGACGTTCTCGCCGGTAACGTACGGCCTGCACCGCCGCGCCGCTGCGACCGTGTACCACTGCGTCGACCTGCTCGCCGAGATCCCGGGCTACGACTGCGTGGCGATCGCGCTGGGTGAGGAAGCGCTCGCGCGCTCGGGTGCACGCGCGATCGCGAGCAGCCGTGCGGTCGCTGCACATCTCGAGTCGGTCGGCTTTCGCGAAGTGCTCTTGTGGGAGAACGTCGCCGATGTCGATCTCATCGAAGCGCACTCTTCCGGACAGACCCGCGAAGCCGACCATGTCGTGTTCGCGGGCAATCTGACGGCCCTGAAGGTCGACTTCGCTCTCCTGGCCGAGCTCGTGACGCGCCTTCCACGGCTGCACCTGGAGCTCGCCGGGCCGCTGGCCGAGGGTGGCGGCAAAGGGCCGTCGCCGGGCTTTATCGATGGGCATCCGCGAGTGCGATACCACGGGACGCTCTCGCCGGTTCAGATGGCAGAGCTGTTCGGTCGTTGCACCGTCGGACTCGTTCCGTATCGCGACAACGCGTACACGTCCGGCGTTTTCCCCATGAAGCTGTTCGAGTATCTGGCCGCGGGTCTCGCCGTCGTGTCGACGTCGCTCCCGTCGCTCCCGTCGATGGCGCACCTATCGAGATGCGAGACGACGACGGCATTTGTCGCGGCGGTCGATCGCTACGCGCGGTGCGCGCCGGGCGACGTCGTGCGTGATCGTGTCGAGATCGCGCGCGGGCACTCCTGGGTGCGGCGGGGAAACGAAGCGTACGAACTGATTCTCGAGGAACTACGCGGCGTCGGGTCCACCATATGAGCGTCGCGATCGTCCACGACCATCTTGTGCAGCGAGGTGGCGCGGAACGTCTGCTCCTGTCGATCGCAGACCGCGTTCCCTGGCGCACCGATCCACACTTCTTTCTATGCTCTCGAACGGACGCATGATGCGTTCGAGGGCCGCGATGTGCGGCCGTTACCGGTGAACCGACTCCGATTCCTGCGCGCGCATCACCGCGCGGTCCTTCCCTTGTTGGCGCCGTCGTTCTCTCGGCTACATCTCGACGAGGACCTCGTCGTGTGCAGCTCGAGCGGCTGGGCGCACGGCGTCTCAGCCGCGCACACGAAGCTCGTCTACTTTCACGCGCCCGCCCGATGGCTGTACAGCTCCGACGAGTTCTTCGCGACAGCGAGCACCAAGACCCGCATCGCCGGCGCGGCACTGCGGCCGCTCCTGCTCCGATGGGATCGTCGCGCGGTCCGAAGCGTAGATCGCTTCCTGGCGAATTCCACGGAGACGCGCGAGCGCTTGCGCCGCGCGTACGGCGTCGAGGCCGAAATCCTGACGCCGCCCACGATGATTGATCCGTCGGCCGCGCGCCACCCTGTCGCCGGCATTGAGCCCGGCTACGTGCTGTGTGTAGCTCGGTTCGTCGCCTACAAGAACGCAGACGCCGTTGTAAGAGCATTCGCGACGCGGCGCGACGACAGGCTCGTAGTAGTCGGCTCCGGCCCCGAGGAAGACCGGCTACGCGCGATCGCGCCCGCCAACGTCACGTTCGTCGGCGTGATCGGTGACACTGAGCTGCGTTGGCTCTACGCCAACGCGCGTACCGTGGTCAGCGCTGCGTTTGAGGACTTCGGTTTGACGCTGCTCGAAGCCGCGAGCTTCGGGCGGCCCGTCGCAGCACTGCGATGGGGCGGGCATCTCGATTCGGTCGTCGAGGGCGCAACGGGTGTCTTCTTCGAGCGGCCCGAGGCCCGCTTCGTTGCCGAGGCGCTCGATGTCGTCGACGCTACGCCTTGGGACGAGAACGTGATCATCGCGCATGCACGGCGCTTTGCCGTCGGAGCGTTCGTCCGGAGGCTGCGCGACATCGCTTCGGAGCTGGTGCCCCGAGAGGCCCTCGGACCTGAACCGTTCGCGAACGAGCTCGTCCGGCCCCCGAGCACAGTCGATTTGTCCGTCGTGCCGCTCGTGCGCGAACCGTCGTGAAAGCCGCCCTCGCGCCCGTCGTCGCCGTCTATCGCAGCGAGCTCGTTCGCCGCGGCGAGCCGTTCGTACTCGAACAGCCGGCCGCGATGCGGCGCTACCGGCCGTTGATCATCGGTGCTCACCGCCTCCCTGCAGGTAAGGGGATGCCGCTTCCGGAAGACGCCTACGTCGTATCCGAGCAGCGTCCGCTCGGGCGCGCGTGGGCGACGACCTTCAAGCTCGCGGGCTATGCACCGCCGCTTCTCACCCACCTTGCGCGGGCAGGCACGACGATCCTCCACGCTCACTTCGGCCCAGAAGGTGTGAGGTGTCTCCGAATCGCGCGCCGCCTCGGCGTTCCACTCGTCACGACGTACCACGGCTTCGACGTGACGCGTCGCGACGAGAACTTGTGCCGCGGGCCGTGGGGTGAGCGCATGTACGTTCGGTTGCGCGAGCGTCTCACCCGTCAGGGTGCGCTGCACATCGCCGTGTCGGACTACCTCCGTCACGCGCTGATCGAGCGCGGCGTTCCCGAAACTCGAGTCGTTCGGCACTATCTCGGCGTGAACACGCAGTTCTTCGTGCCACCAACCGAGCCACGTGCGCGCGACCTCGTCGTCGTCGTCGGTCGCGTCCACGCTGGTAAGGGGTCCCTCGACGCGGTGGAGGCCGTCGCGCGCGTCTCGCGCGACCGGCCGTGCCGGCTTGTGTTCGTAGGCGACGGACCCGAGCGTGAGGCGGTCGAGCGCGCGGCACGCGTTCACGACGTGAGCGTGACGGTCACCGGGTTCGTGGAACGCAACGAGGTCCGCTCATGGCTCCAGCGCGCGACGGTGCTGCTGGGTCCGAGCAAGACCGTGAACGGAGAGCAGGAGGCGTTCGGTCTTGCCTACGCAGAAGCAAACGCGACCGGGCTGCCGATGGTCGGCTACGCGAGCGGGGGCGTATGTGAAGCGGTCGACGACGGAGTCTCGGGCATCCTCTGCCGCGAGGGCGACGTTGGCGGACTCGCCCACGCGACATCGATGCTGCTCGCCAATGACGAGTGTCGAGCGCGCATGGGCGCGGCCGGTGTTCGCCGCGTGCGCGAGCGCTTCGACATGGAACGTCAGGCGCGGTCGCTCGAGGATCTCTACGACGCTGTTCGACGCGGGGAGGTCCGATGACGAATTGCCCGCGTCGCTTCCGCTCCGTGGGTGTCGTCGCTCTCGCGTGCGTCGCCGCGCTCCTGCTTGCGGCGACCGTTTCACGCAGCGACCCGCGGCCGGAGCGCTCCACCTTGCGGTCGGCCCCGAAACCGGCCGCAGGCCGGACTTCGACAATGTGCGACGCTCCGCCAGCCGTCGCGACCACCTCGACCTGGATACAGGCCGAGAACGCCAAGCCGGGCACGACGGCATGGCAGATCGACCCTGCGCACGATGGTGGGATCGAAGCATTCGCAAGCCGCGTGAGTGCGGTCCGCGGCGAGCAGGTTCGCCTGTTCGTTTCGACCACGGATGCGACCTATCACGTGGAGGCCTACCGTGTGGGCTGGTACGGCGGCGCGGGCGGTCGTTTGATCTGGCGATCGCCTGAGCTTCCGGGCACGGCACAGAGCCGTCCCACCATCGCCAAGCACACACACATGGTCGAGGCCCACTGGAAGGCGACCGCGACCCTGACGCCCAATGCGTCGTGGCCACCCGGCGACTACCTGCTCAAGGTGGTCGCGAGCCGTGGAACGCAGCATTACGTCCCGTTGACGCTGCGCGACGACACGAGCACGTCGGCGTTCCTTGTGCAGAACGCGGTGACGACGTGGGAGGCATACAACACGTGGGGTGGCTACAGCCTCTACCGGGGGCCGGACGGCCGCGCGGCATCGCGTGGGTCCGAAGTCTCGTTTGACAGGCCCTACAACCGTCTTCCGATCGGCAACGTGGGCGACGAGTTCTTGTACTTGCGGTACGAGCTCATGTTCGTCCAGTTCGCAGAGCGTTACGGGTTGGACGTGAGCTACAGCACCGACGTCGACCTCGATGCGCATCCCGATGAGCTCTTGCACCACCGCGCGCTCGTCGTACTCGGTCACGACGAGTACTGGTCGTCCACCATGCGCACCGCCGCAGAGACCGCACGCTCCGCATGCGTGAACCTTGCGTTTCTCGGCGCCAACGCGATCTACCGTCGCATTCGCTTCGACAGCTCATCGATCGGGGTCCGGCGCCGCGAGATCAACTACCGGCGCGCAGGTGACGATCCCATCATGACCACCGATCCGTCTCAGGCGACTGTGAACTGGCGCGATCCTCCGTCGTCCAAACCGGAGAGCGCGTTGATCGGCCTGGAATGGGAGTGCGCGCCGACCACCGGCGATCTCGTCATCTTCGACGACGACTGGATCATGCGAGATACGGGGCTCAAGAGGGGCGATCGCATCGCCGGGGCGATCGGCTACGAATACGACCGCTACAACGCAGCTGCACCGCCCCCGGGACCGGTGCAGATCATCGCCGAGTCGCCGGTCACCTGCGGTAATCGCCGCAGCTTCTCGAACATGTCGTACTACACGATGTCGCGCGGTGGCGCTGGAGTGTTCGCGACGGGTACGACCGCGTGGGTGAGCACGCTCTCAGGCCTGTGTCCATGGTGGACGTGCGCTCCGAACGACGGCGCGATGCGTATGACGCTCAACGTGCTGCGCGTGTTCGGCACTGAGCCCGCAGGGCGCGTGCATCCGTCACAGTCGAACGTCGACCGGCTCGCACGCCGGCCGGCGTTCTTGGAAGGTCAAGAGTGACCCGACAATGAGGTCGAGATCACCCTCCCAGGAGCTTGGTCAGCGTCGTCCATGCCGGCTTGGTCGTGCCGTTCGCGCGTCGCAGACCGTACGCCTGATCAGGCGACGTCGACGCGACATCCCAGGAGAAGACGAACACCCGCTGAACGAACTGGCCGAACTCGCCAAGCGCGCGTGTCACTGCTTGGCCGATGTACAGCGCTTGGGTGGAGTCGTCGACCTGGTCACGGTGGTTGGTCCCCGTCGCCCATCCGATCTCGGTCACCCATATGGGGAGCGACACGTGCCGCGCCAGCTCACGCGCGTGGATCATCCCGAGTCGCGAGAACTGCAGGCGCGCGTCGAGTGTTCCGTCGAGCGGCCCGCGTGCGCCGGGATTCGGATACGCGTGGACGCTCAGCGCGTCGGCCCACGATCCGATTTCGGGATCGAGCCTCATCATCGTGTCGATCCAGTCGACGAAGCGCGCATCTGCGGTTGCTTCGAGGAGGTCGCCCGACACGAGAATCTTGATACCGGGGGCGACGCGTTTCACGGCCCGACTCGCCGACCGCGCCAGAGCGAGGTACGCGGCAGGGTCGGGGCCCGGCTTCCAGTAGCTCTGGCTCCACGGCTCGTTCCAGATCTCGATGGCGGCGAGTGCGCGCGGCGTGAGCTCCCGATGCGTACGCCAGAACTCGCCGCCCGCGCCGTCAGCGCGCGGCGATCGCGGCGGCGAATGTCGCGAACGCGCCGACGTTCGACGGCGGGTACATCGAGTCGCGGTGCCGAGGATCGCTCGAGGCCCACGGCGCGGAGTAGCCGGCTACCGCGAGTACGTCGATGCCCTCCTTGGCCGCGGCGGCCATGAGCGCGTCGGGAATCTGCCACTTCCACAGACCCTGCACGGGCTGAACCTGGTCCCACTTGATCGGTTCGCGCACCATCGTGATGCCCGCCGCTTTCAGCGTCCGCATTTGCTCGAGCGGATCGCCCTCGGCCGCGCCCATATAGAAGTGCGTGTTGATCCCGACCCGTCCCGCGAAAACCGATGCGTGCCGTGCCGGCTGGCGGGCCGGCGCCGCTGCGGGGACCGGCTCGGCGCCGATGTGGGGCGCGAGCACGTCGCACGCGGCAAGGAGCATGATCGCGAACACGCCTGCAATCAACCGGCGCCAAGAGGCCAGCGCCGATCGTTCCGCGTGATTGCCTCCTGTCACGTTGTCTGTTCGACCAGTGACGCGCGGCGCTGTAGGGGCAAGGGTCATTCGTCCGACGTGGCGTATGGCAGGGGAAGGCGATAGAGCAATGTGCGGTTTCGCCGGGATCGTCGACCCGAGTGGTTCGCTCGAAGTAGCGTCGCTCATCGCGAGCGTGGAACGCATGGCGGAGGTACTCTCGCATCGCGGGCCCGACGGGAACGGGCGCTGGGTCGACGCGGCGTACGGCGTCGCGTTCGGGTTCCGACGCCTCGCGATCATCGACCGATCATCAGCCGGTGCGCAGCCGATGATCTCGTGTGACGGCCGCTTCGTCCTCGTCTTCAATGGCGAGATCTACAACCACCGGGTGCTTCGCGCCGATCTCGAGCGGGAGGGCAAGAGGTTCCGCGGCCGGTCGGACACCGAGGTGCTCTTCACGGGGTTGCAGCACTGGGGGCCGGAGCGGATGCTCGCGCGGTGCAACGGGATGTTCGCGTTCGCGCTCTGGGATCGGCTCGAACGATCGCTCGTGCTCGCACGCGATCCGATGGGTGAGAAGCCGCTCTATTACGGCGTGGTGCGCAGGTCCCTGGTGTTCGGTTCCGAGCTCAAGGCAATACGTGCGTTCTGCCCTGCTGCGCTCAGCGTGGATCCCGTCGCGGCACAAGCGTACTTCCGGATGGGATACGTGCCGACCCCGCGCTCGATCTACGAAGGCGTTCACAAGCTCGTGCCCGGTACCTGGCTACGCCTGCAGGGCAACGAGTTCACTCGGCTGCCCGAGCCGACGCCGTACTGGGGCGTTCGCGACGCGGTCGAGGGAGCGCGGGCGGATCCGTTCCACGGCACCGATGCCGACGCGGTCGACCGGCTGGAGGCGCAACTGCGCGCGTCGACGGCCTTACGCATGCACGCGGACGTGCCGGTGGGTGCGTTCTTGTCCGGGGGCGTCGATTCGGCAACCGTCGTAGCCCTCATGCAGTCGGAGAGCATGCGACCAGTCAAGACGTTCACGATCGCCAACCCGGAGCCGGACTTCGACGAGGCCGGTCGGGCTCGCGAGATTGCGCATCACCTCGGCACCGAACACGAGGAGTTCACGGTGACGTCGCCGGAGGCGGCCGCCGTGATTCCGGACATGGCGCACGTGTACGACGAGCCATTTGGAGATTCGACGGCGCTTCCGACGTTCCTCCTATCGCGGCTTGCGCGCGCCTCGGTAACGGTCAGTCTCTCGGGTGACGGCGGCGACGAGCTCTTCGGTGGTTACCACCGACACGTCTTCGGACCACGCCTCTGGCAGCAGGTGCACGTCCTCCCGCGCCCGATGGTCGACTGCCTCGCAACGGCGGTGACCTCGGTGTCGCCCGCCGTGATCGACCGCGCGTATCGCATGGTCGAACCCGTGCTCCCTCGCCGGCTTCGCCAGACGGCACCAGGGAGCCGATTGCACAACTTCGCGGCGAGTATGACCGCAGCCGACCTCGACGAATTGCACGCGCGGCTGTCGACGCAGTGGGAGCGCGCGGCTATGACGCGCGGGTCGGATCCCGGCTCCGGGGGTGGCGGTGGTTCGACGGAGTGGCACGGCAGCGCGTCCGAGCGGCTCATGCTCCTCGATCAACTGTCGTACCTGCCCGACAACAACCTCGCGATGCTCGACCGGGCGACGATGGCCTGGGGTTTGGAGGCTCGCGTCCCGTTGCTCGACCGCAACGTCGTCGAGTTTTCCTGGCGCTTGCCGTCCGACACCAAGGTGAGGGGCTCGGTCGGCAAGTGGGCGTTGCGACAGGTTCTCGCCCGCTACGTTCCCTCTCCGCTCACGCACGCGCCCAAGCGCGGCTTCTCGGTCGACATTGGTTCTTGGCTGCGTGGGCCGCTGCGAGACTGGGCCGAGACCCTGCTCGACCCGCGTGCGCTCGCGAATAGCGGAGTCGACGTCGAAACGGTTCGCGGCGCGTGGCGCGACCATCTCGCCGGCCGGTGTGACGCTGCGCGCCGTCTGTGGGTAGTCCTGATGTTCCAGAGTTGGGCGGAGACGAGGTCATGATCGAGATGCAGAGGTTCCTACGCGCAAGAGGAATACCCGTCGTTGCAGACGCGCTGCTCATCGCATGGCGGAAGGAATGGCTGCCGAGACCGACCAACGTCGTTACCACGACACTGCGCGATGGGCGACGACTTCAGCTTGATCTCGCGGATCGGACACAGCGGAGAATGGCGATGGACCGATACGAGATTGCGGAGTCGCGGTTGGTTCGCGCGATGCTGCAACCCGGCGACACCTTCGTCGACCTCGGAGCGCACGTCGGGTGGTTCACCACACTCGCGGGCCGTATCGTGGGGTCGTCCGGCGTGGTATGGGCGTTCGAGCCGTTCCCGCGTTCGAACGAACTCTTGCGCGCCAACGTTGCGCTGAATGGACTCGACATGGTGCGTACGTACGCGAGCGCGGTCAGCGACCGCGACGATGTCGTCTCGATCGGTGCGCAAGCCGGCAGCGACAGCGGCAGTGTGACTGCCGCCCCCAGGGACGTGCCGTCCGGGACCATCGTCACGACCTGCCGCGTCGACGACATCGTCGTCGACGATGCCCGGATCCGTCTGATGAAGATCGACGTCGAAGGGTTCGAAGCGCACACGCTCGCCGGCGCACGCAATGCCCTGGCGCGTACTGACGCGGTGCTGATTGAGCTCAACGAGCGAGCCCTCGTCGCCTGCAACACCTCCCCGCTCGAGATCCGCACGCTGCTCGCTGCCGCGGGGTTGACCCGGCAGCGTACGGTTCCGCTGCCGCTCTCCCGCCGGGTCCGCCGCATGACTGGCTCGACTGAGCCGGTCAACCTTGTCGCGACGCGCTGAACGCATGGCGCCGAACGCCGCGCCCGCAGATCGTCGAGATAGTGCCTGAGCGAGTTGTGGGGTCGCTGCACCGTGCTTGCGCGTGAGGGCCGCGGTGACCGATTCGACCTCGCAGCCGTTCCTCGTGTGTCGATGTGCATCCGGAAACAGGTTCGCGGATGACCGCTCGTCGCGTGCGTTGCGCCATTACCGACACGATGCCCGGGTTGTCTCCGAGGTGGCTGAGCCTTTGCTGTACGCCACCGGAACAGGTGCTGTGACCTGCGGTTAAGAGTTCCCTGTGTTTCCTCAAGACGTCGCGAGAGCCGGCCGAGTGAGCGAATGACAGCAGATCAATGGACTGAGAACGGTGGGACCATGACGATTGGCGCGATCGGCAACTCTGCACTGCTCGACCCCTCGCAGACTGTGGGCGCGTCGTCGTGGCAGACCCGCATGCAGCAAGCGTTGGGACCGGTTGCTCAACTGTTCGGCGAGAGCGCGCAGCAGCTGATGAGTGATCTGCAGTCCGGCAAGACGAGCCTGAGCGCGCTGGCGCAATCGAAGGGAATCTCTCAGACCGATCTGGTCAACGCGATCAAACAGGGTCTCCAGCAGTCGTCCGCGAATGGTGGACCACCATTGTCGGATACGCAGTTGACGAACCTCGCGAACACGATTGCCAATCGCGTGCACGGTGGCCATCACCGCCACGGCGGTGCGATGAACGCGGTCGGCGGCGCGTCGAGCGCGACCGCGGCGTCCGGTGTCGGTACCGATTCCGACGGCGACAACGACGGCAGCGGTGCCACCGGGTCCGGCGGTGTCACGGGTACGTCGAGCGGCAACGCCGCGATTCAGACCGATGTCGAGCGCCTCATGTTCGATCTGCAGTCGATGCTGCAGTCGAGTTCGATGGCAAACACTGGAGCCAACACGTCATCCACCGCGACGACGGCCAATCTCCTCAGCCAGCTCTCGCAGTTCAACCAGACCCTCTAACCCGCAGTCGCGGGCGCGGTAGGCCGTGCCGAGACGATAGACCCCCGGGTACGACGACCGGCGCGGATGGGCGTTTGCCAAATCGTGGTCGTTCAGCGAGGTTCTCGCCACATGGCCCAGACCACGGGACCGTGAGGGACGTGGACTTCCTCGGTGACTCGAAAGCCGTGTCGCGCATAGAACGGGATGTTTCGTTCCTTGGACGATTCGAGGTAGATGCGTTCGCCGGTTTGGTCGCAGTGGGCGAGGATCGGAGCGATGACCGCCGAGCCCGCTCCGCGTCCTTGCCAGTCCGGGTGCGTGCCGAGCATCTGCAGGTACCAGTGCGGTGTCTCGGGGTGATGGCTCTGGAAGTACATGAGTCCGCGGGCGCAGGTACGGAGACGCAGCCCGACCAGTCGCGCCGTCGTGAGTCCGAGCTTCGCGTCGGCGTACCAGCCCATCGGAAACGTTCCCGGCGGATTCCAGATCGCGACGCATCGCCCTTCGAGTGCGGTGTACACCGCCTCGAACGGAAGTGATGCCCGCACGAGCGATCGGAAGAAGGCGGGGAGCTTGCGGCGGCGCGCGGCTGCGTTTGGGAACAGCCACGACGTCAACGGGTCGTCATCGAAAGCGAGCGCGAGAGTCGCCGAGAGCGTGTCGATCTCCGTCAGCTCGGCCTTCCGGACGTTCTCGGTCGGCACGGCGCCAACCTACAAGCCCCCGCTGTGAGTAGCGACCGACGGTCATATCCAACGAGCCGAGGGCCTCGCGCAGGAGTTCCAATGCTCGCTCCTTGTTCTCCGCGACCGTCAGGTGGTCTGTTGACCGCTTCGCCGCGTACGGAGAGGCATCAGCTCTGTGCGCGGTGGAAGCTCTCCGAATCCGCGTATTCTGTGTCGGTGGTGACCAGATCTGAAGTGTGGCGGCGTCTGGAACCGCGCCGAAGGCAAGCCCGATCGCGTTTCGTCGGGTCCGGAGGTCGGGCATGACGGTCGACGAGGTGGATCCTGTCCACGGGCCGCCGCGACCTGACGGCGGCATGCTGCACAGCGCCGCCGGTCAGCTCCACGAGATGTTCGGAGTCCACCGCCAACTGGACCAGGTGTTGTACGAGTCGGCGAAGCGGGTGGGCGGCGTCGAGTTCGAGAGCATCTTCAATCCCATCTCGCAGCAGGCGATCGCAGCCACGCCGCGCATGGACGCCATCAACCATGACCAGGCCTTCCTGAGATCGTCGCCGATGTCGACCGCAGAGACCGAGGCCGCGCTCGGTCTGCTCGAGATCCTCCACGGTGACTTCGCCGCCGCGAACGTCGAGGCGTTCGTCGAGTTTGCCGGCCGGGAGAATCTCTTCAAGCGGCTTGCGGGGGGGCAGTCCTTCATCTTCGTGGGCTCGCATCTCGAGTTCCAAGACGTGGGCTTCAATCTCGGGTACCTGACCCGCGCCGCTCAGCTGGAAGGCCTTGACCGTCTCGACACCCGAACGACCGTGATGATCGGCCGGTTGCTCGGATACCTCGAAGTAATGGGGCTGAACGTCATCGACGACATCCTCCGCAAGGTCGCCAACGTGTTGAAGACGTTTCCGGTGAGCGGCGGGGAAGCGGTCAACGAGGGCGACATCACCGACGAGGACCTCAACCGACGCGTCAAAGGTTTCCGGAAACGGCAGAACGCACAGACACGCAGGGAGTTCATGAACCTCATGACTTCCGATCACGGCCACGTCGTCATCGAGGCCGGCAGCGGATCACGTGATGCGAAGGACGCTCACGGCTTCGTGGTGATGGAGCCGTTCGCTGCAGGAACTCGAGAGGACCTGTACCTCGCCGCACGAGCCGGTGCCGTGATTTTTCCCATCTTTGGTGACTACGGCAATCGTGAGGAACCGAGCATCGTCGAGTTCGGTCCCGAGATCCGCAACCTCGACAGTCCGAACCATGCGCACGCCATCGGGGAGATGATCGCGAGCATGGGCAACCGGGCTCGTGGAATCGCCTCTCAGCAGCACCCCGACGTACCCCGCTTCCGGATCCCGATCAGATACGGAAACTACGAAACCTAGGCGGCGCCGATCCGCAGACGAGGCGCGTCGTCGTCAGGGCTTCACGCGGCGTCGTGTCGGAGCGGGGACGCGAGGCTTGCGAGGTCGTGGGCGCCGGGTCTGTGCTCTTCGGCTTGTGCTTCCAACGCGACCGCGAGCATGTTGGTGATCACCTCGCCGAACCCATCGGGGTCGGCGAGCATCCAGGAGTGACTGCCGGCGACGGTCAACGACAGCGGCCCGCCGAGCGCGGTGCACATCGCATCGAAAGACGCGCGTGTGACGATCTCGTCGCGGTCGCCCCACAAGACCACGACCGGAAGTCGACGGTTCTTGAGCTCGTCGAGTTCCTTGGTCAGGTCTGCATGTCGAGCGACAGTCGCCGCGTGCCAGAAGGCGCGCGGGTTGCGCACCGCGTTCGGGACGGCGGCGTCGATGATCACCGGCAGGACCCGTCGGAGTTGCCGCAGCGGAAGGACGTCGCGCGGAAGGTGCAGTCCCCAGTCCCATAACGGGCGTTCCGCGAGCGACTGCACGATCGAACCGTGAGCTCTCCAGGCCGAACCGCCGATCGAGTTGATCAGCACCAGCGCGCGGGCCCGTTCCGGGAAATCGTGAGCGGTCTGGATCGCAACGCCGCCGCCGAACGAATGGCCCATCAACACGACTGATTCTGTGATACCTACCGCGGCGCAGAAGGCGTCGACCCACGCGGCGTAGTCCGCGAGCGCGGCGTCGTTGCTCAGTGCTGCGCTGCCGTCGAAGCCGGGGAGCGCCGGTGCCCAGACCCGTAGGCCGCGCGCCAGCAGCCGCTTCAACGCGGCGCGATAGGTGTGGCCCGACAGTCCCCAACCGTGCAAGAACACAACCGGAGGACCGTTGCCGCCCACTCCGTAGGAAGCGACGCGACCGAATACCTCCGTGCGATCCCACACCAGGAGCCCGTCGTTGGGATGCTCGTCCACACAGCCAATGGAATCCCCCGCAACGGAAGGACGAGAGAGCCGAACGGCACCGTCACGTAGGGCCGGTCGGCCCGAATCGCCCAATCGGACGATGGCGAGCGGGTGTACGACCTGGCAATCCGGACCACTTCGGTCATGAACGACGACGGAGCGCCGTGTCGCTTCTCCGAGCTTCGCCGGGTGAGCCAACGGAATGTCCTCGTCCGCGGAGCTCAGACGACGCCGCATATCTTGCGATCGGTGCTCGACGTCACGATCGGGAGCACGCAAGATGAGCGTCGTGAACGCGGCAAGCCGCTATCGCCGAGTCAACCTCTGGATGCGCGAGCACTGGGTGGCCTCGGCGTTCGCGGTGGCGATCGCGATAGCGGTGGGCTTTGGCGCGGGGACTGTCGCGTACGGCGGATCGCACGTCGTCATCGGGTCACTGGCCGGCTTCATCGGCGCGCTCGCCGTAGGTCTTCCCGTGCGTCGACGGCAGGCCCGCCGAGTTGGCTGACCCGCGTCAACCGATGTCTGTCGATCGCGTTCCACGCGTCGCCATGTCGGTCAGGTGAACACTGGGTGTCGTAGACGGCTCGCCGTTGTGGGCGATGCCAGAATCTCGGGCTATGGCCGAGATCAACATCTTCAAACATGCGCAGGACACCGTGGCGCTGCAGCCCGGCGAAGTGCTGTTCCGTCAGGGAGACCCTGGCGACGTGATGTTCGCCGTCGTCGAGGGCGAGATCGAATTGAGCCGAGCCGGAAACGTCATCGAGACGGTCGGCCCCGGCGGTATCACGGGGGAGCTGGCCTTGATCGACTCCGCGCCTCGAAGCGCGACCGCAACGGCCGGCGCTGCGGCGCGCGTTGTTCCGGTAGATCACAAGTACTTCACGTTCTTGGTCCAGGAGCACCCGACGTTTGCTCTCCAAGTCATGACGGTCATGGCCGAACGACTCCGCAAGACCAACGAACGCGTCTGATCGAGTCCGCGCCAGCTCTGCCGCTCGGGGTCCGCCGGGACGCCGCGTGCTCGCTCGATCCGGTCGGACGATCTCCGCCCGTCACGTCGATTCTTTCGCTGGCCTGCCGTCGAAGAATGGACCGCCGATGAGCACGGTGATCGCGACGACCGCGACGACGACACCTGAAATCAGGAACGGGATGTGGCCGGTACCGTGCCAGGCGAGTCCGGCCCAGACGCCTGCTACGAGGAGGCCGACGCCGCTGACTGCGGCTTGGATGCCGAGCGCGGTGCCGCGTTCGTCCGGGGGGACGAGGTCGGCGACCCAAGCGCGGCTGACGCCGTCGGTCAGCGCGGTGTAGGCACCGTAGAGCGGAAGCAGGAACCACAACCAGGCCGAGGTGGTGGTGAGGCCGAAACCGAGGTACGCCGACGAGAACACGACGAGCCCGACCGCGAACACGACGCGACGGCCGAGCCGGTCCGAAACGACACCGGCTGGGTAGCTGAGCACGGCGTAGCTGACGTTGTAGAGCACGTATACGAAGACCACACCCGCGAAGTTCAAGCCGAGGTCCTCGGCGCGCAGCAGGAGAAGCGTGTCGGGGAAGTTCACCAGTCCGAACACGCCGATGACGCCGATGACGTGCCAGTAATGGCGCGGGAGCCCACGCGGCGACCATGTTTTTTGGGAGCGGGGGTGGAGATGGGGCCGTTCGCGGATGAGGAACACGAGCGCGACGCTGACCACCGTGGGGATGATCGCGATCCACAACAGTGGACGGAACCGTTGTCCGACGAGCTCGTACAGACCCAGGCCAATCAGTGGTCCGACGACGGCGCCCGCCGTATCGGCAGCTCGGTGGAAGCCGAACGCTCGACCCCGATTTGCCGGCGTGGTGTCGTCCGCGATGATCGCGTCGCGCGGCGGGCCGCGCACTCCCTTGCCGACCCGATCCGTGACGCGAGCCGCGAGCACCATCGGCCACGCCCCCGCGAGCGCGACGAGGAACTTGCCGAACGCCGACATGGTGTAACCGGCCGCGACCAGCGGTCGCCGGTGCCTCAGGTCGGCGAGTCGACCCGAGACGGCCTTCATGGCGGACGCGCTGCCGTCGGCGAGACCCTCGATCAGACCGAGCACCGCTGGTGGTGCACCGAGCACCCCGGTCACGAAGAACGGCAGGACCGGATACAGGATCTCGGATGCGGTGTCCTGGAAGAACGACACCGCCGACACGACATAGATGTTGCGATGCAGCCGCCCGCGCTCGGGGTGCTCTTCGACGATCGAGTCCACTGGCAAACCCTCGGGTTCGGCTTCGGGATCGTTCGGAGCCATGAGATGCGAAGTATGCCCGCCCGCCTCCGCTCCCGCGCGTGCTGAAGGCTTCGCCCAACGCAACCGCCGGACCATCTTCTGAGTATCCCACCGAGGCTCGGCGTAGCCGCTGAACCTCGGCCCTCGGGCCGGAATAGTTCGCCGGGATACGCTCGGTCCGGCCGCGCGCGAGGATGGCCGTGTGGACGATCGGCGGGTGAGAGACCGCGCCGCGGCGCGCGTGCTGCTGATCGACGACAGCGGCGCGGTCCTGCTGTTGCGGGGCTGCGATCCGCTGCGCCCCGCCGCCGGAACCTGGTGGATGACGCCGGGCGGTGGCGCCGACCCCGGTGAGACCTCGGAGGCCGCGGCCCGCCGGGAGGTGCGCGAGGAGACGGGTTTCGAGGTCGGCGATCTCGGCCCGGTCGTGTTCCGGCGAATCGCCGAGTTCGAATTCGAGGGTGTGCACTACCGCCAACACGAGGAGATGTTCAGCGTGCGATGTCGCCGATTCACCCTCGACGACAGCGGATGGAGTGAGGTCGAACGTCGCTCCGTGCTGGAACACCGATGGTGGACACTCGCCGATCTCGTCGCCACCGACGAGACCCTGCATCCCGCCGAGCTCCCGCAGATCCTGCGAGCGCTCCTGAGCCGCGATTCCTGATCGCCCACTCAGGGGATGAGCGGTGGCACCGGTTGCGGCGGCGTCGGCCCGACGTACTGCGCGCTCGGACGAATGAGCCGGTTGTCGGCGGCTTGTTCGAGGATGTGCGCGCACCAACCGATCACGCGGCTCGCGGCGAAGGTCGGCGTGAAGAGCTCACGCGGAATGCCACAGCGATCCATGACGATGCCCGCGTAGAACTCGACGTTCGTGTAGAGCCGGCGACCCGGCTTGAGTTCGTCGAGCACCTTGACCGCGGTGGCTTCGATGTGGCGGGCGAGATCCATCTTCTCGCCGCCGAGGGATCCGGCGACTTCTCGCAGCATGAGCGAGCGGGGATCGTCGGTCTTGTAGACCCGGTGGCCGAAGCCCATGAGCCGGTCGCCCCGCTCGACTGCGGCCCGCAGCCACGGTTCGGCGCGGTCGGGCGTGCCGATCTCGTCGAGCATCTGCAGTGCGCGGCTCGGGGCGCCGCCGTGTAACGGGCCCGACAGTGCCGCGATACCACCGACGACCGCGGCGCCGAGGTCGGCGCCAGTCGAGGTGATGACCCGAGCGGTGAAGGTCGACGCGTTGAACCCGTGATCGACGGTGGAGATGAGGTACTTCTCGACCGCGGCGGCGTATTCCGGTTCGGGAACCTCGCCCTGCATCATGTAGAGGTAGTTCGCGGCGTAGGCGAGATCGTCGCGGGGTGCGATCGGTTCGAACCCGCGCCGCAGCCGCCACAGCGCGCAGATCAGGCTCGGGACGACTGCGCATGTCGACATCGCGTTGTCGCGCAACGTTTCGGCATCGACGTCGTGCGACGGCCGGAAGCCGAGCGCAGCGCCGTACTGCGAGACCGCGGTGCGCAGCGCGTCGAGCGGAACGAAGACATCACCCGCGCTCGCGATCGCAGGTAGCACGTCGGCGACGGCCGGCGGGATCACGCGGCGGGGTCGGACGTCGGCGGTGAACGCCTCCCGTTCGGCGGCCGTCGCCGGCAGGCGGCCTTCGAACATCAGGTGCCACACATCTTCGATCGGCCTCGTCTTGGCGAGATCGACCGCGCTGTATTGGCGGTAGTGGTAGAAGCCTTCGAGCCCGCGCACGTCGCCAACTGTGGTGTCGGCCACGACGACGCCTTCGAGGCCCTTCGGAACCTCGTGTGCCTGCGCGTCGGCGGGTTGGATCATCGCGACGCGCATGAGATCGCGCATCGACACGATCCCCACGAGCTTGTGGCCCCCGACTTGCCCGGGCCCGGTGCCGTCGACGACGGGGATGTGCCGATACCCCCGTTCCGCGAGGCTCGCGAACGCGGCGCGCGCCTCGACCGCGGGACTGATGCTGTCCGGGTCGGCAGTCATCCACTCCGAGACCTTCGCGGTCGAGGCGTCGGATCCGGCCGCGGCCAACCGGATCATGTCGCGCTCGGTCAAGATGCCGATCGCCCGGTCGTCGTGATCGACGACCACGACCGACCCCACTTTGTGCTCGCGCATGCGGTGTGCTGCGGTTGCGACCGTCTCCGCCGGCTGCGCGGTGACGACCGGATGGCTCATGAGGTCGCGGACTGTTCGTTCGATAGCCACGGGCCGATTCTACGACGACTCCGTGCGTCCCCCGACCCCGCCGGATGTCGGCGAAGGCGGTTCACGCAGTGTTTACGTCGTCTGCGTCACGCGGTTCAGGCGGGGGAGACGCGGCGCCGTGACGTCCCGCGCCGGCAGCGAACCGTGACGCACCCGCGAACGATTCCCCCGACCGTAGGACGCGCAACCCATGCTCCAGTTCGACCTGGATCGCGTCGTCGATCCCCATCCCCCATTGGGCGTAGCTCGACGCACGGTCTTCGCGCAAGCACACCTGTGGCAGCGCGGTCAGCTGTGTCGCGAGCTCGACTGCACGGCGACACGCGTCGCCCGGTTCCGCGAGTCGGTTGGCGAGACCCATCTGCAGCGCCTCCTCGCCGCTGACCCCGCGCCCGGTGAGGATCAAGTCCAGCGCGTGCGAGTGACCGATCAGGCGGGGGAGACGGATCGTGCCGCCGTCGACGAGCGGCACGCCCCACCGGCGGCAGAACACCCCGAACACGGCGTCACGCGCGGCGACGCGGAGGTCGCACCAGAGTGCGAGCTCGAGGCCACCGGCCACTGCGAACCCTTCGACCGCGGCGACGACCGGTTTCGACAGCATCATGCGAGTGGGCCCCATCGGGCCGTCGCCGTCGGCGCGAACCGTGTTGCCGCCGTTGTCGCCGATGGCCTTGAGGTCGGCGCCGGCACAAAACGTCCCGTTGGCACCCGTCAACACCGCCACGTCGTGCGCGCTGTCGGCGTCGAACGCGCGGAATGCGTCGGCAAGCTCGGCGGCGGTGGCGCGGTCGACCGCGTTGCGCACCTCGGGTCGATCGATCGTCACCACAGTGACCCGATCGACGTGTTCGACGATCACGTTCACGCCGGCTCCTGTCTTCCCTCGGCCAGATCCCGTCTTCCCTCGAGGTGCGCGCGTTCGTTGAGCGAGGCGACCGAGCGAACGCCCGTTCGCGACGCGACCATGCGCGACAGCGACGTGTAGTGCGGCTCGAACCAGAGATGCCGGTCGAGACCGAGTGCGATCGCGAACGCGACGTTGATGACGCCGCCGTGGCAGACCGCGACGACTCGACGACCGCGGTGCGCGGTGACGATCTCGTCGATCGCGGCGCCGACACGCGTCCGGAAGAGTGCGGCCGGTTCCGCGCCGAACTCCTCCCACCGGCCTTCGTACATCGCGGTGAGGTGCGGATCGTTGGTCGCGCGCAGTTCCTCCATCGGGATGTAGGAGTCGGATTGCGCGTCGTACTCCATCAACCCGGGCGCGATCTCGACGTCGAGTCCGTGCGCCCACGCGATCGGTTCCGCAGTCTGGACCGCGCGTCGCTGGGGGCTGGAGAGAACGACGTCGACGGGCTCGACGCTCAGCCACGCCGCGAGCCGGTCCGCCTGGTCGCGCCCGCGCTCGGTCAGCGCCGGGTCGGCGGGAACGCCGGTCCCCGGTGCGATCCGTTGCGGCTCGCCGTGGCGCACCCAGAGGAGCTCCATGTCAGCACCTCCTCATCGCAGCGTGATCCCGAGGATTGCCTGTAACTCGTCGAGCGCGTCGTGCGGATCCTCGACCTTGATCGTTGCCATTCCCATCTCACGCGCGGGCTTGAGGTTCATGCCGAGGTCGTCGAGGAACACGGTCTCGGACGCGAGCACGTTCAGACGGGCGAGCGCCAATGTGTAGATCCGCGGATCGGGTTTGCGCAGGCCTTCGACCGCCGACTCGACGATCACGTCGAACAGGCCGGCGTCGTGGAGCCCGCTCGGTGTCGATCGCCGCTTCTCGTCGGCCCAGTTGTTCGTGAGCGCGGCCGTGCGCATCCCATTGGCGCGGATGCGCACGATGGCATGCTCCATCTCGGGCCTCGGCCCGAGCGCCGAGCCGATCAGCCCCATGAGCCGGCGGGCGTCGAGGTGAAACCCGGCGGCAAGCGCTTCGGCCTCCAGCGCGACGACGAATTCGTCCATGGCGAGCTCGCCACGTTCGAGCGCGGCCCAGGCGCCGGACTCGCTGCTACGGCGGATCAGCGACCGCATCGTGCCCTTCTTCAAGTCGTTGCCGTGGTCGTACGCGTCGAACGCTTCGAACGGCGACGGGAACACGACTCCGCCGAGGTCGAAGATCACGGCGCGGTATGTCATGCAGTGACGCTTCGGTCAGTCGAGCTCGGCGTCGCGCTTGTCGACGAACGCTTGGCGGAGCTCGTCGCTGTCGCCCCAGAGATTGAGCTCGAACGTGAAGC
Source organism: uncultured Actinomycetes bacterium (assembly GCA_963812205.1). Classification (GTDB taxonomy): domain Bacteria; phylum Actinomycetota; class Acidimicrobiia; order IMCC26256; family PALSA-610; genus PALSA-610. The sequence continues at coordinate 487,486 of CAWEUJ010000003.1, forward strand.
CCTGCTCGAACCGGTAGGACCGCTTGACGTCGACCGGGTCGATCATGTTGAGCGACTCCTTGGCCCGGCGCATGACGATGGGACTCTTCTTTGCGATGACCGCGGCGATCTCGAGCGCGGCGTCGAGCAGATCGGCGCGCGGAACGACGCGCTCGACCGTGCCGAACGCGAGCAGCTCGGCCGCGGTGATCGTCGCACCGGTGAGGAACATCGCCCGCAGCTTGTGCTGGGGTACGAACCGGGCGAGATGGGTCGCGACCCCGAGCGCGCCGCGGTCGACCTCGGGCAGGCCGAAGGTCGCGTCGTCGGAGGCGATCACGATGTCGGCGTTGCCGGCGAGTCCGATACCCCCGCCGACGCAGAAGCCCTGCACGGCGGCAATGACCGGGACCTCACAGTCGTACACCGCGCCGAAGGCCTCGTAGCAGCCTCGGTTCACGCCGATGAGCGACTCGTGCGTGGGGTCGGCCGCCAGCTCCTTGATGTCGACCCCGGCCTGGAAGCCCTTGCCCTCGGCCCGCAGGATCACCACGCGGGTGCTCGGGTCGCGTCCGGCCGAGCGCAGGGCATCGGCCAGCTGGAACCAACCCGCGACCGGCAAGGCGTTCACCGGCGGGTTGTCGATCGTGACGATGACGACGTGCTCGCGTGTCTCCGAGCGGATCATGCGCGGGAGCATACTTCCGGCCATGTTCGAAGCCCGGGGGACGAGCTTGTGGCACTCGACCCTGCCGCCCGAAGAGCAGGTGCCCCGGCCCGCCCTCGGCGGCGATGCCGTGGCCGACGTCGCGATCGCCGGCGGTGGATACACGGGCCTGTGGACCGCGTACGCGCTGAAGCAGGCCGATCCCTCGTTGCGGATCGTCGTGTGCGAGCGCGACGTGGTCGGGTTCGGGGCCTCGGGTCGCAACGGCGGGTGGTGCTCGGCACTGTTCGCGGGGGGCCGCGCCGCGACCGCCCGCGCGCACGGACGGGACGCGGTCGTCGCGATGCAACGCGCGATGTTCGCGACGCTGGACGAGATCGAGCGGGTCGTCGTCGCCGAGGACATCGACTGCGCGTGGGCGCGCGGCGGAACCATCCAGGTCGCGACTCTTCCCGCTCATGTGACCCGGCTGCGTGAAGAGCTCGACGACCATCGGACGTGGGGCTTCGGCACCGACGACTACCGCGAGCTCTCGCCGGCCGACGCGCGCGAGATGATCGGCTGCCGGCCGAACCTGGGCGGGCTGTTCACGCCGCACTGCGCCGCGATCCATCCGGCGCGACTCGTGCGCGGCCTCGCGCGCGCGGTCGAGCGATCGGGCGTGACGATCTACGAGCACACCGCGGCCGACGCGTTGGAACCCGGGCGGCTACGCACACAACGCGGGACGGTGCGGGCCGAGGTTGTCGTGCGCGCCACCGAAGCATTCACCGCCGAGCTCCCCGGCTTACGTCGAGCGATCGCGCCCGTGTACTCCCTCATGATCGCGACCGAGCCGCTTCCCGACGCGTTCTGGGCAGATGCCCGGCTCGACCACCGGCCGACGTTCGCCGACTTCCGCCACATGATCATCTACGGCCAACGCACGGCCGACAACCGGTTGGCCTTCGGGGGACGCGGAACGCCGTACCACTTCGGGTCGCGCGTGCGGCCACAGTTCGACGTCGACCCGCGCGTCTTCGCTTCGCTGCACGCCACGCTGCAATCGCTGTTTCCCGCCCTGGGCGGCGCCGCGATCACGCATCGCTGGGGCGGCGCGGTCGGCGTCCCGCGCGACTGGTATCCGGCCGTCGGTTTCGACCGTGCCGCGGGAATGGCGTGGGCCGGCGGCTACGTGGGCGACGGTGTGAGCACCACCAATCTCGCGGGCCGCACGATCGCCGATCTCGTCCTCGGCCACGACACCGAGCTCGTGCGGCTCCCGTGGGTGGGGCACCGGTCGCCCCGATGGGAGCCCGAGCCCGTGCGGTGGCTCGGGGTGAACCTCTCCCGCAAGCTGGTGGAGTCGCTCGACCGGGCCGAGGCCGCGGGCCGGAACCCCCGGTGGCGGGCCCGGGCCGTCGAACGCCTGCTGGGCTGAGGTGGCGCCGGTGGCTGCGATCGGCGGGAACCTTGCGGGCGACCAGTGCGTCCTGACTGGGTGATGGCGGTGTTCTGGTCGTGGACCTTCCTGCGCCGCGTCGGTATCGCGAGCCTCGTTGTGGCGGTCCTTTGCGCCGGCGCGCTCGTCGCCGGCGACCGGGCCGGCCGCCACGAGTACGCCAAGCGCAAGGTCGTCGACATCGGCGACGGGATCCTCGCGCCCGGGAGCCCGGCCCAACCCGCGAATTTCCTGCTGATCGGGCACGACGCCGACGGCAACTCCGACACCATGATGGTCGTCCACGTCGACCCGCGGGTTCCGACGCCGCTGCTCGTCTCGTTTCCCCGCGACCTGATGGTCGAGATCCCCGGGCACGGGCGCCGCCAGCTCAACGCGGCGATCGGCATCGGCGGCCCGGCGCTGTTGATCGAAACGTTCAAGACCTACTTCGACATCCCGATCAACCACTTCCTCCAGGTCGACTTCACGAGCTTCCCGCAGATCGTCGGTGCGATCGGACACGTCGACGTCTGGTTCCCGACGCCCGTGCACGATCCGTACATCGGCCTCGACATCGAGCGGCGCGGCTGCGTCTCACTCGACGGGCAGATGGCGTTGGCCTACGCGCGTCGCGCCACTACTACGTGCCCGACGATCTCGTGCACCCGGCGCCGTGGCAGTGGAACTACGACCCGCGTCTCGGCGACAACGCGTATCGCGGTGGACGGGGTTGGACCGCGCTCGGGAGCGACATCGAACGCATCCCGCGCCAGCAGTACTTCCTGCGGACGTTGGCGCAGGTCGCGATCAACCGCACCGACGACAACCCGCTGCGCATCGTCGGCCTCGTCGACGCGGTGATGACGCACCTCACCACCGACCAGAGCTTGACGCTCGACGAGCTGAAGTCGCTCGTGAATACCTTCCACCGGCTGCGGCCCGCCGACGTCGAGATGACGACAATTCCGTGGAGCCCCGATCCGAGCAACCCCGGGGCGCGGCTCGTCGTGAAGTATCCCGACGCGCAGGCGTTGCTCTTCCGCCTGGCCAACTTCATGGCGGCCAAGCCGTTCTTGCCCGCGCTCGTCGACCCGCGCACGGTGCGTGTGCGCGTGGTTGACGGGTCCGGGGTTCCCGGGCTCGGCGCGCGGGCACTGCACGAGCTGGTGACGGCCGGCTTCCGTGCGAACGGCCCGGTGCTCGAGGCCGGAGGCGCCGCGTACGCGCGCACGCAGGTTCGTTGGTCCGACGGCTTGGATGCACAAGGGGTGACCGCGGTGTACGCCACCGGCGCGACGCAGTCGGGCCAGGCGGCCTCGGCGACCGACACGGCCGGCGCGGACGTGCTCGTGGTGGTGGGGCGCGACTGGGACACGCTGCGCCGGCACATGAGCGATCCCGGCACGTCTTCGGCACCGACCACCGTCGCCACGTCGACGTCGACCGGGGCCGGAACGACGGCCACGACCATCGCCAACTCCAGCCGCAACTACACCCCCGTCGATCCCAAGACCGGCGGGGTGCTCGTGGGTTGCCCGGCGGCCTAGTCGAAGTCGGGCATCGGGGGGAGCTGCTTGTCGACGAGCGCGTCCGTACGCTGTCGCAGCTGCAGCTCGTAGCTGGGCTTGGTCGGGACGAGGAACTGCTCGGCGCGGATGGCGGCGACGATGATGTCCGCGACCTCCTCGGGGGGTGCGCCCTGCGCGGCCGTGAGGTCGGCGAGAGCTTGTTCGACGAACTGCGCGTCTTCGGAGCGAGCGGCGGCGAGCGACTCCGGCCGGTTGCGGGCCGAGCTCGTGATCCGCGTTGCCACCGAGCCGGGTACGACGGCCGACACCGTGATCGGCGCTCCGATCGCGCGCAGGTCGTGGGCGAGGCACTCGGTTGCCGCCTGGGCCGCGAACTTGGAGACGGTGTACGGGCCCGAGAACGCATTCGTGCAGACCCCGGCCATCGAGGTCGTGTTCACGATGTGCGCGGGCGTACCCGCGGCCAGCATGCGCGGTACGAACGCACGGATGCCGTTCAGGATCCCCCACAGGTTGACGCCGAGCGTCCACTCGAAGTCCGCCTGTGGGCGCTCCCACATGAGTCCGCCCGCGAACACCCCCGCGTTGTTGCAGAGCACGTCGGTCGCGCCGAACGTCTCATAGGTGTGTTCCGCGAGGGCGTCGACGTCGTCGAAGTGAGAGACATCGGCGACGAACGTGCCGGTGCCGGCCAGGCCGGCGACGGTCTCGGCCAGGGCCGCGACCTCGACGTCGGCGGCCACCACTCGCATTCCCTCGGCCGCGAATCGCCGGACGAGGGCACGACCGATGCCGCTGCCGGCACCCGTCACCACCGCGACCTTGTCGTGAAGTTGTTCCATCGCCGCATGGTGGCAGAGGATGCTCGTCATGAGCGAGCGCATCGAGAAGCTGGTGGCCGAGCTGATGCTCGACGAGAAGGCCGCGCTGGCCGCCGGGGTCGACCTCTGGCACGGACCGGGGGCCGACCGGCTGGGTGTCCCGGCGTTGAAGGTCACCGACGGACCGAGCGGGGCTCGCGGCGAGCAGTGGTCGGGCCGGCCTTCGGCGAACTTCCCGTGCGGCACCGCGCTCGGCGCCACGTGGAATCCCGAGCTCGTGCACGAGGTGGGCAAGCGCCTCGGGATCGAGGCGAAGCGCAAGAACGCCCACGCGCTGCTCGCGCCGACGGTCAACATCCATCGTCACCCCCTCGCGGGGCGCAACTTCGAGTGCTACTCCGAGGATCCCCTGTTGTCGGCGCGCATGGCCGTGGCGTACATCACCGGGGTGCAGTCGCAAGGTGTCGCGTGCACGGTGAAGCACTTCGTCGCGAACGACTCCGAGTTCGAACGCATGACCATCAGCTCCGAGGTCGACGATCGGACACTCCGTGAGATCTCGCTGGTGCCGTTCGAGGCCGCGGTGAAGGAGGCCGGTACGTGGGCGTTGATGACCGCGTACAACCGCGTCAACGGTCCGTACTGCAGCGAGCACGCGCCGCTCCTCGCGATGTTGCGCGACGAGTGGGAGTTCGACGGTTTGGTCATGTCGGACTGGTTCGGAACCCACAGCACGGCTGCCGCGGCGAACGCCGGCCTCGACCTCGAGATGCCCGGGCCGCCGCAGTTCTTCGGGGAGAAGCTCGCCGCGGCCGTGCGGTCGGGTGAAGTCCCGGAAGCCACACTCGATGACATGGCGTTTCGCGTGCTGCAACTGATCGAGCGCACCGGGCGTATCGAGGACACCGGTCCGCAGACCGAAGAGTGCGTCGACGACCCGATCGACCGTGCGATCGCGCGCCGGGCCGCGGGCGAGAGCTTCGTGCTCCTCCAGAACAATCGGTCGGCGCTCCCGTTGGCGCCGACGATCACGACGCTCGCAGTCATCGGCCCGAACGCCGACGCAACCGTCATCCAGGGTGGCGGCAGCGCACGCGTGACACCGCACCCGCCGGTCTCACCGTTGGTGGGTCTGCGCGCCCGCCTGGCGAGGGGTGGCGTCGAAGTCGCGCACGAGCGCGGCTGCTACAGCTTCAAGCGCACGCCGATCCTCGAGAGCCCGGTGCTCCGGGATCCGTTGACCGTCGAGTACTACGCGGGGCGCGAGCGTGCCGGCGAGCCGGTACACGTCGAGGAATCGGCGCTCGGGCTCTTCACGTTCATCGGCCCGGTCGGCAACGGCGTGCCCGACGAGTTCTCGCTCAAGGTGCGCGGCACCGTCGTGGCGCCCGAATCGGGGGAATGGACGCTCACGCTCGTCCAGGTCGGGCGGGCCAAGTTGACGGTCGACGGTGAGGTGGTCGTCGACAACTGGAACCCGACCGGGCGCAGCGACGCGTTCATGGGCTATGGGAGCGCGGAGGCGGCCGGCACGATCGTCCTTACCGCCGGGGAGCCGCGCACGCTCGAAGTGGAGTTCGTTCCGCCGGGCGGTCTCGGCGGGCTGGAGATCGGTTGCCGACCGCCGGCCCCGCCCGACCTCATGGACCGCGCGGTGGCGTTGGCCCGCCGCGCCGACGCAGTGGTGTGTGTCGTCGGGACCGACAACGATTGGGAGACCGAAGGGAACGACCGTGAGTCGATGGCGTTGCCGCCTCCACAGGACGAGCTCGTGCGCGCGGTCGCGGCGGCCAACCCGAAGACGATCGTGGTGGTGAATGCCGCCTCGCCCGTCGAGATGCCGTGGGCCGACGACGTCGCCGCGATCGTCCAAGCCTGGTTCCCGGGCGAGGAGTGGGGTAACGCGCTGGCGGACATCGTGTCGGGCGACGTGTCGCCGTCGGGCAAGTTGCCCACCACGGTCCCCGTGCGCCTCGAAGACACGCCCGCGTTCACGAGCTATCCGGGCGAGCGCGGCCGGGTGCGCTACGGCGAAGGGGTGTTCGTCGGCTACCGCTGGTACGACACCCGGCGCATCGACCCCCGCTTCTGTTTCGGGCACGGGTTGTCGTACACCACCTTCGAGCTGGACGCGCCGACGTGGGACGGCGCCGCCGTGCGCGTGCGGGTCACCAACACCGGTGCCGTACGGGGAGCCGAGACCGTGCAGTGCTACGTGCACGACGCCGAAGCATCGGTGGCGCGGCCGCAACAAGAGCTGAAGGCGTTCGCCAAGGTGTGGCTCGATCCGGGCGAGTCGCGCGATCTCGCGCTCGCGCTCGACGAGCGCGCGTTCGCGTTCTGGGACGTCGGCGCGCACGGGTGGACGGTCGAGCCGGGCGCGTTCGAGCTGCGGGTGGGAACGTCGTCGCGTGCGATCGCGCATCGCCTCACGATCGAGCACGCGTGATGAGCGCACGACCGACCCTCACTCTCGGGCTCGCCAACTTCGGGGCGGTCTTCCCACCGGGCGAGTGGAACCGGTTCGTCGACCTTGGCCGCGCCGCCGATGACGCCGGAATCGATCGCATCGTGGTCGTCGACCACGTGGTCATGGGCCCGCACACCGAGAACTACCAATGGGGCAAGTTCCCCGTGCCACCCGACGCGCCGTGGTTCGAACCGTTGACCATGCTTGCCGCGATCGCCGGCGCGACGGCACGCGTGCGTCTCGCCACGGGCATCCTCATCGCTCCGCTGCGCCCGGCGGCCTTCCTCGCCAAGCAGGTCGCGACCCTCGATCAGATATCGAACGGACGCGTCGACCTCGGTGTCGGTACTGGTTGGCAGCGCGAGGAGTACGACGCGCAAGGCCTCGAGTTCGAGCGTCGTGGCCAGCTCCTCGACGACACGCTGGCCGCGTGCCGCGTGCTCTGGCGCGACACGCCCGCCGCGCTCGACGCGCCGACGCTGTCGTTCCACGACATCTACTGCATGCCGAAGCCGCTCCAGGCGGGGGGCGTGCCGATCTGGATCGCGGGCACGCTGCACGCCCGCAATCTCGCGCGCGTCGTCGAATACGGTGCCGGGTGGATCCCGATCATGGGCGAGACGGTCGAGGGCATCCGCGCGGGCGTGCAGCGCATCCGTGAAGCATTCATCGCAGCCGGAAAGGACTCGTCGATGTTGCAGGTACAAGCGCCCGTGCGCATGGCCAAGGGTGACGACGGCCGGTTCGATGTCGGCGCGAGCATGGCTTCGGTGCCCGAGTTGGTCGCGGCGGGCGCCACCGACGTCATCGTGACGTTGCGCGCGTTCGCAAGCGACCCGGAGTCGTCGCCGGCGGCAATGGTCCGTATCCGCGAAGCGTTCGACGCGGTGGTGGGCTGATGCTGACGCCGTTCGACGACTACCCGATTCACCAGACGCCGCTGCCGCTCGCGCACCCCGCGTCGGGTGACCCGAACCACTACGACCGCTTCTGGTTCAACGGGTACACCGAGGACTACTACTTCGCCGCGGGCCTGGCTGTGTACCCGAACCGAGGCATCATCGACGGCGCCTTCTCGGTGGTACACGACGGTGCGCAGCGATCGGTGTTCGCGTCGGGCCGGATCCCGGCCGACCGGGGCGAGACCCGCATCGGACCGTTGACGATCGAGGTCGTCGAACCGTTGCGCATCACGCGGGTCCGCGCCGACGCCGCGGATGTCGGGATCGACGCCGACGTCACCTTCAGCGCGCGCACCGTCGCGCTGGAGGAGCCGCGCCAGACGCTGACCGCCGGAACCAAGACGGTCATGGACTCCACCCGCATGACGCAATGGGGGACATGGGCCGGGCGCATCAACGTCGCGGGTCACGAGATCCCGATCGAAAACGTCTACGGCACCAAGGACAGGTCGTGGGGCGTGCGCCCGGTCGGCGGACCGACTCCGGCGGCGCCGGAGAACACCCTGCCGCAGATCTTCTTCCTGTGGGCACCGATCAACTGGGACGACTGCTGCACGCACTTCCTGTGCTTCGAGCGCGCGAACGGCGATCGGTGGGTCGGGAGCCAGGCGGTGCTCGATGTCATCGGCTCCGGTGATCCCACGTGGGACGCGGACGAGCGCATCCATCATCTCGCCGGCGCGACGCACGAGGTGCGCTGGGCACCCGGTTTGCGCCGTTCGCAGGGTGCGACGCTGCGGTTGCTGAACTACGACCACAGCGAGGAACGCATCGAGCTCGAACCGTTGATCACGTTCCGTATGCGCGGCCTCGGCTACACGCATCCCGAATGGGGTCACGGCCACTGGCACGGTGAGCTCGCGGTGGGTTCCGAGGCGCACAGCGTCGAGGAGCTCGACAACGTCGAGCCGTGGAACATCCACATCCAGCAGGTGATGCGCGCCCGCTGGGGCGACAAGGTCGGCCTCGGTGTGCTGGAGCAGCTCGCGTTCGGTGAGCACCACCCGAGCGGGCTCACCGGCCTCCTCGACGGCTACACGCGCTGAGGCTCGTCGCCGTCGCCGTCGCCTCGTCACTATGGGTCGCTCGCGCTGCGCCTCCCATCCGGTCGGCTCCGCTGTCGCTCCTGACTGGCGAGGGAGCGTGCGCGGCGTGCAGTGTGGATGCGATGAACGTCGAGCGCGCCACGAAACCGAACATCTTGTTGGTCGTCTCCGATCAGGAACGCCATCGAGGTTGGCTGCCGCCGGCCGTCCACCTGCCCTGGCGGGACCGCCTGCGCTCCGAGGGCCTCGAGCTCACGCAGCACTACACGCACAGCTCGCCGTGCTCCCCGTCGCGGGCGTCGCTGTTCACCGGCCAGTACCTCTCCCAGCACGGCGTCGTCGACAACGTGATCATGCCCGAGCACAAAGAGCTCGACCCCGCGGTGCCGACGATCGGTTCCGTCCTGCGCGGCGCGGGCTACCGGTCGAGCTACATCGGCAAGTGGCACCTGTCGCAGTCGGCGACCCCCGACATGACCGCCTACGGCTTCGCCGATTGGGAGGGTAACGACCGCCACTTCATGGGTTGGGCCGGAACCGGCGTGCACTTCGACCCGATCATCGCCTCGAACGCGGCGTCGTGGCTGCGCGCCAACGCCGCGAACGCGGCCGAGCCGTGGTTCCTCACCGTCGCCCTCGTGAACCCTCACGACGTGATGTGGTTCCCGATCGACCAGCCCGGCTACGACGAGCGCCACCCCGACGAGGTGAGGCGCGCGCGAAAGGTCTTGGAGTGGGCGAAGTGGAAGGACGACGACGTCCTGCCGATCTTCGACACCGGTTACGACGAGGTGTGCGACACGCTGCCCCCGAACTTCGGCGACGACCTCCTCGACAAGCCTGCCGCGCAGCGGCAGTGGCGATGGGACCAGCAGCACGGCCTCTGGGGCTACATCGATCCGAGCGACACCGCGTCGTGGCTGCGCCATCTCGACTATTACGTGAAGCTCCAGCAGATGGCCGACGAGTCGCTCGGAACGGTGCTGGGTGCGCTCGAGGAGTCGGGCACCTACGACGACACGATCATCATCTTCACCTCCGACCACGGCGACATGTGCGGCTCGCACGGGCTGCGCTCGAAAGGTCCGTTCGTGTACGAGGAGATCATGCACGTCCCCTGCTACATGCGGGTTCCGGGCGTGACCCGGCCGGGCTCACGATCGGACGCGCTCGCGACGCACGTCGACCTCGCGTCGACGATCTGCGCGCTCGGGGGCGTCGACCCCGCGTCGCAGCCGTCGCTGAAGGGGGTCGACCTGTCCCCGGTTCTCGGCGACCCCGACGCGTCCGTGCGCGATCACGTGTTGTTCGCGCACGACACCGCCCATACCGACGAGATCAATCACACCCGCTACGCGATACGCGGTTTCTTCGACGGGAAGACCAAGTACGCGCGCTACTACGGCGTGGGTGGCGGCAAGCCCGGCACCGGGCTCTGGGGCAAGGACCCGGGACACAAGCTGTTCGACGTCGATGCCGACTTCGCCGACCAGGAGCACGAGTGGTACGACCTGCACGAGGATCCTCACGAGTTGGTGAACCTCGCGCACGACGGCGGTCGGCGCGCCGACCTGCACGCCAACTACGAACGCCTGCTCGAGTACGAACGCGCGGAATTCAGCTCTTGATGATGTACTCGCTCAACGGATAGTTGCGCATCGTTGCCGGGTCGTACAGCAGCTTCGTGCTGTCGAGCATGACGCGGATGTTCTCACCGAGCTCCTCGTTCGACGCGGCCCCGAAGAAGGTGTGGAGATTCGTGACGTGCTCGATGCTCGGCCACGACTCCTCGACGATCGCGCGATACCGCGGCGCGCCCTGCGTCAGCGAACGCACGACGGCGTTACGCACGTAACGCGACCGGGGTTGCATCGCCTCGGACATCGGCGACTGATGGCCGTACCAGTGGCCGTAGAAGGTCTCGTCGTCGACGCCGGCGGGCTTGTCGAAGATCGTCAACGTGATGATGCCCGGCGACCGAGCTCCGTCGGGCCAGTCGCGCTCGGCCGCGTGTTCGTTCCCGCCGTAGTCCCGGTACATCGACTCGGTGACGAGGTATCCCCCGATTCGCACGCCCGCCGACCGGATCAGCGCCTCGTACGGTGCCCGGTCGTCGTGCGCATCGAGCCAGATCGAGACACATGCCCGGACCGGTAGCTCGTCGCCGGGCACCGGGACCATCGACTGCATCTGGGCATGCTCGTCGTCGAGATCCATCTGCAGCGCGTGTGGTTGCAGCGCGAGCAGGCGCGGCGCGAGCTCGTCGAGGAAGCGGGCGCGCAACGCGGCCGGATCGATCGACGGGCGTTCCCACACGAGGTATACGAGTTTCTCCATAGGGGCGAACCTACCTCTCGGCGCGCCCGACCGGCGCGAGGCCGGTCTCGTACGATGGGGTGCATGACGACGCGGGACCTCGAACGCGCGTTCACCAGCACCCGTTCGGTGCTCGCGCGCGTCACTCCGACCAGCTTTCGCACTCGACGCCGTGCCCGTCATGGCAGGTGCGCGACCTGATCAACCACATCGTGGGCACCACGTTCTGGTTCGCGGGCGCGGTGAACGCGGGTGTGGCGCCTCCGATGGAGGGGCGCGGTGGCCGCGTTCGGGCGCCCGGGCGCGCTCGACACGACCGTCGAGCTGCCGTTCGGTCAGCTGCCGTGCGCGGGTACCTCGCCGTCGCCACGACCGACGCCTTCACGCACGGGTGGGACCTCGCGCGGGCGACGGGTCAACCCACCGACCTCGATCCGCATCTCGCGGCCGAGCTGCTGGCCCGGGCGCGCGCGTTCATCCAACCCGCGTTCCGGGGCGACGACGGCGCCAAGCCCTTCGGTCCGCAGCAACCGGCCCCGCCGAACGCGACCAACGCCGACGCGCTCGCCGCGTTCCTCGGCCGCACGGTGTACGCGGCCGACAGCCTCGTTCAGGGCGCGATGAGGTCGCGGACGTCGGGCGACATCGGCACGGCGCCCTTGGTGGCGTACGCCTCGGCGCGTTCGGGGATGTGGTCGTTCTCGTAGAGGTAGTTCGCCATGATGCCGAACGACCGGGCCCGCCCGGTCGGTGACGCGTCGGCGTTCCAGTTCACCCGCTCGACCGAGGCGCCGTTCGCGAGATGGAAGTTCGCGACCGGATCCGCGACCCGGCCTTCGGGCGCGTCCGTGAGGTAGCGCGCGCACAGCGTCAGCAGCGCGGGCCGGATCGCTTCGTCGACGTCCCATTCCGGCTCGGACAAGCGCGTGAGGACGCGTGCCGGTTCGGCCGGGAGCAGCTCGCGCTCGCGTGTGCCCAGACCGGCGCCGTCGGCACCGAGCGCGCCCTCGAGCCATGCCCGGAATCCGGGGATCGGCGAGAGCGTCACGAACCGGCGCAGTTGGGGCAGGTCGAGACGCAGGGCCTCGACGACCTGCTTGATGAGCGCGGTGCCGAGGTTGACCCCGGCGAGGCCGGGCTGACAGTTCGAGATCGAATAGAACACCGCGGTGTCGGCTCGTTCGAGCTCCAGTTCCGGGGCGCGCGCATCGAGCAGCGGAGCGAGCTCGGTCGCGATGCCGATCGTGAGCGCGATCTCCACGAACACGAGCGGCTCGTCGGGCATTGCGGGATGGAAGAACGCGTAGCAGCGGCGGTCGGAATCGAGCCGGTTCTTCAAGTCGTCCCACGACCCGATCGCGTGCACTGCTTCGTACGCGATCAGCTTCTCGAGCAGTGCCGCGGGCGCTTCCCACGTGATGCGGCGCAGCGTGAGCAAGCCCACGTCGAACAAGGTGGTGATGTGCGCCTTGAGCTCGCGATCGAGATCGCCCAGCTCGCCATCGTGGCTCGCGTTGCGCAAGACGTCGGCGCGCAGGTCGACGAGGAACTTCACGCCGCCCTCCAGTCCCGTCAACAGCCGCAGCAGCCGGTCGGCGGGCGGCACCAGCGTGTCGCGGAGCCGGCGTTCGGCGGCTCGGCGATCGGTGGTCCCGCGTAACGCCGTAATCGCGTCGTCCACGGCCCGATCGTCGGTCCAGAAGTCGCGCGCCAACATGAGCAGGAAGTTGCGCCGGCCGTCGTCGGAGAGCGCGACATAGGCGTCGGCCACTGCCGCGGCCTCGGCTCGTTGGGTCATCGTGTCGTGCAGTTCGAGCAGTTCGGTGATGACCGCGCGCAGGCGCGCCGCGTCGCGCTCGGGCAGCCCCGGCGCGAGGTCGAGCGCAGGCCGTCGGGGCGCACCCCGCAGGCCACGCCGGCGCAGCCGATCGAAGAACCGGCGGGACGCCACGGGTCGGTCGCTCAGCCGTTGCCGCCGGGAACCGACACCGTCTCGGTGTCGCGGCCCGAGCGCAGGAGGGTTCCGGGTCGGGCGTCGGTGAACTCGCCGTGGTCGACGATCTCCGTGCCGTTCACGATCACGTGGTCGATGCCGTCGGCGCCGCCGTAGAGCCGGGGCGCGCCGGTCGGCAGGTCGAAGCGCATCCGCACCTCCTGCGCACCGACCGTCTCGGGATCGATGACGACGATGTCGGCGTGCCAGCCCTCCTGCAGCCGACCGCGTTCGGTGAGGCCGTAGAGGCGCGCGGGCACCTCGGTGAGGAGGTTGACCGCCTCCTCGATCGGCATGAGCCCGCGCTCGCGTACGGGACCGCCGAGCATCACGGTGGAGTAGTTGAAGCTCGCGAGGAAGTCGAGGTGGGCGCCGGCGTCGCTCGCGCCGACCACGGCCCGGCGATCGCGCCAGACCTTCATGCGGGTCTGCCAGGTCTCGTCGTCGTCGGGACGAACCGGGAAGCCGAAACCGGTCATCAGGTCGTCGGCGACGACGATGTCGCACAGCGCGTCGAAGTCGTCGACGCCTCGCTCCTTCGCGATCTCGGCGACGCTCTTGCCTTCCCACTGCTTGTTCTCGTCGGCGAAGGTCTCGTTGATGACGTAGACGCTCCAGTCGGAGACCTTGAAGCCCGTTGTCGGCTGCCGCGCGGCCTCGCGCAGCACGTTGCGACCGTCGGGCGACGCGAGCATCGCCTTCTTCTCCGCGTGCGGCAGCGCCATCGGCTTCTCCCAGCCCGGGATGGTGTCGAGGAGGAAGCCGCTGTCGAAGCAGATACGGGGAGAGGGTGAGAAGGGCACCGTCAGCGCCACGACGCGGGCGCCGTGCTCGGTGGCGTAGTCGGAGGCCGCGAGGTTGTGCTCGGTGATCGCCTCGCTGCCCTTGCCGACGAACAGCACGTTCCAGTTGACGGGACGATTGGCCGCGAGCGACATGCGTGTGAGCAGCTCCGGCGCGAAGTCCTCGAACATTCCCACGCACGGGATGAACTCGAGCGTGGTGCCGGGGTGGTTCTTGACCACGCCGCACAGCGCGACGATCTCGTCCTCGCTCGCATAGCGCGACGGCACCATGTCGCCGGCCGCGTCGTTGTGCGTGCGAGCCCAACTCGACGAGAACCCCAGAGCCCCCGCGGCCAGGCTCTCGTCGAGGAGTGCGCGCATCGCGTCGAGGTCTTCGGCTGTCGCCTCGCCCTGCGTCGCGCGCTCGCCCATGGCCACACGCCGGATGGTCGAGTGGCCGACGAGGAAGCCCGCGTTGGGTGCCAGGGTGCCGTCGATGCGGTCGAGGTACTCGCCGAACGTCCGCCAGTCCCACGGCACGCCTTCGGCCAGGGCGGCGAGGGGCATCCCTTCGACCCGGGCCAGCATCCGCATCAGGTAGTCACCGTGATCCGGACCGAGCGGCGCGATGGTAAACCCGCAATTCCCGCCGATCACCGTGGTCACACCGTGCAGCGGCGACGGCGACAGCGTGGTGTCCCAGAACACCTGGGCGTCGTAATGCGTGTGGATGTCGACGAAGCCGGGCGCGACGACCTTGCCGGTGGCATCGATCGTGCGCGCCGCCGCCTCGTTGATCTCGCCGATCACGACGATGCGGCCGTCTTTGATTCCGATGTCGGCGATCCGGCCGGGCGTACCCGTGCCGTCGACCACCGTGCCACCGAGGATGATCATGTCGAGCATGGCCCCACTATTGTCCAGCAACCATGGGTGGTGCACTTGCCGGTCGGGTTGCCCTCGTCACCGGGGCATCCCGCGGGATCGGGGCGGCGATCGCGCTGCGGTTCGCGGCCGAAGGTGCGGCCGTCGCGATGGTGGCCCGGAGCCTCGAGCCGGGCTCGGGCGGGCACCTCGCCGGTTCGTTGCAAGAGACGGCCGGCGCCATCGCGGCGGCCGGGGGAGTGGCGCTGCCGATCGTCGCCGACCTCTCCGACACGAGGTGTGATCGGAACGCGATCGTGGCCCGGGCGACCGAAGCTCTCGGCCCGGTCGACGTGTTGGTGAACAACGCGGCCGCGTGTTTCTACCTGAGCATCGACGAAACGTCGGAGCGCCGCCTACGGGTCGCCTACGAGGTCAACGTCATCACGCCCTACCTGCTGACGAAGGCCGTGGTCCCGGATATGCGCGAGCGCGGCGCGGGATGGATCGTCAACATCACCAGCGCCATCGTCGATACCGATCAGCTCTCGAGCCCGCAACAGGCCCGTTCCTCGACGTACGCGCCGAGCAAGGCCGCGCTCGACCGTCTCACGATCTCGTTCGCGACCGAGCTCGCGGGAACGGGCATCGCGATCAACGCGTTGGCTCCCGAGCGCGCGGTGGCAACCGAAGGTGCGACCGCGGTGATGGATCTGCCGCCGGAGTGGTGCGAACCGGTCGAGACGATGGCCGAAGCCGCGCTCGCGCTCGCCTCGTGTGACCCCGCACACGAGAACGGCCTCGTCGTTCGTTCGGGGCCGTATCTACGGTCGAAGGGATCAGTGCTGTGACGATCGCGTTGGTCACCGGCGGCGGCAGTGGTATCGGTCAGGCGACCGCGCGCCTGCTCGCCGAGCGGGGCGCGCAAGTGGTGGTTGCCGACGTGAACGAGGAGGCCGCGCACGGAACGGCTCGGGAGATCGGTGCCTCCGCGGCCGCGATCGCCGTCGACGTAGCCGACGCGGCGTCGGTGGAGACGATGGTCGCGTTCGCCGTGAGCAATTCGGCGGTCTCGACTGGGCATGCAACATCGCGGGGATCGCACCGGAGCCGAAGCCCTTCCACGAACACTCGTACGCCGACTGGCAACGCACCATCGACATCAACCTCAGCGGTGTGTTCTTCTGCATGCAGCACGAGCTGCGCCAGATGCTCGCCCAGCAGCGGGGCGGCGCGATCGTGAACATGTCGTCGGGCGCAGGAGTGGTGCCCGCGCCGGGGCAACCGCAGTACACCGCGGCCAAGCACGGGGTGCTGGGGCTCACGAAGCAGGCCGCGCAGGAGTATGCCGCGGTGGGGATACGGGTGAACGCCGTGCTGCCCGGGCAGACCGAAACCGGCCCGATGCGGGCGTACCTCGACGCGATGCCCGACGGCGGCGAGAAGATGTTGCGGCGGCTCCCGATGAAGCGCATGGCCACGCCGCTCGAGATCGCGCAGGCCGTAGTGTGGTTGTGTTCCGACGAAGCGAGCTACGTCAACGGCGATTCGCTCGTAGTCGACGGGGGTCTCATCACGCGGTGAGAAGCTGAACGTGTCGTCCCGGGTCGCCGTCGCAACCGCGCTCGCGCTCGCGACTGCGCTGTTCTACGCGATCAGCAACGTGTTGGAGTTGCTCGAGGCCGAGCAGGTGCCCGACGAGCTCGCCCTGAAGCCCTCGCTGCTCCTGCGCTTGATCAAGCGGCCGCGGTGGCTGCTCGGCCTCCTCTCCGACTTCGGGGGTTACATCTGTCATGCGGCCGCGCTCGGGCTCGCGACGGTGGTGTTCGTCGAGCCGATCCTCGCGACCGGGATCTTGATGTCGTTGTTCATCGGGTCGGCCTTCGTGCACCGGCCGGTGTTGCCGGCCGACTGGATCGCGGCCGGAGTCCTCTCGGGCGGGCTCGCACTCTTCTTGTACGAGGTGTCGCCGACCGGTGGTCGCCAGATCGCGCGCACCGGAGCATGGCTCATCGCCGGACCGAGTGCGGTCGCGGCGATCGCGATCTGCATGGCCGTGGGCCGTGCCACCCGGGGTCGCCCGCGCGCGGCCTTTCTCGGCGTCGCGGCCGGAATCTCCTTCGGGGTCTCCGCGCTCTTGACGAAGGCCCTTGTCCACTACCTCGGCAACGGGATCTTCGCGTGGGTGCCCCACTGGGAGCCGTACGCGCTCGCGGTGTCGGCGATCGGCGGCGTGATCGTCGCTCAGAGCGCGCTGCAGACGGGCGCGCTCGGGGCCGCCGTCGGTTCGATCGAGGCGATGAGCGTCATCTCGGGTTCACTGTTCGGCTTGTTCCTGCTCGACGAGCGCGTCGGCGCGCACGGCTTGTTCGAGATCTCCGCGGTCGTCGTGTCGATCGCGGCGATTCTGGGAGGGATCGCCAAGCTCGCGCAGTCCGAGGAACGCCTCGTGGGACCCGCGCTCGACACTCAGACGTGACGTAGGCACCAACGCGCCCAGAACAGCCCGAACGACGTGAGCGCGAGCTGTCCCGCTCCGTAGAGCGGGCTGCGCGCGATCGTGTACGTCACGATCGAGATGACCGCCGCGATCGAGTAGAGGACCGCGAGCGCGACGCGGCCCTCGTGGGTGAAGAGGAACCAGCGCGCGCGGTCGGCCACGACGGTGATGTTACGCCCGGCCTTCGCTGCGGGCTTCGGCAGGAACCCACGCGGGCGCCCGCTTCTGCACGAAGGCCTCGAAGCCCTCGACGACCTCGTCGCCCTCCAGCGACTCCTCGAAGGTGATCCGGTCGACGGCTCCGTAGCGTGCGTTGATGAGGCGCTTCAGCGCGACCCGGGCCCGGGGCGCGGCGAACATGAGGTCGCGCACGACCTCCTCGGTCGTGCTCATCAGCTGCTCGTGGGGGACGACCCGGGCGACGAGACCGTGACGTTCGGCCTCGTGCGCGGTGAGCCGCCGGCCGGTGAAGAGCATGTCGCGCGCCAGCGCGATGCCGACGTGCTCGGGCAGTATCGCGGCGTGATAGGCGTCGGCCACGCCCCGGCGCAGCTCGGGCGCACCGAAGACCGCGCGCTCGCTGGCGATGGCGATGTCGGACAGCATCGTGATCAAGAGGCCGCCACCCATGCAGAGCCCGTTGACGGCCGCGATCACCGGCTTGCGCGGATCGCGGATCGCATCGAACGGCACCGCGCCGGTCCCGAGGAGCTCGCCGATGTTGACGTCACCGTCGTCGTGCTTCCCGCCGAGCTCGCCGCCGGGCGCGAACACGTCGCCGGTCCCGGTCACGACCAGAGCGCGGAGGGATCGCGAGGCGTTGACCCGGTCGACCGCCCGGCGGATGCCGAAGTACATGTTGGAGGTGAGGGCATTGCGGCGCTCGGGGCGATCGATGGTCACCCACGCGGTCGCGCCGCGCTCCTCCCATCGCAGGAACCGGGAACCGAGGTCGACGTCGTTGGTCATGCCCTTGGTTAGCCTTCCGGAGTGGTTCGGTTCAACCCGTACAGCTATGAGTTCCACGACGACCCCTTTCCCGTCTATCGCCAATTGCGCGACGAGGCGCCCTGTTACCACGACGACGAGCTCGGGTTCTGGGCGCTGTCCCGGTACGACGACGTCGTCCGGGCCCTGCACGATCCCGACACCTTCTGCTCTCGCTTCGGCATCACCCTCGAGGAGGGCAACACCCTCCCGATGCTGCTGACCACCGATCCGCCCGCGCACACCGCGTTGCGCCGGCTGGTGAGCCGGGCGTTCACACCTCGACGCGTCGCCGATCTCGAACCCGCCATTCGCAGGCTGTCGACGGACTATCTCGACCGGTTGCGCGAGAGCGCGTCGGCTGACCTCATCGTCGACTACGCCGCGCTCCTCCCGATGGACGTGATCTCGCGACTCCTCGGGGTTCCCGAAGGTGATCGAGAACAGCTCCGGCGCTGGAGCGACGCGTTGTTGCACCGCGACGAAGGCGATATGGACGTGACGCCGGCGGGTATCGACGCCGCGTACCAGCTCTACAAGTACTTCTCCGCGTTCGTTGCCGAGCGGCGTTCCGGTCGCGGCGACAACGACGACCTCGCGGCGGCGCTGATCGCGGCCGAGAACGAAGGCGACCACCTCACCGACGATCAGGTGGTGGGCTTCCTCTTCTTGTTGATCATCGCCGGCAACGAGACCACGACGAAGTTGCTCGGCAACTGCCTGCTCGCAATGCAGCGGTTCCCGAACGAGCGCACCAAGGTGATCTCGGCACCGGACCGAATCCCCGACGCCATCGAGGAGATCCTGCGCTACGAAGGCTCGACGCAGGTGATGGCGCGTACGCTCACCCGTGACGCGGAGCTGCACGGCCGGACGATGACCGAAGGCGACAAGGTGTTGCTCATGTTGGGTTCCGCCAACCGCGACGAGCGGATCTGGGAGCGACCCGATGAGTACGACATCGATCGCAGCTGGCCGACCCATCACGTCGCGTTCGGGCACGGCATCCACGTGTGTCTGGGCGCCGCGCTCGCCCGGCTCGAGATGCGCGTGAGCCTGGAAGAGCTCCTGACCCGCCATCCCGGCTACGAGATCGACGAGTCCGGGCTCCAGCGCGTGCACTCCGGCAACGTGCGCGGCTATTCGAGGATGCCGATCCGCGTATGACTGCGAGCGGTTCCGCGCCGAGCGCCGTCGACGAGATCACCGCACTCATCCACGAGTACGCGTTCCGCCTCGACCGGGGCGATCTCGACGGGGTCGCCGCGCTGTTCGCCAACGCCGAGCTCCGCTCGACGCACAGCGATCGCGTACTCCGGGGCGCGGCCGAGGCCCGCACGTTGTACGACCCGGTCGTCATTTACGACGACGGCACTCCCCGTACCGCGCACCAACTCACCAACGTGACGGTCAGGGTCGACGGTGCGCACGCGACGGCCCGGAGCTACTTCACCGTGTTGCAGGTGACGGGCCTCGGTCTGCATCCGATTCTCGTCGGGGAGTACGCCGACCGTTTCGCACTCGTCGACGGGCGGTGGGAGTTCACGGAGCGGGTGTTCGAACCCCGGCTGTTCGGTGATCTCTCCGCGCACATGCGCGCTTGAGCACACTCGAGCGCCATCCGGCCGACCTGGTCCGCCTGGGTCTCGGCGTAGCGGTCTTCGGCGCGGGCGCGGCCGTCGCCCGCATGAACGCGCCGACCGCCGTGGAGATCGACGCGTTCCGGCTCGTGAACGATCTTCCGGGCGGTTGGCGGTTTCCCGTGGAGACGGTGATGCAGCTCGGAACGTTCGGCGCGGTCGTGGTCACCGTCGTCCTTGCGCTCGTATTCGGGCGCTACCGGATGGCGCTCTCCGTGTTCGTCGCCGGTGTGGCGGGCTCGACCAGCGCGCGCGTCGTGCGCGATCTGATCGGGCGCGGTCGGCCCCTCGACCTGTTGACGCACGTGGCGGTGCGCGGCCCGCGCATCACGGGATCCGGGTTCCCGTCGGGCCACACCACCACCGCGGCCGCGCTCGCCGCCGCCGCCGCACCGTACCTGCCGCGGCGGGCGCGCCGGACCGTGTGGGTCGGGGCGGCGCTGGTAGCGGTCGCCCGCGTGTACGTAGGGGCGCACCTGCCGCTCGACGTCGTCGGCGGGTTCGCGCTCGGCGCGGCCGTCGGTGCGATCGTCAATCTCGCGCTCGGGACACCGCGCCGCGACCTCGACGCGGGCCTGGTGCAGCGGGTCCTCGCCGCCGGTCGCTACCCGGTCCGCGACCTCACGCCGATCGCGACGCACGGCGGCGCCGCGACACCGTTCCTCGCCACTGCCGGCGACGGGACCAAGGTGTTCGTCAAGGCCATCGACCGTGAGCGCCGCGACGCCGACGCGTTCGGCATCGGTCGGTCGCTACCTTGCGTACCGCCACGTCGAGGACGAACATCCGTTCGCGACCGCGCAGCGGCGCGTCGAGCACGAAGCGCTGCTCTCTTCGCTCGCGGCCCACGCGGGCGTGCACTCGGCGCCTCCGATCACGCTCATGTCGGAGCATGCGGGACCGAGCATCCTCGTGCTCGGCCTGGTCGAGGGCCGGACGATCGGAGAAGACGACCCACCCACGCTCGACGACGCCACGGTCACGGCGGTGTGGAGGGAGGTCGTGTGCCTGCGCGACGCGCGTGCATCGCGCACAGGCACCTGAGCCTCGACAACGTCATGCTCGACGCGCACGGTCAGCCGTGGATCGTCGACTTCGGTGACGCGGAGGCGGGCGCGAGCGACCGTGCACTCGCCCAGGATGTGGCCGAGTTGCTCGCATCACTCGCGCTCGTGGTCGGGGCCGAGCGCGCGGTCGCTACCGCGGTCGCCGCGCTCGGAAAGGCGGCGGTGACGGACGCGCTGCCGCTGATGCAGCCGCTCGCGCTCACCACCACGACGCGCCGCGTGATGCACCGTCACCGCGGGCTCCTCGACGAGGTGCGAAATCGGGCCGCCGATGCCGTGGGCGCCGAGCACGTCAAGATCGAGCCGCTCACGCGGGTCCGCTGGCGCTCGGTCCTGATCCTCGCGTGCCTGCTCGTCGCGACGTATCTGCTCCTGCCCCAGGTCGGCGAGTTCCACCGGACGCTCTCCGCAGCCCGCCACGCCGACCCCGGCTGGCTCGTGTTGTCGTTGTTCGTGTCCGCCGGCACGTTCCTCGCCGCCGCCCTCTCGCTCTCGGGCGCCGTCCTCGCTCCGGTCGCGTTCGGGCGCACCTTCGTCACCCAGTTGGCGAGCAGCTTCGCCAACAAGATCACACCCGCCGGTCTCGGCGGCATGGGCATCAACGTGCGGTACCTCGAGCGCAGTGGTGTCTCGAAGGAAGACGCAGTCGGTGCGGTCGCGCTCAACGGAACGGTCGGCTTCGTGGTGCACGTCGTGGCGCTCGCACTGAGCGCGTCGCTGCTCGGCCACACCGGGCTCCCGCACGTACATCTCCCGGATGGGTGGATCCTGCTCGCGGCGGCGGCCGTGGTGTCGTCGGTGGCCGGCGTGGTGCTCGAGACGTCGTTCGGGCGCAAGCACGTCCTGTTGCCTACGGAACGGACCGGCCGCGACCTCCTGGCCGTCGTTCGGCGGCCGACCAAGGCCGTGCAGATGTTCACGGGCGCATTCCTCGTCCTCGCTTCGTACGTGCTGGCGCTCGGATTCGCGCTCACGGCCTTCCACGCGCACGCCTCGTGGCTCGAGGTGACCGCGGTCTATCTCGGGGGCAGCGCGGTTGCATCGGCCGCGCCCACTCCCGGCAAGGTCGGCGCGGTGGAGGCGGCGTTGATTGCCGGCCTGACCGGGGTGGGTATCGCGAGCGGACCGGCGGTGGCGGGCGTTCTCGCCTTCCGCCTCGCGACGTTCTGGCTGCCCATCATTCCCGGTTACCTTGCGTTCCATAGCCTGACCGAACGAGACCTGCTGTGAGGAGAGATCCGTGAGCGAACAACCAACCCTCGTCGTGCTCGGCGCGTCGGGCGACCTCGCGGCCCGGCTCCTCTTCCCGGCGTTGTTGTCGCTCGAATACCGCGAGCGCCTCGAGAACTTGAGGATCATCGGCTACGCGCGTCAGGAATGGTCGACCGACGAGTTCCACGAGAACCTGCGCGCGTCCATCGACCTGAACGGCGTCGACGTCGACCCGAAGTACTTCGACAAGTTCATCGAGCGGATCGAGTTCCACGGCGGCGACATCTCGGTCGCTTCGCTACGCGGCTTGAAGACGGTGCTCAAGGGCCCGGCCATCTTCTACCTCGCATTGCCGCCGGGCGTGTTCGCCGATGCCGCCGAGAAGATCGCGAAGGCCGGCCTCGCCGACGAGACGAACGGCTTCCGGCGGCTCGTCATCGAAAAGCCGTTCGGCACCGACCTCGAGAGCGCGCGCTTGCTCAACGAGCAACTCCACAGTTGCTGGCGCGAGAATCAGATCTTCCGGATCGATCACTTTCTCGGCAAGGAGACCGTGCAGAACATGTTGGTGTTCCGGTTCGCGAACCGGTTCATCGAGCCGGTTCTCAACTCGGGTCACGTCGACGAGATCCAGATCACCGTGGCCGAGACCCTCGGGGTCGAGGGCCGGTCGCGCTACTACGACAGCATCGGCGCCCTGCGCGACATGGTGCAGAACCACCTGATCCAGATGCTGACCTTTGCCACCATGGAGCCGCCCGCACTCTGGGACGCGGAGATGATCCGCGATCACAAGGTGGAGGTGCTGAAGTCGGTCCAGACGGTCGACCCCGAGACCGACACGGTTCGCGGTCAATACGCAGCCGGCCTCGTCGACGGCGAGCCCCGGATCGCCTACCGCGCCGAGCCGGGGGTCGACCCGGCGTCGCACACCGACACGTTCGCCGCGGTGCAACTGCGGGTCGACACGTGGCGTTGGGAAGGTATCCCGGTGTTGTTGCGCTCGGGCAAGCGGCTCGCGGCGAAGGCGCACGAGGTCGTGTTCCGGTTCCGGGAGCCGCCGACGCGTCTGTTCCGCCACACACCGCTCGAGCACGCGGAACCGAATTGGCTGGTGTTCCGCATGAGCCCGGCAGAGTGCACAGAGTTGGTCGTGCGCACCAAGCAACCGGGCCTCGACCTCGAGTCGCGCGAGTCGGTGCTGCGGGCCGAGTACGCGAAGCCCGACGATCGGGAGGCCACCGCGTACGAGTCGCTGCTGCTCGACGTGTTGGAGGGTGATCACACGCCGTTCCTGCGTTTCGACGAGGTGGAGTGGTCGTGGCGCATCGTCGACCCGGTCCTGAAGGCGTGGGAGCACGGTACGCCGGAGGACTATGTCGCCGGCAGCGACGGCCCGCCCGGCCAGCATCGCTTCCTCGGGCCCGGCCACTACTGGCGACCGTTGCAGAACCCGAATACCTGACGCGACGCTCGAGCGATGTCGTGTTGAATCTTCCGGCTCCCGGGTAGACGATGCGTGCGACAATTCGTGAGGTACACGCTTATCTGCCTGGGAGGTCGCCGTGCAGGTCCGCGAACGATTCGTCAGCTCTCCGACCGGCAAGCCCTTCGGTCTCGCCGCCGCGATCGCCGGGCTCCTGGGCTCCGACATACCCATCGGGATCGACTGTTACGACGGCAGTCATCTCGGTCCGCGCGACGGGGCGACGAGCATCGTCGTGCGTTCGCCGAAGGCGCTGCGTTATGTGCTGACGGCGCCGGGCGAGATCGGGTTCGCCCGCGCCTACGTGGCCGGCGAGATCGATGTGGAAGGCGACATCTTCGAAGCACTCGCGTTGCGCGACAACCTGCCCGACGTCAAGGTGACGCCGCGTGAGTGGCTCGCGCTGGCGCGCGCGGTCGGGGTCGAGGGGCTCAAGCCGCTGCCCGCGCCGGCCGAGGAGGTGCGCGTGCGGGGTCGCCGGCACACCAAGGAACGCGACGCGGCGGTCATCGCGCACCACTACGACGTCTCGAACGACTTCTACCGCATCGTCCTCGGCCCCTCGATGACCTATTCGTGCGCGGTGTTCGCGGACGCCGGCACCACACTCGAAGCCGCGCAGTCCGCCAAGTACGAACTGGTGTGCCGCAAGCTCGGACTCCGACCGGGGATGCGAATCCTCGACGTCGGGTGCGGCTGGGGCGGCATGGTGATGCACGCGGCGCGCGAGCACGGCGTGTACGCCACCGGCGTGACGGTATCGGCGCGCCAGGCCGAGTGGGCGCGCGCGGCCGTGCACGAATCGGGCCTCGACGGTCGCGTGGAGATCCGCGTGCAGGACTACCGCGACGTCGTCGACGGTCCGTTCGACGCGATCAGCTCCATCGGGATGTTCGAACACGTCGGCGCGGCGAGACTCGACGAGTACTTCCGGCGGTTGTACTCGTTGCTGCGCCCGGGTGGGCGTCTCCTCAATCACGGCATCGCCAAGCGGCCGGGTCCCCGTGCCGCGTTCTCGCACCGCGGGTTCATCGACCGCTACGTCTTCCCCGACGGCGAGCTCCACGAGGTCGGGTCGGTGGTGACGCGGGTTCAGCGCGCCGGGTTCGAGGTGCGCGACGAGGAAGCGCTGCGCGAGCACTACGCCCAGACCCTCCGGCACTGGGTGGCGAACCTGGAGGCGAACTGGGACGAGGTCGTGCGCCTCGTCGGTTCGGGCCGGGCCCGTGTGTGGCGGCTCTACATGGCGGCGTCGGCGATCAACTTCGACGCGGAGCGCACCCATATCCACCAGGTGCTCGCGGTCCGCAACCATCCCGACGGCCGCAGCGACATGCCCCGCCGGCCCGACTGGTAGGAGTGCCGTCGCCGGTTCGGGACGTCAGGACTTCTTCTCGTCGTGGCCGCCGAACTGCTTGCGCATCGCCGAGAGCATCTTGTTGGTGTAATCCGCGGTGCCCTGGGAGATGAACCGGTCGAACAGGGCGGTCGCGATCACGGGGGCGGGCACGCCTTCGTCGATCGCGGCCGTGACCGTCCACCGGCCTTCGCCGGAATCGCTCACCCGGCCGCCGAATTCTGCGAGATCGGGTGATTCCTGCAGGGCGGCGGCGGTCAGGTCGAGGAGCCACGACGCCACCACGCTGCCCCGGCGCCAAACCTCGGCGACCTTCGGGATGTCGAGGTCGTAGCGGTAGAGCTCGGGATGGGTGAGGGGCGCGGTCTCGGCGTCGGCCGGGCGCGCCTGCGAGCCGGCGTTGGCGTGATGCAGGATCGTCAGTCCCTCCGCGTACGCGGCCATGAGGGCGTACTCGATGCCGTTGTGCACCATCTTGACGAAGTGGCCCGCGCCCGACGGCCCGCAGTGGAGGTAGCCCATCTCTTCGGACGCCGCGTCGCCCGCGCGCCCCGGCGTTCGGGCTTCCGTGCCGAGTCCGGGTGCGAGCGCGCGAAAGATCGGATCGAGTCGTTGCACCGCGTCGTCGGGCCCGCCGATCATCAAGCAGAAGCCGCGCTCCAGGCCGAACACACCGCCGCTCGTCCCGCAGTCGATGTAGTCGATGCCGCGCGGCGCGAGCGCGGCGGATCGCGCGATGTCGTCGGCGTAGTGCGAGTTCCCGCCGTCGATGATGGCGTCGCCCGCAGCCAGTGCCGCACCGACCTCGTCGACGACCGCGCCCGTCACCCCGGCGGGAACCATCAGCCACACCGCCCGGGGTGGTGTGAGCTTGGCCGCGAGATCCGCCACCGAGGTCGCGCCGACGGCGCCCGTCCCGACCAGTGAGTCGACGAAGTCGGTGTTGCGGTCGTATACGACGCATTCGTGGCCCGCGGCCATCGACCGGCGCACGAGATTCGCGCCCATGCGGCCGAGTCCGATCATTCCGAGCTGCATGCTCAACTCCTGTAGGTGGTGGCGGCGGGGACGTGTTCGCTCGCCGCGAGCGCGGCCCCGACGATGCCCGCGAGATTGCCGAGCTCGGCGATGCGCACCTCGCAACCGGGATCGACGCGGTCGAGGAACTTGTCGGCGTGCTTGACCATGCCGCCCCCGATGACTATGAGCTCGGGCCAGATGATCTCGTGCAGGTGGGTCAGGTAGCGATCGAGGCGGCGCGTCCATCGCTTCCACGAGAGGTCCTCGGTGGTGCGGGTCGCGTCGGAGACCCACGAGTCGGCGAGATGGCGGTTCACGAAGAGGTGACCGAGCTCCGAGTTCGGTATCAGCTTGCCGTCGTCCAATACCGCGGTGCCCACGCCGGTTCCGATCGTCACCATCACGACGACACCGCGCTCGCGCCGCGCCGCGCCGAAGCGGGCTTCCGCAACGCCGGCGGCGTCGGCGTCGTTCAGGACGACGCAGGGCCGGTCGGTGGCGCGGGCCAACACGTTCGCCGCGTGCACGCCGATCCACGACGGATCGATGTGGCTCGCGGTGCGCACCACCCCGCTCGTGACGACCGCGGGCAGTGTGCAGCCCAGGGCGCCGCCGGCCGGGAAGGGATGGACGAGCCCGCTCACTGCCGAGGCGATCGCGTCGGGCGTGGCGGGTTGCGGCGTCTCGACGCGTACCCGTCCCGTGGCCTTGCCGTCGGTGAGGTCGACCAGTGCGGCCTTGACGCCGGTCCCGCCGACGTCGACACCCACGAGCGCGTTCGCGCCGGTCCCCATCGTCATCTGTGATGAACCTAGCTGCTCGAGAGGTAGTTTCCGAGCAGTGGCGGCACTCGAGGAATACGCACTCCTGGGCGATCGCCGGACGGCCGCCCTGGTGTCGCGGCACGGGATCGATCGACTGGTGGTGCACCCCCCGTTTCGACGCCCCCGCGTGCTTCGCCGCGCTCTTGGGCACCCGTGAGCACGGACGCTTCCTGATCGCGCCGACTGCGGCGGCCGGCGGGACCGCGCCGAACGAGAGCGTGCGCACGACCCGGCGCTATCGACCGGGAACGATGGTGCTCGAGACCGAGCACGTCACCGCGACCGGGCGGGTCCGGGTGATCGATTGTCTCGCGCTCGGCCACGCCCGCCCGCTGCTCGTGCGCGTCGTCGAGGGACTCGAAGGCCGCGTCGACATGACGGTCGAGCTCGTCGTGCGGTTCGACTACGGCTCGACCCTCCCGTGGGTGCGACATGTCGACGACCGCTGGCGCGCGATTGCCGGTCCGGACGGCCTCGAGCTGTTCACACCGGTGCTCCTGCGCGGCGCAGATCGCACCTCGGTCGCGGAGTTCACCGTCGACGCGGGGGAGCAGGTCCCGTTCGTACTGGGGTGGTTCCCCTCGCACGACCCCCGCCGCGTTCCCGACGACGCGGCCGCGCTCGTGGAGGCCACCACCGCGCACTGGGACACATGGTCGGGCCGCTGTAGCTATACGGGTGAATGGCGCGAGTCCGTGTTGCGCTCGCTGATCACCCTGGAGGCGTTGACGTTCGAACCGACCGGAGGCATCGTCGCCGCGCCCACCACGTCGTTGCCGGAGGCGATCGGTGGTACACGCAACTGGGACTATCGCTACTGCTGGGTGCGCGACGCGACACTTACGCTCGAGGCGCTGCTCATCGGCGGCTACCAGCACGAGGCGATGCGCTGGCGCGAGTGGCTGTTGCGCGCCGCGGCCGGCGACCCGTCGACGCTGCAGACGATGTACGGCGTCGCCGGGGAACGACGCCTGACCGAGCTCGAGTTGGATTGGCTTCCCGGCTACGAGGACTCGAGCCCGGTCCGCACCGGCAACGGCGCGCACGAGCAATTCCAACTCGACGTGTACGGCGAGCTCCTCGACGTCTTGTGGCAGGCCACGCGCGCCGGTACGCCGCCGAGCGCGAACTCGTGGTCGCTCGCCCAGCTGCTGCTCGACGTGCTCGAGACGTGTTGGCGCGAACCCGACGACGGGATCTGGGAGGTCCGGGGCGGCCGGAAACACTTCACGCACTCCAAGGTGCTGTGCTGGGTCGCGTTCGACCGCGCGATCGCGATGGTGGAACACGCCGGCTACGACGGGCCGGTCGACCGTTGGCGAGAGATCCGCGACGAGATCCACGCCGAGGTCTGCGCGCAGGGTTACAACGAGGAGCGCGGCGCGTTCACACAGTGCTTCGGGTCGACCGATCTCGACGCGTCGGTGCTCATGATCCCGCTGGTCGGGTTCCTTCCCGGCGACGACCCGCGCGTGCGCTCCACCGTCGCCGCGATCCGGCGCGAGCTCACGCACGACGGCCTCGTGCTGCGCTACGTCCCGACGGATCAGGGCGTCGACGGCATCGGCGAGCCCGAGGGCGTGTTCTTGCCCTGCAGCTTCTGGATGGTCGAAGCGCTCGAGCTCGCGGGTGAGCACGCCGACGCGTCGGCCCTCTTCGAGCGCCTGCTCGGACTGGCCAACGACGTCGGTCTGTACCCCGAGGAGTACGACGCGAACGCGCGCCGGTTCCTCGGCAACTTTCCGCAGGCCTTCACGCACCTGGCGATGGTGGCGGCTGCGCACACGCTGGCCCCGGAGCGGTCACAGGTCCGCCGCCGCCGCCGCGACGCGCGTCGCTGACTTCCCTCCGCGGTGCCGTGGCCGGCGGGACCGCCGCGGAATTGAGTTGACCTAATCTGCCGACATGTCGCTGGTCACGAACACCGTGAAAGGATCGTCCGCGCAGCGCCTGCTGTTGCTCGTGCACGGTTACGGCGCCGACGAGCAAGATCTCGGCGGCCTGTTGCCCTACCTCGATCCCGAGGGGGCGTTCGCCGCGGTCATGCCGCGCGCTCCGATCACGGCGCCGGGCGCACCGGGGTACATGTGGTACGACATGGCCGCCGGTGGCGCCGACATCACGGCTCAGTTCACCGCCGCGCTCGCGGAGCTCGACGCGCTGGTCGACGAGCAGTGCACGGCGCTGGGGCTCGATCGGGCCGGTGCCGTCTTCGGCGGCTTCTCCCAGGGTGCCGGGCTCGCGCTCGCGCTCGGCGTGCTCTCGGCGCCCGACGGTCTCCCGCGCGTGCGCCCGGCCGGAGTGTTGGCGATGAGCCCGGCGGCAATGACGGGTCCGATCGACGAGAGTGCGCGCTCGATCCCGGTGCTCGTGCAACACGGTAGCGACGATCCGCTGATCCCGGTGCAGCGGTCGCGCGATCTCGCCCGCGACCTGCGGGAGTTCGGTGTCCCGACCGTGTACCGCGAGTACCCGATGGGGCACCAGGTCGCGCTCGAAGGACTGCGCGACGCGCGCTCGTGGCTCGCGGAGGTGGTCGCGGGTGAACGTCCCGACGAGCCGGTACCCGAGGACCCGGTCGAGCTCGTGCCGTCCGTCACGACCGCGCGGTGGGAGAGCGAGGTCCTGCGCAGCGAGCTCCCCGTGATCGTCGACTTCTGGGCGCCGTGGTGTCAGCCCTGCCGGCAGGTTTCGCCGATCGTCGAGACCATTGCCGCGATGCGCACGTCGTCGTACAAGGTCGTGAAGGTGAACATCGACGAGGAGCCGGCGCTCGCCCAGAAGTACGACGTGCAGAGCATCCCGTTGATCGGGCTGTTCCGCAACGGCCGGCTCGAGCGGAAGTCGTTGGGCCTGAAGTCGCGGCCGCAGCTCGAAGCCGAGCTGGGCATGCTCGTCATTCCCTGACCCCGGTGGTCGAGTCAGTCGGGCAGCTCGACGTCGACGCGCAGGCGCGTGAGCGTGGTCGACGCGATGAGCCAACGCCCGTCGAGCCGGACGTACGTGTCGTGATAGTGCCCGTACCCGTGCAGTGCCCGGACCGGCGCGCCGGGCGGCCAGCGCAGCATGTCCTCCATCGCCCAGATCCCGGTGGCGCTCGTCGGTGACGTGACCTCGATCTCGGGGGTATGGCCGTGGTGGACGGTCGTCACGGCGTCGATCGCGTTCTGCACGAACGCGGCGATCGCGCTGCGGCCGCGCACGACGCCGTCGTCGCTTTTCTCCGGGCGCATCTCACCCGAGACGTCGAGGGAGGCGTCGATCGTGAACAGCGCCGCGAACCCATCCCAGTCCTTGGTGTCCATGCAGCGGAAGTAGCGCGCCTTCAGCGCCTTGATCTCCTCGATCGCGAGCAGCACCTCGGGCGCGCGTCCCTCCACGCGTCAGTGGCGCTTGATCGCGTCGGAGACGTCGCGCATCGTCGCGGCGATCGCGTCGGCGATCGACGAGCCCGCGGACTTCATCTCGTCGCGCGATCGAGGGATCGCGCAGCGTGTCACCGATCGTGGTGAAGCCCGCGTCGAGTGCGTCGCCGAGCTGGCGCAGCGCGTCGTTCACCTTTTCCCGGTCGTCGGCGCCGAACGCGGCGTTGGCGTCGAAGCGGTCCTTGAGAGTGCGACCGAGCTCAGCGAATCGCTCGACGACTTCGTCCCATTTCTGTTTCGCTTCGGCCATGGGCCCTCCTCAGCTCTGCACCGGGCCGCGGCGTCACGCGCGCGACGGTGGTCGTCGACCGATCCAACGGCGGTCGCTGCCAGCGTGCATCGTTCCCGTCGCATTGCCAAGAGCCGATCGGCCCGTTCCGCGGGGACCGACGGCCGCGCCGTCGGCTAGGGGCGGGAGCCCGTCGAAACGAGGTCGGGACGGTAGATCGTCGAGTACCGCACGTATGCACCCGTGTGCGGGGCCTCGATCATCGTGCCGTTTCCGATGTAGAGGCCGACGTGGTGGTTCGACGGGCCCGACGACCCGAAGAAGACGAGGTCGCCGGGTTGCAGGTCGGGGATCGGGACCTTGGGGAACGAATCCCACTGCGCCTGGGACCCGTGCGTCATCGACACGCCGCCCTGGCGCCACGCCATCATCGTGAGGCCGGAGCAGTCGAAGGCACCGGGGCCGGCTCCGGCGTAGACGTACGGCTTGCCGATCTGGGCGCGGGCGTACACGATCGCCGCTCCCGCGCCGCCGTTCGGCGCGGGAATGCTGCCGGGGTCGATGCCGGTGGCCGCGACCCCCAATGCCACCCGGTAGCCGCCGCCGTTGTTCGTGAATGCCGCGGCCTGCGCCTGAATGCGGGCCTGCTCGGCGGCCGCCTGCGCCTGGATCCGCTGCGTCTCGATCTTGTCGGCCAGCGCCTTGATGTCGGACTTCGTCGAGCCCAGGAGTTGCTGCATCTGCGCGGTGACCTGCTCGACCTGGTGCCGGGCCGCGTCGGCCTCGCTCTGGCGTTCTTGGGCGGCGGTCTTTTGCTTTTCGAGATCGGCGGTCTGGACCCGCAGTTGCTCGTCGAGCACGGTCAGCTGGCTGATCATGCGGTCGTCGGATTCCGCGGCGGCCGCGCCGTACTTGGCGCGCGAACCCAACTCCTGGACGCTGGTGGCGTTGATCCCGATCGGATCGCCGCTACCGGCGCCCATGTAGAGCAACGCGGCGCGCCCACCGAGCTGGCGGCGCAGACCGGTTTCTTGGGCCCGAGCCGACGCGATGCCCCGTTCGGCCGATGCGATCTGGTGATTGGCGTCGGCAACCGCGTTCTGCGCCTGCAGGTACTGCTCGTCGAGCACGTCGGCGCGATCGCTGTTGGCCTGGATCTGCGCCTCGAGACGCTTGGCCTGCGCGGTTTTCGAGGCCAGATCGGACTGCGGCGTGGCTCCGGCCGGAGTCGTGATCGTCGTCGCGCCCAGGGCCAGAGCGATTACGAGGCCCAGGGTGAGGTGGCGGGGCCGCAGTGGACCGCCACCGCGGTGGGGGCGAACGCTCCGCCGCGACATGGATGCCGACTCTAGACAACGGCGAGCCCCAATTGTCACATCCGCCACGTTTGCCCAGGTCGGAGGGGCGACGGCGGCGGCCGAACGCGGTCCGTCAGCCGGCGAGGGACCAGCCCGGGGTGGGCAACGGGTCACCGCGGCCCGACACCAGCGGCGATGTCCAGTGCTCGTGGCGGGCGATCTCGTCGGCCACCTTCTGCCACTCGCCGGGGCTCCAACCCTGGGCCGCGGTCACGAGTGACGTGTCGAGCCGGAGATGGACGAAGGCCGGCAGGCGTTCGAGGCCGAGGCTCTGCACGAAGGCCCGATCCGGATCGCACCACACGAGCCACTTGTCGACCGCGTCGCCGAGGATGCGCTCGGCGATCGCCGGTGTGCTCGGGACGCACACGATGGTCCGCACGTCGCTGTCGCCGAACGTGGCGAAGATGCGTTCGATCACCGGGATGAACGCCGCGCCCTCGGGGCGGTCCGGGAGCACCACGATCGCGAGATTGAAGACGGTTGCCCAGTCGTCGAGCGTGCGGGTCTTGCCCTGATAGCTCGTGATGGCCAGCAACGGATCCGGGTTCTTCGCCACGGCCAAAACGTAGCCACGGTGCGCGCCTGGCCCCGCAACGCCTGCGCTCTTAGGCTCCGGCCCATGGGAGAGACGGTGAGCTTCGCAAGCAACGGCGACACCGCGCAGGGCTACCTGGCGCGGCCGGCTTCGGGCTCCGGCCCGGGTGTCATGGTGATGCAGGAGTGGTGGGGGCTCGTGCCCCAGATCAAACAGGTGTGCGACGAATTCGCGGCGGAGGGCTTCGTCGCCTTCGCTCCCGACCTGTACCGCGGCGACATCGCCGAGCACACCGAGATGGACAAGGCCGCGCACCTGATGTCGACCTTGCCGATGGACCGCGCCGCGCGCGACATGGGCGGCGCCGTCGACTTCCTCCTCGGCCTTCCCGAAGTGCAGGGCCCCAAGATCGGTGTCGTCGGCTACTGCATGGGCGGCATGCTCGCGTTGTTGGTGACGGCGCAGCAGGGCGACAAGATCGCGGCGACGGCTCCCTACTACGGCGCGCCGCTGGGTGAGGGTGGACCCGATTGGTCGGGCCTGACGGCCGTTGTGCGCGGTCACTTCGCCGCCAACGACGACTTCTTCCCGTCCGACGCGGTCAAGGCCCTCGAAGCCGACCTGAAAGGGATGGGCAAGGACGTCGAGTTCATCGTCCACCCCGGCGCGGGTCACGCCTTCACCAACGCGGCGAACGTGTTCGGTACCTACGACGCCGGTCTCTCGGCGCGGTGCTGGACCGACACGGTGGCGTTCCTGCGAGCACACCTCGGCTGAGCCGGTCGGGTGTCGAGCCCGCGTCAGGCGCCGAGCGCGCGCAACATGGCCGGCGGGATCTCGTCGCGTCCCTGGGTGAGAAGCTGCGTGCGTTCGATGTTGATCCGGTCGCGCGGCTCTCGCTCGGGCCAACGATCCCACGGACCCGGAGGGATCGCGCCCGCGACGCAGTAGCGCAGGTATTGCTGCAGCTCGCGTACCTCGGCCTCGCCGCCGATCGGACCGTGGCCGGGAACGATGACGTCGGCGAGCTCGGCGACCGCGTCGAGCACGTCGGCCCATGTCGCGCAGTCGCCTTGGAACGCGAGTGGCGTCACGCCGAAGAAACAGAGGTCGCCGGCGAACAACACGTCGACGTCGGCGACGAGCGCCATCACGTCGCCCGCCGTGTGACCCGTGGCGGGCAATACCTCGATGCGCGGCGTCAGCTCCGCGGCGTCGGTGACGAGGTGCGTGACCGGGCGCGTGCCGATCTCGGCCAGCTCGTCGAACTCCTTCGCGAACGCGGGCATGAACGACTTGTACGCGTCGACGGGCATCTCGCCGTCGAGGAGCTCGCTCGTCTGGGGCGACCCGAGCACGGAGGCCATCGGGAAGGCCCGCGTGCCGCCCACGTGGTCGACGTGGGCGTGCGTGAGCAACACGCGCCGAACCGGACGCCCGAGCTTCTCCACCGCGGCTGCGAAGGGTTCCCACTGCGAGCGCACCATGAGTGTGTCGATGACGGTCAGGCCGTCGTCGTCGGCGATCACGCCCGCGTTGCTGACGCCCGATTCGCCCCCCGGCTGCAGCCAGACCCACACACCTTCGGCCAGCTCGTGGAGGGTGCGGGTTGGGATCGTCACCATGGAGGCACGGTACCCTTCGGCCATGTCAGAACGCAGTCGTAACCTGCCTCGCCGCTCGTGCCTCTCGATCCCGGGCTCGAGCGAGAAGATGCTCGCCAAGGGCCCGAATCTGGGCGCCGACATGGTGTTCCTCGATCTCGAGGACGCGGTGGCCCCGCTCGAGAAGCCGGCCGCCCGCGACAAGATCGTCCACGCGATCAACACGCTCGACTGGGGCGAGACGGTGTTGTGCGTGCGGGTCAACGCGTGGGACACGGAGTGGACGTATCGCGACGTCATCGCGATCGTCGAAGGCGCTTCCGAGCGACTCGACGAGCTGATGTTGCCCAAGGTCGAGTCGGCCGCGCAGGTGCAGGCGCTCGACATGTTGTTGACGCAGATCGAGAAGTCGACGGGTCGCCAGTCGCGCGTCGGTATCGAAGCGCAGATCGAGACCGCGCGCGGGCTGATCAACGTCGACGAGATCTGCGCGGCCTCGGATCGGCTCGAGACGATCATCTTCGGCCCCGCCGACTTCGCCGCCTCGACCGAGATGCCGGTGTTGACGGGGGGCGTGCAGATCGCGGAGTACCCCGGTGATCACTTCCACTACGTGTTCTCGCGCATCCTCATGGCGGGTCGCGCGAACGGGTTGCAGGTCATCGACGGTCCGTTCCTCAAGATCCGTGAGCTCGACGCGCTGCGCGATTACACGATGCGCCCGCGCATCTTGGGCTTCGACGGCAAGTGGGCGTTGCACCCCGACCAGGTGAAGGTCATCAACGAGGTCTTCACGCCGACGCAGGAGCAGTTCGACCGCGCGTTCGACATCCTCGACGCCTACGAGAAGGCCACCACCGAGGGCGACCGCAAGGGCGCGGTGATGTTCGGCGACGAGATGATCGACGAAGCCAGCCGCAAGATGGCGAACAAGTTCGTCATGCGCGGCGAGCGCGCCGGAATGTCGCGCAGCTCGCAGTAGCACGCCGGATTCACGACGACGCGGCGAGGGCGTTTTCGCAGAGGCGGCGGGCGATCACGCGCAGGCACAGGGTCTCGTCGGCGCCTTCGAAGATCGACAGCACGCGGGCGTCGACGAAGAACCGCGACACCGGGAACTCCTCGGCGTACCCCATGCCGCCGTGCAGCTGCATCGCTTCGCGGGTCACCCATTCCGCGGCGCGGCACACGTAGGCCTTCACCATCGACGCTTCGAGCGTGCCTTCACCCGCGGCCATCTTGCGGGCGACGTCGTAGGAGAACTGGCGGCCGGCCTGGATCAGCGTGGCCATGCGGGCGAGCTTCGCCTTCGACAGCTGGTAGTCGAACACGGGGCTCCCGAACACCTTGCGGTCCTGCGCGTACGACATGCCGGCCTCGAACGCGGCCTGCATGAGGCCGACGGCGCGCGCCGCGGTCTGCAGCCGCCCGTTCTCGAATCCGGCCATCTGGAAATAGAAGCCCCGGCCGAGGCCCGCATCGCCGCCGATCAGGTTCTCGGCCGGCACGAACCAGTTGTCGAACGCGACCTCGTAGGAGTGCATGCCGCGGTAGCCGATCGTGTCGATGGCGCGGCCTTCCATCTTCCCGCCCCGACCGTCGTCGAAAGCGAAGGAATGACCCTCGGCGCGCGGCTTCTCGACGATCATCACCGAGAGCCCGCGGTGCGACTTCGACTTGTCGGGGTCGGTGCGCGCCAACAGCATGAGCACGTCGGCGCGGCCCGCGAACGTGGCCCATGTCTTCACGCCGGTGACGAGCCAGCCACCGTC
Source organism: uncultured Actinomycetes bacterium (assembly GCA_963812205.1). Taxonomy (GTDB): domain Bacteria; phylum Actinomycetota; class Acidimicrobiia; order IMCC26256; family PALSA-610; genus PALSA-610. The sequence goes on from CAWEUJ010000003.1 coordinate 523,360, forward strand.
GGTCGGCGTCGCGGCGACCTTCACGCCGGCGACGTCGGACCCGTAGTCGGGCTCGGTGACCATGATGCCCACCATGAGCTCGCCGCTCGCGATGCGCGGCAGCCAGGTCTGCTTCTGTTCCTCGGTCCCGCCCGCGACGAGGGCGCGCGTGAGGATCTCGGGCCGGGTGACGAGCGAGCCGCCGATACCGAGCGATGCGCGCGACAGCTCCTCGGTCGCCACCACCATCCCGATGTAGTCCGACTCGCCGCCGGTCGCGAAGCCGTCGTACTCCTCCGGCACCGAGAGCCCGAAGCCGCCGATCTCGGCCAGTCCCGAGATGATCGATTCGGGGACGTCGGCGTTGGTGCGGTGCACGTGCTCGGCCGCGGGCCGGATCTTGTCCTCGGCGAAACGCCGGAACGTGTCGGCGACCAGCTCGAAGTCGGAGCCGAGGTGCGTGGGGCCCGTGCCGTGCTTCGCGCACTGGTCGGCGAGCGCTTCGAGGAACGCGGGCGACCGGTGCGCGGCGACGAAGTCGTGCGCGGGTGCGAGCAGGCTCGGATCGACCCCCCAGAGGTCTTCTCGGCCGATCATCCTGCCCACGATGTCGGTGATCGCGTCGGCCACGAACGCGCGGGCCAGCATCGACTCGACTTCGCCGTACCCGGCGTAGCGGCACATGACCCGCCCCGCTTCGACCGCGGCGGCCGCGTGGGCCAGGTCGTACGCGATGACCTGGTTCTCGTCGAGCTTGTCGACCGACAGCTTGGCGCCGTCGAGGCTCGACTGCGCGAGGCGCGCGACCGCGGTGTCGACGACTTCCGCCGCCCTGTCGACGGCCGCCACGGCCGCCCGTTCCTGATCGGTGCTCATGCGCGCACGATACCGACCGGTAGCCGGGCGGGTCGCATGCGCGTCCGGGGTCGGCCTACGTCGTCGGGGGCGAGGGCGGTGTCGTGGCTACCGTCGAGCTCGGTGCCCGAGTTGTCGCCGTGGTCTGCGGCTTCGTCGACGCGGCCGTCGTGGGCGCCACGGTGACCGGGGTCGTGGATGCCGGTGGCGTCGTGGTCTGCGAGATCGACGGGGCGGTCGTGGTCGAATACTGGTTCGACGGGGTCGAGCGGTACCGCGATCGTGGCGTCGACGTGTAGCCGGGGACCACCTCGCCGCTGCCGTCGGCGAAGTTCCAGCCGATCGGGTGCGCGAGGTCGGCCTGTTTGGTCAGTCGCCAGCGCGCGTCGAGGAGCGAGAAGACGGCCCGGCCGAGGTAGGCGGCGCCGTCGGCTGTGAAGTGCACCCCGTCGGAGATGCGGGCGAGGATCTGCTTGCCGTTCTCGTCGTTGATGCTGCGGGAGAACGTGCCGTTGGGAGTCGAGAAGAGCTTGTAGGTGTCGAGGTACACGACATCGGGTGCTCGCTTCGCCGCCTCCTGGCGCATCAGCTCGCCGATCGCCTTCGCGCCCCGGTCGAGGCTCTGCGTGCCGAGCGTCGGAGGACCGAGCCAGAACACCGTGCGATGGTTCGGCCCGACGAGCAGGTCCATCATGCGGTCGACCTTGAGCCGGTACGCCGTCTCCCAGTCGGGGACGTGGTCACCGTTGGCGTCGACGTTGTTGACGACCGGCGTGTCGTTGGTGCCGATGATGAACACGACCGCTTCGGGATTGTCCGACGCCATCTGTGCGGTCGCCCGTTCGTACCAGTTCCGGATGTCGTTGCTCCACAAACCGCTCGACGTCTTGTAGTCGATGACGGTCTTCACGACACCGGTCGCGCCCACCTGATCTCCGAGCGCCGGTCCGAACGAGCCCGCGAGCGAGTCGCCACCGATCCACAAGTTGAGCGGGTGCGCATGGTCGAGGTTACGGACCGCGACGAGATTGGCCGTGACGTCGTTCGGGACGAGCGTGCCGTCGCGACCGAATTTCGAGCCATTCGAGCTGTCCGTGTTCGCGGCGTGAGCCTGCGGGTCGTTCGATTTCAGCGCGTACGCACCGACCGCGACGATTCCCGCGACCGCCAACAGAACCGTCACCACGGTGACGCGGATCCGTCGGTGGCGGCGCGCCGCGAGCCGGGCGCGACGACTGCTTGCGTCCTGGGCTGGGGTCTCGGAGGGGGGCTTTCGAGTCATCGCGGGTCCGCGGAGATGGTAGTGGCCGACCGGTGTGGACAGCTACGCGGTCTTCTCGTCGCCTTCGGACCGACCGAGTTGAGTCCGGTACAGCTCGGCGTACTCGCCGCCCCGGGCCAGGAGTTCACTGTGGGTACCCGATTCGACGATGCGGCCGGCATCGACCACCACGATGCGGTCGGCATCGACGATCGTTGACAGCCGGTGCGCGATGACGATCGCGGTCCGGCCGTGGAGCGCCTCTTCGAAGGCACGTTGGATCGCGAGCTCGGACTCCGAGTCCAGGTGGGACGTGGCCTCGTCGAGGATCACGATCGCAGGGTTCTTGAGGAGGAGTCGCGCGATCGCGAGTCGTTGCTTCTCGCCCCCCGACATGCGGTAGCCGCGCTCGCCGACGACGGTGTCGAGGCCGTCGGGCAGAGACTGGACGAGGTCCCAGATGCGCGCGCGATCGAGCGCTTGGTGCAACTCCGAATCCGTCGCATCCGGGCGCGCGAACCGAAGGTTGGCGCGGATCGTGTCGTGGAAGAGGTGGGGATCCTGTGGCACCAGGCCGATCGCGGCGTGCAACGACTCGAGGGTGAGGTCACGCACGTCGTGACCGTCGACGCGTACCGCGCCCTCCACCGTGTCGTTGACCCGCGGCACCAGCATCGCGATCGTCGTCTTGCCCGCGCCCGACGCGCCGACGAGCGCGACGGTGGCACCCGGCTCGACGACGAGTGACACGTCGCGCAATGTCCAGTCGCTCGGTTCGTCGGCGCCCGGTGTCCCCGGCGCCTCCAACGATTCGAGTGAGACCTCGCGCCCCGGCGGGTGGCGGAACCACACGTGGTCGAGCTCGATGCGGCCCTTCGGGTCGACGAGGTCGACCGCGCCGGCGCGGTCGGTGATCGCCGCGGGGAAGTCGATCACCTCGAATACCCGCTCGAACGATACGAGCGCGGTCAGCACGTCGACCCGCGAATTCGTGAGCTGCGCGAGGGGTTGGTAGATCTGATCGACGTAGAGCACGAAGGCGGCGAGGGTGCCGACCGAGATCGTGCCGGAGATCGCGAGGTTGCCGCCGATCCAGAACACGATCGCGGTGCCGATCGCGGTGACGAGCCCGAGCGCGATCAACAACACCCGGCTGTACATCGCGGTGGTCACGCCGATGTCTCGAACCTTCGAGGCTCGTGACGAGAAGGCGTCACGTTCGCGATCCGGCCGGCCGAAGAGCTTCGCCAGCATCGCGCCCGCGACATTGAACCGCTCGGCGGTGATGTTGTTCATCTCCGCGTTCTCCTGCATGCCCGCGCGGGCGAGCTTTTGGATACGCGGTCCGAGCCAGCGGGCCGGGTAGACGAAGGCGGGCAGCGCGAGGAGCGTCAGCAGCGTGATGCGCCAGTCGAGATTGAACATGATCGTCAAGGTGACCGCGAGCTGGATGAAGTTCTGGAGGACGGTTCCGAGCGTCGTGGTGACCGCCTGCTGCGCGCCGACGACGTCGTTGTTCAGCCGCGACTGCAGCGCGCCCGTCTGCGTGCGGGTGAAGAACGCGATCGGCATGCGCTGCACGTGGTCGAAGAGCGCGACGCGCAGGTCGAAGATCAGTCCTTCGCCGATCCGGGCGGAGTAGTAGCGCTGGACGAGCGAGAGGCCGGCATTGGCCAGCGCGAGGCCGACGGCTGCGAGCGCGATCCACATCACCAGCGAGCGATCGCGATGGGGGATCGCGGTGTTGATGAGGCTGCGGACGAGCAGCGGCGGAAGCGCCGTGGTGACCGCACCCGCGATGACGGCGAACACGAAGGCGATCATCGGGCGCAGGTAGGGCCGGATGTAGGTGAGGACGCGCCGCATGACGACCCGGTCGATGCGATGCTGGCGAATGGCCTCGTCGCGCCGGAAGCCCATCATCGTGCGGTGTTCCATCATCGGCGGTCGAGGGTACCGGCCTCGGCGTTGCGGGCGGTCACGCTTCTAGAGTGCGGTCCATGACTCATACCGATCCCGAGGTGCGCCGAGAGCTCGTCGACACCGTGCGGCGCTTCATGGCACGGGACGTGGCGCCCGTGGCGTCCGAGCTCGAGCACGGTGACACCTATCCGGAGGCGATCGTCGAGCAGATGAAGGCGCTCGGCCTCTTCGGGATCACGATCCCGGAGGCCTACGGCGGGCTCGGGCTCGACCTGCTCACCTACATCGGTGTCGTGGAGGAGCTGGCGTACGCCTGGATGTCGCTGTCGGGCATCGTCAACACGCACACGATCGCGGCCCATCTGATCGTCAGCCACGGCACCGAGGAGCAAAAGCAGCGTTGGTTGCCGCGCATGGCGGCGGGCGAGATCCGCGGGTGCCTCTCGCTCTCCGAGGCCGACGCGGGGAGCGATACGCGCAATCTTTCGTGCCGGGCAGAGCGCGACGGCGATGAGTTCGTGGTCACCGGAACGAAGATGTGGGTGACCAACGGCGAGCGCGCCGGCATCGTGGCGCTCGCCGTCCGCACCGACGAGGGCATCTCGTGTCTCATCGTGGAGAAAGACCCGGGTCCGCGCTACGGCGGCATCACGGTGAGCCGCAACATCGGCAAGCTCGGCTACAAAGGCATCGAGACCGTCGAGATGGTCTACGACGACCATCGCGTTCCCGGCGACGCGTTGCTGGGCGACGCCGGCCGTGGCCTCGGCTACATCCTCGGCGCGCTGGAGGTCGGTCGCATCAACATCGCGGCGCGGGCCGTGGGCGTGGCGCGCGCGGCCTTCGACGCGGCGCTCGCCTACGCGCAGGAGCGCCGCACCATGGGCAAGCCGATAGCCGAGCACCAGGCGATCCAGATGAAGATCGCCGACATGGCGACCAAGCTGGAAGCGGCGCGGCTGCTCACCCGTAGCGCGGCCGAGCGCAAGCAGGCCGGGGAGCGGGCCGATGTGGAAGCCGGCATGGCGAAGCTGTTCGCGAGCGAAACGGCGTTCGAGATCGCCACGGAAGCGCTCCGTATCCACGGTGGCGTCGGCTACACGACCGAGCTCCCGGTCGAGCGCTATTACCGGGACGCGCCGCTCATGATCATCGGCGAAGGCACCAACGAGATCCAACGGCTCGTGATCGCGCGCGGCCTCCTTGCTCGCGCCTCGGGGAAGACCTCTGGCTAGCCTCCCGGGATGACCGTTTACGAGCGCCCCTTCGGCCGCTACTTCGAGGACTTCGAACCCGGCGACGTGTACAAACACTGGCCGGGCAAGACGATCACGGAGTTCGACGACCATCTCTTTTGCATGATGACGATGAACCATCATCCGCTCCACACGGATGCGTGGTTCGCCGAGCGCCAGACCCAGTTCGCCAAGAACGTGGTCGTCGGCAATCTCGTCTACTCACTGGTGCTCGGCATGTCGGTTCCCGACGTGAGCGGAGTCGCGATCGCGAATCTCGAGGTCGAGTCGCTGCAGCACAAGAAGCCGACCTTCCACGGCGACACGATCTACGCCGAGACGAAGGTGCTCGACAAGAAGGAATCGAAGAGCAAAGCCGATCGGGGTGTGGTGTCGGTCGAGACGCGCGGCTTCAATCAGCGCGGCGAAGAGGTGTGCTACTTCCGCCGGAGCGTGATGATCCCGAAGCGATCGGCCGCGCAGCCACGGGAACGCCCGTACGAATCGCCCGACGCGTGACCGAACCCACGGTGCGCGGCGACGCCGCGCCGGCGCTCGCGTACGGCTGGACCGCGTTGCGGGGCAACACCCGCCCGATGCTCGCGGTCGTGTCGGTTCCGGTCGTGGCGCAACTCGTGCTCGCGCTGGCCGGGCGGCTGCTGATCCACTCGATCGCGCGCTGGTTCTTGTTCCAGATCGTGGGGATCGTGGTTGGTTCGGTCGCCAATATCGGCGTAGCCCGCATGGCGTTGATGATCACCGCGGGAGAGGCGGTCGACGTCGGCCGGGCGTTTCGATACGACCGGTGGGGCCAATGGATCCTCTTGTCGGCCGGGTTCGGTTGCATCGAGGGCGTCGGCCTCGTGCTGTGCGTCATCCCGGGCGTGCTCTTCTTGGCCTACTTCGGGCTCGTCCCGTACTTCTTTCTCGATCAGGGCCTGAGTGTCGGCGCCGCATTCCGGGCCGGCCGTGAAGCCGTGGTGCGCAAGGGCCTTGCCTTCGCGGTGTTGGTCGTGATCGTCGTCGGCATGCTCGGCGTGGTGTTGTTCGTCGTCGGCATGTTCGTGACGCAGGCGATCGCCGCGCTGGCGCTCGCCTTCCTGTATCGGCACGCGGTCGACGAACCCGTCGCCGCATAGCCGGGATGGCCGACGCGGGCTGCTTGTTCTGCGCGATCGCCGCGGGTGCAGCACCGGGCCACATCGTGCTCGACGAGCCCGACGTCGTCGCGTTCCTCGACATCCATCCGGTCTTCAAGGGGCACATGCTCGTCGTGCCCCGCCGCCACATCGCGACGCTGCCCGAGCTGCCGACTCCGCTGCTCACGGCGGTGTTCGTCGCGGTGCAACGTTGCGCGAGCGCGGTCGTGACGGGCCTCGGCGCGCAGGGCTCGTGGGTGGCGCAGAACAACGTCGTCAGCCAGGCGGTTCCCCACGTGCACGTGCACGTGGTGCCGCGCACCAAAGGTGACGGGCTCCGTGGATTCTTCTGGCCCCGCCAGAAGTACGCGGACGACGACGAGATCGCAGCCTGCGCCGATCGGCTGCGCGTCGCGCTGAGGGCCTGAACCGGGTTCTTCGGACTCGTTCGCGGCCTCGACCGCCTCGTGCGCGCGCGTTGCCCCATGCCCCGGGCCGCGCGCCGGGATCGACTGCGATCGTTGCAGAGGTCGCCGCAGAGCTGCCGCGCCGCAACGGTCTCGAGGCGGCCCACAAGGGCACTTTCATCTCCCTTTCGGAGCGTGCTTGCGACGGCTCGCCGGCGTGACTACCGTCCCGGGCGACGAGATGCGCCCCCGATCCCCGCCAGGGATGGGACATCTCCGGACGATGCCCCCGCCCCCGCACGGGGGCATCGTCGCGTCACGCTGCCGCGACGGCACCTCCCTACGCTCTTCGTGGGACAAGGATTGCCCTCCCAGCCCCCGAAGTCCCGCGTTGACGATGCCCCCTCCGCCCCCCGGTAGGGGGTATCGCCGCGTCAGGGCTTGGACGCGCGAGAGCCCCCGGCCACCGGACCTTCGAGTCCGCCCGCCGAGGGCCCCCGGTATTCGCGTTTCTTGGTCTTGGTGCTCAGTCGATCTTCGGCGGGCACCAGCTGCCCTGCTGCGTGTGGAGCAGCCCCTTGACGTCTTCGCGCCGCTCGATCGCGGGCGCCTCGTACGTGTGGTCCTTCACAGTTGTTCCTCCCTTGCTCCGGCGTCACGCGCAGTGTCCGGAATACCTGCTCCGCCCCGGAGAGTGGCATCGTACCGAGTTCGATCGCATCCGGCCAGTGCCGAAGGACACACTTGCGCGCCTTGCGTGCGGCTTTGCACAGAAAAGGCCGGGCGATCCGGTGATTTTGTGCAGGTCACAGTCTTCTTGTGCAGCCGGAGGGCAGCGTGTCCAGGTCGATCCTTGCGGGGAAAGCGCCCCGGACGCGCAGACGGGGAGCAATCCACGGGAAGCCCGAACGAGCCCTCCGTGCAACCTCTCGACGTCCGTAGGGTTCGCCCATGAGCAACGAACCTCCTCTCGAACGACCAACCGACGAATCACGAATCGAGCGGCAGTTGCCTCGGCGTGATTGGCGACGGCTACGGACCGAGCTAGAAGCCGTGCGCAAACCACGGGTCTGGCCGCGTTTGGTGATCTCCGGAGCGGGCGCGCTCTTCGTCGCATCCGGATTTGCAGCCGTCACCGAGGCCGTGCGACGCGCCACGCAGAAACCGCCGATTCACTATTCGTGGCTGGAACCGACCTATATCGCGGGTCGCGGCGGGAGCCCTCGTGGCGATTGTGCTGTGCTTCGTGTTCGTCGCGCAGTCGGGCAGTGACTTCCTCACGGACGTGAAAGGCTGCTTGCGGATCATGGACGAGATCGACCAGATGTATCCGTCGTTCGCGTCCGGCACGCGGCTGCCTGCTCAAGCACGCGATCTATCGATCGAGGTAGCACGATACGGCGCTCAGGGTCGTTTCTGGGACGTGACTGAAGCCGTGCGCGCGAATGTTCAGGATGGTTCGCTCGACATGGCGGTCGGCAACCACATGTTCAACGTGGGACGAGGCGAGGTTGACCCGATACCTGGCATTGAAAAGGATCTCATCATCACGTATGAGTTGAACGGCGAGCGTGACACGACGTGCCTTCCATGAAGGCGACCGAGCGATCCTGCCATGATCCCATCACCCGAACGTCGGGTCGATCCCGAACTCGATCGCCGCTTGGCCAACCACGACGATGTTGTGGCAGAGCACCTTGGCGAGCACTTCGTTCGCGATGCCAGTTTCGGACTTGCTCAACACCGAGTCGCCGAACTTGGCCTTTACCATCGAGAAGGTCGTTTCGACATTCGACCGCTTGTGGTAGCTCGCCATGAACGCTTCGCGGTCGGCCGAGAACCGGTGGTACATGCGGTTCCACGCGGTGTCTTGCAGGTTGATCCCGATCGGCCGCGTGGTCTTCTTGAACGGAACGTACGGAGTAGCGCCATAGCTCTCGGCGAGCGTGAGGTTCGTACGAGAGAGATAGGCCTTATCGGCGCTGATCTCGGCCATGTCGAAGTTCTGCGCGGTCTGCCTCACGAGCTGCGGGAAGTAGCGGGTGTCGTTGTCGACCCAGGGGCTGATCTCGACCGCGGTAACGATGTTGGTGGTAACGCCGACCATCGCGTGCAGCTTCACCCATTCGCGGGCCTTCATCACGCGCGGGGCCTGTCGCGCCGTGCTTCACGTCGAACCACCGCTGAAACCGCGAGGTCGAAAAGCCCGACGCGTCGACCGCGAAGTCCGATTCCAGCGCGCGGAGCGGAAGGCTCGACGCGACGATCAGGTCGTGCAGTACAGGCGTCAGTTCGTCGCTCGACATGTAGTTCGTCACGCTGTTGAAATGCGGAACGCGGCTCACGTGGCCGCGAGCGTGAGCGTCGCGCAGGTCGGATGCGAACCGGCGCGACGAGAAGCGGGAGAACACTTTGTAGGCCGCCGCAAACGCCATGTCGCCCAACGGCAGGCGCGGCCGGCCAGTGGTCTGCGGCGGCTGCGGGACGGCCTTGCACAGTTCGGCGAGCAGAACCTGGAAGGTGTCTTTTTCCTCGACCTGCGCGCGGTTGTACGCGGACCACTGCTGACCGTAGGTGACCTTCGTGGTCACGGTCGTTGCGCCGGTGACGTCGGTTTCGGTCGTCATCGTGAGGATGACCGCCCAGACGTGCTTGCAGACCACGTCCGACTCTTCGTGGTCGGGGCAGGTGCAGGTCTGCGAGATCGGGTTGACGCGGTAGCGGCGACCGCTGCCGGTCTGGCTCCACACGCGCCACGCGCCGTCTTCGTTGATCGCCTGGCCTGCGGCTGCGATCTGCATTCCCCGTTGCTTCCGACCGTCCATTGCGTTCCCTCCGGTATGTACCTAGAAGGAATATACCACGGGGTACACTCCATGTCTATACCTAGGAGGGATATACTTGACAACACATACCGAGGCGACCACAGTGCGGAGCATGGTGAAGATCCAGATCGACGCGTGGCAGTGCGAGCGGTGCCAACACATCTGGGTGCCCCGGGATATGGCCGTCCCGCCGAGGGTTTGCCCGAAGTGCAAGAGCCCCTACTGGGACCGGCCGCGCCGAGAGAAGAAGACCACCTAGAATTTCGCATTGTCGCCCGTGGCGGGATTCGAACCCGCAATCCGCCAGGAACCGGGTTTCCAACCCGGCGCGTATCTCCAGTTTCGCCACACGGGGCTGTTGGCCCTGGGGGCTCGGGACCACGAATCCCTTGCCCTCGGGGCTGACCTCTTCTCCTTGCCGAATCACATACGCACGAACAAACGAGCGAGACGGTAGGAGGAGGCAGCGACGCCTGCGGCACCCAATCGCGATTTCGCGTCGTCGCTCTAGTCCGAAGGGACCACTTCGGCCGCGCCGAAAACCTCTGACGGAGCAAGCTCCACAATCGGCGACAATGAGCCGGATAGTCCGATCGCGTCATCTTTGGGCAGACTCAGAGTCGGTTCAGGCAATTAGCAATAAATCGGACTCGTCAAGAGTTTGTGTGCAGCCACCCGGCTTTGTGTGCAGCCCGGCCTTTACGTGCAAAGCCCTTGCGTGCCCGCATGAAGTAATGATGTAATGAAGCAATGAGCACAGATGCGACGACCACCACGACACTCGAGGGCTGGTTCGCCGGCCGCCTCCCTGACGAGTGGTTCACCGGACCCGCGGCCGTCATCGCCGACCGCGAGGAGATCCTCGTGGTCGGCACGCTGGCCGAACCGGCGTATCCCGAAGGCGCGAACGAAGCGGCGATTACCGCGGCGCGTCATGCCCGTATTCAACGCTTCCGCGAAGCGACCCGTGAACAGCGCATGCGCATCGCCGACGAGGCGCAGGCCAACACCGGTCGCAAGGTCGCGTGGGGCGCGCGCTGCGGCGACGAGGAGAAGATCTTCACCGCGCTCGCGGTGCCGGTGATGACCCGGTTGCGCATGCGGGAGCGCCAGACGCTCGACACGCTGGTGGGCGCCGGAGTCGCACGCTCACGCTCCGACGCACTCGCCTGGTGCGTTCGCCTCGTACGAGATCACGAGGGCGCGTGGATCGATCAGCTCCGCGACGCGCTGGTCGCGGTCGAAGAGGCCCGCGCGACCGGCCCGTCTCCCGCTAGCTCAGGACGCGCTTTTTGAAGCCGTCGATGCCGAGCTTCAAGAAGATCGCGGTGAAGCCGATGATCGCGGCGTAGACCACGGCGACGTGCATATGCGGCACTCCCTCCGTGAGCGAGAGCCGCATGCCTTCGCTGAGGTAGATGAGCGGGTTGACCAGCACGCTCCACTTCAACCACGCGAGCGGGCTCAAGCTCTCCCACGGGTAGTACACCGCGCCGAGGAACGTCATCGGGATCACGAGCAGGCTGAAGATGAGCGGGACCTGCCGCGGCTCGACGCGGGTGCCGATCGTGAGCCCCAGAGCCGCGCTCATCATGGCCGCCAGTGGCAGCAGTGTGACGAGATAGAACCAGTGCACGCGCAGGTGCACCGGCGTCGCGGGCACGAAGGTTGCGAGAACGAACACGACCAGCGCGGCGATGATCGCCTGGATCGCACCCGACGCGACCTTCTCGACCGCGACCGCCCACACCGGCATGGGTGCGAGGACGCGATCTTCGATCTCGCGGGTGTAGCCGAAGTCCTGCACGAGCGGCAGCGCGACGGATTGGACTCCCTGGAAGATCATCGAGCTCGCGATCACGCCGCCGACGAGCAGCGTCGAGAACCTCGCGGCGCCGGCCTGCCCACCGACCGCTTCGCCGATCTTCGGGAACACGTAGGCGAACACGAAGATGAGCAGGAGCGGCTGCATGACGGTGCGGCCGAGGAACATCCACACTTCCTTACGGAGCACCGCCAGGTCGCGAAACAGCAGCGCGCGGAATGCGCCGCGTGACGAGGCGCGTGGTGATGTCGCCGTGACGGTAGCGCTACTCACGGAGTTCCCTCCCGGTGAGATCGATGAAGACCGTTTCGAGCGTGGTCTCCTTGACGCCGACGTCCTGCACCGCGAATCCCTTGTGATCCGCATGCGTGATGATGTCCGGCAGGGTCGCGCCGTTGGCGGGGAGGTACGCGTACACGGTGCCGTCGACGACGCGGGCCGAGTCGACGCCCGGAAGCTCGGCCAGCTCGTGCGCCAGGGCATGGAGGTCGCCGGCCGCGTGCAGCCGCACCTCGGTGTCGGCGCCGATCGACTTCTTCAGCGCGGCCGGGGTGTCGAGCGCGAGCAGGTGCCCGTGATCGATGATCGCGACCCGCTCGCACAGCTGATCGGCCTCTTCCATGTAGTGCGTCGTGAGCACGATCGTCTGGCCGCGCCGGTGCAGCTCGCCGATGACGTCCCACAGCGCGAGGCGACTCTGCGGATCGAGACCCGATGTGGGTTCGTCGAGGAACAGCACGTCGGGATCGTGCATGATCGCCCGCGCGACCATAAGGCGCTGGGCCATACCGCCAGACAGCTCGTTGACGTTCGCGGTCGCCCGGTCGGCCAACCGGAACTGCTCGAGCAGGTCCCGAGTCTTGTCGTGGGACTCCCGAGCGCTCATACCGAAGTAGCGGCCGTGGAAGAAGAGGTTCTCGGAGACGTCGAGCGCCCGGTCGAGGGTGTTCGTCTGGGGCACCACGCCGATGACCTGCTTCGCCGCGGCGGGCTTGGCCACGACGTCGATGCCGCCGACGGTGGCCCGGCCCTCGGTCGGGATGACCCGGGTCGTCAGCATGCCCACCGTCGTGGTCTTGCCCGCACCGTTCGGTCCGAGCAGGCCGAAGATCTCACCGCGGCGGACTCGTAGGTTGAGGTTCTCGACGGCCCGAAGCGGTCCGCCGCGACCGTCGAAGACTTTGGTCAGACCGTCGGTGACGATGACGTCGTCGTCGGATCCGACGGCTGGGTTCGTGGGCTGCGTGTCGACCGCCATCGTTGGCCTACCTCCGGGGTCGGAGTGTACGACCGGCGTCGAGGCCCCGACCTGTGAAGACCGCGCCGAGTCCCGGTGACGGGTCCCGGGCCGGCGCGCTGTCCAACGTCGTCGTCGCGTGACTATTGTCCCCGCCCATGTCCGGGGGGATGCGCGTCGTGTTCAACGGCGTTCGAGGCTCGACACCGTGTGCGGGTCCGGAATACGCGCGCTTCGGCGGGCATTCGTCGTCGGTGGCGGTCGAGACCGACGACGCGCCGCCGATCCTGTTCGATCTCGGCACCGGGGTGCGTCCGTACGCCGAGCGCTGCGCGGACGAGTTTCGCGGGACGGTGTTGCTCTCGCACCTGCACTGGGATCACGTGCAGGGTCTGCCGTTCTTCACGCCGCTTCATCGTGAGGGCGCCACGCTCGACGTGTTCGGGCCGCGTCAGGAGACCGGCGCGCTCGGCACCGTCTTCGCGCAGATGATGCGCCCGCCCTTCTTCCCGATCGTGCCCGACCAGCTCGCGGCCGACGTGCGCTTCCACGACACCGGCGAGGACGATTTCCCGGTCGGCGGAGCGAAGGTGCGCTCGCGGTGGGTGCGCCACGTGGGCCCGACCCTCGGCTTTCGCGTCGAGCTGAACGGTCTGTCGGTCGCGTACGTTCCCGACCACGGTCCGGGCTGCAATCCGGAGCACTCCGACGACTACGTTCCCCACGAGGTGCTCGAGCTCTGTGATGGTGCCGACCTCTTGATCCACGACGCGCAGCACACGCCCGCGGAATACGAGCCGAAGCGGCACTGGGGCCACTGCACTCCCGACTACGCGGTGCACGTGGCGCGCGAGTCCGGCGCCCGCCGGATCGTGCTGTTCCACCACGATCCGGCTCACGGCGACGACGACCTCGCGGCCATAGAACGGTCTGCGGCCGACTACTCCGCGCGCATCGGTGGTCCCGAGGTGACCGCCGCCTTCGAAGGACTCGAGATCGAGCTCGTCCCCGCGGTCCCGGGAGCCGGATGAGCCCGTCGCACATGCAAAGCCTGACGCCCGACGCTGCGGCGATTCGCACCGTCCTCGGGCACTTCGCGACCGGCGTCGCGATCATCACCGCGGTCGACGGCGACGAACCCGTCGGCATGGCGTGCAACTCGTTCACCTCGGTGTCGCTCGAGCCACAGCTCGTGTTGTTCTGCGCGGCGAAGTCGTCGTCGACGTGGCCGCGCATCCAGGCCGCGAAGAAGTGGGCCGCGAACATCTTGGGCGAAGACGGCGAGCAGATCTGCCGGGTCTTCGCCCAAAAGGGCGCGGATCGTTTCGTGCACAACACGTACACGACGGGTCGCAGCGGGGCCCCGCTCCTCGATGCCGCGATCGCGTTCGTCGACTGCGAGACCGTCGCCGAACACGACGCCGGTGATCACATCATCGTCGTGGGTCGCGTGCTCGAGCTGGGCTACGCGGCCGAAGGCAAGCCGCTGCTCTTCTACCGCGGCGGCTACGGGCGCTTCGAGGTCTAGGGCTCCGAGCGCGCCTCGCGCTACGGCCAGAGCGAGCGACCGAAGCGTTCGGCGACGTGGATTCGTGTCGTCGCCGCGACGATCGCGATCACGGCCTCCCCGATCACGAGGATCCAGGCCACGAGCGCGATCCCGATGAGAAACCCCAGCGCCGCGACGGCGAGGACCACCGTTGCCAACACGTCTTGTGCCTGCACGGTCTGCGCCGGGATCGTCGCTTCGGGCGCCGTGTCGCGCGACGCCGGTAGCCGGGGCGCGATCCAGCGTTCGAAGATCAAATGGATCCCATTGGCCCGCGGGCCGGCGACGGCCGAGATCGCGAGCACGGCGGCGATCGCGGGAACCAACAACGGGACCCGGAACACGAACGCCGCGAGGAGGCCGACGCCGACCACTCCCTGGGCCACCCGGTCGGTCCGGGCCGCCACCGCATCGACCGGCTGGTTCACCGCGGCAGCCTAAACCGGACGCTGCCGTTGTAACTCAGGCGAACACCGACAACCGTGATGATCAGCCGTCCCACGAATAGTGGTCTCCCTTCCCGAATCGCGCACAGTTCGCTACGCTGAGTGTTCAGGGCAGCTCGGGGGGGAGTACACGTGGGTCGTCGCAACCCGGATAGCAACCCGCATCGCAGCGCAGACGGGGCGTCGGCCAATGCGGCCGCGCTGGCCGGGATGGGTGGCGCCGCGGTGCTCGCGGGCTCGCTCGACGTCAGCCGCATCCGCGAGTCGACGCGCCGGGGGCGTCTGTGGCGCCTCGCCGTGTTCCTCGCGGCGATCGCCGCGTACCTCTACTACCGGATCTTCACGCACAACTTCATCCGCCCGGGCTTCCCGAGCATCGACGCCACGCAGATGCAGATCCTCTTGCCCGTCGGCCTGATCGTCGTGTTGTGCATCGTGTTGGTCGTGCCCATGATGGCGATGGGCAAGTCGCCGCACGTGCGCTACGACGCGAGCGAGATCTCGACGACGCTCGACGACGTGGTCGGCATCGGTCCGGTGAAGGACGAGGTCGTCAAGACCCTCAACCTGTTCCTCGGCTACCAGACGTTCCGTGAGGTCATGGGTGGCAACCCGCGCAAGGGTGTGCTGTTCGAAGGGCCGCCAGGAACGGGCAAGACGTACATGGCCAAGGCGATGGCCCACGAAGCCGGCGTACCGTTCCTGTTCGTGTCGTCGACCGCGTTCCAGTCGCAGTACTACGGCGCGACCGGGCGCAAGATCCGCAACTACTTCAAGGAGTTGCGCAAGGCCGCGGACGAAGAGGGCGGCGCGATCGGATTCATCGAGGAAATCGACGCGATCGCGGGCGCACGCAGCGGCATGCGTTCGATGCCGTACGAGGGATACGGCCCGGGCCGGTTCGGCACGGATCCGCATGGGCGCACGATCGAACGCAACAACACCGAAGGCATCTCGGGCGTCGTCAACGAGCTCCTCATCCAGATGCAATCGTTCGACACGCCCACGGGCGGGCACAAGTTCGTGGGCTGGTGGGTCGACGGGCTGAACCGGCTCCTCCCGGCGCACCGGCGAATCCGCAAGCACGCGCCGAAGCCCTCGAACGTCCTGCTGATCGCGGCGACGAACCGCGCGGCCGACCTCGACCCCGCGCTCTTGCGCCCGGGTCGCTTCGATCGCTCGATCCACTTCGACCTCCCGAGCAGGTCGGGACGGCGCGACATCATCGATTACTACCTCGATCGCAAGGCGCACGTGCCCGAGCTCGACAAGGAGGAGCGGCGCGACGCGCTCGCGGCGATGACCTTCGGGTACACGCCGGTGATGATCGAGCACATCTTCGACGAGGGCCTCGTCTGGGCACTGCGTGACGGCCAGGTCGCCATGAACTGGGACCATGTGCAACAGGCCAAGATGACCGAGGAGATCGGCCTGAAGCAGCCCGTCGAGTACACCGACGAGGAGCGGCGAACGATCGCGACGCACGAGGCGGGCCACGCGACCGTGGCATATCTCGTGGGTCAGAACCGCAAGCTCGAGGTGCTTTCGATCATCAAGCGGCGCGACGCGCTCGGGCTGCTCGCGCACAGCGACGGCGAGGAGAAGTTCACCCGGACCCGTTCCGAGCTGCTCGGCATGATGAAGATCGCGTTCGGCGGCATGAGCGCGGAAGAGCTCTTCTTCGGCGAATCGGGGACCGGCCCGTCCGGCGACCTCGTGCACGCGACGCGGATCGCGGCACAGATGGTGGGGGCGTTCGGCATGGCCGGATCGCTGGTCTCGTACGAGGCCATCGAAGCCGGCCCCATCTCGCAGGGCATCGTGGGCAAGGTGCTCGGCAACGAGGACGCACGCGCCGCGGTGGAGAAGCTGCTCGAGCAGTCGAAGGCCGACGTGCAGGTCCTGCTCGACGACAACCGGCACCTGGTGATCGCGCTGCGCGACGAGTTGCTCGCCAAGTCGGAGCTCGTCGGCGACGAGATCGTCGACGTGCTGCGCGAAGCCGAAGCGCGCCGGCGCCTCGACGACAACGGGATTCCCGGGCCGGCTTCACGTGGATGACCTGACCGGTCGGGTCGTCATCGTCCCGCAGGCCGATACCGCGGCCGGTGCCGCTGTGGCGCGAGTGATGTGCGAGGCGGGAGCATCAGCGGTGTTGGTCGGCGACGTGTTCACGCGGCTCGGCGCGGTCGCGGCCGCGATCCACGGAGACACCGGCGCACCGATCGTGATCTTCGCGGGAGACATCGCCCGTGACGAGGAACGGGCGGTGCTCGCCGAGATGGTGTCGGAGTTGTTCCCGAGCTGAACGACGTTCGTCGCGGTTTGCGCCGGCGAGAAGACCTGACATGGGCGTCAGGGTCGCGCTGATAGCCTCGACCGAGGTGGACGACGAAGGCGAGACCAAACAGGAGGGCGCGCAGACCCGCAAGCGGGGCTGGCGTCTGATGAAGGAGACGGTCGGCGCCCATCCCCGCCTCATGATTCTCGGCATCGTCGCCGGCTTGGTGTGGGCCGCGGCACGCGTGACGGTGCCACTGCTCGCCGGCGCGGCCATCGACCACGGGATCGCACGCTCGCGCACGGGGGTCACCTTCGCGCTGACCGCCGCGATCGTCGGTGTGGGTGCCGTGCAAGCAGTCGGCACCGGCCTGCGGCGATATGCCGCGTTCGGGCTCGCATGGCGCGTCGAGACCGACATCCGCATGCGGCTCGTCGCGCACCTGCAGCGTCTGCATTTCGCGTTCCATGACCAGGCGCAGACCGGGCAGCTGATGGCGTTCGCGAACACCGACATCCAACAGATCAACAACGTCGTGCTGCTGGTGCCCCTGACGATCGCCAGCACGATCCAGATGATCGCGGTCGTGATCATCCTCGTCTTGCGCAGCCCGGGACTCGCCCTGTTCGCGTTGGGTCTGCTTCCGCTGCTCAATTTCTCTGCGACCCGGTTCAACCACCGCATGTACCCCGTCGGCATGCAACTCCAAAAGGAGTTGTCCGACGTGTCGGGTGTCGTCGAGGAGAGCATCACCGGCGTGCGCGTCGTGAAGGGCTTTGGCGTCGAGCGCATGCAGCGCGCTCGGCTGTCGGAGGAGGCCGACAGCGTGTACGACCGCTCCCTCGACCAGGCCCGCCTCCGCGCGAACTTCATGCCGCTCATCGACCTCCTGCCCGCGCTCGGGCTCGTGGGGATCCTCTGGTACGGCGGTCACCAGGTGCTGCACCACCACCTGACGGTCGGTGACATCGTTTCCGCCAACCTGTTCGTGGTGATGCTCATCTGGCCGTTGCGCATGATCGGGATGCTCGTCGGCCAGCTTCCCCGCTCGGCCGCGGCCGCGGGCCGCATCGACTCCATCCTCGCGACCGATCCGGCGATCGAGGACGCGCCGAACGCGCGCTCGCTGCCCGACGGGCCGGGCGAGGTGCGCTTCGAACGGGTGACGTTCGGATACGGGCGCGGCCCGGCGGTGCTCGACGGGCTCGATCTGTCGATCGCCGGCGGCGAAGCGGTCGCGCTGGTCGGCGCAACGGCGTCGGGCAAGACGACGATCGCCCGGCTCATCCCGCGTTTCTACGACGTGCACGCGGGGCACGTACGCATCGACGGCGCCGACGTGCGCGACGTCCGGTTGCGCGACGTGCGCCGGTCGGTCGGCCTGGTGTTCGAGGACACGTTCCTTTTCTCCGACAGCGTGCGCAACAACATCGCGTTCGCCGATCCCGAGGCACCGAACGAGGCGGTCGTGCGCGCGGCCCGGCTGGCGGGGGCCGACGAGTTCATCAGCGAGCTTCCCGAGGGGTACGACTCGATCATCGGCGAGCACGGCTACTCGCTCTCCGGTGGTCAGCGTCAGCGCATCGCGATCGCCCGCGCGGTGCTCGCGGATCCGCGCGTGCTCATCCTCGACGACGCGACCTCGTCGGTCGACCCTTCGAAGGAACACGAGATCCGGTCCGCCTTGGCGGAGGTCATGCAGGGCCGGACGACGATCATCATCGCCCACCGGCCCGCGACGATCGCGCTCGCCGATCGCGTCGTGCTGCTCGACGGCGGGAAGGTCGTCGCCGACGGTACGCACGAGCGCCTCCTCGCGACCTCGCCGCGTTACCGAGAGGTCCTCGCCCGGGCCGCGACCGAACCGCAGGCCGGAGTCGTCGACGACGAGGAGCTCCTCGACCTGCCGGGGGTGGGCGACTGATGGGCTGGTGGGGCGACAACGTTCCCGAGGAGACCCTGTCGCGCGACGAGGCGACGCGGGTCGTGCGGCGGCTGCTGCGCATGCTGAAGCCGTGGCGGACACTGATCGTCGTGGCGGTGCTCGTGCTGATGGCTCAGGCCGCGACGTTGTTGGCCGGTCCGTTGCTGGTGAAGCACGGCATCGACGCCGGCTTGCCGAGCGCGCACAATCCGTCCGGCGATGCCGGCTCGCTCGACCTCACGGTCATCGTCTATCTCGTTGTCGCGTTCGCCGGTCTCGTGCTCGGCCGGATTGCGATCGTGCTCGTCGCGCGCGTCGGTGAGGGGTTTCTCCGCGACCTGCGCAACCGCCTCTTCGGCCACATGATGAGCCTCTCGCTCGACTACTTCGAGACCGAGAAGACCGGCAAGATCGTGGCGCGCATGACCTCCGACATCGACGCAATGGAGGAGCTCGTATCGCAGGGTCTCGTGTTGTTCGTGCAGAACACCTTCGTGTTCGTCGGCGCGGTCACGGTTGTGCTCATCGTCTCGTGGCAGCTCGCGCTCGGCATCCTCGTGATCGTGCCCCCCGTCTATTTGGGCAGTCGCTGGTTCCGCCGCGTCTCGAACAAGGCGTATCTCGAGGTGCGCGACACCATCTCGACCAACCTCAGCACGTTGCAGGAGAGCCTGGAAGGAGTCCGGGTCGTCCAGGCGTTCGGGCGCGAAGACGCGTTCACCCGCAAGTTCCACCGTACGAACGAAGACCAGTACCACGCGAACATGCACACCGTTCGCATCTCGTCGAAGTACTTCCCGATCATCGAGTACGCGGGTGTGGCGGGGACGGCGGTCATCATCGGCTACGGCGGTTGGCTGACCACGCGCGGGATCGTCACCGTCGGAACCGTCGCCGCCTTCGTGTTGTGGCTCAACAGCCTGTTCGAGCCGATCAACCAGCTGAGCCAGCTCTACAACACCGTGCAGTCGTCGGCGGCGGCATTGAGCAAGATCTTCGGTGTGCTCGACACGCGCCCGACCGTGCGCCAGCGCCAGGCCGCGATCGACCTGCCGCGATCGGGCGACGTCGAGGTCGACCATGTCACGTTCGCGTACGGGGCCAACGAGCCCGTGCTGCACGACGTCACGTTGCACATCGCCGACGGCGAGCGCATCGCGCTCGTCGGCCCCACGGGTGCGGGTAAGTCGACGCTCGCGAAGCTCATTGCGCGTTTCTACGACCCGGTCGACGGTGACGTGCGAGTAGGTGGGGTCGATCTCCGCGACGCGGAGTTCGTCTCGCTGCGCCAACGGATCATCGTCGTGCCGCAAGAAGGATTCCTGTTCGCGGGGACCCTGCGCGACAACGTGCGGGTCGGGCGCCCGGAAGCGACCGACGCCGAGGTCGAGGACGCGCTGCGCGTTCTCGGGCTGCTCGATCGTTTCACCTCCTTCCCCGAGGGGCTCGAAACCGAGGTGCGCGAACGGGGTTCACGCTTGTCGGCGGGGGAGCGTCAGCTCGTGTCGCTGGCCCGCGCCGCGCTCGCCGATCCCTCGGTGCTCATCCTCGACGAGGCGACGTCCAACCTCGACCCGGGAACCGAACATGCCGTCGAGGCCGCGCTCGAACACCTGATGCACGGCCGGACCGTGGTGGTCGTGGCGCACCGCCTTTCGACCGCGGCGCGGGCCGACCGGATCGGCGTGGTGTACGACGGCCGGCTCGCCGAGCTGGGGTCACACGCGGAGCTCGTCGCGTTGAAAGGTCACTACGCCGAGCTGTACCAGGCGTGGGCGACCCATCAGGCGACCCCCGAGGTCGCGTAACCGCCCCGCCGGAATTCGTACGGGCCCGCTCGCGCGGTACGGTTCGCGTCATGGTTGCGACCCCGCTCGTATACGACCCCTACGACTACGCGATCGACGCGAACCCGCATCCGGTGTGGAAACGCCTGCGCGACGAGGCGCCGGTGTACTACAACCCGGAGCACGACTTCTACGCGCTGAGCCGCTTCGACGACGTGTTGCAGGCGCACCTCGATCCCGTGACCTTCAGCTCCGCGCACACGACGGTGCTCGAGATGATGGAAGACGAGCCGAGCGAGTTCATGACGTCGATGATGATCTTCATGGATCCGCCGACGCACACGCGCTACCGCAAGCTCGTCAGCCGGGCGTTCACGCCGCGGCACATGTCGGCGCTGGAGCCGAGGGTGCGCGCGCTGGCTTCGAACTTCCTCGACGAGTTCACCGGCGCCGGTACCTTCGACTACGTCTCCGACTTCGGCGCGCGCCTGCCCGTGATGGTGATCTCCGCGCTGCTCGGCGCCCCCGAGGAGGATGAAGCGCAACTGCGCGAGTGGACCGACGCCACATTGCACATCGATCCGGGCGAGATGATGGGCGCGCACGCGAGCGAGTTGCGTCGGGTCATGCGGGAGTATTGGCAGACGCACATCGACGATCGCCGGCGCAAGCCGCGCGACGACATGATGAGCGAACTCATGACCGCGCGAACTCGAGGACGAAGACGGCTCGCTGCGGTACCTCTCGGACGACGAGATCCACGCCTTCATGGGGTTGCTCTCGGGCGCCGGCAACGAGACCGTCGCGCGCTTCCTCGGCTGGTCTGCCGTCGGCCTCGATCAGTTCCCCGGCGAGCGCCGCAAGCTCGTCGAGAACCCTGCGCTGATCCCGAACGCGGTGGAGGAGATTCTCCGGTGGGAGGCGCCGTCGCCGATCCAAGGTCGCTGGGTCACGCGCGAGGTCGAGATCGGGGGCTCGGTGCTGCCGCAGGCGTCGAAGGTGGCGTTGCTCACCGGCGCCGCGAACCGCGACGAGCGCATGTTCGCCGATCCCGACCGCATCGACGTGGAGCGCGAGATCAGCCGCCACGTCGCGTTCGGGTACGGGATCCACTTTTGCCTCGGTGCCGCGCTCGCCCGGCTCGAAGGACGCATCGCGCTCGAGGAGACGTTCAAGCGATTCCCCACGTGGAGCGTCGACTACGACCGATCGGAGATGGTGCACACCAGTACGGTGCGCGGTTACTCGAAGGTGCCGATCGTCACCTGAGGTCGCGGAACCACGGTTCCGTCAGGCGTCACGGTCGTTCAGGCGTCAACGGTCGTTCAGGTGTCGTCGATCGCCCGGTACCCGACGAAGTCGAACATCCGCACATTGGTCGGAACGGTCGCGGCGGTGCGGTGAGCTTTTGCACGCCGACTCCGAACCTGGTCGCCTCGGGCGCGTCGAACGCAAGCTCCTCGAACCCGTTTTCCGCGAAGCGTCGTCGGATACCCGCAGTCGCGTCGGGAGCGCGACGGTGACGGGTCCAGAACACTGTCGCGCCCGGGGCGCAGAGCGTGGGGACGAGGTCGATCGTGCGCATCACGTCGGCGTCGGTGATGTTGCCGAACACGCCGCACACGACGACGAGATCGGCCGGCACCGCGCCGGCATACGCCGAGGTCGAGCCCGCATCGGCGCACAGCACCTCGATGCCGGCCGGTGCACGGGCCCGGGCCATCGCCGCGAGGCCCGGCTCGAGCTCGACCAGCCGGCCCCGCACGTCGGCGCGCCGCGGATGGTGCTCCAGCACTCCGAGCAGATCGCGGCCCTCGCCCGCGCACACGCTCACGATCCGGATCGGGCCCGGGGCGCGGCGTCGAGCGCGCTCCGGAGGTAGTGCTGCACGATCGCGAGCCGCCGCGCGAGCGGACTCTCCGGCCGGTCGTACTCCTGGTGCCACTCGTGCCAGTCGTGTGCCATCGGACAGAATCATCCCATGACATATCGCGTCGTTCAGTGGGCAACGGGTCTCGTCGGCAAAGAGGCGATCAAGGGCGTGCTCGCGCATCCCGAGCTCGAGCTCGTCGGGTGTTGGGTGCACAGTCCGGACAAGGTCGGCCGCGACGTCGGTGAGCTGTGCGATCTCGGCCCCATCGGGGTGAAGGCAACGGGCAGCATCGACGACATCTGCGCGCTCGATGCGGACGCAGTCGTCTATTCGCCGGTGATGGCCAGCACCCGCGACGTGATCCGGTTGCTGGAGTCGGGCAAGAACGTCGTGACGCCGGTGGGCTGGATCTATCCGGCCGACACTCCCGGCGTCGCCGCGATCCAGGCCGCGTGCCTCGCAGGGCAAGGCGACGCTGCACGGCACCGGGATCAATCCCGGCGGGATCACCGAGCGGTTCCCGCTGATGCTGTCGGCGTTGTGCCGCAACATTCGCCATGTGCGGGCCGAGGAGTTCTCCGACATCCGCAACTACCCGACCGACATGGTCGTGCGCGAGGTGATGCTGTTCGGCAAGCCGCCCGAGGTCGCCGCGCAGAGCCCGATGATCGAGATCCTCGGGCATGGCTTCATGCAGTCGATCGACATGGTCTGTGCCGAGTCGGGATGGAAGCTCGACCCGGAGAAGCGGTCGCAGCACGAGATGGCCAGTCGCGACCAGCGACCTCGACACCCCGGTCGGGGTGATCGAGAAGGGCACGGTCGCGGCGCAGCGGTTCACCTGGCAGGGGACGGTCGGCGGCGAGCCCGTCATGACGGTGCGCGTCAACTGGTTGATGGGATCAGAAGACCTCGACCCGCCGTGGACGCTCGGCGAGCAGCGCTTCGAGGTCGAGTTCGAGGCCGAGCCGCCGGTGGCGTGCACCTTCCACGGCCTGCACCCACCGGTCATCGGCGAGAACCCCGAGATCGGCCTCATCCCGCCGGCGATGCACTGCGTGAACGCGATCCCGTACGTGGTGCGAGGCCGAACCCGGCATCAAGACGTATCTCGACCTGCCCTTGCTCGCGGGCCGCGGCGTCGCGAGGTAGGTCGCGGGTCAGAGGCGTTCGAACGGGATCGTGAACGCGGGGGACTCGACGCCGCCGTCGACCTCGAAGATCTTCCCGGTCACGAACGACGACGCGGGCGACGCGAGGTAGACGACCGCGGCGGCGATATCGGCGGGGACGCCGACGCGCTGCATCGGCGTGTTGCCGACGAGCTGGGCGCGAACGGACATCGTCGGCGAGCACGTGGGCGAGCGCCTCGGTCTCGATGCCGCCGACCTCGATGGCGTTGACGCGGATCTTCGGCGCCAGCTCGGGTGCCATCGCGCGCGTCATCATCGACAGCGCGGCCTTCGCCGTGGAGTACGCGGTGAAGCACGGTTGCACCATGCTGGCCGAGCGCGACGAGATGTTCACGATCGCGCCTGCACCCGCCTCGACCATGTGCGGGACGACGAGCTTGCTCAACAGGAACGCGGAGGTGACGTTGAACCGCAGCGCCATCTCGAACGACCGCTCGCTCGTCGCCATGAAGGGCCGCGGGAGCGATCCGCCGGCGTTGTTGACGAGGATGTCGACGCGCCCGAGCTCGGCGACGGCTCGTGTCACCAACCGCTCGAGCTGTTCGGTGACCGTCACGTCGGTAGCGACCGCGAGCGCGCGCCGGCCGAGCACGCGTACCACGTCGGCGACCGCGTCGATGTCGGCCTGGGTGCGCGCCGCGCACACGACGTCGGCGCCGGCCTCGGCCAACGCCCGCGCGCAGCCCGCGCCGATGCCCTTGCCCGCGCCCGTGACGATCGCGACGCGCCCGTCGAGACGAAACTCATCGAGGATCATGGGAGGAATGTATCGGCTTAGTTGGCGAGGGCTTTTTCGATGGCGCCGACGATGTCGGCGTGCTCGGGCTCGACCATCGGCGAGAAGCGTTGGATGATCTCACCGTCGCGGCTGACGAGGAACTTCTCGAAGTTCCAACGGATGTCACCGGTGTGACCTTCGGCGTCGGCGGTCGGTGTCAGCTGCTGGTACAGCGCGTGGCGACCGTCGCCGTTGACCTCGATCTTCTCCGACAGCGGGAACGTGACGTTGTAGCTGGTGCTGCAGAAGGTCTTGATCTCGTCGGCAGTGCCCGGTTCCTGCGCACCGAACTGGTTGCACGGAATGCCGACGACGGAGAAGCCCTGCGCGCCGTAGCGCTCGTAGAGCTTCTCGAGCCCTTCGTACTGCGGGGTGAGGCCGCAGAAGGACGCCACGTTCACGAGCAGCGTGACCTTGCCCTTCTCGTCGGCGAGCACGCCGGCTGTGCCGTCGAGCGAGTTGAGCGGAACGTCGTACACCGACATCAGTTGGCCCCTTTCGAGAGTGCCGGGAGGCAACCCTACGGCAGGAGGGGACGAGCCTGCACGGCGGCCGGTTCAGCCGAGCAGGTGTTCGAGGAGCTCGACACAGCCGAGCTGCTCGCACGCGGCGGTTGCCCGATTCGTTCCCGCGAGACCGATGTGGATCGGCTGCCACTTCGAGCCCATTGCCGCGGTCGACGTCGCCGATACCCACGAGTAGACGGCGAACAGCCGGTACTGGTCCCACGCGGTGTGCGGCGTCGATCTCGATGCCGCGACCCGCGAGCAGCGCGCAGTAGCGCTCGACCAGCGCACGCTCGTCGGCGGCGCGCACCTCGGCCGGAATCGAGTTGCACAACACGTACGCGACGTCGCGCAGGCCGGGGGAGCGGCCGATCATCGCCCAGTCGAGGAAGCCGGTGCGGTCGCCGCCGCGGGTGTCGACGAAGAGGTTCCCCATGTGCGGGTCGCCGTGCACGAACGTGCGGGGGCCGGAGTTCCACAAGGCCACGATGTCGTCGTTGCGGGCGAGGTAGATGTCGGCGAGCCGGTGGAACTCCTCGGGGAGCCGGTCGCCGAGGGTGTCGACGCGCCATCTGCACGAAGGTCGCGCCCCCACCCGCCCCGCCCGTGCCCTTGGCCGCGAGCCAGGCGAGGTCGCCACCGTCGTCGAAGCGAGGCGACTCCCAGAACCGGGAGTGCAACGCGGCCATCTGCTCGACGATGTCGCGGGCACGCCACGCGATGTCGGCGTCCTTCGGGTGCGGGAACCGACATCCCGACGCGACGAGGTCTTCGAGCACCATCGCGTAGCCGTCGCCCTTCGTGTCCGACGAACCAAACGGCGGGGATCCGGACCGGGATCTCCGGCGCGAGGTCTCGGTAGAAGCGCGCCTCGGCCACTCCCATGCCCGACCGAGGTGACGAACGCGCGCTGGTGTTCGTCGAAGGGTGCGAGCTTCACGAAGACGGTCGGCGGCACGTCGGGAGCGCCCGTGAGCGCGACGCGGGCGCGGCCCGTGGTGCCGGAGCTCCGGTCGAGGATCTGTGCTGCGGTGACGTCGCGACCGAGTGCGGCGCCGAACCACTCGGCAGTGAGGTCGTCGACGTCGAGGGGCAACACGGGCGTGAGGCTACGCGCTGCCTACTAACTTCTGCGGCGTGCAGACGCCTCGGGTGAATCGACAGGTGGTGCTGGCGCAGCGGCCGGTGGGGATGGTCACCGAGGCGTGCTTCGAGACGACCGAGGTCCCCGTCCCCGAGCTCGGCGAAGGTGAGGCGCTGCTCGAGGTCCGCTACCTCGGCATCGACCCGACGATCCGCGGGTGGATCAACGAGCGCGGCAACTACATGGCCGGCGTCGCGATCGGCGAGGTGGTGCGTTCGAACGGTGTCGGCGTCGTGGTCGAGACGAACAACCCCGACGGAGTATCCGCTCGGCCGCGCGTTCATGCACCTGACGGGCTGGCAGCAGTACTGCGTGGTGGAGTCGAACCCGTTCCCGCCGATCACGATGGTGCCCGAAGGGCGTCGACCTCATCGACGTGCTCGGCGTGCTCGGCCACGTCGGCATCACGGCGTACGTCGGAGTGCTCGAGGTCGCCAAGCCGCAGGCCGGGCGAGACGTTCTGCGTGTCGGCCGCCGCCAGCAGCGTCGGATCGGTCGCCGGCCAGATCGCGAAGATGCAGGGCGCGCACGTGATCGGCATCGCGGGCTCACCCGAGAAGTGCGCATGGGTGGTCGACGAGCTCGGCTTCGACGCGTGCATCGACTACAAACGCGAAGACGTCGCGGCCCGGCTCAAGGAGCTCGCGCCGAAGGGTGTCGACGTGTTCTTCGACAACGTCGGCGGCGAGTTGCTCGACACCGTGCTGCGGAGGCTCGCGATGCAGGCGCGCATCGTGTTGTGCGGCGACATCTCCACCTACAACCTCGACGGAGCGCCGCCCCCGCTCCACAACATCCGCTACCTGATGGGCAAGCGGGCGCGGATGGAGGGCTTCAACACCCTCGACTACTGGGACCATTACGGCGAGGCCGCCGCCGAGCTGGCCGGTGGCTGGCCGACGGGACGCTGAAGCACCGGGTTCACGAGCTCGAAGGGATCGATCGCGCGCCGGAGGGTCTCGTGCGCCTCTTCTCGGGCGAGCATCTCGGCAAGCTCGTCGTCCGTCTCTAGCGCCCGAGCGCGACTACAGGTCTTCGAGCTCGGCGGTCGGGATCGGCGGCACGTCCGGCGGCGTCGGGCCCGACGGGCGTGTCGGCCGATTCGGGCGCGTCGTAGCGGAACTCGTCGTCGAGGTACGCGTCGGCCGTGGTCGGCACGGTGCTTGGGCAGGTGCACGCGGAAGGTCGAGCCCTGCCCCGGCGCGCTCTGCACCTCGGCGCGCCCGCCGTGCGCGGCCGCGATCGCGGCGACGATCGCGAGACCGAGCCCGGCGCCGCCACTCGAACGGGTGCGCGACGGATCGGAGCGCCAGAACCGCTCGAACACGCGGTTCGCGTCGTCGGTGGCCATGCCCGGGCCTTCGTCGGCGACCTCGATGACGGCCTCGTCGTCTCCGGTCGACGACGCGTACGTGCACGGGTGTACCGGCGGGAGTGTGGCGGTTCGCGTTCTGCAACAGGTTGCCGAGCACTTGGCGCAGGCGCGCGTCGTCGCCGGGGACGAAGACCGCGTCCGTTCGGCGTGAAGTCGATCGGCCGGCTCGGCGCGACGGCGCGTGCGTCGTCTACCGCGTCGCGCGTGATGCGCGTCAGGTCGACCGGCTGGCGTTCGAGGGGCCGGCCCTGATCGAGCCGGGCGAGCAGGAGCATGTCGTCGACGAGCGAACCCATGCGGTTCGGCTTCTTCTTCGATCCGGCGCATTGCCTTGGCGAGATCCTCGGGCCGGTCGGCCGCGCCGCGTCGGAACAGCTCCGCGTAGCCGCGGATCGACGTGAGCGGCGTGCGCAGTTCGTGCGACGCGTCGCCGACGAAGCGCCGTAGCCGGCCTTCCGACGCGGCGCGCGCCGCGAACGCGCTTTCGATCTGTTGCATCATCTCGTTGAGCGCGACACCGAGTCGTCCGACTTCGGTGTGCTCGTCGACGACATCGATGCGGCGCGAGAGGTCACCGGCCGCGATGGCGCCGGCGGTCTCCTGCATGTGCTCGAGCGGTCGCAACCCGAACTTGATGACCCACCAGGCGAGGACGGCCAGCACGACCAGTACCGACAGGGCCACGATCAGTTCGACGAGCAGGAGCCGGTGCAGGGACTCGCTCATGTCGCGTAGCGGGATCGCGACGATGAGCGTCGCCGCCCCGACGTACGTCGGCGAGGTCACTCCGACCGAACGAGACAGGGCGCGATAGCTCGGGTGGTGCACGGTGAAGATCCGACCGATGGTGACGGTCGCGGGCAGGGTCGGCCTGACACTGGTCGAGACACTGTCGGTGCTCACCATCTGGGTCGTGCCGTTCGGGAAGCGCAACTCGGCGTAGGTGCCGAACGGCAGACTCCGAGGCGTTGCCCCGCCCGGATTCTCGTCGCCGAACGTCCCGGAGAACTGGCGGGGATTGGCGACCGCGGAGATGAGCTGGTCGTTCACGCGCTTCGAGAGGAACGTCTCCTGCTCGTGGTACGTCACGCCGCCGGCGACCGTGAGTCCGATCGCGGCGAGCACCACCAAGCCGAGGAGGAGTCGGACGCGCAGCGTCACGGGCGCTCAGCCTTCGGGAGGGGTCCGCAGTGTGTAGCCAACACCCCGGATGGTATGGATCAGAGGCGGGCCGAGTTTGTCGATCTTCTTGCGCAGGTAACTGATGTAGGTCTCGACGACGTTCGCGTCACCGTCGAAGTCGTACTCCCACACGTGATCGAGGATCTGCGACTTCGACAGCGCCCGGCGGGCGTTGAGCATGAGATAGCGCAGGAGCTTGTACTCGGTCGGGGTGAGCTCGATGCGGGTGCGACCGCGCCACACCTCGTGGGTGTCGTCGTCGAGCTCGAGGTCGGCGAATGCGAGCCGGGCCGTTCCGTCGCCGTTGATGGCTCCGGTGCGCCGCAACACCGCGCGGACGCGCGCGACGAGCTCTTCGAGGCTGAACGGTTTGGTGACGTAGTCGTCGCCCCCGACCGTCAGGCCCTTCACCTTCTCCTCGGTCGAGTCGCGCGCGGTCAGGAACACGACCGGTACGTGATGACCGTCGGCTCGCAGGCGTTGCACCACGGCGAAACCGTCGCGGTCGGGGAGCATGATGTCGAGCACCATGAGGTCGGGGCGAAACGCCGCCGCCGCCTTCAGGGCGTCGGAACCGGTGCTCGCCACCTCGACGTCGAAGCCTTCGTACCGCAAGGCGGTCGCGACGAGGTCGGTGATGTTCGCCTCGTCGTCGACGACGAGGACTCGTGTATCGGCCACTCATCCATGGTCGCGCCTCTTCTTGTGCGAATGCTGTGGACGACCTGAGGGGTTTTCCCAGGAGCATGCCAGGTTGACCACCGAACATGGATTCCCAGATTCTGGAAGGGACACAGCATGATGCGAAGTCGGTTGATCATGGGTATCGCCGCTGTCACGGCGGTCGCGGCCGGCGGGGTCGGTGGCGCGCTGATCGGCGTACCGGGGCTGTCGAGCGCCCAGCCGTTCCCGAACAGCGCCACCACCGCAGCCGCCGAAGGCGCCAACGCGTCGAACCCGCCGGGCTCGCCCCTGCTCGACGCCGCGGCCAAGGCCCTCAACCTCACGACCCAGCAGCTGCGCGACAAGTTGAGCGACGCCAAGACGACGATCGCCGACGTCGCGAAGCAGCAACACGTCGACATCAACACCGTGATCAACGCGATGACGGGCGCCGACAAGGACCGCATCACCAACATCGTCAACAATCCCTGGCCGAAGTTCGGCGCCCGCCGCGGGCCCGGGAACACAAACGGCCCGTTCGCCGGTCCGGCCGCGCGCGGCGGTCTCGGCTTCGGTCTGGGTCGGCTCGGAGCGGTCGCGCTCGACCCCGTCGCCCAGGCCCTCGGGATCACGACCGACGAGTTGAAGACCGACCTCGGCAAGGGTCAGTCGATCGCCGACATCGCCAAGGCCAAGCACGTCGACATCAACACGGTGATCAACACGCTGGTCGCCGACGCGACGAAGCGGATCGACCAGGCGGTCACCGACGGGCACCTCGGCCAGGCCCAGGCCGACAAGCTGAAGGCCGCGCTCAAGACCATGATCACCGATGCGGTGAACGGCACGTTCCCGAAGGGGCCGATGGCCGGTGGCTTCGGTGGCTTCGGTGGCCGTCGCCACGGGTTCGGTGGTCCGGGCGCCCCTCCGATGGGCGCGCCGACGCCTCCCACCACGAAGGCTCCGACCGCGTAGACGCGTTCGCCGCCGGCCGGCCGGCTCGCCGCGGCGGGCGCGGGCCTAGATTGCAGCCCGTTGCCGCCGAACGGGGAGCGTTCTATGCCGGGGAGATCGCCGCTGGTCGACAAGGCGCGCGCGCTGCGCCCGCTGATCGAGCAGGACGCGGCCCGCGCGGAATCGGAGTCGACGACCACCAAAGCGGTCGTCGACGCACTGGCCGAAGCGGAATTGTTCTGGATCCTCGTGCCGCGTGAGCTGGGCGGGGCCGAGGCCGGCATCGAGGACGCGCTCGGAGTGTTCGAGGAGCTGGCCTACGCCGACGGTTCGACGGGATGGTCGGCGATGGCGAACGCCACGTCGTCGGCATTCGCCGCGATCTACACCAGTGACGACGCGGCCAAGAGCATGTTCAACCCCGACGGGCGCGGCATCCACGCGGGGATGCTCGGCCCGGTCGGAACGGCTCGGGCCGGCG
Organism: uncultured Actinomycetes bacterium; assembly: GCA_963812205.1. Classification (GTDB taxonomy): domain Bacteria; phylum Actinomycetota; class Acidimicrobiia; order IMCC26256; family PALSA-610; genus PALSA-610. The sequence continues at coordinate 554,182 of CAWEUJ010000003.1, forward strand.
GCGACGGCTTCGTCGTCAACGGTCGATACCAGTTCGGGTCGGGGTGCGCGCACGCGACGTGGTTCGGCGCCGGCACGCAGGAGGTCGACGCCGACGGGGCACCGCTGAACGACGAGGTCGGTCTGCCCGCGCTCCGGGTCGTGTTCCTGCGGCCCGAGCAGGTCGTGCTGCGGGGGAACTGGGACGTCATGGGCCTGGCCGGTACGGGCAGTTACGACTACTCGGTCGACGACCAGTTCGTCGCGGAAGGGTTCTCGTTCCCGCTCCTGACCGCGGTGCCGCGGCGCGGAGGCGCGACGTACAACATCGGGTTGTTCGGCATCGTCGCGTCGGGTCACGCCGGCTTCGCGCTGGGAGTCGGCGCGCGGGCCCTCGACGAACTGCTCTCGATCGTGCCGACGAAACAGCGCATGGGCCAGTTCACCGCCGTCGCCGACGAGCAGCTCTTCCAACACGACTTCGCCATGCACGACGCGGCGATGCGGGCGGCCCGGGCGTATGTGTACGACGCGTTCGGCGTCGCCGAAGCCGTTGCCCTCGCCGGTGGCGTGGCTTCGCTCGTGCAACAGCAACGCCTGCGCCAGGCGACGACCTACGCGACGCGCGTCGCCGCCGAGGCCGCGCGGTTCGCGTACACGTGGGCGGGAACAACCGCGCTGCGCAATGGCGGCACCCTGCAGCGATGCTTTCGCGACATCCACGCGGGGACGCAGCACGTCTACGTCGACAACAACACCCTCACCGCGTACACGCAGGCCCTGCTGGCTCCGTAAAGGCTGCTTCAGGAGCCCTGTTCGAGCTCGCGCCGCAGGACCTTGCCGGTCCCGTTGCGGGGGAGCTCATCGACGAACTCCACGTCGCGCGGCACCTTGAACCGGGCGAGGTTCTCGCGCACGTGGTCGCGAATCGTGCCGGCATCGACGCGGGCTCCCGGGCGTGCGACCACGAAGGCTTTGAGCCGAGCTCCGAACTCGGCGTCGGGAACGCCGACGACCGCGGCCTCCACCACGCCCGGGTGCCGCGCGATGACGTCTTCGACCTCGTGGGGGAAGACGTTCTCGCCGCCCGACACGATCATCTCGTCGTCACGACCATCGACGAACAGGCGCCCGTCACGATCGAAGTGCCCGGTGTCGCCGGTGTGCATGAACCCGTCGACGACGGCCTTCGAATTTCCGTCGGTGTAGCCGGAGAAGGTCAGCGGTCCCTTGACGAAGATTCGCCCGTGCGTACCCGCGGGAACTTCACGACCGTTTTCGTCGAGGAGACGAACGTGGGTGCCGCGCGGCGGGCGCCCGGCGGTCGCGGGGGCGGCCCGGAGGTCGGCGGGCGTCGCGACCGACACCGATCCGACCTCGGTCGAGCCGTAGAGATTGTGGATGACGTCGCCGAACGCGTCCATGAATCGGATCGCGAGATCGCCCGGCAACGCCGATCCCGAGAGCGGGACGAACCGCAACGACGACGTGTCGTACCGGTCCCGCACGTCGTCCGGCAGGTCGATCATGCGCATCAGCATCACGGGCACCGCCACGAAGACCTCGGCCCGATGCTGCGCGATGAGCGCCAGCGCGCGTTGCGGATCGAACTTGCGCTGGAGCACCATCGTGTCGCCGAGCAGGAGGCTGGTCGTCGCGTTGGCGAAGCCCCAGGCGTGGAAGCACGGCGCGGCGATGACCATCTTCTCGTGGGCGCGATAGGGGAGCCGCTCGAGCAAGGCGATCCCCGCGCCCGCGTGGGGTGCAGTCGCCACGAGCGCGCCTTTGGGCGGTCCCGTCGTGCCGGAGGTCAAGATGATCGTGCGACCGGCGCGCGGCGGCGGGGTCAACGGCGGGCCGCCGGCGTGGCGGGTGGCGAGGTCGTCGAGCGAGCGGGTCCCACCCGCGGGGGCCGCGCCGTCGGTCCACGCGAGGACGCGCGCCTCGATGCCGGCATCGGTTGCCAGCCCGTCGAACTCGTCGTCGTGAACCAGGAGAACCGCGCGTTCCCGTTGCATCACCGCGGCGACCTGCGGTGATGCAAATCCGGTGTTGAGGTACAGCGCGTTGGCGCCGAGCTTGGCCAGCGCGCCGGTGATCTCGAAGAAGCCGCGGTGGTTGCGGCACAAGACACCAACCGTGTCGCCCGCGTGCACCCCGGTCTCGATGAGGCCGCGGCCGATGGCGTCGATCCGGGAGTCGAGGTCGGCGAAGCTGACCGGGCCCCGCTCGTCGACGAGCGCGGTCCGGTCGCCGAAACGGGCGGCGCCGGCGGGAAACACGGTCGCGAGCCCCACGCCCCAGTGGCGGACGGTCTGCGCAACCTGCCAGATGCGGTCGGGCCGCTCCGGCTGCAGGATCCCGGAGCGAAACACGGCCCGGGTCGACCGCGCGACTTCGGTGAGGCGATCGAGGCGCACGCCCCGATGCTACGAGGCAAGGTCCGGGGTCTCGGTCCCGGCGGTCGGCCGGCTGTGACGCGATGGTGACGCGCCGGCGACAGGGTTGGCAACGTGTCCGAGCCCCGCGTCCCGCGCGCTACCCCCGCGTCCGATGCCCACGCGGCGCCGGTCGAGCTGGCGGCGGCCGAGGCTCCGCTCCTCGCGACCGCGCTCGCCCGCAGCTTCGAGCTCGTCGCCGGCGTCGCGCTGCTCGCGCTGCTCGCGACGGCGGTCGTCGTGGTCGTGATTCCGACCTCTGCGTCGCGCCGAGCCGGCTTCGCGGTGGAGCTCGTGTTCGTGGGGCTGGCCCTGGTCGTGCTCGCGCTGCTGCTCAGCCGGCGCAGTGCGCGGGCCGTGATGCAGCCGCTCGAGGTGCTCCAGCGCGCTCTCGCCGCCGTTACCGCCGGCGACCTCGGCGTGCACGTGCACCTCGATGACGCCGCGGCGGAGATCCAGTTCGTGGGTGAATCGGTCAACGCGATGGTGCGCGAGCTGTCACGGCTACGGGCCATCGAGAGCGAGCGGTCGAAGGATCAGCGGGTGCGCCGGGAGTTGGCCGAGGTCGTGCACGCATCACTGCACCGTGACCAGGTGGTGCAGCGGGCCGTCGAAGTGGTCGGCGACGCGCTCGAGGTCGATCGTGTCCACATCCGGCTGTTCAGTGGCGGTAACGGCCGGATCGCGGCGGAATGGCGACGGTCCGACGACATCGCAGCGGTCGCGTCGGTCGCGCTGGTCGACGAGGCGAATGTGCTCGTCCATCTCGTCGGGATCTCCGACGACGCCAACGCGGTCGTGATCGACGACACGCGCGACGTCGCGCGGTTCAGCGTGGAGCAACGGGAGGCGTTCGAGGATCTGGCCGTGCGGTCGGCGTTGAAGTATCCGGTCGTCGTCGGCGGCCGGATCGCGGGCGCGTTGGTGGCGAGCGAGCAGGGGACTGTCCGGTTTTGGACCGACAGCGAAGTGATCCTGATGGAAGGATTCGCGCGTGAGATCGGGCGGGCGCTCGACCACGCGCGGGCGTTCGAGCTGCAGCACGAGATGGTCGAGCGCCTCGGCGTGCTCGACCGGGCGAAGAACGACTTCTTGTCGGAGGTGTTGCGTGAGCTGCGCGGCCCGCTCGCGAACGTGCTGGGTTACATCGAGCTCCTCACCGACGAATCGGACGAGTCGGTGACCTCGGAACAGCGACGCATGTTGGGAATTGTGGAACGCAACAGCGAGCGACTGCTGGTGTTGATCTCCAATCTGGCGACGATGTCGCGTATCGAGGCCGGCGCGTTCGAACCGAAGCTCGGGCCGGTCGACGTCCCCTCGGTGATCAGGCGCGTGTGCAACGCGCTCGCGTCGCCGCTGGCCGACGGGTCCCTGGAGATCGGCGTGAGTGTCGAGCCGGGTCTCGAGCTCGTCGCCGACGAGAGCCAGATCGAACGTGCCCTTCACAACGTCGTCGCGAACGCGATCAAGTTCAGTCCCGGCGGTGGTCGTATCGACCTCTTTGCCCGCTCCGATGGCGACGAGATCGTGATCAACGTGCGCGACGGCGGCGTGGGCATCGCGGTCGACGAACTCGACCAGCTCTTCACGCGGTTCTTCGAGCGCGACCGGCGAACGGCGACGGGAGACACTCGGCGCCGGCCTGGGTCTGTACATCGTGAAGCAGATCGTCGACGGTCACAAGGGCACCGTCGAGGTGATGTCGAGAGAAGGCCAGGGAAGCACGTTCACGCTGCGCTTTCCCGTACGCCAACTCCGGAACCGCCGGCGGGCGAGTGATCTCTCCGAGGCTCCGGTCAGACACAGGGTGGCTTCGTGATCGACGCCGCGGATCGAGGTGAGGGTGAGTGGGTTTGATATTTGTCGTTGACGACGATCCCGACGTGCGGTATCTGGTCGAGTACAAGCTCGTGCACAACGGACACGAAGTGCGCACGGCGACGAACGGTCACGATGCGTTGCAGCTCGTTTCGGACACGAAGCCCGATCTCATGCTGCTCGACGTGATGATGCCGGGTCTCTCGGGCTTCGACGTGCTCGCGAAATTGCGTGCCGAGGAGCGGACGCGGTCGCTGCCGATCGTCATGCTCACGGCCAAGGCGCAGGACGCCGACTCCGAGCGCGGCTTCGCCCTCGGCGCGAACGACTACATGCTCAAGCCGTTCAGTCCTCGCGAGCTGCTGAACCGGGTCAATGCGCAGCTGACGCTCGTCTCGTAGCGAGGTAGCGTTCTCCCGTTGTTCGATGCCGGACGGGGGTACGTGTGGGTGGTTCGCTGGAAGTCCCGAGGGTCGATGGCGACGCGACCGTCGACGAGATCGAGGCGGCCCTGCGTGCCTCGGGCTGTGTCGTCGTCGAGCGCCTCGTCACCGAGGAGCTGATGGACGCCATCGCGGCCGAGCTCGAACCCTTCCTCGGCGAGACGCCTCTGGGCGGCGACGAGTTCACCGGATTCAACACGCGCCGAACCGGTTCGCTGCTCGCGCGATCGCGCGACTTTCGTCTCCTCGCCGCGCACCCGAGCGTTCTCGGCGCGCTCGATCGCGTGCTCGGTGATCACGCGACGAGCTATCAGCTGCATCTCACCCAGGTGATCGAGATCGGTCCGGGCGAACCGGCCCAGCTCGTGCACCGCGACCAGTGGGCGTTCGATTTCTTCCCCTTCCCCGCCGGGTTCGAGGTCGAGTGCCACACGATGTGGGCGATGAACGACTTCACCGAGGAGAACGGCGCGACGCGCGTCATCCCCGGCAGCCATCGGTGGCAAGACAAGTTGCGGCCGACGGTCGACGAGACGGTCGCGGCGGAGATGCCGAAGGGGTCGGTGCTCCTGTACGTCGGTTCGCTCTATCACGGTGGAGGCGCCAACCGTTCCGCGCAAGCGCGGCGCGGCATCAACGTGGGCTACACGTTGTCGTGGCTACGCCAAGAGGAGAACCAGTACCTCGCGTGCCCGCCCGAGGTCGCGCGGGATCTCCCCGAGAATCTCGCGCGCCTGGCCGGGTACCAGCGGGGCGCGTACGCGCTGGGCTACTACGGCGATCTCCGGGACCCGTACGACGCGGTCCGGGGCGAGCACGCCGAGGGTCCGCAGAGCTTCCTGCCGACCTCCTGAGCGTCGACTTGGTCGGGACGCGCGGGCGTGAGTACCATGCATGGTCCGCCGCGGGGTGGAGCAGTCTGGTAGCTCGTCGGGCTCATAACCCGAAGGTCGCAGGTTCAAATCCTGCCCCCGCCACCATCGAAAGCGCAGGTCAGGCCCGGTGCGAAAGCGCCGGGCCTTCTGCGTGTGGTGCCGAAAATGGTGCCGCAACGCGGTGCTTGCGTCGCCGGCGTGGTGCCGCACAACCCGAAGGTCACGCGTTCCGGTCACGGAGCGCGTCATCTTCGTGTCGTTGTGTCCCTGTTGCTCCCGTCGCGTGTCGTTCTGTACTGCTCGTCGACGGTGCGAGCGGTGTCGGCGCTGAACGTCACCGAAATCGCATCAGGTCGATAACCCGATGGTCGCCCGCCCTCAATCCAAGCGCCGGTGTCGAACACTTCAGAACGCGACCGACAGGTTCGGGGAGGACGCGTGAGACCAACCCTGGGTCGAAGATTGTGCCGGACTCATCCGACCCCGCCAGGGAACGCGCTCACGACCCTGACCTCCACGATCATCGTGGCGAGCCCTGTGCGCTGGTTGTGTTCGTCCTGAGTCCGCGCCGATCGTGCGGTTGTCGGCGGGTTGAGTATCTCTTGAGAACCTGTCGGGGTCACTCACCTCGCCGGTTGTGGAGCCCGAAGAAGGTTCCGCAACCGACACAAGGAGTTGAGGCGGATGAATATTTCTTCGATCGGCGGCGCGTCCGGGTTGACGGGCGTCACCGGCGCGAACCAAGACGACTTCCGTACCCGCATGCAGCAGGCGATGGCACCCGTCGCGCAGCTGTTCGGAATGAGCAGCGACGACTTGATGAGCGCGGTCAAGGCGAGTGGCGGCAGTCTCGCCGACTACGCGGCGTCGAAGGGCATTTCGAGCAGCGATCTGACCGCGGCGATCAAGCAGGGGTTGCAGGCAAACGCGTCGAACGGCGTGCAGCTCTCTGACTCGCAGCTCACGAATCTGGCGCAACGGATCGAGAATCACAAGCCGGGAGATCGGCCGCAAGGGCCGCCGCCGGGGGGCGGTGCGGGTGGTGTGAGCGCGACCAACACGAGCTCGACGATCAAGACGGAGCTGGAGCAGCTCATCGCCGACCTGAAGTCCTCCGAGTCGACGACGTCGACGGACGGCACGACGTCGAGCTCGACATCGACGATCAAGACCGATCTCGACAAGCTCATCGCCGATCTCAAGACGTCGGAATCGCAGAGTGATTCGTCGACGTCCTCGACCACGGGATCGAACCCCGTGTCGACGAACGCGTTGCTCGATGTGCTGACCCGATTCGACCAGCAGCTCTGAGTCGATCGGCGCGTCGCCTGCCTGGCGGCCCGGCCCGCATCTTCCGCGGGCCGGGCCGGGCCTCAACCTCCGACGCCGGGAGGCGCGCCACCGCCGAACGAGGGGAATCCACCGCCACCGAGTCCGCCGCCCGCCGCCGACTGGGAGATCGAGGTTGCGGTGAGGGTGCCGTCGGCGCCTTTCGTTCCCTGCACGATCACCGTGGTGCTGGGCTTGAGCTTCGCGATCGATGCCGTCTGACTTGTCGTGATCTTCGTTGTCGCGGTGGTCGCGACTTTCACAACGTTGCCCTGCGCGTCGGAGACGTAGACGTTTTTTCCGTCGACGAGCTTGACCGTGCCGAAGGTCGACGACGCTCCGGTGGTTCCGCTCGCGCCGGCGACTGTCGTCGAGGTCCGAGCGCCACCGAACAGCGCGGCGATGTTTGCGGGGACGCCCGACGGCAACGCGCTCGACGATGTCGTCTTGGCCTGCGAACGCTCGACCAACACGCCGCCGAGGAACGCACCGCCCGCGACGACGAGCGCGAGCAAGGACCGTGTGACCGGCGTGATCGCTCGTCGGCGTCGGAGCTCGCCGACCAGGGCCGGATCGGGTTCGATATCGGTGATCGGGACGAGATCGTCGTCGAACCCGGGCGGATCGGACGGTGGATGGTGGGATGGTGTCGTCATGGTTGCTGCCTTGTCACTCGTAGCGTGTCACTCGTAGCGGAGTGCGTCGATGGGGCGAAGGGTCGCGGCGCGGTTGGCCGGGTAGATCCCGAAGAAGAGACCGGTGAACACCGCGAAGCCGAAGGCGAGGAACACCGAGTACGGCTCGACGACCGGTTGCACGTTCACGATCTTGAAGTGGGTCCCGGCGATGCCGACGGCGACGCCGAGTAGTCCCCCGATGCCGGCCAGAAGCACGGCTTCGACAAGGAACTGCGTGAGGATGTGGCTGTGCTGCGCGCCGATCGCCTTGCGGATGCCGATCTCTCGGGTGCGTTCGGTGACGGTGACGAGCATGATGTTCATCACGCCGATGCCACCGACCAGCAAGGAGATGCCGGCGACGGCGCCCAGCAACACCGTGAAGGTGCGATTGTTCTGCGCCTGGGTGGAAAGCAGCGACGCCTGGTTGAGCACGAGGTAGTCGCTCTGGCTGGCGCCCTTGTGTTGCGCCAGGAGGATCGACGTCACTTCGCTCTGCGCGGCAGTGGTGGCGCTCGCACTCGAAGCCTGGACGGTGAGGCCGTCGACCGTGCCACTATTGCCCGAGAGCGTGTCCCGCACCGTCGTCAGCGGCATGACCGCGAGGTCGTCCTGGTCGGCGAAGCCGTTCGAACCCTTCGTCTTGAAAACCCCGATGATCGAGAAGGTCTTCCCCCCGATCTTGATCGACCGGCCGACGACGGATGAGACGTCGGCCTGCTCGCCGAGGAGGTTCTTGACGACCGTTGGTCCGAGGACGACGACGTTGGCGTGGGCGTCGTAGTCGGCGTCGGTGAAGAACCGGCCGTATTGCACGGGATAGTTGCGGACCGACGAGAAGTTGGCGGTCGTCCCGAGGGCCTGTTGCGGCGTGGTCGAGGCGCCGTCGAGCACCGTGGTCGCATTCGTCGCGTTCACCGTCGGTACGACCTCGGTGATGTCCGGCGCATTCTGCTTGTCCTGCAGTGCCTTGACGTCGGCGTCGGTGATCGACACCTTTCGGCTCTGCGTCCCGCCGCCGCGACCGAAGCCGAACCCGCCGGCCATGACCGTCAACGTGTTGGAGCCCAGCCCCTCGAGTTGCTTCCGGCTCGCGGCTGCGGAACCGCTGCCGACACCGACGAGGATGATCACGGATGCAACACCGATCATGATGCCGAGCGTCGTCAGCGCGGAGCGCATCTTGTTCGCGACGATCCCGCGCAGTGCGATCACGACACTCGACAGGTTCATGTGTGTGCTCCGGCTGACATCTGGGCAGGTTGCGAAAGGCGTCGGTCGTCGGCAATGACGGTGCCGTCTCGGAGCCGTATGACGCAGCGGTGGCGCGCTCGGCTACGTCATGCTCGTGCGTGATGACGATGATCGTTCGGCCCTCGTCATGCAGGACGTCGAAGAGATCGAGCATGTCGCTCGTCGATTCGCTGTCGAGTGCGCCAGTGGGTTCGTCGGCGAGAATGATCGAAGGGTTCGTGACCATCGCCCGCGCGACCGCGACGCGTTGTTGTTGCCCACCGGAGAGTTGATTCGGCGCATGGCCGAGACGATCGGCCAACCCGACCGCCTCGGGCAACGCGCGGTGCGCGCGTTCGAGGCGCTCGGCCTTCTTCACGCCCGCATAGACCAACGGTAGTTCGACATTCGCGATCGCGGTCGTGCGGGGAATGAGGTTGAAGCTCTGGAACACGAAGCCGATCTTGCGGTTGCGCACCACACCGAGCGCGTACGAGTCGAGGCTCGCGACCGCCACACCGTCGAGGAAATACCGGCCCGCGGTCGGCACGTCGAGGCAGCCGATGATGTGCATGAGCGTGCTCTTGCCGCTGCCTGAAGCGCCCATGATCGCGAGGTACTCGCCCGAGGCAATGTCGACGCTCACGCCGCGCAATGCATTGACGACCGTCTCGCCCTCGCCGTAGGTCTTCGTAATGTCGCGTAGCCGCGATGACCGGAGTGACGCTCATCCGCCGAGCCCGCCACCGAGCCCGCCGCCGCCCGGCCGTGCGCCGCCGCCGCCGCCGGGAAACCCTGTCGAGGTTGCACTCGCCGCGCTCGATGTCACGACGACCCGATCACCCTCGCTCAGTCCGCTGGTGATCTCCACCGCGCTGTCGCCGCGTAGCCCGATCGTGATCGAGCGGGTGGTGTCCTTGCCGTCGTTCCCGCGCACGGTGACGGTTGCGGTGGTTCCCGAGGTCGGCACCGCTGACGTCGGGAGTGTCACCGCGTTGTAGCGCTTGTCGAGGACGACGTCGACGGCCGCCGTCATGCCCGGTTTGATGCTCGCCGACGCTGTGTCGAAGCCGACCTTCGCGTAGTAGGTGACGACGTTGCTGACGACGGTCTGGTTCGTGTCGAGCGACAGGATCTTGCCGGTGAACGTCTGTCCGGTGAGTGCATCGAGGGCGATCGTCGCGGCCTGGCCGACGTGGACCTTCGGGGCGTCGGTCTCGGTGAACCCGACCTTGACGTCGAGGCTCGAGACGTTGGTGAGTTCGATGAACCCGGAGCTCGCCGTGCTGCTCGAGCTACTCGAGCTGCTCGAGCTGCTCGAACTGCTCGCGCTGGCGCGCGTCTGCCTCCGCTGGAAGAGTATTGACCGACGGTCCCCGACACCGATGCGACCGTTCCCGCGACGGGCGCGGTGAGGAGGGTCTGGTCCTCGTTCTGTTGCGCGGTGGTCAGTTGTTGCTGTCGCGGTGGTGATGGACGCACGACTCTGCGCGATGTTCTCGGGTTTGGCGGGTTGCTCCTTGACCGCGTTACTCGCCACCGTCGATTGGTACTGCAGGTTCGCGGCGTTGAGTTGGCTCGTGGCGTTGTCGATGGCTTGTTGGTCCTGGACCGTGCCCGACGTCTTTCCCTGCTGCGCGCTGGTCAATGCGTTCTCCGCGGTCGTTACGCCCGACTGGGCCTGCGTCTCGGAGGACTCTGCGGTCTGCACGTTCGTGGCGAACGAGATGAGGTTGACGATCTGGGAACAGTCGACACCGTCGGAGGTGTGATATCCGGGCGTGCAGCTGTGGACACCGCACGTCACCTGATCGAGCTTGTACCGCATTGACGCGCGCGTCGGGGTTCTCGCTCGATGATGCGTTCGGGTCGTAGCTCGACTGCAGTGTCGACATCGATGAAATGGCCCGTTCGAGCGAGGTCTTCGCCGACGAGGCGGTCGTCTGTGCCGTGTCGAGCTGGGCTTGAGCCTGGTCGATCTGTTGCTGATACTTCGTCGCGTTCGCCGCCGCGGACTGCTGCGCGTGCGTCACGCCGGATTGCGCGCTCGCGACCGATTGCGCGGCGGAGGCGAGGCCGGCGGCGTCCTGGGCGCGCTCCGTACGACGTCTCGCCGCGCTCCAGGCCAGCGAGGTGGGCTTGTGCTGAGCGAGCGAGGCTTGCGCGGAGCGAGCGCCGCGTGCAGTTGGGTGTCGTCGATCTGCGCGAGCTGCTGGCCAGCGGTGACGTGGTCGCCCTGCTTCACGAAGATGCGCGGTACCTTGCCGGTCTGTTGGAACGACACGCCCAGGTCGCTCGTCGCTTCGACGTTGCCGGTCGACGAAACACTCGAGAGCACGACTCCCCGCTTGGCGGTCACGACCGTCTCTCGGGTCGACGAGTCGTGACGCACCTGATCCGATGGTTGGCGTAGGCGCCGACGCCGATCGCGGCCGCCACGACGATCCAGCGAGTCCGTTGATGATCGAGGTGCTTGCGCATGGGAAGGCTCGCTGTCAGTTCGACGGGGTCGGTGGTTGGAGGGGGTAGGAGCAGCACGGCGCACACCTTGTTCGCCGCGATGAAGGTGCTCGAGTTCCGGTCGAAGGTCGGCGGGGTGCTCGATGCCGTCCCCTTAGGCACCTTCACGCCGTGATCGCTGAGGCACGCCGTGTACGCCTGCAACGCCTGACCGTTCTGGCCGCCGCCGGGGAAGCCGCCCCCGGTCCCACCGCAGGCCTGGATCGCGCTTTCGCAGCTTCTGCGCGTCGACGCCGCCGGGCAGCGAACCCGGGGTGCCGCCCCCGGGGAATGGAGCCGGGGGTCCGGCCCGGGGGACGGCCCGCCGGGTGGTCCGCCGTTGCCGAAGCCGGCCGGGAGGGTAACGCCATGTTGTTTCAGGCAGTCTGGAACGCGGTTTCCGTCCCGCCGCGGCCGCCCTTGACGGTCGTCGTGGTCGAGACCGGCCGCGGCGAGGACCGACCGGACCCGCCGCCGCAGGCTGCGAGAGCGGCAGCGGAGCGTGCGAGCGCGAGAACGACCGTACCGAAGGATTCGGGTGTGCATGCCCCAGCAAGCCAGCCGAACCTGAGACGCAGCCTCGATGCCCAGTTGCAGCGCAGCTTGTGAGCTCCGGCCGGTCAGGCGGTGGGCGTGCGGCGGAAGGTCGACGACGAAATGCGCCCCGCGAGCACGTGGCTGTCCGTGCAGTCGAGGCGCGCCGTCCCGCCGTGAGCCGCCGCGACCGCGGCCACGATCGCGAGCCCAAGGCCGCTCCGCCACGCGCAGCGCCCGGCGTGAGGCCTCGCCCCGCCAGAACCGGTCGAAGGCCCGCTCGCGACCGCTCGGGTCGATCCCGCGCCGTCGTCGACCACGTCGATGCGTGCGCCTCCGGTCGGTGTCGCGCGACGCGCACCTCGACCGCCGTTCCCGGCGGCGTGTGCTCGCGGGCGTTCGCCAGCAGGTTCGCGAGCACCTGCCGCAACGTCGTTTCGTCCCCCACGACCCAGACCGGCGCCCGGTACGACAAGGGTGATCGGCCGGTCCGATTCCACCGCGCAGCGCGTCGTTGACCGCATCGCGGCCAGGACGGTGAGGTCGACGTCGGACAGCTCCAGCGGGCGACCCTCATCGAGGCGCGCCAACGACAGCAGAGTTGTCGACCAGCACACCCATCCGCGCCGCCTCGTGCTCGATCGGGCGAGCCGCACGACGCGCGGCTGCTCGGCGCCGCGCAACACGCCGCGCGCAGAAGCTCGGCGTACCCGCGAATCGATGTGAGCGGCGTCGCAGCTCATGCGACGCATCGGAGATGAACTCCCGCAGCGTCTGTTCCGACGCGGCACGGGCGTCGAACGCAGAGTTGAGCGCACTGACCCAACCGCGCCACCTCGTAACCGCCGCGAACGTCGACACGGCGATCGACGTCTCCCGGACCGCGACCGCGTCAGCCGTGTCGGCGATGTGTACGAGCGGGCGGAGACCGACGCGCACCAGCCACAACGCCAGGCCGCGCGCCATGCACCAACACGCGCCGTCGCGATCGCCTCGATCCAGTACAGACGCGTCAGCGTCGGCGTCGACGTCCCGCAGAGGCGTGATCACGACCGCGACGTCCTGCTTCCCGCGATCGGCTCTACGAGGCCTCGGTATCTGCCCGCACTGCTCGACCCCTCGAACCGGACGGTCCCGCCCTCGCGGGCGGCGTTCAACGGACCTTGCGGGAGCACCCGAATACGTCACTCGTCGACGAGAACGGCGCCCGCAGCGTCTTCACGACACGATCGCTCGGGTCGATCCGGCCGCCTGCACGTCGGGTGTGTCGCCCTCGGATACCACGGCACGATGCGGCAGGGCCGCTGGCGGTCGGAACCACGGCCCCACGGAGTCGCCGTGGCGAAGCCGCCGGTCTGGGCGAGGCGTTCGTCCACCCGACCGAGGAGATACGACCGCAGGAGTGTCGGCCGTCGCGATGTCCGACACGACGAGCCCAACCCCGATCAGCGTCAGCACCACCAGCACCAGGCGCAGTCTGAGGCTCATCGTCAGGCCGCAGACGTCAGTCCTCAGTCCTCGGCCGGGCTACGGAGCACGTAGCCGACACCACGCATCGTGTGGATCATGGGGGGCCCCATGCAGTCGAGCTTCTTTCGGAGGTACGAGATGTACGTCTCCACGACGGTCGACTCACCGCCGAAGTCGTATTGCCACACGTGCTCGAGGATCTGCTGCTTCGACACCACCCGGCCCACGTTCATCATGAGGAACTCGAGCACGTTGAATTCGGTACGAGACATCTCGATCCGTTGCCGCGCGGGACGCTCCGACCTTCCTTATCGAGCGCCAGGTCGTCGACCGCGATCTCACGCTGCCACCGGTCGGCCACGACACCCACCGAGCAGGATCGCCTCGATCCGCGCCAGCAGTTCGTCCAGGCTGAACGGCTTCGTGATGTAGTCGTCGCCGCCCACGTGCAGACCGCGCATCCGTTCCTCGGGTGCGTCCCATGCGGTGAGGAACACCACCGGGGTTTGCCACTCCGTCACGTCGCAGTCGCTCCACCACCTCCAGCCCGTCGATACCGGGCATCGAGATGTCGAGCACCACGAGATCGGGGCACTCGCCGCGATCTTGTCGATGCGTCGCGGCCGTCGGCCGCCGTGTCCACGTCGAATCCGACAAACCGCAGGCCGACCGCGATCACCATCGGTGATGTACGGGTCGTCGTCCACGACGAGGATGCGCATTCCCTGTGGATCGATCGTCAACCGCATGTGCGCATCATGGGTATCCAATCCTCACGGCGACTTGAGGGGCACTTGAGTGGCACTTGTGAATCTCGGCTCGGCTGAACACCTTCCAAGATAGCGATGTAGTTGAGAAGCCCTTCCCAGGCTATGCCGCAGGTTGGGGATTAGCTGAGGTGTGACCGCACACCTGGAGGCTTCGCCGACCGCGTCGATGCCCCGCTCAGCTCGGCGTACGGCGTCTCTACGTGAGCCCCATCGGGATACTCCACCGCGAGGTTCTGCAGCGGGCGTGGTGCCGTGAATGGTGCCGTTCACTGCCGGACTCGGCGGGACAGGACGGGAGTAGACGTGACGACAGCAGCCGCGAACTTGCTCGTCAGCCGTACTAGACGGGAGTAGACGGGACGAGATGCCACGGCACTGGGCCGGCTCATAACCCGAAGGTCGCAGGTTCAAATCCTGCCCCCGCCACCATGTGATCTCACGCCTCTCCACGAGTCCCGAGCTGTTCGGGCTCGCCGGATCCAATCCGCTCCGGTGATGAATCCACCCACGGACGTCCGCGCTCGCACGACGTACCTCAGATGTGACGCGTCACCATCGAGCGTCGTAGATGCGCTTGGTCGATTGCTCTACGGCGTCTTGCTCTGACAGGCGGTGGCGCCGCACTCGTTCGGGATCACGCCTGTAGACAAGAACGTGGTGATCTGGTCGAGGAGCAGAGCGTTGCCTCGCCCGAAGCCGTGGGGATCGGCACCGTAGGCGCTGCCGTTTGGCGCCACGTTGGTAGTCGGTGGGGTCGGCGTGCCGTAGTCCCAGAGCGCCGAGACCACGTTCGCGGGCTTGGTCTGATCCAGCTTGGACAGGCCCCATTGCGCGATCACGGGCGCATCAGCCCGGGCCGCCGCGCCGAAGAACTGCGGGTCGAAGGCGGCTGGTGGTTCTGGGCGCCGATCGTCCGCGCCAGCATTTCGGCCGAGACGTTCGTGACCTGGTGGTCGCCGTAGTTCTCGATGATGAAGATCTGCTTGGCCGGGATGCCGGGGTAGGGGTTCGAGGTCAGGTGCTCGGCGTAGCCCTCGTTCTCGCCTCGGTCCCAGAGCAGCTGGGCGAGCTGCAGCACGATCTGCTGGTCGACCGGGTCGGTATAGGCCTTGCCGAAGATGGCGGAGAACTCGTTCCAGTCGACCGACCGGTCGAGCAGCACACCGCCGTAGTCCATGCCGGGAACG